>NZ_QBJD02000014.1 GCF_003057745.1 Enterobacter sp. RIT418
ACTGCCAGGCATCAAACAAGTGAAGAGGCCATCCGGAAGGATGGCCTTTTTGCGTTTTTGCCCCTTCCTGCTTTCCAGAAACTGATCACCTATTCATCCGTATATACGGTAAACTATCCCGGTTTTTGCATCAGGATAGCGTCTATGAATCATTCCCTTAAGCCCTGGAATACCTTTGGCATTCAACAGAATGCTAATCAGATTGTACGTGCCGATAGCGCTCAGCAATTGCTGGATGCCTGGCAAAGCGCAGCAGAAAAAGATGAACCTGTCCTGATCCTCGGCGAGGGAAGTAATGTCTTGTTTCTCGATGATTTTGCGGGCACGGTAATCGTCAATCGCATCATGGGAATTGCTGTTGAAGAGCGGGCAGACAGCTGGCACTTGCACGTTGGGGCCGGGGAGAACTGGCACCGTCTAGTGCAGTTCACCCTGGAAAAAGGCATGCCAGGGCTGGAAAACCTCGCCCTCATTCCTGGCTGCGCGGGATCGTCTCCGATTCAAAATATCGGTGCCTATGGCATCGAACTGAAGCACGTCTGCGAATACGTTGACTGCATTGAGTTAGCAACGGGAAGCGCCCAGCGCTTAACCGCTGAGCAGTGCCGTTTTGGCTATCGTGACAGTATTTTCAAACACGAATATCAGGATCGCTACGTCATTGTGGCCGTTGGCCTGCGCCTGGCGAAACAATGGAACCCGGTCCTGACCTACGGCGATTTAGCCCGTCTCGATCCGGCAACGGTCACCCCTAGTGAAGTGTTTGACTCGGTTTGCCATATGCGAATGACGAAGCTCCCCGATCCGAAAGTGAACGGAAATGCCGGGAGTTTCTTCAAAAACCCGGTTATCAGCGGCGAAGATGCAAAAGCATTTCTTGCTGGCTGGCCGTCGGCTCCGCATTATCCTCAGGCAGATGGCAGCGTGAAGCTGGCTGCGGGATGGCTTATCGATCGGTGCGACTTAAAAGGCACTGCGGTCGGAGGGGCTGCCGTTCACCGTCAGCAGGCGTTGGTACTGATAAATCAACACGATGCGACCAGCCAGGATGTCGTCCAGCTGGCCCATTATGTCCGTCAGCGCGTTGGCGAAAAATTTAACGTCTGGCTAGAGCCAGAAGTACGCTTCATTGGCTGTAAGGGTGAAGTAAACGCCGTGGAGACCATTACGTGAAGGACAATACAATACCCCTGACGCTGATCGGCATTCTTGCAGACGGCGAGTTTCATTCAGGTGAGCAGCTGGGCGAGCGGTTAGGTATGAGCCGCGCTGCGATCAATAAGCATATTCAAACGCTTAGAGACTGGGGCGTCGATGTTTTTACGGTCCCTGGAAAAGGATACAGCCTGCCGGAGCCCATTCAACTGCTGAATGAAGCGCTGATCCGCAGTCAGGTTGTTCAGGGAAAGGTTGCGGTATTGCCCGTCATCGATTCAACCAACCAGTATCTTCTCGATCGTCTCGCCGAGCTAGAATCAGGTGACGCTTGCGTTGCTGAATATCAGCAGGCCGGACGCGGCCGCCGCGGGCGCAGGTGGTTCTCACCGTTCGGTGCTAACCTCTATCTTTCCATGTTCTGGCGTCTTGAGCAGGGCCCGGCCGCGGCTGTTGGGCTGAGCCTGGTGATTGGTATCATCATGGCGGAAGTGCTGCAGGATCTGGGAGCCAAAGACGTACGGGTTAAATGGCCCAACGATCTCTATCTGAAGGATCGCAAGCTGGCGGGCATCCTGGTAGAACTGACGGGAAAAACCGGTGATGCTGCGCAGATCGTAATTGGTGCCGGCCTGAATATGGTGATGCGCAACGTGCAGAGCGAGGTGGTCAATCAGGCCTGGACGAACCTGCAGGAGGCCGGGGTGAAAATAGATCGTAACACCCTCGCGGTGCGGCTGATCAAAGATCTCCGTACGGCGCTCACCCTCTTTGAGCAAGAGGGGCTGGCACCTTTCCTTTCACGCTGGGAAAAGCTGGATAACTTTATTAACCGGCCGGTGAAGCTGCTGATTGGCGAAAAAGAGGTCTACGGCACGTCTCGCGGCATTGATGCGCAGGGGGCCCTGCTGCTTGAGCAGGATGGGGTGATAAAGCCCTGGGTTGGCGGTGAGATTTCACTACGAAGCGCGGAATAAAAAAGGGAGCCACTGGCTCCCTTTTTACTGATTTAAATTCACTGCGGATACGGCACCCAGTCCCCGCCGTTCAGGCGAACGTAAGGTTTATTCTGGTACTGAATCACCACCGCATTAGCGTTTTCGGACACCTCTGCAGTCTGCGGCAGGTTACTGGTGAGCTGATCCCAGTTCACGCTGTCTTCTACGAAAAGCTTCCCATCTACCGCACGTGCTACCAGCTCTGAAATCGCCAGATAGCTGCTTGGCTGCGTAATCTCAATCGGCGCGCCCTGATGCGGGGCTTTCATACCGAAGAACTTAATGCCGGCAGGAACGTTGGTGATCGAAGGGCTTGGGATATCGCGCAGGCCAGACACCTGCATTCTGTCGCCTTTCAGCGCAGCACCATGTTCCGGCACAACCACCACCATGACCTTACGGCCTGATTTTTCCAGCTCGGTAAAGAATGCATCAAGCTCATCGAAGAACTTCTGGGCGCGGACCTTGTAATCGGCGGTTTTGCTCACGCCAGGGAAGTGGTTACCGTCATGCAGCGGCAGTGTGTTATAGAACGTTGCGCTACGCGGGTTATCGTCCTTTCCGGTGGTATCTAACCAGCGCTGCAGCACGGCGGTATCATCGTAAACCGGCGAACCGTCGAAGCCCAGCAGAGGCACAGGTAAACCGGTCTGGTCCATCAGCGCAGCCTGCATACCGCCTTCTTCGCGCACTTCCTTCAGGAAGTTACCGAACTGACCGTTGTGGCCCAGCATCAGGTGCTGCGTGAAGCCCAGTTTCGCCAGGTTATCGAACAGGTAGCACTGATTACCCGCCGGCTGATAGAGGTTTTTATGCGATTGCTGTCCACAGCTCGCTCGCAGCAGGCGGATGGCCGCCGGGCCGCTGTAGGAGGTCGCAGAGTTAAAATCTTTAAACTGAATATCAAAATGCGACCAGAGTGGATGCGACATCAGCCCGGCAGCCTCCACGTCCGCCCAGGACAGGGAGCAAATGTTAATCACCAGCAGTTCAAACGGCTGTGCGTCCGCAGGAAGTGCATCCGGGAATTTGGTCTGACGCTTGTCTTCAGCGGCATAGAAGCTTGAGAGCCAGTTGTTCAGGTTTGCCGACGTCGGCGGTGCCGTTTGTGCCGGGATATCGCCCACCACAGGCGTATCGCCTGCAGTAGCAACCGTCGCCGCAGCAGAGCCGCCCGTCGTCGTAACGGTCGTTGTTGGCTGACCGGCTGGCCACAGAGAGAAGCTTGGGCCTGCCAGCGTAAGCACGTTCAGCCAGACCAGAATAGCCACCACAAACACGGTGACGCGCACCCACTGGGCGAGGAAAAGCCAGGCAACCAGCAGCACGAAGACCGCGCCGATCATCTGCCAGTTAATGAAGCGCTGGGTTAAATCAAGGATGTAGTCAGCGCTAAAGCCGGCAACCTGCGATCCCTGGCTCATGATGCTATCCGGGCCGGGCAGCCAGGTATCATGCCAGAACAGCGCAAACCCGATTGGAATGGCAACCCAGTGGCGGATGCGGTGGAGCCTGAGGCTGGGAATGGGCATCAGCAGGAATGCCATAAACACCAGGTTAGCCAGCGGATGGAAGTTAAGATAGCCCGCCCACAGCAGCCCAAACTTCACCAGGAAGTAAAAATTCCAGCCGGAAAGGCCGCGCCAGTATTGCCACAGCGGTGAGGGAGCCGACGTGGTATAGGAAGAGTTAGTCATGTTTTCGGGTTGCCTTGACTTGCGGAGCTCGTGTCAGTGTTCCGGCTGGTTTAACGTAGCGAGGTTTTACAAATAACATTCTGGCTGTATCGCGAAGACGGCGAAGCGAATGGCGCGCATAGTAGCCAAGCGGGAAAAAAATTAGTGCACAAAGGATGACCAGCTGAATGATATCGCTGATGTTCATGATGAGGCACCCTCTTGATTTTCAGATAATAAACGAAGCGGTTCCGGAACCCGACGCCAGATGTGTCCATCATGCCTGGCGTTGAGAACAGGCTTGGCATCGCTCGTTATTGGAAGGGGTTTCGCCCACTGCTCGGGGGTAAGAGAACGCATTTGCGTGACTTCCGCACCGATCAGGTTATCTTCAAACCAAATCATGCGGTTAGAAAAAATATCTCCGGTCGGCAGCGGGAAAATATGGTTGAGTGCCGTATCGAGATCGTTAACCCGGCAGAAGGACAGGAACAGCACCAGACGGTTGTCGCCAATCGTCATAATATCGCCGGTACGGTTTGGGCGGCACAGCGTTAGCGCCTGCTCAACGCGAATCCCGGGAACGGGACGCAGGGCGACCATCACGCCTTTACCGTCGGCCGGCAGCAGCGTGTTGTTCATCATATTGCTGACCGCATCGCAGAAGGTGTCCCATTTCTGGTATCCACGGAGCTTCATCGGCTGGGTCATGGAGAGCAGCGTGGAAATATCTTCCGGTACGTGGCGGCTAAACTGCTGGCCCTGAATGCTTTCGATAAGCGTCAGGCAGCGCGATAGCGGGGCGTTCCAGGGCACAACCATATTGGCGCCGCATCCCAGCAGCAGCCGTTCGTCAGTAGCCCGCAGGCTGGTGCTGCTTTCTCGCACCACGATTTTTAATGCGCTGCCACGCTGGCGGCGCAGCGTATGAATTTGTCTCGCCAGCGTTTCGATTTGGTTGTTCTGGGCTAAGGCGAAAACGATGGTCGCGGCTTGCGTCGTACGGGCTTCATTAAATAAGGCTTCGTTGTTGTCGAACAATGACCAATTCTCAGAAAGCGCGGGCGCACCTTCCAACACGGCAATGTGGCTAAGAATACGTTTTTCATCGCTGCGCGGCTGAACAACGGTTTCCTCCTGCTGAGCAAGATGCCATTCGCCGGACTCAGAGGTCAGCGTCAGCTGTTGCCGCGCGCTCACGCCCTTTTCGTTGCACCAAAACGCAATATCGTAAAGATAGCTGTCGCTCTGATAGTGAAGGCTTGCCAGGCCATAAAGAGAACGGTATTCAGCCATCAGAAGCGAGAATAACTTGTCATTATTGCTGCCCGGATTGACGACCAAAACCGTGCACTTTCGATTCCTGGCCCACTTATGGAAACTTTCAAGGTAATTGAGTAGTTTCTCAGAAGATATATTCTGCAATGCGTTATTAGCGCATTTAAGAATCAATAAATAGTGATCCGGATCAATGGAGCAATCTATATCGCGCGGCAAAAAGGAAAGATTATCTGCATCCGACGGCATGGTAAATAACCGTACAGTTTGTGGACCTTGTTCACTTTCAAGCGAAACTATCTTATTGGGATCATCACCCATTGTAATGACGGCAACGCGGGAGAGTTTATCCTGCGCGGCGATGGTCTGGTTTACCAGGCGGACAGCTTCCTCGTCCCGGTCTGTATTAATCCACCAGACTCCTCCAACCGGCATGTGGCGCAATTCATCCCATAATGGCTGAATGCCAATAGAAAATATGGAGCCCACGGTGTCCCTCATTTCATCTAATTTATCTGTATCTCAGTTTACTAGCGAAAGCCCAGAAATAAACCTAACATTGAAATTAAAGAACATCAGATTTAGCATGTAAATCGAAATTCGAGGGCAGGATGCCCGGATAGACCTAAACATGCAAAGTTACTCGAAGGGATAGAATAAGAATGCATAATAATGAGCCCGTAACGCCAGTCGATTCCAGCCTGGGGTACACATTCCAAAATGACTTCCTGGCGCTGACGAAGGCCTTTTCGTTACCCGAAATAGACTACACCGATATTTCCCAGCGGGAACAGTTGGCGGCAGCGCTTAAACGCTGGCCGCTATTAGCTGAATTTGCCCAACAACAATAAGGGAGCCATTGATGGCCATACTTGGATTACAGGGCGTGCGTGGCGGAGTGGGAACCACATCCGTTACTGCGGCGCTGGCGTGGTCATTACAGCTATTAGGTGAATCGGTGCTGGTTATTGATGCCAGCTCCGATAATTTGTTGCGTATGTCTTTTAACGTCGATTTTACCCGCACAGAGGGCTGGGCGCGCGCGCTGCTTGATGACAAAGACTGGCGTGATGCGGGTATGCGCTACACCTCTCAGCTCGATTTACTGCCTTTCGGTCAGCTGACTGAAACGGAACGTGGAAATGAAGCGGCGTATCAGCGCCTGTTTTCCCAGTTTGTGACCGCGCTGCAAAGCCTGAAGGCGCAGGGCCACTACAAATGGATTTTGCTGGATTTGCCGCACGGCGCGGCATCGCTGACGCGTCAGCTCATGGCGCAATGCGATCGTGTGCTCTCTATTGTGAACGTGGATGCGAACTGCCATATCCGCCTTCACCAGCAGGCGTTGCCCGACAACGCCCAAATTCTGATTAATGATTTACGTATCGGCAGCCAAATTCAGGACGATCTCTACCAGGTCTGGCTGCAAAGCCAGCGTCGCCTGCTGCCAATCGTTATCCATCGTGATGAGGCGATGGCGGAATGTCTCGCTTCTAAACAGCCTGTTGGCGAATACCGTAGCGATTCCCTCGCGGCAGAGGAGATCCTGACGCTGGCGAACTGGTGTCTTCTGCATTACGCAGGGTACCGGGAGTCTGCCGGGAGCGCGGTATGAGCCGCTTGTCTACCTGGCTGCTTATTCCTCCAGTCAGCGCGCGCTTAAGCGAGCGCTATCGGCACTATCGTCGACACGGCGCATCGGCAGTCGGGGCCGCGCTCGGCTGTTTCTGGATGATTTTGGCCTGGACGTTCATTCCGCTCGAACACCCTCGCTGGCAGCGCATTCGGGCACGGCACAGCGAGCTTTACCCGCACATCAATCCGGACAGGCCGAGGCCGTTAGATCCCGCGCGCTACTTTATTCAGGCCGTCTGGCTGGCGGCAACCTCGCCGCGAACCGAAGAGAAGAAACCGCGCTGGCGCAGCGTTGACCGCCTGCAAAACCTACGTGAACGCTACCATCAGTGGCTGGACAGCCTGCCCGAACGCGTGGGCGACAGGACCAGCCATCTGGACGATCACAAAGAGCTCGGGCACCTGCACCCGGGCTTGCGGCGTTTTATTCTCGGCGTGATTGTGGTGTTCTCGCTTATCCTGGCGCTGGTCTGCGTTACGCAGCCCTTCAACCCGCTGGCGCAGTTCACCTTCCTGATCCTGCTGTGGGGCGTCGCGCTGCTGGTGCGGCGTATTCCGGGGCGCTTCTCCGCGCTGATGCTGATTGTGCTGTCGCTCACCGTCTCCTGTCGCTACATCTGGTGGCGCTACACCTCGACGCTGAACTGGAACGATCCGGTCAGCCTGGTGTGCGGTCTGGTCCTGCTGTTTGCGGAAACTTACGCGTGGATTGTGCTGGTACTGGGCTATTTCCAGGTTATCTGGCCGCTGAATCGTCAGCCCGTGCCGTTGCCAAAAGATACCGCCCAGTGGCCTTCAGTCGATCTCTTCGTGCCAACCTATAACGAAGATCTGAGCGTCGTGAAAAATACGATTTACGCGGCGCTCGGCATCGACTGGCCAAAAGATAAGCTCAAAATCTGGATCCTTGACGACGGTGGCCGCGCGGAGTTCCGCCAGTTTGCGCAGGATGTGGGGGTTGAGTACATTGCCCGCACCACGCATGAGCACGCGAAGGCCGGTAACATCAACAACGCGCTGAAATATGCCACCGGCGAGTTTGTCTCCATTTTCGACTGTGACCACGTGCCAACGCGCTCATTCCTGCAGATGACGATGGGCTGGTTCCTGAAAGAGAAAGAGCTGGCGATGATGCAGACGCCGCACCACTTCTTCTCGCCGGACCCGTTCGAGCGTAACCTGGGGCGTTTTCGCAAAACGCCAAACGAAGGCACGCTGTTCTATGGCCTGGTGCAGGACGGAAACGACATGTGGGACGCCACGTTCTTCTGCGGCTCCTGCGCGGTGATTCGCCGCAAACCGCTGGATGAAATTGGCGGTATCGCCGTTGAAACCGTGACCGAAGATGCCCACACCTCGCTGCGCTTGCACCGTCTTGGCTATACCTCCGCCTATATGCGTATTCCGCAGGCGGCGGGCCTGGCAACGGAATCACTCTCCGCGCACATTGGCCAGCGCATTCGCTGGGCGCGCGGCATGGTGCAAATCTTCCGCCTGGATAACCCGCTGATGGGCAAAGGGCTGAAGCTGGCGCAGCGCCTGTGCTACGTCAACGCCATGTTCCACTTCTTGTCCGGCATTCCACGGTTAATCTTCCTGACCGCGCCGCTGGCGTTCCTGCTTCTTCACGCTTACATCATCTACGCGCCCGCGCTGATGATCGCCCTGTTCGTGCTGCCGCACATGATCCACGCCAGCCTGACGAACTCGAAGATTCAGGGCAAATATCGCCATTCGTTCTGGAGTGAAATTTACGAAACCGTGCTGGCCTGGTATATCGCCCCGCCAACGATGGTCGCGCTGATCAACCCGCACAAAGGCAAGTTTAACGTCACCGCGAAAGGCGGGCTGGTGGAGGAAGAATACGTCGACTGGGTGATTTCCCGCCCGTATATCTTCCTCGTGCTGCTCAATATCGTGGGGGTGATCGTCGGCATCTGGCGCTACTTCTATGGCCCGGAAAACGAGGTCCTGACCGTGTTCGTCAGTATGGCGTGGGTCTTCTACAACCTGATTATCCTCGGCGGCGCGGTGGCTGTGTCGGTAGAAAGCAAGCAGGTTCGCCGCGCGCATCGCGTTGAAATCTGCATGCCAGCGGCGATTGCCCGAGAAGATGGTCATCTCTTCTCCTGCACCGTTCACGACTTCTCCGACGGCGGCCTGGGGATCAAAATCAACGGTCAGGGGAAGGTGCTTGAAGGGCAGAAAGTGAATCTACTGCTCAAGCGCGGTCAGCAGGAATATGTTTTCCCGACGCAGGTCGTGCGCGTGCTGGGCAATGAAGTGGGTCTGCAGCTGATGCCGCTGACCAAAAAGCAACACATCGATTTCGTGCAGTGTACGTTCGCCCGTGCGGATACGTGGGCGCTTTGGCAGGACAGCTTCCCGGAAGATAAACCTCTGGAAAGCCTGCTGGATATTCTGAAGCTGGGGTTCCGTGGCTATCGTCACCTTGCAGAATTTGCCCCGTCGTCGGTGAAATTAATTTTCCGGTCTCTTACTTCGCTGGTTTCCTGGGTCGTGTCGTTTATTCCTCGTCGGCCCGAGCGGGAAGCGGTGAAGCAGGCGGACCCGGTTATGGCTCAACAATGATGATAACGCGATGAAAACAAAACTTTCCTGGTTATGTGCAGTGGCAATGGGGATGAGTGCGCTTCCCGCAACAATGGCGAACGCCGCGCCTGATAATGCAGCCGCGACGCCTGCGCCAACGGTACCTGTGGTCGCACAAGCGACCGATCCGGTCATCACGGCAGCGTCCGGTCAAACGGAGAACGTTGTGCCCAACCAGCCGGTAGAGGGCAACACGCTGCCCGCCGAGCAGAACGGAACGCAGATTGTCGGGCAGGTGATGCCCGGCGTGCAGGGCGCCAATGCGCCGGTTGCCGTCGAAAATGCGCCATCGCGTGACGTGAAGCTCACCTTCGCGCAGATTGCGCCGCCTCCGGGAAGCATGGTGCTTCGCGGCGTCAACCCTAACGGCGGCGTCGAGTTTGGCATGCGCAGTGACGAAGTCGTCTCGCAGGCCGTTCTGAACCTGGAATACACGCCTTCTCCATCGTTGCTGCCCGTGCAGTCCCAGCTCAAGGTCTACCTGAACGACGAGCTGATGGACGTGCTGCCGGTCACTAAGGAGCAGCTGGGTAAAAAAACGCTGGCGCAGGTGCCGATCAATCCGTTGTTCATCACCGACTTCAACCGCGTTCGCCTTGAATTTGTTGGCCACTACCGCGACGTTTGCGAAAACCCGGCCAGCACCACGCTGTGGATGGACGTGGGGCGCAACTCGTCGTTACAGATGACGTACCAGTCGCTGGCGTTGAAAAACGATCTCTCCGCATTCCCGGTGCCGTTTTTTGACCCGCGCGACAACCGTCAGCTGAACCTGCCGGTGGTATTTGCCGGTTCACCGGATATCACCCAGCAGCTGGCGGCGACAATCGTGACCTCGTGGTTTGGTTCTCGCGCCGCCTGGCGCGGGCAAACCTTCCCGGTGCTGTTTGATAAGCTGCCCGATCGTAACGCCATCGTGTTCGCCACCAACGACAAACGCCCGGCCTTCCTGCGCGACCATCCGAACGTGACCGCGCCGACCGTGGAAATGATGAGCCACCCGGATAACCCGTACGTGAAGCTGCTGGTGGTCTTCGGGCGTGATGATAAAGATCTCGTTCAGGCGGCCAAAGGCATTGCCCAGGGCAACGTACTTTTCCGCGGCAACAGCGTCGTGGTTGATGACGTTAAGCCGCTGCTGGCGCGCAAGCCTTACGACGCGCCAAACTGGGTGCGTACCGACCGCGCGATCACCTTTGGCGAGCTGAAAACCTATGAAGAACAGCTCCAGTCGACGGGGCTTGAGCCTGCGCCGGTCAGCCTGTCGCTTAATCTGCCGCCGGATCTCTATCTGCTGCGCACCAACGGGATCGACATCAATCTGAACTATCGCTACACCGCGCCGGTCACCAAAGACAGCTCGCGCATGGATATCAGCCTGAACAACCAGTTCCTGCAATCGTTCAGCCTGGCCAGCAATCAGGAAACCAACAGGCTCATGCTGCGCCTGCCTGTGCTGCAAGGGCTGCTGGACGGTAAAACCGATGTCTCTATTCCGGCGCTAAAGCTGGGGGCGATTAACCAGCTGCGCTTTGACTTCCAGTACATGAACCCGATGCCTGGCGGCTCAATTGATAACTGCATCACCTTCCAGCCTGTGCAGAACCGCGTGGTCATTGGCGATGATTCAACCATTGACTTCTCGAAGTATTATCACTTCATCGCCATGCCGGATCTGCGGGCGTTTGCCAACGCAAGCTTCCCGTTCAGCCGCATGGCCGATCTGTCCCAGTCCATCGTCGTCATGCCAAAAACGCCTAACGAATCTCAGCTGACAACACTGCTGGATACGATGGGCATCGTGGGTGCGCAGACAGGTTTACCGGCGATCAACGTGACGTTGACCGATGACGGCAGCCAGATCCAGAACAAAGACGCGGATCTGATGGTGATCGGCACGATCCCGGACGCGCTGAAGGATGACAAGCGAATCGATCTGCTGGTGCAGGCCGCCCAGTCCTGGGTTAACACGCCGCTGCGCCAGACCGAGTTCCCGAGCATTATGCCGGACAAAAACGACCGCCAGGCCAGCGCGCAAACGACCGTAACGTCGAAAGCGCCGATGGCCGCGATTGTGGGCTTCCAGTCGCCGTATAACGACCAGCGCAGCGTAGTTGCGCTGCTGGCAGACAGCCCGCGTGGCTATGAGCTGCTCAACAATGCGATGAATGACAGCGGTAAGCGCGCGGCGATGTTCGGCTCCGTCTCCGTGATCCGCGAGTCCGGCGTTAACAGCCTGCGCGTGGGCGATATCTACTACGTGGGCCATCTGCCGTGGTTTGAGCGTCTGTGGTACGCGCTGTCTAACCATCCGGTGCTGCTGGCCGTGCTGGCCGCGATAAGCGTGGTTCTGCTGGCATGGGTGCTGTGGCGCCTGCTGCGCATTATCAGCCGTCGTCGCCTCAATCCGAATCGTGAGTAAGCCGTGATGAACGTTTTTCGCTGGTGCGTATTGGCGGCGTTGATGCTGGCGGCGGGGAATCTCCGCGCCGCCTGCACCTGGCCTGCATGGGATCAATTTAAACAGGACTACATCAGCCAGGACGGGCGGGTTATTGACCCAAGCGACTCGCGCAAAATCACCACGTCTGAAGGGCAAAGCTACGCGCTGTTCTTTGCCCTTGTCGCCAACGATCGCAAAGCGTTTGATGAGGTTTTGGCGTGGACGCGCGATAACCTTGCCGAGGGCGATTTAGCGCAACATCTCCCCGCCTGGCTTTGGGGACAGAAGGATAAACAGAGCTGGGCGGTGATCGACACTAACTCCGCATCTGATGCCGACATCTGGATCGCCTGGTCGCTGCTGGAAGCCGGGCGCCTGTGGAAAAACCCGGACTATACCCGCGTGGGTAAAGCCCTGCTGAGCCGCATCGCGAGTGAAGAGGTGGTGAAAGTGCCCGGGCTGGGATCGATGCTGCTGCCGGGCAGGGTGGGGTTCGCCGAAGAGAATGCGTGGCGCTTCAACCCCAGCTATCTCCCGCCGCAGCTAGCCAACTATTTCACCCGCTACGGCGCGCCATGGAGCACGCTGCGTGAAACCAACCTGCGCCTGCTGCTGGAAACCGCACCGAAGGGGTTCTCTCCGAACTGGGTGCGCTACGTGAAAGGTAAAGGCTGGCAGCTGAAGCAGGATGCGTCGCTGGTGGGCAGCTATGACGCAATTCGTGTCTATCTCTGGGTCGGCATGATGAATGAAAAAGATCCGCAAAAAGCGCGGCTTCTGGCGCGCTTCAAGCCGATGGCGGCGCTGACCGATCGTAACGGCTTGCCGCCGGAAGTCGTTGACGTGGCGACTGGAAAAACGACGGGCAACGGCCCGGTCGGTTTTTCCGCCTCGCTGCTTCCTTTTTTACAAGACAGAGACGCGCAGGCGGTACAGCGTCAGCGCGTCACCGATCATTTTCCCGATAAAAATGCCTACTTCAGCTATGTACTGACGCTCTTTGGGCAAGGCTGGGATCAGCATCGTTTTCGCTTCACCACTAAGGGTGAATTAATACCGGATTGGGGCCAGGAATGCGCAAGTTCACAGTAAGTCTACTCAGTTTATCGCTCGGCCTGGCCCTAATGCCGATGGCCCACGCGGCCAATTCTCCGCAGCAGAAACAGCTGCTGGAGCAGGTTCGTCTGGGCGAGTCGACGCAGCGCGAAGATCTGGTGCGCCAGTCTCTCTATCGGCTTGAACTGATCGACCCAAACAATCCGGACGTCATTGCCGCACGTTTACGCTATCTGCTACGACAGGGCGATAGCTCGGGCGCGCAGAAAGAACTCGATCGCCTGAAGGGCATTGCGCCGAACTCCAGCGCGTATCAGTCGTCGCGCACTACGATGCTGCTCTCCACGCCCGACGGTCGTCAGGCGCTACAGCAGGCCCGACTGCTCGCCACCACCGGGCATACCCAGGAAGCGATTGCCGCTTACGACAAACTGTTCTCCGGAAACCCGCCGAGCGGCGATCTGGCAACGGAATACTGGAGCGCGGTGGCCAAAGC
Source organism: Enterobacter sp. RIT418 (assembly GCF_003057745.1). GTDB lineage: Bacteria > Pseudomonadota > Gammaproteobacteria > Enterobacterales > Enterobacteriaceae > Enterobacter. The sequence continues at coordinate 13,351 of NZ_QBJD02000014.1, forward strand.
GCCCGCGCGCCGTAATTCGGCCATTGACCAGATGAAAAAAATCAACGCCAGCAGCCCAGGAAACGCGCAGCTGCAGGCGACGCTGGCCCAGCTGCTGTTCCAGGCCGGTCGACGCGACGAAGGGTTTGCGGTGCTCCAGGAGATGGCCAGGTCTAACAACGGCCGCAGCCAGGCGTCCGACATGTGGTATCAGCAGGTTAAAGACTTGCCGGCCAGCAGCGCCAGCGTGAACGCGCTGCAAAAATATCTCAGCGTTTTTAGCGACGGCGATAACGTCACCGCCGCGCGCGCGCAGCTTGCGGAACAGCAAAAGCAGCTTGCCGATCCGACGTTCCGCGCGAAAGCGGAGGGCTTGGCCGCGGTTGATGCCGGGCAGGCGGGTAAAGCGGTGGCGGAACTGCAAAAAGCGGTAAGTGCAAATCATGCCGACAGCGAGGCCGTGGGCGCGCTGGGGCAAGCCTATTCCCAGAAAGGCGATCGCGCCCGCGCGGTAGCCCAGTTTGAGAAGGCCATTGCCCTCGATCCTCAGAGTGACAACCGGGGCAAATGGGACAGCCTGCTCAAGGTCAACCGCTACTGGCTGCTGATCCAGCAGGGTGACGCCGCGCTAAAAGCCAACAACACCGCGCAGGCGGAGCGCTACTACCAGCAGGCGCGCAGCGTTGATAACACCGACAGCTACGCCGTATTAGGCCTGGGAGATGCGGCGGCGGCGCGCAAGGATAACGAGGCGGCGGAGCGTTACTACCGTCAGGCGCTGCGCATGGACAGCGGCAACAGCAACGCCGTGCGCGGGCTGGCTAACGTTTATCGCGCCCAGTCGCCGGAAAAAGCTTCGCAGTTCATTCAGTCGCTTTCGGCCAGCCAGCGTCGCAGCATTGATGATATTGAACGCAGCCTGACCAACGAGCAGCTGGCGGCGCAGGCGGAGCAGCTGGAAAACCAGGGGAAATACGCCCAGGCGGCAGAAATCCAGCGTCGACGTCTGGCGCTTTCGCCCGGCGACGTGTGGATAACCTATCGTCTGTCGCGCGATCTCTACAGCGCGGGCCAGCCTGGGCAGGCCGATAATCTTATGCGCCAGCTCGCCAGCCAAAAACCGGCCGATCCGGAGCAGGTTTATGCCTACGGGCTCTACCTTTCCGGCAGCGATCGGGACCGTGCCGCGCTGGCGCATCTGGATACGCTCCCGCGCGGCCAGTGGAATGGCAATATTCAGGAGCTGGCGGACCGCCTGCAAAGCAACCAGGTGCTGGAGACGGCGAACCGCCTGCGCGACAGCGGTAAAGAGCAGGAGGCCGAAAGCCTGCTTCGCCAGCAGCCGACGTCCACCCGCATTGATTTAACCCTGGCCGACTGGGCGGAACAGCGTGGCGATCACAACGCGGCGAAAACCGCCTATAGCACCGTGCTGCAGCGCGAGCCGCAAAACGAAGACGCGCTGTTGGGGCTGACTGAAGTCTACATTGCTCAGGGCAACAAAGACGCGGCGCGCGCCGAGCTGGCGAAGCTGCCTGCCGCAGAAGGCGGAGAGCCCGTATCGCTTAACATGCAGCGCCGCATCGCGATGGCGCAGGCGGGTCTCGGCGATTCCGCTGCCGCAGAAACCCTCTTCAGCAAGCTGATCCCTCAGGCAAAATCGCAGCCGCCGTCCATGGAGAACGCGCTGGTGCTGCGCGACGCGGCCCGCTTCCTGACGCAAAACGGCCAGCCGCAGCAGGCGCTTGAGACGTATAAAGACGCGATGGTGTCGTCCGGCATTACGACGACGCGCCCGGCGGATAACGACAGCTTTACCCGCCTGACGCGCAACGACGAAAAAGACGACTGGCTGAAGCGCGGCGTGCGCAGCGATGCCGGGGATTTATACCGTCAGCAGGACCTTAACGTGACGCTGCAGCACGACTTCTGGGGCTCCAGCGGTACGGGCGGTTATTCAGACCTGAAGGCGCACACCACGATGCTGCAGGTGGACGCGCCGATGTCCGATGGCCGCATGTTTTTCCGCAGCGACCTGGTGAACATGGACGCCGGTTCTTTTGCGACCACTAACGGGACCTACGATCCGAAATGGGGTACCTGTGCGGAAACGCCGTGTAGCGGCAACACCAGCCAGACGGCCAACGGCGCCAGCGTGGCGGTGGGCTGGCAGAATAAAACCTGGTCGTGGGACATCGGCACCACGCCGATGGGCTTTGACGTGGTGGACGTCGTGGGCGGCGTTAGCTATAGCGGCGATCTCGGCCCCGTTGGATACACCGTGAACGCGCATCGTCGTCCCATTTCCAGCTCCCTGCTGGCGTTTGCCGGACAGAAAGACACTAACACGGGTACGACCTGGGGCGGCGTCCGCGCGACGGGCGGCGGCGTGAGCGTAAGCTACGACAAGGGCGAAGCGAACGGTATTTGGTCAAGCCTTAACGCGGACAGTCTGACCGGGAAAAATGTGGAAGATAACTGGCGCGTGCGCTGGATGACCGGTTACTACTATAAAGTGATCAACAAAAACAACGAACGCCTGACGGTCGGCGTCTCGAATATGCTGTGGCATTACGACAAAGATCTGAGCGCCTATACGCTCGGCCAGGGCGGATATTACAGCCCGCAGGAGTACGTCTCCTTTGCGCTGCCGGTGACCTGGCGTAAGCGTACCGAAAACTGGTCCTGGGAGCTGGGCGGCTCGGCCTCCTGGTCGCATTCCAAAACGAAAGATGTAATGCGCTACCCTGTTCAGGGGCTGATCCCCACCGATGAGCCGGGCCGCTATACCGACAGAGGCGCGATGGAAACCGGCAGCAGCTCGTCCGGGACCGGCTATACCGCTCGGGCGATTATCGAACGCCGCGTGACGTCGAACTGGTTTGTCGGGGCGGGCGTTGATATCCAGCAAGCCAAAGACTACACCCCAAGCCACGCGCTGCTGTATGTCCGTTATTCTGCCGCGGGCTGGCAGGGCGATATGGATTTACCGCCAGAGCCGCTCATACCGTACGCGGACTGGTAATCAGATTTACCTTAATCGATTTGTAAGTCTCTCTTTAACGTACGGCAATCGGGTATACTCAGTCGCACCAGGTTTACCCCCTGGTGCGCCTTGCGCTTCGAGCTTTGTGGAGAGTCATTTTGCGTGTCAGCCGTTCTTTAACTATCAAACAGATGGCGATGGTCTCTGCCGTCACCATGCTGTTTGTATCCCTCTTCTGCGTAATTTTGCTGTTTCATTCCGTCCAGCAGAATCGCTATAACACGGCTTCGCAACTGGAAAGTATTGCCCGCTCGGTGCGGGAGCCTCTCTCGGCCTCGATTCTGAAGGGGGATATCCCCGAAGCAGAAACCATCCTAAAGCGCATCCAGCCCGCCGGCATCGTGAGCCGTGCCGATGTGGTGCTGCCTAACCAGTTTCAGGCGTTGAGAATGAGCTTTATCCCCGAGCGGCCGGTTCCGATGATGATAATGCGGATGTTTGAGCTGCCGGTGCAGATCTCCCTGCCGATTTATTCTCTTGAGCGTCCCTCAAACCCCCAGCCGTTGGCCTATCTGGTGATGCAGGCCGATTCATACCGCATGTATAAGTTCGTGATGAGCTGGGTTACAACGTTAGTGACTACTTGCTTACTTTTAACCCTGATCCTCAGCGTAGGGCTGACGTGGTGTATTAATCGTCTGGTTGTTCACCCGCTGCGCCGCATTGCCCGGGAGCTAAACACGCTCTCCGCGCAGGATCAGGTTGGACATCAGCTTGCCCTGCCGCGCCTGCATCATGACGATGAAATCGGCATGCTGATACGCAGCTATAACCTCAACCAGCAGCGTATCCAGCGCCAGCAGGACGAGCTGAACAGCAGCGCGACCCGTTTCCCGGTGTCCGAGCTGCCCAACAAAACGTTTTTAATGGCGCTGCTGGAGCAGACCGTCGCCCGCCAGCAGACGACCGCGCTGCTGGCCGTGGCCTGCGAAACGCTGCAGGACACCGCGGGCGTGCTGCAGGAAAACCAGCGCGAGATCCTGCTTCTTACGCTGGTGGAAAAGCTGAAATCGGTTCTGGCACCGCGCATGGTGCTGACCCAGGTTAGCGGATATGACTTCGTGATTATCGCCCACGGCGTGAAAGAGCCCTGGCACGCGGTGACGCTAGGTCAGCAAGTGCTCACTGTCATCAATGAGCGCTTGCCCGTGCAGGGCATTCAGCTGCGCCCGAGCGCCAGCATCGGAATTGCGATGTTTTATGGTGACCTGACGGCAGAGCAGCTCTATCGGCGCGCCTTCTCGGCGGCCCTCACCGCGCGGCGTAAAGGTAAAAATCAGATCCAGTTCTTCGACCCCGAACAGATGGAAAAGGCGCAGCAGCGTCTTACCGAAGAGAGCGACATTTTGACCGCGCTGGACAACCGCCGGTTTGCGCTTTGGCTGCAGCCGCAGGTGAATTTGCAAACCGGCGAGGTGAAAAGTGCCGAAGCGCTGCTGCGCGTTCAGCAGCCGGACGGCACGTGGGAGCTCCCGGAGGGGCTGATCGAACGCATAGAGTCCTGCGGCCTGATGGTGACCGTGGGGTACTGGGTGCTTGAAGAAGCCTGCCGCCAGCTTGCCGCGTGGCAGGAGCGGGGCGTTGCGCTTCCGCTGTCGGTAAACCTCTCCGCGCTGCAGCTGCTGCACCCGAACATGGTGCCGGAGGTGCTTGAGCTGATCCATCGCTACCGCATCCAGCCCGATACGCTGATTCTGGAAGTGACGGAAAGCCGTCGGATTGACGACCCGAACGAGGCCGTCGCCATCCTCAAACCGCTGCGCAACGCGGGTATTCGCATCGCGCTGGATGATTTTGGGATGGGCTACGCCGGATTACGTCAGCTTCAGCACATGAAAACGCTGCCGGTTGACGTTCTGAAAATCGATAAAACCTTCGTTGACGGACTGCCGGACGACAGCAGCATGGTGCAGGCCATTATCCAGATGGCGCACAGCCTCAAGCTGCACCTGATTGCTGAGGGCATCGAAACGGACGCCCAGCGCCAGTGGCTGGCCGAAGCGGGCGTGGAGAGCGGCCAGGGCTTCCTGTTTGCCCGCGCCGTTCCGCCGGAGATCTTCGAACAGCGCTACCTTTCTGCCGACAGCCATCGCGCAACAGTGTAATTTTGTTGCTGGCTTGTGCGAGCCAGCTCAAACTTCTTAACATTTGTGTTTCAAATTTGAACCAAGTTTATTTCTGTCCTGTTATGTGGGTGTTATTTTAGAGCCGCAGGTTAACCATAACCTTATAAAGCCTGTGGTTTTTCTTCCCAAGGACACCCTATGAAAACCTCACTCTTCAAAAGCCTTTACTTTCAGGTCCTGACGGCCATCGCAATCGGTATTTTGCTTGGCCACTACTACCCTGAACTGGGCGCACAAATGAAACCGCTTGGCGACGCGTTCGTTAAGCTCATCAAAATGATCATCGCGCCGGTAATTTTCTGTACGGTGGTGACCGGCATCGCGGGCATGGAAAGCATGAAGGCGGTGGGGCGTACCGGCGCGGTGGCGCTTCTCTATTTCGAGGTGGTCAGCACCATCGCCCTGATTATCGGCCTGATTATTGTTAACGTGGTGCAGCCTGGCGCGGGAATGAACGTTGACCCGGCGACGCTGGATGCAAAAGCGGTGGCGATCTACGCCGAGCAGGCAAAAGATCAGGGCGTTGTGGCCTTCCTGCTGGACGTTATCCCAAGCAGCGTTATCGGCGCGTTCGCCAGCGGCAACATCCTGCAGGTGCTGCTGTTTGCGGTGCTGTTTGGCTTTGCCCTGCACCGTCTGGGCAGCAAAGGCCAAATCATCTTTAACGTTATCGAAAGCTTCTCGCAGGTCATCTTCGGCATCATCAACATGATCATGCGTCTGGCCCCGATTGGCGCATTCGGCGCAATGGCGTTTACCATCGGTAAATACGGCGTGGGTACGCTGGTGCAGCTGGGGCAGCTGATTATCTGCTTCTACATCACCTGTATTCTCTTCGTCGTGGTCGTGCTGGGGTCCATCGCGCGCGCCGCGGGCTTCAACATCTTCAAGTTCATCCGCTACATCCGCGAAGAGCTGCTGATTGTTCTGGGGACGTCGTCATCTGAATCTGCGCTGCCGCGCATGCTCGATAAGATGGAGAAGCTGGGCTGCCGCAAGTCGGTGGTGGGGCTGGTGATCCCGACGGGCTACTCGTTCAACCTCGACGGCACCTCGATATACCTGACGATGGCGGCGGTGTTTATCGCTCAGGCGACCAACAGCCATATGGATATCTTCCACCAGATCACCCTGCTGGTGGTGCTCCTGCTTTCGTCTAAAGGGGCAGCAGGCGTTACCGGAAGCGGGTTTATCGTGCTGGCGGCAACCATCTCTGCGGTCGGCCACCTGCCGGTAGCGGGACTGGCGTTGATTCTCGGTATTGACCGCTTTATGTCCGAAGCGCGTGCGCTTACCAACCTGGTAGGTAACGGCGTGGCGACGGTCGTCGTGGCGAAGTGGGTCAAAGAGTTGGACCACAAAAAACTCGACGATACGCTGAATAATCGCACGCCTGAGAGCCAAAAAACCGAATTATCCTCCTGATATCTCGTCAATTGCCCGCATTCCCTTGTCGGAATGTGGGCTCCTGCGCATAATAACCGCTCATACCTGTCATAATTCGACAAGATTTTTTTTGGGTATATTTCACTTCGAGCCGTGACGTTTTGCAGAACACGCGGTCTAATCGACGTGTTTTCATCGTCATCTTTTAGAGTGCTCACGTCGCGAGACACTCTTTTTTAACCAGGAATGTTGATCAGGGGTTCACATGCAGGGCACAAAAATTCGACTCTTAACCGGCGGTTTGCTGATGATGGCAGCAGCCAGTTATGTGCAGGCAGATGCGCTCCAGCCGGACCCGGCGTGGCAACAAGGGACTCTGGCAAACGGCTTTCAGTGGCAAGTTCTCACCACACCGCAACGCCCCAGCGACCGTATCGAAATTCGTCTGTCTGTGAATACCGGCTCCCTGACGGAGAGCACCCAGCAGACGGGCTTAAGCCATTTTATTCCCCGGCTGGCGCTCACGCAGAGCGGCAGTTTGCAAGCGGTTCAGGTGCGTTCGCTATGGCAACAGGCCATCGACCCAAAACGCCCGCTCCCGCCTGCCGTGGTCTCCTATGACTACACCATGTTTAACCTTAGCCTGCCGAACAACCGCAACGACCTGCTGAAAGAAGCGCTCACCTACCTTTCAGACGCCACGGGCAAGCTCTCCATTACCCCAGAGTCCGTAAACTATGCGCTGAGCAACGGCGACATGGTGGCGACCTGGCCTACGGACACCAAAGAAGGCTGGTGGCGCTATCGCCTGAAGGGCTCTGCGCTGCTGGGCCACGACCCGGCCGAGCCGCTGAAGCAGCCTGTGGACGTCGAGCAGGTGAAGTCCTTCTATCAAAAATGGTATACGCCGGACGCGATGACCCTGATTATCGTGGGTAACGTCGATAGCCGCGCGGTGGTAGAGCAGATCAACAAAGCCTTTGGCGATCTCAAAGGCAAACGGGAAACCCCGGCGCCGGTTCCTACGCTGTCTCCGCTGCGCGTTGATCCGGTCAGCATTATGACGGATACCGTGCGTCAGGATCGCCTGTCCATGATGTGGGATACCGCATGGCAGCCGATTCGTGAGTCGGCCGCATTGCTCCGCTACTGGCGCGCAGACCTGGCGCGTGAAGCGCTGTTCTGGCACGTTCAGCAGACGCTCAGTAAGAATAACGTGAAGGATATTGCTCTTGGCTTCGACTGCCGGGTGCTCTTCCAGCGCGCGCAGTGTGCGATCAACGTTGAATCGCCCGGCGATAAGCTGAACGCGAACCTGGGCGTGGTGGCGAAAGAGCTGGCGAAAGTGCGTAAAGAGGGGCTTCCGGAAGAGGAGTTCAACGCGCTGGTGGCGCAAAAGCAGCTTGAGCTGCAAAAACTGTTTGCGACCTACGCGCGTGCAGATACCGACATCCTGATCAGCCAGCGCATTCGCTCGCTGCAAAATCAGGTGGTGGATATCGCGCCGGAACAGTATCAGAAGCTGCGTCAGGACTTCCTGAGCGGCCTGACCGTGGACATGCTTAATCAGGATCTGCGCCAGCAGCTGTCTCAGGACATGACGCTGGTGCTGCTGCAGCCGAAAGGCGAGCCGGAGTATGACATGAAGGAACTTCAGGCGACCTGGAAAACGATCATGGAGCCAGACTCACAGCCTGCTCAGGCCGCGGCGGCCGATGATTTGCACCCGGACGCAACGGATATCCCGCAGGGGCAGTAAGAGACACAACGCCCCTCACCCCGGCCCTCTTCCCAAAGGGGCGAGGGTGTTATCGTTCCCTCTCCCCTTTGGGGAGAGTGTTAGGGTGAGGGGGCATCAGCCCGCGCCGTTGTTAACCAGGCATCGCCTCACGCGGAATAATCGCTCCGCGATACTGGATCACCGTGCTGGCCGTGAGATGGCCACGCTTCGCCGCCGCTTCCGGCGAGCCTCCCGTCAGGCGTACTGCCAGATAGCCCGCGCTGAACGAATCGCCCGCCGCCGTGGTATCGATCACCTTCTCTTTCGCTAATGCCACCGCCGGAACCTCAACGGTCGCTTCGCCTGGTATCGCGATAAGGCACGCGTCCGCCCCGCGCTTAATCACAATCTCACCCACGCCAGCGGCCTGCGTGCGGGCGATAACCTCATCAACCGGCTTTTCATCCCACAGCGCGTCTTCGTCGTCCAGCGTGAGGAATGCAATATCGGTGCATTCCAGCATCTGCTGGTACACCCGCTGCGTCTCTTCGCGGCTGGCCCACAGGCGCGGGCGGTAGTTATTATCGAAGATGACTTTGCCGCCGTTGGCGCGGCACTCGCGCAGCAGCGAAAACAGCTTTTCGCGGCTTTCCGGGCTCAAAATCGCCAGGCTGATGCCGCTCAGGTAGAGATAATCAAACGTCGCCAGCTTTTCGCAGATTGCCGGTGCCGCATCGCTTTCCAGCCAGAACCTGGCCGCGGCCTCGTTGCGCCAGTAGTAAAAGGTGCGCTCCCCGGTGCTGTCGGTTTCGATGTAGTAAAGCCCCGGCAGGCGGTTTTCCATGCGCTGGATCAGCCCGGTTTGTACGTTTTCACTCTGCCAGGCCTCCAGCATCTGCTGGCTAAAGCTGTCCGTTCCCAGCGCCGTCACATAGCTTACGCTCAGGGCCTCGGGCGCCACCTGACGGGCAATATAAACGGATGTATTTAACGTATCGCCCCCAAAACCGCGGCTGACATCCGCGCCTTTTTGGGACAGCTCAATCATGCATTCGCCAATCACGGCAATTTTTTTGGACATAGTTGGAAACCTGAACAGAGACATTAACGGTAGTGTGCGTTGAGTGAATAACGCGGTCAACTATATTAAAACGTCGTTCCAATATTTTATTTGAGCCAGCACGCGTTCCTGCTAATTTCTGTCATCTTAATTTCATTTTCCCGGCGAACTGAACATAAAGTTCTCAATTGCCGCGCCGATAATCCTGTGACGAGTCCAGAAAGGCTATTCCCCCATACAACAGGACATCTGAAATGAAGTCAGAGCAGGTTATCCACCGGCTGAACATTACGCCTGAGGCAAGTATTGAGAACTTGCAGGAGCATCGCTACTGGCTGCAATGTGAACGCGCGTACACCTATCAACCGATCTACCGCACCACCGGCCAGCTGATGGCGATTGAGATCTTAACGATCGTGACGCACCCGTCCAATCCCTCGCTGCGTATCGCGCCGGACCGCTATTTTGCGGAAGTGGCTGTGCGCCAGCGTATCGACGTGCTGGAGGAGCAGCTGAACATGCTGTACTCCCGCCGCGCCTTCTTTGAACAGCACGGCATTCTGGCATCGGTGAACGTGGATGGCCCAACGCTGATGGCGCTGCGCCAGAATGCGAAGCTGCAGGCGCTGATCGCGACCCTGCCGTGGATGCGCTTTGAGCTGGTTGAGCACATTCGCCTGCCGCAGGACTCCTCGTTTGCGTCGATGTGCGAGTTTGGCCCGCTCTGGCTGGATGACTTCGGGACCGGGATGGCGAACTTCTCTGCGCTCAGCGAGGTTCGCTACGACTACATTAAAGTGGCGCGCGACCTGTTCATTATGCTGCGCCAGACCTCCGAAGGCCGAAATCTGTTCACCCTGCTGCTGCAGCTGATGAACCGTTATTGTCAGGGCGTCATTGTCGAAGGCGTTGAAACGCTGGAAGAGTGGCGAGACGTGCAAAATTCACCGGCCGCTGCCGCGCAGGGCTATTTTCTCTCCCGCCCGGTGCCGATGGACACGCTGGATAATGTGATTATCTCATTGTAAGTAAAGCTGTTTCCCATAATGGTGCGTTGCCGTTACGCGCTATTCCCGGACGCAGCATCCCCGTATCCCCGCGCCATGAACTATATTCATGGAAGCACGTCATCAGGAAAGGGGGAAACAATGACAAAAACGGCCAGGATTGCCACCTGGGTTATAGGGATTTTCTTGTTGTTGATCGTGGTCGCTATCATCATCATTGCCACGTTTGACTGGAACCGCCTCAAGCCGACCATCAACCATAAAGTCTCGACCGAGCTTAACCGGCCCTTCGCCATCCGAGGCGATCTGGGCGTAGTATGGGAGCGCCAGAAAGAGGAGACCGGCTGGCGAAGCTGGGTTCCGTGGCCGCACGTCCACGCCGACGATATTATTCTCGGCAACCCGCCCGATATTCCTGAAGTGACTATGGTCCACCTGCCGCGCGTGGAAGCCACGCTGGCGCCGCTCGCGCTGCTGACCAAAACGGTGTACCTCCCGTGGATCAAGCTTAAGCAGCCCGACGCGCGCCTGATCCGGCTGTCAGAGAAAAACAACAACTGGACGTTCAATCTCGCCAGCAGCGACGAAAAAGATCCTAACGCGCAGCCGTCATCCTGGTCGTTCCGTCTCGACAATATCCTGTTCGATCGCGGGCGGATCGCCATTGACGACAAGGTCAGCAAGGCCGACGTGCAGATCCTGGTCGATCCGCTGGGCAAGCCGCTGCCGTTCAGCGAGGTAACGGGCAATAAAGCCAAGGGGGACAACGCGAAAGCAGGCGATTACGTCTTTGGCCTGACGGCGAAAGGGCACTACAACGGCCAGCCGCTCACCGGTACCGGTAAAATTGGCGGCATGCTGGCCTTACGCAGCGAGGGCACGCCGTTCCCGGTGCAGGCGGATTTCCGCTCCGGAAACACCCGCGTGGCGTTTGTGGGAACGGTTAACGACCCGATGAACATGGGCGGCGTCGATCTCCAGCTGAAGTTTGCCGGCGATTCGCTGGGCGAGCTGTACGACCTGACGGGCGTGCTGCTGCCGGATACGCCGCCGTTTGAAACGGACGGGCATCTGGTGGCGAAAATCAACGCCGAAAAATCCTCCGTCTTCGACTACCGCGGATTTAACGGGCGCATCGGCGACAGCGATATTCACGGCACGCTCACCTACACCACCGGGAAACCGCGTCCGAAGCTCGAAGGCGACGTTGAGTCGCGCCAGCTGCGCCTGGCCGACCTGGGCCCGCTGATTGGCGTGGATTCCGGCAAAGGCACCAAGTCGAAAGAGGTCAAAAAGGACGTTCAGCCCGCGGGCAAAGTGCTGCCCTACGATCGCTTTGAAACCGACAAGTGGGACGTGATGGACGCCGATGTGCGGTTTAAAGGCGGAAAAATCGAGCACGGCAGCACGCTGCCCATCAGCAATCTTTCTACCCATATTCTTCTCAAAAACGCCGACCTGCGCCTGCAGCCGCTGAAGTTTGGCCTGGCGGGCGGGACCATCTCGTCAAACATCCATCTTGAAGGCGACAAAAAGCCGATGCAGGGGCGGGCGGAAATTCAGGCGCGCAGGCTGAAGCTTAAGGAGCTGATGCCGAACGTCGAGCTGATGCAAAAAACCCTGGGCGAGATGAACGGCGATGCCGACATTCGCGGGGTCGGCAACTCCGTGGCGGCGCTGCTGGGAAGCGGCAACGGCAACCTAAAGCTCCTGATGAACGATGGCCTCATTAGCCGCAACCTGATGGAAATTCTGGGGCTTAACGTCGGTAACTTCATTATCGGGCAGATCTTCGGGGACGACGAGGTGCGGGTAAACTGCGCGGCGGCAAACCTGAACCTGGTCAACGGCGTCGCGCGTCCGCAGATTTTCGCCTTTGACACTGAAAATGCCGTTATCAACGTCACCGGGACGGCCAGCATGGCGTCGGAACAGCTGGATTTGACGATCGATCCTGAAAGCAAGGGCATTCGCATCATCACGCTGCGCTCGCCGCTCTACGTGCGCGGCACCTTTAAAAATCCGCAGGCCGGGGTGAAGCCCGGACCGCTGATCGCGCGCGGCGCGGTGGCCGCCGCGCTGGCAACGCTGGTCACGCCAGCCGCAGCGCTGCTGGCGCTGATTTCACCGTCGGAAGGGGATGCGAACCAGTGTCGGACGATACTGTCGCAGATGAAGCACTAAGCGGAAGGGGGTTTAGGGTTCGGCCCTGAACCCTTCAAACCGCGTTCCCTTATAGCTCAGCAGGCCCGCGTCACCGACGGTCAGCTGGTGATACTGCTGCGCGTCCAGGCGAAACGTCATCTCAAGGCCGCCGTTTTGCGGCCTGAAGCTGGCTTCATAGCGCATCGCCGTGCCCGCAGGCGTCACCTGCTGCTGGCGCGAGCGGCGCTCGTTGATCGGCTTTTCGCGCTTATTGCTTACCACCACCCGCTTTTGCAGCAGCGGCGCGGCGTCGTTTTCGGCCTTCTCGCGGCGCTGCTGGACGAAGCGAAACGATGCGGCAATGACGATAATCGCCACCACCACCACGAAAAAAAGCGGCATCTTGCTCATTGAGGTATCCCATCAGATTTTGCGGATTTAAGGATACCCCGGCTTCCCCGGCATTGCCAAACGCCGTGCTGCGTCACTACACTGGGTGTGAAACTGATTATTCAGCCGTAACAGATACAGGGAGTTAATATGCTTTGGTCATTTATCGCTGTCTGTTTTTCCGCATGGCTTTACGTCGATGCGTCTTATCGTGGCCCTGCCTGGCAGCGCTGGCTGTTTAAGCCCGTCACGCTGTTGCTCCTGCTGCTGCTTGCCTGGCAAGCGCCGATGTTTAACGCCGTCAGCTATCTGGTGCTCGCCGGGCTCTGCGCCTCGCTGATTGGTGATGCCCTGACGCTGCTGCCGCGACAGCGCCTGCTGTACGCCATCGGGGCGTTCTTCCTGTCGCACCTGCTGTATACCCTCTACTTCGCCAGCCAGATGACGCTCTCAATCTTCTGGCCGCTCCCGCTGGTGCTGCTGGTCATCGGTGCGCTGCTGCTCGCCGTCATCTGGACGCGCCTGGAGGAGATGCGCTGGCCGGTGTCTACCTTTATCGCCATGACGCTGGTGATGGTGTGGCTGGCGGGCGAGCTGTGGTTCTTCCGCCCGACCTCGCAGGCGATGTCCGCCTTCTTTGGCGCCGCGCTTCTGTTAATCGGCAATATCGTCTGGCTGGGCAGCCACTATCGCCGCCGCTTCCGCGCGGATAACGCGATAGCCGCCGCGTGTTACTTCGCTGGGCACTTCCTGATTGTGCGTTCGCTCTATATCTAAATAACCCTTGACTCTGGAGTCGACTCCAGAGTGCATACTCCGGTTAATGAGAAAATTATCATTAGCCGGAGGCTGCTATGTCTGCTCCTGAATCTTCTAAAAAAGTCCCACAATTCTCTGCGCTTAAGCTCAGCCCGGCGCCTTTGAAAGCGCCATGCTGCGCCGGTGACGCTTGCGAAACCCAGGCTGAGCCTATGCCCGAAAGCGGAAACCGCTACAGCTGGGTGGTGAACGGCATGGACTGCGCCGCCTGCGCCCGCAAGGTTGAAAATGCGGTCAGGCAGGTGCCGGGCGTGAGCCATGTGCAGGTGCTGTTCGCGACCGAAAAGCTGCTGGTCAGCGCTGAAAACGACGTAAGCAGGCAGGTTGAAGCCGCCGTCGGCAAGGCCGGATATTCCCTGCGCAGCGAATCCGCGCCCGCTGAGAAAACCTCCCCGCTGCGGGAAAACCTGCCGCTGATAACGCTCATCGTCATGATGGCCATAAGCTGGGGCCTGGAACAGGTTAATCACCCGCTCGGCAACTTGGCCTTCGTTGCCACCACGCTTGTCGGGCTGTTCCCGATAGCCCGCCAGGCGCTGCGGCTGATAAAAAGCGGCAGCTGGTTCGCCATCGAAACGCTGATGAGCGTGGCCGCGATCGGCGCGCTGTTCATTGGCGCGACCGCCGAAGCGGCGATGGTGCTGCTGCTGTTCCTGATTGGCGAACGCCTTGAGGGCTGGGCGGCAAGCCGGGCGCGTAAAGGGGTAAGCGCCCTGATGGCGCTAAAGCCTGAGACCGCCACGCGGGTCGTTAACGACGCGCGTGAAACCGTCGCCATCACCACGCTGCGCCCCGGCGACGTGATTGAGGTCGCCGCGGGCGGGCGCCTGCCTGCTGACGGCACGCTGCTCACCGCCACCGCCAGCTTTGATGAAAGCGCCCTTACCGGGGAATCTATTCCGGTAGAGCGCGCGGCGGGCGAAAAGGTTCCGGCGGGGGCGACAAGCGTCGATCGCCTGGTGCAGCTGACCGTGCTTTCCGAACCGGGCGACAGCGCCATCGACCGCATCCTGAAGCTGATTGAAGAGGCCGAGGAGCGCCGCGCGCCGGTTGAGCGGTTTATCGATCGCTTTAGCCGGATCTACACTCCCGTCATTATGCTGATTGCGCTGCTGGTGGCCGTCGTCCCGCCGCTGTTCTTCGCCGCGCCTTGGGAAGGCTGGGTTTATAAAGGCCTGACGCTGCTGCTGATTGGCTGTCCGTGCGCGCTGGTGATTTCCACCCCGGCGGCGATCACCTCGGGCCTGGCGGCCGCGGCGCGTCGCGGGGCGCTGATCAAGGGCGGTGCCGCGCTGGAGCAGCTCAGCCGGATTCAGCATATCGCATTCGACAAAACCGGCACGCTGACCGTCGGCAGGCCGCAGGTTACCGGTATTTATCCGCAGGATAGCCATGAAGATGAACTGCTCGCCGTTGCCGCCGCCGTGGAGCAAGGCTCAACGCATCCGCTGGCGCAGGCCATCGTGCGCGAAGCCCAGTCTCGCGGGCTGACGATACCGGCCGCCACGGCGCAGCGCGCGCTGGTGGGCTCAGGAATTGAAGCGGAGGTTGCGGGTAAAAAGGTGCTGATCGTCGCGGCGGATAAGTTCCCGGCGCCGGAGCTGCGGGATCGCGTTGCGTCTCTGGAGCAGGGAGGGCAAACGGTGGTGGTTGTCGTTGAGGACGGCGCGCTAAAAGGCGTGCTCGCGCTGCGCGATACCCTGCGCGATGACGCCAAGGAGGCGATTGCCGCGCTGCGCCAGCTCAACGTGCAGGGCGTGATCCTGACCGGCGATAATCCGCGCGCGGCCGCCGCGATTGCCGGCGAGCTTGGGCTGGATTATAAGGCGGGCCTGCTGCCGGCGGATAAAGTCACCGCCGTCACCGAGCTCAACGGCCAGGCGCCGCTGGCGATGGTGGGAGACGGCATCAACGATGCGCCGGCAATGAAGGCTTCGACCATCGGCATTGCGATGGGCAGCGGCACCGACGTGGCGCTCGAAACCGCGGACGCGGCGTTGACCCACAACCGGCTGACCGGCCTGGCGCAAACGATCGGCCTGGCCCGCGCGACGCGCGCCAACATCCGGCAAAACATCTCGATTGCGCTGGGGCTGAAGGGGATATTTCTCGTCACCACCCTGCTCGGCATGACGGGCCTATGGCTGGCGGTGCTGGCGGACACCGGGGCGACGGTGCTGGTCACGGCAAACGCGCTGCGGCTGCTGCGGCGCAAGGCGTAAAATCGTTAACGTGTGCCGGGTCAGCAATGGATGCCGCCCGGCATATTAGGCTTCTGCGCTAACGGCTTAATTTTGATTAAAAAACGCCTGGTCATCCTCTGAAAATGAATGATGCAAGGCGGAATCGTGATCGGCTCTGGACATTCTTTGGGTGTTGGGGAATAGGCTTGGCCTCATTGCCGCAATTTCTCAAAGGATAAAGAATGGGGTTTATGACGGTTTTAGTGCTGCGGTTGAGTGCAGCATGCAAACGCTCTTCAACGACAGAAAATCTTCAGCATGCGCCTGGCCTCCAGCCATCCCGCGAAAGCGCCGGGAGTTAAGGATGTATCACTCAGAAGAGGTCATTCGCCAGCTACAAAGCCAAAAAGTATTGGCCATGAAGCTAGACCGTGCGGTGCGGGCTGTTGGCGAAGAGGTAAAGCAGCATGTGAGCAATATCGGTGCCGGAGCACAACGCCTGCTTAACTACACATCTTGCCTGACGGATGAGTATTACGACGTCTGCACCAAACAGCATCTCGAAGACTCACGTTTTCGAAAGGGAATCGTCCATCTCGTTACCCGCAGGAATATTGTCAGCGAGATGATCAGCGCGTACGTCGAGGAGATGGTTAAGGATTTCTCTCCCGACCAGCTTGCAGAGATTCAAAGAATTTTAATGCACGTAAACGTGTATATCTCTACTAGTTCGCTTACGTCCTATGCTTTTGCAACCGGCGTCGCGGCTGCTATCAGCCTTCATATCACTCTTCCCCTCTCAGGCCTGAAAGCCGCAGCAGGTTTAACAAGTGCGGTTGCGGGAAGTCTTGGCGTCTATGGGATCGTGCAGCATGCGGCGGAAAGCGCGAGACGCCTGCAGATTCAGCATCCCGCCTATTACCAGATGCTCTATTTTCGCGAGATAGAGATGATGTACTTTCTTGTGGAGCCCATCTTTATGCGAGCTGGCGTGCTCTCTCAGCAATGGACGGATAGCCATAACGTTCCTGGCGTTGCCGACAAGATTATAAGATTAATGGGGAAACAGTAATGGGCTTTTTTAAACGCTGGCTCAAACATCAGTCCCAGATTTTCTTCTGGACCTACCTACCCATCATTCTCACATTCATCTTCGGCTACATACTCGACGTTTATTTTCCAGCAGTTAGTCAGGGCTTCATTCTGTTGTTTTATTTAGCAACGCTAGGACTGGCTTACAGGATCTGGCATTGAGACACGGCAATGAGGGGCTATCTGAAAGGGTGAACCACAAAGCACTTCATTATTTTGGTGCTTATTAATAAGGATATTCATTATGTCTACACCCGCGCATTTATGGCTTGAAGATGAGAACGGCTCACCGATTGTCGGCGCATGCCTGATGCCGCTGCGGCTGGGCTCTATCGAACTGAAGTCATTCTCACATGGAGTTACCATCCCGGTAGATCCAAACTGGGGTAAGCTCACCGGTACGCGCGTTCACCGCCCCATTACGATTGTAAAAGAGTTCGACCAGACAACACCTCTTTTGTATCGCGCCGTCTGTGAAGGCCGAACCATGAAGAAAGCAACTATTAAGATGTACCGAATTCTGGATTCAGGCATTGAGGCCGAGTATTTCAACATCATTCTGGAGAACGTAAAGTTCACCACGGTTGCGCCATTCCTGACCCCTAACGTTATGAGCAGCACCCACCTCGAAACGCTCGAATTGTGCTACGAGGCCATCACATGGAAGTACACGGAAGGCAATGTTATGTATCGCGACTCATGGAACGAACATTGTCGTGCCTGAACGCGAAGGTGATTGTGGAAGGTCAAGAAACCGCCCCCGCAGGCGGTTTCTTACGCCGGGCCTTTAGCGAATCCCGCCGTATGCCAGCGTGACCTCTTTCGCGGCCTTAATCACCAGCGCGCCCAGCTCGGTCACGCGGTCGTCGGTCATGCGGGAGATCGGGCCGGAAATGGAGATGGCGGCAAAGGGTTCGCGATGCTCGTCAAAAATGCAGGCGGCAAGGCAGCGCAGCCCCAAAGCATGCTCTTCATCATCAAACGAATAGCCGCGCTTGCGGGTCAGGGCGAGATCTTCTTTCAAATGCACGGGCGACACCAGCGTGGCGTGGGTGTAGGCGTGCAGCCCTTTGCGGTGCAGCAAGCCGGTTACCTGCTCTTCGCTCAGCTGTGACAGAAACGCCTTGCCCGCCCCGGAGGCGTGCATCGGCAGCTTGCCGCCAATCGGCGCGGACATGCGCATCAGCTGCGTACACTGCACCTGATCGATGATGATCGCCTGGTGATCGCTCTGGTCAAGCACCGCCAGGTTCACCGTCTCGCCGGATTCTTCCATCAGCTTGCGCAGAATGGGGTGAACGATGGCCAGCAGGTTGCGGGTCTGGAGGAAGCTGCTGCCGACGACAAACGCATGCGCCCCTATCGCCCAGTGGCCCAGTTCGCCTACCTGGCGCACAAAGCCCAGCTGCTGCATGGTGGTCAGCAGGCGGTGCGTGGTGGAGTTCGGCAGGCCCGCCTGCTGCGCCAGCTCGGTCAGCGCCACGCTGCTGTGGGATTCGGCAATCCATTCCAGCAGCTTCAGGCCGCGCGTCAGCGATTGAACCTGTCCGCCCTGCGGCGCAGCGGGGGTAGCAGCAGGCTTTCTGCCGCGTTTTGCGGGAACGGTAGCAACCATGACGAACTCCTTTTTCTGTATCGTGGAAATTATTTTCGTTTTATTTGGCGAATTTGCAACCGCATCCTGACTGATCGGAGGAGTGATGGTGAACATGTCTCATGTTACCGCCGCGTGACTTTTCCCCCCTGCCAGATTATGCCAGTATGGAACGCAGCCTTTTGGCCTTGTCGAGCGTTGTCGGGAGCAAGTGTGAGCAACAAAGTAGAGCAGCTGCGTGCGCAGTTAAATGAACGAATTCTGGTGCTGGACGGCGGCATGGGCACCATGATCCAGGGCTATCGCCTGAGTGAAGAGGATTTCCGCGGCGAGCGTTTCGCCGACTGGCCGTGCGACCTGAAGGGCAACAACGACCTGCTGGTGCTCAGCAAGCCGTCCGTTATTAAAGATATCCACAACGCCTACTTCGAAGCCGGTGCGGACATTGTTGAAACCAATACCTTCAACTCGACAACTATCGCCATGGCGGATTACCAGATGGAATCCCTGTCGGCGGAAATTAACTATGAAGCCGCGAGGCTCGCGCGCGCCTGCGCAGATGAATGGACGGCCCGCACGCCGAATAAGCCGCGCTACGTTGCCGGGGTGCTTGGCCCCACCAACCGCACCGCGTCAATTTCACCGGACGTTAACGATCCGGCGTTCCGTAATATCACCTTCGATCAGCTGGTTACCGCCTACCGCGAATCGACCAGGGCGCTGGTGGAAGGCGGTTCTGACCTGATCCTGATTGAAACGGTCTTCGATACCCTGAACGCCAAAGCCGCCATCTACGCGGTAAAAGAAGAATTTGAATCGCTGGGCGTCGATCTGCCGATCATGATTTCCGGCACCATCACCGATGCCTCCGGGCGCACGCTCTCCGGCCAGACGACGGAAGCATTCTACAACTCCCTGCGCCACGCCGAGGCGCTCTCCTTCGGGCTGAACTGCGCGCTGGGGCCGGACGAGCTGCGTCAGTACGTGCAGGAGCTGTCCCGCATTGCGGAATGTTACGTTACCGCCCACCCAAACGCCGGTCTGCCGAACGCTTTCGGTGAATACGATCTTGACGCCGACACCATGGCGGCGCAGATCCGCGAGTGGGCCGAGTCTGGCTTCCTCAATATTGTCGGCGGCTGCTGCGGCACCACGCCGGAGCACATTGCGGCGATGAGCAATGCGGTTGCGGGCCTGCCGCCGCGCAGGCTGCCCGAGATCCCCGTTGCCTGCCGTCTCTCCGGCCTTGAGCCGTTAACCATCGGCGATGACAGCCTGTTTGTGAACGTGGGCGAACGGACCAACGTGACCGGTTCGGCGAAGTTTAAGCGCCTGATCAAAGAAGAGAAATACAGCGAAGCGCTGGACGTTGCCCGCCAGCAGGTGGAAAGCGGCGCGCAGATTATCGATATCAACATGGACGAGGGGATGCTCGACGCCGAGGCGGCGATGGTGCGTTTCCTCAACCTGATCGCCGGCGAGCCGGACATTGCCCGCGTGCCGATCATGATCGACTCTTCAAAATGGGACGTCATTGAAAAAGGGCTGAAGTGCATTCAGGGCAAAGGCATCGTTAACTCCATTTCGATGAAGGAGGGCGTTGACGCCTTTATCCATCATGCGAAACAGGTGCGCCGTTTTGGCGCCGCCGTCGTCGTGATGGCCTTTGACGAAGTGGGACAGGCCGACACCCGCGAGCGCAAAATTGAGATCTGCCGCCGCGCGTACAAGATCCTGACCGAAGAGGTGGGCTTCCCGCCGGAAGATATTATCTTCGACCCGAACATCTTCGCCGTGGCGACCGGCATTGAAGAACACAACAACTACGCGCAGGACTTTATCGGCGCGTGTGAAGACATCAAGCGCGAGCTGCCGCACGCGCTGATCTCCGGCGGCGTATCCAACGTCTCGTTCTCATTCCGCGGTAACGATCCGGTGCGCGAGGCGATCCACGCGGTGTTCCTCTACTATGCCATCCGCAACGGCATGGACATGGGGATCGTCAACGCGGGGCAGCTGGCGATCTATGACGATCTGCCCGCCGAGCTACGCGACGCGGTAGAGGACGTGATCCTTAACCGTCGCGACGACGCCACCGAGCGCATGCTGGATCTGGCCGAGAAATACCGCGGCAGTAAATCCGACGAGGCGGCCAGCGTGCAGCAGGCCGAGTGGCGCGCCTGGGACGTGAAAAAACGCCTGGAATATTCGCTGGTCAAAGGCATCACCGAGTTTATCGAGATTGATACGGAAGAGGCCCGGCAGCAGGCCGCGCGCCCGATTGAGGTCATCGAAGGCCCGCTAATGGACGGCATGAACGTGGTGGGCGATCTGTTTGGCGAGGGCAAAATGTTCCTGCCGCAGGTGGTCAAATCCGCCCGCGTGATGAAGCAGGCCGTGGCGTACCTGGAACCTTACATCGAAGCCAGCAAAGAGAAGGGCTCCAGCAACGGCAAGATGGTGATCGCCACCGTGAAGGGCGACGTACACGACATCGGCAAGAACATCGTCGGCGTGGTGCTGCAGTGCAATAACTACGAGATTATCGACCTCGGCGTAATGGTTCCGGCGGACAAAATCCTCAAGACCGCGCGCGAAGTGAACGCGGACCTGATTGGCCTCTCCGGACTGATTACGCCGTCGCTGGACGAGATGGTTAACGTGGCGAAAGAGATGGAGCGCCAGGGCTTTACCATTCCGCTGCTGATCGGCGGGGCGACCACCTCGAAAGCGCATACGGCGGTGAAAATCGAGCAGAATTACAGCGGCCCGACGGTGTACGTGCAGAACGCCTCGCGCACCGTGGGCGTGGTGTCCGCGCTGCTGTCCGACACCCAGCGCGACGAGTTCGTGGCCCGCACCCGCAAAGAGTACGAAACCGTGCGCATCCAGCACGGGCGTAAGAAACCGCGCACGCCGCCTGTCTCACTTCAGGCCGCGCGCGACAACGATCTGGCGTTCGACTGGGCGGCCTATACGCCGCCGGTGGCGCACCGGTTGGGCGTGCAGGAGGTGAGCGCCAGCATCGAAACGCTGCGTAACTACATCGACTGGACGCCGTTCTTTATGACCTGGTCGCTGGCGGGCAAATATCCGCGCATCCTCGAAGATGAGGTGGTGGGGGAAGAGGCGAAGCGCCTGTTCAAAGACGCGAACGATATGCTCGACAGACTGAGCGCGGAGAAAACGCTCAACCCGCGCGGCGTGGTGGGCCTGTTCCCGGCGAACCGCGTGGGTGACGACGTGGAAATCTACCGCGATGAAACCCGCACGCACGTGCTGGCCGTCAGCCGCCATCTGCGCCAGCAAACCGAGAAGGTGGGCTTCGCCAACTACTGCCTGGCCGATTTTGTTGCGCCGAAGCTCTCCGGTAAGGCCGACTACATCGGCGCGTTTGCCGTCACCGGCGGTCTGGAAGAAGATGCGCTGGCCGATGCGTTCGACGCGCAGCACGACGATTACAACAAAATCATGGTGAAAGCGATTGCCGACCGCCTGGCGGAAGCGTTCGCGGAATATCTCCACGAACGCGTGCGCAAGGTGCACTGGGGCTACGCGGCGAATGAGAACCTCAGCAATGAAGATCTGATCCGCGAAAACTACCAGGGCATTCGCCCGGCGCCGGGCTATCCGGCCTGCCCGGAGCACACCGAAAAAGGCACCATCTGGCAGCTGCTGGACGTGGAAGCGCATACGGGTATGAAGCTCACCGAGTCGTTCGCCATGTGGCCGGGCGCATCGGTTTCCGGCTGGTACTTCAGCCATCCCGACAGCAAATACTTCGCGGTGGCGCAGCTTCAGCGCGATCAGATCGAGGATTACGCGCTGCGCAAGGGAATGAGCGTCTCAGAAGTGGAGCGTTGGTTAGCCCCTAATCTGGGCTACGACGCGGACTGACGTCACCTTTCCTTACAACAAACAGGGCGCTCATCGGGCGCCCTGTCTCTTTCTTACGTTCAAAGCCTTATACTGGAGTATGGAAAAACATAACGATAAGGAGAAAACCCTTCCGTGCTGACTCTGCTACATCTGCTTTCTGCCGTGGCGCTGCTGGTTTGGGGCACGCATATTGTCCGTACCGGCGTGATGCGCGTGTTTGGCGCGCGGTTACGCACCGTTCTGAGCCGCAGCGTTGAGAAAAAACCGCTCGCCTTCTGCGCGGGGATTGGCGTGACGGCGCTGGTCCAAAGCAGCAACGCCACCACCATGCTGGTGACCTCATTCGTCGCGCAGGATCTTGTGGCGCTGGCCCCGGCGCTGGTGATCGTGCTGGGGGCGGACGTGGGGACCGCGCTGATGGCGCGCGTCCTGACGTTCGATCTCTCCTGGCTATCGCCGCTACTGATTTTTATCGGCGTCATCTTCTTCCTCGGACGTAAGCAAAGCCGCGCCGGACAGCTGGGGCGCGTGGGGATCGGCCTCGGGCTGATCCTGCTGGCGCTGGAGCTGATCGTGCAGGCGGTGACGCCCATCACCCAGGCCAACGGCGTGCAGGTTATTTTCTCCTCGCTGACCGGCGATATCATGCTGGACGCGCTGATCGGCGCGGTGTTTGCCATCGTCAGCTACTCCAGCCTGGCGGCCGTTCTGCTGACGGCGACGCTGACCGCGGCAGGAGCCATCTCGTTCCCGGTTGCCCTGTGTCTGGTCATCGGCGCCAACCTCGGCTCTGGCCTGCTGGCGATGCTCAACAACAGCGCGGCCAACGCTGCTGCCCGCCGCGTGGCGCTGGGCAGTCTGCTGTTTAAGCTGGTGGGCAGCCTGATTATTCTGCCGTTCGTCCACCCGCTGGCGAACCTGATGGACAACCTGCCGCTGCCAAAGGCGGAGCTGGTGATCTACTTCCACGTCTTCTACAACCTCGTGCGCTGCCTGGCGATGGTGCCTTTTGCCGCGCCGATGGCCCGCTTCTGCGAGCGCCTCATCCGCGACGAGCCGGAGCTGGACGCGCGCCTGAAGCCGAAGCATCTGGATACCTCCGTGCTGGACACCCCCGCGCTGGCGATTGCCAACGCCGCCCGCGAAACCCTGCGCATGGGCGACGCGATGGAGACCATGCTTGAGGGGCTGCAAAAGGTGATGCACGGCGAGCCGCGCGAAGAGAAAGAGCTGCGCAGGCTGGCGGACGACATCAACGTGCTCTATACCGCCATCAAGCTCTATCTGGCCCGCATCCCGCAGGACGAGCTGGCGGAGGAAGAGTCTCGCCGCTGGGCGGAAATCATCGAGATGTCGCTTAACCTGGAGCAGGCCTCGGATATCGTCGAGCGCATGGGCAGCGAGATCGCGGACAAATCCCTGGCCGCCCGCCGCGCGTTTTCTGGAGAAGGCCTGAAGGAGCTGGAAGCGCTGCATGAACAGCTGGTAAGTAACCTGAAGCTGGCGATGTCGGTCTTCTTCTCCAGCGACGTGCCGAGCGCCCGCCGCCTGCGCCGCAATAAGCACCGCTTCCGCATTCTCAACCGCCGCTACTCGCACGCCCACGTTGAGCGCTTACACCAGCAGAACGTGCAAAGCATCGAGACCAGCTCCCTGCACCTGGGGCTGCTGGGGGACATGAAGCGCCTGAACTCCCTGTTCTGCGCGGTGGCCTACAGCGTGATGGAGCAACCGGACGAAGATGACGACCGGGATGATTATTAATCTCTGAAAGCGCCTCGCAAAACCGTATTGCGGGGCGTGACAGCGCATACCGAGCCATTTACGCTTGAGACCTTACATTTTTAAGGGAATAGAAAATGCTCGTTTATTACGCTACACTTCGCCAATTCATGCGCATTCCAATGGGGGTTATCATGCGCACTGCTCATGGCATTAAAAAATCGGTCAATGTGTCGTTAGCGCCGGAGATTCTTGAGGAGGCGCGACGGCTTAAGCTTAATCTCTCCGCTGTACTGACGGCTGCGCTGCAGGAGCAGTTTCGCGCCCATCAGCGCGCAGAGTGGTTAGAAGAGAATAAAGCGTCTATCGAGGCCATTAACCAGTGGGTTGATGAAAACGGCTCTTTTAGTGATTTTCAGAGGTCGTTCTGATGGAGCAATTTTTTGCTTATGCCAATGAAGGTAATGGAAAAAAAGCCTATCCATGGTTAATCAACATGCAGCATTCCGTGGCCAATGTGATGAAGCATGTTCTCGTCGCTCCCGCTGTTGAACTTAGCCTCCTGGGAGGCATCCAGCCGCCTGCAAAAGTGTGCCCCGTGGTTGAGATAGCCGGTCAGCCCTGCGTGGTCATGATGCACATGCTGACAGGCATCCCTTCAAAAGAGCTAGGCGAACGTGTGGCCGATCTCACTGATAACAGCGCGTCGTTGCGGGATGCACTCGATTTTCTGATCAACGGTTACTAAGACTTTTTTGTCAGTCGCAAGGTGAGGTATATTTCGCCCTTCACAGGAGAAACTATGCTGCCAACTCAATCAACCCGATTAAACAAATACATTAGCGAGAGCGGGATCTGCTCACGTCGCGAGGCTGACCGTTACATTGAACAGGGTAACGTGTTTCTTAACGGCAAACGCGCCACGATTGGCGACCAGGTTGTGCCTGGCGACGTGGTCAAAGTCAACGGTCAGCTCATTGAGCCGCGTGACGCGGAAGACCTTGTATTTATCGCGTTGAACAAGCCGGTTGGCATCGTCAGCACCACCGAAGACGGCGAGCGCGACAACATCGTGGATTTCGTCAACCACAGCAGCCGCATCTTCCCGATTGGTCGTCTGGATAAAGACTCGCAGGGGCTGATTTTTCTCACCAACCACGGCGATCTGGTGAACAAGATCCTGCGCGCCGGTAACGACCACGAAAAAGAGTATATCGTGACGGTGAACAAGCCGGTGACGGACGAATTTATTCGCGGAATGGGCGCGGGCGTGCCGATTCTGGGCACCGTGACGAAAAAGTGCAAGGTAAAGAAAGAGGCGCCGTTTGCGTTTCGCATTACCCTGGTGCAGGGCTTAAACCGTCAGATCCGCCGCATGTGCGAACACTTTGGCTATGAGGTCACAAAGCTTGAGCGCACGCGCATCATGAACGTCAGCCTGTCCGGCATTCCGCTGGGCGAGTGGCGTGACTTAACGGACGATGAGCTGATTGAGCTGTTTAAGCTTATCGAGAATTCATCCTCCGAAGCGAAGCCTAAAGCCAAGGCCAGGCCGAAAGCCCAGGGAATTAAGCGCCCGGTGGTGAAGGGGCCGCAGGCTGAAGATAAAAATCGCGGTAAGCCCGCGAATAACGGCAAGCGCTTTGCCCAGCCGGGTCGCAAAAAGAAAGGGCGCTGATTAGCGCCTTCCACGGGTAGAGGTATTTGCCGACCAGGAAAAGGTCGCCTCTGCATCCGGTTTATAAGCCTGATCTTTCTTCAGCTTGCGGGCTTTCTTTGCTTCCGCTTCGCGCTGCGCCATCAGCTTGTCGATATACTCTTTTTTGACCTGATTGGTTTCGGCGTTCGTCAGCGTGCGGCCGTGTGCGATACGCGCGCGGTCGAGGAGCGTTTTAAGTTCACGCTGCTCGGCTTCCGTCATGTCTTTCTGGGTCAATCGTGGTGTCGCCATTGCTGAAGCCTCCTGTGGGGGAGGCTTCAGTGTAAAGCAACTGCCGCGAATTAACCCTGTTTAACCGCATCTTTTTTAGGTTGTTCATCAATCGGCTTGCCGGACCAGTAGCCCGCCAGCAGCGAGCCGGACAGGTTATGCCAGACGGAGAACAGCGCCCCCGGCAGCGCGGCCAGCGGTGAGAAGTAGATTTTACCGAGCGCTGCCGCCAGGCCGGAGTTCTGCATGCCCACCTCGATCGCCAGCGTGCGGCAGGTGGACTCATCAAAGCCAAACAGCTTCCCGCCCCAGTAGCCGCCGAGCAGGCCGATGGTGTTATGCAGCACCACCGCGATAATCACCACAACGCCTACGGACGCGATGTGCGACGCCGAGCCCGCGACCACGGCGCTGATAATGGCCAGAATGCAGACCATCGAAAATGCCGGCAGGTAAGGCTCAACCGCTTTCACCACGCGCGGGAAAAGGTGGTGGATCACCAGCCCCAGCGCAATCGGGATCACCACGATTTGCAGGATGCTCAGCAGCATTCCCATGACGTCCACCTGAATATGCGCATCGACGTAAAGGCGCGTCAGCAGCGGGGTGGCAACCACGCCCACCAGCGTGGAAACGGAAGAGATGGTGACCGACAGGGCAACGTCTCCTTTCGCCAGGTAAATCATCACGTTAGACGCCGTACCGCTGGCGACGCTCCCCACCAGCACCATCCCGGCGGACAGATCTGGCGGCATCTTAAAGGCCATTGCCAGCAGCCACGCGGCGAGCGGCATCACCAGGTAGTGCAGGAAAATGCCTGCGGCAACCGGCGCTGGGCGGGAAAGCACGCGTTTGAAATCATCGATTTTCAGGTGCACGCCCATGCCGAGCATAATCAGCATCAGCAGCGTGGTGACCCACGGGCCAATCCCCGTGAAGGTGGTTGGCGTGTAATAGGCGAGTACCGAGAGCAGCAGCGCCCACAGCGGGAACAGCCGGGTAATGGCGGATAACATAATGTATTCCTTGCAGTATTGTCGTGTTGTTTAGTTATGAAAAAGCCGGGTCTGCGCCCGGCTTATCGATATTGTTTAACGCGCTAACGAATTTTATTCAAACAAATTCTGATGAAGTTTCTGCACGACCTGCTCCGCCTGATCGGCAGGGACCAGGAAGCATAGGTTGTAGCTGGATGCGCCGTAGCAAATCATGCGGATGCTGAACGGGTCGAGCACGCCGAACACCTCTTTGCCCACGCCGCAGGCGCGGGACAGCTTGTTACCGATAATGGCAACCAGCGCCAGATCCTCTTCCACCTCCACGCGGCACAGTTCGGACAGCTCAATCAGCAGCGACTGCGTCAGCAGGGTGTCACCGGTAGAGGTGGAGCCGGTGGTATCCAGCGTCAGGGCAATGCTCACTTCCGACGTGGTAATCAGGTCCACGGAGATATTGTGGCGTGCCAGAATGCCGAACACTTCTGCCAGAAAGCCGCGGGAGTGCAGCATATTGTGGCTGTGCAGCGTGACCAGCGTCTGCTTGCGGCGCAGCGCCAGGGCGCGGAACAGCGGCGGGCTGTCGGTTTTCTTACAGACCAGCGTACCGCCCGCTTTGGGATCTTTGCTCGAGCCAACGAAGACGGGAATGTCGCTGCGCACGGCGGGCAGCAGCGTGGCCGGATGAAGCACCTTCGCGCCGAAGGTCGCCATTTCGGCGGCCTCTTCAAAGGCGATCACGTCAATACGCTTTGCGGCAGAGACTATGCGCGGGTCGGTAGTGTAAATGCCGGGCACGTCGGTCCAGATATCCACGCGCGTCGCGTGCAGGGCTTCGCCCAGCAGCGCGGCGGTGTAATCACTGCCGCCGCGGCCCAGCGTGGTGGTGCGGCCTTTGGCTTCGCTGCCGATAAAGCCCTGGGTAATCACAATGCCTTCTTCCAGGCGCGGCGCCAGCTGCTGGCCGGTCAGTTCGGCCAGTGCTTCAACGTCCGGCTCGGCGCGGCCAAAGCGGTCGCTGGTGCGCATGATTTTACGCACGTCAAACCACTGGGACTGAACGTTGCGCTCGCGCAGGATCTCAACGAACAGCAGGGTCGACATCAGCTCGCCGTGGCTGACCAGCTCGTCCGTCAGGGCGGTTGAGGTCGCCAGCGACGCCGCTTCCGCCAGGGTGGTGATATTTTCCAGCAGGCGTTCAATTTCTTCGCGAATAACGTTTGGGTTTTGCAGGCGCTCGAGAATATCGAACTGAATTTTGCGCAGCGCGTCCAGCTTGACGAAACGTTCGGTCGCTTCCAGTCCTTCAGACAGTGAAACCAGCAGGTTCGTCACGCCAGCGGAGGCAGAAAGCACCACCAGGCGAGTATTCGGATCGGCCAGCACCACATCGGCGCTGCGGTTCATGGCGTCGTAATCCGCCACGCTGGTGCCGCCAAATTTAGCGACCACAAAACTCGTCATAACAACCTCGTGTCAGGAAAAGAATAAAGCGACCGTGGCACAAGATTGAAACGATAACAGGTGCAGCCGCAAATACGGCCCTATAAATAAGATGTAGGGGGTGTCCTGTCAACGCTGGGATTATGCGGATTTTTCATGGGGGGGTACCCCTGAGAAACAGGACTTATAACAGGGCCATATTTTATGCTTCGTTTTACCGCGAAAGGGGGCACATTTCCCCGCCGCAGAGCGCCGGTCCAGCAGCTATACTTTTCGGGTCTTTTCACCTGCGTTTGATGCAGACCAGGCCAATGGCATAAAAACCATCACAATTTTTATTTGCAGGCGCTACAATCGACCGCAGTCACAATTCTCAAATCAGAAGAGTATTGCTAATGAAAAACATCAACCCAACGCAGACCGCTGCCTGGCAGGCACTACAGAAACATTTTGATGAAATGAAAGACGTCACCATCGCGGAGCTGTTCGCGAAAGATGGCGATCG
The DNA here is from genome assembly GCF_003057745.1 of Enterobacter sp. RIT418. Classification (GTDB taxonomy): domain Bacteria; phylum Pseudomonadota; class Gammaproteobacteria; order Enterobacterales; family Enterobacteriaceae; genus Enterobacter. The sequence goes on from NZ_QBJD02000014.1 coordinate 42,372, forward strand.
TTTCAGCAAATTCTCCGCGACCTTCGACGACCTGATGCTGGTGGATTTCTCTAAAAACCGCATCACCGAAGAGACGCTGGCAAAACTGCAGGATCTGGCGAAAGAAACCGACCTGGCAGGCGCCATTAAATCCATGTTCTCCGGTGAGAAGATCAACCGCACTGAAGACCGCGCCGTGCTGCACGTTGCGTTGCGTAACCGTAGCAATACGCCAATCATCGTTGACGGCAAGGACGTGATGCCGGAAGTGAACGCGGTGCTGGAAAAGATGAAAACCTTCTCTGAAGCGATCATCTCCGGAAGCTGGAAAGGCTATACCGGCAAGGCGATCACTGACGTGGTGAACATCGGCATCGGCGGCTCTGACCTGGGCCCGTTCATGGTGACCGAGGCGCTGCGCCCGTACAAAAACCACCTCAACATGCACTTCGTGTCTAACGTTGACGGTACCCACATTGCCGAAGTGCTGAAAAAGGTCAACCCGGAAACCACCCTGTTCCTGGTGGCGTCTAAAACCTTCACCACGCAGGAAACCATGACCAACGCCCACAGCGCGCGCGACTGGTTCCTGAAAACCGCCGGCGACAACAAGCACGTGGCGAAACACTTCGCGGCGCTGTCCACCAACGGTAAAGCGGTGGGCGAGTTCGGTATCGACACCGCAAACATGTTCGAGTTCTGGGACTGGGTTGGCGGTCGCTACTCTCTGTGGTCGGCGATTGGCCTGTCCATCATTCTGTCCGTGGGCTTCGACAACTTCGTTGAGCTGCTCTCCGGCGCGCACGCGATGGACAAACACTTCTCCACCACCGCGCCTGAGAAAAACCTGCCGGTGCTGCTGGCGCTGATTGGCATCTGGTACAACAACTTCTTCGGCGCTGAAACCGAAGCAATTCTGCCGTACGACCAGTACATGCACCGCTTTGCGGCCTACTTCCAGCAGGGCAACATGGAATCCAACGGTAAATACGTTGACCGTAACGGCAACGCGGTGGATTACCAGACCGGCCCAATCATCTGGGGTGAGCCAGGCACCAACGGCCAGCACGCGTTCTATCAGCTGATCCACCAGGGCACCAAAATGGTACCGTGTGATTTCATCGCTCCGGCCATTACGCATAACGCGCTCTCCGACCACCACCAGAAGCTGCTGTCTAACTTCTTCGCGCAGACCGAAGCGCTGGCGTTCGGTAAGTCTCGCGAGGTTGTTGAGCAGGAATACCGTGACCAGGGTAAAGATCCGGCCACGCTGGACCACGTTGTGCCGTTCAAAGTGTTCGAAGGCAACCGCCCGACCAACTCTATCCTGCTGCGCGAAATCACGCCGTTCAGCCTCGGCGCGCTGATTGCCCTGTACGAACACAAAATCTTCACCCAGGGCGCGATCCTGAACATCTTCACCTTTGACCAGTGGGGCGTAGAGCTGGGCAAACAGCTGGCGAACCGCATTCTGCCGGAGCTGGGTGACGATAAAGCAATTGATAGCCACGACAGCTCAACAAATGGTTTGATTAACCGTTATAAAGCCTGGCGCGCATAATTAATATGCCATGAATAATGCCGGCAATATGCCGGCATTTTTTTATCGGATAATTCCGCATGTCTGTTATTCATCTCAAATTTCAGCTCTGAGTTTTATCTGAAAAAGGATGTTAACCCGATAGTCGCTACGGTTTACTTTAGGAATATACGGAGGCTTCGTTAATACAGTATAAATTTTAACTTATTGATTTTAATGTTTTTAATATTATATCTTTTCATGTTATCTCTCTTGATTTTCTAATAGTCTGAAAACCCTTTCTCTATTTCCCCATACGGCAATCCCACCGCTTTAGTTGTGTATACTCGATTCCGCCTGAATTTCTTTTCAGGTAAATCTCCATTCATTCATTGAAGGGAAATTGTTATGAAGAAAGTACTGTATGGCATTTTTGCCATATCTGCGCTTGCGGCGACATCTGCCTATGCGGCTCCGGTTCAGGTCGGGGAAGCGGCAGGTTCGGCAGCGACGTCTGCATCTGCGGGGAGTTCTACCGCAGCCAGCACCAGCACCGTAAGTTCAGCCGTGGGTGTCGCGCTGGCGGCAACCGGTGGCGGTGATGGCTCCAATACCGGAACCACGACCACCACGACGACCAGCACCCAGTAATACCGGGTGTTTTAATCATAACCACACTTCGGTGTGGTTATTTCGCCCCTTCGGAGAAGAGTCGTGAAGCGACCTGCAATCATTCTGATTTGCCTGCTGCTGCAGGCGTGCTCGGCCACCACTAAAGGGCTGGGACATTCCCTGTGGGAAAGCCTGTTTGGCACGCCCGGCGTGCATCTGACCGATGACGAACTGCAAAACATGCCTTATGCCAGCCAGTACATGCAGCTTAACAACGGGCCGCAGCTGTTTGTGGTGCTCGCTTTCGATGAAAACGGGCAGCAGAAATGGGTGACGCAGGATCAGGCTACCCTCGTGACGCAGCATGGGCGCATCGTGAAAACGCTGCTGGGCGGTGACAACCTGCTGGAGGTGAACAACCTCGCGGCCGATCCGCTTATCAAGCCAAATCAGATTACCGACGGCGCGGGCTGGACGCGCACGATGGGCTGGACCGAGCACAAGCAGGTGCGTTACGCCACGGCCCGCTCGGTCTTCCGCTGGGACGGCACGGACAGCGTAAAGGTCGGCAGCGACGAAACCCGGGTCCGCGTGCTGGATGAAGAGGTCACGACCGACCAGGCGACGTGGCACAACCGCTTCTGGGTGGATGATGAAGGGCAAATCCGCCAGTCCTTGCAGTATCTCGGCGCCGATTTCTTCCCGGTGAAAACCACCCTGATCAAGGCGGCGAAATCATGAAAAAGCTCATCTCTGCGGCGCTCATCGCGAGCCTTGCCGCGCCGCTGGCGTGGTCGGCGGGAACGGTAAAGGTCTACACGCCGGACGGTGAAAAACCGAAAACCTTAACCAATGCCGGGCACTTGCTCGATCTCGTCGGCCAGCCGCGGCTTGCCAACAGCTGGTGGCCGGGCGCGGTGATCGCCGAGCGGCAGGCGAGCGTAGCGGCAGAACAGCAGCATAACGCCCTGCTGGCCAGGCTGACGGGGCTCGCCGGGCAGGAAGACGGCGACGACGCGGCGGCCATTAACGCCCTGCGCCAGCAGCTTGCGGCGGTGAAGGTCACCGGGCGGCAAAAGGTGAACCTTGACCCGGACGAGGTGCGCGTGGCGGAGATCGGCAATCCGGCGCTTGAGGGCGAATACACGCTCTGGCTTCCGGCGAAGCCCTCCACCGTGACCGTGATGGGGCTGATAAGCAGCCCCGGCAACAAGCCCTTCACGCCGGGGCGCGACGTGGCGAACTACCTTGACGAGCAAAGCCTGCTCAGCGGCGCGGATAACAGCTACGCGTGGGTGATCTACCCCGACGGGCGCACACAAAAAGTACCGGTAGCCTACTGGAATAAGCGCCACGTTGAGCCCATGCCCGGCAGCATCATTTTTGTCGGTTTTGCCGACCACTTCTGGACGAAGGCCTATGACGGCATTAACGCCGATATCCTTCGCTCCCTGACGCAGCGGATACCGGATTAATGAAAAAAACCTACTTCTACAGCATGCTGGCGCTGTGCGTAAGCGCGGCCTGCCATGCCGAAACCTTTCCGGCGCCCATTGGGCCCTCGCAGTCTGACTTCGGCGGCGTGGGCCTGCTGCAAACGCCCACCGCACGCATGGCCCGCGAGGGCGAGCTGAGCCTTAACTACCGCGACAACGATCAGTACCGCTACTATTCCGCCTCCGTACAGCTGTTCCCGTGGCTCGAAACCACCCTGCGCTACACCGACGTGCGCACAAAGCAGTACAGCAGCGTGGAGTCATTTTCCGGCGATCAGACCTACAAGGATAAAGCCTTTGACCTGAAGCTGCGCCTGTGGGAAGAGAGCTACTGGATGCCGCAGGTCTCCGTCGGCGCGAAGGATATCGGCGGGACCGGCCTGTTTGATGCGGAATACGTTGTCGCCAGCAAGGCATGGGGGCCGTTTGATTTCTCGCTCGGGCTGGGCTGGGGCTATCTCGGCACCAGCGGCAACGTAAAAAACCCGTTCTGTTCCTACAGCGACAAATATTGCTACCGCGATAACAGCTATAAGAAAGCCGGTTCGATTAACGGCGACCAGATGTTCCACGGTCCGACTTCGCTGTTCGGCGGCGTCGAGTATCAAACGCCTTGGCAGCCGCTGCGCCTGAAGCTGGAGTATGAAGGGAACGATTACAGCCAGGAGTTCGCCGGGAAGATTGAGCAGAAGAGCAAGTTTAACGTCGGCGCCATTTACCGCGTCGCCGACTGGGCCGACGTTAACCTCAGCTACGAGCGCGGCAATACCCTGATGTTTGGCTTTACGCTGCGCACCAACTTCAACGACATGCGCCCGCACTACAACGACAACGCGCGGCCGAAATACCAGCCGGAGCCGCAGGATGCGATCATTCAGCACTCCGTGGTGGCGAACCAGCTGACGCTGCTGAAATACAACGCGGGCCTGGCGGATCCGAAGATCCAGACCAAAGGCGATACGCTGTACGTCACCGGCGAGCAGGTGAAATACCGCGACTCGCGCGAAGGGATCGAACGCGCCAACCGGATCGTGATGAACGATCTGCCTGAGGGGATCCGCACGATCCGCGTGACGGAAAACCGCCTCAACCTGCCGCAGGTGACGACCGAAACGGACGTTGCCAGCCTGAAGCGCCACCTTGAGGGCGAGCCGCTGGGGCACGAAACCGAGCTGGTTCAGAAGCGCGTTGAGCCGATGGTGCCTGAAACTACCGAGCAGGGCTGGTACATCGATAAATCCCGCTTCGATTTCCATCTCGATCCGGTGCTGAACCAGTCCGTTGGCGGCCCGGAAAACTTCTACATGTATCAGCTGGGCGCGATGGCGACGGCGGATCTGTGGGTCACCGACCACCTGCTGACCACCGGCAGCCTGTTCGGCAACATCGCCAACAACTACGACAAGTTCAACTACACCAACCCGCCGAACGATTCAAAACTGCCGCGCGTGCGGACCCGCGTGCGTGAATACGTGCAGAACGATGTCTATGTTAACAACCTGCAGGCCAACTACTTCCAGTACTTCGGCAACGGCTTCTACGGTCAGGTCTACGGCGGCTATCTGGAAACCATGTTCGGCGGCGCGGGGGCGGAAGTGCTTTATCGCCCCGTCGACAGCAACTGGGCGTTCGGCATTGACGCCAACTACGTGAAGCAGCGCGACTGGCGCAGCGCGCAGGACATGATGAAGTTCACCGACTACAGCGTGAAAACCGGGCATTTGACCGCCTACTGGACGCCGTCGTTTGCGCAGGACGTGCTGGTCAAAGCCAGCGTAGGGCAGTATCTGGCGGGCGATAAGGGCGGCACGCTGGACATCTCGAAACACTTCGACAGCGGCGTGGTCGTGGGCGGTTATGCCACCATCACCAACGTGTCGCCGGACGAATACGGGGAAGGGGATTTCACCAAAGGAGTGTATGTCTCGATTCCGCTGGATCTCTTCTCGTCAGGCCCAACCCGCAGCCGCGCGGCCGTGGGCTGGACGCCGCTGACCCGCGACGGCGGCCAGCAGCTTGGGCGTAAGTTCCAGCTGTATGACATGACCAGCGATAAAAACGTTAATTTCCGCTGATGCCCTCACCCTAACCCTCTCCCCAAAGGGGAGAGGGGATCGCCCGGAGCCGTCTTTTCTCCCTCGCCCCTTTGGGGAGAGGGCCGGGGTGAGAGGGAATCCTCTCCATTGCTTCAAACATAAACAAAAAATATAGATTCCCGTCACACTTTTGCGTTATACAGGAACCTCGCCCTGAAGAATGAGGTGCCGTATGTCATCCCTGACGCGTCCGCGCGTTGAGTTTATCTCAACGATCCTCCAGACCGTGCTGAACCTCGGTCTGCTGAGCCTTGGCCTGATACTGGTCGTTTTTCTCGGCAAAGAGACGGTGCATCTGGCGGATGTGCTGTTCGCCCCCGAGCAAACCAGCAAATACGCGCTGGTGGAAGGCCTGGTGGTTTACTTCCTTTACTTTGAGTTTATCGCCCTGATTGTGAAGTATTTTCAGTCCGGCTTTCACTTTCCGCTGCGCTATTTTGTCTACATTGGGATCACCGCGATTGTGCGGCTGATCATCGTCGATCATAAATCCCCGCTCGACGTGCTGATCTACTCGGCGGCGATCCTGCTGCTGGTCATTACCCTTTGGCTGTGTAACTCGAAGCGCCTGAAGCGCGAATAAAAAAAGGGCGCTCCGAAGAGCGCCTAACAGTCACAAGGTGGTTCAATACAATACGTCTAAAGTTGAGGGTTGCAGTGGCATTACAGATGAAACTTAACCTTTCACACCGCCCGCCGTCAGGCCGTTGACCAGCCAGCGCTGGGCCAGCAGGAACACCACGGTAATCGGGATGGCGGAGAGCACGGCCGCTGCGGCAAAGTCGCCCCACAGGTAGTTTTGCGGGTTGAGGTATTGCTGCATACCCACGGCCAGGGTGTAGCTGTTCACGTCGCGCAGCAGCAGCGACGCGACCGGAACTTCGGTAATTGCGGCGATAAACGACAGGATAAATACCACCGCCAGAATCGGCACCGACAGCGGCAGCAGCACCAGGCGGAACGCCTGCCACGGGGTTGCGCCATCCAGCGCCGCCGCTTCTTCCAGCGAACCGTCGATAGTTTCGAAGTAGCCTTTAATGGTCCACACGTGCAGGGCGATGCCGCCAAGATAGGCGAAGATCACGCCGCCGTGGGTATTCAGGCCGATAAACGGCACGTACTGGCCCAGGCGGTCAAACAGGGCGTACAGCGCAACCAGCGAGAGGACCGCCGGGAACATCTGGAAAATCAACATCCCTTTCAGCAGCGCCGCTTTCCCCGGGAAGCGCATGCGGGCGAAAGCGTATGCGCAGGTGGTAGAGAGCGTGACGATGCCAATTGCGGTGATGCCCGCGATTTTCACCGAGTTCCACAGCCACAGCAGCACCGGGAACGGCGGCGGCGTCACGCGGCCATCAGCGTGTTCCACGCTAAAGCCCAGCGCCAGCTTCCAGTGCTCCCAGGAGATTTCATCCGGGATCAGGCTCCCGGTGGCGAAGTTACCGGAGCGCAGGGAGATGGCGATAACCATCAGCAGCGGGAACATGATCGCCGCGATGAAAATCAGCAGCCCTAAGTGCGTGAGAAAAAGACGCAACTTCTGTGATTTAGGTTGAACCATAGACATAGTCAGCGCCCTCCTTAGTCAAATTTCATTCGTGTGGCTTTCAGATTCACAATCGCCAGCGCGCCTACCAGCAGGAAGATCAGCGTGGCAATCGCGGCCGCCAGGCCGAAGTCCTGACCGCCGCCGCCTTCAAAGGCGATGCGGTAGGTGTAGCTCACCAGAAGGTCGGTATAGCCCGCCGGCGTGGTGGTGCCCAGACGGTCCGGGCCGCCGTTGGTCAACAGCTGAATCAGCACGAAGTTGTTAAAGTTAAAGGCAAAGCTGGCGATCATCAGCGGCGTCAGCGGCTTGATGAGCAGCGGCAGCGTAATCTTGAAGAAGTTCTGGAACGGACCCGCGCCGTCCATCGCCGAGGCTTCGTACAGATCGTCCGGAATCGCCTTCAGCAGGCCCATGCACAGGATCATCATGTACGGATAGCCCAGCCAGGTGTTGACGATGATAATCATCGAGCGGGCGGTGGTCGGGTCGCTGAACCAGGCCGGTTTGATGCCGAACAGCGCGCTCAGCATCATGTTGATTTCACCGAAGCTCTGGTTAAAAAGCCCTTTGAAAATCAGAATCGAGATAAACGACGGTACGGCGTACGGCAGGATCAGCAGCACGCGGTAAATCGCTTTGCCCTTCAGGGACTCCCACTGCACCAGGCACGCCAGCACCATGCCTACCGCAACGGTCAGGATCACTGTCAGCACCGAGAAGACCACGGTCCAGACAAAGATGGCGAAGAACGGCTTCTGGATGCCTTCGTCGGTAAATACGCGGGTAAAGTTGTCCCAGCCGATGGTGACGGTGTAGCCCGGGCTGAGCTTGTCATCACCCCATTTGCCGTCGGCAGTAATGGACTGATAAAAACCAATGTCGTTGTTCGGACGGTACTTCACGCCGCTCTGGTTGTTGGTGAGCGTGCCGTCATCCGCCAGCGTGTAGAGCGGCTGCGTGCCGGAGAACTGGCGCAGCGAGCTCATGGTCACTTTGCTCTCGTCCGGCAGCACGGCGGTAAGCTGGGTCAGCGCCTGACGGTTCTGGGTAATGACGCGCAGGTTGGCGCGTTCGCCTTCCGGCAGGGCGGTCGCCTCTTTTAAGGCCAGCTTCTGCTCGCCGCCGAATTTGAACGCGTCAGAAATAAACACCTTCTGCGTCTCTTCGTCCGTGAGCGCCAGCTTCCATTCATCACCCGCAGGATAAAGGCCGAAGTTAAACGTTTTGCCCGCCTGATAAGACCGGTCCAGAAGCACCTGCGTGGCGCGCTCCTGTGCAAGCTGGTTGGTGCTGCTGTAGTTGGTGAACGCAATGGCGATGGTGCAGATCAGCGGGAACAGGACAAACAGCCCCATTCCGGCCACGCCCGGATAGACATAGCGCCAGGCATAGGCTTTGCGGTTAGCGAAAATATACAGGCCAGCAGAGCTTAAAATCAGCGTCATGATGGCGAACAGATACTCCCCTTGTACGTACATTAAAACAACAAGGTAACCCACCAGCAGGCACAGCAGACCTATCACTGACCACTTCAGCGCGTCGCTTTGCCACCAGCGTTTCTTTTTAATGACATCCATGGGGTGCTTCCTCTACAGCGTGTGATCTTTTCTCCCTCTCCCAAAGGGAGAGGGAACTACGGCATTACTTAGTAATACGACCCTGCGCATCCTTCAGCGCGGCGTCGACGGTCTGACGACCGCTGGCGGCGTTGATTACAGCGGTACGGGTGGCGTACCAGAACGCGGCCATCTGAGGGATGTTCGGCATGATTTCGCCTTTCTGGGCGTTATCCATGGTGGCCGCAATACGCGGGTCTTTCGCCAGCTGATCCTGGAAGGATTTCAGCGCGACGGCGCCCAGCGGTTTGTCCTTGTTCACTTCATCCAGACCCTGATCGGTCAGCAGGTAGTTTTCCAGGAACTCTTTCGCCAGCTCTTTGTTCGGGCTGGCGGCGTTGATGCCCGCGCTCAGCACGCCCACGAACGGTTTAGACGGCTTGCCTTTGAAGGTTGGCAGCAGCGCTACGCCGTAGTTAACTTTGCTCTTGTCGATGTTGCTCCAGGCCCACGGACCGTTGATGGTCATCGCGGTTTCGCCTTTGTTGAACGCCGCTTCCGCGATGGAGTAATCGGTATCCGCGTTCATGTGTTTGTTCTTGATCAGGTCAACCAGGAAGGTCAGGCCCGCTTTCGCGCCAGCGCTGTCTACGCCGACGTCCTTCACGTCGTATTTGCCGTTTTCAAACTTAAACGCGTAACCGCCGTCGGCAGCAATCAGCGGCCAGGTGAAGTACGGTTCCTGCAGGTTGAACATCAGCGCGGATTTGCCCTTCGCCTTCAGCTCTTTGTCCAGCGCCGGGATCTCTTCCCAGGTTTTCGGCGGGTTAGGCACCAGGTCTTTGTTGTAAATCAGCGACAGCGCTTCCACCGCGATGGGGTAAGCAATCAGCTTGCCGTTGTAGCGAACGGCGTCCCAGGTGAACGGGTACAGCTTGTCCTGGAAGGCTTTGTCCGGCGTCACTTCAGCCAGCAGGCCAGACTGCGCGTAGCCGCCGAAACGGTCATGCGCCCAGAAGATGATGTCCGGGCCGTCGCCGGTGGCTGCGACCTGCGGGAATTTCTCTTCCAGCTTGTCAGGGTGCTCAACGGTGACTTTGATACCGGTGTCTTTCTCGAATTTTTTGCCCACTTCGGCCAGGCCGTTATAGCCTTTGTCGCCGTTAATCCAGATAACCAGCTTACCTTCTTCAATTTTGGCGAGAGCCGGTGCGGAAATCATCATTGCTGCCAGGGCGGACAATGCGAAAACGCGTGCGCCAGTCTTGATCTTCATATCTGCCATCCTTTTTGGTGATGTGCTCGTGGATACATGAGGTGGTTCAACGTGGCTCAGTCTCCTTATTTGACATCCTCTTTCCATCCTCCCGGCCCCTACGCCCCACCCCCGCGTTGTGTGATCTCCGTTGCATAAATTTAAGTTATGAGTGCTGGCGCACATAAAACCCCTCTGAATTTTGCAGGCGGGGTCACGATTTTCGCCTCAGCCTGCCAGATGCGGTCGCAGAGCGTCATCTCTCATCCTCCCGCCTCCTCCCCCATAAAAAAGGCGGGGGGTGGAGGATTCACGAAAGTAATGGATACCCCATAGTGAACTTATGTTGAATGTTTCTGTCGGTGACAGGTTGTAACGAAGGGAGAAGGGCATGGCGAGCGTACAGCTGCGTAATGTAACGAAGGCCTGGGGCGACGTAGTGGTGTCTAAAGACATCAATCTGGACATCCACGAAGGTGAGTTCGTGGTGTTCGTGGGTCCTTCAGGCTGTGGTAAATCTACTCTGCTGCGTATGATTGCCGGTCTTGAAACGATCACCAGCGGCGATTTGTTTATTGGTGATGCCCGGATGAACGACACCCCGCCAGCCGAGCGCGGCGTGGGCATGGTGTTCCAGTCTTATGCGCTTTATCCCCACCTGTCCGTTTCCGAGAACATGTCTTTCGGCCTGAAGCTGGCCGGTGCGAAGAAAGAGGTTATCAACCAGCGCGTGACCCAGGTCGCCGAGGTGTTACAGCTGGCGCACCTGCTGGAACGCAAGCCGAAAGCGCTCTCCGGCGGCCAGCGCCAGCGCGTGGCGATTGGTCGTACGCTGGTGGCAGAGCCGCGCGTGTTCCTGCTCGATGAACCCCTTTCCAACCTGGATGCCGCCCTGCGCGTCCAGATGCGTATCGAAATTTCCCGTCTGCACAAGCGTCTTGGCCGCACGATGATTTACGTCACTCACGATCAGGTCGAGGCGATGACCCTGGCCGATAAAATTGTGGTGCTGGACGCCGGCCGCGTGGCGCAGGTGGGTAAACCGCTGGAGCTGTATCACTACCCGGCAGACCGCTTTGTTGCGGGCTTTATTGGCTCGCCAAAGATGAACTTCCTGCCCGTCAAAGTGACCGCAACGGCGATTGAACAGGTACAGGTCGAGCTGCCAAACCGCCAGCAGGTCTGGCTCCCGGTGGACAGCGCGAACGTACAGGTCGGGGCAAATATGTCCCTCGGCATTCGTCCGGAACATTTACTGCCGAGCCACATCGCGGATGTGACCCTCGAAGGTGAAGTTCAGGTCGTCGAACAGCTTGGTCACGAAACACAGATTCATATCCAGATCCCCGCCATCCGTCAAAACCTGGTCTACCGCCAGAATGACGTGGTGTTGGTAGAAGAGGGTGCCAAATTCGCTATCGGCTTGCCGCCAGAGCGCTGCCATCTGTTCCGTGAAGATGGCTCCGCATGTCGTCGGCTGCATCAAGAGCCAGGCGTTTAAGCAATCCCAAAAGAAAACACGAAGCCGACAGGTGAAGTGTTCAAAGAAAAGCAATGATCTCAGGAGATAGAATGATGATTACTCTGCGCAAACTTCCTCTGGCAGTTGCCGTCGCAGCGGGCGTAATGTCTGCTCAGGCGCTGGCAGTGGATTTCCATGGTTATGCTCGTTCCGGTATCGGCTGGACGGGAAGTGGCGGCGAACAACAATGTTTCCAGGCAACGGGTGCACAAAGTAAATACCGTCTCGGTAACGAATGTGAAACCTATGCCGAACTGAAGCTGGGCCAGGAAGTATGGAAAGAAGGCGATAAGAGCTTCTATTTCGATACTAACGTCGCGTACTCCGTGGCGCAGCAGAATGACTGGGAAGCGACCGATCCCGCGTTCCGTGAAGCTAACGTGCAGGGTAAAAACCTGATTGAATGGCTGCCGGGTTCCACCATCTGGGCCGGTAAGCGCTTCTATCAGCGTCACGACGTTCACATGATCGACTTCTACTACTGGGATATCTCTGGTCCTGGTGCGGGTCTGGAAAATATCGACGTCGGCTTCGGTAAACTCTCTCTGGCTGCAACCCGTTCTTCTGAAGCGGGCGGCTCTTCCTCCTTCGCCAGCAACAGCATTTATGATTACACCACGCGCACCGCGAACGACGTCTTTGACGTGCGTTTAGCGCAGATGGAAGTCAACCCGGGCGGCACCCTGGAGCTGGGCGTTGACTACGGCCGTGCCAACCCGCGTGATGACTATCGCCTGGTTGACGGCGCGTCTAAAGACGGCTGGATGTTCACCGCTGAACACACCCAGAGCATGCTGAAAGGCTACAACAAGTTTGTGGTTCAGTACGCCACCGACTCCATGACCTCTCAGGGTAAAGGCCTGTCTCAAGGTTCTGGCGTAGGCATTGACGGCAACTCCGGCTTTGCGTATGACATCAACAACAACGGCAGCCTGCTGCGTATCCTCGACCACGGTGCAATCTCCCTGGGCGATAGCTGGGACCTGATGTACGTCGGTATGTATCAGGACATCGACTGGGATAACAACAACGGCACCAAGTGGTGGACCGTGGGCGTACGTCCAATGTACAAATGGACGCCAATCATGAGCACCCTGCTGGAAGTGGGCTACGACAACGTCAAATCCCAGGAAACTGGCGACACCAACAACCAGTACAAAATCACCCTGGCACAACAGTGGCAGGCTGGCGACAGCATCTGGTCTCGTCCGGCTATCCGCGTCTTCGCAACCTACGCGAAGTGGGATGAGAAGTGGGGCTACGACTACAACGGTAACCCAGGAAATAACCCTAACTACGGTAAAGCGTTTAAAGATGGCTTCAACGGCGGTTCCTTCGGCCGCGGCGACAGCGACGAGTGGTCCTTCGGCGCCCAGATGGAAATCTGGTGGTAATCCCGTCTTAACCTGACGTAATGACCAAACTGAGGGGCGAAAGCCCCTCAATCCTTGGGGCAGCGCGCTATTGCCTGGCTACCGCTGAACCCGTGCTTTCTGAGGTGATAACAATGAAAATGAACAAAACTCTCCTTGCCGTTTGCCTGTCTGCAGGCCTGCTGGCGAGCGTACCTGCCGTTACGCTGGCTGACGTGAATTTCGTCCCCCAGAACACGACCTCCGCACCGTCTATTCCTGCCGCGTCGCTCCAGCAGCTCACCTGGACGCCGGTCGATCAATCTAAAACGCAGACCACCCAGCTTTCAACGGGCGGCCAGCAGCTGAACGTGCCGGGCATCACCGGCCCGGTTGCCGCCTATAGCGTTCCGGCCAACATTGGCGAGCTGGCCATTACCCTGACCAGCGAAGTGAACAAACAAACCAGCGTGTTTGCGCCGAACGTGCTGATTCTCGATCAGAACATGACGCCATCGGCGTTTTTCCCAAGCGAATACTTTACCTACCAGGAGCCGGGCGTGATGAGCGCTGACCGCCTGGAAGGGGTGATGCGCCTGACGCCTGCGCTGGGACAGCAAAAACTCTACGTGCTGGTCTTTACCACCGAGCAAGATCTGCAGAAAACCACCACATTGCTCGATCCGGCAAAAGCCTATGCGAAGGGTACCGGCAACGCCGTGCCGGATATTCCGGACCCGATTGCCCGCCACGTGACCGACGGAACGCTGAAGCTGAAGGTGAAAACCAACAGCGGCTCCAGCGTGCTGGTTGGCCCGCTGTTTGGCTCCTCCGGCAATGGTCCTGTGACCGTGGGCAACACTGCCGCACCGGTTTACGCCGCACCGGCTGCCCCTGTCGCCGCCGCGCCAGCCGCTGCGCCGGCGAAGAAAGCGGAGCCGGTACTGAACGACACCGAAGCATACTTCAACAACGCGATTAAGCAGGCCGTGAAGCGCGGCGATGTCGATAAGGCGCTGAAGCTGCTTGATGAGGCCGAACGTTTAGGTTCAACCACTGCCCGTTCCACCTTTATCAGCAGTGTAAAAGGCAAGGGGTGATCGTCTCCCCGCAGTGCTGATTTGTTAGTTTTAGTGCGCCTGAGTGGGCGCACTTTTTTTCATGCCGTCCGTGTCTGTTGCACCGTTGTTGCGATAGTGATCGTTAAATAACGTTTGACCGCCCCCAAGCCGCGTTTCTGCGATACAATGCCATTACGTTATGTATCGGAGAGTCTGGCATGTCACACCCCGCGCTAACGCAATTGCGTGCGCTGCGCTATTTAGACCACATACCCGCGCTTGAACCGGCGCAGCTTGACTGGCTGCTGCTGGAAGATTCCATGACAAAACGTTTTGAGCAACAGGGTAAAACGATCACGGTGACGATGATCCGCGAAGGATTTGTCGCTGCCGATGAGGTTGCCAGCGAGCTGCCGCTGCTGCCGTCTGAAGAACGCTACTGGCTGCGCGAGATCCTGCTCTGCGCCGACGGCGAGCCGTGGCTTGCCGGGCGGACGGTGGTGCCAGAATCCACCCTTTCCGGGCCCGAGCTCGCGCTGCAGCGGCTGGGAAAAACGCCGCTGGGGCGCTATCTTTTCACCTCGTCCGAGCTTACCCGAGATTTTATTGAGATTGGTCGCGATGCCGATCTGTGGGGGCGTCGTTCCCGCCTTCGCCTGAGCGGTAAGCCGCTTATTCTGACGGAACTGTTTTTACCGGCATCGCCGCTGTACTAAGAGGAAGATAAAATGGAGTGGAGTCTGACGCAGAACAAGCTGCTGGCCTTTCACCGCCTGATGCGCACGGATAAACCGATCGGCGCGCTGCTGCTGCTGTGGCCGACCCTGTGGGCGCTGTGGGTTGCCACGCCGGGCGTACCGCCGCTGTGGATCCTGGCGGTGTTCGTTGCGGGCGTCTGGCTGATGCGCGCGGCGGGCTGCGTGGTGAATGACTATGCGGACCGCAAGTTTGACGGGCACGTGAAGCGCACGGCCCACCGACCGCTGCCGAGCGGCCAGGTTTCCGAGAAAGAGGCCCGCACGCTGTTTGTGGTGCTGGTGCTGCTCTCCTTCCTGCTGGTGTTAACGCTTAACACCATGACCATTCTGCTTTCGGTTGCCGCACTGGCGCTGGCCTGGGTGTATCCGTTTATGAAGCGCTACACCCATTTGCCGCAGGTGGTGCTTGGCGCCGCGTTTGGCTGGTCGATCCCGATGGCGTTCGCCGCGGTGAGCGAATCCGTGCCGCTGAGCTGCTGGCTGATGTTCCTGGCCAACATTCTCTGGGCCGTAGCGTACGATACGCAATATGCGATGGTTGACCGCGACGACGACCTGAAGATTGGTATCAAATCGACGGCGATTTTGTTCGGGCGTCAGGACAAGCTGATCATCGGTATTTTGCAGGTTGCGGTGCTGGCGCTGATGGTGGCCATCGGTCGCCTTAACGGCCTGAACTGGGAGTTTTACTGGTCCGTGCTGGTGGCGGGGCTGCTGTTTGCGTACCAGCAAAAGCTGATTGCGAAGCGGGATCGCGAAGCGTGCTTCAAGGCGTTTATGAACAATAACTACGTGGGCCTGGTGCTGTTTTTGGGGCTGGCGATGAGCTACTTCTCATAAAAGTACGGCAGCCGAATGGCTGCCGTTTTGTTTTCTCCCTCTCCCCGTGGGAGAGGGCCGGGGTGAGGGCATCAGTCCGCTGATAACATCACTCGCCCTGCGTCGAGCTCTCAATCGTTAAACGCACGTCGGCGGTAATCAGCTCTGCCAGCATCTGATAAATCTTCATCGTCTCTTCCGGCTCGGCATCGCCCGTGTCGCTAATGAACCCTTCGTCACGCAGCGTCAGCACCAGCGAGCTGAACACCGCCTTGTCAAAGAACTCAGGCGCATTGATACCGTGCAGAACGGAGAGGCGCTGTGCCAGCGTGCGGCTCTCTTTTTCCAGCGTGCCGCGGTTAATGGACGGATTCGCGCTCAGCAGCCAGAAGGTGATGGCGTAGCGTTGCAGCGTTTCGCGCGCGCCAGCGGCCAGCAGCTGCAGAGTTCGGGAGCGTGACGGGTTGATGAGCAGCTCGTTCTCATTAACCGTAATCAGCCCCTGACGACGCATCTCTTCCGTCATCTTCGCCAGCTCGGCGGCCAGCTCGTCTTTGCTCCAGCGCAGGAACAGCTCCGCTTTCAGCATCGGATAGATGGCTTCAATGTGGCGTAACAGCTCCTGATGCGAAATGCGGCGGTGCTGGGTCAGAATGGCGGCCATCAGGGACGGCAGCATCAGCATATGCGTGATGTTGTTGCGATAGTAGGTCATCAGCACCGCCTGCTCGCGCGGCAGAATGATGATGTCACCAATCGTATCCTTCTCGACTTCAAACTTGTTCATCTGCAGCGCGTGGTCGATAAGCTCGCTGGCGGTAGCAGAAGGAACGGTCGAATCGACGGAGTACGGCACGTTGCGCATGATGCTCAGGTAGCAATCGAGCTGCTCGGTCAGCTGCTCGCGGGTGAGCGAGCGCTGGCGCGAGGCCAGAAGCGCCGTGCAGCACAGGTTCATGGCGTTTGCCGCACCGGCGCTGTTGATACGCACCATCAGCTCTGACGCAATGCCGTTGACGGTCGGCGTCAGCCACGCTGGACGCACCGCTTCGATGGGATCGATGGATTCACGCCACTCGGGAACGTGGGTATTCAGGTACGTCATCAGCGGCATTGGCTCGCCGAAGTTCACGTAGCCCTCGCCCAGGTTGCGCAGCTTGCTGAGGCCGCGCAGCATCTGCGGCAGGCTCTCTTTCTCTTTGGTTGCCCCGCGCAGCTCTTTGGCGTAGGTGCCCACTTCCATCACGTGCTCATAGCCAATATAGATTGGCACCAGCGTGATGGGGCGCGTACCGCCGCGCAGCATCGCCTGAATAGTCATCGACAGCGTGCCGGTCTTTGGATCGAGCAAACGTCCGGTGCGGGAACGTCCGCCCTCGACGAAGTATTCTACGGAATAGCCGCGGCTGAAAAGCTCGCCGAGGTATTCACGGAAGACGGTCGAGTAGAGCTTATTGCCCTTAAAGGTTCGACGAATAAAGAACGCGCCCAGGCGGCGGAAGATCGGGCCCGCTGGCCAGAAGTTCAGGTTAATACCGGCCGCAATATGCGGCGGCACCAGCCCCTGGTGGTAAAGCACGTAGGAGAGCAGCAGGTAGTCCATATGGCTACGGTGGCAAGGCACGTAGACAATTTCATGGCCGTCATGTGCCAGCTGGCGCACGCGCTCGGCGTTATGGACGTTAATCCCCTGATAGAGCCGGTTCCAGGTGAAGCCCAGAATGCGGTCAGACAGGCGAATCATCTCGTAGGAGAAGTTCGCGGCGATCTCTTCCATCAGCGCGATGGCGTTCTGCTGGGCCTTCTCGTGGGAAATTTTCTTGCTGCGCGCCTCGTCTTCGACGGCGCGGGCAATCGCTTTAGAGGCCAGCAGCTTGTTGAACAGATCCTGGCGCGCAGGCAGGCGAGGGCCAACCGCGGCGAGACGCTGACGCGCAAAGTGCATACGCGCCACGCGCGCGAGCTTTTGTGCGATGATCTTGTCCGTTCCGTGCTCGTCCGCCATGCGGCGCAGCGAAACAGAAGGGGAGAAACGCACGAAGCTGTCGCGTCCCAGCCAGGAGACGGCGAAGAATTTTTGAATGCCGTTAAGCATGCGCAGCGGGGGATTCTCTTCGCCCTTTTCGCGGCCCGGTCGGCGGCCAAACATCACGGAGACCGGCACCATCTGCACGTCCAAATCGGGATTGCTGCGGTGCAGATCGAGGTAGTCGTGGAAAAGCTTGATCGACTCTTCTTTCGGCGTGTAATAGGTAAACACGCGCGGCCCGCCGTGAATGAACACATAGCGCGGCAGCAGCGTACCGTCGACTTCCAGCGGTTCAAGCGGGTCAGGCAGATCGTGCGCCAGGCACTGCGCGCGAAGCGTTAACAGGTCAGCCTTCGAGTTATAAGGCAAAACGTACATAATGGGGCGCGAGGTATCGAGCCCTAATTCCAGCGCGGGTTCTGCTGGGATAGACTTACTTTTTACCAGTACGCTTAATGGTAAATTAAGTAATTTGTAGTAAATTCGTGGCCAGCCGGACATAAACGATGTAAAGCCTCTGGTTAATAATGCAATTGCGGCGCAAGGATAACAGAAAGCGCGCAAAATTTCTGTTGTTACCCGTCATACTTCAGGTGGCAGCAAACGCGCTGCGGCTGTAGTTATTGACGCTCTTTCCAATAAAAGGTTCTTTTAATGGCCAATAATACCACTGGGTTAACCCGAATCATCAAAGCCGCCGGCTATTCATGGAAAGGTTTCCGTGCCGCATGGCTCAATGAAGCCGCTTTTCGCCAGGAAGGGGTCGCCGCTATCGTCGCGGTTATCATCGCCTGTTTCCTGGATGTTGATGCAATAACTCGCGTACTTCTCATCGGTTCGGTGCTTTTGGTGATGATAGTGGAAATTCTCAATAGCGCTATTGAGGCGGTTGTTGACCGTATCGGTTCCGATTTCCACGAGCTTTCCGGACGCGCAAAAGACATGGGGTCTGCTGCTGTACTGCTGGCGATTATCGTCGCGGCGATAACCTGGGTCACCCTGCTTTGGTCGCATTTCCGATGAGCCTCGAGAAATAATTAAGTCCCTGGTTTTTTGTGCAGTTTTTGGTTCCAAATTCGCCTTTGACTGTATATACTCACAGCATAACTGTATATACACCCAGGGGGCGGAATGAAAGCGTTAACGACCAGGCAGCAAGAGGTGTTTGATCTCATTCGGGATCATATCGGCCAGACGGGTATGCCACCCACGCGTGCGGAAATCGCGCAGCGTCTGGGCTTCCGTTCTCCAAACGCTGCCGAGGAACACCTGAAAGCGCTGGCACGTAAAGGCGTGATTGAGATCGTCTCCGGCGCGTCTCGCGGTATTCGTCTGCTTGTCGAAGAAGAGACGGGTATTCCGCTGGTTGGCCGCGTTGCAGCCGGTGAGCCGCTGCTGGCGCAGCAGCATATTGAAGGCCACTATCAGGTCGATCCTGGGATGTTCAAGCCAAGCGCTGACTTCCTGCTGCGCGTTAGCGGGATGTCCATGAAAGACATCGGGATTCTTGACGGTGACCTGCTGGCCGTCCACAAGACGCAGGACGTGCGCAACGGGCAGGTTGTTGTCGCGCGTATCGATGACGAAGTGACCGTTAAGCGCCTGAAAAAACAGGGCAACACCGTGCAGCTTCTGCCGGAAAACAACGAGTTCACGCCGATTGTGGTAGACCTGCGCGAACAGAGCTTCTCCATCGAGGGCCTGGCGGTTGGCGTTATCCGCAACGGCGAATGGCTGTAATCTCTTCCTGACGGGCTGCGGTTTCTCCGCGGCCCGTTTCGTATTATCGTCCCCGGTATTTTCCCATGTCTCTGCTGACGGCTTCCGATAAAGCATTGTGGCGTCTTGCGCTGCCGATGATCTTCTCCAATATCACCGTTCCTCTCCTGGGGCTTGTTGATACGGCGGTGATTGGCCACCTTGACTCGCCCGTGTATCTGGGCGGCGTCGCGATTGGCGCAACGGCGACCAGCTTCCTCTTTATGCTGCTGCTCTTTCTGCGCATGAGCACCACCGGGCTGACGGCGCAGGCGTATGGCGCGAAAGATCCGCTGCGCCTGGCGCGCGCGCTGGTGCAGCCGTTAATCCTGGCGGTGGGCGCAGGAATACTGATTGTCCTGCTGCGCTCTCCGCTTATTGATTTAGCGCTGCATATCGTCGGCGGCAGCGAGGCGGTGCTTGAGCAGGCGAGGCGTTTTCTGGCGATCCGCTGGCTTAGCGCGCCCGCGTCGCTGGCAAACCTCGTTTTGCTCGGGTGGCTGCTGGGCGTTCAGTATGCCCGCGCCCCGGTGATCCTGCTGGTGGTGGGCAACCTGCTTAATATCGTCCTCGATCTGTGGCTGGTCATCGGCCTGCACATGAACGTGCAGGGAGCGGCTCTTGCGACGGTAGTGGCGGAGTACGGCACGCTTCTCATCGGATTAGGGATGGTCTGGCGCGTGCTGGCGATGCGCGGGATCCCGGTTGCGCTGCTGAAAAAGGCCTGGCGCGGCAATATTCGCAAGCTGCTGGCGCTCAACCGCGACATCATGCTGCGTTCGCTTCTGCTACAGCTGTGCTTTGGCGCGCTGACCGTCTACGGCGCGCGGCTTGGGCCTGAGATTGTCGCGGTTAATGCGGTTCTGATGACGCTGCTGACCTTTACGGCCTATGCGCTGGACGGCTTTGCCTATGCCGTTGAGGCGCACTCCGGTCAGGCCTATGGCGCAGGGAAAAGCGGCCAGCTGCGCGACGTCTGGCGTGCCGCCTGTCGTCAGGCAGGGCTGGTAGCCCTCGCATTCGCAGTGGTTTACGCCGGTTTTGGCCAGTCAATCGTTGCCTTGCTTACCTCACTGCCCGCGCTGCGTGAACTGGCCGGTCATTACATCGTCTGGCAGGTGGTGTTGCCGGTGGTCGGCGTCTGGTGTTATCTGCTGGATGGCATGTTTATCGGGGCAACGCGCGGGGCTGAAATGCGTAACAGCATGGCGGTAGCGGCGGTCGGGTTTGGCCTTACGTTGCTCACCGTTCCGTACCTGGGCAACCATGGCCTATGGCTCGCGCTGGCCGTTTTTCTCTCCCTGCGCGGGCTGTCGCTGGCCTTTATCTGGCATCGCCACTGGCGCAACAACACCTGGTTTGTGTCTTCGTAATCGTTGCGATGGTTAAAGATTCTGAATATGAAAACGGCCGCCGAATCCTTAACTACAATTATTATCACGTCCAGCAGAAAAGCACGTTACGGACGCTACTCAATGACGCTTAACACGAGGACACGATTATGAATAAAGACGAAATCGGCGGCAACTGGAAGCAGTTTAAAGGTAAAGCGAAAGAACAGTGGGGTAAGCTGACGGACGATGATATGACCGTCATCGAAGGTAAGCGCGATCAGCTTGTCGGGAAAATTCAGGAACGTTACGGCTACGAGAAAGACAAAGCTGAAACCGAAGTGAAAGACTGGGAAACCCGCAACGACTATCGTTGGTAACCCGGTAAACCCGCAGGTACAAGGATGTACTGTCAGAGGGCGGCGCTAAGCCGCCTTTTCTGTATGCCTAGCGCGGTTTCTTCTTTACCAGAATGGAGTGATCGTGCTGGCAAGCATCCTGATGCTTACAGGATTCAACCTCCACGCAGGCTGAACACAGGCCGTGCGCTTCAATCACATTATGCCGCAGGGCAAAGCCCATTCTGGCCGCCAGAGTTTGCATAATGTCCTCCACGCCTTCCGCGCCTTCTTCCTTTACGGCGCCGCAGCGGTCGCAGATAAACATCGCTGACGTATGGGTTGGCTGGTCGAACAGGTGGCACAGCACGTAGCTGTTCGTGGATTCGACCTTATGCACAAATCCTTGTTCCAGCAGAAAATCCAGCGCCCGATAAACGGTCGGCGGTTTCGCCTGCGGCTCGCTTTCGCGCAGCAGGTCGAGCAAATCGTACGCGCTGATGGCGCCCTGTTGCAGACTCATCAGGCGCAATACCTCAAGGCGCTGCGGGGTCAGGCGCACATTGCGTTGCGCGCACAGCTTTTCAGCTTGCGCTAACAGCTCCTGCGTTGTGGTCTTATCCATTGGGCACCTCGGATGACGTCAGTGAGAAAGACTCACTTTATCATGTTCTGCTTAAAACGCCGAGATCCGCCGGGCTGTGCTATACCTGACGCATCACATTCCGGGAAATGACCTATGAAAAGACCTGACTGTATTCGGCACTGGCGCGACGTAGAAGGCGCAGATGACTCCACCTATCCAGACAGCGAGGAGCGTTTTTCCATCGGCGCGCCGCTGGCGCGTCAGCTGGGGCTGAGGCGAATGGGTATCCATCACGAGCGCCTCCCGCCCGGCCGACGCACCTCTTATCCGCATGCCGAAAGCGATGAAGAGGAATTTATCTACGTGCTGGAAGGCTATCCTGAAGCCTGGATCAACGGATATCTGTGGAAGCTGGAGCCGGGCGACAGCGTGGGGTTCCCAGCCGGAACGGGCGTTTGCCACACCTTTATCAATAATACCGACGAAGAGGTTCGCCTGCTGGTGGTTGGCGAAGCGAACAAAAAGCACAACCGCATCTACTATCCGCTTAACCCGGTGTATGCGGCAACGCGTGAGGACCGCTGGGTTGATCATCCTCCTCAGTTTTTTGGCCCGCACGACGGAAAACCTGGGCGAAAATAATTTCCTCTTCTATAAATATTGAGGGCCGTCACATATTACAACAGGCCGCACGGGAAATTTAACTTAGGGAAATAGCGGGTCTTTTGCGTCTTATTCACAGCAATAGTTCGTCCCTGTCTGGGTGATAACAGACAGGGGTTAATTCATAACAAAATTTATGACGAGCATACTGTGAAAAAACATTTTAAATTTTCGATGGTTAGCATTGCTGTCTCCTTTTTTATGGCAAATCAGGCGGGAGCAGCCAATACCTGGGCGGAAGCGCGCAGCGACGCGATGGGCGGTACGGGCGTTGCGGCGGGCAGCTACGGCAGCGGGGCGTTAATCAACCCGGCGCTGCTGGCGAAAGCGAAGCCTGATGATGATGTATCGGTGATCTTGCCTTCAGTCGGCGCGCAAATTACCGACAAGGACAATCTTCAGGACGAGATTGATAACATCAACGACAAAATCAATCACTATAAGGACGTGGTGGACAGCCTTACCCCTGGCGAAATCATTACCAACCCGTTAGGTTCAATCAACCAGTTCCAGGGCGCAGCGAAAGATCTCGCTGATGAACTCGACTACCTCAACGGGAAAACCGCCCGCGCCACGGCGGGCGCGGGAATTGCGGTGAGCATTCCTAACGATGTGTTGTCAGTGGCCTTTATGGCGAAAGGCTATGCCCACGGGCGGGTCAGTTCTTCAATCGATCCGCAGGATATTGATTACCTGCGCGGTATTCAAAACAGCGATCTCGTGGCGGCAGGCGTAGCGCTGGATGCTGCGCTCAACGGCACGGACCAAATTACCAAAAATCTCAACTCAACGGCGTCTGGCCGGGCGGCGATTGTCTCCGACTACGGCATTGCCGTTGCCCGTCAGTTTGACCTGGGTGGCGTGCCGGTATCCGTGGGCGTGACGCCGAAGCTGCAGAAAACCTGGGTTTATAACTACACCACGTCCATTTACGATTACGACAGCAATAAATGGAACGATAGCCGCTACCGCACTGACGATACGGGCTTTAACGTTGACGCCGGTATTGCAGCTGATTTCGGTGAACACTGGACGGTAGGCCTGAGCGGGCAAAACCTGATGTCGCGCGACATCGATACAAAAGATGTCCGTATCCGCAACGGGCGCACGGGCGAAGTGGTGAGCTATAAAGATACGTATCAGATCCGTCCGCTGGTGACCGCCGGTGCGGCCTGGCACAACGATCTCGTGACCTTAACCGCCGACGGCGATCTCACCGAAACCAAAGGCTTCAAGAGCGAAGATACCTCGCAGTACGCGGGCGTCGGTGCCGAGATTACGCCGCTAAGCTGGCTGGCCGTGCGTGCCGGTTTCCGGGCGGATATGAAAGGAAACGACAGCAACGTCTTTACCGGCGGCCTCGGCTTCGCGCCGTTCAACACGGTCCACGTAGACCTGATGGGCCTGTACGGTGAAGACGAAACCTGGGGCGCAGGCGCGCAGCTCAGCATGACGTTTTAAAGTGCACCGGAGGCGCTGCGCCTCCGGCTTTTCTTTGTGCTATAGTAGCGCCCCTTTTCCACCAGATGCTTAAAACTTCGCCATGTCGTCAGAATTACAGACCGCTTTCCCTGCACACCGTTTCTCCATTGCGCCGATGCTCGACTGGACGGACAGACACTGCCGCTTTTTCCTGCGCCAGCTCTCCCGCCACACGCTGCTGTACACCGAAATGGTGACCACCGGGGCGATTATTCACGGTAAGGGCGACTACCTGGCGTATAGCGAAGAAGAGCATCCGGTTGCGCTGCAGCTTGGCGGCAGCGATCCGGCGGCCCTGGCGCAGTGCGCGAAGCTCGCTGAAGCGCGCGGCTATGACGAGATCAACCTTAACGTCGGCTGTCCGTCCGACCGCGTGCAAAACGGCATGTTCGGCGCGTGCCTGATGGGCAACGCGCCGCTGGTTGCTGACTGCATCAAAGCCATGCGCGACGTGGTGTCCATTCCGGTGACGGTGAAAACCCGCATCGGCATCGACGACCAGGACAGCTACGCGTTTCTGTGCGATTTCATCGACACGGTTTCAGGGAAGGGCGAGTGCGAGATGTTCATCATCCACGCGCGCAAAGCCTGGCTTTCCGGCCTGAGCCCGAAAGAGAACCGCGAGATCCCGCCGCTGGACTACCCGCGCGTGTACCAGCTGAAGCGTGACTTCCCGCATCTGACGATGTCGATTAACGGCGGCATTAAATCGCTTGAAGAGGCCAAGGCGCACCTGGCGCACATGGACGGCGTGATGGTAGGCCGCGAGGCGTATCAAAATCCGGGCATTCTGGCGACGGTGGATCGTGAAATCTATGGCGTCGAGGGCGCTGATACTGACCCCGTATCCGTGGTGCGCGCCATGTACCCGTACATTGAGCGCGAGCTGAGCAACGGCACTTATCTCGGCCACATTACCCGCCATATGTTGGGCCTGTTCCAGGGCATACCGGGGGCGCGCCAGTGGCGTCGCTACCTGAGCGAGAACGCGCACAAGGCGGGGGCGGACATCGAAGTGCTTGAACACGCGCTGCGTCTGGTTGCCGACAAGCGCTAAATTTCGCTAAAAGATCGTCAAATTCACCACGCCCTGCACAACGTTGCGGGGCGTTTTGCTTTTAGAACAACGAGTTATTTTTGGCGCGATTCTTGTAATGACAACGGTATCATTCGGGATACGCGTGGGAGAGAACCATGTTAGAACTGCTTTTTGTGATTGGCTTTTTCATGATGCTGCTGGTGACGGGCGTTTCGCTGTTCGGCATTCTGGCCGCCATCGTCGTGGCGACGGTAGTGATGTTTATCGGTGGCCTGTTTGCCCTGACGATTAAGCTGCTGCCGTGGCTCCTGCTGGCGGTTGCCGTGGTGTGGGTAATACGGGCGATTAAATCGCCAAAACTTCCTACTTATCAGCGTAATAACCGATTCCGTTACTAAGGTATTGAGGGGTTCGTCACATACCTGCAACTTTTCCGGCAGCGCGGCTAAGAACAGAATAGGATTTACTTATCGAATCTGTCACTATGTCTGCCGCTACAGAATTCATCGAGCTGTACCCTACATACGGCCGAACTAAAAAAAGAAAGGGCTTCCCACGGGAAGCCCAATTTCTTTTTAGGGCCTAGGGGAGCAGCAGGCTCGATCCCTGCGTCGCCCGGCTTTCCAGCACCTCATGCGCGCGCTGCGCCTCGGTCAGCGGGTACTTCTGCGCATCCGCCACGTCCACTTTAATCACGCCGCTGGCGATCAGCGAAAACAGTTCGTTGCTGGCCTCTTCCAGCTCTTCCCGACAGGTGATGTAGCCCTGCAGGGAAGGACGCGTGACGTACAGCGACCCTTTCTGATTAAGAATGCCCAAATTCACGCCGGTCACCGCGCCTGACGCGTTGCCGAAGCTCACCATCAGGCCGCGGCGCTGCAGGCAGTCCAGCGACGATTCCCAGGTGTCTTTACCCACCGAGTCATACACTACGCGCACCTTCTTCCCGCTGGTGATCTCCTTAAGGCGTTCGACGATGCTCTCTTCACGGTAGTTAATGACCTGCCAGGCGCCTGCGTCGAGCGCCCGCTGCGCCTTCTGCGCGCTGCCCACGGTGCCGATCAGCTTCGCGCCCAGCGCTTTCGCCCACTGGCAGGCGATCAGCCCGACGCCGCCCGCGGCCGCGTGGAACAGGAACTGCTCGTCGGGTTTAATTTCGTAGGTTTTGCGCAGCAGGTAATAGACCGTCAGCCCTTTCAGGAACGAGGCGGCGGCCTGTTCAAAGGAGATAGCATTCGGCAGCAGGGCGGCTTTATCCGCCGGGACGTTATGAACGGAGCTGTAGGCGCCCAGGGCAGATTGCGCATACACCACGCGATCGCCTTCTTTAATGTGCTTAACGGCGCTGCCCACTTTCATCACCACGCCTGCCGCCTCGGTTCCCAGCCCGCTCGGCATCGACGGCGGCGGATAGAGGCCGCTGCGAATGTAGGTATCAATGTAGTTGATACCGATAGCTTTGTTTTCGACCTGAACCTCGTTTTCGCCAGGCGCGGCGGGGGTAAACTCCACCGCTTTCAGTACGTCTGGCCCACCATGCTTCTGAAATTCAATGCGCGTTGCCATGCTCCCTCCGTAAGAAAAATATGGTAATCTTTCGACCCACTCTTTATCTCGGTAACTCCATTCACTATGGCAGGAAACAAACCCTTCAACAAACAGACTGAGCCACGCGACCGTGATTTCCAGGTTGCCGGGCTAAAAGTCCCGCCGCACTCGATTGAAGCGGAACAGTCGGTGTTGGGCGGTTTAATGCTGGATAACGAACGCTGGGACGACGTCGCCGAGCGCGTCGTGGCGGAAGATTTTTACACCCGCCCGCATCGCCACATTTTCACCGAAATGGCGCGTCTGCAGGAGTCCGGCAGCCCGATTGACCTGATCACGCTGGCGGAATCGCTGGAGCGTCTGGGGCAACTCGACAGCTGCGGTGGCTTCGCCTATCTGGCAGAACTGTCGAAAAATACGCCAAGTGCGGCAAACATCAGCGCCTACGCCGACATCGTGCGCGAACGCGCGGTGGTGCGTGAGATGATCTCGGTGGCGAATGAGATCGCCGAAGCGGGCTTCGATCCGCAGGGGCGCACCAGCGAAGATCTGCTCGATCTCGCCGAGTCCCGCGTCTTTAAAATCGCCGAAAGCCGCGCGAATAAGGACGAAGGCCCGAAAAACATCGCCGACGTGCTCGACGCCACCGTTGCGCGTATCGAACAGCTGTTCCAGCAGCCGCACGACGGCGTCACCGGCGTCAACACCGGCTATGACGATCTCAATAAGAAAACCGCGGGCCTACAGCCCTCGGATCTGATTATCGTTGCGGCGCGTCCGTCGATGGGTAAAACCACCTTTGCGATGAACCTCGTTGAAAACGCGGCGATGCTTCAGGATAAGCCTGTGCTGATTTTCAGCCTTGAGATGCCCTCAGAGCAGATCATGATGCGTTCCCTGGCGTCGCTGTCGCGCGTCGACCAGACCCGTATTCGTACCGGCCAGCTCGACGACGAGGACTGGGCGCGCATCTCCGGCACCATGGGCATTCTGCTGGAAAAACGCAACATCTACATTGATGACTCCTCCGGCCTGACGCCAACGGAAGTGCGCTCCCGCGCGCGCCGCATCGCGCGCGAGCACGGCGGCATCGGCCTGATCATGATCGACTACCTTCAGCTGATGCGCGTCCCGTCACTCTCCGACAACCGTACGCTGGAAATCGCCGAGATCTCCCGCTCGCTTAAGGCGCTGGCAAAGGAGCTGCACGTGCCGGTGGTGGCGCTGTCGCAGCTTAACCGCTCCCTGGAACAACGTGCCGACAAGCGTCCGGTCAACTCCGACCTGCGTGAGTCTGGCTCCATCGAGCAGGATGCCGACTTAATCATGTTCATCTACCGTGATGAGGTTTATCACGAGAACAGCGACCTGAAAGGGATCGCCGAAATTATCATTGGTAAGCAGCGTAACGGCCCGATCGGGACGGTGCGTCTGACCTTTAACGGACAATGGTCGCGCTTTGATAACTATGCGGGACCGCAGTACGACGACGAATAAGGATTCACATGCAAGCGGCAACTGTTGTTATTAACCGCCGCGCTCTGCGACACAACCTGCAACGTCTGCGAGAACTGGCGCCCGCCAGCAGGCTCGTTGCAGTCGTGAAAGCGAACGCTTACGGACACGGTCTTCTTGAGACCGCGCGAACGCTCCCCGATGCCGACGCCTTTGGCGTCGCCCGTCTTGAAGAAGCCCTCCGCCTGCGCGCGGGCGGGATTACCCAGCCGATCCTGCTGCTCGAAGGCTTTTTTGAAGCATCGGACCTGCCGACCATCGCGGATCAACATCTGCACACCGCGGTGCACAACGAAGAGCAGCTGGCCGCGCTGGAAACCGCCGAGCTGAGCGAGCCGGTGACCGTCTGGATGAAGCTCGACACCGGCATGCACCGCCTGGGCGTGCGCCCGGAAAAGGCGGAGGCGTTTTATCAGCGCCTGTGCCAGTGCAAAAACGTGCGCCAGCCGGTGAATATCGTCAGCCATTTTGCCCGCGCGGACGAGCCAGAGTGCGGGGCGACCGAGCAGCAGCTTGATATCTTCAACACCTTCTGCGAAGGCAAGCCCGGCGCGCGCTCGATTGCCGCGTCCGGCGGCATTCTGCTGTGGCCGCAGTCGCACTTCGACTGGGCGCGCCCGGGGATTATTCTTTACGGCGTATCGCCGCTGGAGAACAAGCCGTGGGGGCCAGACTTTGGCTTCCAGCCGGTGATGTCGCTGGTGTCTAACCTGATCGCCGTGCGCGATCACAAGGCGGGCGAGCCGGTGGGCTACGGCGGCACGTGGACCAGCGAGCGCGATACGCGTCTCGGCGTCGTCGCGATGGGCTACGGTGATGGCTATCCGCGCGCGGCACCGTCCGGCACGCCGGTGCTGGTCAACGGCCGTGAAGCGAAGATTGTCGGCCGCGTGGCGATGGACATGATCTGCGTTGACCTGGGGCCAGAGGCGCAGGACAAGGCGGGCGATCCGGTGGTGATGTGGGGTGAAGGGCTGCCCGTTGAACGCATTGCTGAAATGACGGGAGTGAGTGCTTACGAACTTATTACCCGACTGACGTCGCGCGTGGCGATGAAGTACGTCGACTAAGCCAGGGGCGGCGTCGCAGAGCGCGGGCCGCCCGAAAGTTTACCCGCTAGCGGCGCGCCCGAATCGCATCCAGAATGGCGTCGCGCAGCGTTTCCGCAGAAGCATCGCGTGCGGTCAGCTGGACGCGAGCCGCAGGGCGTTCAAGCATCACCAGCCGCGCCAGTTCCACCATATCCTCCTGAGTAATTCCCGCCGGTAGGCGCGGCGTGACGGTGATCGCGTTGCCGCGATGGACAAATCTTGCCGGCGTCGTGCTGTCGAACACGGTATAGCCTTCACGGGGATCCTGAGGCAAAACCGTACCGTCGTAGCGCAGGCGGTGCTCGTCGTTTATGCTCCAGCGCGCGTTCTGGCTGGTGCGGTAATTTTGCCCATCCGCCACAAACCCCACCGCACGCGACGGATAAAAGGAGACAAACGTGCCGTCCTCATCGTTACGATTAAGCTCAATGCGCACCCGGCAAAATGCGTGCGTTTCCGTATTGTATAAATAGCAGGAAGCATACGAGTTTTGAGGTTGTGTAAACCAATGAATATTCATATTAATATCCTCTTCAAATAATTTAATTTATTAACATTCTCATACAGAATGCGTTATGACAGTATTAAAATCCTGCTGCGCTGAAAATATGCCTTACGGCATAAAGTGCCGTTTATTCCATAAATTAATTCCAATGTGATAAAGCAATCCTTAATGCTGAATTAGCGTGGCTTAAATATGCAGGTAAATATAATGCGTATGTCATATGACAAATGCTGTTTTCTCACTTTGTTTTTAAGATTCATACTCAGTGCGAATAGGTATAGTGACAAAGAGCTAATGGGAAAATAGACATTAAGAGGTTTATTTGTTATGAATATTCTTATGATTGACGAGCTGCCGTTGTATATTTCGGGTATGAGAGTAGAGCTTGAGAAGCTCATACCAGAATGCCATGTTGCAGCCGCGCACAGCTGTGATGATGCGATGAATCTATTACGCGACGCATCATACAATCTGATACTGCTGGATGGCGATATGGACTGCATGCAGTTTTTACCGGCACTCCATCAGGCGCATCCTAAAATCCCGGTTGTCGTTATGTTCCGGAAGACGACGGGAAAAATGTTTAGCGATTATCTTAAGCAAAATATTAAGGGCGTGGTGACGAAAGATCAGCCCGTTGAGAAGATTGGCCTGGTCCTGAAGATGGCCCTGGCGGGCGTTATCTGCTTCCCGGAGCAGGTGGTGTTGGTGGATGATAAGATGGCAAACGATGCCTCGGTCACGCTCCTCAGCCACCGTCAGCAGCAAGTGCTTGAGCTTCTGGCAAGGGGAGGCACGAATAAGCAAATTGGCCGTCAGCTGAATATTAGCGCCGGTACGGTGAAGGTCCATCTGGAATCTATTTTTAATCGCCTACAGGTAAATAACCGAACGCAGGCGGCAAGGCTTTATTTTAACTACGTCACAAATCACGAAATTTTTAAATAATATATTGTATATTTTCTTCACACAGACAGACCGCTTTATTGTTATGGCGCGAGCGCGTTCGCAATCTCGCGCCGTTTCATTATTTTATTTTAAAGATGAAATACCCGAAGATGATAAGTAACGTGCCAAAATCCTGTAGCAGCCAGAACGGTACGCTATCGGTGACGTCATCTACGCCAGTAAAAAGAAAATTAATATTAATCCCGCTTTGTGCAAACAGACCAAACGCCACGGCCGCTAACCCCACTTTATAAGCGATGTGGAGATGCGCTATGCGGCGGCTGTAGGCACAAAAGAGAATAATTAACGAGGTGGAAAGATCGACCATAATGGTAAAAAACAATAGCCACCATTGAGAAACGCTATTCATGTTATTCTCCGCTTTGTTTACGGCCTGATGTCCCTGCCACGGGTAATTTATCCCGGCTCACGCGTTTTTTAAGCTCACTGGCAACGTCAAAGATATCCTGCTGCTCGTGGCGCCGAAAAAAGTTGGCCAGCCAGACAATCAGCCCATTGCTTATGGCCCCGACGATGTAGCCCAGCCCCAGCGTGATATCCGAATCGTTAAGATCGATTTTTAGCCATCGCGCGGTGAAGCCTCCGAGGGCGAACGCCGCGCACATGCTGATGCTGCCGATGATGACGCCAGCAATAAACCGGCTGTGCTGCTGGAGCTTTCGCGGCTGCCAAAAAAAAGACACACTTACGCCGCCAAAAAGGCCAGCCACGGCCAACAGGCCTTCATTAATCAGGGTTGGGGTCACAATGCTGCTCATGGAGAACTCCTCGTGAATCGTCTCCACGCCGGTTCAGGCGTGGAGACGATGCTTACCGGCAGGGACTGATTTCAACAAAATGCTGATTCTTATCTGGGGAGTAAAAGCGCTGCGGGCCGGAGAGGGTATAGGCCAGGCGCTTTTCACCGCGAAAACCCTTCAGCACGTCAACGTCGGCGCTGTACCACGCCGCGTTGGCAGGCAGCGTGTTGTTCTGAAGGCTATCCCCACCTATCCATTTACCATTGGTGGGCGTTAATCCCCACAGGCCGTCCGTGTCCTTGCCCGACCAGCCCAGACGCCGTGCTTCATCGCTGGTGATGTATTTAGGCGGTAGTCGACCGGTGGTGTTCAGCGTGCGAAGCGTGGTGGCGAAATCGGCCACGTTAACGATCGCGGGCGAGCCGCTGTGGCTCAGAAAAGCGTTTACCGCATTGATTTCCTGCTCGCAGGTCTGCATCTCTGCCGCTGCGACGCTATGGCTGAACAGCGCCATAGCCAGAACGAACGAGCCGGTTTTGATCGTATTTTTCATGCCGTATCCTTTAAAATTCGATGGGTTAATTGAGGAAAAGCTTCATCTCGGCTTCGCGCCGACGCGTCAGGCCCGCCAACACTTTTCCTCCCGCTTTATTCCAGCTTTTGAACTGCAGGGCGGCCCCCTGGATATCGCCCGCGTTGAATTTTTTCAGCAGCGTAGATTTCTTTAAATTGCCGACGCCGAGGTTAAAGGCGAAGGAGACCAGCGCATCGAACTGGCTTTGCGTTGCCGACTGGCTCAGCAGCTTTTTCACGCCGTCTTCCGTGCGCTTGAGATCGTTTCGCAGCAGCTGTTTGGCTTCTCCGGTCGTCACTTTGGTCAGCTTTTGCATCTCCTCCTTCAGGATCAAATGGCCGTAGCCGATGGTCCACAGGCCTACCGCGTCGCGGTAGCGTTCCAGCTTCAGCCCCTCAAACTGGCAAATAAGCTGCACGCCCTTATCACCTGTACGTTCTGGTTGTTTTTGCATTACGGAGTCTCCTGTACTTTCGGACGGGGAATCACCTTGTTGGTATATTCGTCAATCAAACGCATGACGCTTTCCGGCGGTTCGAGTGCGGTAAACTGCATCTCGACGTCAACGTGGCGGCTGTCGCGCCCGCCTTTGCTCTCGCTGGAAGGAGAAAGGCTGACGTGAAAACGGCCAAACTCGTTTTCGCCCGACTGCCGGGAAGGGGCCTGCATCCCTTCCGTGCGGATAGTCAGGTTGACCTTCATTTTTTCCAGCATCAGCCCCCGCGGCGTTGAAAGCGCCACCAGGGGCAGATCGAAATAGTGGTTTTCATCCAGCGCCAGCTGTACGGTGCGCGGAATTAATGACCCGTCTTCTGCGGGTTCGAAAAAGGGGTCCAGCGCCTTCATATACTGCTGAGCGATAAGCTCATTGGCGGCCGTGGCGGCGTATTGCATCCCGCGCGTAATATCCTCGAGCGACACGGGCGTGCCCGGGATACCGCCGGGCGGCGGCGGGGCAGCGTCCGGTATCGGAGGTGGCGTTCCGTCAGGCTCTTTGCCGGCTTTGTTTTGTGGATCTTCATCCCTGTCGCCGCGTAACCATGTTTTAAAAGACATCATTCGCTCCTGAAAAAGGGCCGCCTCAGGCGGCCCCTGCGTTATGGAATCGCGCGATTATCGCTGCGTGAAGGATTACTGCGCGGCGACAGGCTTGGTTTTAGCGTTGGTGAGATAGTCAATCACGCGCTGCAGCGCTTCAGGCGGTTCCTGACGCTTAATCTGCGTGTGGATGGAGTATTTAGCGCGCGTATCGGTTGAGCGGGTTTGCTCTGATTTATGCGAAACTTTGCCGGTCATTTTCGCTTTGAACACGCCCCAGCCCACGGACGCTTCGACGGAGGCTTCCGCTTCCGTGCTGCTGGAGCTGGCTTCGCTCTGGCTGACTTCCAGCTCGAAATCAATCGTACCGTCTTCGATACAAATGATGGGGTGGGTGATCGCCGCCAGCAGCGGAATGCTCATTTTTCGCGTAACGCTGCCCTTGTTGACGCCCTGCTCGTCGACCACGGTTTCGTCGTAATCAAACTCGATCGCGACGGCCTTGCCGTCCTTAATACAGACGGAGAGCAGAAAATCGGTGTAGGACTTGCTGGCCTGCACCTGCGCTTTGATCATCGCCTGCAGCGGACCGCCGATCATATGCTCCAGCGGCAGGGCGTTAATAACTGAACCGATAAATTGTGAATCCATAATGTGAACTCCTGAATCGATGAATGCGCGGTTGCGCAGGAGCTACATTACGGGAGTGAATCAGGGGGCAGAATTAGGTAAACGGCAGGGGAAAGGGGCGCATAAAACCTATGCCGATCGCAGGATAGGGCGAAAGGGTGGTGTTACGTCATGTTCCGGTTTATTGTTGAATTTCCTGCCTCATAATAACCCGGAGAATCATCGCGTGTTTCAGAAAGTAGACGCCTACGCCGGCGACCCCATTCTCTCCTTGATGGAGCGTTTTAAAGAAGATCCCCGCAGCGATAAAGTGAACCTGAGCATCGGCCTTTATTACAACGAGGACGGCATTATTCCCCAGCTGAACGCGGTGGCTCAGGCCGAAGCGCGCCTCAATGCGCAGCCGCACGGCGCTTCGCTTTATCTGCCGATGGAAGGGTTAAACACCTACCGCAACACGATTGCGCCGCTGCTGTTTGGCGCCGATCACGCGGTGCTCGCGCAAAAACGCGTGGCAACGATCCAGACGCTGGGCGGCTCGGGCGCGCTGAAGGTCGGCGCTGACTTCCTGAAAAAATACTTCCCGGATTCCGGCGTGTGGGTCAGCGACCCGACGTGGGAAAACCATGTGGCTATCTTCGAGGGCGCGGGCTTTACGGTCGCGACCTACCCGTGGTTTGATCGCGAAACCAACGGCGTGCGCGTTGACGCGCTGCTGGAAAAGCTGAATACCCTGCCGGCGCGCAGCATCGTGCTGCTGCATCCGTGCTGCCATAACCCAACCGGCGCAGACCTCACCAACGCACAGTGGGATGCGGTCATCGAGGTGCTGAAGGCGCGTAACCTGATCCCGTTCCTCGATATTGCCTATCAGGGCTTTGGTGCGGGCATGGAAGAAGATGCCTACGCGATCCGCGCGATTGCCAGCGCGGGCCTGCCGGCGCTGGTCAGCAATTCGTTCTCGAAAATTTTCTCTCTGTACGGCGAGCGCGTGGGCGGTCTGTCCGTGGTGTGTGAAGACGCCGAAGCGGCAGGTCGCGTGCTCGGCCAGCTTAAGGCGACGGTGCGCCGCATTTACTCCAGCCCGCCAGCATTTGGCGCGCAGGTGGTGGCGACGGTTCTCGGTGACGAGCAGCTTAAGGCGTCCTGGCTTGCGGAAGTGGAAGCGATGCGCAAGCGCATCCTCTCGATGCGCCAGGAGCTGGTTAACGTGCTGAAAGAGGCTGTGCCGGGGCATAACTTCGACTACCTGCTCAAGCAGCGCGGCATGTTTAGCTACACCGGCCTGAGCGCCGCTCAGGTCGACAGGCTGCGCGAAGAGTTCGGCGTCTACCTGATCGCCAGCGGCCGTATGTGCGTGGCGGGTCTGAATGCCAGCAACGTTCATCGCGTGGCGCAGGCGTTTGCCGCAGTAATGTAAGTACTCACTATCGATTTTCTGTCCCAGGAGCCAGGATGGTTAAGGAGGCGGCGGTGAGCCTCCTTAACACGTTCACGAGCCGTGTGATTTCAGAGTAGCAAGGCTCGTAAAGCGAACGAAATTACCGCCACAGCCGTATGTTCCCCCTCACCCCAGCCCTCTCCCTCAAGGGAGAGGGAGTATTCTGTGCCGGAGTGAGGGCAACAGGCCGCAGAAATCTTGCCCGGCGGCGCGGCGCTAACCGGGCCTGCGGGCTGTATTTTCTCCCTCTCCCCGTGGGAGAGGGCCGGGGTGAGGGCAACAGGCCGCAGAAATCTTGTCCGGCGGCGCGGCGCTAACCGGGCCTGCGGGCTGGGTGTTCTCCCTCTCCCCGTGGGAGAGGGCCGGAGTGAGGGTAACAGGCCGCAGAAATCTTGCCCGGCGGCGCGGCGCTTACCGGGCCTGCGGGCTGGGTGTTCTCCCTCTCCCCGTGGGAGAGGGCCGGAGTGAGGGCAACAGGCCGCAGAAATCTTGTCCGGCGGCGCGGCGCTAACCGGGCCTGCGGGCTGTATTTTCTCCCTCTCCCCGTGGGAGAGGGCCGGGGTGAGGGCAACAGGCCGCAGAAATCTTGCCCGGCGGCGCGGCGCTAACCGGGCCTGCGGGCTGGGTGTTCTCCCGCTCCCCGTGGGAGAGGGCCGGAGTGAGGGCAACAGGCCGCAGAAATCTTGCCCGGCGGCGCGGCGCTAACCGGGCCTGCGGGCTGGGTGTTCTCCCTCTTCCCGTGGGAGAGGGCCGGAGTGAGGGCAGCAGGCCGCAGAAATCTTGTCCGGCGGCGCGGCGCTAACCGGGCCTGCGGGCTGTATTTTCTCCCTCTCCCCGTGGGAGAGGGCCGGGGTGAGGGCAACAGGCCGCACGTAAACGTTTCCCATCACTCTGTGATCTTCTTCTTTTTATTCAACTTCATAAGCAAAAACTCCTTCCCTTCACCTCACGGTGGGGTTATGGTCGGAATGCTTTTTGACCATCCGCTCAAAATAAAAAGATAACGATCTGAATATTCAGGGGAAAAAATGCGCAAGATCACACTGGCGCTCAGCGCCGCCTGCTTATTGTTCTCGCTTAACAGCGCTGTTGTTGCGCGCGCCTCCGCGCCGACGCCGCTCTACGCCGGCACCACCGCCGCCATCCTCGCCGAACAGGCGCCTATTCACTGGGTCTCCGTCGCGCAAATCGAAAACAGCCTGATGGGGCGTCCGCCGATGGCCGTCGGTTTCGACATTGACGATACCGTGCTGTTCTCAAGCCCGGGCTTCTGGCGCGGCAAGAAAACCTACTCGCCGGAGAGCGAAGACTATCTGAAGAACCCGGAATTCTGGGAAAAGATGAACAACGGCTGGGACGAATTCAGCATTCCGAAAGAGGTGGGCCGCGCGCTCATAGCCATGCACGTGAAGCGCGGAGACAGCATCTACTTCGTTACGGGGCGCAGTCAGACCAAAACCGAAACGGTCTCTAAAACTTTGCAGGACGATTTCCTGATCCCCGCAGCCAGCATGAACCCGGTGATTTTCGCCGGCGATAAAGAGGGGCAAAACACCAAAACCCAGTGGCTGGAGCAGAAAAACATCAAGGTGTTCTACGGTGATTCGGATAATGACATCACCGCCGCGCACGACGTCGGTGCCCGAGGGATCAGGGTGCTGCGCGCCTCTAACTCGACTTACCGACCGCTGCCGATGGCCGGGAAGTTTGGCGAAGAGGTGATTGTTAACTCGGAGTATTAACGCACGCGCGGCGAGACTGATTCTTTTTTACTCAAATCTCGCCGCTGCGGGTTTTACCTTTCGTTTTCTTGCTGCACACTTAGAAAGATTCATCTTTCAAAACGGAGCAGCCCATGTGGTATCAACAGACCCTGACCTTAAGCGCAAAGCCGCGCGGATTTCACCTGGTGACGGATGACGTCGTCGGCCAGCTCCGCGATCTGTCGCGCATCAAAACGGGTTTGCTCCATCTGCTGCTTCAGCATACTTCCGCCTCTCTCACGCTCAATGAAAATTGCGATCCCACGGTTCGCGCCGATATGGAGCGTCATTTTCTGAACGCCGTTCCGGACGATGCGCCCTATGAGCATGACTATGAGGGGGCGGACGACATGCCCTCGCACATCAAATCCTCCCTGCTGGGCGTATCCCTCACGCTTCCGGTGCGCAACGGACGGCTAATGCTGGGAACGTGGCAGGGGATTTGGCTCGGAGAGCATCGCATTCACGGCGGGTCGCGTCACATTATCGCAACGCTACAAGGGGAATAAAGATGACAATTTCGGAGATACTTCAGTACTGCATGAGCAAGACGGGCGCGGAGCAGAGCGTCCACAGCGACTGGAAAGCTACGCAGATTAAAGTGGCCGACGTGCTGTTTGCGATGGTGAAGGAGGTGGAAGGGCGCCCGGCCGCATCGCTCAAAACCAGCCCGGAGCTGGCAGAGCTGTTGCGCCAGCAGCACAGCGACGTTCGCCCGAGCAAGCATCTCAACAAGGCGCACTGGAGCACCGTCTATCTTGACGGCTCAATCCCGGATTCGCAGATTTACTACCTGGTGGACGCCTCTTATCAGCAGGCGGTTGAGCTGCTGCCTGAACAGGTCAGACAGCAGCTATCGGTATAACTACTTCAGAAGTGGCTTAAGGAAGCGCGCGGTGTGCGAGGCTTCGCACTCAGCAACGGTTTCTGGCGTGCCGGCGACGAGAATTTCGCCGCCGCCGCTGCCGCCTTCCGGGCCGAGATCGACAATCCAGTCCGCGGTTTTAATCACGTCCAGGTTGTGCTCAATCACCACGATGGTGTTGCCCTGATCGCGCAGCTGGTGCAGCACGTCCAGCAGCTGCTGGATATCCGCAAAGTGCAGGCCGGTGGTCGGCTCGTCGAGGATGTAGAGCGTCTGGCCGGTACCGCGCTTGGACAGCTCGCGCGCCAGCTTCACGCGCTGCGCCTCGCCGCCGGAGAGCGTGGTGGCTGACTGTCCCAGACGAATGTAGGTCAGACCGACGTCCATCAGGGTTTGCAGCTTGCGCGCCAGCGCAGGAACGGCGTCGAAGAACTCGCGCGCCTCTTCGATGGTCATGTCCAGCACTTCGTGGATGGTTTTGCCCTTGTACTTAATCTCCAGCGTTTCACGGTTATAGCGCTTGCCTTTGCACTGGTCGCACGGCACGTAGATATCCGGCAGGAAGTGCATCTCTACCTTGATTACGCCGTCGCCCTGACAGGCCTCACAGCGCCCGCCGCGCACGTTAAAGCTGAAACGCCCCGGCGTATAGCCGCGCGAGCGGGATTCCGGCACGCCGGCAAACAGCTCGCGCACGGGCGTAAACACGCCGGTGTAGGTCGCCGGGTTGGAGCGCGGGGTGCGTCCAATCGGGCTTTGGTCGATATCGATAACCTTGTCGAAATGCTCCAGACCCTGAATGTCGCGATACGGTGCGGGTTCAGCCAGCGTCGCGCCGTTCAGCTGCGTCTGGGCAATCGGGAACAGCGTATCGTTAATCAGCGTCGATTTACCGGAACCGGACACGCCGGTGATGCAGGTAAACAGCCCGACCGGCAGCGTCAGCGTGACGTCCTTCAGGTTGTTGCCGCGCGCGCCGGTGAGCTTGAGCACTTTTTCCGGGTTGGCCGGAACGCGCTGCTTCGGCACATAAATTTTGCGCTTGCCGCTCATGTACTGCCCGGTCAGGGACTCTGGTACTGCCATGATCGCATCCAGCGGGCCTTCCGCAACCACCTGGCCGCCGTGGACGCCCGCGCCCGGACCAATATCGATAACGTGGTCAGCGGCGCGAATCGCGTCTTCGTCGTGCTCTACCACAATCACCGTGTTGCCGAGGTTGCGCAGGTGGACCAGCGTGCCGAGCAGACGTTCGTTGTCGCGCTGGTGCAGGCCGATGGACGGCTCATCCAGCACGTACATCACGCCGACCAGGCCTGCGCCAATCTGGCTTGCCAGGCGGATACGCTGGGCTTCGCCGCCGGAGAGGGTTTCCGCCGAGCGGGAAAGCGTCAGGTAGTTCAGGCCCACGTTGACGAGGAACTTCAGGCGATCGCCAATCTCTTTCAGCACTTTTTCGGCGATTTTCGCGCGCTGGCCGGAGAGTTTGAGGTTGTTGAAGAAGTCCATTGCGTGGCCGATGCTCATGTCTGAGATGGTCGGCAGCGCGGTGTTTTCTACGAACACGTGGCGCGCTTCGCGACGCAGGCGCGTCCCTTCGCAGGTGGCACAGGAGCGGTTGCTGATGAACTTCGCCAGCTCCTCGCGCACCGCGCTGGATTCGGTCTCTTTATAGCGGCGCTCCATGTTGTGCAGCACGCCTTCGAACGGGTGGCGGCGCACGGAGGTATCGCCGCGATCGTTCATGTACTTGAACTCGATGTTCTCTTTGCCGGAGCCGAACAGGATCACTTTGTGCACGTTCGCGCTCAGGCTCGCCCAGGGGGCTTCCACGTCGAACTTATAGTGCTCCGCCAGCGATTTCAGCATCTGGAAGTAGTAGAAGTTACGCTTGTCCCAGCCGCGGATCGCGCCGCCCGCCAGCGACAGCTCCGGGTTCTGGATCACGCGGTCCGGGTCGAAGTATTGCTGCACGCCCAGGCCGTCACAGGTCGGGCACGCGCCCGCCGGGTTGTTGAAGGAGAACAGGCGCGGTTCCAGCTCGCGCATGCTGTAGCCGCAAATCTGGCAGGCAAAGTTGGCGGAGAAGAGCAGTTCTTCCGCTTTGGCGTCGTCCATATCGGCAACCACCGCCGTACCGCCGGAAAGCTCCAGCGCGGTTTCAAACGATTCTGCCAGGCGCGTCGCCATATCTTCGCGGACCTTGAAGCGGTCAATCACCACTTCGATAGTATGTTTCTTTTGCAGCTCAAGCTTCGGCGGGTCGGAGAGATCGCACACTTCGCCGTCAATACGGGCGCGGATATAGCCCTGGCTTGCCAGGTTTTCCAGCGTTTTGGTGTGCTCGCCTTTACGCTCTTTAATGATGGGCGCCAGCAGCATCAGGCGTTTGCCTTCCGGCTGCGACAGCACGTTATCCACCATCTGGCTGACGGTTTGCGCCGCCAGCGGGACGTCGTGGTCCGGGCAGCGCGGCTCGCCTACGCGCGCGTACAGCAGGCGCAGGTAGTCATGAATTTCGGTAATCGTACCCACCGTGGAGCGCGGGTTATGCGACGTGGATTTCTGCTCGATGGAAATCGCAGGAGATAACCCTTCAATGTGGTCAACATCCGGTTTTTCCATCAGCGACAGGAACTGACGCGCGTACGCCGAGAGCGACTCAACGTAGCGGCGCTGCCCTTCGGCATACAGCGTGTCGAAAGCCAGTGAGGATTTGCCAGACCCCGAAAGCCCGGTCACGACGATGAGTTTGTCGCGAGGGATGACGAGGTTGATATTTTTGAGATTGTGGGTGCGTGCGCCCCGTACTTCGATCTTATCCATTCACCTTTCCCGGTAGAAACTCGGATGCCTGGTATGTTTGAAGGACAACCGGCAGAAACGGCTAATTATGACACAATTTAACCTGTCTGGATATACAGTATTGGAATGCAATTTCTGATTCACTGTGTAACAATGTCGAGTCCGCGCGAGAACTCTGGAATCCATCTCGCAGCTATCAAAATGCCTCATGGAAATGGTACACTCGCGCGTTTACACTATTAAGAAACGTATTCAGGAGACACGAACATGGCCAGCAGAGGCGTAAACAAGGTGATTCTCGTCGGTAATCTGGGCCAGGACCCGGAAGTACGCTACATGCCGAGTGGTGGCGCAGTTGCCAACATTACGCTGGCTACTTCCGAATCCTGGCGTGATAAAGCGACCGGCGAAATGAAAGAGCAGACCGAATGGCACCGCGTTGTGCTGTTTGGCAAGCTGGCGGAAGTTGCCGGTGAGTACCTGCGTAAAGGTTCTCAGGTCTATATCGAAGGCCAGCTGCGTACCCGCAAGTGGACCGATCAGTCCGGTCAGGAAAAATACACCACGGAAGTGGTGGTGAACGTTGGCGGCACCATGCAGATGCTGGGTGGCCGTCAGGGCGGTGGCGCACCGGCAGGCGGCGGCCAGAACCAGCAGCAGGGCGGTTGGGGTCAGCCTCAGCAGCCGCAGGGCGGCAACCAGTTCAGCGGCGGCGCGCAGTCTCGTCCGCAGCAGCAGTCCGCTCCGGCACCGTCTAACGAGCCACCAATGGACTTCGACGACGACATCCCGTTCTAAGCCAGCCTCTCCTTAGAAAACAAAAAAGCCCCTTACGGGGCTTTTTTATTGCTCAATCGCGGCGGCGTTTAAGTATCCGGCGAAATCGCTAAAGCTGAGCGGTTTTGAGAAAAAGTATCCCTGCAGACAATCTATCTGGTTCGCTTTCAGGTAATCCGCCTGGTAGCCATATTCAACCCCTTCCGCCGTCGTCAGGATGTCCATCCGCTTTGCCATATCAATCACGCAGTCGATCAGCGGCGTGGCCGCCTCTTGCGAGATTTGGCGGGTAAACATCCGGTCAATCTTAATGCTGTCGGGGCTGAGGTTGCTGATGAAGGCGAGGTTTGAAAAGCCTGTACCAAAATCATCCAGCGCAATCCGGATGCCGCTGCGCTTGATGTGGTCAATCCTTTGCGTCAGGGCGTCGCAGATATCAATATTTTCACGTTCCGTAATTTCGAACACCAGCGTAATGCCCAGCGCGCGAAAAATGGGGGACCAATGGTCGATGAACAGATCGAAGGAGCTGTCGCTAACGTGCGCATGGCTAATGTTCAGGTTGAGCTTAAAACCCGGCGGGAAGGTGGCGATACCCTGTTGAAGGTCATCAACCACCTGCTTAAGCAGGCTTTCCGTCAGGTCGATAATCAGGCCGGTGCTTTCCGCAACCGGAATAAAGACGTCGGGAGGCACAAAGCCCAGCTCGTCGTGATGCCACCTCGCCAGGATCTCCGCGCCGGAAACGGCGTTGGTTTTGGCGCAGATAATCGGCTGGTAGTGGGGGTGGATCTGATGGTGCCTGATGGCATACGCCAGCTGGGTATGAAGAGAGTGGCGGCGTATCGCCAGCTGCCAGGCCAGCGCGGCCATGATGGTCGACGTGGACAGAATAAAGCCCATCGAGAGCCACGAGTCGAGGGTATAGCCGACAATTTCGCCTATTTCCGGCTTTCGCCACGCCAGGGTATACAGCGGCGAATGTGCGGGGAGAGCCTCGTAGCGGCGGAACTGCGCAGAGGCCAGCGAGTCTTTAACCAACCCTGCTGCGGTTAATGTTTTCCCCGAAACTTCAATAATTAGGTCGTTTCCCAACATTTCATACAGGAAGCGCAGGTCGGACGCCACGTAAAGGGTGCCCTGCGGAAGATGGGTGATCAGCGAGATAACGTAAATATCCGGTGAGCTGACGGTACGCGACATCCACAGCGCTTTATCAAGCGGCAGAATGAAGCCGATATCGGCGTTCTTATTGGCCAGCAGCGAGGAACAGCTGATGTGCTGATTACGGATAAAGTTGATTGAGTAAATATGCTTGTACTGGCCGGGCAGCATATTCAGCGCTTTCTCAACGTTGAAATCACACGGCCTGCCGAGCAGCGGAGACGCTTTGTGTGCTGCTTCATGCGCGTCCCTCAGCATGCTGTTCATGCTCGACTGCACGAGCTCCGCCTGTTCCGCAACCCGCTTTTCATGATTATTCAGACCGTTTATCGTCGCCAGCGTGGTGGTCACGATTAACGTCAGTACAAACGCAATGGCGGCGGCAAGGAGGCGATTTTTCTTATTACGCAAAAAGTTTTGCTGATCCATAGTGGCCG
This sequence comes from Enterobacter sp. RIT418, assembly GCF_003057745.1. Classification (GTDB taxonomy): domain Bacteria; phylum Pseudomonadota; class Gammaproteobacteria; order Enterobacterales; family Enterobacteriaceae; genus Enterobacter. The sequence goes on from NZ_QBJD02000014.1 coordinate 85,034, forward strand.
CCTAGGCGCGTTCCGGCTGCATATAGTGTAAATGAAAGGCTTCTTTACTGACCGGGCGTGAGAAAAGATACCCCTGACCATACTTCACGCCGCGGCGCAGCATGCTGGAGACATGGGTATAGTTTTCGATGCCCTCAACGATCGCGTCCATGTCGAATGACTCGAGGTACGCCAGCATCTCGTACGTACTGTCTATATGGCCTGGCGCCAGGCAGCTTCTGTCGAGCTTGACGTAATCAGGCGGGTAGAGCGCGAGCCGGGACTGAAGCGTTTCCATGCTGTCAATGCCATCCCAGGCCAGATTCAGCCCCGCGCCGCGCAGTGCGTCAAGGTTCTGCTTAACCGCCTCGTCGAGCTGAACGTCGCAGTCGGTGATTTCAAAGACCAGGCTACGCGGCGTTAGCGCGTGCGCGGCAATCAGCGCCAGAGCGCGCTTGGCGAAATGGGCGTCCTGAAGCTGAACCCAGGAGATATTGAACGTAAAGAGCTGATTTTCCAGCCGCTCGCGCGGCTGGCTGGCTAAAAACGTAAAGGCCTGCGCCAGGATGTAGTCGCCCATTGGCAAAATCCCGCCGCTTTTCTCCAGCTCGCTGATAAACAGATGCGGCGGCACGACATTGCGCCGGTGCGTACCGCGAACCAGAACTTCGCCGCCGATGCAGGCAAACCGTGAGAGATCGAAAATCGGCTGGATAACAAAATCGATACCCGAATCGAGCCTGTTCTTTTCGACACACTGAACGACAAAATGCGTACTCTTTTCCATGCCACCCTCGTAGCCACACCAATAAAGCGTTAAACGACACAACTTTCACAAAACTTAAGCGGGCTACGGGCGGCTATTCGGCAACGATCCTGTTTTTACCGTTTTTCTTGGCCTGATAGAGCCGCCTGTCGGCACAGGCCAGGGTTTCCGACAGCGGTGCGCCGCCCATCCTGCATAGCCCCGCGCTGAAGGAGACCTTAAGATCTTTTTCCCTGAACGAGCGCGTATTCACCGTGATTCGCCATTTTTCGAGAAAGCTTTGCGCTTTTTCAGCGGAGATCCCCTGAAAGAGGACCGCGATCTCCTCTCCGCCGTAGCGATAGAGAAAGATATTCTCCAGGCCGCGCAGCCGTGAGCCCAGGTCAGCCACGGTTTTCAGCACCATATCGCCGACCGTATGGCCCCAGGTGTCGTTAATATTTTTGAAGTTATCGATATCAATCATCGCAATCCAGGCGTGCGGATCGGCGCTCAGGCGCGCGGCATCGGCATCAAACGCGCGGCGATTCTTCAGCCCGGTGAGGCCGTCGGTTAAGGCCTCATGCGCGATGAGCGTCTGGCGCTGCTGCGAGCTGTGGATCTCTTCGTAGATGATCTCCTCCACGCTGGCGGGAGTGATGTCGCCGCTGCGGATGCTGGCTGCGATGCGCATAAAGATGGCGTTTAGCGCGGCGCGGGTCGACCACCAGCAGAAAAGCACCACGATAAGCGCGGCCAGCGTGCACAGCACGATGCTCATGCACTGGCGAAAGGCGATGTCGCCCAACACGCTCTCGTCCACCTCGTGGACAACCAGCCAGGACTGGGAGCCGATTGTACGGTAGGTGTAATACCGGTTGTTCATCACAAAATCGCCCCGGTACTCTCGGGCGTTCAGCGCGATGGCCTTCAGTACTCCGGGCGCGAACTCATACCCGGGATTGATGATCGGCTCGCCCTGACGGTTCATCACGAACGTCCGGCTTTTTACCGGAGGCAGCGCGGTGTTGAGGATCTCGGTGCTTTTCTCCAAATCCAGGTTCAGGGCCAGAACACCGGTATTCGTCCCGTCCGTCCCGTCAATAATGGGCAGCGAAATGGTGATGACACGCTCGCGATTGGCGAACGGGTCACGGCTGATGCTGTAATGCGCTTCGTCTGAATCCTCAACGGAGAGCGTAAACCACGGCTCTTTGCGCGGATCCCACGCGTTTTTCTCCCCGCCGTTTAGCGGTATGTAGGGCAGGCGGATGTAGTGGCCGTTATTGCTCACGTGAATGATTGAAAGCGCGTCCGGCATGATTCGCAGCCGCTCAATCATCCAGTTACGTAGCGCCAGGTCATTTTCATTTTGTTTGTCGAAGGTATGCCTTTCGGCCGCAATGCGCGTCATCTCTCTCATAATATTTTCGTAGCCGTCCAGATACTTATCCATAAACGCGGCGACATTATCGAGATAGATGCGGTTCTGCGTTTTTTTGGCTTCCTGAGTGGCAGACCATTGCGACAGACTTTCCACGATGCCAATAAACAAAAGCGTCACGGCAATCACCGAGAAACTTATATTTAGCGGCCTTCTGAAATTCAAACGTTCAATCACTGAAAACTCCGGATTGCTTTGTATTTACCCAACGTAAGGTATTAATAACGCGTAACTCATAGAGGAGGTGGTTAAGACATCTAGACTACAGGCGCCTTTTGTAAACAATAAATTAACAACATAAGATTTATCGCAGGAAATAAAGGGTAACCGCTCAATTTCCGATTGTCAAAGTCGATCGAATGATAAAAATCGATCGATGAAATCAATCGTGATGCGGGCGTGGGGAAATTATTAATAATATCGATCGATAAATTACCATTGATTGGTTAAAACGATCTGTAAAGTAAATTAAATATTATTAATTGTTTTTAATCAGTGAGTTGTAATTATAGATGCGACAGGCAGTGGACTAAAAGAAGTGCGATATTTTCAGGGCGGAACTATAATATAAGCGTTGTGCGAACGGTGGGGAAATGAAGCTTCCGTTTAACGGGAAATGAAATTTCCTGCGCAGGGCGGCGTGTTAATTATTCGTAATCTTAAATCATATTCTGGTTGCGTAAAGTTAACGGCAGAACCTTATTTAAGAGGATTGCTTCTCCTTTTTAACATCCACAACATTATTCACAACAGAAAGATCGAATTTGCGGTTACCGCTTTATGGGTAAATAGGTTACAGGCACGTAAAATACCGAAAGGACGATGAGGTAAAACCGGCTGTGAATGCCGCTCGATCCCTGCGTGATATAAGTCTGGTGAATGGTTTATATTGCAAACCGGCGTCGCCTTCGCCACAATAGCCGCCCTTTTGAATAAAACTTGAGCAGAGATGAGCCGTCGTATTTTTAGCAGCCTGTTTTTCCTGACATTATTTTTCTGCGGCAGCGCCATGGCAGTCAATTGCCAGCGGGCCGTTACGCCCCTGGAAAACACGATTTGTAATAACGACAACCTCCACTGGCTGGACAGCACGCTGTCGGTCATTTACAACCAGGCGATCCTGCGCGAGAACGTCGAGCACATCGACAAAAAGTATTACGAGTGGGAAAAGCTGCTGGAGAAATGCACTTCGGATGCCTGCATCGAACGTGCGTACTACGCCGGGATCAGCGCCATCTCTGATACCAACCGCGACTTCAAGTGGGAAGGAAAGTGGTGGAACATGCTGGCGCCCAACATGAGCGGCGGCGTGATCCAGTTCAGCCGAAACGCCCAGTGGAGCGTAACGCTCGACATTCGCGCCTGGGCGGGGCTTAACCACGACGAATTTACCGCGGAAGCGCGCCGCCTGTACGGCATGCTGGTGGTGGAAAAGGTGGTCGATACCAGCAACTGCAAGGCGCTGCTGATCCCGCGAAAAGACGACTATTTGCAGGTTTACAGCAACACCGACTGGGGCTGCCGTTTATCCATGCCGACGGGCGTTTTCCTCGACGGTGCCTACAAGCTCTCCGACACCGACCCCCGGCCAAAGGCCACGCTGCTGTCGCTGGGAATTTTTCCGGACGCCGCGCTGGATGACAAATTCCGCAGCCTGGTCGGCGCGGATTATCAAAATTTCGTCGACAGCGCCAACGTCTACATCTACCAGAATGATATCGATAATATCGGCGCCCGCGTGCTCTCCATGTGGGTTCAGGGGGCCGCGAACAGCCGCACGGCGATAATCATGTATACGCCAAAAGGGGAAATTTGGGCGGGACGCATCTCCCCCGTTAAGGGCGGCGGGCTGGAGCTGCACTACTACAGCACCGACGGGAACGACCAGCGCAAAATGCCGCGCACGCTGGCCGCCTGGAAGCTGCGCTTTCTCGATGAATAATCGCGCTAGCCTGCGCGCAGGCTAGCGCCGCGCCGACATTACGCCAGCGTCCCCACGATGGTTAAATCGCTTTCGTCCGGCACTTCGTTATAGGAAAGCACGTGCAGGTTGCTGGCAAACAGCCTGGCGTAGCGTGAAATCAGCGGCCGCAGCTGCGGCGTCACCAGCAGCAGCGGCGGCATTCCCTTCGCCTTCATCTGCTCCTGAATCACCGGCATGGTGTTCTGCAATTGCGTCAGTATGTTCGGATCGACGGCAAAGCTGTCCAGCGCCACTTTACCCGCCTGCTGCGCCTGGTTTAGCGCCCCAAGCAGGATATTTTCCAGCGCGTTATCGATGGTGTAGGCCGACAGCTTCTGGCGGTCGCCGTTAATGGCGTGAATGATCGCCCGGCGCAACGCATAGCGAACGTCTGAAGTCAGCAGGAGCGGGTCTTTGGTCACCGCCGAGCTCTCAAGCAGCGTCGAGGCGATGGTCACAATATCCTTCAGCGAAACCTGCTCCAGCAGCAGCTGGCGATAGACGCGAAGCAGCACGCTAAAGTTGAGCGCATTAGCGAGATCGTCCGCCAGCTTCGGCGCCTGCTGCGCCAGGCGCGCGTGCAGGTGCGTGATGTCGTCATAGTTAAACAGGTCCGGCAAATGCTCACGCGCGACCTTATTGACGTGCGTCGCCACCACGCTGGCACAATCCACCACCTGATAGCCATAGTTCAGCGCCGTTGCTTTCTGCTCGGGGTCGATCCAGACGATCGCCATTCCGTAGGCCGGATCGGTATCCAGCACGCCGTCAATTTCGCCGTACAATTCCGCCCCCGGGATCGCCATCAGCTTTTCGGCATACACTTCGCCCATCGCGGTACGGATGCCGTTGATGTAAATCGCGTACTGGGCGGGCTTCAGGCGGAAGTTCTCGCGCACGCGGATCTCGGGCAGCAGCACGCCGCACTGTTCGGATACCACCTGGCGAACGCCGCGTATGCGCTGGGAGAGCGGGCTGCCTTTCGCGGTGTCGATCAGCGATACCAGCTTATAGCCGAGGTTCAGGCCAATCGGCTCGACCAGCGGAATACTCTCCCAGCCGATGGTTGGCGTGGCGTCGGTGGCGAGCGCTTCGCTGATGGCGTCGTAATCGGCCTCCTTGCTGGCGGGCGCAACGACTTTGCTCTGCCGCCAGGCGGCAAACAGCAGCAGTCCGGTGAAGCAGAGGAAGGCGATGTGCGGCATGCCGGGCACAATCGCCAGCACGAACATGACGAACGCGGCGGTATACAGCACTTTCGGCTTCGCCAGCAGCTGCGCCTTGATTTCATCGCTTACGTCGTCGCCGTCGCTAACGCGCGTGACGATAATCGCCGCCGCGGTGGCCAGCAGCAGGGAAGGGATTTGCGCCGCCAGGCCGTCACCGATGGTCAGCAGAACGTACTGCTGGAAGGCGTGGCTGGCATCGAGATCGTATTTGAAAATCCCGATGCAAATCCCGCCGATGACGTTGATGACCAGCACCATGATCCCGGCGATGGCGTCCCCGCGCACAAACTTCGACGCCCCGTCCATCGCGCCGTAGAAGTCGGCCTCTTTCGCCACCTCTTTACGGCGATCCCGCGCCTGGTTCTGGTTTATCAGCCCGGCGTTCAGATCCGCGTCGATCGCCATCTGTTTGCCCGGCAGGGCGTCCAGCGTAAAGCGCGCCGACACTTCTGAAATACGCTCCGCCCCTTTGGTCACCACCACGAAGTTGATGATCATCAGGATGATAAAGACCACGAAGCCGACGACGAAATCGCCGCCGATCACCACCTGACCAAAGGCTTCGATAACCTTACCGGCCGCCCCTTCGCCCTCGTGGCCGTGGAGCAGCACCACGCGGGTGGAGGCCACGTTCAGGGTCAATCGCATCAGGGTGGTGATCAGCAGCAGCGTCGGGAAGACGGCAAAGTCCAGCGGGCGCTGCATGTTGACCGCCACCAGCAGCACCACCACCGCCAGCGCGATGTTGAAGGTGAATAAGATATCCAGCATCAGCGGCGACAACGGCAGCATCACCATTGCCAGAACGCTAAGCAGGAGTATCGGAACGCCTACGCGTCCGTTGCGGAGTATGGCAAGCGTCTGCTGTAACTTACTGTTCGCCATCTGCTTTTAAGACCTCTTTTGGAATGTTTATCTGCCTGTTCAGGCGGGGTTTTTGTTCAAGCTGGCCGGTGCGCCAGGATTTAAGCTGCATGACGTAGGTCAGCACGTGCGCAATGGCGCGAAAAAGCTGCGCGGGGATTTGCTGGTTAACCCGCGTGGTGTGATAGACCGCGCGCGCCAGCGGCGGAAACTCTACGATTTCTATCTGGTGGGTGCGCGCCACGTCGCGGATGTGCAGGGCAATATCGTCCATCCCTTTCGCCACGATGTAGGGCGCTTCGGCTTTTTTCGGGTCGTATTTCAGCGCCACCGCGTAGTGCGTCGGGTTGGTAATAATGACGTCCGCATCCGGTACGGTGCGGTTGATTTGCCCCATCGCCATCTGGCGCTGCAGCTGGCGAATACGCCCCTTAATCTGCGGGTTACCGTCGTTGTTCTTATGCTCTTCCTTAACCTCCTGCTTGGTCATGCGCATTTTTTTGGTGAACATAAATTTCGCCAGCGGCACGTCGAGCAGGGCAAAGATCACGATCACGGTGATGAAGTAGACCAGCACGTGGTGCAGGATGCCGAACCCCTGATGAATGGCCTGGTTCAGGTTTAGGCGCTGCAGGTGCAGCAGCGGGTTCAGCGAGCTGTGAACCATGCTGTAAAGCACCGCCAGAATAATGCCGCACTTGAGCATCATCTTGCCGACGTCCACGTAGTGGCTGCTGGAAAACAGGCGCTTTGCGCCGCTAATCGGGCTGAGCTTTTTGAAGTCAGGCTTGAGCTTTGAAACGGTAAACATCCAGCCGCCGGGCACCAGGCTTGCCAGGATGCAGGCAACGGGGATCGGCACCAGCGTGCCGATAAAGCGGACGATCACCCACACGTTGAGCAGCAAGAACTGGCTTAGCGCCCCGTCGTCGTCGATGCGCCCGGCCATCATGCCGACCGCGTTAAACGACTCGCCGACCAGCTGCTTGTAGTAGGGGAAAAAGGTGCTCATGGTGATAAATGAGGCCAGCAGCCCCACCGCCATGGTGAGGTCTTTCGAACGCGGCAGGTCCCCTTTTTCACGCGCCTTACGCAGCTTTTGCGCTGTGGGTTTTTCGCTTTTATCGCCGCCGCCGGACATCAGTGCGTCCTCACGGCTTCAAGCCTGGCCAGAATGTCGTTGGTCAGGTTGAGATAGTGGTCGGGAATATTGGTCATCATCATCGAAATACAGAGCAGGCCAAACAGCATGCTGATCGGAAAGCCCAGCGAGAACAGGTTGAGCGTGGGCGATACGCGGTTCAGCAGCCCAAAGCCGCCCTGGACGATCAGCATCACAAAGGTGGTGGGAAGGGCGATAAGCGTCGCCGACGACATAATCCAGCCCAGGCTCTGAACGATAAGCAGCAGCGTCGGCCTGTTGATCGCCTGGCCGATAGGCCACCAGACGAAGCCCTTGTAGAGAATGGTTACCACCAGCAGGTGCCCGTCCATCACGAAAAACAGCAGGCCGCAGAAGGTGTAAATCATCTGCGAAATCACGGTGGTCGAACTGCCGTTCACCGGGTCGTTCATCATCGCCATGCCGAGGCCCATATTCATGGAAAGAATATGCCCGGCGGTTTGCAGGGCCACGAAAACCAGCTGCATCGCCATGCCAAACAGCATGCCCCACATCAGCTGTTCGCCCGTGAGCAGGATTGTGCGCATCGACATCAGTTCGGTAATCAGCACTTTTTCCGGCAGCATCGGCGTGATGATGACGGCGAGCGCGAGGGCGAGAACGGTTTTAATGCGTCGGCTAAAGGCGCGGTTGTCCAGCACCGGACAGAAGTGCAGAAACGCGAGTACGCGAAAGAAGGGGAAGACCAACGCCAGCAGGGGGTTAATCAGCGTATGAATATCAATACCCATCGCCCGCTAGCCCACCAGCGCCGCCGCCTGCTGAAAAATATTGACGGTGAAATCCACCAGCTGGGTAAGCATCCATTTACCGCCAATAATCAGCACCGCCAGGGTCACCAGAAGGCGTGGCAGGAAGCTTAGCGTTTGTTCGTTAATTTGCGTGGTCGCCTGAAAAATACTGACGCACAGGCCGACGATCAGGCTCGGCACAATCGCCACGGCGGAGATAATCAGCACCAGCTTGATGCCGGTGGCCATGATGTCCCCGGCGATATCCATCGTCACCATCGCTAAAGCCCCTGCACGCTGGAGGTGAGCGTACCGACAATCAGCGTCCAGCCGTCGCACAGCACGAACAGCATCAGCTTGAAGGGCAGCGACACGATCAGCGGCGACAGCATCATCATCCCCATCGCCATCAGGATGCTGGCAACAATCAGGTCAATGACCAGGAAGGGAATGTAGATCATAAAGCCAATCTGGAACGCGGTTTTCAGCTCGCTCAGGAGATAGGCCGGGGTCACGACCGTGAGGTCCTGCTCTTTCGGGTCGCCCGACACGCCGGCAATCGACATCATCTGCGACATCGCCTTATTGCTGGTCTGCGCCAGCATAAAGTGCTTCAACGGCACCTCCGCCTTGCCGAACGCCTGCTTCAGGGTGATTTCGTCATTCTGAAACGGCACGACGGCGTCCTGGTAGATCGTGGTCCACACCGGGCGCATCACCAGCAGCGTCAGGGCCAGCGCGATGCCGGTCAGGATCTTGTTCGGCGGGCTTTGCTGCAGCCCGAGCGCCTGGCGGAGGATCGCCAGCACGATGATGAACCGGGTGAAGCAGGTCATCATCATCAGCATCACCGGGAGCAGGCCCAGCAGCGTCATCAGGATCAGGATTTCAATTTTGACGTTGTAATCCTGGCCACCGTCCGTCGTCGCCGAGCTGAACAGCGTGATATCGCCGTTGGCCGCCAGCAGCTGCGGGGAAACGAGCAGCCCGCCCAGCAGCAGCCACGGCAGCGCGGCGCGAAGTGGTGCTCTCATCGGGTTAACTCGCCCAGCTCTTTGCTGTTGAACTCCAGAATGCGCAGGCCGTATTTGTCGTTAAGCACCACGGCTTCCGCCTTACCGAACAAAATGCCGTTCACTTTAATATCCAGCGGCTCGCCCGCCATTTTGTCCAGCTCCACCACCGAGTCGTGGCCTACGGTCATCAGCTCGGCCAGCGACACCTCAACGGAGGCCACTTCCAGCGTCAGGGTGACGGGAATGCGGCTAAACAGCGCCATTTTGCGCAGGTCGTCGATGGCCGCCGGGGATTCAGGCTCGGCCTGAATATCCATACGAATATTCCCCTCGACGGTCTCTTCCCGCGGCATGTCGCCGAGATTCAGGTCGCCAAAATCCAGGGACTGGCTCAGGTCTTGTTGCAGATCACTCATAATGCTTCTCGATGGTTCTGTCGTTTAATTCACAGAGGAATAACTTGCCGCTATCTTCAGCGATTTTGGCGTCAAAAATCTGTTCTTTACCGATATATACCGGAACATTGCTATTAATATTGACCGGGATGATGTCTCCGGGCTGGATTTTGGCCAGCTGGGCCACGGTCAAATTGAGGCTGGCAACCTGGCCATTCAGCTTCAGCGGCAGGCCGTAAAACATCTTCTCAATCTGCGCCCGGGTAGGCGGCTGCTGGCGAGCCGATGCGTTATCTGCATCGGGCGAACGCAGTCGCGCCAGCATTCGGTCAACATGGGCGTTATCAAACAGCAGCGTGAAGCTGCCCTCGTCGTAGCCTTCCAGCGTAAACGTCACGCACCAGGACCACTGGTTGATCACCGTGGTGTTATCGCTTTTAACGTCAAACTCTTCGCCGAAGATCTCTTTATCGATTAACAGCCGGGTCAGGTCCAGACCGATTTTATTTTTTAAGCGGTCTTCCGTTTTGGTCACGGGCTGATCGATATCCAGCGATTTATTGCGGCTCTCTTTTCCCAGTCCGTAATAATCGTGAAGAATTTGTAATAACAACGTTCGTTCAATATTAAAAGCAATCGAACCTAACGGTGTGGCAAATATTTGGGTGTTTTTATAATGTTTATCGATGGCATAGGTCATCGATTTTAGCGCCACGTTAACGCGCAGCTTTTTAAGAAAATAAATACTTAAGCGCGCGTCGAAAATATCAAAACTGTCGTTCATCATTTTCGGCAGTTTATGCCACGGACGCCCAAGCTTGCTCACGTCGAGTTTTACCATATCGGGGAGCGCCTGACGTTGGTAGATTCTGATTCTCTGAGGAGCTGCTGGCATAGGTCTTCCGGATCACACACGCCCTAAGCGTAAAATAGCTTATCGGCATAATAAATATTTAAGTTTCTGGTGACCGTGTCGCTTTATCAGTGAGTCGGTCTCTTTTCCTGTAAAGGCTGATTACAGAGAGCCTTTATTAGGGATAGGCATTAGACGCTGATAGGCTTTCATAATCAAGATGCCTTTCATTATTAATTCGTTATTTCAGGCCAATTAATATGCATTAATTGTTTCTGTAAGTGCATGATATTTATAGATTAAAGTTTTAATACCCATTAAAAACAAGACAATTCCTAACGGGGCGTTATACTGCGCGTCAGTCATGAGTCTCCGGCGTTGAAAATACCGGATTAATTCATATTATCTCTATTCGAATACACGCCCTTAGCTATGTGCCATAAATGGCGCATAAGGCATGTATGCGCCCTGAGTTAACAATTAGCTTAAATGTTGGTGAGTTGTTATGAGTATTGTTATTGAACATGAAGCCCGTAATGAAAATGGATTTATTGCCAGCGCGCCTGAAAGCATAAATGTATTTTCATTAGCACGTCGTGTTGCGAAATATAATGTGTCGGTACTCATTACGGGCGAAACGGGTACAGGGAAAGAGTGTGTTTCCCGCTACATTCATGAAAACGCCCTCGGAGCCGATGCGCCTTACGTTGGCGTTAACTGCGCCGCTATTCCTGAAAGCATGCTCGAAGCCATTTTATTCGGCTACGAAAAGGGTGCATTTACCGGCGCGGTGACAAGCGTTGCCGGTAAATTTGAACAGGCAAACGGCGGTACGTTACTGCTGGATGAAATTGGCGATATGCCGCTGGCGCTGCAGGCGAAATTACTGCGCGTGTTGCAGGAGCAGGAGGTTGAGCGCCTCGGCAGCCATAAAAAAATCCCGCTGGATATTCGCCTGGTGGCGTCCACCAATAAAGATTTGCAGCAGGAAATTGCCGAAGGTCGTTTTCGCCAGGATCTGTTCTACCGTATTTCGGTCGTGCCGATTCATATCAAACCGCTGCGCGAGCGCCGTCTGGATATTATTCCGATGGCAATGCGGTTTATCGCCAAATATAAAGCGTTCCACAAGGGCAACGTTCGTCTGAGCGAAGAGGCGCGACACGCGCTGCTGACCTATGACTGGCCGGGCAACGTGCGCGAGCTGGAGAACGTGATCCAACGCGGGATGATCCTGAGCAACGGCGAAGAGATCACCGCCAATGACTTTGGCCTGCCGACGCTCGCGCCGCTCGCAACCTTAGACGGCGTTGACGTGATGCCCGCCTACCGCGAGCAGCAGGCTGCGCCAGCGGCCATCAGCAACGTCAAGCTGCATGGCCGAATGGCGGAATATCAATACATCATCGAACTGCTGAAGCGCCATAACGGCAATAAATCTAAAACCGCCGCGTTTTTAGGGATTACGCCCCGCGCGCTGCGCTACCGGCTCGCCTCCATGCGCGAAGAAGGTATCGATATCGAATGCTACTCATAACGGGCGCCCGAGACTAACACCATGGACAAAATTACCGCTATCGGCCTGCACGCCAGCCAGCAGGCGATGCTGGACAGAATGCGCAACGCCGCCGCCGTGGCCGCCTCAGGCTCAACCGGCAGCGCGGGGTTCATCGCGCCGGGCGCTTCCCTTTCCGGCGTCACCAGCGCGCGCGACCTCTCTTTTTCGCAGGTTCTGAACAACGCCATCGACAACGTCGACGCCTTGCAGCATTCCGCGGGGGCGAAGCAAAAGGCGATTGAGCTTGGGCAAAGCGACGATCTGGCCGGGGCGATGATTGAATCGCAAAAAGCCAGCGTCGCCTTCTCCGCCATGATGCAGGTCCGTAACAAGCTCACCACTGCGCTAGACGAAGTGATGAATACTCCGCTGTAAGGTTTTCCCGTGCTGACTAAGTTAAAAGAAAGATTTTCTGCCTTACCCGTCCCGACCGGGCGCATTAAACCGCAGTGGCTGATGGCCGCGGGCGGCGTGGCGCTGGTTGCGGCAATCGTGTTTTCCCTGTGGCGCAGCAATCAGGGCTACGTGGCGCTGTACGGCAGCCAGGAAAAGCTGCCCGTCGCGCAGGTGGTTGAAGTGCTGGGGGCGGAATCTATCGCCTACCGCATTAACCCCGACAACGGCCAGATTCTGATCCCGGAGGACAAGCTCCCGCGCGCGCGCATGGCGCTGGCGGCGAAAGGCATTACCGCCGTGATGCCGGACGGCTACGAGCTGATGGATAAAGAAGAGATGCTCGGCAGCAGCCAGTTTGTTCAGAACGTGCGCTACAAGCGCAGCCTGGAAGGCGAGCTGGCGCGCAGCATCATGGCGCTGGATCCGGTTGAAAACGCGCGCGTGCATCTGGGGCTGAGCGAGTCCAGCTCGTTCGTGATGACCAACAAGCCGCAGAGCAGCGCGTCGGTGATGCTGCAGCTGCGCTACGGCAAGCACCTGGACGAGCAGCAGGTGGCGGCGATCGTCCAGCTCGTGGCGGGCAGCGTGCCGGGCATGCAGCCCGCCAGCGTGCGCGTGGTGGACCAGGCCGGCACGCTGCTGTCGGAAAATGCCCAGCAGGGCGGCACCAGCATGGCGAGCATTCGCCAGAGCCGCGACGTCATCGACCGCATCAAAAATGAAACCACCAACAACATCGCCGGGCTGCTCGCACCGCTGTTCGGCAGCGAGAACTTCCGCATCAGCGTGACGCCAACCGTCGACATGAGCAGCGTGGAAGAGACGCAGGAGCGTCTGGGCAAAGAGCCGCAGATCAGCGACGAAAATATCTCTCGCGAAAACACCACCAACGAGCTGGCGCTGGGGATACCCGGCTCGCTCAGCAACCGCCCGGTCAATCAGCCGACCGCCGTGACGCCGCCGATGGCAGCCAATCAGCAGACGGCGCAAACCCAGACGCAGACCAGCAATCCCAGCTCCCTTTCGAACCGCAGCCAGGAGCAGCGCAAATACGCGTTTGACCGCGATATTCGCCACATCCGCCACCCCGGCTACAAGCTGGAAAAGCTGCGCGTGGCGGTGGCGCTCAACCAGGCGGCCGCGCCGCTTGCCAACATGACGCCGGAACAGCTCACCGCGCTAACGAAGCTGGTTGAGGATGCCGCAGGCATTGAAAAAGCGCGCGGCGACTCCCTGACGCTGGACAGGCTGGCCTTTATCGACAGAACGCCGGACGGCCTCCCGGAGCTGAAATGGTGGCAGGACCCGAACATCCAGTACTGGGGGCAAAACGGCGGCATTGGCATGCTGATCCTGCTCACCCTGCTATTTGGCCTGCGCCCGCTGGCCCAGCGCTACGGGCGTCGTGAACCGGCCGAGCGGGCGGCAATCGAGGGCGGTGCGCAGAGCGAGGCGATTGAGAACAGCATGGTCACCACGGAATCTGGCCTGACGGGGCTGCCGGGCCCGGCATTCAACCAGGATACGGAACTGCCGCCGCAAAGCTCTGGCCTTGAAGCCAAGGTGGAGTACCTGCAGATGCTGGCGGAAAACGAAACTGAACGTATGGCAGAAGTCTTGAAACAATGGATCAACAGCAATGAGCGAACTGATAACAAGCAGCAGCAGTAAGGGCAGCACCGCGACGGGGCGCAGCCGGCTGGAGCAGGCCGCCATTTTGTTGCTCAGCGTGGGCGAAGAGGCTGCGGCTAAGGTGATGCAGAAGATGAACCGCGACGAGGTGATCCTGCTGAGCGACACCATGGCGCGTCTGCACGGCGTGAAGGTCGACCAGGCTCGCCACGCCATGAACAATTTTTTTGACGATTACCGCGAGCAGAGCGGCATCAACGGCGCGTCGCGCAGCTACCTGCGCGGCATTCTTGAGAAGGCGCTGGGCGGTGAAATTGCCGGCAGCGTGATCAACGGTATCTACGGCGATGAAATCCGCCACCGCATGGCGCGGCTGCAGTGGGTTGATATCCCGCAGCTTGCGGCGCTAATTGAGCAAGAGCACCTGCAGCTGCAGGCGGTGTTCCTCGCGTTTCTGCCGCCGGACGTGGCGGCGGGGGTGCTCAGCGCCCTGCCGCAGGAGCGGCAGGATGAAATCGTCTGGCGCATCGCCCGGCTGGACGACGTCAACCGCGACGTCATCAACGAGCTGGACCGCCTGATCGAGCGCGGCGTGTCGGTACTGTCCGAGCACGGTTCAAAAGTGGTCGGCATCAAGCACGCGGCCAACATTGTTAACCGCATTTCGAGTAACCAGCAGCAGCTGCTCAACCAGCTCCGCGAGCGCGATGCCGAGGTGGTGGACGAGCTGGAAGAGGAGATGTACGAGTTCTTCATCCTCAGCCGCCAGACCCCGGCGACCCTGCAGCGCCTGATGGAAGAGATTTCTATCGAAGAGTGGGCGATTGCGCTCAAGGGCACCGAGCCGGTGCTGCGTCAGGCCATTTTCAACGTCATGCCGAAGCGTCAGGTGACGTTGCTGCAATCCACCACCACCCGCCTGGGGCCGGTGCCGGTGAGCCGCATCGAGCATGTACGTAAAGAGATCATGGCGACGGTGCGCCAGCTGGCGGAAGAGGGCGAGATTCAGGTTCAGCTGTTCACCGAGCAAACCATGGAGTAACCCATGTACAAAAAACAGAGCTTACCGCTGAGCGCCCTGACCCCCAGCCGCCAGGCGGTGGTAAAACCGCGCCTGCATAAATTCCCGCCGCTGCGCAAGCGTCGCCCGGTGCAAAACCTCATCGACGACGCGCGCCAGGCGCTGGACGATGCCGCGCTGCAGTCGCAGCTGCAGCAGGGCTTTCAGGAAGGGCTGAACCGCGGCTTTGCCCAGGGCATGGAAGAGGGCAAAGAAGAGGGTTATCAGGAAGGGCTGCGGCTGGGGTTTGAAGAGGGCGTGCGCAAGGGCCGCTCCGAGGGCAAAACCCAGGCGCGCCAGCAGTTTCTTGAGGCCGCGCACCCCCTGGACAGCATCATCGCGTCGATGGAAACGTTCATGGCCAACTATGAACAGCGCCGCCGCGAAGAGCTTTTGCAGCTGGTGGAAAAAGTGACCCGTCAGGTGATCCGCTGCGAGCTGACGCTCCATCCCACGCAAATCCTCACCCTGGTGGAAGAGGCGCTGGCCGCGCTGCCGCAGCAGCCGGAGCAGGTGAAAGTCATGCTGAACAGCGAGGAACACCGCCGCATCAGCGAGGCCGAACCGGAGAAAGTGGCGCACTGGGGGTTGACCGCCGACCCGGACCTGGCGCCGGGCGAGTGCCGGGTGATCACCAATACCACCGAAATGGACGTGGGCTGCCAGCACCGCCTCGACCAGTGCATGGACGCCCTGAAGGCGAACCTGCTGCCGGAATCGCACGATGAGTGATCACGACTTCGAGCAGGTTTTACGCTCGCTGGAGAACATCAACCTCGCCCGCGTGGCCGGAAGGCTGGTGCGCGTGGCGGGTATTTTGCTGGAGTGCGTCGGCTGCCGCCTCGCCGTGGGCCAGCTGTGCCAGGTTGAAGGTGCGGACGGCGAGCTGATTGAGGCGCAGGTCGTCGGCTTTGATCGCGAAGTGACCTTCCTGATGCCCTTCAAACAGCCTGCCGGACTGATGGCGGGCGCGCGCGTTTATCCCATGGACAAACAGCACGGCGTGCTGATTGGCGACCAGTGGCTGGGCCGCGTGGTCAACGGCCTCGGCGAGCCGATTGATGATAAAGGCAAGCTGACCGGCGACACCGTGCTGCCGCAGCAGCTGCCGCAGGTGCATCCGCTAAGGCGCCAGCCGGTTGATGCGCCGCTCGACGTGGGCGTGCGGGCGATTAACGGCCTGCTGACCATCGGCAAAGGCCAGCGCGTCGGGCTGATGGCGGGCAGCGGCGTGGGGAAAAGCGTGCTGCTCGGCATGATCACCCGCTACACCCAGGCGGAGGTGGTGGTCGTGGGGCTGATCGGCGAGCGCGGGCGCGAGGTAAAAGAGTTTATTGAACACTCGCTGGGCGAAGCGGGGCGGCGCAAGTCGGTGATTGTCGCCGCGCCGGCGGACGAGTCGCCGCTGATGCGCATCAAGGCCACCGAGCTGTGCCATACCATCGCCAGCTACTACCGCGATAAAGGCAAAGACGTGCTGCTGCTGGTGGATTCCCTGACGCGCTACGCCATGGCGCAGCGCGAAATCGCCCTCTCGCTGGGCGAACCTCCTGCCACCAAAGGCTATCCGCCGTCGGCGTTTGGCCTGATCCCGAAGCTGGTGGAGAGCGCGGGCAACAGCGAAAGCTACGGCTCGATGACCGCCATTTATACGGTGCTGGCGGAGGGTGACGATCAGCAGGACCCGATCGTCGACTGCACGCGCGCCGTGCTCGATGGCCACATCGTGCTGTCGCGCCACCTGGCGGAGGCCGGGCACTATCCGGCAATCGATATTGGCCAGTCCATCAGCCGCTGCATGAGCCAGGTGACGCAGCAGGCGCATCAGCGCGCCGCGCGCACGCTAAAGCAGCTTTACGCTGAATATCAAAGCATTAAGCCGCTGATTCCGCTCGGCGGCTACGTGGCGGGGGCCGACCCGCTGGCCGACAAAGCGGTCAACCTCGCCCCGGCCATTACCCATTTTCTGCAGCAGGAGGTTCAGGATGCCGCACCGCTGGAGAAAACCATTGCCGACCTGAACGCGCTGGCGCAGGCAGGATAATTTCCGATGAGCAAACTGATTAACACGCTTGAACAGCTGCACCTGCTGCGTAACCGCGCGGTGCAGGATCTCAGCGCCCGGCTGGCCACGCAGCAGCAGCTGTGCCAGCGGCTGGAAAAGAACATTCACGCCCTGTCGAACCTGGCCAACAACACCGTGCAGGAGCTGCAGGGCGGCGCGACCATGCTCTGCAACCAGTCCGTCTACAAGCGCCACATTCAGCGCGTGATCGACTGGCAAAAGCAGGAGCAGGCGCTGGCGAACGTGGAGGCGCAGAAGCTGCAGGGCAACCTGCTGGCGGAGTCCCGCCGGGAGAAAAGCCTGGAGCTGGTGCTGGCCTCGCGCCGGGAAGCCCAGCGCCTTGAGCAGGAGCGACGCGATCAAAAAACCACCGACGCGGTATCGGCACAGTGCTGGCTGCGTCAACAACAGGCACAGCGACAGCGATAGTATGAGCAATCTGATGCAGACGCTGCTAAAACGCCAGCAGCAGAAAAAAACCTACGGCACCCCGTTCGTGAGCGTGGTTTGCCCCACCTGGAACCGCCGGGCGTTTTTGCCCTATCTGCTCTACATCTTCCAGTATCAGGACTACCCGGCCGACAGGCGCGAGCTGATTATTCTGGATGACTCGGCGCAGAGCAACGAAGACCTGATCGCCATGATGGTGGACCCTGCGGTGTGCACCGTGCGCTACGTTCACAGCCCGGAGCGGCTCGATCTGGGTAAAAAGCGCAACATGCTTAACGAGATGGCGAAGGGCGAGTACATCATCTGCTTCGACGATGACGACTACTATCCGCCGAACAAAATCAGCATGCAGGTGGCGGCGATGCAGCGCAACAACGCGCTGTTTTCCGGCAGCGATACCATCTACATCTGGTACAGCCACCTTGACAAAATTTACCGCACCCACGCGTTTGGGGAGCGCCACGCGCTGAACGGCACGTTTGGCTATCACCGCAACTTCCTGAAAAACCACCACTATGATGACACCGCCACGCTGGCGGAAGAGCAGGCGTTTCTCAACAACTTCACCGCGCCGGTGCAGCAGATCGATCCGCGGGAGGCCATTCTGTGCATCTCGCACAGCGCCAATACCTACGACAAAGATTTTGTGCTCGGCTCCTGCACGCCCGTTGATCTGACGCTGGAGGATTTTGTCACCGACCGCAACCTGCTGAGCCACTACCGCCGCCTAAGCTCCGCGCCGCTCAGCGCCGCCGTGGACTGGCAGGCGTTTGGCAAGGTGGCGGTGATCTACGATCCCGAACGGCCAGAGATGCTGGAAGCCCAGCGGCAGAGCCTCGCTTCGCTGGGGTTAGGCGACGCGCAGCTGGTGCCCTTTGCCCGCACTCCTGACCACGGCGAGCTGGAGACGCACTGTGCGGTGCTGGAACAGGCGCAGCGCGAGCAATGGCACAGCGTGGTGCTGATTGATGCGGCGGTGAAATACGTGCGCAAAGAGCACTCCCTCAAAACGGTGAACCGCCTGCTTGAGCGCCTGCCCCACATCGACTGGCAGGCGGTGGTGCTCGGCGGGCGTTACGACAACATCTCCGCGCTGAAGGCCCTGCCCGGCGTGGCGCGCGTGCTGAAGGGCGGCTGCGGATGCGCCTATGCGGTGAAGGGCGACTATATCCCCACGCTGCTTGACGTTTATCGGCAGGCACATCAGCAGGGGGCGGGCCTGGACGCCTGCTGGCCGCTGCTGATGCAGGCCCACTGCTGGCTGGGTCTCCAGCCCAGCTTCGCTTTTTTACCCGAGATAAAAGATCCCGCAAGCGGCGACGTTATCGACTGTACCCACTGGTTTTTTCGCAAAAACTTTCAATGAGTATCGCCGCCACTGCCGCGGCTGGAGCAGCATGTATGGAACTGATAGAACACTACCAACCTGAATACGTGATTCGGTTTAACGCGCGGCAGGAGGCATGTAGCTGTCCGGCCTGCCAGGCCGCGTCAGGCGAGTGGCCGAAGACGCGCATCACGCTGGGCAACCAGCAGCGCGAGAGCCTTAACGCGGCCTGTGAAAGCGCCGCGCGTGAAATCCTCCTCAACCCGGACGCGTTTATGCTGCATGCCGGCGAGATCGAATCCGACGGCCACGAGCAGAACCCCTGGGACGAAGCCTTAAACCAGCAGTGTATCAATATGGCCGTGCATCCGGCGCTCGCGCTGGAGAGCAGCCTGTACGCCATCGGCGTGCTGCTCAGCAAAGCGCAGCGCTACGTGGAGGAGAACCAGCGCGATCCGCAGAACCTGAACGACATGGGCGAGCAGCTGGCGCAGCTGGCGGAGGCGGGCGTGTTGAGCGAGCAGCTCGCCCTGCTGCCGCCGATTGAGGTCAACCGCGTCGAGGCGCTGGGCGAGATGGGCGCGATGCGCCTGAACCTGAATCTTCCACCGATGCAGAAGATGATGTTCATGCTGAAGCTCAGCGAGCTGGCGGTAATGGAACCGGCTCGTCTGCAGGAGCGCCTGCGCGAGCTGGAGCAAAAGCCACTTCCTCTGCTGGAGGAGAAGCCCTGGATCCTGCGTAACGCGCTGATTTATCGTCTGTACGGAGAGGGAGTACCGGGGAACAGCGCCGACAACTACGGTGAAGCCCTGATGTCGCTTACCCGTCAGTTTTTCCAGTTGAAAATGCTGAGCGCGATGTGGCTGGAGGATAATCAGTCGCTAACGGAGGAGGTGTTTATCGTCCTGTTTAGCGCGTGGAGCAGTTGGCAAGCTCAGCAGCCACAGGCGGAAGACGCGAAACATACGGCAGATTACGTGCTGCTGCACGGGCTATCGTTGATTTAAAAAAAGGCGGCGTTTGCCGCCTTTTTTGGCACCGTGCTCGCGCATCAGAATGAAGGCGTATTCATTATAAAATCATCAGAATTGATAAATTCTTCAATATGAGCCCACCAGTCAGCATCGGAGAAATGGCTTAAACAGGCGTATTTTTTGCCGTTTGGGCACCACTCTGCAAACTGTTGCCCGTTTGGGAGGGCCCATTTTTTATGCAGCGTTTGCTTAAAGAACTTTTCATTCATAATCAGATGTCCGCACTGGCCATACTGGCAGCCCACATTTATACCCTGCGCATTCCAGCCTAAAACAGTATGCCTGTAGGGCAGACGGTACTGTGAGGGGATAATCGAATAGAGGGCGGATATTGCAATATCCGTATAGCCAGCGAGTGCGACCGGGCCTGAATCACAGGCAACCAGAAGCTGACAAAGGCTCATCAGGTAAATGGTTTGGGTAATGGAAAAGGCGTTGATCGCATTGAATGTGCCCGGTATTTCAAGGGGCATCGTTTTCCTGCTTTGATACTTGTTTTTATCGCTTCCAATAAATATAACCTGCCATCCAGCAGAGACAAAACGTTCCGCCAGCTTTTGCCAATGCTGCTTTGTCCATGTTCTGTTTGGTGCGCCAAGATTAGGATGTAGCAGAGCAACCTTGCCGCTGGTGATATGGTTATCGCGCATGAATTTTTCGACAGGCGCTTTATCAATGGCGTCAAAATCAAGTAACGCGCCTTTATCGGTATCCAGCGCGTCGCGGGTGACCTCACTGATAAATGCATCAGTCATATGGCACGCTGCGACAATTTGTTGCCATCTTTCGAAGAAATGCAGCAGCGAGAACCGGTTAGCCACTTCGATTTCAAAGTATTGCTCCGGCGTTAAGGCATGGATATCCCAATGCTCCACCCCAGAAGGGCTGTTGTCTATTAAATCGCGATAAAGTTTGTGAGTGACAAAAACAAATTTATCCTCAGGGAAGCGTTTTCTTAGCGCGTTTATAGCCCCCAGGCCATACACAATATCCCCCATCGATGCCGATGAATAAAATATCCTTTTGGCATTCCCTTCACGATGCCATCTTTCGATTTCATGCGTAAAGTGAATGTTTTCGTGCGGCAGATTGAACGTTGTGGTTAACGCCTCTTCTGGAATGGGTAATTCATCTTCTTCCTTCGTGGAGATGAGATGGCGTTCGCCTGGGTTATCCAGCACTGACAGATCGTCATCAAGCGTTGAGATAATATTTTTAGGATGAATGCCTAGCCATTGCAGGGCTGAAGGTGACAGACAGGTGGGAAGTTGATGAAAATAGTCACAGGCTGGCTGTAAAAGCGCGGCGTCATTATCCTGGTGCGATAATAAAAACAGGGAACTTTCGCCGCGTCGATTGCGAATTTTGAGTAGCAGCTCGTGAAGGGCTTTTCTATGAACCTCTGCCGTCATCGGGTGACGCGGCGCTATGCGCGAACAATAGTACACATTCTCCTGCGCGAACATCTCTTTTACCGTAGCGAACATCGTTTCGGGGATGCGGAAAATCGCCAGAAAACGCCGTTTCTGCTCATCTGAAAGCGCAGGGATAGTTTTTATCGGCAAATCCCGGGCAGCTGGGTCGCGTTTCTTGATGTAGTAAGCCGCGTCAAGAAAGTGATGCCATAAATAGCCGCAGCGCATTAATTCTGCGCTATTTCCCGTGAACCCCTTATTGCCGATAACCGCTTCACTCAGTTTCTTTCGCAGCGCGGTGTTGCTATCGGATGCAGCTCTTAATGCGTAGTCTCTGATGCTTGTTTCGTAAATGTGGGGTTTAATGATATGAATGTTGCGTTTGAAGAAGGTTGAAAAAATTACCAGGGCAAGACTGGCCGTGCTCGCCTCGACATGGACTTCAAGGGTTTCAACGTCATGATGGTTAAGCGTATTGGCTAAAGAGATCAGCGTATCGTTAAGATCGCCATCCTTATAGGATATCTCGGAAATGCGGCAGGAGGGAATAGCTTGCGTATTAATATTTTTATGTTTTAAAACAAAAATACTTTCCCACTCTTCTGCGTCAGCTGAGTGAAGGCAGTTTGCAACCTGATGGCAAAAGTTAGACTGCGTGGTTTCGATAAAAATTCTAATTTTCACGACGTATTATCTTCAGCTTATTCTGTCTATAAATACTTTTAGAACGGTAAGGCAGGCCATTACTGTTGCTTAATCGTTTCGATGATCGACGTGGTGGAGATCGTTGGCGTTCGTGAGAGATAGACCACCTCACACAGTGATGAGAGATGATCAAATTTTCCTTTCCAGTCATCGCCCATCACCAGCGTTTGCGCATTGAACTGCCTGATATATTGCGCCTTTAACTCAAGCGATTCCTCCAGAAATACGTCATCAACACACTTCAATTCCTGGATAATGCGCATTCGCTCCTGCTGCTGATAGACCGGGAGTCGAGCCTTTTTATGCAAATTCAGTTGATCCGAGGATATACCGACAATAAGCCTATCCCCCAATGCTTTTGCTCGCTGTAAAATATTGAGATGACCAATATGGAAAACATCAAACGTGCCAAATGTGATAATTGTTTTCATTCATGTTTTCCGTTATGAGGATTCGCCGCGATATCCTGCGGTTGCTTCATCGATAATCTCCGCGGCGCGCAGGCCCGCGTTTCCGTCATTGAATGCATCACAGTATTCCGTTTTGATATATTCTACCGCTGCGGCATTTTTATCCCATGGATAGTCCTCAGAGAGGAAATACCGTAAGTCAGCCATGTCGCGAGCGTCTGGCAGCAATTTTCGAACCTGCTGTTCGGGGCTTTCAGGGTTGCTAAAGGATTTATTGCCCACCAGCAGCTCATCCATTCCCTCCCAGCGAAGCAAAATGACTTTCTTATCCGCATTGATAGCATCAAATATAAAGCCGCTGTTATCGCTGATAACATAGTCTGCGCGTTCCAGCAGGGCAAAAACGGACGTATTGTCCTCAACAATGTTCTTCAGGAAGCGTTTCGCCGTTTTAAGGCTCTGTCGTTCTTCTTTTTTGTACAACGTACCGTGGTGAAGCTTACAAATTAGGGTGTATTCGTTGCTTAACCGCCCGAGTTTCTCCGCCCAGTGGGGTAATGAGCTTAGCTCGCCATACGTAGGGGCATACAGCAACGTTGGCTTTGAAGGATGGGGGGAAATATGGGATGGCAATGCCTGCGGATATCTTTTTTTATGCCAGTCATCAAAGCGAGGGTTACCAATAACTTTAACCCGATCGGCTAAATTCAGCGATTTTTCAGTGTAGTGGCTATAGCACAAAATAAGATCGTATTTGGCGTTCCAGGCTGCATGATTCCACTCATTTTTGGCCAGGCCATACACCGTGCGAACATGCTTACGTGCAATTTTCTCGACATAGGAAAGGTAATAAGGCGATACAAGGCAGTCATACACCTTTGCGCTTTTCAGCACCGCCGATAACAGCATAAAGCGTAGCCCGGGAACATTGATCGTTCCCAGGAAGCTGACCATGTTATTAACAAATTCAGCTTCAATGACGTCATTAATGATGATGTCACAGGGAATACCTTTATCCAAAAGGGCGGAAATAATATTGGCGTAGACATCATAGTGAAAAGCAGTTTCCATCAGGAAACCGATGCAGCGAGTTTCAGGATTGCTGGTTAACGACATATTCTTATATTCCCGGTACAGCGCACGAGGCTGTTACGAATCAATATTTTAACAATGGAGAACGGGGTGTAACGACCTCACAGCGGGGGGAGTGGCGTGAGCTTTCCGCTATGGCGCAGCCGATTAGCCCTGCTCATAGAGCCAGTTTTCCGGCTCGCTGATGTTCAGCAGGTTTTGCAGGATCTCCTGCTGCATTGAGAGCACGGCGATGTTGCTATCGTTGAGCGCTTTACACTCGGCGGCGACCTGCTCAAGCGCGTCCCAGAGGCCGTTGAGCTGGTGCTGATGCGTGGCGGGAAGACGGGAGAACAGCGTGCGCAGGCCCGGCGTGCCGACCGGAATGCCCAGCTGAGTCAGGAGCTGGTAGCGCTGCCTGCTGTTGTGTGAAAGGCGCTCGTAGCAGGCGATAAGCTGCGGGTTGAGCGCCTCCAGCTTTGCCGTATCGCGTGCGATAAGCCACTGACGCTGGTTGGAAAGCAGGGCTTTCAGGCTGCCGTAGGTTTCACGGTCTTCTACCATGCCCTGCACCAGGGTTTTTACGCACTGTGCGGCGTTACTCATTGTTACCTCTGATAATATTTCTCAATCGCGCCTGCCAGCGAATCAACGTCGATGCTGATTTTTCCGCTCGCAATGGCGTCTTTCATGCTGGCCACGCGCGCCATATCCACCTCTGGCAGAGCTGCCAGCTGGGTCTGCGCATCGCCAAGCACGGGATCGATGGCTGCGGTTTTGGCTGTTTTCATCTCGTCAGTGCCGGACGCGCGGGTCGTGGCCGTGCTGCTGGCCTGGTTGATCGCACTCGTCATTGCGTACTGGGTGGATGTCACTTTCATCGCATTACTCCATCTACGGATTGTTATTCGTCGTTTTCGCCAGAGCGGAAAGATCGTTTCCCGGCGCCTTACCTGGGTAAAGCGGCGCAATGGCGGAAAAACTTAAGCGCGGCGGCACTTTTTTATTTTGCTGCCGCAAAGCCGGTTCTGACCACGCCCATGTCGATCACCATCGCGGTGACTTCCCGCTCGCTGCTCTCGTTTTTCACCTTGATCATTTCGCCCTTGCGGCCTTTTTTGGCGGCGATCCCCATGGTGCGCGCCTCCACGCCGTCCTGGTCGGCAATCATCAGCACGCGCTGTCCGCGCTCCACCATCACCGGGGAATCCAGCTGGCTCTGGCTCAGGGGCTGCATCTCGCGCACGCGGCGCTTGAGCGTCAGGCCCACCGCGTCATCCGGCCGGGTGATATAGCCGCTGCGCAGGTTGCTGATGTTGAATTTTTTGCGCGTGAGGTCGGACGCCGCCAGCACGTGGCCGCGCTCCAGCGTGCGCGTCGGCATCAGCACCTGCAGGTAGATATCCGGTTTTACCGTAACCGCCACGTCCCAGCCGCTGCCGGCTTCGCAGCGCACGTCAAAGCGCAGGCGGCGCAGGTCGAGATGCTCGCCGCCGGGCATGCTTACGGCAAGCGGCGTGGGGCAGGGGGCGTATTGCGAAATTTCAGACGGGATAAACAGGTTCAGCTTCGCCTGGTAATCCTCCCAGCGGCTGCGCTGGGCCTCCTGGCGAATGGCGTCTGCGGCCTGCTGCTGCACGCGGGCGTAAACCTGCTTACGCGCGGTGGTGGCCTGAGGCTGCGCCGCCGCCGGAAGTGCGAACAGGCACAGCATTGCCGCCGGAACAGACCAGCGGAAAAAAGGTTTCCTGCATGCGCCTGTTGTAACAGATAAGTCTATTAAATTCATGGTGTTATAAACCTGGCACGATAGTTGCTTAATAGGTTGCAGCAACATGGACTCTTGCAGGTGTCCACCAAAGAAAGGAGTGAGTTGTGAGTATTACTTTTGACAAGGCATTGGGCGTTCATCCGCAGGCTGTAGCACTTCGACTTTCCAGGGCGGAACTGCTTTCAGCAAATCTGGCTAACGTCGATACCCCCAACTTCCAGGCTAAAGATATTGATTTTGCCGCAGAGATGCAACGCTCGCAGCGCGATTTCTTTCCCGGCTCCGCGCCGCAGGAGATGTACCGCGTGCCGTATCAACCCTCCTCGGACGGCAACACCGTTGCGCTGGACGTGGAGCAGGCCGAGTTTTCAAAAAACGTGCAGGACTATCAGATGAGCCTGGCGTTTTTAAATATGAAATTCACCGGTCTGAAAAAGGCAATTGAAGGTAAGTAATTGAAACAGGTAGCAAAGAATGGCTTTTAGCGATATTTACCGCGTGTCGGGTTCGGCGATGACGGCGCAAACCGTCCGGCTGAACACCATCGCCAGTAACCTCGCCAACGCCGAAACGCCGGCGGTGGACGAGGACAATGTGTATAAAGCGCGCCGCCCGGTGTTTGCGGCGGTTTACCAGAACGACGAGTTGACTAACCGCGACGCGATCTCCGGTGCCCGCGTGCAGGTGCTGGACGTGGTGGCGTCGGGAAATGCGGTGCAGCGCTACGAGCCGCACCACCCGATGGCGAACCCGGACGGCTACGTCTGGTATCCCGATATCAACGTGGTGGAGGAGATGGCGGACATGATGTCGGCGTCGCGTAACTTCGAAACCAACGTCGATGTTCTTAACAATGTGAAAAGCATGCAGCAGAGCCTGCTGCGGCTTGGCGAGGCGTAATAGATGAGCGTGAATGGCGTTTCCACCCAGTCCGGCGATACCACCACCACCCGGGACGGTACTGTATCCGCGAACGACAATACCGCTGCAGGGATGAACAACCTGTTTATGCAGCTGCTGGTGGCACAAATCCAGAACCAGGACCCGCTTAACCCTACCGACGGTACCGAATACGTCAGCCAGCTTGCGCAGCTGACGCAGGTGCAGTCGATGGAAAACATGATGGTCGGGATGCAGAACATCGGCGTGCTGATGGACAACCTGCAAACCCTGTCGACGGGCAACCTGGTGGGCCAGAAGGTGATGGTCAAAACCGACACCCTCCAGAGCGACGGCAGTACCAGCGTGGACGGTCGCCTGAACCTGGAACATGCCGCCAACACGGTGACCGTCATCCTGAAGGATGAGAACGGAACCGAAACCAAAATTGAGCTGGGCAAGCAGGAAGCCGGCGACGTGAACTTCACGATTAACCCGGAAGAGCTGGGGCTCAAAGAGGGTAAATACACGATGACCGTGGTCACCGACGTCGACGATGCGACGGTGCCGATCGAGGTGAGCGGCGTGGTGAATAACGTGCGTATTCCCATGGACGGCAGCGCGATCGTGCTCAACATTCCGGGCATCGGCGACGTGCCTTATCACCAGATTACGCAGTTTGGCCAGTCGCCTTCGAACAACAGCAACGCAAAAACATTGATGAGTTAACCAGGAACCACTATGAGCTTTGATATTGCCATCTCGGGCTTAAATGCCATCAACGAACAGCTGGGCGCGATCTCCAACAACATTGCCAACTCCGGCACCGTGGGCTTCAAGTCTGGGCGCGCGGAGTTTGCCTCTCTGTATGCGGAAGGCCAGCCGCTGGGCGTGGGCGTTACCGGCATTGCCCAGAGTATTTCCAAAAGCGGAAGCATTTTTTCCTCTGCCAGCAGCCTCGATCTGGCCATTAACGGCGAAGGCTTTTTCGTGATGCGCGACAGCGCGGGCTCCACTGCCTACACCCGCGCGGGCTATATGCAGACCGACAGCCACGGCAATCTGGTCAATAACCAGGGGATGTACCTGCAGGGCTACCCGGTGGACGCCAACGGCGTGATCCAGACCGGTACCGTCGGCAACCTGACCATCAGCAGCGGCTCGATTCCGGCGAAGGCGACCAGCTCGCTCGACTTCACGGCCAACCTCAACGCCAGTGAGGATAAGCCGAAGACGACCACGTTCGATCCGACCGACGATAGCTCCTACAACCACACCTACGCCACCCAGGTGTATGACTCGCTGGGCCGCGAGCACACCATGAAGCAGTATTTCGTCAAAACCGGCGATAACGCCTGGGAAGTGCACTACTACATGGACGACAAGCCGGTCGGCACCGCGCCGCAGGAATTGACCTTCACCGAGCAGGGCGTTCTGCTGACGCCTAACGGCACGGTCAAGCTTGATGCTAGCATCCCCGGCGCGGACAACATTGAGCTGGAGCTGAACTATAAGGGCACCACCCAGTTCGGATCTGATTTCTCCGTCAGCAAAAACAACGGCAACGGCTATGCCTCCGGCGAGCGCACCGGGCAGACCATCGATAAGGACGGCAGCGTTTACGCCACCTTCTCTAACGGCCAGCGCCTGCTGCAGGGCCAGGTGATTCTGGCGACCTTTGCTAACCCGAACGGCCTTTCGTCACAAAACGGCACCACCTGGACCGAGACCGCCAGCTCCGGCTCGCCGCTGACCGGCACGCCGGGCTCCGGCCTGCTGGGCGCGCTGACGTCCAACACCCTGGAAGGCTCCAACGTTGACCTGACCTCAGAGCTGGTGGGGCTGATGACCGCCCAGCGTAACTATCAGGCCAACACCAAGGTGATCAGCACCAACGACAGCATGATGACGGCGCTGTTCCAGGCGGTGTAATGGACCACTTAATTTATACCGCCGTGAGCGGGGCATCGCGTAGCCTCGCCCAGCAGCAAATCCATGCGAATAACCTGGCAAACGTCAATACGCAGGGCTTTCGTCATGACCTGGAAAACGCCATCTCGCAGCTGATTCAGGGGGAGGGCTACGCCTCCCGCTTCCTGGTTCAGCCGCAGCAGGGCGGCGTTGACCTGACGCCGGGCGCAACCCGCGACACTGGGCGCAACCTCGACGTGGCGATCAAGGGCAGCGGGCTGATTGCGCTGGTGAGCGGCAACCGCGAGGTCTACACCCGCAACGGCCAGATGCAGGTTGGCCCGGAAGGGGATTTGACCATCGACGGCCTGCCGGTCTCCGGCGATAACGGCCCGATCGTGCTGCCGCCGTTTTCGTCCATCAGCATCGCCGACGACGGCGTGATCTCCATCGTGCCGGACGACGGCAACGTGGCCGCGCCGATAGACATCGACCGCATCAAGCTGGTGGACATTCCCGCGTCGCAGCTCAGCAAAAACGCGGCCGGATTTATGGTCACCAGCGCCAACGTGAACCCGCGTACGGAAGAGGTCGAGCTGGTTTCCGGCCATCTCGAAAGCTCCAACGTGTCCGCTATCAGCGAAATGGTCTCCAGCATTGCGCTTAACCGCCAGTTCGAAGCCCAAATCAAGATGATGAAGGCGGCGGAAGACCTGGCGACGGCGGGTAACCGCCTGCTGCGCAACACCTGATTGAGTAAGGAATAACGATGAATCCCGCTTTATGGATCAGTAAAACCGGCCTCGCCGCGCAAGACGCGAAGATGAGCGCGATCTCCAACAACCTGGCGAACGTGAACACCACCGGCTTCAAGCGCGACCGCGTAATGTTCGCCGATCTGTTCTATCAGAACCAGCGCACGCCGGGCGGCCAGCTTGACCAGAACAACACCTCGCCGACCGGCATTCAGTTCGGAACCGGCGTGAAGATCCTCGGTACCCAGAAAGAGTTCTCGACCGGCAACATTCAAAACACCGGGCAGACGCTGGACGTGGCGATAACCGGCCAGGGCTTTTTCCAGGTGGAAACCAGCGACGGCGATATCGCCTACACCCGCGCCGGTAACTTCCAGAAAAACCCGGACGGCCTGCTGACCAACGCGCAGGGCCTGCCGCTGGTGCCGCAGATCGAGCTGCCGGACAACGTGAAGGATATCCAGATTGGCAAAGACGGCACCGTGACCGCCACGGTGGCGGGCGAAGCCGAGCCGGTCGAGCTGGGGCAAATTACGCTGGTGAACTTCGTCAATCCGGCCGGGCTGGAGGCCATCGGCGGCAACCTGTATCGCGAAACCGCGGCCAGCGGCGAAGCGGTTGAGGGCGTGGCCGGTGAGGAAGCCTTTGGCCAGCTGGAGCAGGGATCGCTGGAGGGGTCTAACGTGCAGGTGGTTGAAGAGATGGTCGACATGATCACCGTTCAGCGCGCCTACGAGATGAACGCCAAAATGGTCTCTGCGGCAGATGACATGCTGAAGTTTGTCACGCAGTCGATGTAACGCGTGAAGTGAAGTGAACGAAAAATGAAAAAGCAGCTAGTTATTGGCTTTTTTGCGCTGCTGCTGGCCGGGTGTGAAAGCCCGGCCCTGCTGGTGCATAAAGACGACGCGGCCTACGCGCCGCCAGAAGATTTCTCCTTACCGCCGACGCAGGTTCAGGGCGGCGGGTTGTACAACACCAACTACAACTGGTCATTAACGCAGGACCGCCGCGCCTACCGCGTGGGCGATATTCTGACCATCAAGCTGGATGAGTCCACGCAGGCAAGCAAGCAGGCGCGTACCAACTTCGGCAAGAAAAACGACGTCGCCATCGGCGTGCCGGAGGC
Source organism: Enterobacter sp. RIT418 (assembly GCF_003057745.1). Classification (GTDB taxonomy): domain Bacteria; phylum Pseudomonadota; class Gammaproteobacteria; order Enterobacterales; family Enterobacteriaceae; genus Enterobacter. The sequence goes on from NZ_QBJD02000014.1 coordinate 115,007, forward strand.
CTTCGGCCATTCGGTGGATAAGCTTTCCGGCTCGATAGACGGCAGCCGCAACTTTAACGGTAATGCCACCTCGCAGCAGCAAAACAGCCTGCGCGGTGCCATCACCGTTGCGGTCTACAAGGTGTTGCCGAACGGCGTGCTGGCGATCCGCGGCGAAAAATGGCTGACCCTCAACCAGGGCGATGAGTACATGCGCGTGACCGGGCTGGTGCGTGCGGAAGACATTGAGCGCGACAACTCGGTTTCTTCGCAGCGCATTGCCAACGCGCGGATCTCCTACGCCGGACGCGGCGCGCTCAGCGATGCCAACTCCGCAGGATGGCTGACCCGCTTCTTTAACCATCCGCTGTTCCCGATTTAATGGAGTCCGTAATGCGTAAGGCAATGCTTTTTCTGATGCTGCTGTGGACCGCAGGCGCGGCGGCCGAGCGGCTGGGCAACGTGGTGGATATTCAGGGCGTGCGCGGAAACCAGCTGGTGGGCTACAGCCTTGTCGTCGGCCTGGACGGGACGGGCGATAAAAACCAGGTGAAATTCACCAGCCAGTCGGTGACCAACATGCTGCGCCAGTTCGGCGTGCAGCTGCCGACCAAAATCGACCCGAAGGTCAAAAACGTGGCCGCGGTGGCGATCAGCGCCACGCTGCCGCCGGGCTACGCGCGCGGCCAGGCGATTGACGTCACCGTCTCGTCGATTGGCGACGCCAAGAGCCTGCGCGGCGGCACGCTGCTGCTGACCCAGCTGCGCGGGGCCGACGGCGAAGTCTACGCCCTGGCGCAGGGGAACGTGGTGGTGGGCGGCGTAAAGGCCGAGGGCAACAGCGGGTCGAGCGTGACGATCAACACCCCGACCGTGGGCCGCGTGCCGAACGGCGGGTCGGTCGAGCGTGAGATCCCGTCTGATTTCCAGCAGAACCAGCAGGTGATCCTCAACCTGAAGCGCCCAAGCTTTAAAACCGCCAACAGCGTGGCGGTGGCGCTTAATAACGCCTTCGGCTCGGGCACCGCCACGGCGCAAAGTGCCACCAACGTGGTGGTTAACGCCCCGCTGTCGGCGGGCGAGCGCGTTGCTTTTATGTCGATGCTGGAAGACGTGCAAATCAGCACCGCGAAGCAGCCGCCGCGCGTGGTGTTTAACGCCCGTACCGGCACGGTGGTGATTGGCGACGGCGTGGTGGTGCGCGCGGCGGCGGTCTCCCACGGCAACCTGACCGTGACCATCCGCGAATCTTCCAACGTGAGCCAGCCGGGCGCGTTTAGCCAGGGGCAAACCGTGGTCACGCCGGAAAGCGACGTTAACGTCGACCGTGGCCGGGGCCAGATGGTGACGATTTCGGCGGGCACCAGCCTGCGCAGCATCGTCAACACGCTCAACAGCCTGGGCGCCGCCCCGGACGATACGATGGCGATCCTGCAGGCGCTGCACGAAGCGGGTGCGCTGGATGCCGAACTGGTGGTGATTTAAGGAGTGACGATGCTAGACGCGATTCAATCCCGAACCAGCATCATGCCCGGCGACGTGACCGGGCAGGTGAAGCCGCAAAATCTCGAGCAGGCGGCGGAGCAGTTTGAGGCGATGTTCCTGCGCTCGCTGATGAAGCAGATGCGCAAAGCGTCGCAGGCGCTGGTGGACGATAACCCGTTCGATAGCAAGCAGCAGCGCATGATGCAGGAGTTCTACGACGATAAGCTCACCTCCCAGCTGGCGTCGCAGCGCAGCACCGGGCTGGCGCAGATGATTATCGCCCAGCTGGGAGCGCAGGAGAGCGTCGCGCTTAAGAATGCGCAGCCTTTGGCCGCTTTAGATGAACATCCACAGGAATTAAAAACCCCCGTTGTGCCGGTAATGCGTCGCGGGCAGGAGTAAACCATGAATATGTTCAATATTGCCTGGAGCGGCTTGCAGGCCGCGCAGTTTGGGATGAGCGTGACCTCCATGAACATCTCCAACGTGCTGACGCCGGGCTACAGCCGTCAGGGCATTATCCAGAGTTCGGTTGCCACCATGGGAGCGGGCGGCATGTCGGCGGGCGCGGGCGTGCAGGTCGACAGCATTCGCCGCGTCTCCGACCAGTACCTGACGAACCAGGTGTGGCAGAGCAACAGCAAGGCGAACTACTACGGCATCAATAACCAGTACCTCAGCTCGCTGGAAAAAGTCATCGGCACCGACTCCACGAGCCTGGGCACCGGGCTGGACGATTTCTTTTCCGCCCTCAGCGCTCTGACCAAAGAGCCGGAAAGCGAAGCCAACCGCCAGCAGCTGCTGAACCAGGCCGGCTCCCTGGCGACGCGCTTTAATAACATGAATGACTTCATCAACGGCCAGAAGACGTCCGTGGCGAACCAGCGCGACACCATCGTCGGGCAGATCAACAATCTGACGGCGGGCATTGCTGACTACAACAAAAAAATCATGGAGATGGACTCCACGGGCGGCAACAGCAACGTGCTGCGCGACCAGCGCGACGAGCTGGTTAAGCAGCTCAGCACCTATGCCGACGTGAAGATCACCGAAGACAGTAACGGCAGCTACACCGTGGCGATGAAAAACGGCCAGCCGCTGGTGAGCGGTAACGTGGCGGGCGAACTGAGCAACAGCCTGGACGCCAGCGGCAACCCGGTATTAAGCCTGAACTTTTCCAACACCACCTTCTCCCTGAACCCGTCCACGGGCGGGCAGCTCGGCGCGCTGTACGATTATGAAACCGGCGAGCTGGCGGACATGCAGGCCTCGGTGCAGGGCATGGCGGAAGCGGTGGCTACGCTCTTTAACGACCAGCTGGCGAAAGGGTTTGATAAGAACGGCAACCCCGGCAAGCCGCTGTTCAGCTTCGATCTCAATAACCCGAACGGGATTTTGCAGGTTAACGATCTCGATCCTAACGAGCTGGCGCTGTCCGACACCGCCGGCGAGCAGGGGAACGGCGGCAACCTGCAGGCGCTGATCGACCTGAAAAACACAAAAGTCGATATTGGCGGCATGGGCCACATGAGCCTGAACGAGGGCGCGGCGGCGATTATCTCCAACATCGGTATCGCCAGTAAAAAATCCCAGAGCGAGCTGGAGGCGGCGCAGGGCGTTTACGACCAGGCCCAGCAGCAGCGCAATAACCTCAGTGCGGTAAACCAGGATGAAGAGGCCATGAACCTGCAGATTTACATGCAGTCCTACCAGGCCAACGTCAAGGTGATTTCCACCGGCAACCAAATTTTCAGCGACCTGTTAAGCATGTTTTAACCGGCGCTAAGGAAGAGAGCGATGCGAATCAGTAGTCTTTATAATTCAGATGCCATGCTGGCGCAGCTTGGTGTTAACGGCACCCGGATGAGCAAGCTGATGGAGCAGATGGCTACCCAGAAGCGGATCAACGTGCCGTCCGACGATCCGGTCGCCGCGACGCGGCTGGTCCAGCTTAACCGCGAGCAGGCGGCGATCAAGCAGTATCAAAACAACATTACCGGCCTCAGCGGCGCGCTCTCCAGCCAGGAAGCGCACGTGACCGCCATGAGCAACCAGCTGCTGTCGCTGAACGACAAGCTGCTGGCGGCGGCAAACGGCACCCACAGCACCGCGGATATGGCCGGCTTCGGGGCCGAGCTTTCCTCGATGCTTGATTCGCTGGTCGCGTCAATTAACGCGCAGAACGAGAGCGGCGGTTACCTCTTCTCCGGCACCAAAACCGACACCAAGCCGGTGGTCTGGGACGAGACGCAGGGGAAATATATCTATCAGGGCAATAACGGCTCGCGCGAAACAACGGTAGCCAACGGCGTGAACGTGACGGAAAACACCCACGTGGTGGGGGCCTTTTCCGGCAGCGGCGACGATCTGGAGATGCTGAACAAGCTGAAGGCCCTGAGCGATAAAATGCAGGACCCGGACATTCCCGTGAGCGATTACCTGGATGATATCAACGAGATGATTTCGCTTTCTGGCCAGTCCCGCGATAAGGTCGCTGCCATCTTTACCGACCTCGGCGGGCGTCAAAACCGCCTGACGATGCTGAGCGACGCGCACACGGACGTCAGCATGGCAAACGATCAGGTGGTGCGCGATCTGTCCGACACCGACTGGGCGACGACCAGCATTAACCTGCAGATGTTCACCAACTCCGTGCAGATCACCAACAAAGCGTACAGCATGATCAGTCAGCTTTCGCTCTTTAGCATGATGTAATCGCCATGCAGGTTGGGTTAAAAACAACATCGCTTGCCACCACGCCCGCCCCCGTCAGAACTTCGCCGGGGGCGGCAACGTCCGTTGCGCGTTCCGAGGCGCTGGCGAACGCCCGGCACGCCGGGCCGCAGTTTCCCGAGTCGGCGCTGCTTTCCCGGCGCCCGCTGCGCTATAACGTTCAGCTCAACCAGCAGCTGACGTCCGTGCAGCGGGCCGAGAGCTTCCTCAGCGAAACGGAGACGCAGCTGCTGATGCTGCGCCACCAGGCGACGCGCGGCGGCGGCGCGGACAGCGCAAAGGCGGTGAATGCGCTGCTGCGACAGCGCGGTACGCTCTCGGGCGGGACGGTCGATCGTAATTTCAACGTGACGCTGCAGCAGAAAAGCCAGGTGAACTTTACGCTGCCGGGGATGGAGAAAATGCTTGAGTCGTCGTCCGGCGAAACGCTGGTGTTTGCCCTTGGCGGCGGCAGGCGCGAGCTTACCGCCGTGGCAATTCCGCCGCAGGCAACGCCGCGTCAGGCGCTGATGCAGCTGAACGTTGGGCTGGGTAAGCTCGGCATTCACGCGACGCTGGGCGGGGAAGGCCAGGTACGTTTTCAGGTGGCGGAAGATCGCTGGGCGCGGGTGAGCCAGAATTTCAGCGTGCGCGGCGAAGGACAGCAGTTCCCGGCGGAAGCCTTTACCCTGCTGGCACCGGTGGCGGAGCCAAGCCGGGAAGATGAGGTGGGCCAGCTCGCCAGCCAGTGGACGCCCGGCGCGAGCGGCAAGATGCAGCAAACGCTGGAGCAAATCACCCGCGAGCGCAGCAAATTGCACCAGCACCAGGAGCGCGTGTCGGCACGCATTCAGGATATGTCGGCGGCCTATACCCCGGACGAAGCGCTAGAGACGGCGCGGGCGCTGGGAAGCGCGTTAGCGAACGGTGGAACGCAGTACGGCGTGCTGGCGAAAGCGCTGGCAGCGCAGGGGAATGTGTCCTTGACGACGGTGAAGAATTTGCTGGGCTAGTGCTTTGAATGGCTGAGGCTTCTTGCCGCCAGCCAATGCGGGCAATAAAAAATCCCCTCTCCTTCAAGGGAGAGGGAGTACCGCAGGCTGCGGGGCTACTTCCTCAACGGATAGAGAAATATCGCACCGCTTTGTCCCACCACCAGCGGCTGCGTATCCACAAACAGCGGCTGCATCCAGAAATCCACGTGCATCAGCATATCCACCAGGCCATCAATCATCAGCCCTTTCTGCATCGTGCTGTAGTAAATCGGGGTGTAGGAAAAGAACTGTCTGCCGTTTTGCTGGTTAAGCTCCGTGAACTTCCCCTTCAGCACAAAGCGGTTGTCATTCGGATTGGTAATGGTCGTCAGGATCGCATTGTTCACGGTCTGCATGCGTGAATCGTACACTTCCTTTCGCTGCGACATCAGGTCGTAAAAGCCGAGCTGCAAGAATCCCTCAACGCTGGGCTGCGTGGAGGTTTGTGCCTGAATGATGCGCATGGCGGCGAGCGCAGTAAGGGCAGCCAGAATATAGGCCAGCAGCCATTTCCAGTTAAGTACAGGTTTCCATCTCACTGATTTTCCTCCTCGTCTCTCGAAGTATCAGGTTGTTCAGCTGGGTGGGGTCAATGCGCCAGTGGTAAATCGCCATCACCAGCTGCTTTTTATCGCAGCGGCTTTCCAGCGCAAAGGTGTAGTTGAGCGTTTGGTCAACGCTTTGGTAGTAGACCGACATGTCGGTCGATTGAGATTTGATCTGCTGATTGATGGCATAAAGGGTGTCTTTGATCTTGCTGTAAAAGTCTTCTTTATTCATCGTCGGGCGGTTTGCTTCAGAAATCTCATAGATGCGGATGTTGCTGTACACCCCCGCCTCCTGCTCTGCGGCGACCAGCCGCGATCCCCGGAGGTTGGCGTATTGCCAGCCCGCGGTGCCGCTGACAATGACGACCATCACGAGCAGCACAAAAGCCGCCAGCCACTGCGGGAGCCGAAAGCGGGAGGCTTTTTCACGGGGGAAGACGCGGACGTGCGTCGCCTCCGCTTCCGCCTCAATCAGCCCTTGCGGGGCTGGCGGAAGGATCTCGGCCGAACCGCTAGCCTCTTCCTCCTGCTGCGGGACGGGCAGCAGGGCCGGGGCGTCGATCTCTTCGCTGTCACGCTCAACGGAGCGGCACCAGCACTGCTCCAGCAGATAACCCTTTTTGGGAATGGTTTTGATTATTCTCTGCGTTTTTCCATCGTCTTCAAGCGCCGTGCGTAATGCATGAATTGCATTCGGCAAACTATTATTGCCAATAACGCGCCGCTCCCAGACCAGATTAGTAAGTTCTTCACGAGTAAGTATTTTTCCGGCATTGGTGACCAGCACATCCAGCAGTTTTAATTGATATTCACCAAGGCGTTTTCTTTCGCCGGTTACGAGGCTGATGATTGAGCCAGAGGGTAAATCGACTAACCAGTTGTTTACCGCATAATATGTTTTATTCATGGCAAGTAATGGTCGGTACCCACTCCATAAAGATTTAATTTTCAGGCATCGCACAAAAACTGTGCGAAATGCTTAATGTAAATTAATCATTAATTCCGTTTAAAATTCATCGAGAATTGCCGCTTGCCTGCGGAAATATGCAAAAAGACGCACTGCGAGGATGAAAAATGAAAAAAAATCCCACTTAGGGGGCGGGAAGTTTCATCCGGCATTTCAGGTCTTTTCTTAGGTGTGTTTAGGAAGTTTCTCTTCCGTGGCACATTTTTACGCGATAAAAGTGTGATATGCAACAAATTATTGAACGATCTCACCCCGGGCGTATTAACGTTTTTCGTTAAAGGTTAAAGTAAATCGGTTTTTGATCGTTTTATTTAGAATTTGTTTAGGAATGTAGCTGGGATGTTTTAATTAGACCTCGGGTAAATGAGACTCTTTTCAGGGGACAGATAAAAACGTAAGCAAATGTAATGGTTGTTTAAGTTTGAATGCTGTTGTGTCGCCTTATGTTCTTTTTTATTCGGTAGTTAATGACGGTCGTGACTATTAATTGTCATTTTATTTTCGCACTGAAAATTCATTTTTTTTCATTTTCGATTTAATTCTCCGTCGGGCTGTGTCGTTTTACCTGAGTACCAGAGAGAAGAACCTGACGGACAGGTTCAAAAGGAGAATTTGAACATGGCACTTTCTATTTTTACTAACGCCTCTTCCATGGCATCCGTTAACGCGCTGAATAAATCCAACAGCATGCTGTCTACCGCGATGGAGCGTCTGGGTACTGGTAAACGCATTAACTCTGCGGCAGATGACGCAGCGGGCCTGCAGATTGCTACCCGTCTTCAGGGCCAGTCCAACGGTATGAGCGTTGCTCAGCGCAACATCTCCGACGCCACCGCGCTGCTGCAGACCGCTGAAGGCGCGTTTGACGAAGTGAGCAACATCATGTACCGCATGAAAGACCTCGCCACGCAGGCAGCGAACGACACCAACGGTACCGAAGATCGTAAGGCGCTGCAGTCTGAAATGGACGAGCTGAACAGCGAACTCGACAACATCATGAACAACACCAAGTATGCTGGTGAAAGCCTGTTCGCAAGCGGCGGCAAATTCTCCTCTGCGATGAACTTCCAGATCGGCGCATCAACAAGCGAAAGCCTGAAAGTTGACGTGAGCAAAGAGCTGTCAACGGTTAAAGGCGCAAGCGGCCTGGGCGCACTGAAGTCGACTTCTGGCGCATCCGGCGCGCTGCTTACCTCCTCTGGTGCACAGGGCATGATCACCAAAGTTGAAAACGCTATCTCTCAGGTGGGTACGCTGCGCTCCAAGCTGGGTGCGAACATCAACCGTCTGGGCCACACCGCGGCGAACCTCGCGAACATGAAAGACAACACCGACCTGGCGTTGGGCAACATTCGCGACGCGGACTTCGCCTCCGAAGCGTCGAGCATGACCCGCAACCAGATGCTGGCGCAAACCAGTATGTCCATGCTGAAGCAGTCCAACAGCATGTCCGGTATGGTGATGAACCTGCTGGGCTAATCCACCTCACCGTTGCAAAAAACACCGCTGTAAGGCGGTGTTTTTGTATGCGGCACTTCCCTTCCTGTTTTCCCTTTAGGGGAAGAACGCCTTCCTTCCAGGTGTTAACTTCCTGAATTTAAATGACTTAAAAACTGGCACGATTGTTGCTTTAAACGGGCATGGTTTAGCAACAGGTGCGAACGGAGAACCTCAACATGGCAGATTTTAGCAGCATTGATCCCCAGACTCTGGCTCAGCAGCTGGCGACATACGACATCATGTCGATGCAAAACCAGTTGAAGACCAAATCGTCCACCATGAACGCGCAGAAAAAAGCCCTCGACGCGCTGAAAACCGCGCTGGGCGATTTCCGCACCGCGATGTCCGGGCTTAACGGTACCAACAGCGGCATGCTGAAAAACGCCGTCAGCATGAACCGGGAAGGCATTGCGAACGTTACTGCAAACTCAAACGCGCTGAAGGGCACCTACAACATTGAGGTGACGCAGCTCGCCTCTGCCCACCAGATCGGCTTTGACGGCATGACCGATGAGAGCATCAAAAATGCCACCGGCACCATGGACATTGAGCTGAACGGTGAAACCCTCTCCATCAATCTTGACGACATGGAAAGCCTGAGCGATCTGACGAAGGCGATTAACGGCGATGAAGATAACCCCGGCGTGACGGCGTCCCTGATCCGCACCGACGGCAGCGTCACGCTGATGTTGAGCAGCGATGAGAGCGGTGCAAAAAATACGATTTCCGTGGGCGGTACGGGCGGCTTCGATTCCAGCAACGCGAAGACGATTTCTGAAGCATCCGACTCTGAAATCAAAATGGGTGACATGACCTTCACCAACAGCTCGAACACGCTGGACAAGCTGATTGACGGGGTAACCATTGAGCTGACCTCATTAACCGAGGCCGGTAAACCGCTGACGATCTCCGTGGGGATCGACACCGAGGGCACCAAAGAGCAGCTTCAGACCTTTATCAATGCCTACAACACGCTGCAGGACACCCTCACCAACCTGACGAAAAGCGGCAACGGCGACGACGAAACCCGCGGCGCCTTTGCCGGTGATGCCACCATGTCTTCGCTCGATCGCGAGCTGAACGACGTGATGCGCCAGGTCTTCGGTGGCGTGCGGTTGTCTGATTTTGGTATTACCGCAGACAAAGACGGCAAGCTGGAGATCGACAGCAAAAAGCTGGACGACGCGCTAAAGGCCGATCCGCAAAAGCTCAGCGACCTGTTCAACGGCAAGGACGGAATGCTGGCCAAAATGGACAAGTCTCTCGACCGTTATCTGAACACCACCAATGGCTTACTGAAGGGCCGTCAGGACGTGCTGGATCGTCAGCAGAGCGACATTGAGACCAAAACGGAAGCGATGAACGCGCGCTATGAAACCTCTTATAACCGCTATCTGAAGCAATTCACGCAGCTGCAGCAGGCGATGGCATCGATGAACAACACCATGAGTATGTTTGGCTTAGCTTAAGGAAATGACCGCGTTTATGTACGGGAACGAACAGCAAGGCTTCGGCCACTATCAGGAGTCCGACCTGGCGATTCAGGCCGCCGCAGCAAACCCTCACCAGCTGGTGCTAATGCTGTTTAACGGCCTGATGGACGAACTGGTGCGGGCTAAGAGCCACATCGCCGCGCGCCGCTATGACCGCAAGGTTCAGAGCATCAACAAGTGCATCGATATTCTGAACGCGCTCACCAGCTCGCTGGATTTTGAAAAGGGCGGCGAGCTGGCGCTGAGCCTCGCCAACCTTTACGACTACTGCGTGTATCGCCTTTATGACGCCAGCCATAAGCTTTCCGTCAGCCACATTGAAGAGGTTGAAGGCATTCTGCGCAACCTGCAGGAAGGCTGGGAAAAAATGGGGCAGCAGCATGGATGACGTACAGGTGATGCGTTTTCTGGCGCGTTCCCTGGCACATTCGGCCAGCCAGCACGACTGGCCGAAGCTTGAGGACATTGACGCACAGATTGCCGCCCTGCTAACCGCGCTGAAGGGCCAGACGTTGAGCGCCGAAACGCGCGAGGCGCTGGCCGAGCTGCGGCAGACGCACGCCCGGGTTTACCAGTTCTGCCAGACGCAGCGCGACGAGCTTGAGCAGAAGATGGCGCAGTCCCGCCGCAACCAGGCCGGGGCAACCGCCTACGCGCTGTTTGCCGACGCTGAGGATGTGGGACGATGAACCTGGTACTTTCACAGCTGACGCAGCTTCCCGTTGCCGCCGAGCCTGCCGACGCCGCGCCGCTTCCCTCTGCCGGGGCGACCGGGCAGGTGTTGCCCGTGGCGGGAGAAGATGCCAGCCAGGCGGCTCCGGCGTTTAACGATGCGCTGCTGAACATCATCAACACCCTGATGGGCGTCGAGCAGCCGCGCGAGGATCCCCTGGTGCTGGCGGGCGTTAACGCAAAAGAGGATGACGACGAGCGCAAAACGCAGCGCGACGATCCTCAGGCGCTGGCAAACAGCATCATCGGTTCGCCCGAACGGCTGCTGGATGCGCTGCTGATGGCAAGCCAGATGCCGGTGAAAACGCTGAACGTTACCCAGGCTCCCGCGCCGCTGGCGGGGGATGCGCTGCAGATAAAACACCTCAGCGCGGGCCCGCAGCCGGTGGTCGAACCGCTAAACCGGGAGGCGCAGCCTCAGCTGCTGCAGCAACAGCAACAGCAGCTTAACGTGGCGCCTGCGCCCGTCGCGGAGCCGGTAAAGCCGGAGCTGCACGAGCTCGTTAAGCCGCTGGCGACGGCCCTGCCGGGCGCGGCGCAGCCGACGAGCGGCCCGACGTTTACCGCTGCGATGGACAAACAGACGGTGAACCTGCCGCCGATCAAGATGGACGCCGACGAGGCGAAGTGGGCGCAGCAGCTGCACGGCGCGCTGAACGATCGCCTCCAGCTGCAGGTTCGCAGCCAGGTGCAGCACGCCACCATCCGCCTCGACCCGCCGGAGATGGGCAAGGTGGATATTTCTCTGCACATCGAAAACGGGCGCATGCAGGTACACATCAGCGCCAGCAGCGGGGAAACCTACCGCGCGCTTCAGCAGATCAGCAGCGAGCTGCGCCAGAGCCTGACCGAGCAAAACGTGATGCAGGTAAACGTGCAGGTCTCTTCCCAGTCCGGACAACAGCAGCAGCAGGGGCAGCCGCGCAGCATGTTTGCTCCGGAAGAGGGCCCGGCAGCCGGGGCGGAAATTGCCCCTGAAAACACCCTGTCGACCGCTGACAGAGACGATTCAGTACTACTAACGGTTTAAAACACACCCATTATGACAATTAAGACTTTCTCTTTAGGGCTGGTGATTGCCCTTATTGCCGCCGTTTTCGCCGCCGTACTCACCGTCGTCGGCACCCAGTATCTCAGCCAGGACGAGCAAAAAGGCTCGGCTATTCGCGATCTGTTCTCCTCGTCGGAAGAGAGCGTCGTGGAGTTCGTTGAAATCAAAAACGTGGTCGTGACGTTAAAAAGCCAGGGTGATTCAGAACGTTATCTGCTGCTCGAACTGGCCCTGGCGACAAACTCCGCGGCCGACACGCGCCGCGCGGAAGAGATGTCGCCCGCCATTCGCGGGGCCACCGTCAACCTGCTGTCGTCGAAGGAGTACGACGCGGTGCGCGAGATGAGCGTGGAGGCGCTGCGCGAACAGCTGATGAGCGCTTATGCCGCGCGGTTTGAAAGCCTGAAAACGCGGATGCCGTTCAAAGACGTCATCATCAGCAAAATGGTTTTCCAGTAAGTCGCGGCGGCCGGTGGAAATGATGGATTTTATCGCTGACGACGCCCTCACGCCGGAAGATGAGGCGAAGTACGTTAACGCCTATCTGCCGCTGGTTCACAAGGTGGTGAAACAGCTCGCGTGGCAGACCAGCAGCGTGATGGACAGAGAAGATATGGAGCAGATTGCCCTGATGGGTCTGCTCACGTCTCTGCGCCGCTATGGCCACCCTGACGAGCAGTTTGGCGCCTATGCCGCACAGCGCATCCGCGGCGCGGTGCTTGACGAATTGCGCGAGCTGGACTGGCGTCCCCGCAGGCTGCGCCAGAAGAGCCATAAGATCAACGACGCGATACGAGAAGTCACGCGCAAGCTTGGCAGAACGCCGAGCTTTGAGGATCTCAACCAACATCTCTCCATCACCGCGGAGGAGTACCACGAATATTTGCTGCTGGATTGCGCCAAATCACTGGAGAGTCTTGATGATTTGCTGGGCGGGGATGCCCTGAACGGAACGCTGAACGGCCGTTCGCTGGAAGACGAAATGGTCACCAGCGGTACGTTAAGGGCTGCGCTGGCAAGCCTTGATGAGCGTGAGAAGATGATCCTCACCCTCTATTACCAGCAGGAAATGAGCCTGAAAGAGATTGCGTTAGTCCTCGATTTAACCGAGGCGCGCGTGTGTCAGCTCAATAAAAAGATCGCTCAAAAGATCCAGTCTTTTTTCCAGAAGTGAAAGGTATATGCAAAAGTTTCTCGGTATTTTCATCATTTTCGCCTGCGTAGTGGGCGGTTTTCTTATGTCAGGCGGGCGGCTGGCGTCGTTCTGGCAGCCTGGCGAAATCATTATCATCCTGGGCGCGGGCCTGGGCGCGATGGTGCTGGCGAACCCGAAGCCGGTGCTGGCCGAAATGTACCGCCAGTTCCGCGGCATCATGCGTAAAAACGAGTATACCGATGAGTATCAGCGCCAGCTGCTGATGCTGCTGTACGAGCTGCTTGAGCTGGTGCAGGACGGCGGCCTGAAGGTGCTCGACGAGCATATCGAAGTGCCGGAGAGCAGCCCGCTGTTCCAGAAATACCCGCTGATTTTACAGAACAAGGCCATCATCACCTTTATTGCGGACAACTTCCGCCTGATGGCGATGGGCAAAATCAACGAGCACGAGCTGGAAGGTATCCTCGAGCAGGAGCTGGTGGCGATGGAAGAGAACCTGCTCCAGCCGTCCCGTTCGCTGCAGCGCACCGCGGAAGCGATGCCGGGCTTCGGGATCTGCGCGGCGGTACTGGGGATCATCATCACCATGCAGTCGATCGACGGCTCGATTGCGGTGATCGGCGTAAAAGTGGCGGCGGCGCTGGTAGGGACGTTCCTCGGCGTATTCTTCTGCTACTGCCTGATGGACCCGGTGGCGAACGCCATGGAGCAGCGCACCAAGAAGCAGATGGCGGTGATCGAGTGCGTGCGCACCGTGCTGGTCAACCACGTGGCCGGTAAGCCTACGCTGCTGGCGGTGGATGCCGGGCGCAAAATGCTGCCGCTGGACTCAAAGCCGACCTTCGCGACGCTGGACGGCTGGGTGAACCAGATGACGGGTGAATCCTGATGCGCAACGGTCGTGGAAAAGAACATACCACTATCATCAAGCGCTCCTCGCGCAAAAGCCATGACGCGTTTCACGGCGGCGCGTGGAAGGTAGCCTTTGCCGACTTTACGCTGGCGATGATGGCGCTGTTTATGGTGCTGTGGATCATGGGCGCGGTCACGGAAGAGGAGCGAAAAGAGATCGTCTCTCAGCTCAATGGCGAGTCGATTTTCAACGGCCAGTCGCTGTCGCCTATCACCCAGCCGCACGGCGTGGGCGGCAAAATTGCGGTGACGGAAAAACGCGATCGCGGGGATCATAAGGCGCCGTCGTCGAAGCAGGAGACGGCAAAAATGCGGGCGGTAGCCGCGAAGGGCGAAAGCCTGGACGACGTGAACACGCGCTCGCAGCGCGAAATTGAAGATCTGGCGCGGATCATCATGAAAATCACTTCGGCCTATGACGCGCAGTCGAACCTGAAAATTGAGATTGTGCCGCAGGGGCTACGCATCCTGATCACCGACGATCAAAAGCGCGAAATGTTCCAGCGCAGCAGCGCGATCCTGACGCCGTTCTTCAAGCGTCTGCTCACGGAGTTCGCACCGGCGCTGAACAAGATCGACAACAAGATCATCATTACCGGACACACCGACGCCACCCGCTTTCGCGATCAGGATCTGTACAACAACTACAACCTGTCGGGCGAGCGCGCGATGCAGGCGCGTAAGGTGCTGACCAATGCCGGGCTGGCGCAGGACAAAGTGCTGCAGGTGAGCGGCATGGCGGATCAGATGCTGCTCGATCCGGAAAACCCGCTCAGCTCGTCGAACCGGCGCATTGAGATCATGGTGCTGACCCACTCGGCCAGCGACTCGCTGTATCAGTTCTTTGGCCAGCACGGTGAAAAGATCATTAAGCCGATCGTGGATAAACTCTCGCAGAAAAAATAAACGGTTTTACGATGTTCACCCTTACCCACTTTCAGAAAGCCGCAGGCCTTGCGCTTGCCGCCGCGCTCGTGATGGCATGCAGCATGCCCGCGCAGGCCGCGCCGCGCAGCGAAAAAATGACCGCCGCGGAGAAGGAGCGCGCGGAAAAGATCAGGAAGCGCAACCGGGAAATGCTGCTGAAATCGTCGCGGACCCGCCTCGCCGTGGTGCCCGTAACGCCGGAGCAGAAGCGCCGCATCAGCGAGCAGCGTCGCCTTGAGCGTGCGGAGAACCGCGCGCTGCTGGCGATGCACAAACGCTGGCAGCCGGGAACGCTCTCTACGGACATGATCTGGGAGCCGCTGCCGGGTGAGCGGATCAGCCCGCGGCTGCAGGCCTCGCTCAAGCAGGTTATCCGCCTGCTGCAGCAGCAGATCGGCAAGCCCTACGTCTGGGGCGGCCAGACGCCCGAGCAGGGGTTCGACTGCAGCGGCCTGGTGTTTTATGCCTTTAACCCGGTGCTGAGCCGCAACCTGCCGCGCACCGCCAACGGCATGTTCCAGGACCGCACGCTGCACCCCGTCGGCCAGGACAAGCTCCGCCGCGGCGACCTGGTCTTTTTCAATATCAACCAGCGCCCGGGAGCCGACCACGTTGGCGTTTACCTCGGCGACGGACAATTTATCGAAGCGCCGCGAACCGGCCTGAACATTCGCGTGAGCCAGCTTTCGGACCGCTTCTGGCAGGACCACTACCTCGGTGCCCGCCGGATATTAACTGAAGAGGCCGTGCTGTAACGGCCTGACGCTGAATACCCCCTCAAGGTATGCGCCGCCACGGATGGCCCCCTTATTTTAAAAGATTGACTGAGAAACTTGTTATGAACCAGATGCGTAAAAAATTTGCCATTGACGATGGCTCTACCAACGTCAAAATCAGCTGGATTGAGAACGGCACGCTGAAAACCGTGGTCTCGCCAAACTCCTTCCGCAAGGACTGGAAAAGCGCGGCGCTGCTGCGCGGGCAGGCGGTATATAACTACACCATCGGCACCACCAAATACACCTACGATGCCACGTCAGACAAGGCGCTCTCCACCACGCACATTGACTATCAGTATGACGATTTAAACCTGCTGGCGGTGCACCACGCGCTGCTGCAAACCGGCGTTGCGCCCTGCGATGTGGAGGTGATTGTTACCCTGCCGATTACCCAGTTCTACAAGCCGGACGATTGCCAGCGCAACGAAGAGCGTATCGAAGCGAAGCGCCAGAACCTGATGCGCGACATCAGCCTGAACAAGGGCGAGCTGTTCCGCATCGTTGACGTTCAGGTCATGCCGGAGAGCCTGCCCGCCGCGCTGTCGCATCTTTTGAACTCCAACGTGAACGAATTTACCAAATCGCTGGTGATCGACTGCGGCGGCACGACGCTGGATATGGGCATCGTGGTCGGCGAGTTTGACGACGTGTCGGCGATATACGGCAATAACGAGATTGGCGTGGCGATGGTCACGGACGCCACGCGCAAGCTGCTGGCGGCGGCGGACAGCGACTCCAGCTACCTGGTGGCAAATGAGCTTATCAAGCGCCGCCACGACGCCGGGTTCGTTCTCAGCGTGGTGAACGATGAGTCGCGTATCGACGACATTCTTGAAAAGATTGAGATCAAGATTCAGGAGCTGGGCGACCAGGTGGCCTACGAGGCGAAAAAATTCGCGAAAAACCCGAACCGCGTCTATCTGGTCGGCGGCGGCGCGCACCTGATTGAAGGGGCGATCCGCGAGGCCTATGCGACGCTCGGCGACCGCGTGGTCAGCATTGAGAACCCGCAGAGCGCGCTGTCGCGCGAGATTTGCCTCTATCATTCGGAGTCGGGCGCGGAGGCGGTCGATGAGCCGCTGATGGCCGAGGTGGGCGAGAATGCGTAAGGGGCAAATCCGCCGCGTAAATCTCTCCCTTCACCTGACGCCGGACCAGTCGCGCGCGGACATGCGCGCGATGCAGCAGCTGCAAAAATGGCATCAGTCGATGAATCAGTCTGACAACATCGACGATACGAATATGGAAATCCGCGCGTTTCACCGCAACGTGTACCTTGCGGGGCTTCAGCTGCACCTGCTGGACCCGTCGCTCTGCCACCACGTGGCGGAATCGCTAGGGCGTGAAAATCTGTCGCTGGCGGCGCTGTTGTCGGAGCTTCAGGCGCAGCCGCAGAGCGATGCCGCGTCGGAGCAGCTGGCAGAGCTGCAGAAGATCCGCGAAGAGATTGCCGCGCTCAGGCCGCTGATGGAGCAGCAGAAGCTGGCCCTTCAGCAGCTGCGCATGGCGGCGAAAACCGTCAGCCCGCCGGCGCCGGAGCGCAGCAGCGGCCCGGAGGAGATGGCGCTCAGCGACGTCGATACGCCGACGAAAAAAATGCAGAAGGTCCGGCAGAAAGGTATTTTTTGACGCACTTCCCCTTTGCAGCGGAAGGGGAAAAGCCGATCAGGTAATGACCACCGGCCACTCTGGCGGCGTGTGGCTCATCGCTTCCACCATCACCACTTTCATATTTTCCCAGATAGCGGCGATATCCAGCAGGGTAATGCCCAGCAGGCCCGTCGCGAACCAGCATGCGGCCCCCAGCCCCAGCAGGGTGCTGATCGCGGCCAGGCCCGCATAGTCAGATTTACGAAATTGAATATTCAGCGTGCTGGCTAAAAACATCAAAACCGCACTCAACAATGGCCAGCGCAGAAGAACCATGCTGGTGGTAATGGTTGCCATAAACCCATCCTCGACAGATCAGATGCATACAATGAAACAATGTTTCTCGTTACATAATAACTGTGAACTATATCACGTTTGCTCTTTTATTCGCCACTGTCAAGGTGATGAAAAGTGACCCGTTTACGATCGGGAAGGGCGGTGAAACCGCGGCAGAGGACGCTATCTTCGCGCGCGAACTCTCCCCCAGGCCGCGCCTGCCGATAGCGCGTGAAAGCACGCCGCGAGAACGGGAAAGGGAAAGCGCAGCGGATTGTTTATAAATCAACGCGGAAAATATGCGCAATCAAAAGCAAACATTACCGGGCATCGTTTGTGCCTTTTTCAGGCGGCGAGAGGTGGGGGATAAAAAAAATTTCAACGGAAGGTTATCTTTAAATCAACGGACGGGCTGGATATTATTTTCCTTAATTAAAACTGAATGAATACTTTTAGTTTAGCTTACGGAAAAATATTATCGGCATAACAAAATTTCAGATTTTTAATACCAAAAGTCAGTTGCTAACTTCGCATGATTCATGCAACGTAATCACCTGTTTATCGAAGCACCCGGCCTTCATTACTACAGGCGTACAACAATCAGGGATATAGAGCGGAAAATGAATCGTAGCGCACGGCGCAAGGTGCTCGGGGGATTAGGGATCATCATGGTAGTTTCGCTACCCGTGATGCTTGCGCTATGGTTTGCCCAGATGCGCGCCGTGACGGAAACCAGCGCTGCGTTACGCACATTTGCCGAACTTGCTTTAGACAAAACTGAACTCGTTATTCAAGAAGTTGATTTAGCTCGGGATGACGCCGAGAAATATCAGGGCCAGGTGTGCACGCCCGCGCACCGTCAATATATGCTAAACGTTGTTCGCGGCCGCCTCTTCATCGCTGATTTAATTTACGCCGAAGGTCAGAATTTTCTCTGTTCGACTGTTTTTACCCCTGAACAACCTTACGTAATCCCCACCGCCAATTACACCCGTAAACCCGACGTTGCTATCTATTATTATCGCGATACGCCCTTTTTCAACGGCTATAAAATGACGTATATGCAGCGCGGGAATTATGTTGTAGTGGTCAACCCACTTTCCTACAGCGAAGTGATGTCTTCGGATAATTCGCTGTCGTGGGGAGTGTATGACACGGTGACAAATGCATTCTTCTCGGTCAGTACAAAGGCCAATGTTCCCTTATTAAATTCAATGATTCGGGATAAGGAAGCATCATTTCAGAGAGATGACCGTTTTTATACGGTGGTCAAATCGAATAAACGTCCTATTGCCGCCATCGTCTCGACGTCGAATAAACGCTTTTACGAAACGCTTTATCATCAGGCCACGCTGACGCTGCCGCTGGGAATGATTTGCAGCATTATCATTCTGCTGGTGTGGTCGCGCACCCGCCGTGAGCTTAACTCGCCGGGGCGTCTTCTGCATCGGGCACTCGCCAGGCGCCAGCTGCGCGTGCATTATCAGCCCATCATCGATATCAAGCACAACCGCTGCGTTGGGGCGGAGGCACTGCTGCGCTGGCCCGGTTTTAACGGGCAGGTCATGAGCCCGGCCGAGTTTATTCCGCTGGCGGAAAAAGAGGGGATGATCGCGCGGATAACGGATTACGTGGTGGAGGAAGTGTTCAGCGATCTCGGGGACTTTCTGGCGGCTCACCCGCACCTTTATATTTCCATTAACCTCTCGGCCTCCGATTTCCACTCCTCGCGCCTGATCGCCATGATATCGGACAAGGCCAGGCACTTCTCCGTGCGCGCGCAGCAGATCAAAATCGAGGTGACGGAGCGCGGGTTTATCGACGTGCCGAAAACCACGCCGGTGATCCAGGCGTTTCGCCAGGCGGGCTATGAGGTGGCGATCGATGACTTTGGCACCGGCTATTCGAACCTGCATAACCTCTATTCGCTGAACGTGGACATCCTGAAAATCGACAAATCGTTTGTCGATACCTTGACCACCAACAGCACCAGCCACCTGATTGCCGAGCACATCATTGAGATGGCCCAGAGCCTGCGGCTCAAAACCATCGCGGAAGGGGTGGAAACGGCGGAGCAGGTCAGCTGGCTGTTGAAGCGCGGCGTGCAGTATTGTCAGGGATGGCACTTCGCGAAAGCGATGCCGCCGCAGGAGTTTATGACCTGGCAGCAGCAGCCTTTACTCTCAGCGCACTAGCCGAGCTGGTGGCGATAGTCGCTCGGCGTGCGGTCAAACTCGCGGCGGAACACCCGGGAAAACGTCTGCTGCGAGACGTAGCCCAGATCCATGGCGATATCAAAAATAGGCCGCTGCGTAGAGCGTAGCGCCTGGGCCGCCATCAGCAGCCTGCGCTGGCGGATATACTCGCCGAGCGTCTGGTGCATGACGGTGCGGAACATTCTCTGCAAGTACCATTTCGAATAGCCCGATTTCTTAGCGACCACATCAATGTTCAACGGTTGGTCGATATGTTCATCAATCCATTCAATAAGCGTCTGAATAATTTGCTGATGCGACATAAGGTTGCCCCTCTTTACATACAACTATCTCTGTTGATTCGTCGTTTTCTCTGCGGGGGAGTATAATTCCTCAAGTTAACTTGAGGTAAAGGGGTTTTATGGAAAAGAGATTACCGCGAATTAAAGCGCTCCTGACGCCGGGAGAGGTCGCAAAGCGCAGCGGCGTGGCGGTATCCGCGCTCCACTTTTATGAAAGCAAAGGGCTGATTAAAAGCATCCGCAACGCGGGGAACCAGCGGCGCTACACGCGCGACGTGCTCCGCTACGTGGCGATTATCAAAATTGCGCAACGGATCGGCATACCGCTGGCCACCATCAGCGACGCGTTCGGCGTGCTGCCTGAAGGCCACACGCTGAGCGCAAAAGAGTGGAAGCAGCTCTCCTCCCAGTGGCGCGACGAGCTGGACAGGCGCATTCATACCCTGGTGGCGTTGCGCGACGAGCTGGACGGGTGCATCGGCTGCGGATGCCTGTCGCGCAGCGATTGCCCGCTGCGTAACCCGGGCGACAGGCTCGGCGAGCAGGGTACGGGGGCGCGGCTGCTGGAGGAAGAGTAACCTTCTGCCGCGACCCGGCAATACCCCGCGCCGCAAAAAGAACTAAAGCGCCACAAGGGGCGCTTTAGTTTTTCCCGGTCTTTGTCTTTCTCTCTATCCCGCTGGTTCACGGGAGGGTTTCCTCCGACGTCTGCACCCCTCGTGTCGAGCTGGCTGGTGAGGTTCCGGATTGTGCTGACACTTTAAGTCTATGCAAAGGCCGCTGTTTCGCCAGCCGCAGAGGCCATTTTTTCGCCAAATTTTTTTCGTGATGTTGTTCGATTTTCTATAGTTAAAAAGAATAAAACTCAGGAGAAGACGATGCTAACGGTCCACCACCTTAACCAGTCGCGTTCACATCGCGCGCTCTGGGCGCTGGAAGAACTTTCCGTGCCGTATGAGATTGTGCATTACCAGCGTGAGAAAAATATGCTCGCGCCCGAATCCCTTAAAAAAGTGCATCCGCTGGGCAAGTCGCCGGTTGTGGAGGATAACGGGCTGATCCTCGCCGAGTCCGGGGCGATTCTGGAGTATTTACAGGAGAACTACGATCCCGATTTTCGCCTCAAGCCGCAGGACCCGGCCAATAAAATCCAGTATCGCTTCTGGCTGCATTACGCCGAAGGTTCGCTGATGCCGCTGCTGTTAATGAAGCTGGTGTTTAACAGCCTCGGAAAACCGCCCGTGCCGTTCGGCCTGAGAACCCTGGGCAACGCGCTCGGGAAGGGCGTGCAAAAGGCGTATCTCGATCGCCAGCTTGAAACGCACTCGCGCTTTATCGAATCGCATCTTGCGCAAAACGGCTGGTTTGCCGGCGAAACGCTCAGCATGGCCGACATCCAGATGAGTTTTCCGGTCTTTGCCCTGCTGGCGCGGGGCGGCATTGACAACTTACCCCATACCCACGCCTGGAAGAAAAAGGTGGAAATGCGTCCCGGCTGGCAGCGAACCCTGGAAAAGGGCGGGCCGCTGGATATTCCTGGATAGCACGAAATGCAACGAAATTGCGCAGGGACGATAACGTTTGCGCATCCTCTGTTTATTTCTTCATCGACATAAGAGAATTTTAGCGAAAAACGCGAAAGTTCAGTTGAAAAGGGCGGTGATTCGGCTAGATAATCGTTTGCCTTAAATTGACCACCCGTTTTGTAAGCGCGGAGCTAAACGTTTGCTTTTTTGTGACGCCCTTTTCGTCGCAAACGCAGTATATGGATTTGACGTTTCGCTGGCAGCGGAGACGCCACCACGCTTACCAACGACCTATAAAAACTCTCAGGGGATGTTCTCTATGTCTACGCCATCTGCGCGTACCGGCGGTTCGCTTGACGCCATGTTTAAAATTTCCGCTCGCGGCAGCACCGTGCGCCAGGAAGTCGTTGCCGGTCTGACAACGTTTCTGGCGATGGTGTATTCGGTGATCGTTGTGCCGGGCATGCTGGGCAAGGCGGGCTTCCCGCC
Organism: Enterobacter sp. RIT418; assembly: GCF_003057745.1. Lineage (GTDB taxonomy): Bacteria > Pseudomonadota > Gammaproteobacteria > Enterobacterales > Enterobacteriaceae > Enterobacter. The sequence goes on from NZ_QBJD02000014.1 coordinate 136,720, forward strand.
TGCGGCCGTCTTCGTGGCCACCTGCCTGGTGGCGGGCGTCGGTTCCATCGTGATGGGCCTGTGGGCTAACCTGCCGCTGGCGATTGGCTGCGCCATCTCTCTGACCGCCTTTACCGCGTTCAGCCTGGTGCTGGGGCAGCACATTAGCGTGCCGGTCGCGCTCGGCGCGGTCTTCCTGATGGGCGTGCTGTTTACCATTATCTCTGCCACCGGCATCCGCAGCTGGATTTTGCGCAACCTGCCGCAGGGCGTGGCGCACGGCACCGGCATCGGTATCGGCCTGTTCCTGCTGCTGATTGCCGCGAACGGCGTGGGCCTGGTGATTAAAAACCCGCTCGACGGCCTGCCGGTTGCGCTCGGCAACTTTGCCAGCTTCCCGGTGATCATGTCCCTGATTGGCCTGGCGGTGATTATCGGCCTGGAAAAGCTGAAGGTGCCCGGCGGCATTTTGCTGACCATTATCGGCATCTCTATCGTTGGCCTGATTTTTGACCCAACCGTCCACTTCTCCGGCATTTTCGCCATGCCGTCCCTGAGTGACGATAAAGGTAACTCCCTGATCGGCAGCCTGGATATCGTTGGCGCGCTGAACCCGGTGATCCTGCCAAGCGTGCTGGCGCTGGTCATGACCGCGGTGTTTGATGCCACCGGCACCATCCGCGCGGTAGCGGGGCAGGCGAACCTGCTGGACAAAGACGGCCAGATTATCGACGGCGGCAAAGCGCTGACCACCGACTCCCTGAGCAGCGTGTTCTCCGGCCTGGTGGGCGCTTCTCCTGCGGCAGTGTACATTGAGTCTGCGGCGGGGACGGCGGCTGGCGGCAAAACCGGCCTGACGGCGATCACCGTGGGCGTGCTGTTCCTGCTGATCCTGTTCCTTTCTCCGCTTTCCTACCTGGTGCCCGCGTATGCGACCGCACCGGCGCTGATGTACGTCGGCCTGCTGATGCTGAGCAACGTGGCGAAAATCGACTTTGCCGACTTCGTGGACGCGATGTCTGGCCTGATCACCGCGGTATTTATCGTGCTGACCTGCAACATCGTGACCGGCATCATGATCGGCTTTGCGTCGCTGGTGATTGGCCGTCTGGTGTCCGGCGAGTGGCGCAAGCTGAACGTCGGCACGGTGGTGATTGCCGTCGCGCTGGTGGCGTTCTACGCGGGCGGCTGGGCGATTTAACTTATCCATTAATGCGAAAACGGGTGGCTCAGGCCGCCCGTTTTTCATTTTCAGCCCCCATCCCGTTGCCTTTTGCGTTACTCTGAGGAAGATATAATAAAAGGCACGACGCCTTTCGAAGTACATAAGAACTGCTGCAAACAGGGAACGCATGGAAATCTTCTTCACAATACTCATCATGACCCTTGTGGTCTCACTATCCGGGGTGGTTACACGGGTACTGCCCTTTCAGTTACCCCTGCCATTAATGCAAATTGCTATCGGCGCGCTGCTGGCGTGGCCGACGTTTGGCCTGCACGTTGAGTTCGACCCCGAGCTGTTCCTCGTGTTGTTCATTCCGCCGCTGCTGTTTGCCGACGGCTGGAAAACGCCCACGCGCGAGTTCCTGGAGCACGGCCGGGAGATCTTCGGCCTGGCGCTGGCGCTGGTTATCGTCACCGTGGTTGGGATAGGGTTCCTGATCTACTGGGCGGTGCCGGGCATTCCCCTGATCCCGGCCTTCGCGCTGGCCGCCGTGCTGTCGCCAACCGACGCCGTGGCGCTCTCCGGCATCGTCGGCGAGGGGCGTATTCCAAAGAAAATTATGGGCATTTTGCAGGGCGAGGCGCTGATGAACGATGCCTCCGGCCTGGTGGCCCTGAAGTTTGCCGTGGCGGTCGCCATGGGAACGATGGTCTTTACCGTCGGCGGCGCGACGCTGGAATTTTTCAAGGTCGCGATTGGCGGCATCCTGGCCGGGTTTGTGGTCAGCTGGCTGTACGGCCGTTCGCTGCGCTTCCTCAGCCGCTGGGGCGGCGATGAGCCCGCCACGCAAATCGTGCTGCTGTTCCTGCTGCCGTTTGCCTCATACCTGATTGCCGAACACATCGGCGTGTCGGGCATCCTGGCGGCCGTCGCGGCGGGGATGACCATCACCCGTTCCGGCGTGATGCGCACCGCACCGCTGGCAATGCGCCTGCGCGCCAACAGCACCTGGGCGATGCTGGAGTTTGTGTTTAACGGTATGGTGTTCCTGCTGTTGGGCCTGCAGCTGCCGGGCATTCTGGAGTCCTCGCTGGTGGCGGCAGAAGCCGACCCGAACGTTGAAACCTGGATGCTGTTTACCGACATCGTGCTGATCTACATGGCGCTGATGCTGGTGCGCTTCGGCTGGCTGTGGACGATGAAAAACTTCAGCCAGCGCTTCCTGAAAAAAAAGCCGATGGAGTTCGGCTCGTGGACCACGCGCGAGCTGCTTATCGCCTCTTTCGCGGGCGTGCGCGGGGCGATTACCCTTGCCGGTGTGCTCTCCATTCCGCTGCTGCTGCCCACCGGAGACGTCTTCCCGGCGCGCTACGAGCTGGTGTTCCTGGCGGCGGGCGTGATTTTGTTCTCGCTGTTTGTGGGCGTGGTGATGCTGCCTATTCTGCTCCAGCACCTGGAGGTGGGCGACCACACCCAGCAGCATAAGGAGGAGCGCATTGCCCGCGCCGCCACGGCCGAAGTGGCGATTGTGGCCATCCAGAAAATGGAAGAACGTCTTGCAGCGGACGCGGAAGAGAACATCGACAATCAGCTACTGACCGAAGTGAGTTCGCGCGTGATTGGTAACCTGCGCCGCCGCGCGGACGGACGTAACGACGTGGAAAGCTCGCAGCAGGAAGAGAACCTGGAGCGCCGCTTCCGCCTGGCGGCGCTGCGTTCGGAGCGCGCCGAGCTGTATCACCTGCGCGCCACGCGCCAGATCAGCAACGAGACGCTGCAAAAGCTGCTGCACGATCTGGACCTGCTGGAAGCGTTGTTAATCGATAA
>NZ_QBJD02000015.1 GCF_003057745.1 Enterobacter sp. RIT418
ATTCTAATAATTTTTTAGTGTCAGATATGAAAGTGATTTTTTCTCCATCCCAAATAAAATTCTGAGTATGTCTGTTCCTGAACGAAATTTTCACTCTCCATTTTTTACCGGCATTAAAAACGATTATTTTGTCAACAACTCGTTTAAGCATCAAGTTAAGTTCCTGAGGATCTTTTATTTCTTGCAAAAGATTCAAATTGAATGCTTTCTCAGAAATTATCATACTGTTTTGTTGTTTGATTCGTTCTTCTATTTCATGAAGTTTTGCTTCAAGGTTACTTATCGTGTGCATCACGCTAACCGGTATTTTAGTTAGAGTAAGAAGCATGTCATTTAGGTCTTGAATTTTTGTTTTAATATTATTCTGCTCAATTAATAATGATTCATCAAGATAAGATTTCTTTTCAAATTTGAGTTCTTTCATTATCCTATAAAGCGCGACTTCTAAATTTTTAAAATTCTTCGTTACAATACACTTACCATCTCTTGCGTTGGCGCAAACATGATACTGATATTTTTTCCCAGAGGTGACATGAAATTTTCTAACGAGTGCTCCTCCGCATTCGTGTTTTAATAATCCAGCGAAGGCATTGAATTCAGATTTATATCCAGGTTTATTCTGCTTATGATCTGACTGTAAAAGCATGAATTCTTCTTTACTGATAAGAGCTGGATAATAACCTTCTATAATATCAAGTAATATAACTTTACGGTCTTTTGTTGTCTCTGATGTTTGATAAGCTCCATACAGTGCAACTGAATTTATAGTTTTGCCGACTGTTGTATGGTTCCAGCCGGAAGATCGTAATGGTTTATGACCTTCATCGTTTAATGCTTTTGCAATCTTATTTGTTCCAAAACCTTTTCTACGTAATTCGATGATTCTTTTGGCTGCTTCAAGCCTATCACTAAAGATAAAATTATCGCCTTTTCGTTCTAACCAGAAAGGCAGGACTTTATTGATAATCTCACCATTTAACGCACGTTGTCGCTGCTGTCCTTTCGTCTCGCGTAAACGCTGAGATTTTTTCTCGGATTCCTTATGAGCAAGATCAGCAGCTAGAGCTATCCTGATGACACTTACTAGATCGTTGATAGACTCTCGGTTTAGTAATAGACCATCAACAAGCGAAGCAATGAAGATGTTGTTTTGCAGAATCGACTTGATGATTTGTTGAGTGACGTCGATGCCTCGACGACTTAGACGGTCCAGCGATTCAATGATGATTGTAGAGCCTTGCTCAATTTGACCTTTTTCGATTGCTTCGAGCATATCTCCAAGCGAAGGTCTGTTTCCCTCTTTGAATGCTGAGATTCCGAGGTCTTGGAAGTTCTTATCTGATAGAATTAAGTTATTAGCATGTGCATACTGTTCAGCAAGTTCTGTTTGGCGTCTTACTGAGTCGCCCTGTTCTTGCTTCTTCGATGAGAATCTTATGTAAGAGTATGCTTTTCCGTTTTGTTTCATATACACCTCAGTAACTTACAAGAGAGTATCAATTTTGCTTCTTTGCAACAATATCACTATGCAGTTTGGCAGTAAGCCGCTGTTCGAAAACATTTCCGTCAAATTTGGCGGCGGCAACCGTTACGGCCTGATTGGCGCCAACGGTAGCGGAAAATCCACCTTTATGAAAATCCTCGGCGGCGACCTGGAGCCGACGCTCGGCAACGTGTCGCTCGATCCTAACGAGCGCATCGGTAAGCTGCGTCAGGATCAGTTTGCCTTCGAAGAGTTCACCGTGCTCGACACCGTGATCATGGGGCACGCGAAGCTGTGGGAAGTGAAGCAGGAGCGCGATCGCATCTACGCCCTGGCCGAAATGAGCGAAGAGGACGGCTACAAGGTTGCCGACCTGGAAACGCAGTACGGCGAAATGGACGGTTACTCTGCGGAAGCGCGTGCGGGCGAGCTGCTGCTGGGCGTGGGCATTCCGGTTGAACAGCACTACGGGCCGATGAGCGAAGTGGCGCCGGGCTGGAAGCTGCGCGTCCTGCTGGCGCAGGCGCTGTTCTCGAACCCGGACATCCTGCTGCTCGATGAACCGACGAACAACCTGGACATCGACACCATCCGCTGGCTGGAGCAGACGCTGAACGATCGCGACAGCACCATGATCATCATCTCGCACGACCGTCACTTCCTGAACATGGTCTGTACGCACATGGCGGATCTGGACTACGGCGAGCTGCGCGTGTACCCGGGCAACTACGACGAATACATGACGGCGGCGACCCAGGCGCGCGAGCGTCTGCTGGCCGATAACGCCAAGAAAAAAGCGCAGATCGCGGACCTGCAGTCCTTCGTTAGCCGCTTTAGCGCCAACGCCTCTAAATCGCGTCAGGCGACCTCTCGCGCCCGCCAGATTGACAAAATCAAGCTGGATGAAGTTAAGGCTTCCAGCCGTCAGAACCCGTTCATCCGCTTCGAGCAGGACAAGAAGCTGTTCCGTAACGCGCTGGAAGTGGAAGCGCTGTCGAAAGGTTTTGAAAGCGGCCCGCTGTTTAAAAACTTCAACCTGCTGCTGGAAGTGGGCGAGAAGATTGCCATCCTCGGCGCGAACGGCGTGGGTAAATCCACCATGCTGAAAACGCTGGTCGGCGAACTGCAGCCGGACACCGGTACCGTTAAGTGGTCCGAGAACGCGCAGATTGGCTACTACGCGCAGGACCACGAGTACGCGTTTGAAAACGATCTGACCGTCTTTGACTGGATGAGCCAGTGGAAGCAGGAAGGTGACGACGAGCAGGCGGTGCGCAGCATTCTGGGTCGTCTGCTGTTCAGCCAGGACGACATCAAAAAGCCTGCAAAAGTGCTTTCCGGTGGTGAGAAAGGCCGCATGCTGTTCGGCAAGCTGATGATGGAAAAACCGAATATCCTGGTAATGGATGAACCCACAAACCACCTGGATATGGAATCTATCGAATCGCTGAACATGGCGCTGGAGATGTACCAGGGCACGCTGATCTTCGTTTCTCACGACCGTGAGTTCGTCAGCTCGCTGGCGACCCGCGTGATTGAAATTACGCCAGAGCGCGTGGTGGACTTCACCGGCAATTACGAAGATTACCTGCGCAGCAAAGGTATCGAGAATTAAAAAAAGCCGGGTGGCGGCTTCGCCTTACCCGGCCTACGTTCCATTCCCTCTCCCCGTGGGAGAGGGTTAGGGTGAGGGCATCAGGCCGCACTACACCACCCACTCATCCCCTTCAACTCCGTTCACCAGCAGCGTACGTTTTTCCCCCGCCGGTAACGACACCTTCAGCGCGTTCCACGCCGGGCGATAGTCGCCGCGCGCGTTCACCTTCAGGTTGATGGTTGCGCCATCGCACGCCATTTCCCACTCGATCCACAGCGCATTGCCGTGCTGGTAGCCCCAGCTTTCGCCGTCATCTTCAAACAGCAGGCCGGACGTGGTGCCCACCCCTTTCACCGGGAACAGCTTCAGCTCGCGGGTATCGTCCTTTTCAGCGCTCACGTGCGTAATGCGTTCGCTCAGCGGCAGGCCCGCACCGGCGCGCACCAGCAGCGGAAGCTTTTCCAGCGGCGCGTCGCGCGTAATCCACTGGCCGCCGGAGAACCACTCGTGGGTGTAAAAATCGTACCAGCCGGTTTCGTTATCCGGCAGCCAGACGCGGCGCTCGCGCTGCCCGGCCTCAACGACGCTCGCCACCAGCAGGTCGCGGCCCAGCAGGAAATCGTCGCACTCTTCAAACGTCTGCGCGTCGTGCTCGTGATCGAGGAAGGTCGGGCGCAGCATCGGCTCGTCGTCGGCGTGGGCCTGCCAGAGCAGGGTATAAAGATACGGCAGCAGGCGATAGCGCAGCTCAATCGCGCCGCGAATGGCCGGCGTGACGCCCGGGTACATCCACGGCTCGTTCACGGTGCAATCATCGTTCCACGAGTGAATGGTAAAGCGCGGGTGCATCACGCCGTTTTGCACCCAGCGGACAAACAGCTCGGCGTCCGGCTTATCGCCCGAGAAGCCGCCGACGTCGTGCCCGACGTTGAACAGGCCGGACAGGCTCATCCCCAGCCCCATGCGGGTGTTGTAGCGCAGCGTCTCCCAGCAGGTGCGGTTATCGCCGCTCCAGGTCTGAACGTAGCGCTGCATGCCAGCGCAGCCGGAGCGGGAAATTAAGTATGGACGCTTCTCCGGCGCAAAGCGCTGCTGCGCTTCCAGCGAGGCGCGCATCATCAGCAGCGGCATCACCGGGCGGATGTGCTTGATGGCGATCTCCCTGCCGAAGCCAAAGCACCGCGCTTCGCCGTCCCACACCTCAAACTCGTTGTTGTCGTTCCAGGTGGAATCGATGCCCATTTTCAGCAGCTGCGTGGTGACGCCGTTCTGCCACCACTTCACCGTCTGCGGGTTGGTAAAGTCGAGGTGCGAGCCTTCGTCATCCCAGAAGCTGGAGCGCTCCGGCGCATCGGTTTCTGAATCGCGAATGAACAGGCCGCTCTCCGCCACTTCGCCATAGCGCGGGTGATCCTGCAGCAGGCACGGCTTGATGTTGGCGGCAAGCTTCAGCCCGGCGTCGTGGAAGGCCTGGCTCATCACCTTCGGCTGCGGCACCTTGTCGTAGTTCCAGTTGAAGACGTAGCGCTTGCCGTTAATGGAGGTATAGCCGGAAGAGAGCTGGAACGAGTCGCACGGAATAGCGTGCTCTTCGCACAGGCGAATGAAGTTCATCAGCTGGTTCTGCGCGTCCGGCGCGTCGGTGTAGTGCATGGTCGAGCCGCTGTAGCCCAGGCTCCACTTCGGCCCGAACAGCGTTTTCCCGGTCAGGCGCACGAACGCCTTGGTGACGTCCAGCGCGCGCCTGCCGGTAAAGATGTAGTAGTCGATGTCGCCCGCTTCCGCCTGCCAGCGGCGGTAGGCGGTGTGGTAGTTGTCAATTTCGTTGCCCAGGTCCAGCCAGCAGCTGCTGAGGTTGTCGTAGAACAGGCCGTAGCTCACGTCGTCGCGGCGGGTAAGGGTGAACGGAATATGCTTGTAGAGCGGATCGGTGCTGGCGGCGTTGTAGCCCATCGCGTCGAGGTTACGCATCTCGTAGCGTTTGCCGTTGCGCTGCAGGTCGCCCGCTTTTTCGCCGAGACCGTAAAATCGCTCGTCCCTGCGGCGGCTCAGGTAGTGCGCCACGCCGTCGCCGTGGGCGTTCAGCAGGTACGCGCTGGTGGGGCGATCGTTGACCAGCGGCTGCCATTCGCCCGCGTCGTTGCGGTAGTGCCACTCCAGCCACAGCGGCTGGTGGACGGTAACGCGCAGGTTTTGGGTTTCCACCATCAGCACGTCGTCGCCCTGCGTCAATGTCCAGGCGGGGCAGGTGAAGCCGCTCAGGTCGTCGCGGCGGCGGCCTTCCCACGGCACGTCCTTGTCCGGCGCGATGCTCCAGGTGCGGTCCAGCGCCAGTTCGCCCCTGCGCTTGATCAGCACGCGGAACAGGTTCTCCTCCAGCACGTACAGGCACAGGCGGTGTTGATTGTCGACCAGCAGCTCAAGATGGTTTGCCGACTGCTTATCTACGGTCCAGTTTTTCAGGGTTTTCATATGCAATACATCCACTATCAGGCGCGCTTGGCGCGACGTTCAGCAATAAATGCCACCAGGAAAACAGCGCCAATCAGGTCAAAGAAGCCCATGGCGATAAAGAGCGGGTTAAAGCCGATTTTGTCGGCGGTGACCCCAATCAAAAGCGAGAACAGGAAGCTTGCGATCCACGCCGCCGAGCCGCGCATGCCGTTGACGGTCGCCATCTGTCCCTTGTCGAATGACTCCACGACCAGCGCGCTGAGCATGCAGGAGATGATCTGGTGCCCGAATCCGCCGATGGAGATCAGCACGATGGTGATATACGGGTCGCGGGTAATTGCCACGATGCCCAGCGAAATCATCAGGAACGCGCCGGTAACGGAGCTGGCAACCACCGAGTTCACGCGGGAGCAGCCGAACCAGCGGGTGTAGAGGCGGGTCAGGTAGCCGCTCGCGACGCTGCCGAGGTCGGCGGCGAGGAACGGCAGCCAGGCGAACATCGCGATCTGCTTCAGGTCCATGCCGTGCTCTTTCGCCAGATAGAGCGGCACCCAGAAGCTCAGCACCGCCCAGGCCGGTTCCGCCATAAAGGCCGGAATGGCGATACCGTAGAACCGTTTGTTTTTCGATACGGTTTTCAGCGCGGTGAAGAAGGGCAGCTTGACCGCGGGCGGCTCGTTATCCTGCTTGATAAAGGCCAGCTCGTCCTTGCCGAGGTTCGGGTGCTGCTCCGGGTTGTGGTAGAAGATCCACCACAGGGCAACCCACAGCAGCGCCAGCACGCCGGTAAACATAAACGCGCCCTGCCAGCCGAAGGAGGCGTGGGCAAAATAGATAATCGGCGGAGCCAGCATTGCCCCGACGGAGAAGCCGACGCCTGCCCAGCCTGCGGCGACGGGACGTTCCGATTTCGGGAACCATTCACCGATGGTTTTGGCGTTAGCGGGCGTTGCGGCGGCTTCCGACGCGCCCATAAAGAAGCGCAGGATAGCCAGGTGCAGCCAGGTTCCGGCGCCCGCGTGGAAGATACACATCAGCGCCCAGATCCCGGCGCAGACCATAAAGCCAATCTTCAGGCCAATCACGTCAATCAGCCAGCCGCACAGGGGCTGGAAAATGGTGTAGGCGATCTGGAACGCGCCAACGATCCAGGAGTATTGCTCGGTGGTGATCCCGAGGCTCTCTTTCAGCTCCGGCGCGAGGATGCCCAGCGAGTTTCGGGTAATGTAGTTCACGGTTACGCCGAGTAAAAACAGCACCAGAACGTACCAGCGCAGGTTCTTAATTACGCGGCGGGTTTTGCTTGCCGCAAGAGGTGTATTGATGTCCTGACTCATTTTGATCTCCACAAGACGGACGGCAGGATAGAGAAAGTAAGTTGTCACACACATTTTTATATTTCGCTGAATGGTAACGGTTTTACACATTAAACCTGTTATACCAATTCGATGCGTTTTGTGTGATAACTGCACAGTAGGGGAGAAATTGGCTGGACAACAGGGGATTTTATGCAAAACTTTTCATGATCCTTTGTGATTGATCGTTCGTGGCCTCAGGAGCTAAGTTATTGAGCATTGGCGGCGATATGAAAAAATTTTCAAGACATAACCGGAGCCAGATCACAAAATGGATAAAAGGCTAAAAATCACCCAAATCGCTGAGCGCACGCAGCTTTCGATCAGCACCGTTTCGCGCGTGCTGGCGGGCAAAGCCAACACCAGCGAACGCGCGCGGGCGAAAGTGCTGGCCTGCGCGCGGGAGCTGGGCGTGATGGACGGTCTGGCGGCGGGGCGGCTGCTGCTCAACAGCCTGGTGGTCTTCGCGCCGCAGCGGGCGTTTGACGAGCGGTCCGACATCTTTTACTACCGCGTGATCCAGAGCGTGGGTAAGGCGCTGGCCTCCCACGAGGTGCGCCTGCGCTACTGCGCGCTGGAGGAAAACGACGGCGACGCGCAGCTGTTTCTGGCGCGCATGAACGAGCCGGATACCCAGGCCGCCATTCTGCTGGGCATTGACGATCCGCACATTCACGATCTGGCGGTGGACGTGGGGAAAACCTGCATGCTGATCAACTGCCGTGACCGGCATATGCGCCTGCCTGCCGTCGCGCCGGATCACCGTTCCATCGGCGAGAGAGCGGCGGAGTATCTGTTCGAGATGGGGCATCGTGAGGTGATGACCGTGCTCTGTCTGCGGCGCTATACCATGGAGCTGCGCCTGTCGGGGATCCGCGATGCGTGGCGCACGCATAATTTGCGCTTCGACGACAAACGCGATCTGCTGGAGGTGCAAAGCTTCAGCGCCAAAGAGACGGAGCATCTGGTGAGCGAGTGGCTTGACCAACGGCAGGGAAAAGATCTGCCGACGGCGTTCCTGGTCGGCGGCGACTTTATGGCGGCGGGCACCATCACCGCGCTGCAGAAACAGGGATTGCGCGTGCCGCAGGATGTCTCGGTGATGAGCATCGACGGGTTTAACCTGGCGGCGATTCAGGACGTGCCGCTGACCGCGGTACTCGTCCCGCGCGACGAGCTGGGCACCGAAGCGGTGCACATGCTCCAGCAGCGGCTGATGCGTCCGGATGCGCCGGTCGGCACGCTGCTGCTGAACGGCACGCTGGCGGTGCGGGAGTCGGTACGGCGGATACGTCAGGGGAAACGACGCACCGCCGTTGAGCGGGAAGGGCTGTACGGCGATTAGGCCATGCCCAGCGCGCGCCTGCCGTGGATGTTGAGATCGTTCACGGTGAAGCGGTCCTGCCAGGCGGTTTCATAATCCTCGCGCGGGAAATCGCCCGGCGACGCTCCGGCCTCCAGCGCTTCCTTAACCTTCTTCGCGTAGGCGAGGTTCTTCTCGCACATCGGCGCGGCCGGAATATACATCACGTTCCCCCAGCCCTGCTGGTTTTCCACCGGCGCCACGGAGTGGATGACGTCGCAGTGCCACCAGACGGAATCGCCCGCGTCCAGCGCCGGAATGCTGGTCAGCGCCTCAATGAGCAGCGGGTGCCACTTCTCGGAAATCGGCAGCACGCGCCCCGGCGCGACGCCGCACAGTTCGTCCTCGGGAACATCGTCCAGCAGCGGGCGCAGCAGAATATAGGCCATCGCTTCCGGGATCGGCACCACGTGCAGCAGACCCTGACCGGGGATCATGTCCGACAGCGCCGTCCAGCCCTGGAAGGTGCGGAACACCGAGCATTTGGTGGTGTTATCCACGGTGTACTCTTCCACTTCGGTACGGTGCGCCGCGTTCCACGGATCGTATTGCTCAACGTTGCCGTCAAAGACGCGGGCGAAAACCTGCTGATACGCCGGAAGCAGCCAGCGCTCCAGCGCGCCGGAGTCGGTATGCGCCCCCAGCCCTTTAGACGTCGTTCCCGGCGGACGGCGGCGGATGCGATCCGGATAAATCACGCTCACGTCCGGGTTGAACCACTGCTTGCCGTTGCTTTCGAACGTCCACAAGCGGTTCAGGAAGGATTGTACCTGCGCCATCTCTTCACTCTGGCGCGCCTGCATCTGCGCCTGTGACCAGTAGATCGGGTAAATCTCCGGGCGTGAGGCCGTCAGCGTGCCGAAGAAGTTATCGCCCGGGCCTTTGTACACGTCGTCAAAGCGGTTGAGATCGAGGTAGTCGAGCATCGATTTATCCCACGCCAGCGCCTGCTCGCGCGGGAAATGACCCTTGATCACCGCGCAGCCCCGGCGCTTAACCGCCTCGCGCTGCTCTGCGGTGATGCGCCCGTTTTTCACGTCAGCAAACGGAATTACCGGCCAGACGTCCTGGCCTTTGTTTTTCAGCCCGTTGATTTCCGCCACGCGGGTGGCAATTTTGTCGCTGAGCCTGTCGAACACCGCCTGCACGTCGCCGATTTGCGCCCGCAGCTCGCGCTTCATCTGACGGATTGCCGCCTTGTGGTCCGCAGGCAATGTTTCACTGGTAAACGTCATCGTCATAACCGCCTCGCATCTTTCATTCGAAAGTAAAAGTATCTACAAACGATACTTTAAGTTAAAAATAAGTTAATGCAAGTTTAAAAACTTGATGGGCAGCACAGGATGGAAAAAGAGTGAAGGGCCGGAGCGGGGCTCCGGCTGGAAAGGGGTCAGGCGTCGAACGGAGAATGGTTGTCGAGCACGGCCTGAATGACGTTCAGCGCGCCCTGATGGTTGTTGTCGTCGGTGCCGTAGCGGCTGATTTCTTTAATGCTCTCTGCCGCGTTGCCCATGGCAAAGGAGTACTTCACCAGCTTCAGCATTTCCGCATCGTTGCCGCTGTCGCCGATCGCCACGCATTCCTGCGGGGAGACGTTCCAGCGCTTGAGCAGGCGGCTGATGCCGTTGGCTTTGTGCAGGCCGGGAATGATTAAATCGACAAAGCCAAAGCCGCTGGTCACCGGCTTCATAATGCCGTCGAGCGAGACGTGCAGCTTATCAACGAGGTTCGGGATATCGCTGTCCGGCAGGTTCAGGGAGAACTTGAACAGCACGTCGTCGATTTCACGGTAATCGCTGATGCGCTTTAAGCGGTGATAGTGTTTCGACATCAGCGCCACGAACGCGTCTGGCGCCTTGTCGCTGACGTAGGCGCTTTCCAGCCCGCAGGCCACGAAGTTCAGCCCTTTATCTTTCAGCAGCTCGCCAATCACGATCTGCGACTCGTGCTTCGTCAGCTCGCCGTGGAAAATCTGTTCGCCGCGGTCGAAGACCAGCGCGCCGTTTTCCGCCACGAAGGAGATCTGCGCTTTGAGTTCCGGGAAGAAGGAGATGAGCTGGTAATACTGGTTGCCGCTGGCGACAACAAATTCAATATTGCGCGCCTTAAGCTGCGCGAACTGTGCCTGGAAGCTGTCGCGATCGTACTGCTTGGCGTCATCCAGGAAAGTACCGTCCATATCGGTGACGATAACTTTTACGGTCATACTGTGCTCCAGAGTCACTTCGTTTTGAAACATTCTAATAACAAGGTGACGGGGAGCACAAATTTATTTCATTCGAAAGTAAAAGCAAAACGGCAACCGAGGTTACCGTTTTTAGTTTTTCTCCCTCTCCCCGTGGGAGAGGGCCGGGGTGAGGGCATCAGCGTGCGCATTTCCCCTCACCCTCAGGAGAGAGGGGATAACGCGTTACAATGTATGCTCAGTACGGGCGATGATATCGTCCTGCGCGTCCGGCGACAGGGCGGTGAAGAACGCCGAGTAGCCCGCTACGCGCACCACCAGGTCGCGATACTGGTCAGGGTGCTTCTTCGCTTCCAGCAGCGTTTCGCGCGAGACGATGTTGTACTGAATGTGCCAGCCTTTATGCACCTCGAAGAAGGTGCGCAGCAGCACCATCAGCTTCTGACGGTCGCCGTCGTTTTCCAGCGTCGACGGGTTCAGCTTCTGGTTCAGCAGCACGCCGCCGAGAATCGCCTCGGTCGGCAGCTTGCCCACGGAGCCGATAACCGCCGTCGGGCCGAGGTGGTCGGTACCGGACGACGGGCTTGCGCCTTCCGCCAGCGGGGTATATGCCTTACGACCGTCCGGCGTTGCCATCGTCGCCGCGCCAAACGGCACGTTCGCGGAGATAGACGACGTGCCCGCATAGTAATTACCGCCAATCGGGCCGCGGCCGTAGCGCGGGTTGTGGTACTGCTTCAGCTCTTCGATGTAGGTTTGATAGGCGCGCGCCAGCAGAAGATCCACGCTGTCGTCGTCGTTACCGTACTTCGGCGCGCCGTTGATCAGGCGCTGGCGCAGCTGCTCGTGGGTCAGGCCTTCATAGTCATCGGCCAGCGCTGCCGCCAGCTGCTGCTGGCCAATCGCGCCCTGTTCGAAGACCAGCTTCTTCACCGCCGCCAGGCTGTTGCCGAGGTTAGCAATACCGACCTGCAGGCCGGAAACCCAGTCATACTTCGCGCCGCCCTGCTTGATGCTTTTCGCGCGCTCGATGCAGTCGTCCACCAGCGCGGAGCAGAGAATGTCGTGCACGTTCTCCTCCAGCATGGTGTCCACCACGTACTCGATTTCGATGGATTTGCGGGTGTAGTAGCGGATCTGGGTATCCCAGGCGGCCATCACCTCGTCGAAGTTATCGAAATTACCCGCGGAAAGCGCTTTCTCCTGCGGCAGGAACACCTTGCCGCTGGTGGCGTCGCGTCCGCCTTCCATCGCCGCGAGCATTACGCGGGCGAAGTTAATAAAGCTCATGCCGGTGCAGCGGTAGCCCCACTTGCCGCCCACGGCGGTTTCGATGCAGCCGATCGCCGCATAGTCGTAGGCGTCGTCTTTCTCTACGCCGAGCTTGATAAATTCCGGGATCACGATTTCATCATTGTTAAACGCCGGCATGCCGAAGCCGCAGCGGATCACCTGCACGCAGGCGTCGAGGAAGTCGTTGCTCATGCCCGCGTGGTAGCGCACGCTCAGGTTCGGCTGGGTGGAGCGCAGGCGACCGCAGGATTCCAGAATCGCGTAGGAGAGCGGGTTCACCGCGTCCATCGGCTCGCCGTTCACCAGCTTCTGGCCGCCAATCGTGACGTTCTGATACAGCGGGCTGCCCGCCGAGGCCTTGGAGTGCGAGCCGGAGCGGATCTTGTTCACTTCCAGCAGCTTCAGCCAGCAGCTGTGCAGCAGCTCGATGGCGTGCTCTCGGTCGAGGCTCTGGTTCAGCTCCACGTCGCGGCGGTAGAACGGATAGAGATACTGGTCCATGCGGGCGAACGACACGGAGTGGCCGTTGGACTCAATCTGCAGGATCAGCTGGATGAAGTAGCACAGCTGCAGCGCCTGCCAGAAGGTTTTCGGCGGCTCGTGGGCAATTACGTCGCAGTTTTCCGCCATCGCCAGCAGCTCGTCGCGGCGGCTTTCGCGGGTCTCTGTTGACGCCATTTCGCGCGCCAGGTCGGCAAAGCGCGTGATGTGCAGGCTCACCGCGTCCAGCACGATGTCAATTGCCTTCAGGAACTGGTCGCCGTGCAGGTCTTCCAGCACCGTCAGGTTGATGCGCGAGCGGCGTTCGGCCACCTTCGCGCGCAGGCCGTCGAGGCCCATTTCCAGCACCAGCGGGAAGTTGACCGCCAGATGCGCATCGCCGGAGGTCATGTTGCCTTCGGCTTTAATAATGCCCGTCTCCAGCAGGCCTTTCTGCTCGTCGGTAAACATGCCGTAGCAGCGGTCCTGCACCGTCTGGCCGCGCCACCACGGGCAGATCTCATGCAGCACGCGCTTGTTCTCTTCGCTCACCGCAAAGCCCGCGCCCGGACGATCCGCCAGGTCGTCGATCTCTTTTTCAATCCACGACACGGTGTATTCCGGGAAGATCGGCGCGGCGCGCACTTCGCTCGCCTGGTTACCGATGATCAGCTCGTCGTGCTTGATCCAGATGGTGCGATTCGCCAGGTGATGGGCCAGCGCCAGCGCGCGGCGCACCGGGATCGGCTTGTCCAGGTGCTGCTGGTACATTTCGGTGTAGTGCTGCGCGCGCTCGGTACAGACCGGCGGCTTAACGATATGCACCAGGGCCATTTTGTGCGCTTTAATGCGCTCGCTGAGCGTGTTGAGATTCAAAGTCGTCATCAGTTTATCCTCGTAAGGTCGCGGTTAGCCCTTTCTGGCAGGCGTACGTCTGGGCAAAGTCCAGTATTTCCGGGCTATCCAGCGGTTTATCAGGGGCAGAGTAAGGTTGGCCGAGCAGGGTGTATTTGTTCATGCCCAGCGTGTGGTACGGCAGAAAATGAATATCGTGTACGTTGAGTTCGTCCGCCGCGAAGTTGGTAATGGCGGTCACGGAGGCTTCATCGGCGTTAAAGCCCTGAATGAGCGGCACGCGGATGGTGATCTTCTTCCCGGCGGCGGCCAGACGCTTGAGGTTCTCCAGGATGCGCTTTGCCGAGCCGTCGGTCCACTGTTTGAACACTTCAGGATCAACGTGTTTCAGGTCGGCGAGGAACAGATCGACATACGGTAATGACGGCTCGATGTAGTGCCACGGCACGTGCAGGCAGGTTTCAACGGCGGTATGAATGCCCTGTTCATGGCTCGCCTTGAACAGGTCGTGCGCCAGCTCGGGATTCATAAACGGCTCGCCGCCGGAGAGCGTCAGGCCGCCGCCGCTGCGGTCGTAAAAAGGCTTGTCGCGCAGCACGGTCGCCATAATCTCGGCGACGGGTTTTTCTTCACCGCAGACGGTGAGCGCCTGCGTCGGGCAGCAGGGGGTGAGGGCGTTCAGCGCGTCGTCGTTCAGCTTTTCGCGGTGGATCACCAGCCCGTTCAGCGCACGCTCAACCACGCCCGGCGCGGCCTGCTGGCACAGGTCGCAGCCGTCAAGGCACAGGCGCGCGTCAAACAGCACGTCCCGGGTGCGGGAGCGGCTTTCCGGGTTCTGACACCAGCGGCAGCCCAGCGAGCAGCCTTTCAGGAATACTACGGTGCGGATGCCGGGGCCGTCATGGGTAGAGTAACGCTGAATATTGAAGATCATGATTTCGCCTCTTGTGTTGCGTATGAATATTAAATGACTTTCGAATGAAAGTTATCTTGATATGGGTCAACTCTTGAGCGGGTTTTGCCGTGATAGGGTTAGCGCAGGCTAATTTTGAGGATCACATCATGGAACTTTATCTGGATACATCTGACGTTGCGGCGGTGAAAAAGCTGGCGCGCATCTTCCCGCTGGCTGGCGTAACCACCAACCCAAGCATCGTGGCGGCGGGTAAAAAGCCGCTGGACGTGCTGCTGCCGGAATTGCATGACGCGCTCGGCGGTAAAGGCCGCCTGTTTGCGCAGGTTATGGCGAGCAGCGCCGAAGGCATGGTCGAAGACGCGCGCAAGCTGCGCGCGATTATCAGCGATCTGGTGGTGAAAGTGCCGGTCACCGCGGAAGGCCTGGCGGCGATCAAAATGCTGAAAGCGGAAGGGATCCCAACGCTGGGCACCGCCGTTTACGGCGCGGCGCAGGGGATGCTCTCCGCGCTGGCGGGGGCCGAGTACGTTGCCCCTTACGTTAACCGCGTGGACGCGCAGGGCGGAGACGGGATCCAGACGGTGGTGGAATTGCAGCAGCTGCTGACGCTGCACGCGCCACAGTCAAAAGTGCTGGCCGCCAGCTTCAAAACCCCGCGCCAGGCGCTGGACTGCCTGCTGGCAGGCTGTGAATCCATTACGCTGCCGCTGGACGTGGCGCAGCAGTTTATTACCTCTCCGGCAGTGGATGCGGCGATCGTGAAGTTTGAGCAGGACTGGCAGGGGGCGTTTGGACGGACGTCGATTTGACGCTGTTGCCGGATGGCGCTGACGCTTAGCCGGCCTACGATTTTCTCCCTCTCCCTGTGGGAGAGGGCCGGGGTGAGGGCATCACGCCGCGATGCGGTTTAACCTCCGCACACCTCGCACCCCGGATTGCGCATCAGCTTCATCTCGCGGAACTGGCAGGTCATCGCGTCGTACATCACGATTTTCCCCGCGGCGGGCGCACCGTAATGCGCTAATACCTTGATCGCTTCCATCGCCTGCAGCGACCCAATCACGCCGACCAAAGGCGCCATCACGCCCGCCTCCACGCAGGTCAATGCATTTTCGCCGAACAGGCGGCTCAGGCAGCGGTAGCAGGGTTCACCTTCCGCGTACGTGAAAACGCTGACCTGTCCCTCCATGCGGATCGCCGCGCCGGAAACCAGCGGCGTTTTGTGGGCGAAACAGCCGGCGTTAAGCTGCTGTCGAATGGCGACGTTGTCGGTGCAGTCCAGCACCAGATCGTGCCGCGCAATCTGCTCGCCGAGCGCCGCGTCGTCCAGCATGGCGTCAATGAGCGTGAGCTGAACGTTGGGATTGATGCGCGCCAGCGCCGCGCGGGCGGATTCAACCTTCGGCTGGCCGACGGTCGCATCGCTGTGCAGCGTCTGGCGCTGCAGGTTGGACACCGATACCGTATCAAAATCCAGCAGCGTCATGCGACCCACGCCCGCCGCGGCAAGATACTGCGCCGCCGCGCAGCCCAGCCCGCCGAGCCCGACCACCAGCACGTTCGCCGCCTTCAGCGCTTCCTGGCCCTCGAAGTCAAAACCGCGCAGCACGATCTGGCGGTTATAGCGCATCATCTCCTGGTCGCTCAGCTCAACCGTCATCTTAGCCTCCGAACAGGTGGTTAAAGGCTTCCACCTCAACCCATTCGCCGGCTTCCACATTGCCGCGCTCGCGCTCCAGCACGATGAAGCAGTTGCCCTGGCTGAAGGAGCTGAAAATGTGCGAGCCCTGGTGGCCGGTGGTGCTCACCTCCAGCTCGCCGTCGGCGCTGCGCGTTAAAATGCCGCGCTGGAAATCAAGGCGTCCCGGGGATTTCTTCAGCCGCGTGGCCGCGCGCGCGCGCTGGCGGGCGGGAAGCGGGCTGGCGCGGTTGCCGGAAAGCGTCGCCAGCAGCGGCTGCACCAGCTGGTAGAAGGTCAGGGCGGCGGAGACCGGATTGCCCGGCAGGCCGCAGAACCAGCTGTTGGCCAGCTTGCCGAAGGCGAACGGTTTGCCCGGCTTAATCGCCAGCTTCCAGAAGGCGATTTCACCCAGCTCGTCGAGAATGATCTTGGTGTAGTCCGCTTCGCCGACGGAGACGCCGCCGGAGCTGATCACCACGTCAGCGGATTTGTCCGCCTCGATAAAGGCGGCGCGCAGCTTGTCCGGATCGTCAGGAATAATGCCGAGGTTAATCACCTCGCAGCCCAGTTGCTCCAGCATCAGGTGCACCGCCAGGCGGTTGGTGTCGTAAATCTGGCCGTCCCTCAGCGGCTGGCCCGGAAGCTGGAGTTCATCGCCCGTCGAGAAGACCGCCACGCGCACCCTGCGGATAACGTCAACCTCCGCGATGCCGAGCGAGGCCAGCACCGGCAGCTCGGCGACGGTCAGCTTCTGCCCGGCGGCAAAGACGGTCGCGCCGAGGGTAATATCTTCCCCCACGCGGCGAATGTTCTGGCCCCGTTTAACCTCAGCGGTAAAACGCACGCCGCCGTCGGTTTGTTCCGTCTCTTCCTGCATCACCACCGCGTCGCAGCCCGCCGGAACCGGCGCGCCGGTCATAATGCGCACGCACGTCCCCGCTGGCCACTCACCGCTGAACGGCTGGCCCGCAAAGGCTTTTCCCGCCACCGGCAGCGGCTGCCCCGCCTGAATATCCGCCAGGCGTACCGCGTAACCGTCCATGGCCGAGTTATCAAACCCCGGCACGTTCAGCGGCGAAACGATATCGCGGGCGACGATGCGGCCAAAGCAGCGCGCCAGCGGCAGCGTCTCGCGGTCGTGCAGGGGGGAAACGCGGTCAAGCATCTGCGTCAATGCCGTCTCAAGCGGCATCAGTCCGGCGGTAAAATCCATGGTGGGCTCCTGAGGAGTAAAAACGAAAGCGCTCATTATGGCAGAAAAGTGCCGCTAACTGTATGACCCGCAGGCGTAAGCTTTACATCACACCTTGGTCTTTCTATATTCAAAAATCATCTGAATAATCATCGACGATAATGATATTTATAGAAAAAGCGGCAGACAGGGCCGACGGGTGAGGCGAAATGGGTAAGGCAGTGATTGCAATTCATGGCGGTGCCGGGGCCATTACACGGTCGCAGCTCACGCCGGAGCAGGAAAAGCGCTATATCGATGCGCTGTACGAGATTGTGGAAACCGGCCAGCGGATGCTGGAGGCGGGCGAGAGCGCGCTTGACGTGGTGACCGAAGCGGTGCGCCTGCTGGAGGAGTGCCCGCTGTTCAATGCGGGGATCGGTTCGGTCTTTACCCGCGATGAAACGCACGAGCTGGATGCCTGCGTGATGGACGGCGTCACCCTCAAGGCCGGGGCGGTGGCGGGCGTGACGCGCCTGCGCAATCCGGTGCTGGCGGCGCGCCTGGTGATGGAGCAAAGCCCGCACGTCCTGATGGCGGGAGCCGGGGCGGAGCGCTTTGCCGCCGGGCACGGTATGGCGCTCGTTCCGCCCGACACGTTTTCAACGCCTGAACGCTACCAGCAGCTGCTGGAGGCGCGTTCGGCCGGCGTGACGCAGCTCGACCACGTTGCGCCACTGGACGAAAGCACCAAGATGGGCACGGTGGGCGCGGTCGCGCTGGATAAGGCGGGCAATCTCGCCGCCGCGACCTCAACCGGCGGGATGACCAACAAGCTGCCGGGCAGGGTCGGCGACAGCCCGCTACCGGGCGCGGGATGCTATGCCAATAACGCCACGGCGGCGGTGTCGTGCACCGGCACCGGCGAGGTGTTTATCCGCACCCTGGCGGCGTACGACATTACCGCGCTGATGGATTACGGCGGCCTGAGCCTGAGCGAGGCCTGCGAGCGCGTGGTGATGGAAAAACTGCCCGCGCTGGGCGGCGAGGGCGGATTAATCGCCGTCGATCGCGAGGGAAACGTCGCGCTGCCGTTCAACAGCGAAGGGATGTACCGCGCCTGGGGCTACGCCGGCGACGAGCCCAGCACCGGAATTTATCGTGAATAAGGGGGCATCGCGTGCCGCACAGTGAAGAGCTGGACAGCCGGGAAGTGCTGGCGGTCCGCCGGCTGAATATTGCGTTTCAGGACGAGCGGCAGTTCATCCCCGCAGTACAGGATTTATCGTTCTCGCTGAAGCGCGGCGAGACGCTGGCGATCGTCGGCGAGTCCGGTTCCGGCAAGTCGGTTACGGCGCTGGCGCTGATGCGTCTGCTGGAAACGTCCGGCGTGCAGGTGACCAGCGAGCAGATCCTGCTTCGCCGCCGCAACCGCCAGGTAATTGATTTAGACGAGCTGAGCGCGGCGCAGATGCAGGGCGTGCGCGGCGCAGACGTCGCCATGATCTTTCAGGAGCCGATGACCTCGCTGAACCCGGTCTTTCCGATCGGCGAGCAGATTGCCGAATCCATCCGGCTGCATCAGGGGCTGAGCGGCGAAGAGGCGATGAACGAGGCGCGGCGGATGCTGGAACGGGTGCGCATCCCGGAGGCGCAGACCATTCTGGGCCGCTACCCGCACCAGCTCTCCGGAGGAATGCGCCAGCGCGTGATGATCGCCATGGCGCTGTCGTGCCGCCCGGCGGTGCTGATTGCAGATGAACCGACCACCGCGCTGGACGTGACCATTCAGGCGCAGATCCTGCAGCTGATCAACGTCCTGCAGCAGGAGATGGATATGGGGGTGATTTTTATCACCCACGATATGGGCGTGGTGGCCGACATTGCCGACCGCGTGCTGGTAATGCACCAGGGCCATGCGGTGGAAACGGGCAGCGTTGAGCAGATTTTTCACGCGCCGGTCCATCCGTACACGAAAGCGCTGCTGGCCGCGGTGCCGAAGCTCGGCGCGATGAACGGCTGCGATCTGCCGCGGCGCTTTCCGCTGATGTCCTCTGACGGAGCCGGAAGCCCGGAGCCGGAAGACGAGCAGGATACCGTGGTCGCTGGCAGGCCGATCCTTGAGGTGCGCAATCTGGTGACCCGCTTTCCCCTGCGCGGCGGCATCCTCAACCGCGTTAAGCGGGAAGTGCACGCCGTTGAAAACGTCAGCTTTGACCTGTGGCCCGGCGAAACGCTGGCGCTGGTGGGCGAGTCGGGAAGCGGTAAATCGACCATTGGACGGGCGCTGCTGCGGCTGGTGGAGTCGCAGGAGGGCAGCATCACCTTTAACGGCGAGCGCATTGACGCGCTGCCCCAGCGCAGGCTGCAGGCGGTGCGCCGGGATATTCAGTTTATCTTTCAGGACCCTTACGCCTCGCTCGATCCGCGCCATACGGTGGGCTATTCAATTATGGAGCCGCTGCGCGTGCATAACCTCCTCGACGGCGAGGCGGCGCAGCGACGCGTTGCCTGGCTGCTCGAGCGCGTGGGGCTGAAGCCGGAACACGCCTGGCGCTATCCGCACGAGTTTTCCGGCGGCCAGCGGCAGCGGATCTGCATCGCCCGCGCGCTGGCGCTCAACCCGAAGGTGGTAATTGCCGACGAGTCGGTTTCGGCCCTCGACGTTTCTATTCGCGCGCAAATCATCAATCTGCTGCTCGATCTCCAGCGGGATATGGGGATCGCGTTTCTGTTTATTTCCCACGACATGGCGGTGGTAGAGCGCATCAGCCACCGCGTGGCGGTGATGTACATGGGGCAGATCGTTGAGATGGGCCCGCGGCGGGCGGTATTTGAAAACCCGCAGCACCCGTACACCCGCAAGCTGATGGCCGCCGTTCCGGTCGCCGATCCTGCGCATCGCCACGCCCAGCGCGTGCTGCTGCAGGATGAAATGCCGAGCAATATCCGCAAGCGGGGCGAAACCATGGAGCGCGTGACGCTGCGTGAAGTCGGCCCCGGACATTTTGTGGCACCGCCGCGCCAGGACAATGCATTCTCGCGGCTTTAACTTTCACCAGGCAGGAGAACACAATGGTTAACTTTGTTGCTCGTAAATGGCTTTTAGCCGCGAGCGTGACGGCTGCTCTGGCCGCATCCCCCGCGTTCGCTGCCAAGGACGTGGTGGTTGCGGTCGGGTCAAACTTCACGACGCTGGACCCGTATGACGCCAACGATACGCTTTCCCAGGCGGTGGCGAAGTCCTTCTATCAGGGGCTGTTTGGCCTCGATAAAGAGATGAAGCTCAAGAACGTGCTGGCAGAGAGCTATACCGTTTCCGACGACGGGCTGGTCTACACCATCAAGCTCAAAACCGGGGTTAAGTTCCAGGACGGGACCGACTTCAACGCGCAGGCGGTTAAGGTGAACCTCGATCGCGCCAGCGATCCGGCGAGCGGCCTCAAGCGCTATAACCTGTATAAAAATATCGCCAGCACCGAGGCGGTCGATCCTACGACGGTGAAGATCACCCTCAAAGAGCCGTTCTCGGCGTTTATCAATATTCTGGCGCATCCGGCGACGGCGATGATTTCGCCCGCCGCGCTGAAGAAATACGGCAACGAGATCGGCTTCCACCCGGTCGGAACCGGCCCGTACGAGCTGGTCACCTGGAACCAGACCGATTTTGTGAAGGTGAAGAAATTTGCCGGATACTGGCAGAAGGGGCTGCCGAAGCTGGACACCATTACCTGGCGTCCGGTAGTTGACAACAACACCCGCGCGGCGATGCTGCAAACCGGCGAGGCGCAGTTCGCCTTCCCGATCCCCTACGAGCAGGCCGCGCTGCTGAAGAAGAACAGCAAGCTGGAGCTGGTGGCCAGCCCGTCGATCATGCAGCGCTACATCAGCATGAACGTCACGCAAAAGGCGTTTGATAATCCGAAGGTGCGCGAGGCGATCAACTACGCCATTAACCGTCAGGCGCTGGTGAAGGTGGCCTTTGCGGGATACGCCACGCCGGCCACCGGCGTGCTGCCGCCGTCGATTGAGTATTCCCAGGCCTATAAGCCGTGGCCTTACGACCCGGCCAAAGCGCGCGAGCTGTTGAAAGAGGCCGGGTTCCCGAACGGCTTTAGCACCACGCTGTGGTCATCGCACAATCACAGCACCGCGCAGAAGGTGCTGCAGTTTACCCAGCAGCAGCTGGCGCAGGTGGGCATTAAGGCGCAGGTGACGGCGATGGACGCCGGGCAGCGCGCGGCCGAGGTGGAGGGCAAAGGGCAGAAAGAGAGCGGGGTGAGAATGTTCTACACCGGCTGGACCGCCTCGACCGGCGAAGCGGACTGGGCGCTCTCCCCGCTGTTCGCCTCGCAGAACTGGCCGCCGACGCTGTTTAATACCGCGTTCTACAGCAACCCGCAGGTTGATAAGGACCTGACCGACGCGCTGAAAACCACGAAGCCGGAAGAGAAGGCGCGCCTGTATAAAGAGGCGCAGGATATCATCTGGAAAGAGTCGCCGTGGGTGCCGCTGGTAGTCGAAAAGCTGGTCTCGGCCCATAACAAAGCGCTGACCGGGTTCTATATCATGCCGGACACGGGCTTTAGCTTCGACGACGCGGATCTGAAATAAGAGAACTCATTCCCGCGGGCGCAGGCCTGCGGGATGAGAGGGAAAGGCATGCTGAATTACGTTTGTAAACGCCTGCTGGGGCTGCTCCCGACGCTGCTGATCGTGGCGGTGCTGGTGTTTTTGTTTGTCCATATGCTGCCGGGCGATCCGGCGCGCCTGATAGCAGGTCCCGAGGCGGACGCCACGGTCATTGAGCTGGTGCGTAAGCAGCTGGGGCTGGATCAGCCGCTGTACAGGCAGTTCCTGCACTATATCGGCAACGTTCTGCAGGGCGATTTCGGCACCTCGATGGTTTCGCGGCGCCCGGTATCAGAAGAGATTGCCAGCCGATTTATGCCCACCTTCTGGCTAACGATTGCCAGCATGGCCTGGGCGGTGCTGTTCGGCCTTGCGGCGGGCATCGTGGCCGCCGTCTGGCGCAACCGCTGGCCGGATAAGCTCGGGATGGCGCTGGCCGTTACCGGCATCTCCTTCCCGGCCTTTGCCCTCGGGATGCTGCTGATGCAGGTCTTCTCCGTTGAGCTGGGCTGGCTACCGACGGTGGGGGCCGATACCTGGAAGCACTATATTTTGCCTTCCCTGACGCTTGGCGCGGCCGTGGCGGCGGTAATGGCGCGCTTTACCCGCGCGTCGTTTGTCGACGTGCTGAGCGAGGACTACATCCGCACCGCGCGGGCGAAAGGGGTGAGCGAGAAGTGGGTGATCCTCAAGCACGGCTTTCGCAACGCGATGATCCCGGTGGTGACGATGATGGGGCTGCAGTTTGGCTTCCTTCTGGGCGGCTCTATCGTGGTGGAAAAAGTCTTCAACTGGCCGGGGCTGGGGCGACTGCTGGTGGACTCGGTGGAGATGCGCGACTATCCGGTGATTCAGGCGGAAGTGCTGCTGTTTTCACTGGAGTTTATTCTTATCAACCTAGTGGTGGACGTGCTGTACGCCGCCATTAACCCGGCTATCAGGTACAAATAAAATGCGATTATTGAACTGGCGGCGTGAAGCCATGATAAACGCGATGCCGGGGGTCAGGCCGGAACGCGTCAGAACGCCGTGGTCTGAATTTTGGCGGCGCTTTCGCCGTCAGCCCGTGGCGCTGGCAGCGGGGATTTTCGTCCTGCTGCTGATTGTAGTTGCGGTGCTGGCTCCGTGGATAGCGCCGTTTGATGCGGAAAATTATTTCGACTATGACCGCCTGAACGACGGCCCGTCGATGGTGCACTGGTTCGGCGTGGATTCACTGGGGCGCGACATCTTTAGCCGCGTGCTGGTGGGCGCGCAGATCTCGCTTGCCGCTGGCGTCTTTGCCGTGCTGATTGGCGCGGCGATCGGTACGGTGCTCGGCCTGGTCGCCGGGTATTACGAAGGCTGGTGGGACCGCGCGATCATGCGCATCTGCGACGTGCTGTTTGCCTTCCCCGGAATCCTGCTGGCTATTGCCGTGGTGGCGATCATGGGCAGCGGCATGGCGAACGTCATTATCGCCGTGGCGGTCTTCTCCATTCCCGCCTTTGCGCGCCTGGTGCGCGGCAATACGCTGGTGCTCAAGCAGCAGACGTTTATCGAGTCGGCGCGCAGCGTGGGGGCGAGCGATGCCACCATTCTGTTCAGCCATATTTTGCCGGGCACGGTGTCGTCTATCGTGGTCTATTTCACGATGCGGATCGGCGTGTCGATAATCTCGGCGGCCAGCCTGTCGTTTCTGGGATTGGGCGCTCAGCCGCCGACGCCGGAATGGGGCGCGATGCTGAACGAGGCAAGGGCAGATATGGTGATTGCGCCGCATGTCGCAATTTTCCCGAGCCTGGCGATTTTCCTGACGGTGCTGGCGTTTAACCTGCTGGGCGACGGGCTGCGCGATGCGCTGGATCCGAGGATAAAGGGGTAAGTTTTTGCCCCTCACCCTAACCCTCTCCCCGTAGGGGAGAGGGGACGGTTCGGAGCGTTTTTTCACCCTCACCCCTCCGGGAAGAGGGGAATAAACGCTAAATTAAACCCGGCTACCCCACAGGTCGTACTCGTCGGCGTTTTCAACCTTCACGCGAATAATATCCCCCGGCTTAACCCTGGTTTCACCGTTCAGATACACCGCGCCGTCGATTTCCGGTGCATCGGCCATGCTGCGGCCAATCGCGCCTTCTTCATCGACTTCATCAATAATCACCAGAATCTCGCGGCCCACTTTTTCCTGCAGGCGCTCGGCGGAGATCTGCTGCTGCAGCTGCATAAAGCGGTTCCAGCGTTCTTCTTTCACCTCTTCCGGCACCTGGTCGGCCAGCTCGTTGGCAGTTGCGCCTTCAACCGGGCTGTACTTGAAGCAGCCGACGCGGTCCAGACGCGCTTCTTTCAGGAAGTCGAGCAGCATCTGGAAATCTTCTTCGGTTTCACCCGGGAAGCCGACGATAAAGGTCGAGCGCAGGGTCAGCTCCGGGCAGATTTCGCGCCACTGCTTGATGCGCGCCAGCTGGCGGTCAACGGAGCCGGGACGCTTCATCAGCTTCAGGATGCGCGGGCTGGCGTGCTGCAGCGGAATGTCCAGGTACGGCAGGATTTTGCCTTCCGCCATCAGCGGGATGACGTCGTCAACGTGCGGGTAAGGGTAAACGTAGTGCAGACGTGTCCAGATCCCGAGTTTCGAAAGCTGTTCGCACAGGCCCACCATGCTGGTTTTCACCGGCTCGCCGTTGTGGAAGCCGGAGCGGTGCTTCACGTCCACGCCGTAGGCCGAGGTATCCTGGGAGATCACCAGCAGCTCTTTGACGCCCGCGTCGGCCAGGCGTTTGGCTTCGGCCAGCACCTCGCCAATCGGACGGCTTACCAGATCGCCGCGCATCGACGGGATGATGCAGAAGGTGCAGCGGTGGTTGCAGCCTTCGGAAATTTTCAGGTACGCATAGTGGCGCGGCGTCAGCTTCACGCCCTGTTCCGGCACCAGGCTCAGGAACGGGTTGTGCTTCGGTTTTGGCACGTAGTGATGAACGTGTTCCAGCACCTGCTCGTAGCTGTGCGGGCCGGTGATCTCCAGCACCTTCGGATGCACTTCGCGGATCTGATCCACCTTCGCGCCCAGGCAGCCGGTCACGATGACCTTGCCGTTTTCCGTCAGGGCTTCACCGATGGCTTCCAGAGACTCCTGGACCGCGCTGTCGATAAAGCCGCAGGTGTTGACAATCACCATGTCGGCGTTGTCGTAGCTTGGCACCACGTCATAGCCCTCGGTGCGCAGTTCGGTCAGGATACGTTCAGAATCCACCAGGTTTTTCGGGCAGCCCAGGGAGACAAAGCCGATTTTCGGCTGGTGCGTAACATTGCTCATAGGTTAAAAATTCATCAATTATGGAGTTATCAGGGCGGGATTTTACAGCGTTCCGCGGGGGATTTATACACTCTTTGCGGGGATAGGGGTGAGGTTGAACGTTGTAACAATGTAAAGAATGTTAAGCAGTTTAGTTTTATTGATCCCAGGCATTAAATTGTACAAAAAATAACCTTATTCTTATTGTGCACTAAGGCTGACAGAGGAGGAACTAGCATGTCCGTTGACAGACTGAAACGCGATCTGCTGAACAAGCTGATCGACGTCAGAATCGACCTTGCCGCCTATCTGCAGTTGAGAAAGGCGAAGGGGTACATGTCAGTCAGCGAAAGCGAACATCTGCGTGATAATCTCTTTGAACTCTGTAATTTCATGCGCGAGAAAGCGCCGACCCTGAAAGCGGAATTCGACGAAAGCGAACGGATTGCGCTGCGCCGTGCCGCCGAAACGCTTTCTGTCGCAGGGGTATGTTTGATGAACGGACACCACGACTGCCCCACGTTTATCGCCGTCAACGCGGATAAGCTCGAAAACTGCCTGACTACGATCTCGCTTTGCATCATGTGTCTGAACAAGCAGGAAAAGCTTGAACAGCATTAAGCCCGGGGGAGGCAACTCCCCCTTCTGATTAAGCTTTTGTAAAAGTGATAACGCGCCTGGGCGTTGTGGCTAATCTTTATGCCATATGCCGACAAAGGAGCGCGCCATGCATCGATCCTCGCTGATATTTATTCCCGCCCTGCTGTTTCCCGTTTCGCTTCTCGCCGCGCCCGACGCGGTCAAGGTTGAGGTGCTGCAAACCAAACTCGATCATCCCTGGTCTGTGGCGTTTTTGCCGGACGATAAGGGGCTGCTGGTCACCTTACGGGACGGGCAGCTTAAGCGCTGGCAGGCGGGAAAAGGGCTTTCTGACCCTATCGTCGGCGTGCCGAAGGTCTGGGCGAACGGGCAGGGCGGGCTGCTTGACGTGGTGCTGGCGCCCGATTTTGAAGCATCTCGTCGGATCTGGCTCAGCTATGCCGAAGCGGGCGATGACGGTAAGGCCGGAACGGCGGTCGGCTACGGCCGGCTGAGCGACGATCTCTCGCGCATTGAGGGGTTCCAGGTGGTGTTCCGCCAGATGCCGAAACTCTCTACCGGCAACCACTTTGGCGGGCGTCTGGCGTTTGACGGCAAAGGCCATTTATTCATTGGGCTTGGCGAGAACAATCAGCGCTCGACGGCGCAGGATCTCGACAAGCTGCAGGGTAAAGTGGTGCGCCTGACGGAAGACGGCAAGGTGCCGCCGGACAACCCGTTTGTGAAGACCGCCGGCGCGCGGCCGGAAATCTGGTCTTACGGCATTCGCAATCCGCAGGGCATGGCGATGAACCCGTGGAGCGACGCGCTATGGCTTAACGAGCATGGCCCGCGCGGCGGCGACGAGATTAACATTCCTGAGAAAGGGAAAAACTACGGCTGGCCGCTGGCGACCCACGGCATCAACTACAGCGGCCTGAAGATCCCCGAAGCCAAAGGCGAGCACGTTGAGGGGACGGAAAAGCCGCTGTTCGTCTGGAAAGTCTCGCCTGCCGTGAGCGGGATGGCGTTCTACAACAGCGACGTCTTTCCGCAGTGGAAGAACAAGCTGTTCGTCGGGGCGCTGAAGGAGAAGGACGTTATCGTGCTGAGCGTGGACGGCAATAAAGTGACCGAGGACGGGCGCATTCTGGGGGATAAAGACCAGCGCATCCGCGACGTGCGGGTCGGGCCGGACGGCTATCTGTACGTGTTGACCGATGAAACGGACGGGCAGCTCCTGAAGGTCAGCCCGTCCGGCACGTAATCAGCTGACCGGGATCATCACCACGTTCTGGTACGCCGGGCGCTCGCTGAGCTGCTTCAGCCAGCGCTCAAGGTGCGGGCGCGGCGTCCACTTCAGGCCCATGTTGGTCAGGTTCCAGACGAACGGCGCCACGGCAATATCCCCGACGCCAAAGGCATCACCGGAGAACCACGCGTGCTTCGCCAGCTCGTCATCCATCATCGCAAACAGCCCTTCACAGGCGTCCTGCGCGGCGTGGATGGCGGGGTAGTCTCGTTCGGGTTCCGGCGTGCGGATAAGCCCCATCAGGATCACGCGGTGGGTGGGAGAGAGCGTCTGGTTGGCCCAGTCCATCCACTTTTCACCCTGCGCGCGCTGCGCCGGGCTATCGACCCACAGGCGGCTTTGGCCATACTGGGCGGCAAGGTAACGCACAATGGTGTTCGATTCCCACAGCGTTACGTTGGTTTCTTCATCGCGCAGCAGCGGCACCAGGCCGTTTGGGTTCATGGCCAGATACTCAGCCTCTTTATTTACGCCAAACTCTAAACCGGCCATCACCTGCTCAAACGGTAAATCCAGCTCTTCCAGCGTCCACAGCACCTTCTTGACGTTGGTCGAGTTGTTCCTTCCCCACAGCGTAATCATCGTTATTCCTCAAAGAGTCAAACCCGAGAGCCGACATGGTGAGATAAACCCAACAATTACGCAACAAAGACGAAAAAAAACGCGTTAACCGAAGCGTAACCGGATGTTATTGCATAAACTTTAAAAACTTTACCTGGATTAGGTTTCTTTGAACGCTGTAGTGCGCTATTACTCATCGCTTCTTGCGACACGGTGATTGTGACGTGATTTAAGAAAGGACACTCGGGTGGCATTTATGACGCAAAAAACTTCTTCTCTGCGCAGCCTGGCGGCGGGCTCTGCGCTCCTTTTCCTGTTTGCTCCAACGGTTTATGCAGCTGAAACAACGGCTCCGGAAGCGCCACCGGTGGATGCGCGCGCCTGGATTTTGATGGACTACGCCAGCGGTAAGGTGCTGGCGGAAGGTAACGCCGATGAGAAGCTCGACCCGGCCAGCCTGACCAAGATCATGACCAGCTACGTGGTGGGGCAGGCGCTGAAGGCGGGCAAAATTAAGCTCGATGATAAGGTAACCATCGGAAAAGATGCGTGGGCGACGGGTAACCCCGCGCTGCGCGGCTCGTCGGTAATGTTCCTCAAGCCGGGCGACCAGGTGTCGGTTTCCGACCTCAACAAAGGGGTGATTATCCAGTCGGGTAACGACGCCTGTATTGCGCTGGCGGATTACGTGGCGGGTAGCCAGGACTCTTTCATCGGGCTGATGAACGGTTACGCGCAGAAATTGGGCTTAACCAACACTACGTTTAAAACCGTCCACGGCCTGGACGCACCGGGCCAGTTCAGCACCGCCCGCGATATGGCGCTGCTGGGCAAGGCGTTGATCCACGACGTGCCTGAAGAGTATGCCATCCACAAAGAGAAAGAGTTCACCTTCAACAATATCCGCCAGCCGAACCGCAACCGCCTGCTGTGGAGCAGCAACGTTAACGTGGACGGGATGAAAACCGGCACCACCGCGGGCGCGGGCTACAACCTGGTGGCCTCCGCGACGCAGGGCGATATGCGCTTAATCTCGGTGGTGCTTGGCACGAAAACCGACCGCATTCGCTTTAACGAATCTGAAAAGCTGCTGACCTGGGGCTTCCGCTTCTTTGAGACCGTTACGCCGATTAAGCCGGACGCAACCTTTATCAGCCAGCGCGTCTGGTTTGGCGACAAGAGCGAGGTTAACCTGGGGGCTGGGGAAGCCGGTTCGGTGACCATTCCCCGCGGACAGCTGAAAAACCTGAAGGCCAGCTTCACCCTGACGGAGCCACAGCTCACCGCGCCGCTGAAGAAAGGTCAGGTTGTCGGGACCATTGACTTCCAGCTTAACGGTAAATCCATCGAGCAGCGCCCGCTGATCGTGATGGAAGCGGTTGAAGAGGGGGGCTTCTTCAGCCGGATGTGGGACTTCGTGTTGATGAAATTCCACGGATGGTTCGGCAGCTGGTTCAGCTAAGCATTTTTGCTTCTCACCCTCTCCCCGTGGAAGAGGGCCGGGGGGGGCGGGCATCAGGCCACCCCCCACTCAATACATCAACTTCACCTGCTGCGCTTTCGCATACGCCACCAGCTCGTCGTCCGGGCGGCAGTCGCTAACGATCGCGTCAAACTGCGCCAGCTCGCCCATCCTTGCCGGACGCACCTTGCCAAACTTACTGTGATCCACCACCAGCACGTGCTGCTGCGCCGCGTTGAGCGCCCAGTGCTTCACCGGCAGCTCTTCCAGGTTGAAGCAGGTTGCGCCCTGACGAACGCTGACGCCCGCAGCCGAATAAAACGCGATGTCCGGGCACAGATGGCCGAGCGTATCCTGCAGGTTAAGCGGCTTGAAGATGGCGTTGCTGGCGTGGAACTCGCCGCCGCAGAGGATCACCCGGCACTCGGGCTTCTCCTGCAGGGCCAGAAAGGTGTTTAGCGAGTAGCAGACCGCGGTGAAGGGCATGCCGCTGTCGATCGCTTCGATAATCCAGGGCGTGGTGGTGCCGCAGTCAAAAAACAGCGTCTGGTGGGGCTGAACGAGGGAGGCGGCAAGACGCGCCGCTTTGCGTTTTTCTTCAACGAGGCGCGTTTTCTGATCGCTCAGCAGGTAGTGGCTGGCGGCGCGCGGCTCTAGCACGATATACCCGCCCAGCAGCACGACGGGCGCGCTGTCGCTGTTCAGATCGCGACGAATGGTCATCTCAGAAACGCCGAGCAGGGCGGCGGCCTCCTTGAGATGAAGCTTATCGCTGCGCTTCAGCGCCTGAATGAGCTGAGCAATGCGGTCATCGCGTCGTGTTTCCATAGTTCCTCGGGAATAAAAAAGTAAGCCCCCGCAGGGCGGGGGCTCAAGTGTAACCCGTAGGACCTGGGTTAGTCACGTATCCAGCCTTTGCGGATGGGCAGGGCAAACAGCACGCGATACAGCTGAGACAGCCCGCGATAAAGCGCCTGGCCAAACAGGTTCCACAGGATTGCCGCGCTGACGCAGCCGATCAATCCCACCAGGAATCCGCCGACCATGTCCAGCGGCCAGTGGACCCCCAGATAAACGCGTGACCACGCGATAGCGACCGCCGTTGCCATTAGCACCGCACCGGACCACAGGCGATGCCAGAAGAGGAAGGCCAGCGCAAAGGTGAAGATTACCGTGCCGTGGTCGCTCGGGAAGGAGTCGTCCGGCGCGTGGTGCAGGAAGGTATAGCCGACGTGGTCGACAAACGGACGGTCGTGCGGGAACGCGTGTCCCAGAATGAAGCTGGTCAGCACGCTGACGCCGATCGCCATGGAAACCTTAATCACCAGCTGGCGCTGCGCGCTGACCTGCTTGCGCGGCCCCCACAGCCAGAGAATGACCGCCAGAGCGGGAACGATGCTGATCAGGTCCCTTGCAACAAACGTGGCAAAATCAATCATCCACTCGGGTGAAGCCGGCGTAGCGTTAATCAGATAAAACAAACTGTAGTTGAGACTCTCTAACATACCCTCGTCACTCTTTTGCAAACCAGGTGGAAACAAGCCCGTAGACCGCCACCTGAGAAAACCAAACCCACCACCCGGCCCACAGGTTGTGAGAGAAAAAATGCGCCCCGCGCATCACCTGCCCATAGCCCATCGCCAGGCCCAGAACACTACCCAGCGCAACAAAGCCCCAGGCCAGACGCGGACGTTCGCGCCAGAAGGCAAAAAACAGCCCCATCACCATAAAACCGCTGGAGGCGTGGCCGCCCGGGAAGCAGCGTCCGGGGCCGCTGTTGTCCGGCGCAGCGCTAAACAGCGGATAAGAGACCGCCTTGCCGCCGTACTCCACCAGGTCCCACGGGCAGCTGTGGTGGCTGATGCTTTTCAGCACGCCGACCACCAGGGCGCCGACGCCCATCAGCAGCGCGGCGGTGACCAGCCGCGCGTTGCGGCGGAAGGCGCCATAGATCAGCGCTACCGCGCCCAGCGCGATGGCGAGATATTTCGCCAGACGATGGTTCAGCAGATCCAGCAGCGCGTTTTGCTGCAGCGGGAAGCGGTGCGCTGCCGCGTCATACCAATAGCCTGTTATCCACCTGTCGAGCCCTTCATCGCGAGAAAGCCAGGTAAACAGAATGGCTAAGGCTAACAGCGTTAAAAGCTGATAACCATAAAAGCGCGTCGGCAAACGGTAAAGTTTTTTTGCCTTGGTTGTCTGCAACTTAGACAATTCTGAAGGGCTGGAAGTGTATGCCATAATCGGGGCCAATGACGTGAAATTAGCGCTATCATATTTGTGTCAAATTAAGGAAACCTTAAACGGCGACGATAAGTGCTTTATTTCTGTTATCCCTCGATAATTTGCTGTCTCAGGCTGGGCCAATTCATTACACTCAACGCGATTTTTTCACCATAAAGAGATTGCATGACAAATCGTTCTTCTTCCGGTAACCGTCTGGGCCGTCAGGCGTTACTATTCCCCCTGTGTCTGGTGCTCTACGAATTTTCCACCTATATCGGCAACGATATGATCCAGCCCGGCATGCTGGCCGTGGTCGAGCAGTTCAACGCAGGGATTGAGTGGGTTCCCACCTCCATGACCGCCTATCTGGCAGGCGGCATGTTTTTGCAGTGGCTGCTGGGGCCGCTGTCGGATCGCATTGGCCGTCGTCCGGTGATGCTGACGGGCGTGGTGTGGTTTATCGTCACCTGTCTCGCCACGCTGCTGGCGCAGAATATTGAACAGTTCACCCTGCTGCGTTTTCTTCAGGGCGTCAGCCTGTGCTTTATCGGCGCGGTGGGTTATGCCGCCATTCAGGAGTCGTTTGAGGAGGCGGTGTGTATCAAAATCACCGCGCTGATGGCCAACGTGGCGCTGATTGCCCCGCTGCTGGGGCCGCTGGTGGGCGCAGCGTGGGTGCACGTCGCGCCGTGGGAGGGGATGTTTGTCCTCTTCGCCGCGCTTGCTGCCGTTTCCTTCTTTGGTCTGCACAGGGCGATGCCGGAAACCGCGACGCGGCTGGGCGAAAAGCTGTCGCTGAAAGAGCTGGGCCGGGACTATAAAGAAGTGCTGAAAAACGGCCGCTTTGTGGCGGGCGCGCTGGCGACGGGCTTTGTCAGCCTGCCGCTGCTGGCGTGGATTGCCCAGTCGCCGGTCATTATCATCAGCGGCGAAAAGCTGAGCAGCTACGAGTATGGCCTTTTACAGGTGCCGATTTTTGGCGCGCTGATCGTCGGTAACCTGGTGCTGGCGCGCCTGACCGCACGCCGCTCCGTGCGGTCGCTGATTATCATGGGCGGCTGGCCGATTGCCGCTGGCCTGATTGTGGCCGCGGTGGCGACCGTGGCGTCCTCCCACGCCTACCTGTGGATGACGGCGGGGCTGAGCATTTATGCCTTCGGCATCGGCGTGGCGAATGCCGGGCTGGTGCGCCTGACGCTGTTCGCCAGCGAAATGAGTAAAGGCACCGTGTCGGCAGCGATGGGGATGCTGCAGATGCTGATTTTCACCGTCGGCATTGAGGTGAGCAAACATGCTTACGCCTTCGGCGGTAACGGGCTGTTCAGCCTGTTCAACCTCGCCAACGGCGCGCTGTGGGTGGCGTTGATGGTGGTGTTCCTGAAGGACAAGCGCGTAGGGAATGCCCTGCAACCTTAACCTGTTTATTCCCTCTCCCCTTTGGGGAGAGGGTCAGAGTGAGGGGAGAGGGCACCAAACCACACGGAATCAATTAAACGGCGCTTCCCCGTTCAGCGCTTTCTCAATCACGTCCAGGACGCCCTCATCGTTATTATGCGGTGCTTCGAAGCGGGCAACCGCCTTGATGTGCGGCCTGGCGTTCGCCATCGCGAAGCTAAATCCCGACTGGCGCAGCATTTCCACATCGTTGCCGCTGTCGCCAAATGCCACCACCTCATGGTCTTCAATGCCCCAGCGCTTCTGTAATATCTTCAGGCCGTTGGCCTTATGCACGCCGGGTATAATCAGGTCAATACTGCCGTGACCGGTGGTGACGGGCACCATGATGTCGCCCAGCTTTTCATGCAGCATTGCCTGAATGCGCGGGATTTCATCGTCAGACACGTTAAGGCCAAACTTAAAGAAAATGTCGTTCAGATTGTCGAAATTATCGACCTTTTCCAGGCGATGATAATATTTCGCCGCCATAGCGTGGAAGCCGTCATGATACTGTTTCAGCGTATAGGCGCTGCCTTTGCCGCAGGCGATAATTTCAATTTCGGCAACGTCGCCAAGCAGGGTGGTCACGGTGTCAAAATCTTCTTTCGACAGCTCGCCGTTAAACACGTCTTCGCCAGCGCTGACCACCCAGCCGCCGTTTTCCGCCACGAAGGAAATCTCATGGGCGATTTCCGGGAAAAACGAAATCAGCTGGTAGTACTGGTTACCGCTGGCCACCACGAAGCGAATGCCTTGCGCCTTCATGCGCGCGTACTGCGCCAGAAAACGCGCGCGGTTGTAGGTTTTCGCGTCGCTCAGGAAGGTGCCATCCATGTCGACTGCAATCAGTTTAACGCTCATATCCCTTCTCCAGTGTCGTCTTTTCTGTTTCCGGCTTTGCTACCGCGCGGGCGACCAGCGCGGCGATCATTACCAATCCTAATACTACCAGCATGGCGCTGCGCAGCCCGTAGTGCTCGCCGAGGAAGCCAAGCAGCGGCGGGCCTACCAGGAAGGCAAGATAGCCGGTCGTGGCGACCACGCTGACGCGGGTTGGCGCGTCCGGCCCGGTATCGCTGGCGGCGGAAATCGTCAGCGGGAAGCCGAGCGAGGCGCCAAGCCCCCACAGGATCACCGAAACGCCGGCAATCCAGTCCACGTCCACAAAGATGATCATCGCGATGCCCAGCCCGCCCAGCAGGGCGCTGGCGCGTACCACCGCCACGCGGCTGTAGCGGTCAATAAACCAGCCGCCGGTAAAGCGCCCCACCGTCATGCCGAGCGTAAATCCGGCGTAAATCAGCGAGCCGGATGTCGGGCTAAACCCGTGGCCATCCACCATCAGCAGCGGCAGCCAGTCGTTGGCCGAGCCTTCGGCGAAGGCCATCGCCAGCACCACCACGCCAATCAGCATCAGCTGGAAATCGCGATAAAAGGGCAGCCCTTTTTCAGCCGATTTCTGTTCTTCAGCGGAGTTTTTTCCCGTGCCGTCGGGGATCGCCCGAATGCCGGTCACAATCGGAATAATGCAGACCAGGGCCGCCAGCAGAATGTGCAGATTGGCGGCGATGCCAAACGCCGTCAGCGCCATGCCGACGCCCGCGCCCGCCAGCGTGCCGAGGCTGTAAAAGCCGTGCATCATCGGCAGGACGGTTTTGTCCATTTCGCGCTCAACGGCAGCGCCTTCAACGTTAATCCCCACCTCTGCCGCGCCGAAGCTGCCGCCGAAGACCGTGAGCCCGAGGGCGAATATCAGAGGAGAAGCAAACCACAGCGCGACGCTGAGCACCATCATGCCCAGCACCGCGCAGCACATGGTGGTGCGGATCACCGCTCGGGTGCCGAAGCGCTTCACCAGCCAGGCCGAACACAGAATGCCGCTCATCGAGCCTATCGACAGGCCAAACAGCACGATGCCCATCTCCGCAGTCGAGACGGAGAGAATGTCGCGAATGGCAGGCGTCCGCGTGGCCCAGGAGGCCATCAGCAGCCCTGGAATAAAGAAGAACATAAACAGCGCCCACATGCGCAGCTGCAGGGCCTTACGAGGAGAGGTCAAGGTCATTGGGGTCAATACCGGAAGTACAACAGTAGCGACAACACTAGCAAGTATGTGTACATTTGTACATAAACTACGTGAGGATTTTATGAGCAGACCCCCGAACGACCCTCAACGCCGCGAGAAGATCCTTCAGGCGACGCTGGACACCATTGCCGGGCATGGCGTCCACGCGGTCACGCATCGCAAAATTGCCAGCCGTGCGGGCGTGCCGCTGGGCTCGATGACCTACTATTTTGACGGCATGGAGCAGCTTATCGAGGAGGCGTTCGTCTGGTTCACCCTGCAAATGTCGAAGCAGTATCGTGATTTTTTTGCAGGCGTCACCGGGCCAGAGATGGCCTGCGAATCCATCACCACCCTGATCCACAGCTCAGAGGTGACTACGCCGCAGAATATGGCGCTGATGTACCAGCTTTATGCCTTAATGCACCGCAGCGCGGCGCTTAAAACGGTGATGCAAGACTGGATGAAAATGAGCCAGGAAACGCTCGGGCAGTGGTTCGACCCGGTGACCACCCGCGCGCTGGACGCGTTCATTGAGGGAATGACGCTACATTTCGTGACGGACAGGCAGCCGCTGTCTCGGGAGGAGATCCGCGCGATGGTAGGACGGATTGCGGGGGAAAGCGGCCGCTAGCGTGCCGCTTGTCCGCATCACGGCCTGAGGATTTTTTTCCCGGCGGCGTCGATCACCGCTTCACCGTCTTCCTTGCTGAATGCCCCTTTTTGCGCATCCGGCAGGATCTCCAGCACCATCTCCGAAGGCCGGCAAAGGCGGGTGCCGAGCGGCGTAACCACAATCGGTCGGTTAATCAAAATCGGATGTTGCAGCATGAAGTCAACGATCGCATCGTCTGGGATGCTTTCATCGGCCAGCCCGAGCTGCGTGTACGGCTCGACGTTTTTGCGCAGCAGATCGCGCACGGAAATACCGATATCGGCAATCAGCTTTACCAGCTCGACCCGCGACGGCGGGTTCTCGAGGTAAAGGACAACGTCCGGCTCAACGCCGCTGTTGCGGATCATCTCCAGCGTGTTGCGGGACGTGCCGCACGCCGGGTTGTGATAGATAGTGATGTGGCTCATAGGAGGTGCTCGCTATAGGGTAAAAGAGAGACGTAACGCCAGCGCGGCGAGCGTCACAAACAGAACGGGCAGGGTCATGATAATCCCCGTTCGGAAATAGTATCCCCACGTAATGGTGATATTTTTCTGCGCCAGCACGTGCAGCCAGAGCAGGGTAGCAAGGCTGCCGATTGGCGTGATTTTCGGCCCCAAATCGCAGCCAATCACGTTGGCATAAATCATCGCCTCTTTAATCACGCCCGTCGCCGTGCTGCCGTCGATGGACAGCGCGCCAATTAGCACCGTAGGCATGTTGTTCATGATTGATGACAGAAACGCGGTGATGAACCCCGTCCCCAGCGTGGTTGCCCACAGCCCGTGCGCCGCCAGCAGGTTCAGCACGCCTGAAAGCGCGTCCGTTAACCCGGCATTTCGCAAGCCATACACCACCAGATACATCCCCAGCGAGAAGATCACGATCTGCCAGGGCGCGCCGCGCAGCACCTTTCCGGTATTAATGGCGTGGCCGCGCTTTGCGACGGCATACAACACCAGCGCGCCGACGGTAGCGATGGCGCTGACCGGCACGCCGAGAGGTTCAAGAACGAAGAAGCCGACCAGCAAAAGAACCAGAACAACCCAGCCCGTTCTGAAGGTGGGGTGATCGTTAATCGCCAGGGCGGGCCGTTTGAGCTTGCCCAGGTCGTAGACCGGCGGAATGTCTTTACGGAAGAACAGGTGCAGCATCACCAGCGTGGCGGCGATGGCCGCGATATCTACCGGGATCATCACCGACGCGTACTCCGTGAACCCGAGCGTAAAGAAGTCTGCGGAGACGATATTCACCAGGTTAGAGACAATCAAAGGCAGGCTGGCGGTGTCCGCGATAAATCCGGCCGCCATCACGAAGGCCAGCGTGGACCGCGTGCTGAATCCAAGCGCCAGCAGCATCGCGATGACGATAGGCGTCAGGATCAGCGCCGCGCCATCGTTGGCAAAGAGCGCGGCCACGGCGGCGCCCAGCAGTACGATATAGCTGAACAGCAGTCGACCCCGCCCTTTACCCCAGCGCGAAACGTGCAGGGCTGCCCATTCGAAAAAGCCGGACTCGTCCAGCAGCAGGCTGATGATGATGACCGCAATAAAGGTTGCCGTGGCGTTCCAGACGATATCCCAGACTACCGGAATGTCGTCAAGCCCGATGACTCCGCAGGCCAGCGCCAGCGCGGCCCCGAGGGTGGCACTCCAGCCGATGCTGAGCCCCCTGGGCTGCCAGATAACCAGAATCAGCGTGAAGAGAAAAATCGCACCTGCCAGAAACATGATTGGCTCCGTTATATCTGTTTCGATGAATGTGTTGTGGTTTAGCATGCACCGCGCTGGAGGGTTTTGAGCTTTGATCGAATCTCGTCCCGCAGGCAGTTCCAGGCGCTGTCGATATTCGCCGCCGCCCACGCGGGCATGGTGGGGGACAGGCGGTAATAGATCCATTTCCCTTCTCGGCGATCGCTGACAAGGCCTGATTCACGCAGTATGGCCATATGCCTTGAAACTTTGGGCTGCGCTTCCTCTGTGGCAGCGCAAATATCGCAAACGCAGAGCTCTCCGGCCTCGCGAAGCAGCATGACGATGGCTAAACGGGTTTCATCTGAAAGCGTTTTGAAAAGCTGAAGCGGATGGTGCATCGGATGCCTCGCGGTTAGAGGGATGACACATATGGTAAATCATATGTGTTTGGTTGCATAGAGGGAAAGCTGAGGGGAATTTCAGGCAACAAAAAAAATATTTATGTAAACGAGTTAGTTAAAACAACGACTTGAAAGATAATCAATAAGTTAGATTAGTGGTAAGGAGTGGCGATTACGGGGCAATGCCAACCGCTGCTGCCACTTTGTCGCCACTTGGATCATCATGACTTACTTTAAACGCCAGGGGCCTTTCTCCTCGACTTGCTCCACCATTCCCTCTGACTCAAGTTCGCGGAGAAGGGCTACTGCCCAGTATTGTTGCTGTGTACTTGGGGCTTTAGGGTAATCTCCCCAGTCCAGACCGCAGAGACGAAATACTTCTGCTTGCTTAACGCCTTTACCATTTATGCGTCCATCAGGATGCTTTGCCAAAGCAGAAAGAGCTAATTCTTTAGCTTTAGTTCGAAGTTCTAAGCCCTGTTTCTGTAAATCATTCATAATCAATCTCCCTGATAATCAAGACCATCCTAATGATACTCCGCGAATGTCAGGCGCGCACGTGAACTGCATCTAAGGGTGTTTGACCCATGGTTTCCAGGGGATTAAAGCATAGGGCCGTTTCCAGTTGATCGGGCGCGAGGTGGGCATAGCGCAGAACGTGGGCGAGTTGACCGCGTGGGAGCACGATAGAGGTCTTATCCATTACGGATAAAAACTGGAAATAGCAGGCGGTAAAAATCCTAAAGCCATCTAGAGCTATGAACTGTTAATGCTCACTACGCCGGAGGGACAGCATTCGCAGGTCCATTTTCATAAGTCGAGTTTCGTACTTCCATAAAAAAGCCCTCATGTCTGAGGGCTAAATTTGACTGTGTGTATAAACAGTGGTCGGCGTATAATTATGTGAAATCACCTATGTCAGGCAACAACGAGTTCTTCGTTAGCAACCTGCGCGGCCGATCGTTCATTCTCAATTGCTAGAGACTCTCTATATTCTTTGGCATTTGCAAACATCGTCCAGTGTGCATCGATATTCAAATTGGTTACAGTTGATTTAATTTCTTTAATGCCAACATTAAAGAACTCCTTCCGTGAATTAACCTTGTTAACCTGTTTTTCATTAAATACTTTATGCAGATGATTCTCTAATGCAGGCGCATCATCACTGTAAATCATTGCATGTACATCAAAGGCGAATGGAACACTGGCATCACTAAGTTCACGAACACGGTCTAGAGGTTCAAGGCGACGCGTCATACCAATTTTGTAAACATCTTCACCGAACGAGCCTATATTACTTATAACATATACATGTCCTGAGCGAGTTTGCTGAGCCATCGAAATAGCACGCTGATTTTTGGCTTCAGCCTCTTCGTATTTAATTTGTAATTCAGCCAATTTCTGCTCAAGAGCGAGTCTTTGCTCTTCACCTGCAAGCATCAACTCTTTAGTAGCCTTGTC
Organism: Enterobacter sp. RIT418; assembly: GCF_003057745.1. Taxonomy (GTDB): domain Bacteria; phylum Pseudomonadota; class Gammaproteobacteria; order Enterobacterales; family Enterobacteriaceae; genus Enterobacter. The sequence continues at coordinate 38,590 of NZ_QBJD02000015.1, forward strand.
TATAGCCTGCTGAATTGTTTTCTCTTCTTTCTCGGCTTCTTTTATCGCTCTTTCGTACTCTCGACGTGCTTTTTCTTCTTCGCGCAACTGCTCTTTAATACGCCTTTGTTCTTCTTTTTCTTCGAGCATAATTTCATTAACGGCAACGCCCCATTTTAGTTCGTTGAGTCGGGCTTGTAAGTATATATCAGTGATCTTGGCCGACCTAAAAGCTGAACCGTTGTAATTCACAAGCTGAAATGCGTCTTTAATTTCTTGGGAAAGTTTACCGTAATTGTTATGTTTGATCTTAGAAAGCGTACTATCAACTTTTCCGTTGAACGCATCTAACACAAATTTTATTGCAGTGTTACGTCTGCTAGGTTCGACGTAATCACAACTTGCAGCTTTGCTCGTTTTGATTAGAGACTTTGTTAGCTCTCTGGCTTTTTGTAGCTCTCTGCCTGCATCAGTAAATTCATAATTCTCAGCAAGTTCATCCAGAACGCTTCGGTTTGGAATAATCCATTCATCACCGTACCCTTCTATCTTATTTTTCATTGACTTGGCTACAGCTTGGTAGGTTTCTGCAAATTCTTTTGCTTCATATGCTGAGCCGGCGATTTCTTTTGCTCTGCTCTCTGCATCTGCAACTATTTTCATTGCATTATCATTAGCATTAGAGATTAGCTCATCGGCCCTGCTATAGGCGTTATCCAAGCGCTCCTTGGCTTTTAAACGAGCATCGCGAGCGTCTTTAGTTATTACAACTGCTTCATTATTAGCATTACTTAACGTTAGTTGGGCTTTGTTTTTTGCTTCTAAAACGATGTTTGAAGCTTTAAGGTGTGCTTCATTTACTGTTTTTTGGGCAATAGAGTCAGCTGTTTTTATCGTCTTTTTTGCATCCAGGACCGCGCTATGCAGCTCTTCATACTGCCATAATGGAGCCGCTCTTCCTTCCAGCTCTGAATACTGTCTTATAACGTTGGCTAAATTTTCTTTACTTTGATTCAATTCACTCGAAAGAGCCGCCTTTCGATCATTAAGCGCTTCGATCTCGACCTTATGTTGTTTACTCTTGTTGAACAAAATCGCTGTGAGGATGGGGGCGAGTAAGGCGAACAACAAAACTAAAATTAGAAAAAAATCCATTTCTAAACCCTATTACTGAATCAGTGTGAAAATGTTGTGCTTCTTATGTGAGGTGTATCTTGTGGATCTAATAAAGCACACTCAAATTGTCTTCTGCAGCAGAAATTTTAATCATTCCTATCGGCAGCCTTGTAATCATTCTAACGGAGTGGTTTCCATCACTATTGATCAAGTAGTGCCTATCTAGCACTTTTATGAATTTTTGATCGAAAATGTACGGGGCAGGCCATCATAAACATTATCTGAAGATAAAAGATTGGTAGGAAGATATGATGAGTTAACACGCAAGAAGCATCTTCAACTATTTTGGATATCAGTGAGAACAAATGAGCCAGTTTTTCAATTGTTGCTCTTTTTGTACATTGTTTTATACCGTACCTTGTGGTTAACCAAATGAGAGATTAGCCGGTTTAAGCGCGCAATGACATGTGTTGATCACCAAGTTATGTGCCGAGTTTTTTGCGCTGGGATGATGCAGGCGCTGTTGCTTTGGTTGAATTGTTGCACGCGATTGAAACGGCTTAAGGCGAAGATTTTGCAGCCAGGATAAAGCGCTGCCGCCACTTTGTGGTCATGTATGGAAAAGTGGGTCTGTAAGGGATTGATTTACCGGGTAGAAAATTCAGGCAACAAAAAACCCATCAACCTTGAACCAAAACGGCGGGGTTGATGGGCTCCACAAATTGGGGACATCAAAGAAAAGCAGTGGCACTAGTTATGACTGCCCCCTGCGTAAAAAGTTCTGCGCATCGCGAAAATTATTTTCGTCAATGCGCAAACTTAAGACTTATCCGAGACCTGGCCAGATGATGATGATAAGCGTACCTGCCAGGGTCAGCAGCACGTTGGCGATTGCGTAGGTGCCCGCATAGCCCAGAGCAGGGATGTTGCTGCGCGCGGTGTCGCTGATGATCTCCATCGCCGGCGCGCAGGTGCGGGCCCCCATCATCGCGCCGAAGAGCAGGGCGCGGTTCATGCGCAGCACGTAGGCGCCAAACAGGAAGCAGATCACCACCGGCACCAGGCTAACGATAAGGCCGGAAACCAGCATCTGCCAGCCCACGGCGCCCAGGCCGCTGCCGATACCGCTGCCCGCGCTCAGGCCAACCCCGGCCATGAAGACCATCAGCCCGAACTCTTTCACCATGTTTAGCGCGCCCTGCGGGATGTAGCCGAAGGTTGGGTGGTTTGCGCGCAGGAAGCCGAGCATGATACCGGCGAACAGCAGCCCGGCGGCGTTGCCGATGCCGAAGCTGAAGTTGCTGAACTGGAAGGTAATCATCCCGATCATCAGGCCCACGATAAAGAAGGCGCAGAAGGCCAGCAGGTCAGTCACCTGGCTGTGGATGGAGATAAAGCCGATACGGTCGGCAACCGTTTTCACGCGCCGCGTGTCGCCGCTCACCTGCAGGACATCGCCCTTGTTGAGAACGATATTGTCGTCGATCGGCATTTCGATCTGGCTGCGGATGACGCGGTTCAGGAAGCAGCCGTGGTCCGTGAGCTTCAGCTGCGCCAGGCGGCGGCCCACCGCGTTGTGGTTCTTCACCACAATCTCTTCGGTCACGATGCGCATATCGAGCAGGTCGCGGTCGAAGACCTCTTTACCGTTGCGAAAGCTTGGGTCGAGGCGGGCGTGAGCGTCCGGGTATCCCACCAGGGCAATATCGTCGCCCATCTGCAGTACCGCATCGCCGTCCGGGTTTGCCAGAATGCCGTTGCGTCGGATGCGTTCGATGTAGCAGCCCGTCTGGCGGTAAATCCCCAGCTCGCGCAGGTTTTTACCGTCGGCCCAGGCCACCAGCTCGGGGCCGACGCGATAGGCGCGGATAACCGGAAGGTAGACTTTTCGCTTGGTGTCGGTGTCCAGTCCGCGCTCGCGCGCAATTTGCTGGGCGCTGGTCTGCAAGTCCTGGTGCTGCAGTTTCGGCAGATAGCGCGCCCCCACGATCAGGCTGACCAGCCCGATCAGGTAGGTCAGGGCATAGCCCAGGCTCAGGTTATCGAGCGCGCTGGAAAGCTGCGCACCGGCCATGCCGGAATGGCGCAGGGTGTCGCCCGCGCCCACCAGCACCGGCGTTGAGGTCATGGAGCCCGCAAGCATACCGGCGGTCAGGCCGATATCCCATCCGAACAGCTTGCCCAGCCCGAGCGCCATCAGCAGCGCGCTGCCCACCATCACCAGCGCCAGCATCAGGTAGTTTTTGCCGTCGCGGAAGAAAATAGAGAAAAAGTTCGGCCCGGCCTCCACGCCCACGCAAAAAATAAACAGCATGAAGCCTAAGTTGAGCGCGTCCGTGTTAATGCTGAAGTGCTGCTGGCCTAATAATAAGGAGACGACTAAAACGCCAATGGAATTACCAAGTTGAACTGAGCCCAGGCGCAATTTACCCAGACAAAGGCCCAGTGCGAGTACCACAAATAATAACAGGATGTAATTCCCATTTAACAAGTCTGCGACGTTTATATTCACGGAGGCTAACTTCTTGTTTACCAGTAAGTTGTTGAATGAAGAGGCTATTTGGGCTACTGTTTTGAACGTCAGGGGCCTGTTCGATCTTTCCCTGATGCATGACTCAATTCCCTAAAACAATAGCAAGCGGTTAGTTTAATCGTATTAGCTATCTACAGCTACCTATTATCGCACTACCCTGTGCGAGTTCTGGCACGGATTGCCACATGCTTTATCTGACTGGGCGTCCATTGGACGAAGGTGTATTTGATAGAGAAAAGTCAGGAGGATCGTTTGAACATTACGCGTAATTGGGCGGGCGTGGTCAGCTGCTTTTTGCTGTTCATCGTCGTGTGCGTGTCGTTAGCCTTTAACGTAAAAGGGGCGTTTCGCGCATCCGGTCATCCCGAACTGGGCCTGCTCTTTTTTACCCTGCCGGGGGCGGCGGCCAGCTTTCTTTCACGGGGCGGTGAAGTCGTTAAACCTCTACTTGGCGCGATTCTGGCGGCTCCGCTCTGTTTGCTGTTGCTGCGTCTGGTGTTTGTCACATCGCGTTCGTTCTGGCAGGAGCTGGCGTGGCTGTTAAGCGGCGTATTCTGGTGTGCGCTGGGCGCGCTGTGCTTTTTGTTTATTCGCAGCCTGCTGCACCGACGTCGTCACAAATAAAAACGCCCTCGGTCGAGGGCGTTTCTGAACTCACTGAATTTACTGAGCGGCAAACAGGCCCAGATTTTCTTTGGCGTAGGCTTCAAAGTCCGTGCAGCCGCCAATGTGTTTCTGATCGAGGAAAATCTGCGGTACGGTTTCAACCGGTTTACCCACGGTTTTTTCCAGATCGGCTTTAGTGATGCCTTCGGCGTGGATATCCACATAGCGGAAGTTGAAGTCATCACGCTCTGCGGTCAGCTTCTCAGCCAGCTCTTTTGCGCGCACACAGTAAGGGCATCCTGGACGACCAAAAATTACTGCAAACATTTCTCTCTCCTCAAAATACAAGCCAAACGGCGAATGACACCTAGTGTGCACGATAACCGGCCGCAATGGAAAGAAGGTTTCACCTGTCACTTTGATACAGTGAGGCTATGTTTCGCCAATTACACGGCGTGCCGCATTGCCTATACTGGCTGGCATATGTGTAACGAAAGACCAAGAGAGATAAGATGACGCCAACGATTGACCTGCTGCTTTCCCACCGCTCCATTCGCCATTTCACCGGAGAGCCGATTACCGAAGCGCAGCGCGAAGCCATTATCAACAGCGCGCGCGCCACGTCCAGCTCCAGCTTCCTGCAGTGCAGCTCCATTATCCGCATTACCGATCCGGCGATGCGCGAGCAGCTGGTGACCCTGACGGGCGGGCAAAAGCACGTCGCGCAGGCGGCGGAGTTCTGGGTTTTCTGCGCCGATTTCAACCGTCATCTGCAGATTTGCCCTGAAGCCCAGCTGGGGCTAGCGGAACAGCTGCTGCTGGGCGTGGTCGATACCGCGCTGATGGCGCAAAACGCTTTTACGGCGGCGGAGTCGCTTGGCCTGGGCGGGGTTTATATCGGCGGGCTGCGTAACAATATCGAAAGCGTAACCGAGCTTCTGAAGCTGCCGAAACACGTTCTTCCGCTGTTTGGCCTGTGCCTCGGCTGGCCGGCAGATAACCCGGACCTGAAGCCGCGTATTCCCGCGGCGATGCTGGTGCATGAAAACACCTATCAGCCCGTGGATCGGGATGTGCTGGCGCAGTACGACGACGAACTGGCGAACTACTATTTAACGCGCGACAGCAACAACCGCCGCGACACCTGGAGCGACCACATCCGCCGCACCATCATCAAAGAAAATCGTCCGTTTATTCTTGAGTATTTGCATAAGCAGGGCTGGGCGACGCGATAGTCATTTCTCCTGCGCCTCGTGTATGATAGGCGGGCTTTTACCATGTCTTTAGAGAGGTGCAGGGTGAAAATTGCCATTTTGTCCCGGGATGGAACGCTCTATTCATGCAAACGCCTGCGGGAAGCGGCGGCGAAGCGCGGCCACCAGGTTGAGATCCTCGATCCGATGTCCTGCTATATGAACATCGATCCGGCCGCGTCCTCCATTCACTACAAGGGCCGCCAGCTCCCCCGTTTTGATGCAGTGATCCCGCGCATTGGCTCCCAGAATACCTATTACGGCATGGCGGCGCTGCGCCAGTTTGAGATGCTCGGCAGCTATCCGCTCAACGAATCGGTCGCCATTTCCCGCGCCCGCGACAAGCTGCGCTCGCTGCAGCTCCTCGCCCGGCAGGGCATCGACCTGCCCGTGACCGGCATTGCCCACTCGCCGGACGACACCAGCGATCTGGTGGACATGGTGGGCGGCGCGCCGCTGGTCATCAAGCTGGTCGAAGGGACGCAGGGGATTGGCGTGGTGCTGGCCGAAACGCGGCAGGCGGCGGAGAGCGTAATCGACGCGTTCCGCGGCCTCAACGCGCACATTCTGGTGCAGGAATATATTGAAGAGGCCAAAGGCTGCGATATCCGCTGCTTCGTGGTCGGCAATGACGTGGTGGCCGCCATCGAGCGCCAGGCGAAAGAGGGCGATTTCCGCTCGAATTTACACCGCGGCGGCGTGGCCCGCATTGCGACTATCACCGAGCGCGAGCGCGACATGGCGGTAAAAGCGGCGCAAACGCTCGGGCTTGACGTGGCGGGGGTCGATCTCCTGCGCGCGGACCGCGGGCCGCTGGTGATGGAAGTCAATGCGTCTCCCGGGCTGGAAGGCGTAGAAAAAACGACGGGCGTCGATATTGCAGGTAAAATGATCTCATGGATCGAACGCCATGCGACGCCGGGTTTTTGCCTGAAAACGGGCGGGTAAATAGATTACCAGGCGCTTTTTGCGTAAGGTATGTAACGTTTTTATTAAAGAGGCTGCACAGCGATGGATTTACAGGTAGTTCCAACCCTGGATACGTTACGTCAATGGCTTGATGATGCGGGAATCACCTTTTTTGAATGTGACTCCTGTCAGGCGCTGCATCTGCCTCATATGCAAAACTTCGACGGCATTTTTGATGCCAAAATCGATCTGATTAACGACGTGATCCTTTTTTCTGCGCTGGCCGAGGTGAAACCGTCCGCGCTGCTGGCGCTGGCATCTGACCTTTCTGCGATCAACGCCAGCTCGTTGACGGTGAAGGCCTTTCTCGACATCCAGGATGATAATCTTCCCAAGCTGGTGGTTTGCCAGTCGTTACTCTCGGGTGCGGGGCTGTCGTTTAAGCAGTTTTCCGCGTTCATGCACATGAGCGAGGAGCAGATTTCGATGGTGATGATGGAAGCGAATGCGCACCATCTGCTGTATAGCGCCGAGGACGATGCGGAAAATACCGACGCGTCGCCCAACTTTCTTCACTAAGCCGGTTTGATTTCCGCGCAGCCGCTGCCACGGCGGCTGCATAACCCCCTTTTTTCTGCTGCCGTTAACCTTCCTTTAAAGAATTTTTCACCTTACTCCGGGCCATTTTGGCTTATCACATAGACTTAACCTGCATAAAAAATTGATAAAAGGCGTTTTTTCGTCTGGGCTATAGGCGCAGACACGGGCTACAGTTATTCTTGCGGTGCTTAAAAAAGCGAGCGATTCCTGCCGAAATAGACACGTTTTCTTTTCGGCCTAAGCGAAAAAGTATGCATGATTCTTGCATACCTTCAGCGTGCACAGTTTTAGCTCGAATGTTAACGAGCTTTCAGAAGGAATAACGATATGATCGCCTTGAATAAAAAATGGGTATCGGGTCTGGTTGCGGGTGCGCTGATGGCCGTCTCTGCCGGCACGCTCGCTGCGGAACAAAAAACGCTCCACGTCTACAACTGGTCTGACTATATTGCGCCGGATACTGTCGCAAACTTCGAAAAAGAGACCGGCATTAAGGTCGTTTACGACGTCTTTGATTCCAACGAGGTGCTGGAAGGCAAGCTGATGGCGGGCAGCACCGGCTTTGACCTGGTTGTCCCCTCCGCAAGCTTCCTTGAGCGTCAGCTGACGGCGGGCGTGTTCCAGCCGCTGGATAAAAGCAAGTTACCGAACTGGAAAAACCTCGATCCGGAGGTGCTGAAGCTGGTGGCGAAGCACGATCCGGACAATAAATACGCAATGCCTTATCTCTGGGCGACCACCGGCATCGGCTTTAACGTCGACAAAGTGAAGGCGGCGCTGGGGCCGGACGTGAAGCTGGACAGCTGGGACGTGGTGCTCAAGCCGGAAAACCTGGCGAAGCTGAAAAGCTGCGGCGTCTCCTTCCTGGATGCCCCGGAAGAGATTTTCGCCACCGTGCTCAACTACTTAGGCAAAGATCCGAACAGCAGCAAGGCCGATGATTACACCGGCCCGGCCACCGACCTGCTGCTCAAGCTGCGTCCGAACATTCGCTACTTCCACTCTTCCCAGTACATCAACGATCTGGCTAACGGCGATATCTGCGTCGCCATCGGCTGGGCGGGCGACGTCTGGCAGGCGGCGAACCGCGCGAAAGAGGCGAAAAACGGCGTTAACGTCTCGTACTTCATTCCGAAAGAGGGCGCGCTGGCCTTCTTCGACGTCTTCGCGATGCCGGCCGATGCGAAAAACAAAGATGAGGCCTATCAGTTCCTCAACTACCTGATGCGCCCGGAGGTGATCGCCCACATCAGCGATCACGTCTATTACGCGAACGGTAATAAGGCCTCCGTGCCGCTGGTCAGCGAAGAGATTCGTAACAACCCGGCGATTTATCCGCCTGCGGACGTGTTTGCCAAGCTCTTCACCCTCAAAGTGCAGGACCCAAAAATTGACCGCGTGCGCACCCGCGCGTGGACCAAGGTGAAAAGCGGTAAATAATCCCTTGTCGTAGGCCGGGCAAGCGAAGCGCCCCCGGCAACAGGCGCACCGTTCTGGTGCGCCTGCACCATGATTTGATCTCTGCCGGAGAACACCCCGTGAACGATGCAACTCCCCGCCCGCAGGCGAAAGTCCGTAAAGCGCTGACCCCGCTGCTTGAAATTCGTAACCTCACCAAATCCTTCGACGGCCAGCACGCCGTGGACGACGTTAGCCTGACCATCTATAAGGGCGAAATTTTTGCCCTGCTCGGCGCGTCCGGCTGCGGGAAATCGACCCTGCTGCGCATGCTGGCCGGTTTTGAACAGCCGACCGCCGGGCAGATCGTGCTCGACGGGGTCGATCTCTCCAGCGTGCCGCCGTACCAGCGCCCGATCAACATGATGTTCCAGTCCTACGCGCTCTTCCCGCACATGACCGTGGAGCAGAATATTGCGTTCGGCCTGAAGCAGGACAAGCTGCCGAAAGCCGAGATTACCGCCCGCGTGGCGGAAATGCTGAGCCTGGTGCACATGCAGGAGTTCGCCAAACGCAAGCCGCACCAGCTCTCCGGCGGCCAGCGTCAGCGCGTGGCGCTGGCCCGCAGCCTCGCCAAGCGCCCTAAGCTGCTCTTGCTCGACGAGCCGATGGGGGCGCTGGATAAAAAGCTGCGCGACCGCATGCAGCTGGAAGTGGTGGATATCCTCGAGCGCGTGGGCGTGACCTGCGTGATGGTCACTCACGATCAGGAAGAGGCGATGACCATGGCCGGGCGCATCGCGATCATGAACCGCGGCAAGTTCGTACAGATTGGCGAGCCGGAAGAGATTTACGAGCACCCGACCACCCGCTACAGCGCGGAGTTTATCGGCTCGGTCAACGTCTTCGAAGGGCTGCTGAAAGCGCGTCAGGACGACGGCCTGGTGATTGAATCGCCGGGGCTGGTGCATCCGCTGAAGGTTGATCCTGATAACTCCGTCGTTGACAACGTGCCGGTTTACGTCGCGCTGCGGCCGGAAAAAATCATGCTCTGCGAAGAGCCGCCTGCCGACGGCTACAACTTTGCCGTCGGGGAGGTGGTGCATATCGCCTATCTGGGCGACCTTTCCATCTACCACGTTCGCCTGAACAGCGGGCAAATGCTCAGCGCGCAGCTGCAAAACGAACATCGCTTTCGCAAGGGCCAGCCGACCTGGGGCGACGAAGTGCGCCTGTGCTGGGACGCGGACAGCTGCGTTGTGCTGACGGTATAAGGAGCGGCCATGAGTACATTTGAACCACCGTCCCGCGTTCACAGGCCGGGCGGGTTTGCGCCCTGGCTGGCGCGGATGAAGATGGCGCACGGGCGCAAGCTGGTGATTGCCATGCCGTACGTTTGGCTGATCCTGCTGTTCCTGCTGCCGTTCCTGATCGTCTTCAAGATCAGCCTGGCGGAAATGGCGCGGGCGATCCCGCCGTACACCAACCTGCTGGACTGGGCCGACGGGCAGCTCACGCTGACGCTGAACCTGGGCAATTTCCTCCAGCTGACGGACGATCCGCTCTATGTCGAAGCCTATCTGCAGTCGCTGCAGGTGGCGGCGATCTCGACGATCTGCTGCCTGCTGATGGGTTATCCGCTGGCGTGGGCGGTGGCGCACAGCAGGCCGTCTACGCGTAACATCCTGCTGCTGCTGGTGATCCTGCCGTCGTGGACCTCGTTCCTGATCCGCGTGTACGCGTGGATGGGGATCCTGAAGAACAACGGCATCCTCAACAACTTACTGCTGTGGCTGGGGGTTATCGATCAGCCGCTGACCATCCTGCATACCAATCTCGCGGTCTATATCGGGATTGTGTATGCCTACCTGCCGTTTATGGTGCTGCCGATCTACACCGCGCTGACGCGCATTGATTATTCGCTGGTGGAGGCGTCTCTGGATCTGGGCGCGCGGCCGCTGAAGACCTTCTTCAGCGTGATCGTCCCGCTGACCAAAGGCGGCATTATTGCCGGATCGATGCTGGTGTTTATCCCGGCGGTAGGGGAGTTTGTGATCCCCGAACTGCTCGGCGGCCCGGACAGCATCATGATTGGCCGCGTGCTGTGGCAGGAGTTCTTCAACAACCGCGACTGGCCGGTGGCCTCGGCGGTGGCGATCGTGATGTTGCTGCTGCTGATCGTGCCGATCATGTGGTTCCACAAGCACCAGCAGAAGCAGATGGGGGAGCGCGGATGAACAACTTACCGGTAGTACGCTCTCCGTGGCGGATCCTGATCCTGGTGATTGGCTTTACCTTCCTGTACGCGCCGATGCTGATGCTGGTGATCTACTCCTTCAACAGCTCAAAGCTGGTGACGGTATGGGCGGGCTGGTCCACGCGCTGGTACAGCGAGCTGTTTCACGACGACGCCATGATGAGCGCGGTGGGGCTGAGCCTGACGATCGCGGCGCTGGCCGCGACCATGGCCTGCGTGCTGGGCACCATCGCCGCGCTGGTGATGGTGCGCTTCGGGCGTTTTCGCGGCTCGACGGGCTTTGCGTTTATGATCACCGCGCCGCTGGTCATGCCGGACGTCATCACCGGCCTGTCGCTGCTGCTGCTGTTCGTCGCGCTCGCCCACGCCATCGGCTGGCCGGCGGATCGCGGCATGCTGACGATCTGGCTGGCGCACGTTACCTTCTGTACCGCGTACGTGGCGGTGGTGATCGCCTCGCGGCTGCGCGAGCTGGACCGCTCCATTGAGGAGGCGGCGATGGACCTGGGCGCCACGCCGCTGAAGGTCTTTTTCGTCATCACGCTGCCGATGATTATGCCCGCGGTGATCTCCGGCTGGCTGCTGGCGTTTACCCTGTCGCTGGACGATCTGGTCATCGCCAGCTTCGTCTCCGGCCCGGGGGCCACCACGCTGCCGATGCTGGTCTTCTCCAGCGTGCGCATGGGCGTTAACCCGGAAATTAACGCTCTGGCGTCGATCATCCTTGGCGTGGTCGGAATTGTCGGATTTATCGCCTGGTACCTGATGGCGCGCGCGGAAAAACAGCGCGTGCGTGATATCCAGCGTGCAAGACGCGGCTGAAGCATTTAAAATTTCCAGTGATGTGCCGCGCATGACGCGGCGCTGTTTTTCAGGGAAGTAAAACATTGGGATTCTTTCAAAAAACACGTCATTCGCACGCTCGTCCGAACGTTCCTGCGCTGGTGCAGGTGGCGGCGCTCGCCATTATTATGATCCGCTGCCTGGACGTGCTGATGATTCTGAACACGCTGGGCGCGCGCGGCATTGGCGAATTTATTCACCGCAGCGTGCAGACGTGGAACCTGACGCTGGTCTTTTTTGCCAGCCTGGTGCTGGTGTTTGTTGAGATTTACTGCGCGTTCTCGCTGGTGAAAGGGCGCAACTGGGCGCGCTGGGTCTACCTGCTGACGCAGGTGACGGCGGCCAGCTATCTCTGGGCCGCGTCGCTGGGTTACGGCTATCCGGAGCTGTTCAGCATTGCGGGCGGGTCCAGGCGCGAGATTTTCCATTCGCTGGTGATGCAAAAGCTTCCGGATATTTTGGTCCTGTGCCTGCTTTATCTTCCGGCGTCCAGCCGGAGATTCTTTCGCCTGCAATAAAATAACGTATATAATCGCAGCCCCCGTGATTCTTAAGGTCTTAATATGCAGTGCGCACTCTTTGACGCCGGTCGCTGCCGCTCCTGTCAGTGGATAGAACAGCCGGTCTCCCAACAGCTCTCCGCCAAAATGACCGATCTGCAGCAGTTGCTGGCAGAACACGCGGTGGGCGAGTGGTGCGCACCCGTCAGCGGGCCGGAGCAGGGCTTTCGCAATAAGGCCAAAATGGTGGTCAGCGGCAGCGTCGAAAGGCCGCTGCTGGGCATGCTGCACCGCGACGGCACGCCGGAAGATTTAACCGAATGCCCGCTGTATCCTGATTCCTTCGCGCCGGTCTTTGCGGCGCTCAAGCCCTTCATTGCCCGCGCCGGGTTAACGCCCTATAGCGTTGCCCGCAGGCGCGGCGAGCTGAAATACCTTCTGCTCACTGAAAGCCAGGTTGACGGCGGGATGATGCTGCGCTTCGTGCTGCGCTCGGAGGCCAAGCTGGAGCAGCTTCGCGCGGCGCTGCCGTGGCTGCAGGCGCAGCTTCCGCAGCTTAAGGTTATTACGGCGAACATTCAGCCGGTGCATATGGCGATCATGGAAGGGGAGAAAGAGATTTTCTTCACCGACCGGCACGCGCTGGCGGAAAACTTCAACGGCGTGCCGCTGTGGATCCGCCCGCAGAGCTTCTTCCAGACGAACCCGACCGTCGCCAGCGCCCTGTACGCTACCGCCCGCGATTGGGTTCGCGCCCTTAATATCGGCCACATGTGGGACCTGTTCTGCGGCGTGGGCGGCTTTGGCCTGCACTGCGCCACCCCGGAGATGCAGCTGACCGGGATTGAGATCTCCCCCGAAGCGATCGCCTGCGCGAAGCAGTCCGCCGCCGAGCTGGGGTTAACAAACCTTCATTTTCAGGCGCTGGACTCCACCCGCTTCGCCACCGGGCAGGGCAACGTGCCCGAGCTGGTGCTGGTCAATCCGCCGCGGCGCGGCATCGGCAACGCGCTGTGCGACTACCTCAGCCAGATGGCGCCTGAGTTCATCATCTACTCCAGCTGCAACGCCCGGACGATGGCAAAAGACATCGCCCACCTGCCGGGCTACCGCATTGAGCGCGTTCAGCTTTTCGATATGTTCCCGCACACCGCGCATTATGAAGTGCTGACGCTGTTAACCCGCAGGCCGGGTAAGGCGTAGCCGCCACCCGGCGTAAACCCCGCACAATGTTAAACAAAATGTGAACTCTGCCAGCCCCTAAAATCAGGTAAGCTTAAGCCAGAAGAACTGAATTAAGGCTTAACGATGAAGCAGATCCTGCTGGTGGAAGATGACCACGATATCGCGGCGCTTCTGCGTCTCAATTTAGAAGACGAAGGCTACGCCATTACCCACGAGCCGGACGGCGCCAGGGCGCTACGCTGCCTGGACGCGCAGCCGTGGGACGCGGTGATCCTCGATCTTATGCTCCCGCACGTTGACGGCCTGGAGATTTGCCGCCGCATTCGCCAGATGACCCGCTACCTGCCCATTATCATCATCAGCGCCCGCAGCAGCGAAACGGACCGCATTACCGGGCTGGAAACCGGCGCCGATGATTATCTGGCGAAACCGTTCTCGGTGCAGGAGCTGATTGCCCGCATCAAGGCGCTGTTCCGCCGCCAGCAGGCGATGGGGCAGGCGCAGCCCGCGGGGCAAATCCACGCTCACGGCCTGACGATCGACCCGCTGGCGCGCAGCGTGCGCCTGCACGGCCAGGACGTCGACCTCACCCCGCGCGAGTTTGAGCTGCTCTACTTCTTTGCCCGGCACCCGGGCGAGGTCTTTTCGCGCCTGGCGCTGCTGGAACAGGTGTGGGGCTACCAGCACGAAGGGTACGAGCATACGGTGAACACCCATATCAACCGCCTGCGGATCAAGATTGAAAAAGATGCCGCCGAGCCGGAGATCGTTCGCACCGTGTGGGGCAAAGGCTACAAATTTGCGGAGGTTAAGTCTGATGGGGCGATTTAACCTGAGCCAGCGCCTGACGCTGCTGTTCATCCTGCTGCTGCTGATTTGCGCCAGCGTCGCCTGCGCCGTTCAGCTGTACAGCACCACCCAGTACGGCAACGCCACGGTGCAGCGCCTTTCCGGCGGGCTTGCGCAGCAAATCGTGCAGCGCGAAGCCATTCTCGACGCGCAGGGCGGCGTTGACCGCACCGCGCTTAAGCCGCTGTTTGACCGCCTGATGACCTTTAACCCCAGCGTTGAGCTGTACGTTATCTCCCCGAACGGGGACGTGCTGGCCGACGCAGCGCCGCCCGGCCACGTGAAGCGGCAAAAAATCGACCTCAAGCCGCTGCAGACGTTCCTGAGCGGCGGCGCCATGCCGGTCTACGGCGACGACCCGCGCAGCGAGAACCAGAAGGTGTTTAGCGTCACCCCGCTGCGCCAGGATGGGGCGCTGCGCGGGTATCTGTATATCATCCTGCAGGGGGAAGAGTTTAACGCGCTGGCGGAGATGGCCTGGCACGACGCGCTCTGGCGCACCGCGCTGTGGTCGCTGCTGCTGGTGGCCATGTTTAGCCTGCTGGCCGGGCTGCTGGTGTGGTTCTGGGTGACGCGCCCGGTTAACCAGCTTACGCGCGACGTCGCGGGGCTGGATCAGGACAGCATCAGCACCATCAAGCAGCTGGCGGCGGAGCCGCTGGAGCCCGCAAGCCGTGATGAAGTGGTGCTGCTGCGCAACAGCTTTATCGAGCTGGCGCGCAAAATTACCTCCCAGTGGGATCGGCTGGCCGACAGCGATCGCCAGCGCCGGGAGTTTATCGCCAATATTTCGCATGACCTGCGCACGCCGCTGACCTCCCTGCTGGGGTATCTGGAAACGCTGTCGCTCAAATCCGCGACCCTGACCGCCCAGGAGCACCAGCAGTATCTCGCCACCGCGCTGCGCCAGGGGCAAAAGGTGCGCCATCTGTCGCAGCAGCTTTTCGAGCTGGCGCGCCTTGAGCACGGCGGCATCCGGCCGCAGCGCGAGCGGTTTGCCATGGCCGAGCTGATTTCGGACGTGGCGCAGAAGTTTGAGCTGGCGGCGCGCACGCGCGAGGTGAACCTGCACATCGACGTGCCGGGGCCGCTGCCGCTGGTGAACGCCGACGTCTCGATGATTGAGCGGGTGGTGACCAACCTGCTGGACAACGCCATCCGCCATACCCCCGCGGGCGGGGAGATCCGCCTGGCGGTGTGGCAGGAGAACGAGCGGATCCAGGTGGAGGTGAGGGACAGCGGAGCGGGCGTAGACGATGCCCTGCGCGACGAACTGTTTCAGCGGCCTTCGGCGCTGAATACGCAGGCGTCGCGGGAGAATCGCGGCGGGTTAGGGCTGTTAATCGTTAAAAGAATGCTGGAGCTGCACGGCGGCGGAATACGGCTGATGGAGTCGGTGAGCGGGGCGCGGTTCAGGTTCTTTGTGCCGCTGTGAGAAATTGCCGGGTAAGGCGTAGCTGCCACCCGGCACACATATTTATTGCGGGAACCACTGCGCGCTGATTTTCTGGTACGTACCGTCAGCCTTAATCGCCTTCAGCGCGCCGTTCAGTTTCTCCAGCAGGGCTTTGTTGTCCGGACGCACGGCAATGCCCAGACCGGTGCCGAAGTACTGCGGATCGGTCACTTTCTCGGTGGCGGTACCCAGCTGCGGGTTGGTTTTCAGCCACTCGTTCACCACGGCGGTATCGCCAAAGACGCCGTCGATACGGCCATTTTTCAGGTCGATAATCGCGTTCTGGTAGCTGTCGTAGGCCACGGTTTTCACTTCAGGATGCTTGTCCTGCAGGTATTTCTGGTGCGTGGTGCCGTTTTCCATGCCGATGCGTTTGCCCTTCAGCTCGTCAAAGGATTTGTAGGTGCCTTTCTTCGCGATAACCACCGCCGAGTTGGCGTAGTACGGGTCGGTGAAGGCTACCTGCTTGCTGCGCTCAGGCGTGATGTCCATGCCGGAGATCACCGCATCGTATTTCTTAAATTTCAGGGACGGGATCAGGCTGTCAAACGCGTGGTTGGTGAAGGTGCAGTCGGCCTGCATCTGCTTGCACAGCGCTTTCGCCAGATCGATATCAAACCCGACGATCTGGTTGCTGGCGTCCAGCGATTCAAACGGCGGATAGGTGGCCGAAACGCCGAAGTTGATTTTATCCGCGGCGGATGCGCCAGCGGCGAAGGTTGCCAGCAGTGCTGCCAGAACTAATTTTTTCATTGTCATACTCCCGTCTGTAAGTCTTATGGTAAAACAATGCCAGTAATTGAATTTATATGCAATAAAAATGATTAAATATTGTATTGCTGACAAAAAAAAGCGGATAACCAAAACGTTATCCGCTTCTATTAATCACATTTATGCACTTCTTGCCGACTAGCGCTGCGCTTACCCGGCCTACGATCTGCGCTCAAACGCCAGCGCTTTACGCTCGATTAAACGCATCATCAGCGTCAGCAGGCCGTTGACCACCAGGTAGACCAGCCCCGCGGCACCGAACACCATCACGTCGTAGGTGCGCCCGTACAGCAGCTGCCCGTGGCCCATCACCTCCATCAGCGTGATGGTGTAGGCCAGAGAGGTACTCTTGAACACCAGCACCACTTCGTTGGAATAGGACGAGAGCGCGCGCTTAAAGGCGTACGGCAGCAGGATCGCCAGCGTATCTTTTTTGCTCATGCCCAGCGCGCCGCAGGACTGCCACTGGCCTTCCGGGATCGCGCGGATCGCGCCGTAAAACAGCTGGGTGGTATAGGCCGCGCTGTTCAGCGAGAGCGCTATCAGGGCGCACAGCCACGGCTCGGAGAGCAGGTGCCAGACAACCGGATACTCCTGCAGCGACGGAAACTGCCCCGGGCCGTAGTAAATCAGGAAGATTTGCACCAGCAGCGGCGTGCCGGTAAACAGGGTGATGTAGGCGCGCACGATCCACACCAGCACCGGCGTTTTCAGCGTCAGGACGATGGTGAAGAGCAGCGCCAGGATCAGCGCCACAACGATAGAGGCGACGGTCAGCGTCAGGCTGGTGTGCAGCCCTTTCATCAGCTCCGGTAAGTATTCAAGCATCAGCCCGGTCTCCGTTCAAAACGCGTTGCGCGCAGGTCAATACGCTTAAGGATGTACTGACTCAGCAACGTGATCGCCAGGTAGATTGCCGCCGCCACGATGTACCAGGTAAACGGCTCCTGGGTGCGGGTCGCGATACTTTTGGTTTGCAGCATTAAATCGTTGACGCTGATTAAGCTCACCAGCGCGGTATCTTTCAGCAGCACCAGCCACTGGTTGCCCAGCCCCGGCAGCGCGTGACGCCACATCTGCGGCATCACCAGGCGGAAGAAAATAGCCGCTTTCGACATCCCCAGCGCCTGTCCGGATTCCCACTGGCCCTGCGGTACGGCTTTCAGCGCGCCGCGCAGGGTCTGCGAGGCGTAGGCAGAGTAGAGCAGGGAAAGGGCAATCACGCCGCAGAGGAATGGGCTGACGTCGAAGTTTTCAATCTGCATCTGCACCGGGATCTGCGCAAAACCCAGATTAATCGTGAAGCCGTCGGACAGCGTTAACAGCAGCTGCGAGGAGCCGAAATAGATAAACAGGACCACCAGAATCTCCGGTAGCCCACGCAGCACCGTGACCAGCGCCGAGCCGAGCCATGCGATCGGGCGCCATTTTACCGACTCCCAGACCGCAAAGAACATCGCCAGCGCGAGGCCGATAATCAGTGCGCAAACGGCAAGGCCGACGGTCATCCCGGCGGCGCTTGCTAAAGGAAAAATTTCATTCATCAGGAATTACTTCTGGAACCATTTTTTGTAGATGGTTTCGTAGGTGCCGTCTTTCTTCACTTTTTCCAGCGCAGCGTTGAATTTCTGCTGCAGCTCGGTGTTGCCCTGACGAACCGCGATGCCCAGGCCGGTGCCGAAGTAGGCCTTATCGGTCACTTTGTCGCCGACTGGCGCCAGCTTGTCGTTCGCTTTCAGCCATTCGGTCACTACGGCGGTATCGCCAAACACGCCGTCAATACGGCCGTTTTGCAGATCCAGCTTCGCGTTCTGGTAGCTGTCGTAAGGCACGGTGGTGATTTCCGGATGTTTATCCATGATGAATTTCTGGTGCGTGGTGCCGTTCTGCACGCCAACCTTCTTGCCTTTCAGCTGGTCAATCGCGGTGAATTTGCCTTTCTGACCGATGAACAGCGCGGAGTTGTCGTAGTAAGGGGTGCTGAACAGAACCTGCTTTTCACGTTCTGGCGTGATGTCCATGCCGGCCATCACCGCGTCAATGCGGCGGAACTTCAGGCTTGGGATCAGGCTGTCAAACGCCTGGTTGCTGAAGGTGCAGGTTGCATCAATCTCTTTGCACAGCGCGTTAGCCAGATCGACGTCGAAGCCAACGATCTTGTTGTTGGCATCGATGGATTCAAACGGAGGGTAAGACGCCTCGGTAGCGAAGCGAATGGTCTGAGCTGCGGTAGCGGAAAGGCTGACGCTTGCGAGCAGCGCGGCAATCAATACTTTTTTCATTATCATTTTTCCCTAACACATCAGTGAGATAAGTAGTTTTTGAAGGCGTCGGTTTGCGGGTTGCTAAAGCAGCTCGCGTCACCTTGCTCAACGATATACCCGTTTTCCATGTAGACCACGCGGCTGGCGGTTTTGCGCGCCACTTCCACTTCGTGGGTCACGATGACCTGAGTAATGTTGGTTTCCGCCAGCTCGCGGATAATGCTGACGATTTGGGCGGTAATTTCCGGGTCCAGCGCGGCGGTCGGCTCATCGAACAGCAGCACCGCCGGCTCCATCATCAGCGCGCGGGCAATGGCCACGCGCTGCTGCTGCCCGCCGGACAGGTGCAGCGGATAGCGATCGCTGTATGGCTTAAGGCGCAGGCGCTCGAGCAGCTTTTCGGCACGCGCCATCGCCTGGTCTTTGCTTAAGCCCAGCACGCGGCACGGGGCCTCGATCAGGTTTTGCAGCACGGTCAGGTGCGGCCAAAGATTGTACTGCTGGAAAACCATGCCAACGTTTTGACGCAGTTCGCGAATCGCTTTATCGGAAGGCGTTTTGGCAAAGTCGAAATGATTACCCGCGATCGCCAGCGTGCCGGAGCGCGGCATTTCAAGCAGATTAAGAACACGCAAAAGAGAGCTTTTTCCCGCGCCGCTTGGGCCAAGCAAAACCAGCGTTTCGCCTTCCGGGCAGTTCAGCGTGATGTCAAACAGCGCCTGGTGTGCGCCGTAGAAGCAGTTAATGCCGTTTAGTTTAATACTCATCGGGGCAGTCTTTACTCATCCAGGCAATCTATAGCAATTGAGGCCGCAGATAGTACCGTTGACAGAATAGTTATGCAATATTTCTGCGTTAAAAGTTAAATATAACCCGTATTCTGATCTAAACATAGCACAAAATAGGGAACGGCAGGGGGGGCGAGAATAAATGTCGGCATTCCGCATGAAATGCCGGACATTTTACGGGGGTAACAATTTTAGGGCTGCGTTTTAGCGGTTTTCAATCGACTGGCGAAGCGTGCCCGCCGGGGCGTGTACGCTGCCGCCGATGTACCGTACGTCGTCCACGGCCCAGCACTGGCCTTCGCGGATCATCAGCACCTCATCCTGCCAGGTCTGGCTGCCCTGGGTCAGCTTCACGCGCAGGGGGATGTTGCGGGCATCGGTGTTCGGAATGGTAGAGGCGCTGGCGACGTCGGCGCTGTCCGGCAGGGTGGCGCGGCTGGAGAACGGATCGGATTTGAGCAGCGCGTCATGCTGCGGATCGCGCGCCGCGTCGTTCAGCAGTTTTGCCAGACCATCGCTCAGGTATGGGCGCAGGGCGGTGAGATCGTTACCGCGATGCTGAATACGATAATCGTAGAACTGCTGCGCCACGGCGTCCGGGCCGCCGTCAATACAAGGGCCGCTGCGGGTTCCAATATCCTTAAAAGCAGGCGTGACCGTGGTGCACGCGCTGAGCACCAGCGCACACGGCACTAAAAGCGTTAAAGCAGAGTAGCGCATGTTGATTTCCTTATTTATTAACTATCCTTTCAATCATAGCGTAACGAACCGATAATGCAGTTGCTAACGCATTGAACGCTAAAGAAGGAGAGAAAGTATGCAATTTTCAACCACGCCTACCCTGGAAGGGCAACCCATCATTGAATATTGCGGCGTCGTCACCGGCGAAGCGATTCTTGGCGCCAACATCTTCCGCGACTTTTTTGCCGGCATCCGCGACATCGTCGGCGGGCGTTCTGGAGCGTATGAAAAGGAGCTGCGTAAAGCGCGCGAAATCGCCTTTAAGGAGCTCGGCGAACAGGCCAAAGCGCTCGGCGCGGATGCGGTCGTCGGGATTGATATTGATTACGAAACGGTCGGCAAAGACGCCAGCATGCTGATGGTGAGCGTCAGCGGCACGGCGGTGAAAACCCGCCGATGAAGCGCTCGCTTGCCGCCGTCCTGCTGGCGATGATGCTGGCAGGATGCGCCACGGAAAAAGGCGTGGTTGATAAAGGCGCCTACGAGCTGGATACCCGCCACCAGGCGCAGGCGGCCTACCCGCGCATAAAGGTGCTGGTTATTCACTATACCGCCGATGATTTTGACACCTCGCTTGCTACCCTCACCGATAAAAACGTCAGCTCCCACTATCTTATCCCCGCCAGGCCGCCAGCGCCTGACGGCAAGCCGCGCATCTGGCAGCTGGTGCCCGAAAGCGAACTGGCCTGGCACGCGGGAATCAGCTTCTGGCGCGGGACGAACCGCATTAACGACACTTCCGTCGGCATTGAGCTGGAAAACCGCGGCTGGCAGATGATTAACGGGCAGAAGCGCTTTACGCCGTTTGAACCTGCGCAAATCAGCGCCCTGATCCCGCTCGCTAAAGACATCATCGCGCGCTATAGCATCAAGCCCGAAAACGTGGTCGCGCACGCGGATATCGCCCCGCAGCGTAAGGACGATCCCGGCCCGCTGTTCCCGTGGGAAGCGCTGCACAGGCAGGGCATTGGCGCATGGCCTGACGCCGATCGGGTGGCGTTTTACATGAACGGGCGCCCTCGCTTTCAGGCAGTCGAGCAGAGCGCCTTGCTCGACCTGCTGGCGCGCTACGGCTATGAGGTGCCTGACAACGGTACGCCGCAGCAGCTGAAAAGGGTCATCATGGCGTTTCAGATGCATTTTCGCCCGCAGCTGTGGAACGGCGCTGCGGACGTGGAGACGATGGCGATTGCCGAAGCGCTTCTGGAGAAATACGGACAGGGGTAATCCTTCGGGATTGCCTCCGAAAGGGCTGATTTTTCTCTCTTTAAGTAAGATTAATCTTAAGTACAATCTCAATTAACTTTTAGTTAATTGACTTAAAATTACCCGCGATTAATATAGACACATAGCCTGCTAAGTAATTGCAAAAATATAATCATTAAGTAGTACTTTCTCTATTTTATTTACGTATTCATCAGGAATGCATTCGTGGCCCTGGTATTATCCGTGGCCGCAGATAATCTTAAATTACATCTTAAACGGGTATAACAATATTAAGCATCTACGGTAAAAAATTACGTCCACAACAAGAGATGGAAACCATTATTTCTGCGACGTCAGGTTATGAAGAAAAAACGTTAAAGAAATGGCAGAAAATCTCCACGTCTGATTCAGGAAAAATTCATATCATCGTCAGTGGCGACGTCGAATTTCGTCGTGAATCGGATGAACTTTGCATGTTCACCTTACAGGGCCAGTGTATTTTTGGTCTTTCCTCAATCTTTTATAACTCGTCCCACATGTACGGCCTGGTGCGCGGCAACACGGTTGTTCGCTCCATCGACAAAGAAGAGTTTATGCGCCTGATGACCGAGAAAGGCCTGTGGCCACAGCTGACAAAAGTGCTCTCCTGGTATATCTGCATGCTCAGCAAGCGTGACGATGTACTGGTTGCCCGCAGCGCGTATTCCGTCGTACGCGAGTTTTTATTAGAAATAAATGAGCTGATCGTCCATCACCAGCGCGATATTAACGTTTATGACTATATTCAGGAATACACCAACCTGGCTCGCAGCACCATTATTAAAATCCTTTCCGATTTAAAGAAAGGGCAATACATTGTGGTGGAGAAAGGACGTCTCCTGAACCTCACCAACCTGCCTGAAAAATATTAATGGCTTCCGCCGGTCCTCTTTTCAATAAAAGGGGGCCTTGTTATTTTCTGCTGTTCTTCCTTCACCTCGACATTACCCTGCGTCTCATCGGTTGGTGGCGCAGGTATTTTTCCTTGAGAATAATCTTGCTCTTGTTCTTTTAGCGCCTGCATAAACAGCGTTTTTAACGATGCGCTGTCATCATCCGCGCCTGAAGCCGGTGAATCGTGCTCTTCCGTTCCGGGAAGCGTATCGCGCGACGTATCGTGCGGCGCGTCCAGATTGCCGTCGGGCGCCTGCTGCCAGTCCGCGTCATCGCCGTTAATCGGCATATCCTGCATGGGCGGAACGTCTTCATGTACCGGAATGGGTTTCGGCTGCGGGTGCGGGAACGGCTTGCTTACGTACACGTAGTGCATGTCCGAAAGCGACGTTTCCGGTTTCGTCGTGTTCACCTTAACCGGTTCCGGCGCGGGATGGCGCAGGTTCCAGTAAACGTGGGCGTAAAGCCCGGCGATAATCACGGCGGCGATCCCCAGCATCCACAAAAACGTGTTGCCGAAGACCTTTTTCAGACTGGGAAAACGGTATGAAAACCACACCGCTTCCCCAGTCTCATAGCTGCGCTGGGCAGCGAGACAGATCGTAGACATTATGCGTGTTTCTCCTGGGGGGTTGCGCCCGCCGTCGTTTGGGGAGCCTGTATCAGTACGCTTGGCGTAGCGTGAGTTTCACGCATCAGCTGCATCAGGGTATCTTCACCCGGAATACCGTCCACGTGCAGGTTCAGTTTCTCCTGGAACGCGCGGGTGCGCTTCATTAACTCCGCGGTCCACGCCTGCGCGTGGGTTTCCGGCATTCCCAGCGCCAGGCTGAGCTGCCGATCGAGCCAGGCGAGATCTTTGCCGTCGCTGGCCGCGCTGATGGCGTCTTTGCCTTCCGGCGTCAGGCGGTGCAGCAGCGTATAGTTGCCGGTGGCGTGCTGGTTATACCAGCTGCGGCTCACCTGCCAGGTTTTCCCGTTCATCAGCAGATCCAGGGTGCGATCGCCCACGCGGGCGACAACAGCATAGTTCAGGTGGTTGCCAGTGGTGATTTCTCCGACCCACGGATAGCCCTCTTTCCCCAGCTCCGCCAGCGGGGCATTTCCCTGCCTGCACGTCAGGTTGACCTTCGACGCGTTCTGGCACAGCGCGTCATCGGCGGAGGCATCGTATCCCCACATCAGGTAAAGCTGATGCATGGCGTCCGGCTGGTTAACCATTTCATTATCGATGACCGGAACAACCGGCGCCTGAACCTGCGGCTTGGGCTGTTTCCAGCTCGCCGGGATCGGCAGCGCGACGGGCAATCTGGCACTAATGAAGGCGGTTTGATACCAGCCGCAGGCGGCGAAAAGCACCGAGGCAAACAGTCCCACGGTTGCCAGGCGCTTACCGTGTTTTTTTGCCGGGAGGATTTCGCCCGCGGCCAGGCGCAGGTGCCGAGGGCTCACTGCCGGGGCGCGTTCGGTCCAGGCGGCGAGCAGGGCAAGATGCGCCAGCGCGTTAAATGACGTGATGTTCCCTTTGGTCAGGGTATGCATTTTGCGCACGCGCGCCGGTACCAGCGGGGAATTTTCGCAGCCGTGCTCGTCGCACTGCGCCTGAACGTAGCTCAGGGTTTCGCGGCAGGTCATGGCGCGCAGCGCGTGGTGGGTATGCACATACTCTTTGAGCCCTGAGCGCTGCATCAGTTCGGCTTCCTGAGCGGCGGCGCCCATCAGGACGATGGATAATTGAAACTCCAGCTCATGGGCGCGGGTCAGCAGCATGCCCAGGACCTCATGGCAGCTCTCTTTCATCGCTTCCACGTGGGTAATAACCAGCACTTTACCGTTCGCCTTGCGGGAAGAGGGATCTTCCTGCCACTGGCGCAGCACCGCATCAACGGCGTGAATGCGATTCTTACTCTCTTTGGTGCCTGGATTGAGCTTGTACAGCAGGCTACTGGCGCTCAATTTTGGAAAGGCATTAATCGCGAGGACGTTGCGGCCGTGGGATTTCAGCGCATCGCTGAACTGGCCCAGCAGCGGCGCGTCGTTGCAAAAGAGTCCGGTAATACCCGCCTGCTGGATCTTCTCTTTCAGCAGGTTAAAAACGTCCTGATGATAAGGCACAAAAAAATCACCCGAGGCGCGAGTGACCTTTTTGAACGGCGGATTCTGGAAATGAAAATGACTCTGATACATACGACTTACCGTCTCTTTACATGAATAGCATTAGGGCGAAAAAGTAAGGTAAGGCGGGGTGATGGTCAATTTGCAATCAGGGTAAAAATAACCTGTTCCCGCTATCTAACATCACGTATTTATTGGGTCAATATTTTTCTTTATTAAAGTTAATGGCGAAGCAAGTGGTCGATTTACAGCCGGATAATTACTATCTACTTCACATATTGGCGCAGCATAACGCTGCTTTTTTTCGCTTTGCTAAAGGCCAGATGAAAATGAGGTTCTCATTTCTTTCCAGGTTGATAATGCCCTGTATTATGTTTGTGACGCTATTGTTTTGCGGTCACCAGGGATACGTCATCTTTAAGGATTATAAAAAACAATCTACCAGGCGGGCGCTTGCGAACGTAAAGCCGCAAATAAAGCGTCAGGAAGAAAACGCGTTCACCCTGTTTAATGCCGCCGTCCGTCAGGATGCGCTCGCCGCTGCGGCAAAAGCGCCGCTCTCCGCCGAGATTGAAGGCATTGTCAGCAGCGATGAATCCTGGCTCTCCTTCGCCGTCATCAAGACGCCATCAGGGCAGAAAAGCTACCGAGAAGGGGAAAGCCTGACGGGGTTTAACGACGCGTATGTGGAAGAAATTAATCAAGATAATGTGGTGGTCAATTATGAAGGGGCCACACAGGTTCTGGCGTTAAAAAAACCAGATTACTTCAAGGGCGGCGTTGACAGCGGCCCGGTAACCAAATCGACAAAAGACGCGGGCGCTGACAGCCTGCACCTCAATGATTATCTGGTGTTAAAGCCGGTTATCGAAAAGGGCCAGCTGGAAGGCTACAACATAAACCCAAGGAATGCCTCCGCTTTCTTCAGCCATTCAGGGCTGAAAAAAGGCGACGTGGCGGTAAAAGTCAATTCTGTCGATATGACCAAAGAAGCTGAGGCAAAAAATATTATTGCCAGTTGGTCGAAAATGAAAGAAGCGGAGGTCGTCGTAAGACGTCACGCTCACCTTGAAAATATTCGGGTCAATGTTCTAAACAATTAACAAGTGTACAGACATGAAGAAATTTCCTTGGGCGTGCGTGGCGCTGACCGCATTGTCGTTATATTCCGGTTCGCTGCTTGCAGCCAACTTTAGCGCCAGCTTTAAAAATACCGATATTCGAGAATTTATCGATACCGTCGGGCGTAACCTTAATAAAACCATTCTGGTCGATCCTTCCGTTCAGGGCACGGTATCGGTCAGAACCTATAACGTGCTGACGGAAGACGAATATTATCAGTTCTTCCTGAGCGTGCTGGACCTGTACGGTCTGTCGGTGATCCCGATGGATAACGGCATGGTCAAAGTTGTGCGCTCAAGCGTAGCCCGCACCGCCGGTGCGCCGCTCGCGGACAGCAAAAACCCGGGCAAGGGCGATGAGATCATCACCCGCGTTGTGCGCATGGAGAACGTGCCGGTGCGCGAGCTGGCCCCGCTGCTGCGCCAGCTGAACGATGCGACCGGGATCGGCAACGTGGTGCACTTCGAGCCGTCGAACGTGCTGCTGTTAACCGGCAAAGCGTCGGTGGTAAACCGCCTGGTGGACCTGGTGCAGCGCGTGGATAAAGACGGCGTTCAGCGCCGCGAAATCGTGCCGCTGCGCTATGCCTCCGCGAAGGGGCTCTCCGACATGTTGAACAACCTCAACAACGAAGAGCAAAAAGGGCAAAACGCGCCGCAGCTGGCCACCAAAGTGGTCGCGGACGACGAGACCAACAGCCTGGTGATCAGCGGCTCGGAAGACGCGCGTGCGCGCACCCGCTCCCTGATCGGCCAGCTGGATCGCGAGCAGAACAACGAGGGGAACACCCGCGTGTTCTACCTCAAATATGCCAGCGCGACCAAGGTGGTTCCGGTGTTAACCGGCATCGGCGAGCAGCTGAAGGACAAAGCCGGCGCGCCGAAGAGCAAAACGGCGACAGCGTCTACCGACCTGAACATAACCGCCGACGAATCAACCAACTCACTGGTGATCACCGCGCAGCCAAACGTGATGAACTCGCTGGAGAAGGTGATCGACAAGCTGGATATCCGTCGTCCGCAGGTGCTGGTGGAAGCGATCATTGCTGAAGTGCAGGACGGCAGCGGCATGGATCTCGGCGTGCAGTGGACCGGCAAGCACGGCGGCGTGCAGTTCGGCTCGACCGGGCTGCCGATCAGCCAGATTAAGAACGGCACGATGAAGGGCACAAGCTTTACCGGCCTGGCCACCGGCTTCTTTAACGGTGATTTCGGCGCGCTGCTCACGGCGCTCTCGACCGGGGCCAAGAACGACATTCTTTCTACGCCAAGCGTGGTCACGCTGGATAACAAAGAGGCCTCGTTCAACGTCGGTCAGGACGTGCCGGTGCTGTCCGGCTCCCAGACCACCAGCGGCGATAACGTCTTCAACTCCGTTGAGCGTAAAACCGTCGGTACCAAGCTTAAGATCGTGCCGCAGATTAACGACGGCGACATGATTCATCTGAAGATCGAGCAGGAAGTGTCCAGCGTGGACAACAGCGCCACCGAAGATGCGAGCCTAGGCCCGACCTTCAACACGCGCACCATCAACAACGAAGTGATGGTCCACAGCGGCCAGACGGTGGTGCTCGGCGGCCTGATGGAAAACGTGACCAAACAGACGGTGTCGAAAGTGCCGCTGCTGGGCGACATTCCGCTGGTCGGGCAGCTTTTCCGCTACACCTCGGAGGACACCTCCAAGCGCAACCTGATGGTCTTTATCCATACCACGGTGCTGCGCGATGACGACAACTACAGCGCCGCATCGAAAGAGAAATACGATCAGATCCGCGCGCGCCAGCAGCAGCGGATGGAGGAGAAGAAGCTTGGGATCGTTGAAAACAGCGACAACCCGGTGCTGCCCGCCTTCCCGGTCGATAAAAGCAGCAGCGTGACGCCCGTGAAATCAACCGGCGCGGCTTCCCGTAACCCGTTTAAAGAGTAGCGCGGAGGTGCAACGTGGATGAACTGAGCAGAACGCTGTGCAGCAGCAGCTACGCAAAGGACAACGGCATCTTGTTTTACCACGACGAGGTCTTTGTCCGGGACGATACGCCGGCGTTTGCCCTGCTGGAGATGCGCCGGGTGCTGGGGCGGGCCTTCGTGCCCGTCATTCTCAGCGCGGAAGCATTCGAGGAGATGCTGACCAAAATCTGGCAGCAGAACAGCGGCGTCTCCCAGCAGATGGTGGACGACATGGACGCCGATATCGATCTGATGGCGCTGACCGAGGAGATCCCGGACAACGAGGATCTGCTGGAAAACGACGAAAACTCGCCGGTCATCCGCCTGATCAACGCCATTCTCGGCGAGGCGGTGAAGGACGGCGCGTCCGATATTCATATCGAAACGTTCGAGCGCACGCTGAGCATCCGCTTTCGCGTCGACGGCGTGCTGCGCCCGGTGCTGCAGCCCGCGCGCAAGCTCGCGCCGCTGCTGGTGTCGCGCATTAAGGTCATGTCAAAGCTCGACATCGCCGAAAAGCGCCTGCCGCAGGATGGCCGTATCTCGCTGCGCATCGGCCGCAAGGCGATCGACGTGCGCGTGTCGACCATTCCGTCGCAGTACGGCGAGCGCGTGGTAATGCGCCTGCTGGATAAATCCAACCTCAAGCCGGATATCAACAAGCTTGGGCTGATTGATGAAGAGCTGGAGAAGCTCAAGGGGCTGATCGACCGCCCGCACGGCATTATCCTGGTCACCGGACCGACTGGCTCCGGTAAAAGTACCAC
Organism: Enterobacter sp. RIT418; assembly: GCF_003057745.1. Classification (GTDB taxonomy): domain Bacteria; phylum Pseudomonadota; class Gammaproteobacteria; order Enterobacterales; family Enterobacteriaceae; genus Enterobacter. The sequence continues at coordinate 66,727 of NZ_QBJD02000015.1, forward strand.
CCTGTACGCCATTCTGTCGGCGCTGAACGGCCATGAGCGCAATATTCTGACCGTCGAAGATCCGATCGAGTACGAGCTGGAAGGGGTGGGGCAGACGCAGGTCAACCCGCGCGTGGACATGACCTTTGCCCGCGGGCTGCGCGCGATCCTGCGCCAGGACCCGGACGTGGTGATGATCGGGGAAATTCGTGACGGCGAAACCGCGCAAATCGCGGTGCAGGCGTCGCTCACCGGTCACCTGGTCATGTCTACGCTGCACACCAACAGCGCGGCGGGCGCCATCACGCGCCTGCGCGACATGGGGCTGGAGTCATTTTTGATCGGTTCGTCGCTGCTCGGCGTCATTGCCCAGCGTCTGGTGCGTCGGCTGTGTACCCACTGCCGGACCACCAGTCCGCTGGACGCCAATGAAAAGGCGCTGTTCAGCTTTATGGAGACGCCGCCGAAGGCGATTTATCGCGCGGTGGGGTGCGAGCACTGCCGTCAAAGCGGCTATCAGGGCCGCGCGGGCATTCACGAGTTTCTGGTGGTGGATACCGCCATGCGTCGCGCCATCCACGAGGATAAAGACGAAATGTCCCTCGAAACGCAGCTGTTTAAGCAGGCCTACAGCCTGCGCGAAAACGGGCTGCTGAAGGTGATTTCCGGCGTCACGTCGCTGGAAGAGGTGATGCGCGTCACCGCCGAACGCGGGGGGGATGAGTAATGGCCCTCTACGCGTGGACGGCGACGGACATGGCGGGGAAAACCCGCCGCGGTACCCAGCAGGCCGAAGGGCAAAAGCAGGTGCGCCAGTGGCTGCGCGAGCAAAAGCTGATGCCGGTCAGCATCAGTGAAACCCGCGAGAAGGCGGAGGCCGGCAAGGCGAAGACGGGCGTTAAGCTCTCGACGCCGGTGCTGTCGATGTTTACCCGCCAGCTGTCGACGCTGGTCAACGCGTCGCTGCCGCTCGAAAGCGCGCTGAAGGCAATCTCAAAGCAGACGGAAGATAAAAAGCTCGCGGCGATGGTGGTGGAGATCCGCGAAAAGGTAGTGGAAGGCCATACGCTGTTTGACGCGTTTAGCCAGTTCCCGCGCACCTTCGACAAGCTCTACTGCACCCTGGTGATGGCCGGAGAAAAAACCGGCCACCTGGGCGACGTGCTGGAAAAGCTGGCGGAGTACAACGAGCAGCGCCAGAAGATGAAAAGCAAGCTGACGCAGGCGATGGTCTACCCGATCACCCTGACGGTGGTGGCCATCGCGGTCATCAGCATCCTGCTGGTGGCGGTGGTGCCGCAGGTGATCGAACAGTTCACCCACATGAAGCAGCAGCTGCCGATCACCACCCGCACGCTGATCGCGGTGAGTGACTTCCTCCAGGCCTACGGCATGTATATCGTCGGCGCGCTGGTCGGCGGGTTTATCGGCTTTAAGGCCTGGCTTAAGAACGCCAAAAACCGCTTTAAGTGGAACAGCTGGCTGGTCAACGGATCGCCGATCAAAAAGCTGGTGTGCGCCATCAACAGCGCCCGCTACATCCGCACGCTGAGCATTCTTCAGGCGAGCAGCGTGCCGCTGCTGGAGGGGATGTATATCGCGATGGACGGTATCGAAAACCTCTATGCCCGGCAGGTGCTCGAGCAGGCGGCGGATACCGTGCGCCAGGGGGCCTCACTGTATGCCGCGCTGGATCAGGCGAAACTGTTTCCGCCCACCATGCTGTATATGATTGCCTCCGGCGAAGAGAGCGGGGAATTAGGCAATTTAATGGACCGCGCGGCGGAAAACCAGGAATCGGCTTTACAACATCGAATCACGTTAACGCTGTCGGTATTTGAACCGGCGCTGGTGGTGAGTATGGCGACGATTGTTTTATTCATCGTCCTGTCAATATTACAACCGCTTCTGCAACTTAATAATATGGTAGGTTAAATCATGGCTTTAAAACGTAAAAACCTGGCTCGCCAGGCGGGCTTCACCTTGCTCGAATTAATGGTGGTTATTGTTATTCTCGGCGTGTTGGCGAGTATGGTTGTGCCCAACTTAATGGGTAATAAAGAAAAAGCCGACGCGCAAAAGGCCACCAGCGATATTGTCGCGCTGGAAGGTTCGCTGGATATGTACAAGCTGGATAACCACCGCTATCCCACCACGGAGCAGGGCCTGCAGGCGCTGGTCACCAAGCCGGAAATCGCGCCAATCCCGAACGGCTACCGCGCCGACGGCTATATTCGCCGCCTGCCGCAGGACCCGTGGGGCAGCGATTATCTGATGGTGAGCCCGGGTGAGCACGGCGCAGTGGACGTATTTTCCGCAGGCCCGGACGGCGAAGCGAATACCGCCGATGACATTACCAACTGGTCTCTGGATAAAAAAGAGAAATAATGAAAAAACAACGCGGCTTTACGTTGCTGGAAATTATTCTGGCCCTGGTGATATTTGCCAGCTGCGCCATGATGGTGGTGTCAACCATACCTTCACGCAGCGGTGCGGATATTTTTGGCCAGCAATTAAAAGCCCTCGTTGATTATGGCTCTGACCGTGCGGTAATGGACGGAAATATTGTCGGGCTGGTCGTGACCACCGATCAATATCAGCTGGTGACCCTGGAAGATAAGCAGGGCGAACGCCGCTGGGTGCCATTATCCGCCGGACGTATCACGACGAAAGGCGATTTTCCGCCCGACATGTACGTTTCGCTGTCGCCTCAGCGCCTGGCCGCTACGGTGGACAGCGAGCCGCAGGTGCTGTTTTTGCCTGACGGTGAGATCGGCCGGTTTACGCTCACCCTGCAAAGCCACGACAAGCAGCACCATTTTCGCGTGGTGTCGCAAGGAGCGGCGCCGGTATCGGTAGAAAACGATGACTAAGGGCAAGGCAAAGCAAAAAGGGATGACGCTGCTGGAGGTGATGGTCGCACTGGTGATCTTCTCCACCGCGGCGCTGGCGCTGATGAACTCCGTCTCCCTGAACGTCCGTTTCACCCACGGCCTGGCCGAAACGCTGCAGGCGAGCTGGGTGGCGGAGAACCAGCTCGCCGAGGCGCAGCTGACGAAGAGCGATTTCCCCGATGCGGAACAGCAGGGCACGGAAATCATGGGCGGGCGCAGCTGGAACTGGCGCAAGCAGCGGGTGAAAACGGCGGATAACCGCTGGGCGAACGCGATCCGCGTGTATGCCGAAGGCGACGAAAGCCAGCCCGCGATTGCCCTGCAGATTATCCCGCCGGGAGAGAGCAAGTGAATAAAACGCAGCGCCAGCGCGGGTTTACCCTGCTGGAGATCATGATTGCGCTGACCATTTTTGCCGTGATCAGCACGCTGGCCTGGCAAATTCTTGACGGGGCCATGCGCACCAGTTCGGCCACCGATGCCAGCGCGGCAAAGCTCAACCAGGTGCAGCGCGCCTGGAGCCTGCTGGAGCGTGATTTCTTTCAGCTCCAGCCCCGCGCGCCGCGCAACGAGCCGGATCTGTTTCGTCAGGACGGCGACACCGTCGAGCTGACCACGCTGAACGGCGTGAGCGGAACCGTGCAGCTGGAGCGCGTGCGCTGGCGGCTGGAAGAGGGGCGTTTATACCGTGACGTCTGGCCGGCGATTGACGGCCCGGCGGACGTGAAGCCCGACGCAGTGCCGATCGTTAACGAGGTGAAATCCCTTAGCTGGCGCTTCTACCGCAAGGGCTGGCTGAAAAGCTGGACGGACTCCGCGCACCAGCCGGACGGCGTGGAGCTGACGCTGACGATGAACAACGGCGATACGTGGCGCTGGGTGTTTACCACCCCGGGCGATGTGCCGCAGGCGGCCGCGCCGGAGAGTGCGCCCGCCCCGACGGCGGAGGCTGCGCCGTTGCCGGACGCCGCGCCCGCCCCGCAACCCGTGCCGGACGTGAAACCATGAACGCATTACGCAAACAACGCGGCGTTGCCCTGCTGGTGGTGCTGATCCTGCTGGTGATGATGTCCGCGCTGGCGGCGAAAATCAGCCAGCAGTTCTGCCGCAACCTGCAAAAGACGCACTACCAGGTCAGCCAGCAGCAGCTGCGCTGGGCGATGCAGGCCCAGGAAAAGGCGATCAAGGATCGCCTGCAGGAAGACGCCAGCGGCGAAAGCAAGGCGCTCGATCCTGAAGGGGCGTGGCATCAGCCGCTGGAGACGCAGGGCGACGACTACACGGTGGTCGGCCAGGTCGAGGACGCGCAGGACTGCTTTAACGTCAACAACCTGCTGGCAGTTGAAAAAGCCGCACAGGGGCAGGCGGAAAGCGGCGTGCCGCAAAAGCCGCGCAGGGAGCTGATTCTCGAGCAGATCCTCACCGACAGCGGCGTGAGCCATACCGCGGCGGAAGAGATCTATCAGCAGCTGGTGGACTACCTGGACGGAGACGCTACCACGAGTAAGGACGGGGCCGAGAGCGACGCCTGGTCGGGGCTGGTGCCCGCGCGTCAGCCCGCGAACCAGATGATGCGCGCCATCTCGGAGATCAAGCTGCTGCCCGCCTTCCCGGCGGCGGCCTACCCGAAGGTGAGCCGGCTGCTGTGCGCGCTGCCGGATTCGGCGAGCAAAGTGGACGTGAACACCCTGAAGCCGGAGCAGGCGGCCATTCTGGCGGCGATGTTCCCTGGAAAAATAACCCAGGACGACGCGGCGCGGCTGATTGAATCGCGTCCGGAAGCGGGCTGGGAAAATATGGAGGCGTTCAGCAAAGCGCTGGAGCAGACCTTCCCGCAGTTGAAGGATGATTTACCCCAGGTGGCCGAGTTTCTCGCCATCAACAGCCGATATTTTCGCGTCAGCTACACCGGGAATACCGATGAGCTAACGCTTCGCGTGGTGAGCCAGCTTCAGGTGAATAATGAAGCCGGTGAAATTGTGACGTGGCAACGTCGTTACCGAATGATTGAATAACACAAGTTGAACGCTATGAAACAGGTGCTTTTTGTTCGTCCCGACAGTCGCGAGGACGGAAAGATTATGTGGTGCGAGTCCGGCAGTCAGGAGGTCATCACCGGTGAAGGCCGCGAGGCGCTGGATACGCTTGCGCAGCATCCCTTAGCCACGCGCGTCTGCCTGCTGCTGCCCGCGGGTGAAATGGTTTTCCGCCATTTTACGCTGCCGAAAAAGATGGCCTCGCAGGCTACGGCCTTCTCGTGGATGGCGGAAGAGACGCTGATCGGCGAGGTGGATAACCTTCACTGGACGGTGCTCAATAAAAAAGGGGCGGAGGTTGACGCGGTGGCGATTGATGCCGATCGCCTGCGCGGCTGGCTGGACCGTTTCCAGGAGGCCGGGCTAAAGGTGGTCCAGGCGCTGCCCGACGCCTGGCTGCTGCCGGTTGCCGCGGGCGGCAGCACGATCGTCGCGCTGGAGGACAACTACTGGCTGCGCCTGTCTTCCCACGTGGCCTGCGAGGTCGAGGCGGCCCTGCTGCCGCTGCTGATGCAAAAGGCGGGCGAGGGCGAGGTGGCCTGCTACGGCGAGGCTCCCGCCGGGGTTGAGGTGGATGAGCGCCTGGCCTGGGAGCATCCGCTACTGCTGATCCAGCCGCAGTGGGCGCACAGCCGCGTCAACCTGCTGCACGGTGCCTTTGGCGCTACAGCCTCTGCCGGTAGCGCAAAGCGCTTAAAGGCTGCCATCGCCGCGGCGGGGCTGCTTTCGCTGGGGCTGTTGCTGGGCCCGCGCGTCGCCATGGCGTGGATGCTGGTCCAGCAGGAGAACCAGATGCAGGAGGAAATAATGCAGGTCTATCAGCACCATTTCCCGAGCATGCGCCATCAGACCAACATCAAATACCACTTTGGCCAGAGCGTGAAAAAGCAGAGCAAGGGTATTTTTCTGCAGCTTGAGGATCTGGACACCGCGAAGCGGGCCGTTCCGGCAATGGAAATCAACCTGGTCGAGTACGACTACCCGAACAATACGCTGTCGCTTAGCGTCAGCGCGCAAAACCCGCAGGCGCTGCAGACGTTTGTCCAGCAGGCCAGTGAGAATTTTGATTTTACGCTACAGCCTGTTTCCAACAGCGCGCCGTATACCGCCATGATCTCAGGGAAATATAAATGAAAGCGCGAATCGCTCAATTAACATCACGTTATCAACAATACAGCACCCGGGAAAAAACGATATTGAAAGCAGGCATGGCCGCCTTGTGCTGTGCGGCCATTTATTATGGAGGCGTCGTTCCTTTGGATAATATGATTAAAGATAGTCAGTTGACATTAAAAAAACAGAGCGAAACGCTGACCTGGATGAGAGACGAAATTGATAAAAATCATCTTCCGGTATTACAGGTGAAAACGGATAACCCCAGAAGCGTTGTCGAAAACAGCGCGCACGAAATTAATATTTCCCTCACCGATATTCGCCAGGACGGTCAAACGCTGGCGTTCGTGGTGAATCGGATTAACGTTTATGAGCTGAAAAACTGGCTGCGTGAAATGAACCTCACGTCCGGCATTCGTTTAGAGAAAATGAACCTCACGCCGGTAGACCATTTAAGCGACGTGAAGGCCGATATTCAGCTCACCTGGAAAAAGGTGGCATGAATACGTTAATGCTGGTGCGGGAGAGTTGCCCGGCGGGATTCAGCGCAATGAGCGGCGTGCTGGGGGCGATCGTGGGCAGCTTTCTCGGGCTGGTGGCTGAACGCGTTCCGGCCATGATGATGGACGACGAGAGCCGCACAAACCTGCTCTTTCCCGGCTCGCACTGCCCCGCCTGCGGGCACTCGCTGAAGGCGTGGGAAAATATCCCGCTCGTCAGCTGGCTGGCGCTGCGCGGGCGCTGCAGCCACTGCCGTACGGCCATTCCGCTGCGGTTATTTTTAATCGAAGGCGTTACGGCGCTCTTTTTTGCCGTTTCGGCCTGGTGTATTGCCGATATTCAGGCGCTGTGCTCGCTTTGGCTGCTGGCGTCGTTCCTGCTGCCGCTGGCGATGATTGACCGGGAACACCAGCTGCTGCCCGACTGCCTGACGCAGCCGCTCCTGTGGGCCGGGCTGCTGATGCATGCCTTCTCTGGCAGCCTTCCGCTGCGCGATGCGCTGCTCGGCGCTGCGGCGGGATACCTGTCGCTGTGGCTGCTGTACTGGGGATTCAGGCTAACGACGGGCCGCGAGGGGCTGGGCTACGGTGATTTTAAGCTGCTGGCCGCGCTGGGCGCCTGGTGCGGCTGGCAGGCATTGCCGACTATCGTGCTTATTGCCGCACTGAGCGGTATTGCGGGTTATTTTCTGATGATTAAATCAGATAAAAATAACCTCATCATCTCTTTCGGACCGTACCTCTCTTTTGCTGGAATAACGGTATTCATTAGTCAGCTTCTCGTTATTAACGTTTGATTGGATGGTCAAGTTTTTTTAAAAATTTTTTCGACGAGGAAAGGGAAGGAAACCCTTTTGCCTCCGGTGTATCGTAAGGGATATAGGCAATAAGGAATTTGTGCTTGTGTCTTTTTATGGAGGAATACAGCGCGTCATCTCAATTTTAGTTTGAAATATTACGTCGTTTAATATTGTCAGTGAGATTTATATTCCATGTTTTAAAGGAAAGCATGGGTAACACATTTTCAAATAAATTTATCAGGAAATAAGAATGAAATTTATGAAGCCTAAATATCTGGCGCTTTTTGTGGCAGCAGCGTCCAGCTCTGTCTTCGCAGCGGCACCGGGTACGCCTTCTATCAGCAGCGGCAACGACAAGTTTGCCATTGTAGAAGTGGATCAGGCCGCGCAGGACTATAACAGCCTTGTGAAAGTGCATGACGGCGCTGACGTTAAGGTTGAGTGGAACGTCTGGAGCGGCGATGCGCCAACCTCTGCGAAAGTCCTGCTTGACGGCAAAACCGTCTGGAGCGGCGCGGGCAGCGCGTCCGGCTCGGCGACCTTCAAAGTGAAAAAAGGCGGTCGTTACCAGGAGCAGGTTGAGCTGTGTAACGCCAGCGGCTGCACCAAGAGCGCGAGCAAGCTGATCGTCGTTGCCGATACCGACGGTAGCCACCTGCTGCCGCTGAACGCAGCGATGCAGGAAAACAACAAATCCTTCAGCAAGCACACTGATAAAGTGGTTGCCGCCTATTTCCCAGAGTGGGGCGTATACGGCCGTAACTTCCCGGTAGATAAAATTCCTGCCGCTAACCTGAACCACATTCTGTACGGCTTCATTCCAATCTGCGGCGGCGACGGCATCAACGACGGTCTGAAAACCGTTGAAGGCGGTAACAGCTTCTCCGTGCTCCAGCGCGACTGTGAAGGCCGCCCTGATTACACCGTGGCAATCCACGACCCGTGGGCTGCGCTGCAAAAACCACAGTCCGGCGTCTCTAACTGGGACGACCCGTACAAAGGTAACTTCGGCCAGCTGATGGCGCTGAAAAAAGCCCACCCTGACCTGAAAATTCTGCCTTCTATCGGCGGCTGGACCCTGTCTGATCCGTTCTTCCACATGGGCGACTCCGCGATCCGCGCACGCTTCGTCTCCTCTGTTAAAGATTTCCTCAAAACCTGGAAATTCTTCGACGGCGTAGATATCGACTGGGAGTTCCCTGGCGGCGGCGGCGTGAGCGAAAACCTCGGCAACCCGCAGCAGGACAAAGCCACCTACACCGCGCTGATGCACGACCTGCGCGCCATGCTGAACGAGCTGTCTGCTGAAACCGGCCGTTCTTACGAGCTGACCAGCGCCATCGGTGCCGGTAAAGACAAGATCGAAGACGTGGATTACAACGCTGCCCAGCAGTACATGGACCACATCTTCCTGATGAGCTACGACTTCTACGGCGGCTGGAGCAACACCGATCTGGGTCACCAGGCGGCGCTGCGCGGCGCTGAGTGGAAGCCAGACACCAACTACACCACCGAAAACGGCGTTGACGCGCTGCTTGCTCAGGGCGTACAGCCGGGCAAAATCGTGGTGGGTGCGGGCATGTACGGCCGCGGCTGGACTGGCGTTCACGGTTACACCGGCGACAACCCGTTCACCGGTACGGCAACCGGTCCAGTGAAAGGGACCTGGGAACCGGGCGTCGTTGACTACCGTCAGATCGTTAACGAATACAAGGGCAAGCCGGGCTGGGAATACAAATATGATGCGGCAGCAGAAGCACCGTACGTATTCAACAAGTCTACCGGTGACCTGATCACCTATGAAGACGCCCGCTCTACTGCCGCTAAGGGCAAGTACGTGATGGCGAAAAACCTGGGTGGCCTGTTCTCCTGGTCTATCGACTCCGATAACGGCGACATCCTGAACGCGATGAACGAAAGCCTGCTCGGCGGCTCAACGCCGGTTGAGCCTGTTGCGACCAACCATGCGCCGGTCGCCACTGCGGTTGACCAAGCGGTAACGGGCCCGGCAGCGGTAACGCTGGACGGTTCTGCTTCCAGCGACCAGGACGGCGATGCGCTGACCTACAAATGGACCCAGATCTCTGGCCCAACCGTGACCCTGGCGAACAGCACCAAGGCGAAGGCCACCTTCAACGTGGCTGCGGTCACCAGCAACCAGACGCTGGCGTTCCGCCTGACCGTGACGGATGCGAAAGGTCTGAGCAACTCCGTGGACGTGCAGGTTCTGAACAAAGCGCCAAAAGCGAACCAGGCCCCTGTCGTTAACAAAATCGACGCGGTTTCCCTGGAAGCAGGCCAGAGCTACACCCTGAACGCACAGGCTGCGGATCCGGACGGTGATGCGCTGACCTACTCCTGGAGCGTTCCAGCGGATATGCACGCGACCGGTACCAATACCTCCAGCGTTAACATCACCGCGCCAGACGTAAGCTCTGACTCCAGCTACACCCTGAGCGTTATCGTTTCTGACGGTAAAACCAGCGTGCAGTCCGACGTACAGGTTTCCGTGTCGCCTAAAGCGGCTCCGGCCCCTGTTGACGAAGATACCAACCCATCTGACGAAGGCACTCAGCCGTCTGACGAAGGTACCACCCCATCTGATGAAGGTACTACCCCATCCGATGAAGGGACTCAGCCAGCGGACGAAGGCACTGCAACCGGCAGCTGTGATAACCCAGTAGACGCCAATGCCAGCAAATACGCTGCATGGGACGCCAGCAAGGTTTACAACAACGGCGACACCGTCAGCTCCGGCAACCTGGTCTGGAAAGCGAAATACTGGACTCAGGGCAACAAGCCAGGCTTCGATGCTGACGCATGGGAACTGGTCAGCCAGGTGAAAATGAACTGGCGCTCTGACCTCGTCTACAACGGCGGTGAAACCACCACCTACAACGGTTCCGTATACCGTGCGAAATGGTGGACCCGCGGTGACAAACCGGGCAACAGCGACGTATGGGTGAAAGAAGGCGCGTCTGCGGACTGCAAATAATCTTCTGAACTAACATTGCGGGCGTAATATTCGCCCGCAATATCTGACCACGCCCCGCTTCGGGTGTGGTCAATTCTAAAATTAACAGTGACGTGCGCAAAAAGAGGATGGGATATAACGTAAGCAGGTGCATAAATGAAACGCATGATTTTATTATTACTGTTTGTCAGCCAGAGCGTGTTTGCAAACTGTTGGGATAAAGCGGCGCATTATTACCACGTCGACCCGTATTTATTATTTGCCATCGCCAAGGTGGAATCAGGAATGAACCCCAGAGCCGTTGGCTGGAACCGTGACGGTTCGCATGATGTAGGGCTGATGCAGATTAACAGCACCCATTTTGATGAATTAGAACGCCGCGGCATTGATGAACGCCGCCTTATTGTTGAACCCTGCACCTCCATCATGGTTGGCGCATCCATTCTCTCTAATATGATTAAAGTGTATGGCTATAACTGGGAAGCGGTAGGCGCGTATAACGCCGGGCTGAAAAAAGAGAATTATCCGAAGCGAATGCAATATGCCCACAAGGTGTGGAGTAAATATCAGGAAATAAAACAGCGTAACGCATATGTTTATTAATTTTTGTTTTTTGAAGAATACCGTTCAGTGTTCTTCAGAAAGTGAAAAGAACCGCACGCTCAGGTTTATTTATTAATGGACTAATACATAAGCCGTGTTTGCATTAACCATTGTTGCTTAAAAACAGGATTATTTGAGATGAACAAAAGGACTCTTCTGAGCTTACTCGTTGCAGGGGCATGCGTTGCTCCGTTTATGGCTCAGGCTGCTTCGCTGCAGGCGACCAGCAGCGAACCGTACACCATGAAAGCCAGCGATCTGGCGAAAAAAGAGAAGGAGCTGACGAGCTTCCCGCTGATGGCGTCCGTCAAGGAGACCATCCGCACGCTGGATAACGAGCAGGTTGAGCTGATTGAGCCAGGCCGCGCGGCGAATCCGGACAACGTGAAGCGCGTTGAAGGCATCGTGAAGGAGAGCGACTGGGAGTATCTGTTCCCGATGCGCGCAGCTTCTTATACCTATAGCAACTTCCTGAAGGCGGTGGGCAAGTTCCCGGCGCTGTGTAAGACCTATAACGACGGTCGCGACAGCGACGCGATCTGCCGTAAAGAGCTGGCAACCATGTTTGCCCACTTTGCGCAGGAAACCGGCGGCCACGAAAGCTGGCGTCCAGAAGCCGAATGGCGTCAGGCGCTGGTTCACGTCCGTGAAATGGGCTGGACCGAAGGCCAGAAGGGCGGCTACAACGGTGAATGTAACCCGGAAATCTGGCAGGGTCAGACCTGGCCTTGCGGTAAAGATAAAGACGGCGACTTCGTCAGCTACTTTGGCCGCGGCGCGAAGCAGCTCTCTTACAACTACAACTACGGTCCGTTCTCTGAAGCGATGTTTGGCACCGTTCGCACCCTGCTCGACAAGCCTGAGCTGGTGGCTGACACCTGGCTGAACCTGGCGTCCGCGATCTTCTTCTTCGCGTATCCACAGCCGCCAAAACCAAGCATGCTGCAGGTTATCGACGGCACCTGGCAGCCAAACGATCGCGATAAGGCGAACGGCCTGGTTCCAGGCTTCGGCGTGACTACCCAGATCATCAACGGCGGCGTTGAGTGCGGCGGCCCGACTGAAATTGCTCAGTCTCAGAACCGCATCAAGTACTACAAAGAGTTCGCGAACTACCTGAAAGTGCCTGTTCCGGCAAACGAAGTGCTGGGCTGCGCCAACATGAAGCAGTTCGACGAAGGCGGCGCGGGCGCGCTGAAGATTTACTGGGAGCAGGACTGGGGATGGAGCGCGGATACGCCAGACGGTAAGACCTACTCTTGCCAGCTGGTGGGCTACCAGACGCCGTTCAGCGCCTTCAAAGAGGGTGATTACACTAACTGCGTGAAGAAATTCTACAACGTTAACATCATCAACGACGATGGCTCTGCCACCAAGCCTGACGAAACGCCGGTAACCCCAGCGCCAACGCCGGCCGATGAAACGCCAGCACCAGCACCTGCGCCAACGCCGGATGAAACGCCAGCTGAACCGGCCGTGGTTAACCATGCGCCAGTGGCGCAGATCGCCGGTCCAATCGGCGCGGTTGAAGCCGGTGCGCAGGTTTCCCTGAGCGCGGAAGGCTCCTCCGACCAGGACGGCAACCAGCTGACCTACACCTGGCGTTCCCAGGACGGCACCACGGTGACCGGCCAGGACAAAGCGGTAGTGACTTTCACTGCGCCTGAGTCCGCAACCGCGCAGCAGATTGAAGTCAGCTTGACCGTCAGCGACGGCGAGCTGAGCAGCACCACCACCTATCTGCTGAACGTGAAGGCTAAAGCCGCCACTCCGTCAAAAGACGAAGGCACCTCCGGTTCATACGCCGCGTGGAGCGCGAACAGCAAGTACAACGCAGGTGATATCGTGAACAACCACGGTAAACTGTTCCAGTGCAAACCGTTCCCGTACAGCGGCTGGTGTAACAACGCCCCGTCATACTATGAACCAGGCGCAGGTCTGGCATGGGCTGACGCCTGGACGGCTCTGTAATAGCAAAACGGCAACCGAAAGGTTGCCGTTTTGGTGTTTACACTTTCCCCTCACCCTAACCCTCTCCCCAAAGGGGAGAGGGGACAGATCGTGTGCGGTGTGATTTTCTTCCTCTCCCCGTGGGAGAGGGGACAGACTGTGCGCGGTGTGATTTTCTCCCTCTCCCTGTGGGAGAGGGCCGGGGTGAGGGCACCAAACTAGCGGTGAAGCTTCCCGTGATCGCGTAACCACGCCGCCGTGCGCACAATCCCCTCATCCAGCGTCACCACCGGCTTATACCCCAGCTCGTTCTGCGCGCGAGAAATATCCAGCGTGAAATCAAAGTTGAGCTTCGAGACGCCGTAGTGCGTCAGCGCAGGCTCTTTGGCGGATTTGCTGCCAAAGCGCTCCATGCTGCGGGCGATCATGTCCAGCATCGGGTAGGGAACGGAGCGAATGCGGCACTGGATCTGCAGCTCGTCAATCAGCCTCTGGACGATGCTGCGCAGCGTGCACGGCTCGCCGTTGGTGATGTTATACGCCCGGCCTGAAACCAGCTTTTCGCAGTCCGGCTGGCTTGCCAGCCACATCGCGTGAACCGCGTTTTCGTAGTAGGTCATATCCACCAGCGCATCGCCGCCGCGCGGCAGCAGCACGCTGCCGTAGTGGTGCATCATCTGCGCCAGGCGTGGGATAAACACCTTATCATGCGGCCCAAACAGGCTCTGCGGGCGCAGTACGGTAAAGCGGGTATGCGGGTTGGACTGCGCAAGCAGGTCGATAACCTCTTCGCTGGCGGCCTTGCTGCGGGCAAATTCGCAGGCAAAGCGCGCCGGACGGAAATCTTCCTGAATATCGCGGTGGTGGTGATAATCAAAATAGAGCGACGGGGAAGAGATATGGATGAAGTTACGCACGCCCCAGGCAACGGCCCATTCGCCCAGACGACGCGTTGCGCGCACGTTGGCGAGATCGAAGGCTTCCTGGGTTCCCCACGGCGAGGTGAAACTGGAGCAGTGCCACAGCGTGTCGATTCCGGCAAGCATCACCTTAGCCTGAGAGGAGACCAGCTCCGTCAGATCCGCATGGACAAATTCCGCGCCCATTTTTTGCAGCAGCTTGCCCATTGCCTCGTTGCGACCGGTTGCCCTGACGCTGATGCCTTTGTTGCGCAGAAACTCGACCGCGTTTCGGCCTAAGCCGCTGGTCGCACCGGTAACCAGTACCTTCATAACTGTCCACTGTGTTGAAAAGAATTTCGTGCGCATTCTTCCGTGAATTACGCGAGTATGCAATGGGAAAGGTGAAAGAATAAGAGTTTTAATTAGATATTTTAATGCTTTTGTTCTGCCAGCCGCGCAATGCGTTTTGCCATGCCGCGGAAGATAAACAGGTGCGCCGGGATCATAAACAGCCAGTAGAACAGGCCGGGCATGCCGTGCGGGTGCCACCACGCGCGAACGTCCAGCTCGCGATGGTCGCCTTTGTCTTTCAGCGTGAAGCAGAGCCGTCCAAGGCCCGGCGCCTTCATGCCAAACAGCAGCGCCAGCTGTTTTTCCGGCTCGACGATAATCACCTTCCAGCTGTCGACCGCATCGCCAACCTTTAAATAGGGATGAGCGGGGCGGCCCTTCGCCAGCCGGTGGCCGACGAGCAGGTCCATCGCGCCGCGCGTTTGCCAGAGAATATTGCCGAAGAAGTAGCGCTCTTTGCCGCCGATCTGGTTGATAACCTCCCATAGCGCTGCGAGGCTCGCCTTGGTTTTCACCGTGCAGCCCGCCTGTTTGGGATAGTAGCCGTACTCGGGCCGCCAGCGGGCAAAGGCCTGGGCGTCGTAGCCCCAGTCGCTGGAGTTCACCAGCTTTTCCTCTTCCTTCAGCGTGTTGCGCACCGCGTCGTCGAAGCGGATCAAATCCTGCGGGATCAGCGCGCGAAGCTCGCGATCGTCCGCCAGCAGGTCGTGCTTAAGCCCCTGGATCAGCGCTTTCGCCGTGGTCGGCGGCACGGAGGTGATGACGTTTAAAAACCACACCGAGATCCAGCGGGTCGGGAAGGGAACGGGCACCAGAAGCCGGTGGCGGCCGCTGACCCGCATAAAATGTTCGAACTGCTCCTGGTAGCTCAGCACCTCCGGACCCGCCGCTTCCAGCACGCGGTGCTGGTCTGCGGGATGGTTAAGCAGTTCCACCAGGTAATGCAGCAGGTTTTCCAGCGCAATCGGCGTGGTGCGTGAGCGTACCCAGCGCGGCGGCGTCAGCACCGGCAGGTTGTAGACCATATCACGCATCACTTCGAACGCGGCCGAGCCTGCGCCGACGATGATCCCCGCCCGCAGCTCGGTGACGGGGACATTGGCGCTGCGCAGGGTGTCGCCGGTCAGCTGGCGCGCGCGCAGGTGGTCCGACTGCTCGTGCTCGGGCGCCTGCAGCGAGCTGAGAAAAATCACCTGCTTCACCGGCGTTTGCAGCAGCGCGTCGCGCACGTTCATCGCCACCTGGCGCTCGTGGGCGATGAAATCGCCGCCTTCGCCCATGCTGTGAACCAGGTAATAAAGCGTATCAACGCCTTCGAGCAGCGCGGGCAGCGTCTTCGGCCAGTTCAAATCGACGTTGTGGCAGGTGACGCCGGGCAGCTGCTGCTTTTGCAGGCGTTCCGTGCTGCGCGCCACGGCCAGCACCTGATGCCCCTGCTGGCCGAGCGCCGAGGTCAGATGTTGACCGATATACCCGCTGGCACCCAGCACCAGAATCCGTTGCGCCACGTTGCTCTCCTTTATTAACGCTGTAAAAACGCCTGCCAGTGCTTCACGACTTCAGACAGCTGGTCGCGGCTGACGTCAAGATGCATCACCAGGCGCACCACCGGAGAGGCGTTGATCAGCACGCCGCGGGCCTTCATAAACTCGCCCAGCGCGGCGGCGTTTTCGTCGCCCACGCGCACGAACAGCATGTTGGTGTCGTGACGCATCACGTCCGCGCCGATCTCGCGCAGCTGCGCGGCCATCCACGCGGCGTTGTCGTGGTCATCCTTCAGACGCGCCACGTTGTTTTTCAGCGCATAAAGGCCCGCCGCCGCCAGAATCCCCGCCTGGCGCATGCCGCCGCCGGTCATCTTACGCCAGCGGTTGGCGCGCTTGATGTAGTCGGCGTTGCCGACCAGCAGCGAGCCGACGGGCGTCCCCAGCCCTTTGGAGAGGCATATGGTGAACGAGTCGCAATATTGCGTGATGTCTTTGAGTTCGCAGCCGTATTCCACCACCGCGTTAAAGATGCGCGCGCCGTCAACGTGCAGGCCCAGCCCGCGCTCGCGGGTAAATTCCCACGCCGCTTTCAGGTACTCGCGCGGCAGCACTTTGCCGTTGTGGGTGTTTTCGAGGCTCAGTAATTTGGTGCGGGCGAAGTGAATATCGTCGGCTTTGATTTTCGCCGCGACCTTATCCAGCGGCAGGGAGCCGTCCGCTGCGGCGTCAATCGGCTGCGGCTGAATGCTGCCGAGCACCGCCGCGCCGCCGGCTTCGTACAGGTAATTATGCGCGCCCTGGCCGACGATGTACTCTTCGCCGCGCTCGCAGTGGCTGAGCAGCGCGACCAGGTTGGCCTGCGTACCGGTTGGCAGGAACAGGGCGGCCTCTTTGCCGCCCAGCTCCGCCGCGAAGCGCTGAAGTTCGTTGACCGTCGGGTCGTCGCCGTACACGTCGTCCCCGACCGGGGCGGCCATCATCTCGTCGAGCATGGCGCGCGTCGGCCGGGTTACGGTATCGCTGCGTAAATCAATCATGGCAAGTCCTTATGTTTAAAAAGGCAATGCCAGATGTTTTACCTGAGCCAGTTGGTTTTTGCTAGCTCCATCACCTCGTCGCCGCGTCCGCTGATGATGGCGCGCAGCATGTAGAGGCTGAAGCCTTTGGCCTGCTCCAGCTTGATCTGCGGCGGAATGGCCAGCTCGTCCTTGGCAACCACCACGTCCACCAGCACCGGGCCGTCGATGGAGAAGGCGCGCTGTAGGGCTTCGTCTACCTCCGAGGCCTTCTCCACGCGGATGCCGGTGATGCCACAGGCTTCGGCGATGCGGGCGAAGTTGGTGTCGTGCAGGTCGGTGCCGTCCGTCAGGTAGCCTCCGGCCTTCATCTCCATGGCCACGAAGCCCAGCACGCTATTGTTAAAGACCACGATTTTAAGCGGCAGCTTCATCTGCACCACCGACAGGAAATCACCCATCAGCATGCTAAACCCGCCGTCGCCGCACATCGCCACCACCTGACGCTCCGGCGCGGTAGCCTTCGCGCCCAGCGCCTGCGGCATGGCGTTAGCCATCGAGCCGTGGTTGAACGAACCGAGCAGGCGGCGCCTTCCGTTCATCTTCAGATAGCGCGCCGCCCAGACGGTTGGCGTGCCCACGTCGCAGGTGAAGATGGCATCGTCGTCGGCAAAATGGCTGATCTGCTGCGCCAGATACTGCGGGTGAATCGCCTTGTCGCTCGGCTTAGCGAGATCGTCCAGGCTTTTGCGCGCGTCGCGGTAGTCGCTTAGCGCTTTGTCGAGGAACTTGCGGTCGGTTTTTTCTTCCAGAAGCGGCAGCAGGGCGGTGAGGGTGGCTTTAATATCGCCGATCAGCGCCATGTCCACCTTGCTGTGCGCGCCGATGCTGCCGGGGTTGATGTCGATCTGGATGATTTTAGCATCGGTCGGGTAGAAGGCGCGGTACGGGAACTGGGTGCCGAGCAGGACCAGCGTGTCGGCGTTCATCATGGTATGGAAGCCGCTGGAGAAGCCGATCAGCCCGGTCATGCCGACGTCGTACGGGTTATCGTATTCGACGTGCTCTTTGCCGCGCAGGGCGTGGACGATCGGCGCTTTCAGCTTGCCCGCGAACGCCAGCAGCTCTTTATGCGCCCCCGCGCAGCCGCTGCCGCACATCAGGGCGATATTGCTGGAGTAGCGCAGCAGCTGGGCGAGCTTTCTCAGCTCCTCTTCGGCTGGCGTCACCACCGGCAGCGGCGCGGGATACCAGTGGCTGCTGGCGCTTTCCGGCGCGGCCTTCAGCGCCACGTCGCCCGGCAGAACCACCACCGAGACGCCGCGGTTGAGCACCGCCTTGCGCATGGCGATCGCCAGCACCTGGGGAATTTGCTCCGGCGAGGAGACCAGCTCGCAGTAGTGGCTGCATTCACGGAACAGCTCCTGAGGATGCGTCTCCTGAAAATAGCCGCTGCCGATTTCGGAAGAGGGGATGTGGGCGGCAATCGCCAGCACCGGCACGCGGTTGCGGTGGCAATCGAACAGGCCGTTAATCAGGTGCAGGTTGCCCGGCCCGCACGACCCGGCGCAGACGGCCAGTTCGCCCGTCAGCTGCGCCTCCGCGCCTGCGGCAAACGCGGCGACCTCCTCATGGCGGGTAGGCATCCATTCGATTGTTTTCATTTTATTGAGGCTATCGCTCAGCCCGTTCAGGGAATCGCCGGTCACGCCCCAGATGCGCTTAACGCCCGCCTGGTCGAGGGTTTTAGCTATATATGCAGCCACGGTTTGTTTCATGGGTGTCCATCTCCTTTAAGTGATCTCGCTTACAAGCTTAGAAGAAAGAAAGCGGCTTGCCCGGCAGAAGATGCGCAGACCCTTTTTTTTGCGTGATTTGTAATCTATTGATTTGTATAGCGGGAAAAGAGAGCGCTGAAAAAAGGGTTTACTGGCGAAAATGCGGGGGTTGTATTTATTTTACAAAGAGATAAGCGTAGATTGGTCCAGTTCACTGCCGAGCAGGCAGCTTAGAAAACCCTCTACCGCCGCAGCGGGAAAAACTCGATGTTCACTGCCGAGCAGGCAGCTTAGAAAACCGGTGTTGAGATGGCGGCGCGCCAGGAACGGTTCACTGCCGAGCAGGCAGCTTAGAAAATGAAATCGACATGATGCGTTTGAGCATCATGGTTCACTGCCGAGCAGGCAGCTTAGAAATGGCTGGAGTCCCAGCTATGAGGCGTTTATGAGTTCACTGCCGAGCAGGCAGCTTAGAAAGACGGCAATGAGAATGTTGTTGAGAATGCTAAGTTCACTGCCGAGCAGGCAGCTTAGAAACAAAGGCTGAAAATCTTTCACGCGAAGCCGCGAGTTCACTGCCGAGCAGGCAGCTTAGAAATATCGCGCCAGAGGAAACTCAATGGCGCACACGTTCACTGCCGAGCAGGCAGCTTAGAAACGGTGGCAGCTGCAATGCCGCTGGATAATTTTGTTCACTGCCGAGCAGGCAGCTTAGAAATGCGTCGTCATGACCAGATTAACGGAAAAGAAGTTCACTGCCGAGCAGGCAGCTTAGAAAGAACGCGTGTTTTAACGCGGGGTTTAACTTCGGTTCACTGCCGAGCAGGCAGCTTAGAAATCTCGCAGCAGTCGCAGGTGTACGCCAGCCAGGTTCACTGCCGGACAGGCAGCTTAGAAAACAAGATGAAAGACTACACCGTCTATCCGTCTGTTCACTGCCGGACAGGCAGCTTAGAAACGTGAGGGGGGATCATCAATCCTTTTGGGTCTGTTCACTGCCGGACAGGCAGCTTAGAAATTAGTCGATGCGATGCCATGGAATGGCTTGCTGTTCACTGCCGGACAGGCAGCTTAGAAATCGGCAAACGAGTGACCGGAGGCCCGCGCGATGTTCACTGCCGGACAGGCAGCTTAGAAAGCACCCGTCATACCGCATTACACCATCAACTGGTTCACTGCCGAGCAGGCAGCTTAGAAAGGTTGTGACCAGAGTCGGCCGGGTTGTTATTGGTTCACTGCCGAGCAGGCAGCTTAGAAACTTACGTCAATCACGTTTAAGGCCCGCGCCGTGTTCACTGCCGAGCAGGCAGCTTAGAAACGAAATCCGAAGGGGGTTGGCGGAGCTTGGCGGGTTCACTGCCGTTCAGGCAGTTTAGGAAATAATCGAATCTATGGGATCGGTATCATTCGCTCTGCCGTACAGGCAGCGCTGTATCAAGCAAGTGCAGAACCCAAAAGCCCGGCAGCGATATCGCTAACCGGGCTTTCATTTTACGTTAACCGATTATGCCAGAACTAAATCACCCTGCGGATGGCACGAGCAGGCGAGCACGTAGCCTTCGGCGATTTCCGCGTCCGTCAGCGTCATGGTGCTGCTGACGGTATAGTCGCCGGACACCACCTTCGTTTTGCAACAGCCGCACACGCCCGCGCGGCAGGCGGCCGCTACGGGCACGCTGTTGCTCTCCAGCGCCTCAAGCAGCGTGGTGCCCACGCGGCCAAAGAAGGTTTGCGCAGGCTGCAGCTTGGTGAACCTGATGCCGCTGGTCGCCGCTTCCGCCACCGGGGTGAAGAACTGCTCTTTGTAGAAGCGCGTCACGCCCAGCGCCTTCACCTCTTTTTCCACGATATCCATATACGGAGCCGGGCCGCAGGTCATCACGGTGCGGGAGGCAATGTCCGGCACGCTTTGCAGCAGCTCGCGGCTCAAACGGCCCGGCACAAAACCGTGCGTGGCGTTATTTTCCGCCACCAGCGTCACCGGGTAGTTGCGCCACTCGTCGGCAAAAATTACGTCCTGCGGTGAACGCACGCTGAAAATCACCAGCACGTCGGCCTGCGGGCGGTTTTTCGCCAGCCAGCGGCGCATTGACATAATCGGCGTCACGCCGCAGCCCGCCGCCAGCAGCAGGAACTTATCTTCCGCTTTGTCGTCGCAGGTGAACTCGCCCTGCGCGTCTGAAAGCCAGATATAGTCCCCGCGCTTCACGTCGCGCGTCAGCCACTGAGAGCCTGCGCCGTCATCGATGCGGCGCACGGTGAGGGTAATGTACTCGCTTACGCCCGGCGTGGAGGAGATGGTGTAGGCGCGCAGGGTGTCCGCAGCGTTGCGCACGCTGACCAGCGCATACTGGCCCGCGCGGTACGGGTAGTAGTCATGGCACAGCAGCGAGAGCGTCCACACGTCCGGCGTCTCCTGATGGATGTGGTGCACCTGCATCCGCCACGGGCACTGTGAGGTTGGCATCGTCATCAAAAACTCCTTATGCGCTCAGCAGCTGTTTCATGTCGTCTTCTACGTTCGTCACCGAACGCAGGCCAAATTTCTCGTTCAGCACGGCCAGCAGGTCCGGCGTCAGGAAGCCCGGCGCGGTAGGGCCAGTCACGATATTGGTCACGCCGAGAGAGAGCAGGGTCAGCAGAATGACGATGGCTTTTTGCTCGAACCAGGAGAGCACCAGCGACAGCGGCAGGTCGTTCACGCCGCAGCCCAGTTTTTCCGCCAGCGTGACCGCCAGAATGATGGCCGAGTAGGCATCGTTACACTGGCCCGCATCGATCAGGCGCGGCAGACCTTCGATGTCGCCGAAGTCCAGCTTGTTGAAACGGTATTTGCCGCAGGCCAGCGTCAGGATCAGGCAGTCTTCCGGCACGCGGGTGGCGAAATCGGTGAAGTAGTTACGCTCGCCGCGCGCGCCGTCGCAGCCGCCGACGAGGAAGATGTGGCGCAGCTTCTCGCGGCTCACCAGGTCAATCAGGGAATCCGCCGCGCCCAGCAGGGTCTCGCGGCCAAAGCCGACGGTGATGAGGTGCGGAATTTCGCTGTACGGGAAGCCCGCCATCTGCTGCGCCTGCGCAATTACCGGGCCGAAATCGTCGCCTTCGAGGTGGCTCACGCCCGGCCAGCCGACGATGCTGCGCGTCCAGATGCGGTCGTCGTACGCGCCGACGGTCGGGTCGATGATGCAGTTAGAGGTCATCACGATCGGGCCCGGGAAGCGGGCGAACTCCACCTGCTGGTTCTGCCAGCCGCTGCCGTAGTTGCCGATCAGGTGCTTGAATTTACGCAGCTCCGGGTAGCCGTGCGCGGGCAGCATTTCGCCGTGGGTGTAGACGTTTACGCCGGTGCCTTCGGTCTGCTTCAGCAGGTTATAGAGATCCTTCAGGTCGTGGCCGGAAATCAGGATGCATTTGCCTTCGGTGGCCTTCACGTTGACCTGCGTTGGCGTCGGGTGGCCGTAGGCGCGGGTTTCACCGGCGTCGAGAATGCTCATCACGCGGAAGTTCATCTGGCCGATTTCCATGGAGCACTCAAGCAGCGCATTCATGTCGGCAGGCCACGTGCCCAGCCACGCCATGATCTTGTGATACTGCGCGTAAATATCGTTGTCGTACTGGCCGAGAACGTGCGCGTGTTCCATATAGGCCGCGGCGCCCTTCAGGCCGTACAGGCAGAGCAGGCGCAGGCCGAGAATGTTCTCGCCAATCGCCGCTTTGTCTTTGTTTGGGGTAAATTCCGCCGCCTGGCGCTGCAGCTCGCCGAGGTCGTCGCTGACCAGCTGAAGCCCGGCCATCGGGTTATCCACCGCGGCGTTGGCATCCGCGCTCAGGCACTGCGCCTTCAGCGCTTCGCGCAGGGCGATGGCTTCACGGGCGTAACCGACGATGCGCGGAGAGTCAAAGTTGACGTTGGTCAGCGTGGAGAAAAAGGCGCGCGGCGCAAAGCTGTCGACGTCGTGGTCGACAATCCCGTATTCGCGGGCTTTAAACGCCCACGCGGACAGCCCCTGCAGCGCCGCGATCAGCAGATCCTGCAGGTCTGAGGTTTCTGCGGTTTTACCGCACATTCCCTGCGCGTAGGAGCAGCCGTTGCCTGCCGGGGTACGGATGGTTTGTTCACATTGCACACAAAACATAATCACACCTGTTAAAGTTATATTTGATATACATGTTTAAGATTATGCCCGTGCCGGGACGGAGAAAAGTGCTTTCTGCATCAAAAGAGAGGGAGATTGATTTAGCGCAATTTTGGCGGCAGGAACGCTACCGCCAGAGAGGTATCAGGCTGAGAAAAACGCCATCAGAATCGGGACCAGCAGGCTCAGAATAAAGCCGTGGACGATGGCGGCAGGCACCATCTCAATGCCGCCGGAGCGTTGTAAAACGGGCAGGGTGAAGTCCATTGAGGTGGCACCGCACAGGCCGAGCGCCGTCGAGCGGCTGCGGCGCACCAGGCCCGGGATCAGCATAATGGCGATCAGCTCGCGCGCCAGGTCATTGAAGAAGGCGGCGCTGCCGATGACCGGGCCGAAGGACTCGGTGAGCAGGATCCCGGAAAGAGAGTACCAGCCGAAGCCCGATGCCATCGCGAGGCCCGTTTTGATCGGCAGGCCGAGAATTAAGGCGTTTATGACGCCGCCAATCAGCGAGCTGGCGACCACGACCACTGCCACAATCATTCCCCGACGATTGAGGACAATCTGTTTTAGCGTCATGCCGTTATTGCGCAGCTGAATGCCGATCAGGAACAGCAGGAAAATCAGGGTATATTCGCTGGCCTGCGTTGCGTGCTGTAAAAATGCCCATCCGGTTAAGCCGAGCAGAAAGCCGAGCACCACCACGCCGCACAGCTTTAATGATTCCAGCGCCATGGCTATACGTGAGGGTAATTTTTCCTGATGGTGGTGGTTTTTCCACGGAATAGACCGTTCGAGCCAAAAAAGCGCGGCAATATTGCACAGCAAAATAACCACAACGGTGACCGCGGAATAATGAAGTATAGAGAGTAAATTGGCCGACAGGTTATCGAGGAAGGCCAGGCTTATTCCCATGAAGAAAAGAATGACGTAGACAATCCAGCTGAGAAAACGGTTGATCAGCCTTAATGCCGATTCACGCCGCAGCGGTATAAGGTAGCCCACGATCAGGGGCAAAAGAATAATGAGGAGTCCTGAAAACATGAACGGCCTTTCCTTTTGAGTATCTTTAAGCGCCAGAGACACTACCCAATAAAGGCTGCCCAGTAAAGCCACAAAAAAAGCCGGGGGGCGGTTACGCCTTACCCGGCTCGTGCGTGCGATCCGTAGCCCTCTCCCACGGGGAGAGGGAGGGAATGATTAATCGCGTTTTTCCAGCAGGGTGCGGTACAGCACGCCGCCCAGGATACCGCCGACGATTGGCATCACCCAGAACAGCCACAGCTGCTCAAGCGCCCAGCCGCCCTGGAAAATGGCGACCGCGGTGCTGCGCGCCGGGTTGACGGAAGTATTGGTTACCGGGATTGAGATCAGGTGAATGAGCGTCAGCGCCAGGCCAATCGCGATCGGCGCGAAGCCTGCAGGCGCGTGCTTGTCCGTTGCGCCGTGGATCACCAGCAGGAAGCCCGCGGTCAGCACGATTTCAATCACGATGGCAGAGAGCATAGAGTATCCGCCCGGTGAGTGCTCGCCATAGCCGTTAGAGGCAAAGCCGCTGGCGGCAGCATCAAAGCCTGCTTTACCGCTGGCAATAACGTACAGCACCGCTGCGGCTATAATGCCGCCAATCACCTGGGCAATAATATAGCCAATCACCTCTTTTGCCGGGAAACGGCCGCCGGCCCACAGGCCGAGGGTAACGGCCGGGTTGAAATGACCGCCTGAAATATGCCCCACGGCAAATGCCATGGTTAATACCGTCAGGCCAAAGGCCAGCGCGACGCCGACAAATCCAATACCTAATTCCGGAAATGCCGCCGCAAGCACCGCGCTACCGCAGCCACCAAACACCAGCCAGAATGTACCAAAGCATTCTGCCGCTAATTTTCTAAACATAACCACCTCAAAAAATAAACTTCCGCACGCTTTAAAGCGCACGGCCTATATCGTCATAAAGGGATGACGACTCAAAGAGCCAATATTTTAGAAACCATTAACATCCCTTCGCCAGTTAAATAAATTCAATTAATTTGATTTTAGGCAATGTGATGTCGTTCCTTGTTCGAACGGGTGGTAAAAAAAGCATAGACCAATTTCGGAGCGGTAGTATCTGTGCTGTTAGCCTTATTTCGAATGAAACCATGTAGGGAGATTTTAAATTTTTCCGGGCAGGTTTAAATAATCGACGCGTATGGGTATGTCCTGCCGGGCGCCCTGCCGCTATACTGCTGATAACTTGAAGGAAAAAGTGTTCATTTTGCGGGGGATTTATGCTTCTCGAACGTGTAGAAATTGTCGGGTTTCGCGGTATAAACCGCCTGTCACTGCAACTTGAGCAAAATAATGTCCTGATAGGGGAGAACGCCTGGGGTAAGTCCAGCCTGCTGGACGCATTGACCCTGCTTCTCTCGCCGGACGATACCCTTTATCACTTCACGCACGACGACTTCTGGTTTCCGCCGGGAGACGTCGCCGGGCGCGAGAAGCACCTGCACATCATTCTGACCTTCCGCGAGTCTGAGCCCGGTCGCCATCGCATTCGCCGCTTCCGACCGATGTCGCCGTGCTGGGTGCCATGTGAAGACGGCTATCATCGTCTTTTCTACCGCCTGGAAGGTGAGATGGCGGAAAACGACAGCGTTCTCACCCTGCGCGAGTTTCTCGACCAGAAAGGCAATCCGATCCCGCTTCAGGACATCGACGAGCTTGCCCGCCACCTGATCCGGCTGATGCCGGTCCTGCGCCTGCGCGACGCGCGCTTTATGCGGCGCATTCGTAACGGCTCCGTGCCCAATATGCCGGACGTGGAGGTGACCGCCCGCGAGCTGGATTTTCTGGCCCGCGAGCTGGTTTCCCGGCCGCAGAACCTCAGCGACGGGCAGATCCGCCAGGGGCTGTCTGCGATGGTCCAGCTGCTGGAACACTACTTCTCCGAGCAGGGAACGTCTCAGTCCCGCCACCGCCTGATGCGCCGCCGCTCGCACGACGAGCAGCGCAGCTGGCGCTATCTCGACATTATTAACCGGATGATTGACCGCCCCGGGGGCCGCACGCACCGGGTGATCCTGCTGGGGCTTTTCTCCACGCTGCTGCAGGCGAAGGGCACCGTCCGCCTCGACCGGGACGCGCGGCCGCTGCTGCTGGTGGAAGATCCTGAAACGCGCCTGCACCCGATCATGCTCTCCGTCGCCTGGCACCTGCTCAACCTGCTGCCGCTGCAGCGGATCGCCACCACCAACTCCGGCGAATTGCTTTCGCTGACCCCGGTGGAGTACGTTTGCCGCCTGGTGCGTGAGTCTTCGCGCGTAACGGCCTACCGGCTGGGGCCGGGCGGGCTAAACGCCGAGGACGGGCGGCGCATTGCGTTCCACATCCGCTTCAACCGCGCATCGTCGCTGTTTGCCCGCTGCTGGCTGCTGGTGGAAGGCGAAACGGAAACCTGGGTCATCAACGAGCTGGCGCGCCAGTGCGGCCACCATTTTGACGCGGAAGGGATTAAGGTGATCGAATTTGCCCAGTCGGGGCTCAAGCCGCTGATCAAATTTGCCCGTCGGATGGGCATAGAGTGGCACGTGCTGGTGGACGGCGACGAGGCGGGCAAGAAGTACGCCTCCACCGTGCGCAGCCTGCTGAACAACGACCGGGAAGAAGAGCGCGATCATTTAACCGCGCTGCCCGCCATGGACATGGAGCACTTTATGTACCGTCAGGGGTTTGACGACGTATTCCACCGTATTGCGATGGTGCCGGTCGACGTGCCGATGAATATGCGCCGGGTGATTGCCAAAGCGATCCACCGCTCGTCGAAGCCCGACCTGGCGATTGAGGTGGCGGCGGAGGCGGGCAGGCGCGGCGTGGAATCCGTTCCGACGCTGCTGCGCAAGATGTTCTCCCGCGTGCTCTGGCTGGCGCGCGGAAGGGCCGACTAGCGCTCGCTTTGTCTGCAACCCGCGGTTCAGATAGAATCAACGGCGATGATAGCCAGAACAATTAATTGGAATATTTATGAACCTTAAGGGAAAACGCGGGAAGCTCTTTCTGCTGCTGGCGGTAGTGATATTGATCGGCGTGTATTGGCTATGGCAGGTGCTGAACGCGCCCGTGCCCCAGTACCAGACGCTGATTGTTCGCCCCGGCGAGCTGCAGCAAAACGTGCTGGCGACGGGCAAGCTCGACGCGCTGCGCAAGGTGGACGTGGGCGCGCAGGTGAGCGGCCAGCTGAAAACGCTGTCGGTTGAGATTGGCGACAAGGTGCAAAAAGGCCAGCTGCTCGGCGTGATCGACCCCGAGCAGGCCGAAAACCAGATCCGCGAGGTGGAAGCAACGCTGATGGAGCTGCGCGCGCAGCGCAGCCAGGCGCAGGCGGAGAGCCGCCTTGCACAGGTGACGCTGAGCCGCCAGCAGGCGCTGGCAAAAACGCAGGCCATTTCCCGGCAGGATCTGGACACCGCCGCCACGGAAGTCGCGGTCAAGCAGGCGCAGATTGGCACCATCGACGCGCAAATCAAGCGTAACCAGGCCTCGTTGGATACGGCGAAAACCAACCTCGACTACACCAAAATCGTTGCGCCGATGGCCGGTGAAGTGACCCAAATCACCACCCTCCAGGGGCAAACGGTGATTGCGGCGCAGCAGGCGCCGAACATCCTGACCCTGGCCGATATGAGCACCATGCTGGTCAAGGCGCAGGTATCAGAGGCCGACGTTATTCACCTTAAGCCCGGGCAAAAGGCCTGGTTCACGGTGCTCGGCGATCCGCAAACCCGCTACGAGGGCGTGCTGAAGGATATCCTGCCGACGCCGGAGAAGGTGAACGACGCCATCTTCTATTACGCCCGCTTTGAGGTGCCGAACCCGCAGGGCGTGCTGCGTCTGGACATGACCGCCCAGGTGCACATTCAGCTGACCGGCGTGAAAAACGTCCTCACCATCCCGCTCTCCGCGCTGGGCGAATCCGCTGGCGACAGCCGCTATAAGGTCAAAGTGCTGCGCAACGGCGAAACCCGCGAGCGCGAGGTGACCATTGGCGAGCGCAACGACACCGACGTGGTGGTGGTGAAAGGCCTGGAAGAGGGCGAAGAGGTCGTCACCAGCGAAAGCCTGCCCGGAGCGGCTAAATGACGGCGCTGCTTGAGCTAAACGATATTCGCCGCAGCTACCCGTCCGGCGACGGGCCGGTGGAGGTGCTGAAAGGGATCACCCTGCGCGTGGAAGCGGGAGAGATGGTGGCGATTGTCGGCGCGTCCGGCTCCGGTAAATCGACGCTGATGAATATCCTCGGCTGCCTGGATAAACCGACCAGCGGCACCTACCGCGTGGCGGGGACGGACGTCTCTACGCTGGACGGCGACGCGCTGGCAAAGCTGCGCCGCGAGCACTTTGGGTTTATCTTTCAGCGCTACCATCTGCTTTCGCACCTGAGCGCGGCGCAGAACGTTGAGGTCCCGGCGGTGTACGCGGGCGTGGAGCGCAAAAAGCGCCTCGAGCGCGCGAAGGCGCTGCTGGCGCGTCTGGGGCTGGCGGAGCGCGTGGAGTATCAGCCGTCGC
The DNA here is from genome assembly GCF_003057745.1 of Enterobacter sp. RIT418. Classification (GTDB taxonomy): domain Bacteria; phylum Pseudomonadota; class Gammaproteobacteria; order Enterobacterales; family Enterobacteriaceae; genus Enterobacter. Next base: position 94,793 of record NZ_QBJD02000015.1, read on the forward strand.
AGCTTTCCGGCGGCCAGCAGCAGCGCGTGAGCATCGCCCGGGCGCTGATGAACGGCGGTCAGGTGATCCTCGCGGATGAACCAACCGGGGCGCTCGACAGCCATTCGGGTGAAGAGGTGATGGCGATCCTCCACCAGCTGCGCGATCAGGGGCATACGGTGATTATCGTGACCCACGACCCGCAGGTGGCGGCGCAGGCGGAGCGCATCATTGAGATCCACGACGGCGAGCTGGTCAGCAACCCGCCGCCGCGCGAGTCGCGCGCTGCGGCACCGAAAGAGCCGCTGCCGGTCTCCACCGGCTGGAGCCAGTTCTCCAGCGGCTTTCGCGAGGCGCTCACCATGGCCTGGCTGGCGATGGCGGCCAACAAGATGCGCACGCTGCTGACCATGCTCGGCATCATCATCGGCATCGCCTCGGTGGTGTCGATTGTGGTGGTGGGCGACGCGGCAAAACAGCTGGTGCTGGCGGATATCCGCGCTATTGGCACCAACACGATTGACGTCTACCCCGGTAAAGATTTCGGCGACGACGAGCCGCAGTACCAGCAGTCCTTAAAGTATGACGACCTGGCGGCCATCCAACGGCAGCCGTGGGTCAATTCGGCCACGCCCGCGGTGTCGCAAAACCTGCGCCTGCGCTACGGCAACATCGACGTGGCGGCAAGCGCGAACGGCGTCAGCGGGGACTATTTTAACGTCTACGGCATGACCTTTAGCCAGGGCGCGACCTTCAACGCCGAGCAGCTCGCGGGCAGGGCGCAGGTGGTTGTGCTGGACGACAATTCGCGCAGGCAGCTTTTCCCGAACAAAACTAACGTGGTGGGGGAGGTGATCCTCGTCGGCAACATGCCTGCGACGGTCATCGGCGTAGCCGAAGAGAAGCAGTCGATGTTTGGCAGCAGTAAAATCCTGCGCGTGTGGCTACCGTATTCCACCATCTCCGGGCGAATTATGGGGCAGTCCTGGCTGAACTCGATCACCGTTCGCGTGAAGGAAGGTTACGACAGCGCGCTCGCCGAGCAGCAGCTTGAGCGCCTGCTGACGCTGCGCCACGGGAAGAAGGATTTCTTCACCTGGAACATGGACGGCCTCTTGAAAACCGCGGAAAAGACCACACGTACTCTTCAGCTGTTCCTGACGCTGGTGGCGGTCATTTCGCTGGTCGTCGGCGGCATCGGGGTGATGAATATCATGCTGGTGTCGGTGACGGAGCGTACGCGCGAAATCGGCATCCGCATGGCGGTGGGCGCTCGCGCCAGCGACGTGCTGCAGCAGTTTTTGATTGAAGCGGTGCTGGTGTGCCTGGTGGGCGGTGCGATGGGCATTGCGCTGTCGATGATGATTGCCTTTGCGCTTCAGCTCTTTTTACCGGGCTGGGAGATTGGCTTCTCGCCGGTGGCGATCCTCACCGCGTTTTTGTGTTCGACCTTCACCGGCATTTTGTTCGGCTGGCTCCCGGCACGCAATGCCGCGCGGCTTGATCCGGTAGACGCGCTGGCGCGGGAATAACCCGAAAATAAAAATGCCAGCCGATCGGGCTGGCATTTTGCCTGCGGGGTGTACACAATTAAACAGAGCGCTACGCGACCGTTGCGACCGCTTCTGCTTCAATAACGGGGACGATAAGACTGGCGTGATTGCCCTTTGGCCCCTGGTGTACGTCGAACTGAACGGACTGCCCGGCTTTGAGCGTCCTGTAACCATCCATCTGAATGGTGGAATAGTGAGCGAAGATATCCTCGCCGCCGCCTTCAGGGCAGATGAACCCAAACCCTTTGGCGTTGTTGAACCACTTAACAGTACCCATTTCCATGCTTCGACTTCCTTCGTAAATCTTATAAATTAAGATGGAATGAACCGGTGGTGGAGTGGAGGCTGTTCAAAACCTCGCCAACTCACGCTTGTACAATTTAGATAAACGAAAGAAGCCGTCAAGCGTTTGGCGCTGGAGTTGGGACAATAATCAACCAAAATTTGAAGCAGTTAACGCTATTGCAACAGTTTGTGACAGACATCGCGGATGACAGTAATAGATGATTGTTATCTAACATCTGAGGTAGATTCAAGAAGATGATGCATCATGGGTAAGACCAACGACTGGCTGGATTTCGACCAGCTGGCGGAAGACAAAGTGCGCGACGCGCTAAAACCGCCATCTATGTATAAAGTTATGTTAATGAACGATGACTACACGCCGATGGAATTTGTTATTGACGTGCTACAAAAGTTCTTTTCTTATGATGTAGAACGTGCAACGCAACTGATGCTTACCGTTCATTATCGAGGCAAAGCCATCTGCGGCATTTTTACGGCAGAAGTGGCGGAAACCAAAGTAGCGATGGTGAACGATTATGCGAGGGAGAACGAGCATCCGTTGCTGTGTACGCTGGAAAAGGCCTGATAAGGCATAAAATTGGGGGAGGTGCCTATGCTCAATCAAGAACTGGAACTCAGTTTAAACATGGCTTTCGCCAGAGCGCGTGAGCACCGACATGAGTTTATGACCGTCGAGCATTTACTGCTCGCACTGCTTAGCAACCCGTCCGCCCGCGAAGCGCTGGAAGCCTGCTCCGTGGACCTGGTGGCGCTACGTCAGGAACTCGAAGCCTTCATCGAACAAACCACACCGGTGCTGCCTGCCAGTGAAGAAGAGCGCGACACGCAGCCGACGCTCAGCTTCCAGCGCGTGCTGCAGCGCGCGGTTTTCCACGTCCAGTCTTCCGGGCGTAGCGAAGTCACCGGTGCGAACGTGCTGGTGGCCATCTTCAGCGAGCAGGAGTCCCAGGCGGCCTACCTGCTGCGCAAGCACGAAGTCAGCCGACTCGACGTGGTGAACTTTATTTCTCACGGAACGCGGAAAGACGAGCCGAACCAGGCCTCGGACTCCAGCAATCAGATCAACAACAGCGAAGAGCAAGCAGGCGGGGAGGATCGTATGGAAAACTTCACCACCAATCTTAACCAGCTTGCTCGCGTGGGCGGTATCGATCCGCTGATTGGTCGCGATAAAGAGCTGGAGCGTGCGATCCAGGTGCTGTGCCGCCGCCGCAAAAACAACCCGCTGCTGGTGGGGGAATCCGGCGTGGGGAAAACCGCCATCGCCGAAGGGCTGGCCTGGCGTATCGTGCAGGGCGACGTGCCGGAAGTGATTGCCGACTGCACCATCTACTCGCTGGATATCGGCTCGCTGCTGGCGGGCACCAAATACCGCGGCGATTTTGAAAAACGCTTTAAGGCGCTGCTGAAACAGCTGGAGCAGGACACCAACAGCATCCTGTTCATCGATGAAATCCATACCATCATCGGCGCGGGCGCGGCGTCCGGCGGCCAGGTCGATGCCGCTAACCTGATCAAACCGCTGCTCTCCAGCGGCAAGATCCGCGTGATGGGCTCCACGACCTATCAGGAGTTCAGCAACATTTTCGAGAAAGACCGCGCGCTGGCGCGTCGCTTCCAGAAAATCGACGTCACCGAGCCGTCCGTTGACGAAACGGTGCAGATCATCAACGGCCTGAAAACCAAGTACGAAGCGCACCACGACGTGCGTTATACCGCGAAAGCGGTGCGTGCGGCGGTGGAGCTGGCGGTGAAATACATCAACGACCGTCACCTGCCGGACAAGGCGATTGACGTGATCGATGAAGCAGGTGCGCGTGCGCGCCTGATGCCGGCCAGCAAGCGCAAGAAAACGGTTAACGTGGCGGATATTGAGTCCGTGGTGGCCCGCATCGCGCGTATCCCTGAGAAGAGCGTTTCTCAGAGCGACCGCGACACGCTGCGCACCCTCGGCAATCGCCTGAAAATGCTGGTCTTTGGTCAGGATAAAGCCATTGAGGCCTTAACCGAAGCGATCAAGATGGCGCGCGCCGGGCTGGGGCATGACCACAAGCCGGTCGGTTCCTTCCTGTTCGCTGGCCCAACCGGCGTCGGGAAAACCGAGGTGACGGTCCAGCTTTCCAAAGCGCTGGGCATTGAGCTGCTGCGCTTTGATATGTCCGAGTACATGGAGCGCCACACCGTCAGCCGCCTGATTGGTGCGCCTCCGGGCTACGTGGGCTTTGACCAGGGCGGCCTGCTCACCGACGCGGTGATCAAGCATCCGCACGCGGTTCTGCTGCTCGATGAAATCGAGAAGGCGCACCCGGACGTGTTCAACATCCTGCTGCAGGTGATGGACAACGGGACGCTGACCGACAACAACGGGCGCAAGGCGGACTTCCGCAACGTGGTGCTGGTGATGACCACCAACGCCGGGGTGCGTGAAACCGAGCGTAAATCCATCGGCCTGATCCACCAGGACAACAGCACCGATGCGATGGAGGAGATCAAGAAGATCTTCACGCCGGAGTTCCGCAACCGTCTGGACAACATTATCTGGTTCGATCACCTGTCTACCGAGGTGATCCATCAGGTGGTGGATAAGTTCATCGTCGAGCTGCAGGTTCAGCTGGACCAGAAAGGCGTGTCGCTGGAAGTCAGCCAGGAGGCCCGCAACTGGCTGGCCGAGAAAGGCTACGACCGTGCGATGGGCGCCCGTCCGATGGCGCGCGTGATTCAGGACAACCTGAAGAAACCGCTGGCGAACGAGCTGCTGTTCGGCTCGCTGGTGGACGGCGGCCAGGTCACCGTAGCGCTGGACCAGGCGAAGAACGAGCTGACTTACGACTTCCAGAGTGCGGCGAAGCACAAGCCGGAAGCGGCACACTAAGTCGTTTTAGTATAAAAGCCGGGTTTTTAACCCGGCTTTTTTGTGCCCGCTTTTCTTCCACTCCCCGTGGAAAGGGCCGGGAAGAGGAAGAAAAGCGGCAACAGCGCTGTCGTATTGAGTGTTTGTTCCCTCTCCCTGTGGGAGAGGGTCAGGGTGAGGCAAGGTAAAAGCAAAACAGCAACGTAAGTTGCTGTTTTTGGTGTTTTTACCCTCTCCCCGTGGGAGAGGGTCAGGGTGAGGGCATCTGACCGCAGAGGAATTTTGCGAGGCGCTTTCCAGTTTCTTTCTAAGTCGGTTGCTGGATAAATTCACAGTGATAAATTGGCGGCGCACCTGCAAAATCAGGTGTCGGGATTGGCGTCCTGAAAGTGTGTGAGCAGCAGTTATTGCTGCAGGCTTCGTTCGCCCTAAAGAAAAGGGTATCATTCTGCATCTGGCGGGCGAATCGGAAGCTTCTTTGAAGCGCCAGTAAGCACACACACTGGTACGCCAATTCCTTTTCGCCCGCCGCCAGAGAATTGGCGTTTCCTGCGGTGGTAAATTCAAAGTGTGTGAAGGAATTACCCAATGAATACAGAAAACAATTTCGCCCATCTCTACAGCGAATTCTCCCTCAAACCCGATCTCCCCGTCCTTGTCGAACGCTGCAAGCTGCTGGTCGAAATTCTGCTGGACTGCAATTCGCTGCCGCAAACGCAGCCTGTATGCCGCTGCCTCGGTGCCTATCTGGATGCAGTGAAGGAAGGGCTTGCGGAATCGATGAGCGATTTTCGCGTCGTGGAATTTGAAGACGAGCAGCCGCAGCACAAGGAGTGGCTGCTGGATGATACGGAAACGAAGTGCGATTACTGCCGCGCGCTCAATCACGTCCTGCTGATTTCGCATTTTGACCGCGACATGCTCCCGCATCTGACGGGCCTGCTGCATGACATTACGCACTCAATGGCTGATGACATGGTTGTGCCTCGTTGCCAAAACACGGTTGTGCATCTTATTCCCTGACGTGAAAGAGTTTGTCAGGACGTAAACTGACGCATAACTGCGGAACCCTTTTTTTGAATGCCTTTCTAAGTTATTGATTTATGAATAATGAAATTAATGGCTGGAAAAAAGGGTTCAGACAGAGAAAGTTGATTTTTTTCTTTTAGAACAATAGGGTATTGTTGTTTTCTTCCAGTTCACTGCCGTACAGGCAGCTTAGAAAAGAAGTCCTCAACTTTATCAAACATACCCTCATGTTCACTGCCGTACAGGCAGCTTAGAAACGCAAACCCTGCACGACAGATTTGAACAGCTAGTTCACTGCCGTACAGGCAGCTTAGAAAACTGCGCAGCTGCTGAGCAGCGCAGCAGAAGAGTTCACTGCCGTACAGGCAGCTTAGAAAGACCGGAGACGTCATAGAGTCACCCTCTACACGTTCACTGCCGTACAGGCAGCTTAGAAAGTGATGGGCAGCGTACTGATGAGCCTACGCCAGTTCACTGCCGTACAGGCAGCTTAGAAAAGAAAATATTCAGGCGCTTTTTGAGGCGTCAGGTTCACTGCCGTACAGGCAGCTTAGAAAAGCGCGATGCGCGCCAGCTCCAGTTCTTCCTCAGTTCACTGCCGTACAGGCAGCTTAGAAATCCGTGAGGTGAAATAGAATGTTCAGGTGGTTGTTCACTGCCGTACAGGCAGCTTAGAAACATGGAGCATTCAGCCGCAATAGCTGACTGGGAGTTCACTGCCGTACAGGCAGCTTAGAAACGTTATTTTGCGTGCGGCGAATACGGATCAAAGTTCACTGCCGTACAGGCAGCTTAGAAATATATTGGCTGGAGGTGGGCGGAGAATATGAGGTTCACTGCCGTACAGGCAGCTTAGAAAACAGAGAGCGCCATTGATGCGCCGATTAAGCGGTTCACTGCCGTACAGGCAGCTTAGAAATTTGATATAAGGCGCTTTGAACGTTTCTTTCGGTTCACTGCCGTACAGGCAGCTTAGAAAAATCACTGGAAAGCGACCTCTCCCCGGCTTATGTTCACTGCCGTACAGGCAGCTTAGAAATATCATTGTGCACGCTCCAGAAAGTCGTTAACGTTCACTGCCGTACAGGCAGCTTAGAAAACGTCGGCCGCCGTCGGTATATTCGGATCGTTGTTCACTGCCGTACAGGCAGCTTAGAAAAATATCAAGCACTACGGGCGGCGGCACCGGCTCGTTCACTGCCGTACAGGCAGCTTAGAAATGACAGCGTGGTTAAACCAGAGGGCGAAGAAATGTTCACTGCCGTACAGGCAGCTTAGAAATAATGGTGGCGGTGTTGAGTGCGGTATTTCCAGTTCACTGCCGTACAGGCAGCTTAGAAAGAGCTACTCAAAGCGGCGTAATAAATTAAGGTTGTTCACTGCCGTACAGGCAGCTTAGAAAGGAAAACTACCCGCTTGAGAATGGCAAGTTACGTTCACTGCCGTACAGGCAGCTTAGAAATCGAAATTACTGATTAATAATTTCCGGTCTGTCGTTCACTGCCGTACAGGCAGCTTAGAAAGCTCGGGACACGTGTGATGTTGCTTGAATACGGGTTCACTGCCGTACAGGCAGCTTAGAAAGCTTGCGCATTACACCTTTACCCTGACTGATCCGTTCACTGCCGTACAGGCAGCTTAGAAATATAAAGTCTCACCTTGAGGTTGTGGAGCATCGTTCACTGCCGTACAGGCAGCTTAGAAATTTAATAACTTCTGCATTTTCGTACCCGGTTGGTTCACTGCCGTACAGGCAGCTTAGAAAAGGCGGCCAGCGATATGCTCGACGAAGTGATAGTTCACTGCCGTACAGGCAGCTTAGAAAGGAAAAAGAGTCAATTTTAAACGCCATTTTCTTGTTCACTGCCGTACAGGCAGCTTAGAAAGCGCGAACCGGTTCAAGGACATGGCGGGCATCGTTCACTGCCGTACAGGCAGCTTAGAAAAGCAACCACGGTCCCGAGAGGTTTATCAAGGCGTTCACTGCCGTACAGGCAGCTTAGAAAGACTGCCGGCTCGAGCGTGATCGGCAGGCTTATGTTCACTGCCGTACAGGCTGCTTAGAAACTGGCGCGCAGAGGGTGAGGTGCACGGCTACCGGTTCACTGCCGTACAGGCAGCTTAGAAAAGGCTGCTTCCGTTCACGGCGTAAATTATGGAGTTCACTGCCGTACAGGCAGCTTAGAAAGCTTGTCGCGGTGCCTCGCGAGGTGTCAGTAAGTTCACTGCCGTACAGGCAGCTTAGAAAAGAAAGTGCGGATTCTATTTTAGGTCGCGTTGGTTCACTGCCGTACAGGCAGCTTAGAAACGGCGGCTCCATGAAACCGCCGTAGTGAATTTGTTCACTGCCGTACAGGCAGCTTAGAAAGGCAACAGCCGGGTAAATGTTTCTTGCTTAAGGTTCACTGCCGTACAGGCAGCTTAGAAAAGAAAATTTCGCCGCGCTACACGTGGCAATGTGTTCACTGCCGTACAGGCAGCTTAGAAACGAAAGTCGTCACCGGCGCGGAGGATGCCAGCGTTCACTGCCGTACAGGCAGCTTAGAAAACATTGCAGACGGCACCGGCACCACCGATGAAGTTCACTGCCGTACAGGCAGTCAATAACAAATTAATCAAGGAAAAGATATGAAGATTCTTAAATCCTTATTAGGTTTATGGTTAATAAGTTTGGGAAACAAGACTGAGGACCTGTCAGTCGTAAAACTATATGGAAGACCATTATGGCTTTAAATGGAACTATGATGCTTAACGGTGCTGACTACGCGCCCTTTAACCTCTTTGGTGTTGGCGTGTTCATGGCCCATTCTGGGAAAGGAGCCTACCGTAACAGCGGCTCTTGTGGTGCAATAAAAGGTGCGGGTCCAATTCCCCCGGGTAAATACTGGATTGTTGATCGTGGCACAGGAGGGGTCTTTTCAGGATTGAAAGCTAAGGCGCAAGATCAGTGGAACAAAATCAGATTTGGGGCTGAATTTGGACGTGATGAATGGTTTGCCTTGTATAAGGATGATTGGGGAATAGATGATGGCACCTGGATTGAAAACGTCTACCGTGGATTGTTCAGACTTCATCCCGGAACGGTGTCAGAAGGTTGTATAACGATCGCACATAATTCTGATTTTGCCTTAATTCGCAATGCACTTATGAACACAGAGCTTATTCAGATTCCTTGTATGCGTTCCCTGATGGCACGTGGCTTGGTCGAGGTTATTGATGGTGGCTACAAAAATGGTTGTTCGTAAACGGGCTGTTAGGTTGATCAAAACGGTCTGGTTTCTGACAATCACTTTTAGCGTCGGTTATTTTTTAGCTCCTCCGGAAGCTTATCTCAATCATGAGATGATATCTAAAATATGCAATGTGATTTATGGCGACGTGAATGCAGAAACAATGTACGAAACGCATACCAATATTGATATGTTGATGGTTTTTTCATTCAGTGTGTTTATTTATTTCGTAACGGTAAAGACATTCAGTAAAATAAGGAGATAACATATATCAGCTACCTGCGTCGACATACGCATGGCTTGTGGTTCAATCACGTTTTGGCCGATCGCCTCGGTAAAATCCTTTATGGATCTAAAAATATCGGTCAGGATTATTTATACGAGCTTTATACATACGTCCGGTTGATAGTTATCTAGTTAATAATAGAGACTATTTACCTGTCAGTAATGAACTTTTTTAACCAAATAAGGTAATAGAGTATGCCAATTCCTCCCTATATGTGGCTCAAAGATGATGGCGGTGCAGACATTAAAGGCTCAGTAGATGTGAAGGACCGTGAAGGTAGTATTGAGATCATAGGGTTAAGCCATGGCCTAAATCTCCCGATAGACAGTGCGGACGGTAAAATTACTGGTACGCGTCAACATTCATCAATGAGGATTGAAAAGGAGGTAGATAGGTCAACCCCCTATTTTTATAAAGCTGCATCTACCGGACAGGCATTAAAGAGCGCTGAAATTAAGTTTTATCACATTAATGATGCTGGTCAGGAGGTTTGCTATTACATTGTGTTGTTGGAGAACGTAAAGGTGACTGGCATTAACTGTGCCGTACCGAACGTGAAACTTGCGGCTAATGATAAAATCAACCACGTTGAGAGTGTGAGCCTTCAGTATGATAAAATAACCTGGCGCATCGTCGATGGGAACATTATGCACAGCGACGCCTGGAACGAACGGCCCTCAGCATAAGCGTTGATACCTATGCGCTAAATGCAGACATATACCACCGATATCCTGAGGAACCACTGCCGTACAGGCAGCTTAGAAATAAAACGTAACGCCCGTGTCATTTGTGTACAGTTCGCTGCCGTACCCCTATGTATATTTATTTACGGCTCGCCTGCCAAAAAAGAGAGTTAACGCTTCTGGTAATATAATTCTGCAAATAAAGGTACTTAGTAATCGGAAATGACACAAAAGTTACTAGAATATATCATCTATCGATGTGGATATATATTCCATTAAATTGAAACACATATAACCCTTCTGAATAATATTCTTGCGATTAATGCCTGCTAAAAATAATTGGCAATGAAATTAGACAGTTAAGTTTTGTTTAATGTCTCATAATAACTCTTTTTTTGAATTGGATCACATTCCCCACATACACATCATCGATACCATAATCATCATCGATACGTTAACAGATATATTCTATGACCCAGCCAGCCATTACGCCTTCAGATCTGAAAACGATCCTTCATTCTAAACGCGCAAATATCTATTACCTGGAAAAATGCCGTATTCAGGTAAACGGCGGGCGGGTGGAATATGTCACTCAGGAAGGTAAAGAGTCGTTTTACTGGAACATCCCAATAGCGAATACCACCGCCGTAATGCTGGGAATGGGGACCTCGGTCACCCAAATGGCGATGCGGGAATTTGCGCGCGCGGGCGTAATGGTCGGCTTTTGCGGTACGGACGGCACGCCGCTGTATTCGGCTAATGAAGTGGATATTGACGTCTCCTGGCTATGCCCGCAAAGCGAATATCGGCCCACGGCGTATCTGCAAAACTGGGTCTCGTTCTGGTTCGACGAGGAAAAACGACTGCAGGCGGCAAAGCAGTTTCAAATGATTCGGCTTCAGCAAATAGAGAAACACTGGCTGGGGTCGAGAATGCAGTGCGAGGCGGCGTTTCATCCGGATAAAACCCGGCTGCTTGAGTCTCTGGCATGCGCCCGGGAGAACATGTCGAACTCCGCCGACCATACTGCGTTGATGCTCAAAGAAGCGCTTCTCACTAAATCCCTCTATAAACAGGTTAGCCTGGCGGTTGGCTACGGCGATTTTAGCCGTGCCAAACGCGGTGGCGGTGTGGATATGGCTAACCGGTTTCTCGATCAGGGAAACTATCTGGCCTACGGGCTTGCTGCGGTGGCCGCGTGGGTGACGGGGATCCCGCACGGGCTGGCGGTGATGCACGGCAAAACCCGGCGTGGCGGGCTGGTCTTCGATCTTGCGGATCTGATTAAAGATGCGCTGGTGATGCCCCAGGCGTTTATCGCGGCGATGCAGGGAGAAGACAACATGCAGTTTCGCCAGCGCTGTATCAACGCCTTTCAGCAGGCAGACGCGCTGGACGTCATGATCGCGACGCTTCAGGAAACGGCTTGCTCACTGGCGGGTGTGGCAGAATGAACGTCCTGATTATCTCCCGCTGTACCAAACGCGCCCGTGAAATCAGCTGCCAGATTATTGACCAGTTTGCCGAACGCACCGGCGATGCGGCCTGGCAAACCCCCATAACCCTTGATGGCCTCAATACCCTGCGAAAATTATTGCGCAAACACGCGCGACGTAATACCGCGGTGGCCTGCCACTGGATTAAAAAAAGCGGTGAGACGGAATTGCTCTGGAGCGTGGGCAACCTGCGCCGCTTCAACGCCCAGGGACGCGTGCCGACAAACCGCACGACATCCAACGTGTTGAAAAGCGGAGCTGAACATCACTGGTACTGCGCAGAAAGTATTGCGCTGCTGGCCGCCATCGCCGGGCTGTTTCACGATTTTGGTAAGGCGGGAAAATGCTTTCAGCAGACCCTGACGGGTAAAAGTGATTATCGCTGCCAGCCTTATCGCCATGAATGGATTTCAGCCCGGCTTTTTCAGGGGTTTGCCGCAGGGCAGACCGACGAGGCGTGGCTGGCATCGCTTGAGCACCTGAAGCCTGCCGACGAAACGCGAATGCTGAAAGCAATGCTCAAGGAGCCGCAGCTGACGGACGGCAGTCCGTTAAAGGGACTGCCTCCGCTGGCGAGGATCGTGACATGGCTGATCCTGTCTCATCACCGCCTGCCGCAATCCCTGCAATCCAGACCCAACCTTCAGTACTGTGACGGCTGGCTTGATCGTCAGCTGAATGTCCACTGGAACGCGCTCAATCACCAGATCAATGAGAAGCATAAGTGGCAAGCCAGCGACTTAAAAAGCGTCTGGACATTCCCCAAGGGTACGCCTTTTAAAAGCGCCGTCTGGCGTGAAAAAGCCAGGCAGATCGGCAGGCGTGCCCGCCATGCAGCGTCGTTACGCCAGTATGGCACGCTGGACAATCTGTTTACCGCGCACCTTGCCCGTCTGTCATTGATGCTGGCCGATCACTTTTATTCTTCACAACCACCCTGCGTCCAGTGGCAGGCACAAGACTTTGATCTGTGGGCCAATAGCGATCGCGCCACCACTCAGCTAAAACAAAAGCTGGATGAACATAGCACAGGCGTGGCGCATCACGCCCTGCTGCTGGGGCGATCGCTGCCCTGGCTGCGGCGTTCGCTGCCCGCGATTGCGCGGCACAACACCTTTCGCGAGCGGGCGAAGGGTGAGCGGTTTCAGTGGCAGAACAAAGCCTGGGATGTGGCGTCGGCGCTTCGCGAACGCAGTGCAGCGCAGGGATTTTTTGGCATCAATATGGCATCCACCGGCTGCGGTAAGACCTTCGCCAATGCCCGCATTATGTATGCTCTGGCGGATGAGCACGCAGGCTGCCGCTTCAGCATCGCACTGGGCCTGCGTACCCTGACGCTGCAAACCGGGCAGGCGCTGCGCGAACGTCTGAGACTGGATGAGGACACGCTTGCCGTGGTCACCGGTTCGGCTGCCGTGCGTGAACTTTATGAACGACAGCTTAAAGATCAGAAAAAGGAGGAAGAGCCGGACGACAACAGCGCCAGCGACGAAGCATTTTTCGCCAGCCATCAGTACGTTCAGTATGAAGGCAGCGTGAGTCATGGCATCGCACAGCAATGGCTCTCTTCCGAGCCTGCGCTTAACCGGCTGGTGAGCGCGCCGGTGCTGGTCACGACTATTGATCATCTGATGCCCGCCACAGAAGGCATTCGCGGCGGCAGGCAGATCCCCGCTATGCTGCGCCTGATGACCAGCGACCTGGTGCTGGACGAGCCCGATGATTTTGATATTAACGACCTGCACGCGCTCTCCCGGCTGGTGAACTGGGCCGGAATGCTCGGTTCGCGCGTGCTGCTCTCTTCGGCCACGCTGCCGCCCGCGCTGACGCAGACCCTGTTCGAGGCATATCGGGCGGGGCGGGAAGCGTATCAGCAGGCATGCGGCGAGCCGAACAGGCCCGTTAATATTTGCTGCGCCTGGTTTGATGAATACGGCGCGCAGTCGCAGGATGTGGCTGAAGGTGGGGTGTTCCAGCAGGCGCACGCCCGGTTTGTCGCCGGGCGGTTGAAAAAGCTTCCTCACCAACCCGTTCTGCGGCTGGGGAAACTTGCCCGCGTCGAACCTGAATCCACCGGCGCGCAGGCGGTTATTTCCGCGGTCGCGAAAACGCTGTATCAGCAGATGCATGACCTTCACCGTGCTCACCACAGCACGCACGTAAGCGGAAAAACGGTGTCATTTGGCCTGATACGGCTGGCAAACATCAACCCGCTGGTGGCCGTGGCGCAGGCGCTGATGGCCATGCCCGCGCCGGAAAATACCTGCATCCACTACTGCGTGTATCACGGGCGGCACCCGCTGGTGGTGCGCTCGCACATTGAAGCCCGGCTGGACAGTGCCTTTACGCGCCACGATCCCGACAGAATCTGGCTGCTCCCCGAGGTGAAACAGGCGCTGGAATCGCCCTGCCAGCACCATCTGTTTGTGGTGCTTGGCACGTCCGTTTTAGAGGTGGGGCGCGATTTCTGCGCCGACTGGGGGATTATCGAACCCAGCTCCATGCGCTCGCTGATCCAGTTCGCCGGGCGAATTCAGCGCCACCGTCAAAAAGTGCCGGAGACTGAAAACCTGGTGATTTTGAACCGCAATATTAAGGCGCTGCGCGGCGAGATTATTGCGTACTGCAAGCCGGGTTTTGAGACGGAAAAAAACGCGTTTAGCGATCATGATTTGCAGACGCTGCTGCCCGCAGCGGCGTACTGTGCCATCAATGCCGTGCCGCGAATCACTGATGCAGTAGCGGATAACGCCTTTGCCGCACAGGAACACACCCGGCTGCGTGCCGCGCTGCTGGAATCTACTGACAAGAACGAGGCCATCGCTGCCCACTGGTGGAGACTGCCGCTCACCTGGTGCGGCGAGCTGCAACGGCGCACGCCGTTTCGTCAATCGGCATCACAGGAAACGTTTTACCTGGGAATGCAAGAGGAAGACGACAAGCCCGCTTTTTGTCTGATACAGACCAACGGCGGCCTGAAAGATGCGGGGCGTTTTGAACGCCAGGAGATTAAGCTGGCCGACGGCGTGGAGCCGTGGATTGCCGTGGACTATCAGGAGATATTGCTGGCGCAGGCCGAGGCGAAGCAGATGGCGCTGAAAGACGTCTCAACGCGATATGGGGAGATTACGGTGAGGGAATCAAAAGAGCAGTGGCGATATCACCCGATTCTGGGTGTTTTCAGGGATTATTACTAATTGTCAGGAGCAGGTATGTCTGTAGAAGCACTGACCGCTTTTATTGCTGAATATATTGCCGCACGACGGCAAACGAAGCTGGAAGCGTTTGATAAAGACGCGGCAAAGCGTGACGCGGCGGATCGCGTAGCTCTGGCAGCTGAGCGCCGGGAGCTTGAGCTTCGCTATGAGCCGCAGACCTGGCTCACCGATGCAGCACGACGAGCCGGGCAGATTAGCCTGGTCACCCATGCGGCAAAGTTTACGCACGGGGATTCAAAAAGCAGCAGCCTGTACAGCGAAACGACGCAGAAAGAAGGCTATCTCAGCAGCGCGACATTGGACGATATAGACCCCGATGCCGTCGGGAACGCCGCGGCGCTGGACGTGGCAAAGCTGCTGCAAACCCGCGTTGAAGGGGATTCGCTTCTCGCCTGCCTCAAACGCGGCGAGCGTACCCCGCTTGCAGCCTTCACGGACGATGCGGCTCAGCTCGATGAATGGATTACCGGTTTTTCCCGCGCGCTCACGCCCGGTGAGCCCGCTTCGCACAAGCTGGCAAAGCAGAATTATTTCCCGGTGGGTGACGATTACCATCTCCTCAGCCCTCTCTTTGCCACCTCGCTGGTGCAGGCTTACCACCAGAAGATGCTCGCGTTTCGTTTTGGCGATGACATAAATGCCATCCGCAAAGCGCGGCGCGAGAAAACCTGGCATCCGCAGCCTCTTGTGCTCTTTCCTGACAGCGCTGAAATGCACTTTGGCGGGACCAAGCCGCAGAATATCTCCTATCTGAACAGCGTGCGCGGCGGGCGGGTCTGGCTGCTTTCGGCGCAGCCTCCGCAGTGGAAGCGTGCGGATAAACCCCCGGTAAATCTGCGCTCGGTATTTACCGCTGGAGGCCAGTTTGACCGGCGGGCAGGTACGGCGGTACAGCGGTTGATATCGCTACTTACGCGCTCGAAGGACTACAACAACCGACACATCCGTGAATCACGCGATAAGTATATCGACGAGCTTATCGACCTGCTGTTTGTTGTCGTATCAGAACTGCAGCGTGAAAAATGGCAAGGCTGGACGCTCAGGTGCCCGACGTTAAAAACACACCAGCAGCTCTGGCTCGATCCGTGGAGAACGAAAACCGACGAGGCATTTCGCAAAGAGCGGGATAAAGACGACTGGCTGGAAGAGGTCGCCGCTGATTTTTCGATATGGCTGAACGCCCGCTTGCGGAAAGATTTACCCGACGTCGGAGCGGTAGAAAAACGGGAATGGGAGACACGCGAAAGGCTTCGCACCAACCTGCGTGAAATGGAAAAAATGATCCGGGAGGCGCTGAAATGAGCACGCTAATCCTCTTACGTCACGTGCGCGTGGAAAACGCCAACGCCGTTGCGGGCATCACATGGGGCTTTCCAGCCGTCACCCACTTTTTAGGCTTCACCCACGCCCTGTCGCGTATCCTGACGCAAACCCACGGGCTGACGCTGGAGGGCTGCGCCGTGGTGAGCCACGGGCACCAGCTCCACGCGCATACCTCTGGGCGCGAGTATCAGTTTGCCCTGACGCGCAACCCGCTGACGCGCGAGGGAAAAACTGCCTCCTTCAACGAAGAGGGGCGAATGCATATGACCGTCTCCCTACTGCTGGAGTGTCACGGTGAAATCGTTAACGGCGATTACGGGCAGCAGGCGCTGGCAGAGTTTCTGAAATCACGTTGCCCGACGCTGCGCCTGGCGGGCGGCATTATCGTCAGCATTAAAGATATTGCGGTTATGGATAAGCCGACGTCGGATGAACAGCTGGCTTACCTGAAGTGGCAGCTGACGCCGGGCTTTGTCCTGCGCGATCGCAGCGTCTGGCTTGAGGAACATCACCAGAGCCTGCTTGAGGATAACCCGCAGGCCACCCTGCTGGACGCCTGGCTTGATTTTGCCGCCCTCAAGTTTCAGGCGGAAACCCCGGAAGAGGGGGAGATCCATGAGGGCGAACCTGCGGACTGGCAGCGCGTGCCAAAACCGCGGCCGGGCTATCTGGTTCCGCTGATGACGGGTTACCAGCGCATTTCTGAACTCTACGCCCCCGGCGCGGTGGCAAACGCCCGCGACGATCGGACGCCATTTGCTTTTACCGAAGCGGTGTACGGCGTGGGCGAGTGGTGTGGGCTGCATCGCATTTCGTCGCTGGAGGATATTTTCTGGCGCTACCGCACCACGGAAACCGGCTACTACTGCCAGGGCGCCGACGCGCTGCAGGCAGCAAAACAACATTCATAAAAAGGACTATCACATGGCAAAGGCTCCAACTGCCGTTAAAACGGCTTCTGTACTGGCATTCGAGCGCAAGCTGGCAACCTCAGACGCGGTAATGTACGCGGGAAACTGGCAAGGGACGGACTGGCAGCCGATCCGGCTTCAGGAAAAAGCGGTGCGCGGAACGATTTCCAACCGCCTGAAAAATGCGCTGGTTAACGACCCAACGAAGTTGGATGCGGAAATCCAGAAAGCCAACCTGCAGCGCGTGGACGTGGCGGCGCTGCCGGCCGAGGCCGATACCCTTCAGGTGAGATTCACCCTGCGCGTGCTGGGCAACCTTTCCATACCGTCGGTTTGTAACGATCGCGCCTATCAGGATGCCCTGCAGCAGGTTATTGAAGGGTACATTGCCGAGCACGGCTTTAGCGCGCTGGCGCATCGCTATGCCACCAACCTGGCGAACGGTCGCTTCCTGTGGCGTAACCGCATAGGTGCAGAAAAAATTGAGATTACGGTCAAGAAGGGGAGTGAGACCTGGACGTTCAACGCCCATGACTATCCGCTGCGGGATTTCACCGCACAGGATAAGGCGCTAAACGCGCTTTCGCAGGAAATCGATAAAGGGCTGCGCGGTGAAAGCTTCGTCCTGCTGGAGGTGAGCGCTAACGTGCTGCTGGGCAAAGGGCAGGAGGTATTCCCGTCGCAGGAGCTGGTGCTCGACAGCAACAGCACCAGGAGCCGCCTGCTTTATCAGGTGGATAACGTGGCGGGAATGCACTCGCAGAAGATCGGCAACGCGGTCAGAACGATTGATACCTGGCATCCCCGCGTGGACGAACTCGGGGCCATTGCCGTGGAGCCCTACGGCTCAGTCACCAGCCGCGGTATCGCATGCCGCCAGCCGAAAGAGAAAATGGACTTTTATACGCTGCTGGATAACTGGGTGACGAAAGGGCACAAGCCAGAGGTAGATCAGCAGCATTACGTGATGGCGATTTTGATCCGCGGCGGCGTGTTTGGCGAGAAGAGTGAATAAGGAGTCATGATGGATCACTACCTTGAGATCCACGTCCTGCCTGACCCGGAGTTCAGTGAAGAGGTGCTGATGGCGGCACTGTTTGCCAAACTTCACCGGGCGCTGGGCGCGCGGGGAAAGGGCGATATTGGCGTGAGCTTTCCGCTGCATAACCTTAAGCCGGGCACCTGCCTTCGTCTGCACGGGAGTGCTTCGGCCCTGCAGGCGCTGGAGTCAACGTTGTGGCGAAAAGGGCTGACGGACTATTGCCATTGTACGGATATCTGCCCGGTTCCGGCGATAGCGCGCTGGCGCTGCGTGAGCCGCGTGCAGGTCAAAAGCAGCCCGGAGCGATTGTTGCGTCGTTCGGTCAAAAAAGGCTGGTTGACGGAGGAGGAGGCTCAACAGAGGCTGCCGGGCATGAGCCAACAGCAGACCGATTTGCCCTGGCTCAATTTGCGCAGCCTGTCCACGGGGCAGACGTTCCGGCTGTTTATCCGGCACGGCGAGATTGGTAATTCGCCCGTTTCGGGGACGTTTTCCGCCTACGGCTTAAGTTCCGCGGCTACCATCCCCTGGTTTTAACTGTGTCAGGATGTCTGCAAATCATATAAAAAAATAAGGCCGGGATTAACCCGGCCTTATTTCATATTCATCTGCCTTTACAGGCGAAAACAATTAGCGACTACGGAAGACAATGCGGCCTTTGCTCAGGTCGTACGGGGTCAGTTCAACAGTCACTTTGTCGCCCGTCAAAATGCGGATATAGTTTTTGCGCATTTTACCGGAGATGTGCGCAGTTACCACGTGACCGTTTTCCAGCTCTACGCGAAACATGGTGTTAGGCAACGTATCAAGTACGGTACCCTGCATTTCAATATTGTCTTCTTTGGCCATCTAATCCTCTGGGGTATCACTACCAAGTTTTGAACCGGCAAGATAATGCCGAAATTCATCAATTAAGTAAAGAATTGCGCGATTAAAACGCAGCAAAACAGTTTCAGCGCATTGCCCAAGCGTCACGCTACAACCGAACAGGAAGCGCATTCGTAAAGGGGAGACGACAGGATAAACGTCAGGACGTTATCTGAAGCGGGGGTCCCAAACGGCGGCGGGGCAACAGGCAGAAGCTACTCTGCGGCGTAATTATAACACCCTCATAAAAAATGTGCGGAAAACATTTAGGCTTTGGGCATAAAGAGCGTGCGTGGGATCCAAAAATCGTGCGCAAGCGTCTCATGACGATAGCTGTCCAGATGCTCAATGTAGCCGCGGCGCGAAATTTCAACGGCGCCGAGCGACGCGGTATGCTCATTAAGGACCTGGCAATCCAGCAGCTTACCACCGCGTTCAGCAAACTCTTTGCAGAACACCAGCAGCGCGGTTTTGGACGCGTTCACGGCGCGGGAGAACATTGATTCGCCACAGAACAAGGTCCCCTGGGCTACGCCATACATGCCGCCCACCAGCTCATGCTTTTCCCACACCTCTATCGAATGCGCATAGCCAAGCTCGTGCAGGCGCTCGTAGGCGATAACGATCTCACGGGTGATCCAGGTGCCTTCATGGCGGTCGCTGGCGCAGCCTTCGATCACCTGGCTGAACGCATGGTTGAGGGTCACGCGATAGGGAGATTTAGCATGAAACCGCTTCATGCTGCGGCTGAGGTGAAACGCCGTTGGCCACAGCACCGCGCGCGGGTCGGGTGACCACCATAAAATAGGATCGCCCGGGGAAAACCACGGGAAAATTCCGCGCTGATAGGCCATTAACAGCCGCGCTGGGCTGAGATCGCCGCCCAGCGCCAGCAGACCGTTGGGCTCACGAAGCGCCCCCTCAGGTGAGGGGAACGCAATATTATGACGAGAGAGCTGGACCAGGCGCATGACGGCGAAACTCCACTACGCGAGTTGGGATCGGTTCAAATATAGCTTACAGACGCTGTTTAAACTGATAGTAGCGACCCTGTTTTGCCATCAATTCAGAATGATTACCTTGCTCAATAATGTGCCCGTTGTCCATCACAATTATTTGATCAAAACTCGCCAGGCCGCGCAGGCGGTGCGTTACCATCAGCACGGTTTTCCCGGACATCACGTTACCCAGTAAATCAAGGATTTGGCTTTCCGTGGTCGCATCAAGCCCTTCTGTAGGCTCGTCCAGCAGCATCAGCGGAGCATTGTGCAGCAGCGCGCGGGCAATCGCCAGACGGCGCAGCTCCCCGCCGGAAAGCTGACGACCGCCTTCGCCGAGCCAGCTGTTTAACCCGTCGTCTTCCAGAAGCCTATGCAGGCCGACCTGCTCCAGCGCCCCGCAAAGCTGGTCATCTGTCGCTTCCGGTGCGGCAAGCAGCAGGTTGTCGCGCAGCGTGGCGCTGAAAAGATGTACGCGCTGCGGCACGACGCTG
Organism: Enterobacter sp. RIT418; assembly: GCF_003057745.1. Classification (GTDB taxonomy): domain Bacteria; phylum Pseudomonadota; class Gammaproteobacteria; order Enterobacterales; family Enterobacteriaceae; genus Enterobacter. Next base: position 115,059 of record NZ_QBJD02000015.1, read on the forward strand.
ACGGTTTTGCGCAGCGCATCTTCGCTGAAATCGGTCAGCGCGATGCCGTTAAAGCGGATCTCGCCGCGCTGCGGATCCCACGCGCGGGTCAGCAGCTGAAGCAGCGTTGATTTTCCGCAGCCTGTACGGCCGAGGATTGCCACGTGCTGGCCTGCGCCTACGGAGAGGTCGATCTCTTCCAGCGCGTTCTGCGCCTGCGGGCTATAGGCGAAGGTTATTCCGCTGAGGGTGAGCGTGACCTGTTCAGGAACAGGCGTTTGCGCAGCGGAAAAGGTCACTTCCGGCTCCTGCTCCGCAATCTGCGTTATGCGCAGGGCGGAGGCAATAACCTGCCCAAGATGCTGGAATGCCCCGGTGACGGGGGCCAGCGCTTCAAAGGCGGCCAGCGCGCAGAAGACGAAGAGGGCAATAAGCGGGCCCGGCTGGGCGTGACTGCCTACGCCGCCGGAGGCCATCCAAAGCATAGCTACAACGGCAATGCCGCCGATCAGCATCATCAGCGCCTGGGATAGCGCGGTCAGCTCGGACTGGCGGCGCTGGGCTTCGTGCCAGTTCAGCTCGGTATTTTCCATTTGGGCGCGATAGCGGCTGCTGGCACCAAAGAGGGTCAGCTCGGCCTGACCCTGAAGCCAGGAGGTGAGCTGCTGCCGGTAATCGCCACGCAGGCGCGTCAGGTTCTCTCCGGCAGATTTCCCCGCCCGATAAAACAGCGGCGGCAGGGCGATGAGCGTAAGCAGCATAATGCCGCCCAGCGTCAGCGCGAGCGTAACATCCAGCGCGCAAAGCCCCAGCGTAACCACCACGATGACCACGAACGCGCCTATCAGCGGGGAGATCACCCGCAGGTAGAGGTGGTCCAGGGTGTCGACATCCGCCACCACGCGGTTGAGCAATTCGCCCTGACGAAAGCGCGCCAGTCCGGCAGGGGAGAGGGGGAGCAGCTTGCTGAACGTGTAAATTCGCAGGTGCTGAAGCACGCGGAAGGTGGCATCGTGGCTCACCAGGCGTTCAAAGTAGCGTCCGGCGGTGCGGGCAATCGCAGTGCCGCGCACGCCCGCTGCGGGAAGCATATAGTTAAAGCTGTAGAGCCCCGCGAAGCCCGCAACGGCAGAGGCGGATAAGAACCAGCCGGACAGCGTCAGTAGGCCGATGCTGGCCAGCAGGGTAACGATGGCGAGCACAATCCCCAGCGTAAGCATCCATTTGTGGCGCTTGTAAAGCGCCAGATACGGTAACAGAGCGCGCATCAGATATCCTCCTGACGATTCGCCAGCAGGGCGGCAAACTGCCCCTGCGCGGCAACAAGCGAGGCATAATCGCCTTGCTCGACGATTTGACCGTTTTCCATCACCCAGATCCGATCCCAGTCGGCAAGTCCTTCCAGCTGGTGGGTGACCATCAGCGTCGTTTGCTGCCGCGAGGCGGCGTTAAGCGCGTCCATGACGCGCTGCTCGCTGTGCGCGTCAAGGCTGGCAGCCGGTTCATCCAGCAGCATCAGCTGGCACGGGTTGAGCAGGGCGCGAGCCACCGCAACGCGCTGGGCCTGACCGACGGACAGGCCAGCGGACTGATCGCCCACGATGGTATCCACGCCCTGCGGGAGCAGCGGCAGAAACTCGCTGACCCAGGCGCGGTCAAGCACCGACTTCAGCTCGTCATTGCTGGCGTCCGGGCGTGCCAGAAGCACGTTTTCACGAAGCGTCGCAGCGGGGAGCTGAGGGTTCTGTCCCACCCAGCTGAGCTGCTTGCGCCAGGCGTCAGGATCGAGATTGCTCAGCTCCGTTTTGTTCACCTGAAGGGAGCCGGTGTAGGCCATGAAGCCAGATAGGGCATTAAGCAGCGAGCTTTTACCGGACCCGCTGGTGCCAACCACCACGACGCGCTGCCCGGCTGGGAGGGTAAAGTTAAGCGGACCCGCAAGCACTTTCCCTTCCGGTGACAGGACCGAAAAATCACGCGCTTCGATAGCGACAGCTTCATTTGCATTCAGCGTAACGTCACCGCGTTCAGGATGCGCCAGCGGCGTCTCCATGAAGGTTTTCAGGCTGTCGGCTGCGCCTACGGCCTGGGCTTTTGCATGGTAGAAGGTGCCGAGATCGCGAAGAGGCTGGAAAAACTCCGGGGCCAGGATCAGCGCCAGGAAACCGGCTGACAGCGTCACCGCCGTACCATAGTGTCCGAAGTCCAGCGCGCCAAGATAGGAAAAGCCGAAATAAACCGCCACCAGCGCGATCGACAATGAGGTGAAAAACTCAAGCACGCCGGAGGACAGAAATGCCAGGCGGAGCACTTCCATGGTGCGCTGGCGGAAGTCCTGTGACGCCCGGCGGATGTTTTCGGTCTCGGCTTCGCCCCGGCCAAAAATACGCAGCGTTTCCATCCCGCGAAGGCGATCGAGGAAGTGGCCGCTCAGGCGGCTCAGCGCCAGAAAGTTTCGGCGGTTGGCGTCCGCCGCGCCCATGCCGACCATCGCCATAAACAGCGGGATGAGGGGAGCGGTGCCCAGCAAAATCAGCGCGGCGACCCAGTTGACGGGAAAAATCGTCACGACGATCAGCAGCGGCACGCACACCGCCAGCGCCATCTGGGGGAGATAGCGCGCGTAGTAGTCGTGCATATCGTCAATTTGTTCAAGGATCAGCGTCGCCCAGCTCCCGGCGGGTTTTCCCTGAATCCACGCAGGCCCAGCCTCCTGAAGGCGGTCAAGCACCTGGCGGCGTATTTCGTAGCGGATGTGCTGCCCGGCGTGAAAGCCGACCCGCTCGCGCAGCCAAACGACCCAGGCGCGTAAAATGAAGACCAGCACCAGGACGATAAACGGCAGCAGGAGCGCCTCGCGGGGAATGTTCTCCATGATCATGTGGTGAAGAATGCGGGCCAGCAGCCATGCCTGGGCAACAATCAACAGGCCGCTGATAAGCCCCAGAATACGGGAAATATTCAGCCAGCGGCGGGAAATAACGCTTTGCTGTTTAAGCCAGCGTGTTAGCTCTTGTTGACGGGTCTTTTCCATTGCGTACTTTGCAGGTGACGTTATTAGAAATTGGGCAGCGCAATGTTACAACGGAGAGACAATAAAGGCGACTTATCGCCGCCTTTATTTACGTTTGTTACTGACTTGTAAAGATTATTTACGTTGTTCAGCCAGTCCATCAAGGTAGCGCTCAGCGTCCAGCGCGGCCATACAGCCCGTGCCGGCAGAGGTGATCGCCTGACGGTAAATATGGTCCATGACGTCGCCCGCGGCGAAGACGCCCGGGATGCTGGTCTGGGTTGCATTGCCGTGAATGCCGGACTGTACCTTAATGTAGCCGTTTTCCAGCTCCAGCTGGCCGTCGAAGATGGCGGTGTTTGGGCTGTGACCGATGGCCACGAACAGACCCGCAACGTCCAGCGTCTCGACGTTATCGGTGTTCTGTGTATCACGGATACGCAGTCCTGCAACGCCCATCTGATCGCCCGTCACTTCTTCAAGCGTACGGTTGGTGTGCAGCACGATGTTGCCGCTCGCCACTTTATCCATCAGGCGTTTGATCAGAATTTTCTCCGCGCGGAACGTCTCGCGGCGGTGGATCAGGTGCACTTCAGAGGCGATGTTCGCCAGGTAAAGCGCTTCTTCCACGGCGGTATTACCGCCGCCGATGACCGCGACCTTCTGATTACGGTAGAAGAAACCGTCGCAGGTTGCGCAGGCAGAGACGCCGCGGCCTTTAAACGCTTCTTCGGAAGGCAGGCCCAGATAGCGAGCGGATGCGCCGGTCGCAATAATCAGCGCGTCGCAGGTGTACTCACCGCTGTCGCCCGTCAGGCGGAACGGTCGATTCTGGAGGTCCACCTTACTAATGTGGTCGAACAGAATTTCGGTCTCGAACTTAGCGGCATGCTCGTGCATGCGCTCCATCAGCAGCGGCCCGGTCAGGTCGTTCGGATCGCCTGGCCAGTTTTCCACTTCGGTGGTGGTGGTCAGCTGACCGCCTTTTTCCATGCCGGTGATGAGTACCGGTTGCAGGTTAGCGCGTGCAGCATAGACCGCCGCGGTGTATCCCGCAGGTCCAGAACCAAGGATTAGCAGCTTACTGTGTTTGGCCGTGCCCATGAGATCCCCATTGTTGTTGGCAGACAGTTGGCAGGATTGTAGGGAATTTGTTGTCGTAAAAAAAGAGCACAGCAATTTTGATATCGATGTGTGTAATAGCCTGCGTCGATGAGCCGGGCGCTATAACATAACGTCTTCTACTGAAAACCGGTCGATTATAAGGCAATAAAATGAGGATTAATCCTCGGGCGTAATGAATATCCGGCATGTTGTACTAAAAATCGATGTTTTGCTTTGACAATCCCCTGCGCTTTTGCGAAAACATTGAAGGAAGAAAAAAATACCGCGTTAAGCGTGTGCCGCATAAGCATGCACGTAAATGCCATTTTTACCGTGTCAGTGAAATCTACGCATGGCGTGGACAGACGCCATGCGTGATGTCGGTGACGGCTTTAGTGCAACGGTCTTCTTACCACAGAACCCGAATCCGCATTGCGTCTAAAACATAACCAGGCAATGTGATGACTAACGGGGACGGCTCTGAACAGTGATGTGCACAGGGTCCAGGCAGGAGTAGGGAAGGAATACAGAGAGACAATAATAATGGTAGATAGCAAGAAGCGCCCTGGCAAAGATCTCGACCGTATCGATCGTAACATTCTTAATGAATTGCAAAAGGATGGGCGTATTTCCAACGTCGAGCTTTCAAAACGTGTGGGACTTTCTCCGACGCCGTGCCTTGAGCGCGTGCGCCGACTGGAAAGACAGGGTTTTATTCAGGGCTACACGGCTCTGCTGAACCCGCATTATCTGGATGCCTCACTTCTGGTATTTGTTGAGATTACTCTGAATCGTGGCGCGCCGGATGTGTTTGAGCAATTTAACTCCGCTGTACAAAAACTTGAAGAAATTCAAGAGTGTCATTTGGTTTCGGGCGATTTCGACTACCTGCTGAAAACGCGTGTGCCAGACATGTCCGCCTATCGTAAACTGCTGGGTGAAACCTTGCTGCGTCTGCCGGGCGTAAATGACACCCGTACTTACGTGGTGATGGAAGAGGTCAAACAGAGCAATCGTCTGGTAATTAAGACGCGCTAACACGGAACAGGTGCAAAATCAGTGTAGTTTGATTACACTCCTGTTAATCCATACAGCAACAGTGCCGGGGATACCCGGCACTGTTGTCCGTTTTAGCAAACAGGCAGGGTATGCCTGATACCTGGAGAGCCTTTCTTGAGCCAGGAATATACTGAAGACAAAGAAGTCACATTATCTAAGCTAAGCAGCGGACGTCGTCTCCTTGAGGCGTTGCTGATCGTTGTTGCCCTTTTTGCCGTCTGGCTGATGGCAGCCTTACTCAGTTTTAATCCTTCCGATCCAAGCTGGTCACAAACCGCATGGCATGAGCCTATACATAATTTAGGCGGCACGCCCGGCGCCTGGCTTGCGGATACTCTCTTTTTCATTTTCGGTGTGATGGCCTACACCCTTCCCGTCATTATCATTGGCGGATGCTGGTTCGCCTGGCGTCATCGGCAGAATGATGACTACATCGATTACTTCGCGGTTTCGCTGCGCCTGATTGGCGCGTTAGCGTTGATTCTGACCTCCTGCGGGCTGGCGGCAATTAACGCCGATGATATCTGGTATTTCGCCTCCGGTGGCGTTATCGGCAGCCTGTTGAGCACCGCGCTGCAGCCGATGCTGCACAGCAGCGGCGGAACGCTTACGCTGCTTTGCATATGGGCCGCGGGCCTGACGCTTTTCACCGGCTGGTCATGGGTGAGTATTGCTGAAAAAATCGGCAGCTTTATCCTCACTCTCCTGACGTTTGCCAGCAACCGCACCCGCCGTGATGACACGTGGGTTGATGAAGACGAATACGAAGATGAGTATGAAGATGACGATGCGCCCGTTGAGCACCGTGAATCTCGTCGTGCGCGCATTTTGCGCGGCGCGCTCGCGCGCCGCAAACGCGTAGCTGAAAAATTTGCTAACCCGCTTGGGCGTAAAACCGATGCGGCACTCTTCTCCGGCAAACGCATGGATGAAGACGAACAGGTTGAATATCGCGCGGCGGGGGCACCGGTCGATCCTGATGACGTATTGTTCTCAGGCAGCCGTGCTACGCCGGGGGATTACGATGAATACGATCCGCTGCTAAACGGTCATTCGGTTACCGAGCCAGTTGCGGCAGCGGCAGCGGCGACAACCGCGGCGCAGGCGTATGCCGCACCGGCCGAAGCGACTATGCACTCAGCCTCGGTTCCTGCCCCGGAATCGGTTGTGCAGCAGCCGCAGGTTGACTGGCAGACCGCGCCTGGCGTGCATACGCCGGAGCCGACCATCTCACCAGAGCCGGCAAGCTATGCCCCTGTTCAACAGCCTGTTCAGCATGAGCAGTGGCAGCAGCCCTATCAGCCGGAACCTGTCTATGAGCCTGAGCCTTATCAGCAGCCTGTCGCACAGCCGCATCAGTCGTATGTGCCTGAACATCCGGTAGAACCGGTACAACCTGCGGTTGAGCCTCAGCCTGAGGCGGTGGAAGAGGTTAAACCGGCTCGTCCACCGCTGTACTATTTTGAAGAAGTCGAAGAGCGACGCGCCCGCGAGCGCGAGCAGCTCGCGGCCTGGTATCAGCCCGTGCCAGAACCCGTGCACGAGCCGGCTGTGCCGACACCTTCCGCTGCCGTCCCTTCCGTTGACACAACGCCTGCCGTTGCGCCCGTTGCCGAGAGCATTAAGCAGGCGACGACCGCAGCCGCCGCGTCTGCGCCGGCCTTTAGCCTGGCAGCAGGCGGAGCGCCGCGTCCTCAGGTGAAAGAGGGGATTGGCCCACAGCTGCCGCGTCCAAATCGCGTTCGCGTGCCAACCCGCCGCGAGCTGGCGTCCTACGGCATCAAGCTGCCTTCCCAGCGCATGGCGGAAGAAAAAGCGCGTGAGCCCGAGTACGAAGATGACGCGGACGAAATGCATCAGGACGAGCTGGCGCGCCAGTTCGCTGCCCAGCAGAATCAGCGCTATGGCGAGGAGTACCAGCACGACGTGCAGGTTCAGGAAGACGAAGACGACGCCGCTGAAGCGGAACTCGCGCGTCAGTTTGCGGTAACCCAGCAGCAGCGCTATTCCGGCGAACAGCCTGCTGGTGCGAATCCGTTCTCGCTGTCTGATTTTGAATTTTCACCGATGAAAGATCTGGTGGACGATGGCCCAAGCGAACCGCTCTTTACGCCGAGCGTAATGCCCGAGGTTGAGCCCGCTCGCCAGCCGCCAGCACCTGCGCCGCAGGCTTACGCCCCGCAGCAGCCTGCTCCGCAAGCTTATGCGCCGCAGCCCGCTCAGCAGACGTATGCGCAACCGCAGCAGCCTCAACAGGCACCGCAGTTCCAGCAGCCCGCGCCGGCGCAGCAGGAAAGCCTAATTCACCCGCTGCTGATGCGTAACGGCGATAGCCGTCCGCTCCAGCGTCCGAGCACGCCGCTACCGTCGCTGGACCTGCTCACGCCGCCACCGTCTGAAGTTGAGCCGGTAGATACCTTTGCGCTGGAACAGATGGCGCGCCTGGTGGAAGCGCGTCTGGCCGATTTCCGCATTAAGGCGGACGTGGTGAACTACTCGCCTGGTCCGGTCATTACGCGTTTCGAGCTTAATCTGGCACCTGGCGTAAAAGCCGCGCGTATTTCTAACCTGTCCCGCGATCTGGCGCGCTCATTGTCGACCGTTGCCGTGCGTGTGGTAGAGGTTATTCCGGGCAAGCCGTACGTTGGCCTCGAGCTGCCGAACAAGAAGCGCCAAACCGTTTACCTGCGCGAAGTGCTGGATAACACCAAGTTCCGCGATAACCCGTCTCCGCTGACCGTGGTGCTGGGCAAAGATATCGCGGGCGATCCGGTAGTTGCCGATCTGGCGAAGATGCCGCACCTGCTGGTCGCCGGTACAACGGGTTCCGGTAAGTCCGTCGGCGTGAACGCCATGATCCTCAGCATGCTCTACAAAGCGCAGCCGGAAGACGTGCGCTTTATTATGATCGACCCGAAAATGCTCGAGCTGTCGGTCTACGAAGGCATTCCACACCTGCTGACGGAAGTTGTGACCGACATGAAGGATGCTGCCAACGCCCTGCGCTGGAGCGTCAACGAAATGGAGCGTCGCTACAAGCTGATGTCAGCGCTGGGCGTGCGTAACCTTGCCGGTTATAACGAGAAAATTGCCGAAGCCATGCGCATGGGGCGCCCAATTCCCGATCCTTACTGGAAGCCGGGTGACAGTATGGATGCCCAGCATCCGGTGCTGGAAAAACTGCCTTACATCGTGGTGCTGGTGGATGAATTTGCCGACCTGATGATGACCGTCGGTAAGAAAGTGGAAGAGCTGATTGCCCGTCTGGCGCAGAAAGCGCGTGCGGCCGGTATTCACCTCGTCCTCGCGACGCAGCGTCCATCTGTAGATGTCATTACCGGTCTTATTAAGGCAAACATCCCGACGCGTATCGCGTTTACCGTATCGAGTAAAATTGACTCCCGCACCATTCTCGATCAGGGCGGCGCGGAATCGCTGCTGGGTATGGGTGATATGCTTTATTCCGGCCCGAACTCCACGTCGCCGGTTCGCGTTCACGGCGCGTTCGTCCGTGATGAGGAAGTTCATGCCGTGGTCCAGGACTGGAAGGCGCGCGGGCGTCCGCAGTACGTTGACGGCATCACTAACGATACCGAAAGCGAAGGCGGCGGCGGTGGTTTTGACGGCGGCGAAGAGCTCGATCCGTTATTCGACCAGGCGGTTAACTTCGTGACCGAGAAGCGTAAAGCCTCTATCTCGGGCGTGCAGCGTCAGTTCCGCATCGGCTACAACCGAGCGGCGCGCATCATCGAGCAGATGGAAGCCCAGGGCATCGTGAGCGAGCAGGGGCACAACGGTAACCGCGAGGTGCTGGCTCCGCCGCCGTTTGAGTGATGGTCCCAGTAATGCAAAGAAGGGTAAATCAGTAAAAATTAGGCATTTTCTTCTGTCGCCTGCTTCCGGGCAGGTCCAGAATAGAACACGGAAACCCCCATATCGGGATGACGTATTTTAAGGAATAACAATGAAAAAAATCGCAATCGCCTGTGCATTACTCACCAGTTTTGTTGCCAGCGGCGTCTGGGCTGATGCAGCCAGCGACCTTAAAAGCCGACTGGATAAGGTGAGCAGCTTCCACGCCAGCTTCACGCAAAAGGTGACTGACGGCAGCGGCAATGCGGTGCAGGAAGGTCAGGGTGACCTATGGGTCAAACGTCCGAATCTGTTTAACTGGCATATGACCCAGCCTGATGAAAGTATTCTGGTTTCAGACGGTAAAACCCTGTGGTTCTTCAACCCGTTCGTAGAGCAAGCGACCGCGACCTGGCTGAAAGATGCTACCAGCAACACGCCGTTTATGCTGATCGCCCGTAACCAGACGAGCGACTGGCAGCAGTACAACATCAAGCAAAACGGCGATGAGTTTGTTCTGACGCCAAAAGGCAGCAACGGCAACCTGAAGCAGTTCACCATTAATGTGAGCAGCAACGGTACGATCAATCAGTTCGGTGCGGTTGAGCAGGATGACCAGCGCAGCAGCTATCAGCTCAAGTCCCAGCAAAACGGCGCTGTCGACGCATCGAAATTCACCTTTACCCCGCCGCAGGGCGTAACGGTGGACGACCAACGTAAGTAAGAGGCGTGAGTGAGCAACCTTTCGCTCGATTTTTCAGATAATGCGTTTCAACCTCTGGCCGCCCGTATGCGGCCAGAAAATTTAGCGCAGTATATTGGCCAGCAGCATTTGCTGGCTGCGGGTAAACCTTTGCCGCGCGCCATCGAGGCCGGGCATCTCCACTCCATGATCCTCTGGGGGCCGCCGGGCACCGGTAAAACGACCCTGGCGGAGGTGATTGCCCGCTATGCGAATGCGGACGTCGAGCGTATTTCTGCGGTCACGTCTGGCGTGAAAGAGATCCGCGAAGCCATTGAGCGCGCCCGGCAAAACCGTAACGCGGGGCGCCGCACCATCCTGTTTGTCGACGAAGTTCACCGCTTCAACAAAAGCCAGCAGGACGCTTTTCTGCCGCATATTGAAGACGGTACGATTTTCTTCATCGGTGCCACCACTGAAAACCCCTCCTTTGAACTGAACTCGGCGCTGCTTTCCCGCGCGCGCGTTTATCTGCTTAAATCGCTGACGACTGAGGACATCGAAAAGGTTCTCCTCCAGGCGATGGAGGATAACGCGCGGGGCTACGGCGGTCAGGATATTGTGTTGCCGGACGACACCCGCCGCGCAATTGCCGAGCTGGTTAACGGCGACGCGCGTCGGGCGCTCAACACGCTGGAGATGATGGCCGATATGGCCGAAGTCGACGACGCCGGAAAGCGCGTGCTGAAGCCGGAGCTGCTCACTGAAATCGCGGGCGAGCGCAGCGCGCGGTTTGATAACAAAGGCGATCGTTTTTACGACCTCATTTCGGCGCTGCACAAGTCCGTGCGCGGCAGCGCGCCGGATGCGGCCCTTTACTGGTATGCACGTATCATCACGGCAGGAGGCGATCCGCTGTACGTTGCGCGTCGCCTGCTGGCCATCGCTTCGGAAGATGTAGGCAATGCCGACCCGCGTGCCATGCAGGTCGCGATTTCAGCATGGGACTGTTTTACCCGAGTTGGCCCAGCCGAGGGCGAACGTGCGATTGCGCAGGCGATTGTCTATCTTGCCTGCGCACCGAAAAGTAATGCTGTGTATACCGCGTTTAAGGCCGCGATGTCCGATGCGCGTGAACGCCCGGACTACGACGTGCCGGTTCACCTTCGTAACGCGCCAACCAAACTCATGAAAGAGATGGGCTACGGCCAGGAATACCGTTATGCCCATGATGAGCCGAACGCCTACGCCGCCGGTGAAGAGTATTTCCCGCAGGAAATGGCACAAACGCGCTATTATCATCCCACCAACAGAGGCCTTGAAGGTAAGATTGGCGAAAAGCTCGCCTGGCTCACCGGACAGGATCAAAATAGCCCTATAAAACGCTACCGTTAGGGCTATCGTTGCGGTAATGTTGGCGTAGTATCCCTGTGACCGCAGGCTGTGGTCACATTTCCTATTTTAATTCGATAAGCACAGGATAAGCATGCTCGATCCCAATCTGCTGCGTAACGAGCCAGACGCAGTCGCTGAAAAACTGGCACGCCGAGGCTTTAAGCTGGATGTAGATAAGCTGCGCGCTCTTGAAGAGCGTCGTAAAGTTCTGCAGGTACAAACTGAAAATCTGCAGGCAGAGCGTAATTCTCGATCGAAATCCATCGGCCAGGCGAAAGCGCGCGGGGAAGATATTGAGCCATTACGCCTGGAAGTGAACAAACTGGGTGAAGAACTGGATCAGGCAAAAGCTGAGCTGGATGTTCTTCAGGCCGAGATTCGTGATATTGCCCTGGCTATCCCGAATATTCCTGACGACAGCGTGCCTGTCGGCAAAGATGAAAACGACAACGTTGAAGTGAAGCGCTGGGGCACGCCTCGCGAGTTCGACTTTGAGGTTCGCGATCACGTGACGCTGGGCGAAATGCACGCGGGCCTGGACTTTGCGGCAGCGGTTAAGCTGACCGGCTCCCGTTTTGTGGTGATGAAAGGCCAGATTGCCCATCTGCACCGCGCGCTGGCGCAGTTCATGCTGGATCTGCACACCGAGCAGCATGGCTACAGCGAAACCTACGTGCCGTATCTGGTCAACCACGATACGCTGTACGGTACGGGTCAGCTGCCGAAATTCGCCGGCGACCTGTTCCATACCCGTCCGCTGGACGAGGAAGCAGACAGCAGCAACTACGCGCTGATCCCAACCGCTGAAGTGCCGCTAACTAACCTCGTGCGTGATGAGATCATCGATGAAGACGACCTGCCAATTAAGCTGACGGCACACTCTCCGTGCTTCCGCTCTGAAGCAGGGTCTTACGGTCGTGATACCCGCGGGCTGATCCGCATGCACCAGTTCGATAAAGTCGAAATGGTTCAGATTGTGCGTCCTGAAGAGTCCATGGACGCGCTGGAAGAGATGACCGGCCACGCTGAGAAAGTGCTGGAGCTGCTGGGCCTGCCGTACCGTCGTATGGCGCTGTGCACCGGTGATATGGGCTTTGGCGCCTGCAAAACCTTTGACCTGGAAGTTTGGGTTCCAGCGCAGAACACCTACCGTGAAATCTCTTCCTGCTCTAACGTCTGGGATTTCCAGGCGCGCCGCATGCAGGCTCGCTGCCGCAGCAAGTCTGATAAGAAAACCCGCCTGGTACACACCCTGAACGGTTCCGGCTTGGCTGTAGGCCGCACGCTGGTTGCCGTAATGGAAAACTATCAGCAGGCTGACGGGCGTATCGAAATCCCTGAAGTGCTGCGCCCGTACATGAAGGGTCAGCAGTTCATCGGATAAGATTTGCCTAATTCAAAAAAAGCGCCTTCGGGCGCTTTTTTTATGCCCAGGCTTTGATGCGAAGCAATAACCCCTCACTCTAAAGTAGTAATACTCCCTCACACATAATTAGCACGATATATTGTGAACGAATTTATTCGTTATATATAAAACTATATAGCGGCATGTGCCGCCTGATTATTTCTCTGTGAGCAATCAAAGTGAGTCTATATGAAAATCAACGCGCCTGATGCGTTACTGGCTGCTGAGGTGAGCCGTCGCGGGCTAGTAAAAACGACCGCGATTGGCGGCCTGGCAGTAGCCAGCAGCGCATTCTCATTGCCTTTTTCACGCATGGCGTCCGCTGCGGAGGCCATTGCCCCGACGGCCCCGGAAAATGTTGTCTGGAGCGCCTGCACCGTTAACTGCGGTAGCCGCTGCCCGCTGCGTATGCACGTGGTGGACGGTGAGATTAAGTATGTAGAAACCGACAACACCGGGGATGATAACTACGAAGGGTTACATCAGGTTCGCGCCTGTCTGCGCGGCCGCTCCATGCGCCGTCGCGTCTATAATCCGGACCGTCTGAAATATCCGATGAAGCGCGTTGGAAAACGCGGCGAAGGCAAGTTCGAACGCATCAGCTGGGATGAGGCTTACGATATTATCGCCAGCAATATGCAGCGCCTGATTAAAGACTACGGCAACGAGTCCATCTACCTGAACTACGGCACAGGCACGCTAGGCGGCACGTTGACCCGCTCCTGGCCGCCGGGGAAAACCCTGATTGCTCGCCTGATGAACTGCTGCGGCGGTTATCTCAACCACTACGGCGATTACTCCACCGCGCAGATTGCGGCAGGACTGAACTACACCTACGGCGGCTGGGCTGACGGCAACAGCCCGTCCGATATCGAAAACAGCCGGCTCGTCGTGCTGTTCGGTAACAACCCGGGCGAAACGCGCATGAGCGGCGGCGGCGTGACCTATTACGTCGAGCAGGCGCGTGAAAAATCTAACGCCAAAATGATCATCATCGATCCGCGCTACACCGATACCGGTGCCGGGCGCGAGGACGAGTGGATCCCGATTCGTCCCGGAACCGATGCGGCGCTGATCTCCGCGCTGGCGTGGGTGATGATTAACGAAAACCTCGTCGACCAGCCTTTCCTCGATAAATACTGCGTAGGCTACGACGAGAAAACGCTCCCGGAAGGCGCTCCGGCCAACGGCCACTATAAGGCTTATATTCTGGGGCTGGGCAGTGACGGTATTGCTAAGACGCCTGAATGGGCATCTGCCATTACCGGTATTCCGCAGGCGCGCATCGTTAAGCTGGCGCGTGAAATCGCGGGCGCTAAACCGGCGTTCATTTCGCAGGGATGGGGGCCACAGCGTCACGCAAACGGCGAGCTGGTGTCCCGCGCTATCTCCATGCTGGCGATCCTGACCGGCAACGTGGGCATCCACGGCGGCAATTCGGGCGCGCGCGAAGGCTCCTACTCCCTGCCGTTCGAGCGCATGCCGACGCTGGACAACCCGGTGCAGACCAGCATCTCCATGTTCATGTGGACCGACGCCATTGAGTGCGGCCCGGAAATGACCGCCACCCGCGACGGCGTGCGCGGTAAAGATAAGCTGGACGTGCCGATTAAGATGATCTGGAACTATGCCGGGAACTGCCTCATTAACCAGCATTCTCAGATCAACCGCACCCACGAGATCCTCCAGGACGACAAGAAATGCGAGATGATCGTGGTGATTGACTGCCACATGACGTCGTCAGCCAAATACGCCGATATCCTGCTGCCGGACTGTACGGCTTCAGAGCAGATGGACTTCGCCCTGGACGCATCCTGCGGCAACATGTCCTACGTGATTTTTGCCGACCAGGCAATCAAGCCGCGCTTTGAATGCAAAACCATCTATGAGATGACAACGCAGATTGCGAAGCGGATGGGCGTTGCGGAGAAATTTACCGAAGGCCGCACCCAGGAAGGCTGGATGCGCCATCTGTATGAACAGTCCCGCAAAGCGATTCCTGAGCTGCTGCCGTTTGATGAATTCCGCAAGGCCGGAATGTTCAAACAGCGCGATCCGGAAGGGCACCACGTGGCGTATAAAGCGTTCCGTGAAGATCCGGTTGCCAACCCGCTGACCACGCCGTCCGGCAAAATTGAAATCTACTCGACTCAGCTGGCAGAGATTGCGGCGACGTGGGAGCTGGAAAAAGGGGACGTTATCGATCCGCTGCCGGTGTATAGTCCAGGCTTCGAAAACTATGACGATCCGCAGAGCAAAGACTATCCGCTTCAGCTAACGGGCTTCCACTACAAGGCGCGCACGCACTCCACCTACGGCAACGTCGACGTGCTGAAGGCCGCCTGCCGTCAGGAGATGTGGATTAACCCGGTGGACGCGCAGAAGCGCGGGATCGCCAACGGCGATCGTATCCGTATTTTCAACAGTCGTGGCGAGGTACACATCGAAGCGAAAGTGACGCCGCGCATCCTGCCGGGGGTTGTTGCCCTTGGGGAGGGCGCCTGGTACAACCCGGATTCGAACGGGATCGATCAGGCTGGCTGCATTAACGTGTTGACCACGCAGCGCCCGTCGCCGCTGGCGAAAGGCAACCCGTCCCACAGTAACCTGGTTCAGGTTGAGAAGGCGTAAGGAGTAACCGATGACAACCCAGTATGGATTTTTTATTGATTCCAGCCGTTGCACCGGGTGCAAAACCTGCGAGCTGGCCTGCAAGGACTACAAGGACTTAACCCCGGAC
>NZ_QBJD02000016.1 GCF_003057745.1 Enterobacter sp. RIT418
GCGGCTTTCGCTCACCGTTGCGAGGTCCCGTATAATACGTTTTCCTCATTCAGAGTCAAGCATTTATTTTTGCTTTTCTCCGCTGGCGTTCATCGCTGAACCCCGCTAACCCGGCGGCCTGTAAGCCGTTGTTCCGTGTCAGTGGAGGCGCATTATAGGGAGTTCTCAGACGTTGACAACCCCTCTTTAAAAAAAAACGTTCAACCGTCTCTTTTTTGCTCAAAAGGGCATTACAACGCCAGTTTTTCGAGCGTTTCAAAGCCGTAACGGTGCAAAACGGGTAAAAGTTGCTCAGTTTCGGGTGTGCGCGCCATGCAAAAAGCGATATTGGCATCTGATGATTTTGCATCAGACGCTTCATGCTCAAGCAGCCAGGCCGTACGACGCGCAATGGCCGCCCCGGAATCCACCAGCCGCGTTCCTTCCGGCAGCACTTCTAGCAGTTCTTCCTGCAGTAGCGGGAAGTGCGTGCAGCCCAGCACGACCGTATCCGGCGGCTCGGGCATTTTCAGCCACGGGCGAAGAATACGGCGCAGCTCGTCGAGCGATACCGTTTCGCCATGCAGCTTCGCTTCCGCCATTTGCACCAGCTCAGCCGAACCCAGCATCGCAATCTGGCATTCGTTGGCGAAACGGTCGATAAGCTCACGCGTATAAGGGCGTTTAACCGTACCGCGCGTTGCCAGCAGGCCGACAATGCCGTTCGCCGTGAGGCGAGCCGCGGGCTTGATGGCAGGCACCACGCCCACGACAGGAAACTGGAATTTTTCGCGCAGGGCAGGAAGGGAAACCGTGCTCGCCGTGTTGCAGGCAATCACTGCCAGCGCGAGGGGATAGCGCTGCTGTACAGCGGTGACGATTTCTACCACGCGCTCAACAATAAACTCTTCGCTCTTCTCTCCATAAGGGAAAGCGACGTTATCGAAGGCGTAGATATAATGGAGATCCGGCAGAAGACGCCGAATCTCATCATAGACTGAAAGCCCACCGACGCCGGAATCAAACACCAGCACGGTGGGACGCGGATCAGAAGGTGTAGCTGCCAGACAAGGTGTATTCCCGTCCTGCAGTTTGGTAGCCATAAACTGTCTCGTAATCTTTATCGAACAGGTTGGCTATTTTACCACGAACTGTGAGATGTGAGGTGACAGGATATGAAACGGCAGCATCCCACAGGCTTACGCCGCCCATTTTAACCTTTTGATAGGTGTTGAAGTCCGTGTCGTAACGCGTGCCCAGGTAGTGATAGGTCAGGCTCCAGTCAAAATCATAAATCTGCGTATCAAGCTGATACTTCACCTGCTGCTTAGCACGGCGGTCCAGAAGCGCGTTGGTTGCCGCATTGCGCGCATCCACATAATCGTAGCCGACGGTGTGCGTCAGCGGACCGGTATCAAACGACGCCGTTGCTTCTATACCTTTAATACGCGCTTTGCCGACGTTGTAATACTCCTGAAGGTTATTGTTGAAGTCGATCAGGTTATCAACGTCATTGCGATAACCCGATACGCGCCAGCTCACGCCAGCCGTCAGGCCTTCAAACGCGCCCTCCCACTGCTTACTCTCTTCAGGATCAAGATGGTCGTTGCCATAGAAGCCGTAAAGCTGCCCCAGATTCGGCGCTTTATAGGCCGTACCGTAAGAGGCAATAAAGCGATATCCCTCAATGAATTCCCAGGCGGCGCTGCTCTGCCACGTCCCATGGCGACCAAACTGAGAGTTATCGTCGCTGCGAGCCGCCCCTTCCAGGGTGAAATCACCAAACTTTTGCAGCGCGGTCAGGTAAACGCCGGTATTACGGATGTCGTAGCCGTTTGAGACATAGCTGGTATTCGGCTCCGTGCTTTGCTTCTGCCAGTCAACGCCGGCCCCAACGTTGCCATGCCCAACATCCACGGAGTTCGTCCACTGAAGGTTGTACTGCTTGATTTCATCCAGCGTGGCGGTCGAATTATAACGGCCCAGATGCGGATCATAGTTGTAGTCTTTGCTGTGGCCATAGCTGGAGAGCAGCTGTGAATGGAAGATGTCTTTGTTGAAGCGCAGCCCGGCGTCCCAGGTCTGGCTATACAGCTGGCGGGTGTCGACCAGCACGTCAGGCGTAAACGAGCTGTAGTAGCCGTCGTAGGCGGTACGGTTGCTGTAGCCATAGCCGCGAACAAAACCGCTCCACTGGTCTGAGAAAGCATGTTCCAGCGCGCCGTAGATCGTTTTATTCATAAAGCCGTCGCGATCGGGCTGGGCAAGACCGCCGTTGTTGCCGTCAGCAACCACGTCAAAACCTTTCGTGTAGGTGTAATCACCGGCCAGCGTCACGCGCGTGCTGTCGCCAAGCGTTTGCTGGGTGCTGCCGCCGTAGTTCTGATAGCCATGCGATCCTACGCCCGCATTCAGCGTCGTGCCGTCCTTTGCGCGCGTGGTGATAATATTGACAACGCCGCCAATCGCATCCGAACCGTAAACGGCGGAGCGCGGCCCGCGAATGTATTCAATGCGCTGCACCAGGGCGATCGGGAACTGGCTCAGGTCAGACGAACCGGTCACGCCGGCCTGGTTCAGACGGATACCGTCGACCAGGATAAGCACATGGCTGGAGTTGGTTCCGCGAATAAAGAGGGAGGAGAGCTGCCCCATCCCGCCGTTTTGCGCCGTATCAACGCCGGGCAGGCGACGCATGACGTCCACGAGCGTTGTCGATTGCCAGCGATCGATATCCTCACGCGTCACCACGGACGTTGGCGCGAGAATGGTATTTACAGGTTGTTCAAAACGGTTTGCAGTCACCACCAGCGAGTCGGCGCTATCCTGCGCCCAGCCCGAAAATGCCGTGACGGACAGCGCCGTACACAGCGATACTTTTTTAATCATTGTTAAAGCATCCACAATATAAGAAGGATGCCGCAGGCCTCATCCATAGCACGCGATGATGAAACCAATTGCGACGTGATCCCGGCAGGTCTTCGGGCTAGGTGGCGATTACGGATATAAGACTTCCCATTTTCACAGTGTCTACAATGCATATCCCGCCAGTCTTTACCGCTGCGCGTCAGCTCCAGATTTGCACTGGATTCCCTTTTCACTCTCAGGAGACCGGAAACAGAATGCTACAATTAGATACGGATAGATGTCCAGACAGCCATGAGCCATTAAATCTGGACATCCCCTGCACAATCCCTACAATCCCCGCGTAATTCTTTATCACTCAGGACGTATCATGACCCCCGAACACCTCCCGACAGAACAGTACGACGCACAGCTGGCAGAGAAAGTTGTCCGCCTGCAAAGTATGATGACGCCTTTCAACGCGCCCGTTCCCGAGGTGTTTCGTTCTCCGGTCAGCCACTACCGCATGCGCGCCGAATTCCGCATCTGGCACGACGGTGATGACCTGTACCACATCATTTTCGATCAGCAGACCAAATCCCGCATCCGCGTGAACAGCTTCCCGGCGGCGAGCGAGCTCATTAACCAGCTCATGACGCTGATGATCGAAGGCGTGCGCAACAATCCCGCGCTGCGCCACAAGCTTTTCCAAATCGACTACCTGACCACGCAAAGCAATCAGGCTATCGTCACCCTTCTTTATCATAAGGCGCTGAACGACGAATGGCGCGAGCAGGCAGAAGCCCTGCGCGACGCGCTGCGGGCGCAGAACATCAACGTTCATCTGATTGGCCGCGCGACAAAAACCAAAATCATGCTCGATCAGGATTACGTCGACGAGCGTCTGCCGGTGGCGGGTAAAGAGATGATCTATCGCCAGGTGGAGAACAGCTTCACCCAGCCAAACGCCGCGATGAACGTGCAGATGCTTGAATGGGCGTTGAACGCCACGGAAGGATCAACGGGCGATTTGCTGGAGCTGTACTGCGGCAACGGCAACTTCTCGCTGGCGCTGGCGCGTAACTTCGATCGCGTGCTGGCAACCGAAATCGCGAAGCCGTCCGTCGCCGCCGCGCAGTACAACATCGCGGCGAACCATATTGATAACGTGCAGATTATCCGCATGGCGGCAGAAGAGTTTACCCAGGCAATGAACGGCGTGCGTGAATTTAACCGCCTGCAGGGGATTGATTTGAAGAGCTACCGGTGTGAGACGATTTTTGTCGATCCGCCGCGCAGCGGGCTGGACAGCGAAACCGAGAAGATGGTGCAGGCGTACCCGCGTATTTTGTACATCTCCTGCAACCCGGAGACGCTGTGCAAGAATCTCGAAACACTAAGCCAGACGCACAACGTTGAACGTCTGGCGCTGTTCGATCAGTTCCCGTATACGCACCATATGGAGTGCGGCGTGCTGCTAACGGCAAAGTAACCTGCTTTACGTCGGGCAGGTAAGCGAAGCGCCACCTGCCGATAAATGCCGGATGACGCCTCGCTTATCCGGCCTGCAACGTCATAACCCTCTTACTCCGGCTGCCTGTCCTTGCGGCTGCGCATGCGCGAGCCAATCCAGAACACCAACACCACCGACAGCAGCGCTGGCAGGAAGTTAGAGCCGAGATCCGGGTATTCCGCGCGCACCACGGTGCTAAACAGCAGCACGCCCAGAATAAAGCAGGCGGCGGCCAGACCCGGCAACCCCACCGGCATGGTGCGGTTGAGATAGCGCTGATGCAGGCAATAGACCGTCAGCACCAGCGAAATAAGCGGGAAAATCGAGAAAGGGACGATTGAGCTAAAAATCGCTGCAAACGTGCCATTAATGGATAAGCCAGCGATCAATGCCAGCAACAACGTTCCTCTATCCTGACCTGACTGTTTCATTACTCACCTTCACTCAACGGTTTGATGTGCCAACTTCTCTTGTTCACGGCGATACCAGTAATACGCACCCTTGGAAATCATCCTCAGCTGCAGTACCAGCCGCTCTTCGAGTTGCTTACGCTGTTCAATGCCCACGTCCAGCGCCTCGGCGCCGGCACTAAAGACAATCGTCACCATGGCCTCGGCCTGCGCTTCGGTAAACGCACGCGGCATGTGGTTTTCGAGTTCAAGATAGTCGGCAAGTTCCGCAATAAAGTGCTGAATTTCGCGTGCGACCGCCGCACGAAACGCGGACGACGTTCCCGAACGCTCGCGCAGCAGCAGGCGGAACGCGTTAGGGTTATTGCCGATAAATTCCATAAACGTTGATACGGAGGTGCGGATCACGCTGCCGCCTTTCGCGATACGCTGACGCGCCTGGCGCATCAGCTGGCGCAGCATTAGCCCGCTCTCGTCGACCATGGTCAGGCCCAGCTCGTCCACATCACGAAAATGACGATAGAAGGACGTTGGCGCAATCCCGGCCTCGCGTGCGACTTCGCGCAGGCTTAAGCTGGCAAAACTTCGCTCAGCGCTCAGTTGACTGAATGCCGCTTCCACCAGCGAACGCCGGGTTTTCTCTTTTTGTTGTGCTCTTACGCCCATCACGATAGTTGAATCCTTCCAAAGGCCTGCTGGCACTATACCAGAGAATAAAATTAATCTGTTTGCTCAGCTTTGTGAATGATTGTTTACGCGCGGTTTGTGCTCCACTGGCGGAAAAAAGCACAACGATAATTGGGTTACTCAGGCAATGATGTTATGATTCTGTTGCTTTTATGTATAAGAATAGGTAAGCCTTGCCATGCCACATTCCTACGATTACGACGCAATAGTTATTGGTTCCGGCCCCGGCGGCGAAGGCGCTGCTATGGGACTGGTGAAACAGGGAGCCAGAGTAGCGGTCATTGAGCGCTACCATAACGTTGGCGGCGGTTGCACCCACTGGGGCACCATCCCGTCCAAAGCCCTCCGCCACGCCGTTAGCCGCATTATTGAATTTAACCAGAACCCCCTTTACAGCGACCATTCCCGACTTCTTCGCTCCTCCTTTGCCGATATCCTGAACCACGCAGACACCGTGATTAACCAGCAAACGCGGATGCGCCAGGGTTTCTACGAGCGTAACCACTGCGAAATTCTGCAGGGGAACGCCCATTTCGTGGACGAGCACACGCTGGCGCTGGAGTGCCATGACGGCACCGTTGAAACCTTAACGGCAGAAAAATTCGTCATCGCCTGCGGTTCGCGCCCTTACCATCCGGCGGACGTCGACTTTACGCACCCGCGCATCTACGACAGCGATTCGATCCTTAGCCTGCACCACGAGCCGCGCCACGTCATTATCTACGGCGCAGGGGTGATCGGCTGCGAATATGCGTCGATCTTCCGGGGAATGGAGGTCAAGGTCGATCTGATCAACACCCGCGATCGCCTGCTGGCGTTCCTCGATCAGGAGATGTCGGATTCCCTCTCCTACCACTTCTGGAACAGCGGCGTGGTCATCCGCCACAACGAAGAATACGAGAAGATCGAAGGCTGCGACGACGGCGTGATCATGCACCTGAAGTCCGGTAAGAAGCTGAAAGCGGACTGCCTGCTCTACGCCAACGGCCGCACCGGCAACACCGATTCCCTGCAGCTGGAAAATCTTGGGCTTGAAACCGACAGCCGCGGCCAGCTGAAGGTCAACAGCATGTACCAGACCGCGCTGCCGCACGTCTATGCGGTGGGCGACGTGATTGGCTACCCAAGCCTGGCGTCAGCCGCTTACGACCAGGGGCGCATTGCCGCGCAGGCGCTGGTGAAAGGCGAAGCGACGGCGCACCTCATCGAAGACATCCCGACGGGCATCTACACCATTCCGGAAATCAGCTCCGTGGGTAAAACCGAGCAGCAGCTGACGGCCATGAAGGTGCCTTACGAGGTCGGTCGCGCGCAGTTTAAACACCTGGCGCGGGCGCAAATCGTGGGAATGAGCGTGGGAACGCTGAAGATTTTGTTCCATCGCGAGACGAAAGAGATCCTCGGTATTCACTGCTTTGGTGAACGCGCCGCGGAAATCATTCATATCGGCCAGGCAATCATGGAGCAAAAAGGCGGTGGCAACACCATCGAGTACTTCGTTAACACCACCTTTAACTACCCAACCATGGCGGAAGCCTATCGGGTAGCGGCGCTCAACGGGTTAAACCGCCTGTTTTAACGCGCTGTCGAAATGGCCATCCATCGAACTTCGGATGGCCTCAGCCAGCTGCTCATAGCGGCTGCGCAGCGGTGATCCCGGACGATAAACCAGGCCAATGGTGCGGCGCGGTTCAGGCTTGATGCACGGCAGATAGACCACCCCATCGCGCTTGCGCTCGTTCGGCACGGCCAGCGCGGGCAGTAGCGTAATGCCGCTTCCCGCCGCTACCATGTTGCGCAGCGTTTCCAGGCTGGTTGCGCGGAAGTGGGTATCTTCATCCGCACCCGCCTCAAAGCAGAAGCCCATTGCCTGATCGCGAAGGCAGTGCCCATCTTCCAGCATCAGCAGCTTTTCACCGGCCAGATCGGCCATCGGCACGCGATCGCGGTTTGCCCACGGGTGATCTTCATAGATCGCCAGCATCATCGGCTCGTCGAACAGCGGCACTTCAATAAAGGCTTCACTCTCTTTGACCAGCGCCAGAATGGCGCAGTCGAGCTTGCCGCTATCGAGCTGGGCCAGCAGCTGATGGGTTTGCGCTTCATGCAGGTACATTTCGAGTTTCGGGAAGGTCTGGTGCAGCATGGGGATAATCTGCGGCAGCAGGTACGGGCCAACGGTAGGGATCAGGCCAATATGCAGCGGGCCGGACATCGCTTCCCCCTGCTGGCTTGCCATTTCCTTGAGCACTTTGACCTCGCGCAGCACGGTGCGCGCCTGATCCACCAGCAGAAGACCGGCCTGGGTGAACAGAACCTTACGACTGGTGCGCTCCAGCAGCATCACGCCCAGCTCATCTTCCAGCTTGCGGATCTGGCCGCTTAGCGTGGGCTGGCTGACGTGGCAGGAATCTGCCGCGCGGCGAAAATGACGGTGCTCGGCTAACGCTACCAGGTATTCAAGATCACGAATATTCATTATTCATCCTCCGTCGCCACGATAGTTCATGGCGATAGATAGCATAGCAACGAACGATTATCCCTATCAAGCATTCTGTTGAATAATACACCACATAGACGAGGCGGCACGTGTTTGACCCAAAACGACCCCGCACCGTCAGCGAGTTTCTCTCAAAACTCGAACAACTAAAGCCAACGTGAACTTTTGCGGACCCCGTGGTCCGCTTTTTTTTGCGTAAAAAAAGCCCGGCTTAACGCCAGGCTTTGTTTTCTCCCCTCACCCTAGCCCTCTCCCTAAGGGAGAGGGAACCGATCGAGCCCCTCTCCCGGTGGGAGAGGGGTTGGGGTGAGGGCATCAGACCGCAATATTGTCAAACCAACCGCTTTTTCGCATCCGCAATCGCCTGCGCAACCTGCTTCGGCGACACGCCGCCTTTCGCCGCGCGCTTATCCAGGCACGACTGCAGCGCCAGTATCGGATACACATCATCCCCAATCACCGCGCTGAACTTCTGCAGGTCAGCAAGCGCCAGGTCTTCCAGCGGTTTCCCCTGACGAATGGCTTCCACCACCGCTTCACCCACAATATGGTGCGCTTCGCGGAACGGTACGCCTTTCGCGACCAGATAATCCGCCAGCTCGGTGGAGTTGGCATAGCCCTGCTGCGCCGCTTCCTGGCAGCGCGGGCGCTTCACCTGAATGCCGTCCAGCACCAGCGCGCCCATATGCAGACAGTCCAGCCAGGTGTCGAGCGCGTCGAACAGCCCTTCCTTGTCTTCCTGCATATCTTTGTTGTACGCCAGCGGCAGCCCTTTCAGGGTCATCATCATGCCGGTCAGCGCGCCCTGCACGCGGCCACACTTGCCGCGGATCAGCTCCAGCGCGTCCGGGTTTTTCTTCTGCGGCATCAGGGACGAGCCGGACGTCACGCGGTCAGACAGCTCCACAAACCCGGCTTCACCGGAGTTGAAGAAGATCAGGTCTTCGGCAAAGCGCGACAGGTGAACCATGCCGATTGAGGCATTCGAGAGCAGCTCCAGCACGTGGTCACGGTCAGAGACGCTGTCCAGGCTGTTGCGGGTGGCGGACGCAAAGCCCAGCCAGCCGGCCAGCTGCTCGCGGTCGATTTCATACGCCGTACCGGCCAGCGCGCCGCTGCCCAGCGGGCTGACGTCCAGACGCTTCAGCGTATCCTGCAGGCGGCTTTCATCGCGCGCCAGCATTTCAACGTAGGCCAGGCACCAGTGGGCAAAGGTCACCGGCTGCGCGCGCTGCAGGTGGGTATATCCCGGCATCACCGCGTCCTGGTTGTTCTGCGCGGTCTCCACCAGCGCGCTCTGCAGCTGACGGTTAGCCGCCAGCAGTTCGCCCACGGTCTCTTTACACCACAGCTTGAGATCGGTCGCCACCTGGTCGTTACGGCTGCGGCCGGTGTGGAGCTTTTTCCCCAGCGGGCCGACTTTATCGATCAGTTTGCCTTCCACCCAGCTGTGAATATCTTCGGCATCGCTCTGCAGGATTTGCTGCGGGTCCAGGCGCACCTCTTCCAGCAGGTTGTTCAGCGCCTCTTCCAGCTGCAGCTGTTCGTCTGCGGTCAGTACGCCAACGGTGACCAGCGCTTTAGACCAGGCCACAGAGCCGACGATATCCTGTTCGGCCAGGCGGTAGTCGAAGCGCAACGAGTCGTTGAACTGTTTGAACCGATGATCCGCTGCCTGTGTAAAACGCCCACCCCAAAGTGCCATAACATGCTTCCTTAATTCGTTAGTTCCGCCGGGTGGCGCTACGCTTACCCGGCCTACGGTCATTCAGTAAAATACTTACGCTAAAATACGCGTGCCGATCGGCGTGCCGTTAAACAGCGCCGGGAGCTGCTCCGCGTGACGCCAGGAGGCAATATCCACCGGGCGGCCGAGCGCGCGCGCCGCGTCCAGCGCCGCGTTCACCTTGACGATCATCCCGTCGGTGATAATCCCCTGGTCGATCAGCTGCTCGGCTTTCGCGGCGGTCATCTCCGCGATGCGCTGGCCTTTACCGTCCAGAATGCCGCTCACGTCGGAAAGCAGGATCAGGTCTGCGCCCAGCGTTGCCGCCAGCGCGGTGGCCGCCTGGTCAGCGTTGACGTTCATCAGCTCGCCCGCGTCGGTTACGCCAATAGAGCTGACTACCGGCAGGAAACCGCCGTTCAGCAGGGTGTTAATCAGCGTAGGCGAACCCGGCTGGGCCAGTCCAACGTGGCCGAGCGCTTCGTCGAGCTGGGTCACTTTTACGCTGTCCCCGTCGCCCAGATAGAGGCCCACGGACGCGATGTGGTGTTTCTTCGCCCACGCCAGCAGCGTCTTGTTCGCCGTTCCCGCCAGCGCACCAGTAATGATGTCAATCTGGTCGGCAGGCGTGACGCGCAGGCCGTTTTTCTTGGTCACCGGCAGGTTGAGCCCTTTCATCAGCTCATCCACCACGCAGCCGCCACCGTGAACAATCACCAGCGGGCGCTGATGTGATTCGCGGTAGTTCACCAGCGCGGTAAAAAGACGCTCCAGCGCTTCTTCGCTGTCCAGCAGTACGCCACCGAGTTTGATAATTAATGGGTTCATCATCACACCTTAAATAAGAGCCTGCGTTTCAGGGAAGCCGAAACGAATGTTTGCACACTGCATCGCCTGCGCGGCAGCGCCTTTGAGTAAATTATCTTCCGCGGCGACCACGATCAGATGCTCGTTCTGCACGGCAAAGCCGATGTCGCAGAACGGCAGGCCAACCACGTTTTTGAGCGCGGGAACGCCTTTGTCATACAGACGCACCAGCGGTTTGTCCGCGTACGCCTGCGCAAACGCCTCGCTGACCTGCTCCCTGGTCACACCCGGCTTCAGGCGGCAGGTGATGGTTTCGAGGATGCCGCGCGGGAAGCTGCCCAGGTGCGGCGTAAAGATCACGTCCGCGCCAAGATGAGTGGTGATTTCAGGATGATGGCGGTGGTTGAACACGCCGTACGGCTGAAGGCTGACTTCGCAGAAGCTGTTAGCGATCGCGGCCTTACGCCCCGCGCCGCTGACGCCGCTCGTGGCGTTGATCACCGGCCACTGGCTCAGATCCAACAGGCCCGCGTCGATCAGCGGCTTCAGGGAAAGCTGCGCCGCCGTCGGGTAGCATCCCGGCACGGCAATCAGGTTCGCTTCTTTCAGTTTATCGGTGCTCCACTCCGCCAGCCCGTAGACCGCCTGTTCAAGCAGATCCGGGTGCTGATGGGTGAAACCATAATATTTTTCGTAGAACGCACCGTCGTTAACGCGGAACGCGCCGGAGAGGTCGAACACCACGCAGCCAGCGGCCAAAAACTGCGGCGCCAGGTCGTGGCTCACTTCATGCGCGGTGGCTAAAAACACCACGTCGACGCCGCCGGCAAACTCGCTGATGTCGGACATCGGCTGCAAAGGCAGATCGACAATCCCCTTGAGCTGCGGATGCAAATCGGAAATTAACTTTCCGGCATCATTGCTTTGCGCTGACACGGTCAAAGCGGTTATGGTCATATGTGGGTGGCGATTCACGTAGCTTACAAGCTCTGCGCCCGCATAACCGCTAGCGCCTACAATCAGCGTATTCAACATCGGGTTCCTTTATGCTCAACGTTAGTGTATTTTTATTCACATTTATTGCATGAATATTGATACTATCACGACCTAAGGTGTGTCAACAATGAAAATGAATTTACCGCCATTTATCGAGATCTACCGCGCCCTGATTGCCACACCCTCCATCAGCGCAACCGAAGAATCGCTGGATCAAAGTAATGAGTCTTTAATCACTCTGCTGGCGGGCTGGTTTAGCGATCTTGGGTTTAACGTTGAGGTTCAGCCCGTTCCCGGAACGCGCCATAAATTCAACCTGCTGGCCAGCACCGGAAGCGGCGCGGGCGGCCTGCTGCTGGCTGGCCATACCGACACCGTGCCGTTTGACGATGGCCGCTGGACGCGCGATCCGTTCACCCTGACCGAGCACGACAACAAGCTCTACGGCCTGGGCACCGCGGACATGAAAGGCTTCTTCGCCTTTATCCTCGACGCGCTGCGTGACGTGGACGTGACGAAGCTGAAAAAGCCGCTCTACATTCTGGCGACCGCCGATGAAGAGACCAGCATGGCGGGCGCGCGCTATTTCTCGGAAAACACGGCGATTCGCCCGGACTGCGCCATTATCGGTGAGCCAACCTCGCTGCAGCCGATCCGCGCCCACAAAGGCCACATTTCCACGGCGGTGCGCGTGCTGGGCCAGTCCGGCCACTCCAGCGATCCGGCGCGCGGCGTCAACGCCATCGAGCTGATGCACGACGCCATTGGCCGCATCATGCAGCTGCGCGACGGCCTGAAAGAGCGCTATCACTACGAGGCGTTCACCGTGCCGTATCCGACGCTGAACCTCGGCAGCCTGCACGGCGGCGATGCGTCCAACCGCATCTGCGCCTGCTGCGAGCTGCATATGGACATTCGCCCGCTGCCGGGCATGACGCTGAGCGATCTTGACGGCCTGCTGAACGAGGCGCTTGCGCCGGTGAGCGAGCGCTGGCCGGGGCGTTTAACCGTATCCGAACTGCATCCGCCGATCCCGGGCTACGAATGCCCGCCGGATCACCAGCTGGTTGAGGTGGTGGAAAAACTGCTTGGGGAGAAAACCGACGTGGTGAACTACTGCACCGAAGCGCCATTCATCCAGACCCTGTGTCCGACGCTGGTGCTTGGCCCGGGTTCGATTAACCAGGCCCACCAGCCGGATGAATATCTGGAAACCCGGTTCATCAAGCCAACGCGCGAGCTGATAACCCAGGTTGTGCATCACTTCTGCTGGCATTAATGCGCACCGCGCTCCCTCCCGCTAACGAGAGAGGGAGCGCGTGTAGGGCGTTAAAGCTGAACAACCACCTCGCTGCCCTCAGCGTTCACGACCACGCCCCATTCGCTGCCCGCCTGCGAGCCGCCCTGCACGCCCGCAATCTTCTGCACGTTACGTAAGCAAACCGACCAGCTTCGCGCGTCGCCCTCGCCCCTGATCGTCACCGTATCGCCGCGGCGGGTAGCCGTCAGGGTAAAGATGACGGAGCCGTCGGCCGCAGGCACTTCGCTGACCGCCGTCGCGCCGTCGTGAAGGGTAAACAGCTGGAACGCCGTGCCCTCGTGCCACGCATAGTCCGGCTTCTGGTTATTGTTGCCCAGCGCCAGCAGGGTGTTGTCTCGCACGTAGACCGGCAGGCTCTGGAAATCATGCTGCTGCCTGTGCCAGCGGCTGCCCTGGATCTCGTCGTTGTGCCACAGGTGCGTCCAGCGGCCTTCCGGCAGGTAGAACTGCACGTCGCCCGCCTCGGAGAACACCGGCGCGACCATCACCGCATCCCCGAGCATGTACTGTCGGTCGAGGTAGTCACACGCCGGATCGTCCGGGAACTCCAGCATCATCGCGCGCAGCATCGGCGTCCCGCACTCGCGGGCCAGCGCCGCCTGGCGATACAGGTACGGCATCATCCGGCACTTAAGCTGGGTGAAGTGGCGCACCACGTCGCAGGACTCGTCGTCGTACGCCCACGGCACGCGGTAGGATTTGCTGCCGTGCAGGCGGCTGTGGCTGGAGAGCAGCCCAAACGCGCACCAGCGCTTGTAGACGTGCGCCGGAGCGGTGTTCTCGAACCCGCCGATGTCGTGGCTCCAGAAGCCAAAGCCCGACAGGCCGATCGACAGCCCGCCGCGCAGGCTTTCCGCCATCGATTCGTAGTTGGCGTAGCAGTCGCCGCCCCAGTGCACCGGGAACTGCTGCGCGCCGACGGAGGCGGAGCGGGCAAACAGCACGGCTTCTTCTTCGCCCACCGTCTCTTTCAGCACGTTCCACACCAGTTCGTTGTAGATGTAGGCGTAATGGTTATGCATTTTCTGCGGATCGGAGCCGTCGAACCACTGAACGTCGGTCGGGATACGCTCGCCGAAGTCGGTTTTGAAGCAGTCCACGCCGATGTCCACCAGACCCTTGAGCTTATCGGCGTACCACCTGCACGCGTCCGGGTTGGTGAAATCGTAAATCGCCAGCCCAGGCTGCCATTTGTCCCACTGCCACAGGGAACCGTCCGGGCGCTTGAGCAGGTAGCCCTTCTCCTTCAGTTCCTTGAATATCGGCGACTTCTGGCCGATGTACGGGTTGATCCACACGCAGACCTTCAGCCCTTTCTCCTTCAGGCGGCGGATCATCCCCTCCGGATCCGGGAAGGTCACCGGGTCCCACTCGAAGTCGCACCACTGGAAGGCCTTCATCCAGAAGCAGTCGAAGTGGAAGACGTGCAGCGGCAGGTCGCGCTCGGCCATGCCGTCGATAAAGCTGTTCACCGTCGCTTCGTCGTAGTTAGTTGTGAACGAGGTGGTCAGCCACAGGCCGAACGACCACGCGGGCGGCAGCGCCGGACGGCCGGTAAACTGCGTATAGCGGTTGAGCACCTCTTTCGGCGTCGGGCCGTCGATCACGAAATACTCGAGGTACTCGCCCTCCACGCTGAACTGCACTTTGGAGACCTTCTCGGAGCCGACTTCAAACGAGACGTTTTCCGGATGATTCACCAGCACGCCGTAGCCGCGGTTGGTCAGGTAGAACGGGATATTTTTGTAGGACTGCTCGGTGCTGGTGCCGCCGTCGCGGTTCCACGTTTCGACCGTCTGGCCGTTGCGCACCAGGGCGGTGAAGCGCTCGCCCAGGCCGTAGACCGTTTCCCCCACGCCCAAATCGAGGCGCTCGAACATATAGTTGCGATCGCTGTTGCCGTCCTGCACGTAGCCGTTGTTTTTCAGCTGGCTGCCGGTGATGCGCTGGCCGTTGCGCAGGAAGTCCAGCGCCCAGAACTCGCCTTTGGTCACGCGCACGCTGACGCTTCCGCTTTTCAGCTCGGCAAATTCCGCGTTGTTTTCAATCTCGACCTTGACGTCTTTCAACACGTTCAGCGGGTAGTGCGGGCCGTTGTTCAGCGCGCCCTGGAAGTGCTCGATACGCACCCCGACAATCCCCTCCTGCGGGGCAAACAGGCGCACCGTGAACATGAGCGTGTCGAGCTGCCAGGTGCGTTCGCGCACGTCACGCGGCGCCACGTACACCACCAGGTCATTGCCTTGCTGCTCCACGTCGAACACCTGAACCGGATACGTCACGTTCAGGCCCGGTTGAATGAGCCAGTTTCCGTCACTGATTTTCATACCTTCGTCCTCTTAGTTCCGTAATTCTTTGCTGCCCGGCAGCGGGGCAAATTCCTGCTGGTTGCGGCGCGCGCCCTGCGCCAGCTCGCGCATGATCTTCACCAGGAACGGCGTTTTCAGCGTGTAGTAGCGCTTGGCGATGATGGCGCTCAGCGCGTAGCAGACCGCCGGGGCCAGGGTAAACAGGCCGACAATGATGCTGATGGTGGCGCTGTTCTGGGTTTTAGCCGCGGCGTCGTAGCCGCCGCCCGCCAGCATCCAGCCGATCATCGCGCCGCCCAGCGCCAGGCCGAGCTTCAGCACGAACAGCGTGCCCGCGAAGCTGATGCCGGTGAGGCGTTTGCCGTTGGTCCATTCGCCGTAGTCGACGGTATCGGACATCATTACCCACTGGATGGGCGTCACCAGCTGGTGCAGCACGCCAATCACGAAGATGAAGGCGAACATCACCACGGTGGCATGCATCGGCACGAAGAACATCGCGACGCTCACCACCGCCAGCGCGGCGTTGGTCCACCAGAAGATGCTCACCTTGCACTTCCAGTCGGTGAGCGGTTTCGCCAGCGCGGAGCCGATCAGGTTGCCGACGCAGTAGGTGGTGAGGAACGCGACGAACACTTCCGGCGAGCCCATAATCCAGGTGCAGTAGTACATCATCGCGCCGCCGCGCACGCAGACGGCGAGGATGTTGAGGATGGTGAGCACGCCGACGATGCGCCACTGGTCGTTTTGCCAGATGTCGCGCAGGTCTTCGCGCATGGAGGTGGTGGCAGGCGGCACCTGGATGCGCTCTTTGGTGGTGAAGAAGCAGAACGCCAGCATCAGGAACGCGATGACCGACAGCACGGCGATGCCGCCCTGGAAGCCAAAGGCTTTGTCTTCCCCGCCAATTAGCTTGACCAGCGGCATCATCAGCACCGTCGAGAGCATGCCGCCCGCCGTCGCCAGTACGAAGCGCCAGGACTGAAGGGAGATGCGCTGCGTCGGGTCGTTGGTGATAACGCCGCCCAGCGCGCAGTAAGGGATATTGACCACGGTGTAGAGCAGGGTCAGCAGGGTGTAGGTTACGGCGGCGTAAATCAGCTTGCCGTTATGGCTGAGGTCCGGCGTGGTATATGCCAGCACGCAGACGATGCCAAACGGAATGGCGCCGAACAGAATCCACGGGCGGAACTTGCCCCAGCGGCTGCGGGTGCGGTCGGCAATCAGGCCCATGCACGGGTCGGAGATCGCATCCAGCGCGCGCGCCAGCAGGAACATAGTGCCCACGAACCCGGCGGGAATACCGAAAATATCGGTGTAGAAAAACATCATGTACAACATGACGTTATCAAAAATGATGTGGCTGGCGGCATCGCCCATGCCATAGCCAATCTTCTCTTTAACGGACAGTACTTCGCTCATATTTTATATATCCTTCACGCTGTAGGAGGCGCTGAGACCGGTGACTGTGTTTTTAAACCATTGTTTCACGAGCGGGTATTGCGTTTTATGGTTATTAAATTACGTTTCTTGTTTTTTGTGATCGCGGTAAAGGTGGGCAGGCATCAAAAGCTAACCTGAGGATTTTCTTAGGAATTAACCGAAACAGGTGGGTTAAGGTCAAAAGAGACGTGAAAAAAGCGTGTCGGGGTATGTGGTAAATGCCTGAAAGTAGCTATAATGCGCCCCGCCTCCATGTAGCAATCGAGGCGCGGAAGATCGTCATCTCCGGTGAGGTGGCTGGACTTCAAATCCAGTTGGGGACGCCAGCGTTCCCGGGCAGGTTCGACTCCTGTGATCTTCCGCCAAAAATTTATATTCTCGATATATTTTTCATATATCCTATCTTTGTGACAAACATCACTACATATATTCTACTATTAATATAATTATCTCCTCTCGATTACCCATCATTTAATGAGACAGTTATGAACGATGTTCAAAAGGAACACCTTTCACCTTTTTTTTCTATTTTAATTGGATTTAATAAGTCAAATTATACAGCAAAATACTTGCACACGTCAGTAATGCAAGTTATCGATACCAAAATCTATAACGAAGGAGAAATAAAGCAATATCCAGCCACATCTGAAACAATAAATGAGGCTAATGTATTAATTTCTCCCTACTCGATAAATAAAATCCCTAGTTGGACTAAAAGAAACGATATACATGATATAGAGAATCATATAGCGCTTACTTTTACTCTCGGAAGCTATGTAGCATTTTACTTCTCAGAAAAGGGAATGAAAGATCTAATAAGAGAAAATTTCAAAAGTGCACCATTATCAAACTTGTATCCAGTAGAAATATCGCATTTAAATCATTTATTTATAAATGAAGACAATATAAAGATGCTCTGGCTTCTGGGTATACATGGGAAAACAACTTTTAAGGCTGATTCAAAAGTTTTAGGAGGGAATAGTGTAGCTGAATCATTAGATCCTTTAGAGGATCAATCATACATGATGTCTGCTGTAAGAACTGAGATTGGGAATAATAATAAAACCATAGGATTAAATCCTTTCAAATCGTCCGTCTGGAAAGGCCCATGTAAAGACTGGGATACGTTTGAAAAAAATGTTATCGAAATACTAGATATGTTGAATTCTAACAAGCAAAACAACACTACTCCAATTAGCATTCTTGCCAGCCCTATTAACGATCTTAATAATGTCCAAGACGCATATGATTTTTCTGTAATCGATCCAGATTTCGTCCCTTATGAAATGAGTTCCACAAAGGTAGATTTACTCAGAAAGATTGCTACTAAATATAGAATAGAGATTTCGCCAATAATGAACTCTGCTTTTTCTCTAAAAGTTTTTTATGAAAATGTTCATTGTGGAGAGATTAGTGTAAGACCAGTAATAAAAGATTACGAGATTAGTTTCGAAATTAATAACCAACAGCCAGTTTCACAAAAAAAAGACATTCTTAACAATTATGCGAAAATATTTAGATATCCAGAATTAATAAAGTGTTGGTATGAGTCAGGTCACGCAGTAGTGAACTCTTGGATATTTAAAACTGATTATAAAGATGTTACATATAATGGATTCATTTGGGCAGACTTTGAGAAATTTGATGTATGTAAAGAGAAACCACTTGTATCAGATAAACTTGATCTAACAAAAATTGGATCGCAAAACTCTCTTTTCTGTTGGATAAAAAATAGGTGGAATAGCCGTTGGGATTCTTCAGATAACTTTAATACAACTGAGAAACCTACGGGATGGCTCTACTGCGATGATGGAGCGGGTGAGAAAGCAGATTTTATTCATATTGATGATCATAATGATAAGACGATAATATCTCTTATTCATATCAAAGCAGCTAATAGCAGTAGTATAAGTAGAAGAATATCCGTGGGTGCACATGATATTGTTCTAAGCCAAGCAGTTAAAAACTTGAGATATTCTAACCGTAAAAACCTTATACAGGATCTGACAGAAAGAGCCTCTGTCTCTCAAAATAAAATGTGTTGGCATGAGAATAAGATGATAAAGCCCTCAGATTTTATATTACAACTTTCATCATTGAACTCCAACCCTAATAAAATAAAAACAAGGGTAATAGTAATACAACCTCATACAACAAAAAGTTATTATACAAAGTCGCAAAATAGTAATATCAAGCGTCAGTTAGATGTATTATTAGTTAGTTCGGATAACGCTATAAAATCCTCAGGAGCAGAGTTCCATATAATAGGTTTTAATGATGAATAAAATTACAAAAAATCTAACCATTAGGTTGGATTCCTTTGGACCTTAACGCCTCCCTCGCCAGTTCCTTCAACCAGCTGGCGAGACTAACCCCTTCCTCAGCCGCCACAGCATCCAACTGCTCCTTCAATGCCGGATCAATACGCATCTTAAACTGGGGAGACTGCCCACCGCCTTTTGGTTTTTTTTCGCGCGATATGATTGACATGAGGCCACCTATCCATCTACTCTGACACACATAGGAGGCCACCTAAACCTCCTGTTTTTGCAACGCCCCGATGTGCGGGAACACAACCGGAGCGTCTAACCTCACCAACTATCAAGGAGTTGATTATGGCTGATACGCATTCTACCCCAGACACCGACCAATCCGGAACCGAGCGTTCGTTAATTGTGGGATACCGCCCGAATGTTTTCGACAAATCGACACCGAAAATCATCCTGTCCGGAAAGTGGCTACGTGCGGCGGGGTTTGATACCGGGCATCAGGTTACGGTAAAAGTGATGAAAGGGTGTATCGTTCTGGTGGCCCATAGCGAGAACGAACAAAGACTCCTGGACGAGAACAAGCGGGTAAAGGAGAGACTGACTCAAATCGATCAGCAGCTGTTAAAGCTTAAATCAACTTTATAGACGCTCTTACCATACAATCCTCTGAACAAAGCGCCTCAAAAGGCGCTTTTTCCTTTCAATCGTATAGCCATTTCTCCGCTTTGACAGACTCGATGATCATCCCAACTGTCAGCGGTTTTATCACGGGTTCTGGGGACGGTTTCTTTTGCCAGAAGGGATATTCGTACTCAAAGTAGTTCCTGCCGTCAAAAGTGGAATAATCCACGCCGAAACGTTCAAAAACATCTACCAGAAAATCATGCGCATCTTCCGGAAGAAACTTAAAATCATCCTGTAGCGTCCATTCCTTGGTGACCTGTTTAACACCGGGCTTAAACCAGCGTTCTCTAATCGGATACTTTTCCATAATGTATCCGATAACCTCAGCTTCAATGTTTCTCATCAGAAGGATGTCCATTGAATACGGTCTTTTGGTCTGGCAATGACATTATATTTCTCTCGCGTACGCTTGCTGACCGTATACATGATAGTGATTAGTTGAGCATAGCCAATAAAGGGAATCCAGCGACCTATAAACGTCGCTATCTTAGTCGTTGGCACCATCTTCAACTTTGAAAATTTTCCCATCGGTGCAGATGGCTTTAAGCCGAAAGGGAAACGAGCATCTTTTAAAAGTCTTCTAGAAATAATTGATGCAATACTTGTTCCTGGTGTGTTTGTGGCTGCCGAAAGTTTACCAGATACAGGAATAAAGGGTTGGCCGATCAGCACAGTGACAGCGGCCTCTGTGGTAACCCCTAACGCATCTGCCATCTGTTCGATAAATATAAGATCGAACAGTTCACCGGCACTCACGTTCACATGCCCATGGTAGTAATACGTCCCTCCAGACTCTTCAGTAGTATCCATCAGTTCCCCTCATTAGTAAGTATATACTGACAAAACCTAAGCGGTCTGCCGCTCGTTCCAGGCGTCAGTAAATATGATGTTACCGTCGTTATGTTTCCACGTGATGCGCTCGTAGCGTAACTCCACGGTCTCAAGGTGATTGTTATTCTTGTCTTCAGGGGATGCCATTGTAGGAGTAACAGACACGACACGGGTCCCTTCAAGTAATATGTTAAAATATTCGACTTCCTGACCAGCGTCGTTAATTTTGTAGAATTTCAGTTCGGCTTTTTCAAGCCGCTGACCTGTAGCAACAGCTTTGTACAGATATGGGGAAGAGGGATCAAATTCTTTCGTGATAAGCATTGCTGAGTGCTGACGTGGGCCAGTTGGTTTACCCGTCATATTATCGGAAGGAATGCTCAGATTATGGTGGAAGCCTTTAAACTCGATACTATAGTCGCGGTCCTGGACATCGCAACCCCCTTTGATCAATGCACCACCATCATCGTAAAGCCACATGTTGCCTAGAATAGCCATTTCTAAAACTCCTTTTCATTTGAAATTCCCCATGAATTCTAAGCAGATAATTTGCGTTAGGGGAATATATCCATATTTATAAATTCTGATAATTCAGCTAATTAGTTGAGATCAATCTTTATATTGCCGGAAAAAATTTGGATCCCTGCCCGAATGTTTCCATAAAGCTACGCCCAAATTCTTTCCGCCAGGGATTGCAGGACGATTACAAACGGACGAAAGCCAAACTCATTGAGATAGAGGACGCGCTTGCAGCGATCCAAACTCAGCATCCTGGAAAGCGCCTCGCAAAATCAAATACAAACCACCTGGCTTAGCGGCTGTTTCTGGCATACTACACGCTGGTAAGGTTAATCACTCGAAAAAGGGAGGCGACATGGCAGATAAAGATGTAATCCAATCTCCGGCAGGTGAATTTGTTATGTTTGCCAGTGATGATGGAACAGTTCGCATCACATGTCGCTTTGAGCATGAAACGCTCTGGTTGTCGCAAGCAGCAATAGCGACTCTTTATCAGGTCACTCCTCAAGCCATTACTCAGCATATTAAAGCCATTTACGAAGAGGGTGAGCTTGAACAAAAAGCAACTTGTAAGGCTTACTTACAAGTTCAGCAAGAAGGTCAGCGCAAGGTCAATCGCAACACACTTCACTATAGCTTGCCCGTGATTCTCGCTATCGGCTATCGCGTCCGCTCCGCGCGAGGCACACAGTTCCGCCAGTGGGCTACCCAAACGCTTCAGGAATACCTGGTTAAAGGCTTCGTTATGGACGACGAACGCCTAAAAAATCCGCCTGTCGGATCTTCCCCCGTTCCCGACTATTTTGATGAAATGCTGGAACGCATTCGCGATATACGGGCCAGCGAACGCCGGGTCTATCTCCGCGTGAGGGAGATTTTTGCCTTAGCTGCCGACTATCAGCCATCGCTCAAAGAAACCACGCATTTCTTCCAGACCATCCAGAATAAACTGCATTTTGCCTGCACGGGCTACACCGCTGCCGAGTTGATTCACCAGCGCGCGGATGCCAGCCAACCGCATATGGGGCTGACGAGCTATAAAGGTGAAGACGTCCGCAAAAGCGATGTCACCACAGCAAAAAATTATCTGTCTCAGGATGAGGTGAGCGAGCTTAATCGCGTCGTTACTATGTGGTTGGATTTTGCCGAAGATCAGGCCAAACGCCGCAAGCAGGTATTTTTACGAGACTGGCAAACCAAGCTCGATCAATTCCTGCAATTTAACGACCGGGACGTTTTAGAAGGGGCTGGTAAAATCAGCAAGAAAGCGGCTGATGAAAAGGCATGCTCAGAATACATTGAGTTTGAAAAAAAACAGCGCCTGCTGAAAGAAGCCGAAGGTGAGAAAGATATCATTGGCTTAGTAAAATGGGATAAGCAGGCTAAGCGCTAATCGCGGAGCTTCATATGCAACAGCGGAAACGCATTCCCCTGCCCGTCCAGCTCGGAGCGCCCAACCTGCACAAACCCCATATGGCGATAAAACGCGACGCCCTGCGGGTTTTGCTCGTTGACGTCCACCTCGTTCGCGCCGCACTGATTAATCGCGTAGTTCAGCAGGAGTTTCCCCACGCCTTTTCCCCGGCTGGCGTCATCAACAAACAGCATTTCAATCCGGTTTTCATCCACGCCTAAAAAGCCGTGAATGTTTCCCGCCCCATCGCGGGCGATTACAACCCTGAGGTTGGGCAAATAGGCGTTGAGCAGCAGCGGGCGCAGCGCCGCAATATCGCTTTCCTGCAGGAAATGGTGAGTCGCGCGGACGGCGGATTCCCAGATAGCGACGAGACGTTCAAACTGTTCAGGCACTGCGGTTTCAATTTTCATGCGGGGATCATCTTCGGCTCGCCGCGATAAATCAACCACTTCTCCGCAGCCTCGCACTTAACTTTTCCCCCCTCCGTGTCGCTCTTGATCGTTAACGACACGGAGCGCCCCGATGAAAAAACTCACCCTACTGCTGTTAACCGCATGGATGCTGACCGGCTGCGCCGCTATCGTCGGCAGCAATGAAGAAACCGTCACCATCAGCAGCACGCCGGACAACGTCCCGTTTGCGGTTATCGACCGCACCGGCGCCATCACCGCCACCGGCGTCACGCCGCAAACCGTCACGCTGAAGAAATCCGACGGCAGCTATTTCGGCAAACGCGAGTATTCGCTCACGCTCAGGCAGCCGGGCTACTACTCCGCCAGCATGCCGCTGGCGTACCGCTTTAGCCGCTGGTACACGCTGGGGAACGTCATCTTCCTGGGCGTGCCGGGCTGGCTAATCGTCGATCCGTTCTTCGGCGGCATGTATACGCTGAAGGAGGATAAGGTCCACGTCATCCTGCGTCCCTGCCCGCGCGGACCGTTTAGCGACATGTGCAGCTAGCGCGCTACTGCTTCACCCACACCAGCTGATCGACGCGGAAGCCCAGCCCGCGCGCGGTGTTCAGGTAGTCCTGCTTCACCGCGTCCGGAATGGTTGGCGTGCGCGACAAGATCCACAGGTAGTCGCGGTTCGGGCCGCTCACCAGCGCGTACTGGTATTTGTCGTCCAGCCTGATCACGTTATAGCCGCCGTAGAACGGCCCGAAGAATGATACCTTCAGCGCGGCGGTCGTTGGCTCGCCGGTAAAGTAGGCTTTCCCCTCGCTCTCGCTCCACTTATTTTTCTTCGGATCGTAGCCGCGGTTAAGCACGCTAATGCCCCCGTCGCTGCGCTCGCCGTAGGTGGCGGTAACCTTCTCCAGCCCGCGCTCGAAGCGGTTTTCCAGACGGGCGACTTCATACCATTTGCCGAGATAGCGGCTGGCATCAAAGCCGGTGATAGGCTGCACGCCTTTCGGCGGCGTAGGCGATTTACAGGCAACCAGCGTCAGCGCAATAGCGACGCCGGTCACAACAGGCCATAGTTTCATGAGAGCTCCTTTCACTGTCGTTTGGTTTTTTAGTGTAGTGCACCCGGCAGATGCTTCATTCAGGCTGCGATAATTCGTAGTATATTGAGATTATTCCTCCTCACGGGCGCAGACATGGCTTACTCCATCGGCGAATTTGCAAGACTCAGCGGCATCACCGCCACCACGCTCCGCGCCTGGCAGCGTCGCTACGGCCTGCTCAAGCCCCAGCGCACGGACGGCGGCCACCGTCTCTACAGTGAGAACGATGTGCAGCAGGCGCTGAAAATCCTCGACTGGGTTAAAAAAGGCGTCCCCATCGGCCAGGTCAAATCCCTCCTGGAACGCCCGGAGCCGCGGCGCACCAACAACTGGCAGACGCTACAGGAAACCATGCTCGACCGCCTCAAGGCGGGAAAAATCGACGCCCTGCGCCAGATGATTTACGACGCAGGCCGCGAATACCCAAGGCCGGAGCTGGTCGCCCACGTGCTGCGCCCGCTGCGCGGCCAGGTGTCGGCCAACGTGCCCGCCGTGATGACCCTGCGCGAAATCCTCGACGGCATCATCATCGCCTACACCTCGTTTTGCCTTGAGGGTGACAAAAAAGCGCCGGGCGATAACCTTCTCCTGTGCGGCTGGCACCTGAGCGATCCGTGTGAAGTCTGGCTCGAAGCCCTGACGCGAACCGGTCAGGGACACCGCATCGACGTACTGCCAATCCCTCCCGCCGCGCTGGCGCCGGAAATTTTTCCCGATCGCAACTGGCTGCTGGTCACCAGCGGCAAGCTCAACGCCGCGCGCAAAAAGCAGCTCGAGCAATGGCAGGCCTTTATCTCCATTGACGTAATTATTCTCTAAAGCCTTACGCCGTCGCGAGTTATCACGAAAAATTGAAGTTTTTATCGCGACGCGAGTGCTAACGTTTTCCTGTGACTTAACGCCAAAAAGGAAAACACGATGAAAAAGACGTCCCCCCTGCTGCTCCTGGCCGCGATGGCCTTCGCCCCTGCCGCCTTTAGCGCTCCTGTCGGCACCCTGAGCGTGCACGTTCTCAACCAGCAAACCGGCCTTCCAGGCCAGGACGTGACCGTGATGCTGGAAAAACAGCAGCAGGATAAATGGACCCAGGTTGCCAGCGGCAAAACCGATCGCGACGGCCGCATCAAGTCTCTTTACCCGGAGAATCAGGATATGCAGCCGGGCGTGTACAAGGTGACGTTCAAAACCAGCGAATACTTCAAGGCCCAGAAGCAGGACTCCTTCTTCCCGGAAGTGCCGGTGCTGTTCACCGTTACCGCCACGAATGAAAAGCTGCACATCCCGCTGCTGCTGAGCCAGTACGGTTACTCAACCTATAAGGGCAGCTAAACCCGCTGATATCCTTAAACAAATAAAAATACCACCGCTAATACTTGGACAAAATAGTCATATTGTGTAAGTTTTAAAGGAGAGAAACGGGAGGTACACATCATGACAACCAAACCTGTGCTGGGTATTAGCGGATGTTTGACCGGCTCCGCCGTACGATTCGACGGCGGGCATAAACGCATGGGCTTTGTCATGGATGAGCTGGCCCAGTGGGTGAATTTCAGGCCCGTATGCCCGGAAATGGCAATTGGCCTGCCGACGCCGCGCCCGGCCCTGCGCCTGGTTATGATGACCGACGGCGACACGCAGATGCGCTTCAGCAAGCCGCCGCACGAGGACGTTACGCAGAAAATGGCGGATTTCGCCGCCGATTATCTGCCGAAAATGGGCGATCTTGCCGGGTTTATCGTCTGCGCGAAATCGCCAAGCTGCGGGATGGAGCGCGTGCGCCTGTACGACGAAAACGGCAACCGGGGCCGCAAGGAGGGCGTCGGCCTGTTCACCGCTGCCCTTCTTAAATCCAGGCCGTGGCTGCCCGTCGAGGAGGATGGCCGCCTGCACGACCCGGTGCTGCGCGAAAACTTTATTGAGCGCGTGTTTGCCCTGCATGAGCTAAATACCCTGCGCGCCAGCGGCCTGACGCGCCGCAAGCTGCTGGATTTTCACAGCCGCTACAAGCTCCAGCTGCTGGCACACCACCAGGCAGGCTATCGCGAGATCGGCCCGTTCGTGGCCTCGCTGCACGAGTGGGAAGATCTGGACGCCTTCTTCGTCGCCTATCGCGAAAAGCTGATGACAATCCTGAAAAAACCGGCCTCGCGAAAAAACCACACCAACGTGCTGATGCATATTCAGGGCTATTTCCGCCCGCGCCTGAACAGCCGCCAGCGCGGCGAGCTGCGCGACGTGATCCTGCACTACCGCGACGGGCTACTGCCGATTCTCGCGCCGCTCACGCTGCTGAAGCACTATCTGGCGGAATACCCGGACCGTTATCTGCTGACGCAAAACTACTTCGATCCCTATCCCAATGATCTGGGACTCCGTCTGGCCGTAACCTGAGCCGTAAAATCGAAGGCCCTTAATCAAAAGAGGTCGAATGCAGTACCCCGTGTTTAGACGACGCCTCACTGTCGTCTTTTTTTTGCATTTCGCTCCAAAATACTGGCATTATATACAGGTCTTTTACTGCGCATTAGGCCCGCCAGATGATCAAAACGCTGCACATTGAAAATTATCGCTCCATTCGCCGGATGTCTTTGGATCTGGAGCAGCTGAATATCGTCTTTGGGCCGAACGGCACGGGTAAATCCAATATTTACAAGGCGATATACCTGATGCACAGCGCGGCGCAGGGGCAGTTTTCGCATGCGCTGGCGAACGATGGCGGGATTTTAAAGGTCTTCTGGGCGGGCAAAACGCGAACCGACCAGCTGCGGCGCGTGAACCTGGCGGTGGAGACGGAAACGTTCGAATATGAACTGCAGGTTGGGTTTGTTGAAAGGCTGCCTTACCCCTCGCAGTTTCAGCTCGATCCGGTGATTAAAGAGGAGAGCATCTGGCTCAGCGACCAGCACCGCCGTCCCTCTGCGCGCCTGATGCAGCGCAAAAACCAGACCGTTTTTCTGAACAACATCCACCATGAAAAAGTAACGCACAGCGGCACGCTGTATGAGAACGAATCGGTGTTCGGACAGCTCGGCGAGCCGCATCTCTACCCGGAAGTCTCGCAAATGCGCGAATCCCTGCGCAACTGGCGTTTTTACCATGAATTCTCCGTGTCGTCGGGTTCCGCCATCCGCGCGCCGCAGGTGGGCTTCCGCTCCCCCGTGCTGGCAAGCGACGGCGCAAACCTGGCGGCGGCATTTCAAACCATCGTTGAGATCGGCGACGAGATGCTGCTGATGCGCATCCTCGACCAGGCCTTCCCCGGCTGCGTGTTTTACAGCGACAATTCGGGTGGGCGCTTTCGGATGATGATGCAGCGCGAGGGCCTGGGCCGCCCGCTGGAACCGGCAGAGTTTTCGGACGGTACGCTGCGCTTTTTGTGCCTGGCGGTAGCGCTGCTCAGCCCGCGTCCGCCCGCTTTTATCGCGCTCAACGAACCCGAAAACAGCCTGCATCCGCAGATGCTGCCCGCGCTGGCAAGCCTGATCGCCGAGGCCAGCCGCTACACGCAGATCTGGCTCACCAGCCACTCGCCGGAGCTGGCGAACTTAATTGAAAAGCACCGCTCGTTTTCGCTCTACCAGCTGTCGATGGACGAGGGCGAGACGCGCATGGCGCGGCTGGGCTAGCGGCCTACCAGCCCGGCACCGCGCCGCCGTTGAAGAGAGTTTCCGCCGCTTTCGCCACTTCAGGCGACTGATAGGACTGAATAAATTCCTTCACGTTTTCGGCATCTTTGTTGTCTTCACGGGTGACGATAATGTTCACGTAGGGCGAGTTTTTGTCTTCGATAAACACGCTATCGTGCACCGGCGACAGCCCGGTTTGCTGAAGATAGGTGGTGCTGATGATCGCCACGTCGACCTTCGGGTCGTCCAGCACGCGCGGCAGCTGCGCGCCTTCCAGCTCCATAATCTTCAGGTTTTTAGGGTTGGCGGTGATATCCAGCGCGGTCGGCAGCAGCCCCACGTCCGGCTTGAGGGTAATCAGCTTCTCTTTTTGCAGCAGCAGCAGCGCGCGGCCAAGGTTAGTTGGATCGTTAGGAATGGCGACGGTTGCGCCGTCCTTCAGGTCAGAGACCGATTTCACCTTGCGGGAATAGCCTGCCATCGGGAAAACAAACGTATTGCCCACCGCGACCAGCTTATAGCCGTGCGCCTTGTTGTCCTCCGCCAGGAAGGGACGGTGCTGGAAGACGTTGGCATCCAGCTCGCCGCTGTTGGTAGCGTCGTTCGGCAGCAGCGAGCCGCTAAAGCCCACCAGCTCCACGTCCAAGCCATACTTCTCTTTCGCCACCTTTTTCGCGACTTCCGCCACCTCCTGCTCCGCGCCGTTAATCACGCCGACCTTAATGTGTTTGGCGTCTTTATCGCCCCGATCGCAGCCTGCCAGCAGCAGGCCAGCGAGAAGTAATGCGCTCAATTGACGTTTCACTGAGGTGTCCTTTTGAAAGATGTTTCAATGACTATATCCA
Organism: Enterobacter sp. RIT418; assembly: GCF_003057745.1. Lineage (GTDB taxonomy): Bacteria > Pseudomonadota > Gammaproteobacteria > Enterobacterales > Enterobacteriaceae > Enterobacter. Next base: position 28,238 of record NZ_QBJD02000016.1, read on the forward strand.
CAACGAGGCGGCGCGCTAAAAATCGAAAAGGAATCAATAAGAAGGATAGGTTATATGCCTTACAGCGCCTTCGTCAGATAATGCCGCTGCATCCCCCGATACGGATAGTCCTGTAGCGACATCTCCAGCCGATAGCCCTGCTTTTCATAGAACGGGCGCGCCTGAAAGCTCACGGTATCCACCAGCGCGTGCCTGCATCCTTTACGCCTGGCTTCCTCTTCTGCGGCGTTGATGATCCGGCTGCCCACGCCGGTGCCGCGCACGCTGTCGCTGACCCAGAGAAAATCGATGTTTAGCCAGTCGCCTTTGCGCACGCCGATTAACCCGCCGAGCATCTTCCCCTGTTCGTCCCGCACGTAAACGCCCACGTCGCCGCTAAAATTTGCCAGATCCAAAAATTGCGCGTTGTAGGCGCGCAGCCCGGTTAGCAGTTCGTCTTTCTCCTGCGGAGTGACGTTATCGGTAATATTCAGGTGCATAGGGTTCTCCTTGTCGTTTGTGCGTTTCACTATCGCATAGCCCGATTTCGCCGCCTACCCCAGTTTCCGGTGGGCCGCGGCGCACGCTCCCGTGTTATGCTGGAAAAAAATCAACATCGCAGGGGAGAACATGGGTTCGACACGTAAAGGAATGCTTAACGTCCTGATCGCCGCCGTTTTATGGGGAAGTTCAGGAGTTTGCGCGCAGTACATCATGGAGAAAAGCCACATTTCTTCGCCCTACCTGACCATGATTCGCCTGCTGTTTACCGGCGTGATCCTGCTGACGCTCTCCTTCGTCCACGGCGACAAAATTTTCTCGGTCATCAAAAATCGCAAGGACGCTATTAGCCTGCTGTTTTTCTCGCTGGTCGGCGCGCTCACCGTGCAGCTTACCTTCCTGCTGACGATTGAAAAATCCAACGCTGCCACCGCCACCGTGCTGCAGTTCCTGTCGCCCACGATCATCGTGGCGTGGTTCGCGCTGGCGCGAAAAACGCGCCCCGGCGCATTTGTGCTGGCAGCGATCGTGACCTCGCTTATCGGCACCTTCCTGCTGGTGACGCACGGCGATCCGACCTCGCTCTCCATCTCGCCTGCCGCGCTGTTCTTCGGTATCGCCTCGGCGTTTGCTGCGGCGTTCTATACCACTTATCCGTCAACGCTGATCGCCCGCTACGGCACGCTGCCGATCGTCGGCTGGAGCATGCTGATTGCGGGACTGGTGCTGACGCCGTTCTACGCAGGGCGCGGCACCGCGTTTGCATTCGACGGTAGCCTGCTGCTGGCATTTTTCTACCTGGTGGTGATCGGTACGGCGCTGACGTTCAGCCTGTACCTGAAAGGGGCGCAGATGATCGGCGGACCGAAGGCGAGCATTCTGAGCTGCGCCGAGCCGCTGAGCAGCGCGCTGCTGTCGGTGATCCTGCTGGGCGTGGCGTTCACCCTGCCGGACTGGCTGGGCACGCTGCTTATCGTGTCGTCGGTGGTGTTGATTTCGATGGATTCAAGAAGGCGGGTGAAGGCATCGGCATAGCCTAATCACCCCTCACCCTAACCCTCTCCCCATAGGGGAGAGGGGACAGCTCGGAGCGGTCTTTTCACCCTCTCCCCTATGGGGAGAGGGCCGGGGTGAGGGGGGTAAATTTACTATTTCGCCTTCACCTTTCCCAGCACCAGCAGCGCGGTCAGCAGCATCAGCGTGCCGGAAATCACCAGCGGCGACGTCAGCCCCAAATGGTCCAGCGCAACGCCGCCCACCGCCGCGCCGCAGGTATTTGCCAGCTGGATAACCGCCACCTGAATCGACCCGGCTTTTTCCGCCTGATCGGCCAGCGAGCGGGTGATCCACGTTGACCAGCCCACCGGCACCAGCGCAAAGGCAAATCCCCAGACGATTGCAACGGCAGACGCGACCCACTTGTCGCTTCCCCACAGCACCAGCACCGCCGCGCTGGCTGCCAGCACCAGCGGCGCGCCCGCCAGCGCCACCTTCAGGGAGCGTTTCAGGAACTGGGACGACAGCGAGGTGCCGATAAAGCTGGCGATACCGAAGCTCAGCAGCACCAGCGTCAGGCCGTCAACGTCAAAGCCCGCCATGGTCATAAAGACCGGGCGGATGTAGGTAAAGAAGGCAAACTGCCCGGCGAACGCCAGGAAGATGGCGGTCATCCCCGCCAGCACGCCAGGGCGCTTGAGCAGCGCGAACATATTCTGCTTGTGATGCGCCGCTTCGCCCGGCAGGGACGGCAGCGCCTTCCACACCCAGATAATGCAGAGCAGGCCCATCACCGCCGCCGCGTTAAACACGTTGCGCCAGCCGATAATCCCCCCGAGGAAGCTGCCCAGCGGCGCGGCAATCACCAGCGCGATCGACACCGCGCCAAAGATGACGGAGAGCGCTTTCGGCACCGTACGCGCGGGCACCAGGCGCATGGTCAGCGAGGCGGACATCGCCCAGAAGCCACCGAGCCCCAGGCCCAGACAGGCGCGCCCGAGCAGAAGCAGGGTAAAGCTGTTAGCAAAGGAGACCAGCAGGCAGGAGGCGGTCAGCAGCACGCTGAACAGAATCACCACTTTGCGGCGGTCGATCGCACCAATGGCCTGGGTGATAAACAGGCTGGCGAACATCGCCACAAAGGCGGTCACGGTAACGGACTGCCCCGCCACGCCTTCTGAAATGCCCAGATCCTGCGCCATCGGCGTCAGCAGGCTCACCGGCAGAAACTCCACGGTAATCAGGCAGGCGACGCAGAACGCCACGGAGAAAACCGCCGACCAGTTAGGGCGCGAGACCTCTTTAATAGGGGGAGCGGTTTGAATGTGTTCTGTCATGGCGTCACCTGAAGATATAAACGTGCGGAAAAGTCGCGCAGTTTATCATCAAAAGTGTGACGTATTTAACGTTTAGACAACTTTTGCAGTTTTTAGTGTCGTGCCCTCTCTCACGGAGAGAGGTATTCCCACAGATTACCGCCTTGCGCAGAACCCCCCCCCTTCCTTGAGGGAGAGGGCTGGGGTGAGGGAGAACGGTTAGGCACTTGCGTTACGAGCCACATCCAGCCCGATGACACTCTATCAGTGCAGGTAAAACACGCCCTCTTCCGGCAAAAAAAGCTGGTTATAGCGCAGCTGGAAGGCGTTAAGCTCCTGCGGGTCTGGCTCTATTTCGCGCATAAAGCCGAGCGCGAGGCGGATTTGCGCATCGATAATCGGCGCGGCAAGGCGGGCTTTACGCAGCATGCGGTGCCAGGTGTGCAGATTCTCTTCGCTGCCGTCAACAATGCAAACCTGCCAGATGAGCAGCACCTGAGCGGCGTTTTGCAGATGCGCCTCGTCCGGGCGCTCAAGGTAGCGGATAAACTCATTGCCGGACGACTTACCAAACTGATCGATCATCGACTCGACCGGCATCGGGGTGATACCCAGCCGTTCACTTAAGCGTTTGATGGCGCGGCGGGAATCCGAGGTCAGGACGCGAAACCCAACCACAAACACCACGGCAAGCGTTGCCAGCATTATCCAGACCATGCGTTCTCCTTAGACTAGCCGCTTATCATAGCGGGAAACTCATAGCCTCGACAGCTGGCAAAACGCTATTAGTGCAGTGAAAAGAGGTGGAAAATCATTCTGAAAGCGGATCGCTACGCTTCAGCCCTTTCAGCAGCGCCTCGTGGAAGCGCACCGGATCCTGCATCTGCGGCGCGTGGCCCATATCGTTAAACTCGACCAGCGTGGCGTGCGGAATGCGTTTTGCCGCCTCCTTCCCCAGCACCGCGTAGTTGCCGAGCGTTTTACGCACCTCCGGCGGGGCGAGATCTTTGCCGATGGCGGTGTTGTCCTTCGTGCCGATCATCAATAATACCGGCATCTTCAGCTCGCTAAACTCGTAGACAACCGGCTGGGTATAAATCATGTCGTAGAGCAGCGCCGAGTTCCACGCCACGCGCGCTTTGCCCGGGCCGTTGTTCAGCCCGGCGAGCATGGTGACCCAACGCTCGTACTCCGGCTTCCACTCTCCGGCATAGTAGGTGTTTTTCTCATACTGCCGAATGCCGTCCGCGCTGGTTTTCAGCTCACGCTGATACCACTGGTCGACGGTAATATGCGGCACCCCGCGTGCCTTCCAGTCCTCCAGGCCAATCGGGTTGACCATCACCAGTTGCTCCACCTGCTGCGGCCACATCAGCGCGTAGCGCGTCGCCAGCATGCCGCCGGTGGAGTGCCCGATCGCCGTCACGCGTTCTACGCCCAGGGATGTGAGCAGCGCATGGGTATTATCGGCCAGCTGCTGGAAGGTGTACTGATACCGCTCGGGCTTGGTGGATTTGCAGAAGCCGATCTGGTCCGGGGCGATCACCCGGTACCCGCTCGCCGTCAGCGCGCGAATGGTGCCGTCCCAGGTACCGGCACAGAAGTTTTTACCGTGCATCAGCACCACGGTGCGGCCGTTGGCTTTTTCCGGCTTCACGTCGAGATAGGCCATGTCCAGAGACTGGTTTTGCGAGGTAAAGGTAAAGTGTTTAACCGGCCAGCCGTAGTCAAAACCTTCCAGCTTTTCACCGTAGGTGGGGGCATCCGCCGCCATCGCGGGAGACGCCAGCGCCATCAGCAGCGCAAGGCAGGATAATCGTCGGGTTAACATGCAAGCTCTCCATAACAAAACGGTCAAATGCCGCGCAGCGCGGCGGCAAAAATAAACTGTAGAGCATGCAGGGGAGCGGGTCTGTAAAGCGGGGTAAAGGTGGGCTGTAAAAAAAAGCCCGGCCATCACGCCGGGCAAAAAGTCACCTGCACACTCAGGCTGCTTTCAATTTCTGCGCGCGATTTTCACGGCGAATTTTGCGTTCTTCCAGCACCGCAACCATCGCCATCAGGACGATACAGCCGATGGCGGCGGCGTCCAGCGCGGCGAAGGTGCCCGCCCAGCCGGTGAGGCCGAAGATGGGCGTGCCGTCGGCGATCATCCCCAGGCCCAGCTTGGCGAAGCTGTCGCCAATCAGGTAGGCGAAGGTGCCCTTAATACCGTCGGCCGCGCCGATCGCTTTTTTCGGCACGAAGCCAACGGCGGCCACGCCGATCAGCAGCTGCGGGCCAAACACCAGGAAGCCGAGCGCGAACAGTGACGCCAGGTAAACGTACTGGTTGCTCGCATGCTGATACACGCCGAGGGTGGCGATAATCAGCGCCAGCGCAACGCAGGCCACCAGCGCGCGACGGCCGTTGGCGAGGTCGGAGAGCCAGCCCCACAGCAGCGTGCCGACCAACGCACCCACTTCAAACAGCGTAAAGCCCTGAATCGCCACTTCTTTCGAGAGCTTCAGCTCCTGGAAGGCGTACACGGTTGACCACTGGTCGATACCGATACGCACCACGTACAGGAAGATGTTTGAGAAGCACAGCAGCCAAATCACTTTGTTCTTCAGCACGTACTCCACGAAGATCTGCCATTTGGTCATCTCGTTTTCTTCGGTCTCTTTGTCCTCTTCGCTGATCTCCTCGCCGAACAGCTCTTCGGCTTTGCCGAGGCCGTAGGATTCCGGAGAGTCGCTGCCGAAGCGCAGGCCGATAAAGCCAACGATCAGCGCGATAATCGACGGGAAGATGAACATGCCGATCACGTGACCGTCGAACAGGTAGTTTGCACCGAACAGCGCCACGCCCGCCGCGCCCGCGCCGCCGAGGTTGTGGGAGATGTTCCACAGGCCGAGATATGACCCGCGCTTGCGGCGCGGCGTCCACTTGGTGATGGTGGAATAGCTGCACGACCCGCCGGTGCTCTGGAAGAAGCCGCTCAGGGCGTAGAAGGCGATCATCAGGAACAGGCTGACGGAGCCGGAACCCATGCTGGCGCTGAAGCCGAGCATGCAGATGGCGGAGAGGATCAGCATAAACGGCAGGAACTGCTTGGTGTTTTTGCCGTCCGCGTAATAGGACACCAGCGTTTTACCTACGCCGTAGGTGATGGAGAAGCCCAGGCCGATCATCCCCAGCTGCGTCATGCTCAGGCCGTAGGTCGAGATCATGTCGTTCTGCGCGATGTTAAAGTTCTTGCGGATCAGGTACATGGTCAGGTAGCCGATGAAGACCACCAGATAGGACTGCATGAACGGTTTGAACCACATCTTGCGCCGCACGTCGAGCGGCAGATCCAGGGTCGGCTTGCGCACCTGGTTGAGGAAGGCCAGCATGGTTTGCTCCTGAGCTGATTTTTATACCTGCGAATGGCAGGCATTGTAAAAATCAGCCCGGCGCGACGCCTGAGACAGCGTCCAGGTAAAACCGGGAAAATTTCCTAGTTTTTCGCCCTTCGGGACGAAAAGGTGAGGCACATCACGCTTCGCGGGCCTCGCGCGGCGCCTGGGCGTGCAGGAACGGCAGCAGCAGCAGGGCGGAGATGCCCGCCGCGATGGCGATCACCGCGAAAAAGCCGCTCCAGTGCCAGATGTCGATCACCCGCGCCAGCGGCCAGCCGGAGAGCGACGCGCCGAGGTAGGCAAACAGCCCGACGAAGCCCGTCGCCGCGCCCGCCGCCTCCTTGTGCGAGCACTCTGCCGCCGCCATGCCGATCAGCATCTGCGGGCCAAAGACGAAGAACCCGGTGGTGAAAAAGCACGCCGCCTGCATCACGTAGCTGGCGAACGGCATCAGCCACAGCGAGCCGACGGAGAGCAAAATCCCGGCGGCGAAAATCAGGTTCATCGGCCCACGGTTGCCGTTAAACAGCTTGTCCGAGCCCCAGCCCGCCACCAGCGCGCCGATAAATCCGCCGAGTTCGAACATCGTCACCGCCGAGTTGGCGGTCACCAGATCGACGCCGAGCGTCTCGGACATATACAGGTTGCCCCAGTCGTTGATCGCCGCGCGCACCACGTACACCAGCACGTAGCACAGCGACAGGAGCCAGATATAGGGGTTCAGCAGCACGTATTTGGTGAGAATTTCTTTGCGCGTCAGCCCCGCGCCCTCCTGCTGCTGGGCGATCTCCATCTCGTCGTGCCGCCAGTCCCCCACCGCGGGCAGGCCCACGGTTTGCGGCTTATCGCGCAGCCGCCAGCAGATAAACAGCCCGGCAAGGATCGCCAGGCCGCCCGCAATCATCATCCCCGCGCGCCAGCCGTAGTGCAGCGCCGCCGCGCCGACCACCATCGGGATCAGCGCCCCGCCCACGTTGTGCGCGGTGTTCCAGATCGCCCACCAGCCGCCGCGCTCGTTGCGCGAATACCAGGCGGTGAGCAGGCGGGCGCACACCGGCGCGCCCCAGCCCTGGAAAAAGGCGTTCAGCGCCCACAGCAGCGCGAAGGCCCAAAGCGAGGTCGAGAAGCCAAACAGGATATTCACCACGCCGGTCGCGATCAGCCCGAAGCCCATAAAATAGCGGGCGTTGGAGCGGTCGCTGACGATGCCGGAGAAGAACTTCGACAGGCCGTAGGTGATGTAAAACAGCGTGGCCAGCAGGCCGATATCGGTGCGCATCATCACGCCGCTGGCGAGGATCTCCGGCGCGGCGGCGTTGAAGCTTTTGCGCGTGAAGTAGAACAGCGCGTAGCCGAGCCAAATGGTCATCAGGATGTGGCGTCGCCAGTAGCGGTAGCGAGCGTCGATTTCCGCTTTATCGCCCAGCGGCGCGGCGTTGGCAGGCGTGTTAAACATGGTGGCTCCGTAGCGGTAAGCTGACGCTGACGCGCGTCCCGTGGGTGCAGGAGATGCTTAGCGTGCCGCCCAGCGCCTTCACGCGCTCGCGCATCCCCGCCAGGCCAAACCCCTGCTGGCCGGAGCCCGGCGGCAGGCCGCAGCCGTCGTCCTCAATCACCAGCATCAGGCGTTCGTCCTGCTGCCAGCCCTGGATCGTGACCGCGCTGGCGCTGGCGTGCTTCACGATGTTGTTCAGCCCTTCCTGGCACACGCGGAACAGCGTAACGCGCTGGCCTTCGCTCAGCGTCCGTTCATCAATACCCCAGTCGAGATGGCTGACGATGCCGCGGCCTTCCAGCTCCATCTCGCGCATCAGGGAGCGGACCGCCTGCTCCAGCGACAGATCGTCCAGCTGGCGCGGGCGCAGCCTGCCGAGCAGGCGGCGCACCGAGTCGTAGACGCCAAGCGAAAGCTGCTCGATATGCGCCCCGCCCTGCTTCACGCCCGGGTTCTCCGCCGCCAGGCGCTGAACGATGCCCGCCTGGGTGCGAATGGCGGTGATGGTCTGGCCGATATCATCGTGCAGCTCGCGGGCGACCTCCTGGCGCACGCTCTCTTCGGTCTCCAGCAGGCGCTCCGCCAGACGGCGGTTGCGCGCCAGCTCGGTTTGCAGGGACTGGTTCAGCTCGCGCAGCCGCTGAATGCCCGCCCCCAGCAGCAGCCCGGTCAGGCTTTGGGCCAGCAGCGAGAGCAGCAAATCAACGGGGTGATCGTGCCAGGTCTGGCTGGCGATCAGCGCGATGGCGTTCATCAGGGTGGCGATCAGCGCGCCCTGCCAGCCGTAGTGCCAGGCCAGGGCGATGATCGGCAGCGCCAGGCAAAACGGGGTAAAGCGGGAAAGCTCGGCGGGCAGGCCAAGCTGCAGCCACAGGCTCACCACAAACAGCAGCAGATACCAGATCAGGTGCCGCGCGCGCCAGTTCACCGGCTGCGAAACCAGCGCGGGCCCGAGCGGCTGCCAGACGGTGCTGGTGAGGTAGTGCCAGATGACGAGGCAGGTCGGCGCGAGCGTCAGGCCGCCCGTAAGCGTGAGGAGCAGCGCGTTCAGCATCTCCTTTTCGCCCACCCACGGCAGGGACTGCAGCAGCGCGGCGGCAATCAGCGCCGCCCCCTGGCGCAGCAGCGTGCGCCAGTCCCGCTGGTGGCGATAGCGGGAGATCAGCGCAACGGGAATCAGCGCCAGCACGCTTCCGGTCATCAATAAGGCCAGATGCGCGAGCGCAACTTCCTGTGCCAGCCAGACCAGCATCAGCCATTCCGCCCCCAGCAGCACCGGCCAGTAGCCGCGCGGGCACTGCAGCATTAAGCCCAGACGCAGGCCGAAGGGGAACAGCAGCACCGCCAGCTCCGGGCGCTCCACCAGGTGCAGGCTGATGCTCCACAGGCAAAACCACGCGGCGGAGAAGATAAAAAAGCTGGCAACCACGGCGATCAGCCGCGAAAAGAGAGAACTCATTGCCAGCCGTCAAACATGCGGCGCGCCAGCTCCACGTCGTTGCTGACGCCGAGCTTTTCCATCAGGTTGGCGCGGTGGACGTGCACGGTTTTCGGCGACAGGCCAAGCTCGGCGGCAATCTCCTTCACCGCCATGCCCTGCGCGAGCTTTTCCGCCACCTGCCGCTCGCGCCTGGTGAGCGGGTCCTGACGCCCTGCCGCCAGCTTGATGGCGATATCCGGCGTTAAATAGCAGCCGCCGGTCGAGACGGTGCGCACGGCGGCGATCAGCTCGTCCGGGCTACAGCGCTTGGAGAGAAACCCGCGCGCCCCCGCGTTCAGCGCCTGCTCCACCAGCGCCGGGCTGTCGTGAACGGAGAGCATGATGGTCGCCATCCCTTTCGGCAGCTGGCTCAGCAGCTCCAGCCCGGAAAGATCGGGCATCGAAATATCGCAGATACAGACCTGCACGCCGCGACCGGGCAGACCCGCCAGCGCCTCGCGGCCGGAGCCGAACTCCGCCACGACCTGAAAATCCGGCTCAAGGTTCAGAAGCTGGGCAAATCCGGAGCGGACGATAAGGTGGTCATCAATAAGGGCGATGGTGGTCATGGCGCGTTCCTGGCGGGCGGATAAAAAAAACGCGCTTACCTTAACGATAAGCGCGCGGGCGTTCAAGCAATGAGCGATTTTACTCGAAGAACACCGCAATTTTATTAAACATGGTGGGATCGGACTGGTTACGCACCACTTTGGTGACGTCTTCCAGCTTGTCGATTTGCGCCATCATCTGCTCCAGACGCTGGTCGTCGTTGACCAGCAGCCAGATGCGGCTGTGCTCGCTGCCCTGAATCGGCAGGCAGAGAATGCCCTCTACGTTAAACGCGCGGCGGGCAAACAGCCCGCAGACGTGGGTCATGACGCCAGGATGGTTGCGGACGGTGAGTTCCAGAATGACGTTATCACATTGTTTCTGCATGGCTTATTCCCCCACCATCTCAGTATTGGCCGCGCCCGGCGGCACCATCGGATACACTTTTTGTTCAGGGTCGATACGCACGTGGATCAGCGCCGGGCCGGGGCGAGAGATCGCCGCCTGCAGCGCCGCCTGCGCGTCTTCTTCGGCGTTCAGATCGCAGGTGTGCAGGCCAAAGCCGGCGGCGATCTGCATAAAGTTAATCATTCCCGGATAGGTTGCGGCAAACACGCCCTGCTTATAGAACAGGCTCTGCTGCTGGTGCACCAGCCCCAGCGCCTCGTTGTTCATCAGAATGATTTTCACGTCTAACTGGTTTTCGGCGGCGGTCGCCATTTCCTGAATGTTCATCATCAGGCTGCCGTCGCCGGAGAAGCAGATAACTTTGCGATCCGGGTTCGCCAGCGCGGCGCCAACCGCCGCGGGCAGGCCAAAGCCCATCGTGCCGAGGCCGCCGGAGGTCAGCCACTGGCGCGGACGGTTCAGCGGATACGCCTGCGCGGTCCACATCTGGTGCTGGCCCACGTCGGTAGTGATAATCGCGCTGTCGTCCACGCAGGCGGCCACGGCGTTGATTAGCCCGTAGTGGCTCAGCGGATCGCCCTCGGCTGGGATGGCGCTCGGGAACTCGTTTTGCAGATCGGCCACCAGCTGGCGCCATTCCTGACGCGGGTTGGCGTCCGTTTGCGGGATCAGCTGCGCCAGCACCTCGGCCACGTCGCCCTGAATCGCCACGTGCGGCTGCTTGATTTTGCCCAGCTCGGCGCGGTCGATATCCACGTGAATGATTTTCGCATTCGGGCAGAACTGCTCGGTTTTGCCAATCGCCCGGTCATCAAAACGCGCGCCCATCACGATCAGTAAATCCGCCTCCTGCAGGATGAAGTTGGTGCTGCGCGCGCCGTGCATCCCCAGCATGCCGAGAGAGAGCGGGTGCGCTTTTGGCAGCATGCCGAGCGCCATCAGGGTCATGGTGGTCGGCAGATTCGCTTTTTCGGCAAGCTCACGCGCTTCCTCAGCGGCGTTGATCGCCCCGCCGCCCAGATAGAACACCGGACGTTTGGCGGCGTTAATCATCGCCGCCGCGTCCCGCACGCTCTCGGCGCTGAATTCCGGCGCAGGGGCGCGTTCGCCCGGCTCCGGCAGCACGTCGATCTCGATCTCTGCGGTCTGAACATCCTTAGGAATGTCTATCCACACCGGGCCGGGACGGCCGGACTGGGCAATGCGGAACGCATCGCTGATAACCTGCGGAAGCTCGGCGATGTCGCGAACCAGGTAGTTATGCTTGGTGATGGGGATAGAGATGCCGTAGGTGTCCACTTCCTGGAACGCGTCGGTGCCGATCATCGAAGAAGGCACCTGGCCGGTAATGCAGACCAGCGGAATGGAGTCGAGACGCGCGTCGGCGATGGCGGTCACCAGGTTGGTCGCGCCCGGGCCGCTGCAGGCCATACAGACCGCCGGTTTGCCCTGGGTGCGCGCCATGCCCTGGGCGATAAAGCCCGCGCCCTGCTCGTGGCGCGCCAGCACGTGGCGGATTTTCGTGCTCTGGCTTAACGCATCGTACAGCGGCAGCACCGTTCCGCCCGGAATACCCGCCACGGTGGTAATGCCCTGTCGTTCCAGTAAATGCACGATTAACTGCGCGCCGGTAAAACGCGTTCTGGTGGATGTTGTGCCCGAACTTGCCATGCTCCAGTCCTTTTCTTCTGGGCCGACTTTCCGGGGAGGGTTCTAAACTAAAAACCCCGCCCGGTTTGCGCCGGCGGGGTTTTGGATTCGTGTGTTGATCCAGTCCCTACGGCGCACTGCCGACGACCACCACCACACGCACGACGACCACTGCGGCTGGTTGCGCAGTTTTTAGTAGGGTCGAGGTGAACAGAGATGGAGTCATTAGGAACCTGTTTCTGGAATCATTGATGGAATTTATACAACCACAGGTTTTTCGGCATGACAATGGAAAAATTTTCATCTGGACAAAAATGCGTCTGGGATCACGTTTTGTTTGTTGGCTTCCAGACCGTGTTTCATTGCAGGGTTAAAAACAATTCAACCAGTAAGATTAATCACTTATCAATGTGTTAAGAAAATCTGAAAATGTGCGGAAATCATTTAACCTCGCGCAGGTAGTGGTTATTCTTTGTTCTCATCAACGGGGTAATTTGCGTTAGGGAAAACAGGTGAAACTACATCACATTGCGTTAATCACCGCGCTTGCGCTTCTTAGCGGATGCGACAAGCCCGCTAAAACCGAGCCCGTACCGCCCGGCGGGGGCGGCACCATCGAAGCCATCAACCACACCAGCTGGGCCATCAACCGCTTCAGCGTTAACGGCCAGTCCGGCCTCGATATTATTAATCCTTATTCCGGCGGCGGCGGAGGCTGCTGCTTTGGCGTGAAGGGCCCATGGCAGCCCGGGATGACCGTGCAGGTCGACTGGGAAACCGGCGTTGCCTTTGCCAGTGATGTGCCGGAAATTCCTGAGCCTGAAAGGCCTGATCTGAGCGGAGTTAGTGAGAAAGAGGCAGATGAATTAGCGCAGATATACTCAGATAAATATCACGAGTGGTATGAAAAGATTAAAGCCTACAGCAAAAAACACACCCAGACGGTGCCTCTGCCCGACTACACCGGCCAGAAAACCTGCGGTATCACCGTGCATTTCCTGCCCTGTGACCAGGTAAAGGTCACCACCAGCTGCGCCCGCTACGGCAGCCCGGATTACCCAATCAAAGAACGCGTGCAAATGGAGAAGCCGAAAGTATGCCCTCAATGAACTCGATCATCCTTCTGGCAGCCATGCTGGTGCTGGCCGGATGCGATAAGCCCGCTAAAACCGAGCCCGCACCGCCCGGCGGAGGCGGCACCATCGAAGCCATCAACCACACCAGCTGGGCCATCAACCGCTTCAGCGTTAACGGCCAGTCCGGCCTCGATATTATTAATCCTTATTCCGGCGGCGGCGGAGGCTGCTGCTTTGGCGTGAAGGGCCCGTGGCAGCCCGGGATGACCGTGCAGGTCGACTGGGAAACCGGCGTCGCCTTTGCCAGCGATGTGCCGGAAATTCCTGAGCCTGAAAGGCCTGTTCTAAGAGGACTGAGTGAGGATGAAGCAGACAAATTAGCAAGGTTATATTTCGATAAAAAACAGGAGTGGTACAAGAAAATTGAAGCCTACAGCAAAAAACACTCCCAAACGGTGCCTCTGCCCGACTACACCGGCCAGAAAACCTGCGGTATCACCGTGCATTTCCTGCCCTGTGACCAGGTAAAGGTCACCACCAGCTGCGCCCGTTACGGCAGCCCGGATTACCCCATCAAGGAACGCGTGCAAATGGAGAAGCCGAAAGTATGTCCAAATTAAACCCTGATAATGTCTGGCTTCCCCCCAAGTTTCCACGTTTAGGAAGACTTCCTGATGAAAAGTCTCTTATACAGACAAATTGCAAACAACAGGACAGTCTTGAATCGAAGCATTATGACGAACTCTGTGTTGCAGCCAACCGGCGCGGCGCACGTCCCTGCTGTAAAACCCTGCATATCAGCCTGTTCTTTGACGGCACGGGTAATAACCTGAACTACGACCTCTTTGAATCTCGCCCGCCCCATCCCACCAATATCGCACGCCTGTTTCGCGCCACCATCGGGCAGGGCTATGCCGGCGGCACGCGAAGCCATAACGATAAGCTGGTTGATGAGGCAGGTTCGGCAGGTAATCAGTACTACAAATATTATATGCCCGGCGTGGGCACGCCTTTCCCGGAAGTGATGGATCTCGATTTCAGCGATGACGGGCTCAAGTATGCCACCCACGGTGAGGAACGCATTAACTGGGCGCTGCTCCGCATCATTGACGCGCTGCGCCAGACGCTCGGGCAGGATGAGCTGAGCGACAACGAGAACTGGCGCGCCGTCCAGGCCATGGCCACCACCTACATGGCATCAAAAGTCGAGGGCGAATATCGCCGCCACACCGAGTTTTTCCGGCTGCTCAACGGCCTGGGCAACGCGCTGGGCGTGGCGCTGCGTCAGCCCGAGCCCGGCAAGCCGAAGCTGCTGGGCATCAAGCTGTACGTGTACGGCTTTTCCCGCGGCGCGGCGTCCGCCCGGGCCTTTGTGAACTGGCTGAACCTGCTGCTTTCCCCGTCCGGCACAGGTGCGCTGCTTCCCTTCTGCCTGGCTACCCGGCACGGTGAAATCCCCGTCAGCATTGAATTTCTCGGGCTACTGGATACGGTTGCCTCCGTCGGGATTGCCCACATCGCCCCGGTGGCAGAAGGCCATATGAGCTGGGCCGACGGAACGATGGAGCTGCCGGATAACGCCCTGATAAAACGCTGCGTGCACTTCGTCTCCTCGCACGAGCAGCGACTGTGTTTTCCGCTTGATTCCGTCTGTCGGACAGACGGACGTTATCCGGAATATGCCGTAGAAGTGGTTTATCCCGGCATGCACTCGGATGTGGGCGGTGGATATCCGCCAGGCGATCAGGGAAAAGCAAGCGGTGAAAAAGATGTACTTCTACTGTCAAAAATTGCGCTGAATGATATGTATTCGGCAGCATTTGCCGCAGGAGCCCCTTTAAAAGTTAATGCCCTTGCTCTTCCAGATGACCTGAAAGCCAATCCCTGGCGAATCATGCCAGCGGAGCTAATTCAGGAGTTTGAAATTTCACCGGATGTCATCCAGCGTTTCAACGCCTGGCGAGAGGTCACTCTGAAACTTAAATCTGCCTACAGTGAAATCACTAGAACCGAAGCCACCCACTACTCCCCTCATCGTGCTGAAATCAACGTTATTGAAGCGCTGGAACAACAAACGGGCTGGATGACCGCATGGCGAATCGGCCGCTACGCTCACGGCACCTTCCGCACGCAAAACTTTTACCGCGACGCCGCCGCTAACGATCAGAACAAGGACATCGACCCTGCCATCAGAGCCGAACGCGAGCGGGAGCGTGCCGAAAAGCAGAAAGAAATTGAGAAGACGCGTGCTAATGAGCTTATCGGGAAGCCGAAGGGCGAATTTGTGCTGATGACCGTGGGTCCGAAAGACTTTGATGCCCGTCTGGGCCAGACGCAGCTTTTAGAGGCCGCCATTGAATTTAAAGAAGATTATCAGCATGTGCCCCGCTCTCAGGCGAAAAGCTTTACCTATGCCACTCTCGATTACTTTAAGGGATTTGTGTACGCCTTTAATCAGGATGATGTGCCCGTTGAATATAAAAAAATCAAAAAGGCGGGAGAAGCGCATCTGCCCACGCTGTTCCCGGCGCAGGGTGAACGCCATAACGCAGACGCTCCCTCCGGGCTGGTGAGAGCGCTGTTTGATGATCAGGTTCATGACTCCCGCGCCTGGTTTATGCACAGCGCACTGGGTTCACGCGAGCCCTGGGGAGGCTATTTTTTGTACCGCATGATTTACTTCGGAGAGGCCACCAGCAAGCAGGTTAAGCCGCTCGCCATGCTGGGCTATGTCGCCGGGCTGGGTTACCCCATTTCGACCAAAGAGGTTAACTTCCTCATTGAAATGATTGACAGCAGGCGTACGCCCGCCGAGGCCACCTCTGTCCGGCAAAAGATTTCCGTGGTGAACGCCGGAACGGGGTACACCGTTGGCGTGCTGCAGGACAACACGCGTCAAATCCCCTGCGTTAACTATCCGGCGACCGCCCTTGCGGAATGCCAGAAGGCCAGGGAGATGGCTCTTGAACAACATAAGGCCAAAATTTTATCCCAGTTCGCTGACGAACGCTGAACGCAGCGGTTGACCATCACAAGGAATGCGCGATGAAAGGTTTTTCACTGATATTTTTACCTGTCATTTTACTGCTGGCCGGGTGCGACAAGCCCGTTAAAACCGAGCCCGTACCGCCCGGCGGGGGCGGCACCATCGAAGCCATCAACCACACCAGCTGGGCCATCAACCGATTCAGCGTTAACGGCCAGTCCGGCCTCGATATTATTAACCCTTATTCCGGCGGCGGCGGGGGCTGCTGCTTTGGCGTGAAGGGCCCGTGGCAGCCCGGGATGACCGTGCAGGTCGACTGGGAAACCGGCGTCGCCTTTGCCAGCGATGTGCCGGAAATTCCTGAGCCTGAGGAACCAGATACAACCGGAATGAATCGCAATGAACGACACAATGCATGGCAAGTATATTTTGATAAAAAACAGGAGTGGTACAAGAAAATTGAAGCCTACAGCAAAAAACACACCCAGACAGTGCCTCTGCCCGACTACACCGACCAGAAAACCTGCGGTATTACCGTGCATTTTCTGCCTTGCGATCAGGTGAAAGTCACCACCAGCTGCGCCCGCTACAGCAGCCCGGATTACCCCATCAGGGAACGCGTGCAAATGGAGAAGCCGAAAGTCTGTCCCAATTAAGCGACTGCAGCATAACGGCACTGCCGCGAAACCTTTAAATCTGAATGCCGCCCAGAAAACAAAAAACCCCGCCTAAGCGAGGTTTTTTTTCAGGGTTTTGCGGCTGGTGACCGCAGAACACACTGTGTTACGTCAACGCAAAAAGTATACGCGATCGCAGACGAACGCGCAATTCAGGCACGGATTTTGACGTTTTTGAGTATGGATCGCCTTCACGATTTTGTCCATAAAATACTGTTCATGCATACAGTATTTATCTATACTGAGGGTGTTCGCAGTGAGCGAGGGGGCCGCAGTTCTACCGGCGCAACGAAGTCCTGGCTGAAACGGGTGGTGCCGTCAGTGCCTTAACCCCCGAAGTGAGCACACTGTGTTACGTCAATCCAGGTGCTGGCCACAGGCGGCGGAAAGGTACGCCAGCATCGTGCTCCTTTTAACCAAAAGGAGACGCGTATGGGCGTCGTGGATATGGTTGTACTTATCCTCAAACTCATTGTTGCTGTACTGCAACTGCTTGATGCTGTCCTGAAATACGTTCGGTAATTCAGGTTCAAGTCGCACCTGAGAGGGGCGGGCAACCGCCCCTCTTTAATAACGAGGGAATGCTATGTCGCGTCTGTTAATTGAGCCTGTTACGCCGGATGAACCGGGCTATATCGCCCTGAAGGCAGAGAGTATCGCGTTGAATTTCAACATGCTGCGCAGGCTGGAAGAGAACTGGCTGCGGGGTGAGAACCGCTTTAACGCGCCGGGGGAAAAGCTGCTCGGGGCGTTTCTTGGCGGCAAGCTGGTCGGCGTGTGCGGGTTAAACCGCGATCCGTTCAGCCAGCAGCCGCGCGCCGGACGCATCCGCCATCTTTACGTCAGCGAAAAATGTCGCGGGCTGGGCATTGGCAAACAGCTGTTAACCGTGGTGACGGCCGATGCCAGCATCTGGTTTGATTTTCTTAATACCCATGCGCCGGACGCTGCCAGTGAGTTCTATCATCGCGCTGGTTTTACGCGGGTGTCGGATGAACCGCGGGTGACGCACCGTCTTTTTTGCGCGGTGTAAGCGGTGGCGGCTTAAGAATGCGAATGTTACAGTTGGATGACAATTCACCACCTGACGCGCCATGACCATCACCGTTTTCTGCATCCTGCTGTTTGCCGCGCTGCTGCACGCCAGCTGGAACGCCATCGTCAAAGCCGGAACGGACAAACTCTACTCCGCCATTAGCGTGAGCGGCTCCGCCGCGCTTATCGCCCTGCTCATGCTGCCGTTCTCGCCGCAGCCCTCGGTCGAAAGCTGGCCCTTCCTGATCGTCTCCTGTGCGCTGCAGGTGGTGTATACCGTGCTGGTGGCCAAAACCTATCAGGTGTCTGATATGAGCCAGACCTACCCGCTAATGCGCGGCACGGCTCCGCTGCTGGTGGCCCTGATTAGCGTGCTGGTGCTGGGAGATAGCCTGTCCTGGCTGGCGTGGTCGGGCATTGGCGTGATTTGCCTGTCCATTCTGGCGATGGCGATGAACGGCAGAATGCAGTCGCGCAAGGGGATCTGGCTGGCGCTGCTCAACGCCTGCTTTATTGCCGGGTATACGCTGGTGGACGGCACCGGCGTGCGCCTGTCGGACACCGCGCTGGGCTATACGCTGTGGACGTTCTTCATGAACGGCTTTTGTCTGCTCTGCTGGGCGATGGCGGCGCGCCGCCGCGAAGCCTCCCGCTATCTGCGTCAGCACTGGAAAAAAGGGCTGCTCGGCGGCGTCGGCACCATGGGCTCCTACGGGCTGGCGCTATGGGCGATGACCCAGGCACCGCTGGCGGTAGTAGCGGCCCTGCGCGAGACCTCCATCCTCTTTGGCGCGCTGATCGCGTTTCTGCTTTTAAAAGAGAAGGTTGCTGGCATCCGCATTGTTGCGGCGCTGGGCATTGCGGGCGGGGCGATCCTGCTGCGCCTGGCGTAAAACAATGGCAACATATGTTGCCGATGTTGTTTACAAATCCTGCCTTTCCCCCGTCTTTCATTCATCGCACCAATGCTTAACTTGTCATCTGAGTGTGGTAGATTCCTCGCGCATTTATGGGAATGCGTAGTCACTTGTTCTTTATTTCTCTCTTTTGGCAAAAGTATTCAGCGACATGAAAAAACACAGGAACGTTAACTTATTGTTGATGCTGGTGTTACTGGTGGCCGTCGGTCAGATGGCGCAAACCATCTACATTCCGGCGATTGCCGATATGGCAAAGGAACTTAACGTCCGCGAGGGCGCGGTCCAGAGCGTGATGGCGGCCTATCTGCTGACCTACGGCGTCTCGCAGCTCTTTTACGGCCCGCTGTCCGATCGCGTTGGTCGCCGCCCGGTGATTCTGGTCGGCATGAGCATTTTTATGCTGGCGACCGTCATTGCAATGACCACCTCCAGCCTTACCGTGCTGATTGCCGCCAGCGCCCTGCAGGGCGTCGGAACGGGCGTGGGCGGGGTGATGGCGCGCACGCTGCCGCGCGACATGTACCAGGGCACGCAGCTTCGCCACGCCAACAGCCTGCTTAATATGGGTATTCTGGTCAGCCCTCTGCTGGCACCGCTGATCGGCGGCCTGCTGGACACGATGTGGTCCTGGCGCGCCTGCTACGCCTTCCTGCTGGTGCTGTGCGTCATTGTCACCTTCAGCATGGCGCGCTGGATGCCGGAAACCCGTCCGGTGGACGCGCCGCGCACGAAGCTGCTCGCCAGCTATAAAACGCTGTTCGGCAACGGGTCGTTCACCTGCTACCTGCTGATGCTGATCGGCGGCCTGGCGGGCATTGCGGTGTTCGAAGCCTGTTCCGGCGTACTGCTGGGCGCAGGGCTTGGCCTGAGCAGCATGGTGGTGAGCATTCTGTTTATTCTGCCGATCCCGGCGGCATTTTTCGGCGCATGGTTTGCCGGACGCCCCAACAAACGGTTCTCCACGCTGATGTGGCAGGCGGTGATCAGCTGTCTGCTGGCGGGCGTAATGATGTGGGTGCCCGGTCTGTTCGGCGTGATGTCGGTCTGGACGCTGCTGATCCCGGCCGCGCTGTTCTTCTTCGGCGCGGGGATGCTGTTCCCGCTCGCTACCAGCGGCGCGATGGAGCCGTTCCCGTTCCTCGCGGGCACGGCGGGCGCGCTGGTGGGTGGTTTGCAGAACATCGGTTCCGGCGCGCTGGCGTGGCTCTCGGCGATGATGCCGCAAACCGGTCAGGCTAGCCTGGGCCTGCTGATGACGCTGATGGGGCTGCTGATTTTACTGTGCTGGCTGCCGCTGGCGTCGCGCGTCCCGCATCACGAGCAGCCTGTTTAACCGCATGATGGCCCGGCTTCTCGCCGGGCTTTTCACAGGCGGGGGCGATCATGGCCTGTAATAACGGCTCTGGCGCGGGCCGCCAGGCGCCCTCTTCCCCATCGTAAAACTGAAAGTCCGCGTTAATTGCGTACGGCATTTTCGCTTTTTGCAGCTCGCAGGCCATAAACGTGGCGAACGCCATTTGCGACGCGGTCGGCGTAAAGCGCATCGACTCGCCCACGCCCCAGCCGCCAACCCAGCTGACGTGCCCGGTTTTTTGCTGCCAGCGCAGCGCGGTATTGATGCGGCTGCGGATAGCCGCTTTTTCCGCTGCCGTTCCCGACGTCCACGGGTATTTACCGCCGTTCTTCAGCGGCCCCCACGGGAAGATATGCCACTCTGCCAGCAGATAGGATTGGCTGTGCGTAGGCAGCTTCAGGCCGGACAAATCCTCCGGCGCGGCGCGCAGGCGGGGCGCGACAAAGATCATGCGCTGCCCGTCAATCTCGTGAACGGCTTTGATCGTTTTTTCATAGACGCGGTTAAGCGAGGCAAGGTTATGGTTGAGCTTGTCTGCGGGTTCGTAGATCAGATCAAACCCCAGCAGCGGCGCGCTGTTCCCGAAATAGTGCGCCACGGCGATCCACCAGTTAACCACCTCTTTTTCGTTATCGGCATTCGGCTCGCTTTTATACTCGTCGGCCTGGTAGGCAATTATGGGGATCACGCCGTACTGCTCGCAGGCTTCTACCAGCTTGCGCAGGTGGATTAGCCGCGCTTCGGTCGGTTCACCGGCGACGCGGATACGCACGTGCGTGATGCCCTTCGCGCGAAAATCACGGACCACCAGCGGATCAAATTCACGAATGCCGCGGTCGGTGCGCGCCCAGTCCACGTCCATACCCACGCCGAGCTGCTGCGCGTAGCGCGCAGCCGTCAGCGGCGGCTCTGCGGCGATGGCCCAGCCGGAAGACAACACGAGCGCAGCGGCAATGAAAGGCTTTAACACGGCGTACCTTGCGAGAAATCGAAAGCAATAATCTGTATTTAGCACGCTTTTTCACATTTGGTGTAGAGCCAAAGCGTAATAATTCTTCAGCTCGCCATCGCTTTTAGCCAGCCGATAAAAGCGTCAATTTTCGGCCACTGCCTGCCGGGTAGCGTTGCAACGTAATAATGCTGGTGGCATTTCAGCGCCTGTTCGCCGAAAGGCGCAATCAGCTCCCCGCGCTCAAGGCGCTTCTGCACCAGACGTTTTCGCCCCATTGCCACGCCGACGTGGTTCATCGCGGCGATAATAGCTAAATCAGAGCGATCGAACCCAATGCCCGATGATGGCGGCATGTTTACCGCAAACTGCTGCGCCCAGCTGCTCCACTCATCCGTTCCGGAATCATTGCTCCAGGCCTGACGGTCATGCAGAAGCGTACAGTAGCTGAGATTTTGCGGGTCTTTAAGCAGCTCGCGTTCTTGGGCATATTCCGGCGAGCAGACGGGAAAAATCGCCTCATCCATGAGAAATTCATGAGAAAGAGGGTTTGGCGGAGTGTCGTCGAAATATAATGCCAGATCGACACCCGTTCGCTGCATAATGACGTAATCATTGCCGGTGAGAAGGGTGAGCGAGATAGAGGGGTAGCGTCGGGTAAAGTCGCCCAGCATCGGCACCAGCCAGCACTGGGCAATCGACGGGCGCGAGTAGACGGTGAGCGTACCGGACAGCGCCTGGTTTTTGATATCCAGGATCTCCTGGTTCAGGGTATCCAGCGACGCTTTGAGCGTCCAGTAAACGCGCTTTCCCTCCTGCGTCAGCTCCACTTTTCGGTGCGAGCGCACAAACAGCTTAATGCCCAGCTCCTCCTCCAGCAGGTTGATACGGTGGCTGACCGCGCTGGGGCTGAGGGACAGCTCCGCCGCCGCCAGCGCAAAGGACTCATGCCGTGCGGCGACCTCAAAGGTGTACATTTTTGAAAGCTGCCAGCCGTTAAGCAGCCGATTTTGGGCATCCGTCACGCCTTTCCTCCGGGTTTGATCCAATCTGGCTCACCTGAAACGCAATATATATCATTTGTCAGTATGTCTCTTTTTTTATCCAATACCCCACACGACCCGATTGCGACGAGATGAACAATGGCAAACGCACGCGCAGCGGCGCTGACCGCACAGTACCCTCTGATTGAGAATTTGATAGCCCTTAAGGACGTCACCTGGCCTAACCCGCGCGCCACCTCGGTGGCGGAAGGGCTTCCGTACGTTGGGCTAACCCAGGCCGATGTCGATGACGCCCGCGCGCGACTGGCCCGCTTCGCGCCGTACCTGGCGAAAGCGTTCCCGGAAACCGCGGCAACGGGCGGGATTATTGAATCCGAACTGGTGGCCATTCCGGCGATGCAGGCGCGGCTGGAGAAAGAGTCTGGCAAATCCATACCCGGCACGCTGCTGCTGAAAAAAGACAGCCATCTGCCGATCTCCGGCTCGATTAAAGCGCGCGGCGGCATCTACGAGGTGCTGACCCACGCGGAGAAACTGGCGCTGGAGGCAGGGTTGCTGAGCGTTGAAGATGATTACAGCATTCTGCTGGAGCCGCGCTTCAAGGACTTCTTCAGCCGGTACAGCATTGCGGTAGGCTCCACCGGCAATCTTGGGTTGTCCATCGGCATAATGAGCGCGCGCATTGGCTTCAAGGTGACGGTACATATGTCCGCAGACGCCCGCGAGTGGAAAAAAGCGAAGCTCCGCAGCCACGGCGTCATCGTTGTGGAGTATGAGCAGGATTACGGCGTGGCAGTTGAACAGGGGCGAAAAGCGGCAGAAAACGACCCGAACTGCTTCTTTATCGACGATGAAAACTCCCGCACGCTGTTCCTCGGCTACGCGGTGGCGGGCGAGCGGCTGAAGGCGCAGTTTGCCGCGCAGGGGCGCACGGTGGATGCAGAACATCCGCTGCATGTTTACCTGCCGTGCGGCGTCGGCGGCGGCCCCGGCGGCGTGGCCTTTGGCCTGAAGCTGGCGTTTGGCGACCACGTTCACTGCTTCTTCGCCGAGCCAACGCACTCGCCGTGCATGCTGCTGGGCGTGTATACCGGCCTGCACGACGAGATTGCCGTGCAGGATTTGGGTATCGATAACGTCACGGCAGCGGACGGGCTGGCGGTAGGACGCGCCTCCGGCTTCGTGGGCCGCGCGATGGAGCGGCTGCTCGACGGGTTCTACACGCTTTCCGACCAGAGCATGTACGACATGCTCGGCTGGCTGGCGCAGGAGGAGGGCATTCGCCTGGAGCCGTCCGCACTCGCGGGAATGGCCGGACCGCTGCGCTTCCCTGCGGGGGCCAACGTTACCCATCTGGTCTGGGCAACCGGCGGCGGCATGGTGCCGGAAGTCGAGATGGCGACGTATCTGGCCAAAGGGAATTAATGATAGCGGGTGGCGGCTGCGCCTTACCCGGCCTACAGGTGCAAAATTTGCTGAATGTGGGTAACGGCAAAGAGTAAGGACAGCAGCAGCACCGCCAGCGCAATCAGAAACTTATCCCGCACCGCCTTCGGCTGGACAAAATCATCCTGCGCCACGTCCATCAGGTTGCGGCTGCGGGTATAGCGCCACAAAATGACCGCCACCAGCGCCAGCACAACGATTGAGATCCAGAACGGCGCCCCGGTGCGGTGCCAGTTGTGCTTAATCGCCAGCGCGATCAGCGCGCCGTACCCCAGCAGCGTGCGCAGCCAGGCCAGCGAGGTGCGCTCCGGCTGCAGGCCGGGGTCGGCTTCGCGTCGCGCCCTGCGGCTATCCGGCATAGAACACCAGCACCATCACCACGCCCGCCACCGCCAGCAACAGGACACTGATAATGAGCAGCCCGCGCGTATAGGGCAGATCCTGCTTCAGACGCATCGCCTTCTCGTTGCGCAGCCAGCGCAGGTAACCGTAAATCGCCAGCACGCCCGCGAACAGGCACAGCAGCAGCGCCAGCACTTCGCGGATCAGCGGGGTGGCGAAGTCGGGCGCCAGCTGGTCCAGGCCAACGCCCGCGGCGAGAAAGCCCAACGCGGTGCGGACCCACGCTAAAAAGGTGCGCTCGTTGGCCAGAGAAAAGCGGTAGTCCGGCGCTTCGCCGAGGCGGGAAATTTTCATGGAGGTTCCTTGTCGTGCTGCGGGCAGGCTTCAGCATAGCGTAAATCGACAGGGACAAAAAACCGGCATCGGGCGATGCCGGGTATGAGAGTTAGTGCAGTTCAGGCCAATAGTCGTTATTCGCCTCGATCAGGTCATCCAGAAGCGCTTTCGCGACGGACGCGCTCGGCACGGTTTTCGACAGCGTAATCGCCTGCCACAGCTTCTGGTACGAGCGCTGCTCCCAGGCATCTACCACCAGTTTTTCCACCGCGACCTGCTGGCTCATCAGCCCCTTCTGGAAGTGCGGAATGTCCCCCACCGTGAGCGGCTCCGGCCCGTTATGGCCCACCAGGCACGGAATTTCCACCATCGCGTCGGCGTCGAAGTTATGAATGGCCCCGTTGTTGGGCACGATCAGCAGCATCCGCTCCTGGGTGTTGAAGGCTATTGCCGTCGCCAGATCGACGATGTAGGACGCATGTTCGTCGATTTCCAGCTCGCCCGCGGAGGATTTACCGGCTTCGATAATCGCCCGACAGGAGCTGAACACGTGCTTCTCGCGGTGATCCATCACCTCGTTGGCGCGCGTGCGTTCCGGGTTCGAATGCGCCACCACGTAGTCCGGGAACAGGTAATACTTCAGGTAGGTGTTCGGCATGGTGTCCGGATCCAACGCCTGCACGTCTTTGGCTTTGGCGAAGGTGTCGTTCCAGCTCGCCTCGGTGTGCGCATCTTCCGACGGCGGAACATAGCCGTTTTTCGCCACGTATTCACGCAGTTTAGGCATCAGATCGTTGCCGTTCAGGTCTTCAATCGACGTCCACCAGCCGAAGTGGTTCAGGCCGTAGTAGCGCACGCGCATCTCTTTACGATCCTTCAGGCCGACAATCTGCGCCATCCGCCCTTCAATGCCGATCGGCATATCGCAGATGTTGAGGATTTTGGCGTTAGGCCGCAGGCGGCGGGTGGCTTCCGCGACGATGGCCGCCGGGTTGGAGTAGTTCAGCATCCACGCGTTCGGGGAGTATTGCTCCATATAATCCACCAGCTCCAGCACGCCGCCGATGGAGCGCATGCCGTAGGAGATCCCGCCCGGGCCGCAGGTTTCCTGGCCCAGCACGCCGTGGCGCAGCGGAATTTTCTCATCTTTTTCACGCATCGGGTATTTGCCCACGCGGATGTGCGCCATCACGAAATCCACGTCGGTAAAGGCCGCTTTTGGATCGGTGGAGTAGCTGAACTCAATCTCCGGCGCCTGCTCCTGAAGAATGATTTTGCACGCCTCGGCGATGGTCTCCTGACGCGCGCCGTCGTTGTCATAGAACTTCAGGGCGCGCAGCGGGAAACGGTCACGGTTGGCTAACAGCATCAGGACGATACCCGGCGTAAAGGTGCTGCCGCCGCCGGCAATGACAACTGAGAATTTTTTCATGATATAGCCTCTGTCAGGGTGGTTTGTTCGTTGGTTAAAGGGGTTTTCATCAGCGATTCAAGCTGGTCGCGCACCTGGGGAACGTGCAGGCCGACGATCACCTGGATGCCGTTGCCGCGCCGCACCACGCCGTGTGCGCCGAGGGCTTTAAACACGTCGTCGCTTTGGGTTTTCGCCATGTCCACCAGCGCGATGCGCAGGCGGGTGGCGCAGTTGTTGACGCTTTCGATATTGGATGCGCCGCCGAGCGCCTGCAGGAATCCGGCGGCCTGGCCAACCTGCTGGCTGGCCGCAGCCGGCGCGGAGGTTTGGCCGCGCGCCGCCTTATAGTCCGCCTTGCTGTAGAGCTTGATTTCGCTCTCTTCGCGGCCCGGCGTTTTCAGGTTCAGCCGCTCAATCAGCGTTTTGAAGACCAGAAAGTAGAGCCCGGTAAAGCACAGGCCGATGCCTATCTGGGTAAACATCATCGACGCGTGGTTATGGAACATCGGGATCCAGTTCTGCGGCAGGAACTGGTCAAGCAGGCCGCCGCCCATGTTGCCTACCACGCCGAAGGCGTACATTACCGTCGCCATGCTCGCAGCCAGCACGGCGTGAACGGCAAACAGCAGCGGAGAGATAAACAGGAAGGTAAACTCCAGCGGCTCGGTAATGCCGACCAGCACGGCGGTAAGCGTCGCGGGGATCAGCAGGCCCGCGACCTTGACGCGGTTTTCCGGCGACGCGGTGTACCACAGCGCCAGCGCAATGCCGACGGAGCCAAACACCTTCGAGTTGCCGTGCAATGCAAAGCCGCCTTCCGGGAACAGGGTTTTCAGCGGTTCGGTACTCTGGCTGAATGCCTGCAGGTGCTGCGCCCAGTAAACCTGAATGCCGCCCTCGACCGCCGCCGGGCCAAAGATAAACGGACCGTAGACGAAGTGGTGCAGCCCGGTTGGGATCAGAATGCGCTCGAGGAAGGTATAGACCCACACGCCCAGCGCCCCGGCCGATCGCAGAAACGCCTGCAGGGACTCAATGCCCATCTGCACCTTCGGCCAGCCCAGCAGCGTCAGCCAGGCGCAGGGGATCATCACGAAAAAGGCGAGGATGACGACAAACGAGGTGCCCTGAAAAATGCCCAGAAAGACCGGCAGCGGCT
Organism: Enterobacter sp. RIT418; assembly: GCF_003057745.1. GTDB lineage: Bacteria > Pseudomonadota > Gammaproteobacteria > Enterobacterales > Enterobacteriaceae > Enterobacter. Next base: position 54,693 of record NZ_QBJD02000016.1, read on the forward strand.
TGTCGAAATAGCGGTTGTGGATCGCGGTGACGATGCCCGAAATGACGATCGCCCCGATGATGCTGGTATCAAGCGTTTTGATGCCGGCAATCATCGCCAGCCCGCTTCCGGCGGTCGGTTCGGCGGAGAAATCGACGCCAAAGAAATGGCCCCAGGTCATCCCCATCGCATTGATGAAGTAGTTCCAGGTCAGGAAGCTAATCAGCACCGCCAGGCACGCCCGCCCCTGCGCCTGCTTCGCGAGGCCAATCGGCAGGCCGACGGCAAAAATCAGCGGCATGTTGCGAAAGACCGCCCATCCGCCCTCTTCAATGATGTGAACAATTTGCGCGAACAGATGATCGGGGGCGGTTAAGGCTTCGCCCACAAAAAGCGGGTTGCGAAGCATGATGGCGATTCCCACCACGATCCCGGCGAACGGAAACAGCAACACCGGGGTAAACATGGCACCGCCAAAACGTTGTATTTGACTGAGCATTTTTAAATCCTCACGTAACAACCTGTAGGGGAGAGTGGCCTTTGTATTTTTTTGCTGGCCTGAAGGGAGCATAAGAATTTACTAATGCGCGAACATGGCGTGCCGCTGCGATTCGTGATCGCATTCATGGTTTTATTTTGACCAATCAGGTCTACTTTTTACGGTAAATATGGACATGTCAGGATCCAATCCACGCCCTGATGAGGGCAGAGAGGTCTACTGGTGATCTACAAATCTATCGCCGACAGGCTACGGCTGCGGCTGAATTCGTCGGACTACAATGTCGGCAGCCCGCTGCCCGGAGAGAAGGCGCTGGCGCATGAGTTTGGCGTGGCGCGGATGACCATCCGCAAGGCGCTGGACCTGCTGGTGAGCTGGGGGCTGGTTGAACGCCGCCACGGCAGCGGGACGTTCGTTGCGCGCAAGGACGTTCACCATGAAACCACCAACCTGACCGGGCTGGTGGAAGTGCTGCGCCAGCAGGGAAAAGAGGTGCAGAGCAAGGTGCTGCAGTTTGAGGTGATGCCCGCCCCGCCCGCGATCGCCAGCCAGCTGCGCATTCAGGTCGATGAGCGGATCTACTTTTCACGGCGCGTGCGCTACGTAGAGGGGAAGCCGCTCATGCTGGAAGACAGCTTTATGCCGGTGCAGCTGTTCCGCAACCTCTCGCTGGCGCATCTAGAAGGGTCGAAGTTTGACTACATCGAGAAGGAGTGTGGAATAACCATCAGCGGCAACTACGAAAGCCTGACGCCTGTGCTGGCGGACAGGCAGCTGGCAAGCTACATGAACCTGCCGGAACAGACGCCGCTGCTGCGCATTACCTCACTTTCCTACAGCGACAGCGGCGAGTTTCTCAATTATTCAGTCATGTTTCGTAATACCAGCGACTATCAGGTGGACTATCACCTGCGGCGCATTCGCCCGGACGCGGTTTTAGCCTATCCCCCAGAACAGCACCGCCAGTAGCTGCGGGGTGATAATGCGCAGGAACATCACCAGCGGATAGACCGTGGCGTACGACAGCGCCGCCGCGCCGCTGGTCGAATGCAGGTTATTGGCAAAGGCCAGCGCGGGCGGATCGGTCATGGAGCCCGCCAGCATCCCGCACAGCGTCAGGTAGTTCATTTTGGCGAACATCCGCGCCAGTATTCCCACCGTCAGCAGCGGGATCGCCGTGATAAAGATGCCGTAACCGACCCAGCTCATCCCCTCGCCCTGAATCAGCGTGTCGACAAAATCGCCGCCGGACTTCAGCCCCACCACCGCCAGGAACAGCACGATGCCCAGCTCGCGCAGCGCCAGGTTAGCGCTCGGGGGCATAAACCAGTAGAGCTTGCCGATGCAGCCGATGCGCCCGAGGATCAGCGCCATAATCAGCGGCCCGCCCGCCAGACCTAGCTTGAGCGCGACAGGGAAGCCGGGCACGTACAGCGGAATAGAGCCGAGCAGCACGCCAAGCCCGATGCCGATAAATACCGGCAGCATCTGCACCTGCTGCAATTTCTGCTGGGCGTTGCCAACCATATCCGCCACGGCGTCGATGGAGGACGGCCGGCCGACAAGGTTGAGGATATCGCCAAACTGCAGGCTGGCCTCCGGGCTGGCGACCAGCTCAACGCCCGCGCGGTTAAGCCGGGAGATCACCACGTCGTAGCGTTCTTTTACCTGCAAATCGCGGATTTTCCTGCCCAGTACCTTTTCGTTCGTCACCACGACGCGCTCGACGCGCATGTCGGTACCGCGCGTCGAAAGCGACGTATCGACCTCCTGGCCAATCACCAGCCGGGCGTTATTGAGGTCCGCCGGCTGCCCGACCAGATGCAGCAGGTCGCCGTGCTGGATCACCGTGCCCGGCGAGGGCACCATCAGCATATCGTCGCGCTTCAGGCGCGAGCAAATGATGGTGGCGCTGTTCAGGATGGGCACGTCCTGAATCGCCATATTGTTCAGGTTGGGATTTTCCACGCGAATGTTGATGGTTTTAATCAGCGCGTGGCCGTTGGTCAGCGTGCTTTCGTGGTCCTTTGCTTCTTTATCCACGTTAACGCGAAACAGGACGCGCACCAGCCACATGGAGAGCAAGATGCCGCAAATGCCAAACGGGTAGGCCATGGCGTAGCTCATTCCCATCTGGTCAACGACGTCCGGGGCGATGCCTAAATCACGCAGGATTTGTTGCCCCGCACCCAGCGCGGGCGTGTTGGTAACCGCACCAGAGAAAATGCCGAGCACCACGGGAAGCGGGATCGCAAAAAGCTTGTGCAGGACGGCGGTGACCAGCCCGCCCATCACCACAATGCCGAGGGCGAAGAGGTTTAGCCGCAGCCCGGAGACGCGAAGCGAGGCGAAAAAGCCCGGCCCTACCTGGATGCCAATGGTATACACGAAGAGGATCAGGCCAAATTCCTGAATAAAGTGGAGCATATCGGCGCTGAGCGTAAGCCCAAGCTGCTCGGCAAAATGGCCGACAAAAATCCCGCCAAACAGCACCCCACCGATGCCAAACCCGACGCCGCGAATTTTGACATTGCCAATCCATAGCCCAACCACCGCGACCAGGGCCAACACGCTAACGGTTAACGCGATATCACTCATGATCATCTTCCTTGCCATAACCTTAGTTATGGTAAGGATTCTCTCAGAGCCGATAACCGTTGTATGGGCGATGGCGCACAAAAAAGCCCTGCCGAAGCAGGGCCTTATCTTTTCACCCTTTCCCTGTGGGAGGGGGCCGGAGTGAGGGCACCAGCCCGCACAAAATTAGCTATTCAACGCCGGACGCTCGCTAATGGCGATGCGCTGCGGCGCAATGGCTTCAGGCAGGTTACGGGTGACGTCGATATGCAGCAGCCCGTTGCTGAACGTTGCGCCGGACACTTCCATATGGTCCGCCAGGGTAAAGCTCAGGCTGAACGGCTGGATGACCAGGCCCTGATGCAGCCATTTGCTGTCGGTCTCTTGTTTCTCAGGCGTTCCTTTCACCGTCAAACGCGTGCCTTCAAGCTGGATATCCAGGTCTTCCTGGCGGAAACCGGCCAATGCCAGCGTGATGCGGTAGTGGTTATCGTCGCTTTTTTCGATGTTGTACGGCGGAAATGCCTGTTGATCAGGGGTGCTTTGCAGGGCGTTAGCCAGCTTGTCAAAACCAATCCACTGACGCAGAAGTGGGGATAAATCGTAGTTACGCATAGGTGTTCTCCTTCTAAGAAGCGAGTTGGCGCAGGTTATTTTTGTGCGCGGTTGTTCCTGCAAATCCAGCTGGATTCGCATATGCTCCCGTTACGGCAAGCAATTCTGGGTGGGCCGCTCGTGCGGCCCGCGACATTAGTTGATTTCGATACGGCGCGGTTTTTTCTCTTCCGGAATCACGCGTTCCAGCTCGATAAACAGCAGGCCGTTCACCAGGTTCGCGCCTTTAACGTGAATGTTTTCAGCTAACTGGAACTTGCGTTCAAAGTTGCGCTCGGCGATGCCCTGGTACAGGTAGGTACGCTCCTTCTGCTCTGCGGTATGGGAACCTTTCACCAGCAGCAGGTTGTCCTGCGCGGTGATTTCCAGTTCGCTTTCTGCGAAACCGGCCACGGCGATAGCGATGCGGTAATGGTTTTCGTCAACCAGCTCAACATTGTATGGAGGGTAGCCGTTGCTCTGGCTCTGGTTATTTTCTAAATGGTTGAACAGGCGGTCAAAACCAATTGCAGAACGGTATAGCGGAGAAAGATCGAAGTTACGCATAGATAAAAACTCCTGAAATCAGCGAGAAATTTAGCCTTCCACCATGGACAGGCTTCTGCATCCCCTGAACGCCCATCAGGCGCGTCCATCATCGGGCTACATTCCTAAAATGGGTCTGGTTACGGATTTTTCAAGCGTATTTATTTGAGATTTTTTTGCACTTTGCGGGTTGTCGCATAGACTGGGACAACAGCACAAAGGGTTAAATTGCGATGGCTGCCACAGTGCGGGGTTTATGCGCTATTCATTTTGAACAGGGCTGATATAACCCTGAGTTGCAGGTCTATGTAGTGCCATTAACGATGACTGAGTGATGATGAAAAATGTTCTGATAAAGCTGACAACGTTCAGCGGGGTGGTTTTACTTTGCGGGTGTTCGAGCGTGATGTCTCACACCGGCGGTAAAGAAGGAACATATCCGGGGACGCGCGCCAGCGCGGCCATGATCTCGGATGACGATACGAACTGGGGAACAAAATCTCTGGCGATCCTCGACATGCCGTTCACGGCAGTCGCCGACACGCTCCTGCTGCCGTGGGATCTGTTCCGTACGGACAGCTCCGTGCGTTCGCGCGTTGAGAAAAGCGAGCGGCAAAATCTGGCAACCAATGCCGTAATCCCCCCAGCCGATATGCCCTAGCGCTTTTCGGTTTCCGTTAGCCAAAGCTGGCGGAAACCGTCCGTCTCCGCCATCCAGGCAATTTTCTTACCGTCAGGGGAAAAGATAATCGCGTCCACCGACGGTGGATTGCCGCGATCGGACGTCAAAAACGTCACCTCTCCGCTCTGCGCGTCGCACAGCGCAATCCGGTTTTTAAGCACAAATCCCAGCATTTTCCCTGAAGGATGCCAGTTAAATGCCGACTGAATGTCGCTGTCATTATGGGTTAACTGACGCGGCTCGCCGCCCTGCGGCGAAATCAGCCAGAGCTGCACAATGCCGTGATCATCGCGCATCAAAAAGGCGATCTGCGTGGCCTGCGGATTGCTGCGCACCCAGTGGCGCGGCGCGTTCACCAGCCCCGGATACGCCCGCTGGTGGGTAAAGGTTAAACGACGCTGGACGATGCCCGCCGGCGGCGCGGGAAGGGTTTCAGGCGTTCCCTGCAGCGGCGCATCGCCCGCGCGCTTCCAGCCCTGCTCGTCTTTCGGAAGGTCGACAATAAACAGCTCAGGCACTTTCACGCCCGTGGCGGACAGCGTATCGCCGATAAACGCCAGCCTGTCGTTGCCCACCCAGCCTTCTTCGTAGGCGCGGTTGATCTCATCGCTGCCCGGTATTGGCGTCGGCGTCGTGCGGCTAACCAGCACGCTCCAGAAGGTGCCAGCATAGTTACGCGGATGGTTGCCGCGCGGCGTGACCGGGCCAAACGGCGACGCGACGCCGACGTTGCGTAAGTCCAGCTTTGGGTCGCGCGCGCGCAGCACGTGGTCATTATAGGTAAAGCTGACGAACTGCCCGTTTGGGCTGAAGACGTGCACGTGGCTGCCGCCGCGCAGCGCGCCCGGCGTGTAGGGTGCGGTGATATCCATCGCATCAAGGTTTTCGACCGCGCCGTTATGTGCAATGACCCCCTGACGGTGGTGAAAATCATACTGCCACGCCGCGTCGGGGTTTTCCGGCCCGTGAATAAACACGTACTTATCTTCTGCAGGATGAACGGTCACCACGCCAACGTGCGCGCCGCGGCAGGCGCGATAAATCACCTCCACCTCGCCGGTATTCACGTTGACCCGCTCGATGGTTTCACCGGTGAACGACGCGCCCGACGGGCGCACGTCAAATGCCAGCCACTGGCTGTCCGGCGTCCAGGTGTTGATGTTGGTGAGCTGGTGGTTGCGGGAAGCGAAGGTGATTTGTTTCATAAGGATACCCTGATGCGCGGTTATCGCATCAGGGTATCGCAAGCTGATTTTTAGTTCAGCACAAACTTCTCAATGGCGTACGCCACGCCGTCTTCCAGGTTAGATTTGGTGACGAAGTTAGCGACTTCCTTCACGGACGGAATGGCATTCTCCATCGCCACGCCCATACCCGCGTATTCGATCATCGCGATGTCGTTTTCCTGATCCCCCAGCGTCATGATCTCTTCTGGCTTAATGCCCAGCGCGTCGGCCAGGGATTTCACGCCCGTGCCTTTATTGACGCGTTTATCGAGGATTTCGAGGAAGTACGGCGCGCTTTTCAGCACGGTGTATTTCTCTTTTACCTCTGCCGGAATGCGCGCGATGGCTTTATCCAGGATCTCAGGCTCGTCGATCATCATCACTTTCAGGAACTGGGTGGCAGGGTCCATTTTCTCCGCTTCGCAGAACACCAGCGGGATGGTCGCAACGTAGGATTCATGCACCGTGTAGTAGCTGATGTCGCGGTTAGCGGTATACAGCGTGTTGCGGTCGAGCGCGTGGAAGTGAGAACCCACCTCGCGGGACAGTTTTTCAAGATACAGGTAATCATCATAGCTCAGCGCGGTTTGCGCCACCGTGCTGCCATCCGCCGCTTTCTGCACCAGCGCGCCGTTGTAGGTAATGCAGTAATCACCCGGCTGGTTCATGTGCAGCTCTTTCAGGTAGCTGTGCACGCCCGCATACGGACGCCCCGTGGTCAGCACTACGTTCACGCCTTTTTCGCGCGCGGCAGCGATGGCATTTTTAACGGCGGGAGAGATAGTGTGGTCCGGCAGCAGCAGCGTGCCGTCCATATCGATTGCAATGAGTTTGATGGCCATGAGATCCCCAGATTAAGTGAGTCTGGACTCATGCTAACGCGATTCGGCTCAAAAAACACGGTAAGAAAGGGGGATTGGATTTGAGGAGAGGATTCCTCTTTTGCGCAGTTTTTTTCCCCGAGAGGAAGAAAAGACGGTACCGGGCATTCCCCTCTCCCCTATGGGGAGAGGGTTAGGGTGAGGGGATATTACTTAGATATCGATATTCGCCGCTTTCAGGGCGTTTTCTTCGATAAAGGCGCGACGAGGCTCAACCGCGTCACCCATCAGAGTGGTGAACAGCTGGTCGGCGGCAATCGCGTCCTTCACGGTCACGCGCAGCATGCGGCGGCTTTCCGGATCCATGGTGGTTTCCCAGAGCTGTTCCGGGTTCATTTCGCCCAGACCTTTATAGCGCTGGATAGCGAGGCCACGACGGGACTCTTTCACCAGCCACTCCAGCGCCTGCTCGAAGCTGGCTACCGGCTGGCGGCGCTCGCCGCGTTCGATGAAGGCATCGTCTTCGATCAGGCCGCGCAGCTTCTCGCCGAGCGTGCAGAGACGACGATATTCCGGACCGGTCACAAACTCGTGCTCGAGCGGATAATCGGTATCAACGCCGTGGGTACGCACGCGGATAATCGGCTCAAACTGCCCGTCAGCGTTCTGCTGAACGTCGCACTTCCACATGCTGCCGTGCTGCTCTTTCTCGTTCAGCTCGCTCACCAGGGCATTGACCCAGCGGGAAACGGTCTGTTCGTTGCTCAGATCGGCCTCGGTCAGCGTTGGCTGATACACCAGCGCTTTCAGCAGCGTCTTCGGATAACGACGCTCCATGCGCGTAATCATTTTCTGCGCGGCGTTGAACTCGGAGACCAGACGTTCCAGCGGCTCGCCGGCCAGCGCAGGCGCGTGGGAGTTGGCGTGCAGGGTGGCACCGTCGAGCGCGATCGCGATTTGGTACTGATCCATCGCTTCGTCGTCTTTGATGTACTGTTCCTGCTTGCCTTTCTTCACTTTGTACAGCGGCGGCTGCGCGATGTAGACGTGGCCACGCTCAACGATTTCCGGCATCTGACGGTAGAAGAAGGTCAACAGCAGCGTACGGATGTGCGAACCGTCGACGTCCGCATCGGTCATGATGATGATGCTGTGATAGCGCAGTTTGTCCGGGTTGTACTCGTCGCGGCCAATGCCGCAGCCCAGCGCGGTGATCAGCGTTGCCACTTCCTGAGAAGAGAGCATCTTGTCGAAGCGCGCTTTCTCAACGTTGAGGATTTTACCCTTCAGCGGCAGGATCGCCTGGTTCTTACGGTTACGGCCCTGCTTCGCAGAACCGCCCGCGGAGTCCCCTTCCACGAGGTACAGTTCGGACAGCGCCGGGTCGCGCTCCTGGCAGTCCGCCAGCTTGCCCGGCAGGCCAGCCAAGTCCAGCGCGCCTTTACGACGGGTCATTTCACGGGCTTTACGCGCCGCTTCGCGCGCGCGCGCCGCGTCGATAATTTTGCCCACGACGATTTTCGCGTCGGACGGGTTTTCCAGCAGGTATTCGCTCAGCAGCTCGTTCATCTGCTGCTCTACCGCCGATTTCACCTCGGAAGAGACCAGCTTGTCTTTGGTCTGCGAGGAGAACTTCGGATCCGGCACCTTCACGGAGACAACGGCAATCAGACCTTCACGGGCGTCGTCGCCGGTGGCGCTGACTTTCGCTTTTTTGCTGTAGCCTTCTTTGTCCATGTAGGCGTTCAGGGTACGGGTCATCGCCGCGCGGAAGCCCGCCAGGTGCGTACCGCCGTCACGCTGTGGAATGTTGTTGGTGAAGCAGTAGATGTTTTCCTGGAAACCGTCGTTCCACTGCAGCGCCACTTCTACGCCAATGCCGTCTTTTTCGGTGGAGAAGTAGAAGATATTCGGGTGAATTGGCGTTTTGTTCTTGTTCAGATACTCAACGAACGCCTTGATGCCGCCTTCGTAATGGAAGTGGTCTTCTTTGCCGTCGCGCTTGTCTTTCAGACGGATAGAGACGCCGGAGTTCAGGAACGACAGCTCACGCAGGCGCTTCGCCAGGATGTCGTATTCGAATTCGGTGACGTTGGTGAAGGTTTCCAGGCTCGGCCAGAAGCGCACCAGGGTACCGGTTTTGTCGGTGTCGCCGGTCACGGCCAGCGGGGCCTGCGGCACGCCGTGGGTGTAGAGCTGGCGGTGAATTTTACCTTCGCGCTGGATAACCAGCTCCAGCTTCTGCGACAGGGCGTTTACCACGGAAACGCCAACGCCATGCAGACCACCGGACACTTTATAGGAGTTATCGTCGAACTTACCGCCCGCGTGCAGCACGGTCATGATAACTTCCGCAGCGGATACCCCTTCTTCCGGATGAATACCGGTTGGGATGCCGCGACCATCATCGGTGACGGAGACGGAGTTGTCCGCATGGATCGTGACCACGATGTCTTTACAGTGACCCGCGAGCGCTTCGTCGATAGCGTTATCCACAACCTCGAATACCATGTGGTGCAGACCGGTGCCGTCATCCGTGTCGCCGATATACATACCCGGGCGCTTACGCACCGCATCCAGCCCTTTCAGGACTTTGATACTGGAGGAGTCATAAGAATTCGACATCAACGTTTCTCGCTCATTTAAACTTGGGTTAATCCGTTATTTTACCCTTTTCCACGGTAAACATCTTCGAATTTTCGTCCGACATGTCTATAACGTGTTCAGCGCTAATCGCGCTGACGAAAACCTGCGACTGCGTGGCTTTTAAGCGGCTGGCAAGCAGCCCGCGCCGCGCGTCGTCGAGTTCCGAGGCAAAATCATCTATCAGATACAGGCAGCGCCGCCCGCTCTCGCGGGTGAGGAACTCCCCCTGCGCCAGGCGCAGCGCGCACATCAGGAGCTTAAGCTGCCCGCGCGACAAGGTATCTTCAACCGGTGCGCCGTCTGCACGAATGCGAAAATCCGCCTTGTGCGGACCGTGCGCGGTGTAGGTCAGCATGCGATCGCGCTCGAAGCTTCTCTCCAGCACGTCGGCATAATCCGTCTCTTTCTCCCAGCCGCGCTGGAAGGAAAAGGTCAGGGAAAACTCCGGTAAAAACTGTTTGCAGGTATCGGCCATGTCTTCGGCGATCCCTGCGCTGTATTCGGCACGCCAGCGGCTGATTTGTTCCGCCAGCGGGATCAGTTCCCTATCCCACGGACGCAGCTGGGCGTAGCGGGTGACCTGGCGCAGCGCGGCGTTGCGCTGCTTGAGCAGGCGCTTCAGATTGCTCCAGGCGTTAAAGAACCCGGCTTCATTGTGAAAGCATCCCCAGTCGAGGAACGCTCTTCTGTATTTGGGGCCGCCGTTGAGTAAAGTAAACCCCTCGGGCGTGATCAGCTGCATCGGCATCAGCAGCGCCAGCTCGGCCACCTTATGGCCGTCTGTGCCGTCGATGCGCACCTTGCTGTCGCCCTGCTTGTCTTTGGTCAGACCGATGGCGGTTTCGCGCTCTTCGCCCTGCAGGCGCCCGTGAAGCACAAAGGATTCCTGCTCGTGGCGAATGACGCGACCAATCTGCAGGCTGCGAAACGCCCGGCCGTGGCCAAGCGTGTAGATGGCTTCCAGCACGCTGGTTTTGCCGCTGCCGTTCGCGCCAACCAGGAAGTTAAAGCCGGGGGATAAAGCAAGATCCGCATTTTCAATGTTACGGAAGTCTTTGATTAAAAGGCGCGTCAGTGACATATCTGAGTTTCTTCGGGCCAGGGCGTAATCGGCGCAGCCAGTTTCAACGCGGACTGCGCGCAGACCCTGGAGCGTACACGCAGTACGTGACAGGGGCGAGCACAGCCCAGGTTGAAAATGGCAAGTAAGATAGCCCGATAGTTATCACTACAGTCTCATTGGCATGACAACATAAGCCGCCGACTGTGATGCGGCATCTTCAATCTGTACGCTCGAAACGGAGTCAGTCAGCAGGATGCGAACGTTCTCGCATTTCAGCGCGTTCAGCACATCCAGCACATAGCTGACGTTGAAGCCGATTTCCATCTCAGCCCCGGCGTAGGTGACGTCCAGAATCTCTTCCGCCTCTTCCTGCTCTGGGTTGTTGGCGGTGATTTTGATCTGATTTTCGCTTACGTACAGGCGCACGCCGCGGAACTTCTCGTTAGAGAGGATTGCAGCACGGGCAAACGCCTGCTTAAGCGTATCGCAGCTTGCTTCCAGATGCTTATCCGGGTTTTTCGGCAATACGCGGCGATAATCCGGGAAACGACCGTCAACCAGCTTCGAGGTGAAGACAAAATCGCCCACGTGGGCACGAATGTTGTTGCTGCCGATCTGCACGCGCAGCGGAGTATCGCCGCCGTCGAGCATGCGCATCAGCTCAATCACGCCTTTACGCGGCACGATCACCGAATGGTTTGGCAGGGAATCGCCAATCGGCATGGAACAGACCGCCAGACGGTGGCCGTCAGTGGCCACGGTACGCAGCTCTTCACCTTCGGTTTCGAACAGCATGCCGTTTAAGTAGTAACGAACGTCCTGATGAGCCATGGAGAACTGCGTGGCCTCAATCAGACGCTTCATCGTCGCCTGCGGCAGGGTAAATTCAACTTCGCTCTGCCAGTCGTCGAGGTTCGGGAAGTCTGCGGCAGGCAGCGTGGAGAGCGAGAAACGGCTGCGGCCAGAGCGCACCAGCATGCGGTCGCCTTCGAGCTGCACGGCAATTTCTGCACCTTCCGGCAGCCCGCGGCAGATATCAAAGAATTTACGTGCCGGAACGGTAGTCGCGCCCGCGTCATGCGGCTGAGACAGCGTAACGCGCGCGATCATTTCCATTTCCAGGTCTGTGCCGGTCAGCGACAGCGTGCCGTCCGCGACCTGAAGCAGCAGGTTTCCAAGAATAGGCAACGTTGGGCGGCCACCTAATGGGCCACTTACCTGCTGCAGCGGTTTTAATAAATGTTCACGTTCAACAGTAAATTTCATAGCGTCACGATGATAGAGTTCTGATTAAATTGGAAAAATCTTCTTTTATGTCGTGGCTTTCTTCGCGTAACTGCTCAATCTTACGGCACGCGTGCAGCACGGTCGTATGGTCACGGCCACCAAACGCATCGCCAATTTCCGGCAGGCTGTGGTTGGTTAACTCCTTTGCCAACGCCATTGCCATCTGACGCGGACGCGCCACGGAGCGGGAACGACGTTTAGACAGTAAATCGGCCACTTTGATTTTGTAGTACTCAGCCACCGTCTTTTGAATATTATCAATGGTGACCAGTTTTTCCTGCAATGCCAACAAATCACGCAGGGCTTCACGTACAAAATCGATGGTGATCGCACGGCCGGTAAAGTTGGCATTGGCAATAACGCGGTTCAGCGCCCCTTCCAGCTCACGAACGTTGGAACGCAGACGCTTGGCGATAAAGAACGCCACTTCACCCGGCAGGCGAATGTCGTTTTCATCGGCTTTTTTCATCAGGATCGCGACGCGGGTTTCCAGCTCCGGCGGCTCGATCGCCACGGTCAGGCCCCAGCCGAAGCGGGATTTCAGACGATCTTCAACGCCGTTGATCTCTTTTGGATAACGATCCGAGGTCAAAATGATCTGCTGATTTCCTTCCAGCAGGGCATTGAAGGTGTGGAAAAACTCTTCCTGCGATCGTTCTTTATTGGCAAAGAACTGGATGTCATCGATCAGCAGCGCGTCAACGGAACGGTAGTAGCGTTTAAACTCTTCGATCGCATTGTTTTGCAGGGCTTTTACCATGTCCTGAACGAAGCGCTCGGAGTGCATATACACCACTTTCGCATTGGGCTTGCGCGCCATAATGCCGTTACCCACCGCGTGAAGAAGGTGCGTTTTACCCAGGCCCGTGCCGCCATAAAGGAACAGCGGGTTGTAGGCGCCACCGGGATTATCCGCAACCTGGCGAGCCGCCGCGCGCGCCAGCTGGTTCGACTTACCTTCAACGAAGTTATCAAACGTGTGTTTTACGTTAACGTTAGAGCGATAGGTAGGTTCTGCCGGAGCGGGAACATTATCCCAGCCCTGGCGAGCAGGTGCCACGCGAGGTGCAGGAGCGGGCGCCGCCTGCGCGGGTGCGGCCACGTTAACGGTCTCACGAACGGTTTGCGTGACCGGCTTGGTGCCCACTTCAAAACGTAGCTGTGGCGCGTCTGAGCCGCAAAAATCGTTCAGCAATCCATTGATATTATTAAGGTACTTATCCCTTACCCAATCGAGCACAAAACGGTTTGGCGCATACAAAGCCAGCGTGTTATCGCTCAGCTCCGCCTGCAATGGGCGGATCCACATACTGAATTCTGTGGCTGGTAACTCATCCTGCAATCGGGCAAGACACTGCTGCCAAAGCGAAAGTGACACGGCGGACTCCACTCGAACAATAAAAGAAAACTATTGAATATTCATGATTGTTGACGCACATCGACAAGACCCTGTGCAAAGGGGGACGTGCGAATTGCTATCTGCAATTTTATCCAGACCAGGATCCGTGGATCCCGATCGGGACCGCGGATCATAGCCTAAACTGAGCCAGAGATCTTCTGTTTCTCACAGATTCTTCCCGATTTATCCACAGGAAGATCCGGAACCGGGTAAGTGTAATCGATCCAGGCGCGCATGCCCCACGATTTAGCCCGCATATTGGAAAAATTAATGAGTACAGGCAAATTTTTGCTTAAATGATCTAACGAAGATCCGGCACGATCCTTGCGCTTTGTCGGTGAGCCCGTATAATCCTCGACCCGGCGCGTGATGCTCATCTTCCTGCGTCGTCCGTTGCTCATTTTCCACGCGAAATCGTGCGGAAATACGCGGGAAATAAGGAAAGAGAATTGACTCCGGAGTGTACAATTATTACAATCCGGCCTCTTTAATCACCCACGGCTTCGGCGTCCGTCATTCGAAACTCGGTCGGGCATCCGCAAAAGTCATGAATTTATTCAAGTTTAGGTAGAAATCGCCATGAAACGCACTTTTCAACCGTCTGTACTGAAGCGCAACCGTTCTCACGGCTTCCGTGCTCGTATGGCTACTAAAAATGGTCGTCAGGTTCTGGCACGTCGTCGTGCTAAAGGCCGCGCTCGTCTGACCGTTTCCAAGTAATAAAGCTAACCCCTGAGTGGTTAAGCTCGCATTTCCCAGGGAGTTACGTTTGTTAACTCCCACTCATTTCACTTTCGTCTTCCAGCAGCCACAACGGGCTGGCACGCCGCAAATCACCATCCTCGGCCGCCAAAATTCGCTGGGGCATCCCCGCATCGGTCTCACTGTCGCCAAGAAAAACGTTAAGCGTGCGCACGAACGCAATCGGATTAAACGTCTGACGCGTGAAAGCTTCCGTTTACGTCAACACGAACTGCCTTCAATGGATTTCGTGGTGGTGGCTAAAAAAGGGGTTGCCGACCTCGATAACCGTGCTCTCTCGGAAGCGTTGGAAAAATTATGGCGCCGCCACTGTCGCCTGGCTCACGGGTCCTGATAGCCCTGATAAGGGTCTATCAACGCCTGATTAGTCCGCTACTCGGGCCGCACTGCCGTTTCACACCAACATGTTCAAGCTACGGAATTGAGGCATTGCGCAGGTTTGGAGTGATAAAAGGCAGTTGGTTGACGGTGAAACGCGTATTAAAATGCCACCCTTTACACCCCGGTGGAGACGACCCCGTCCCCCCAGGACCATTTGATACCAGAGAACACTAACGATGGATTCGCAACGCAATCTTCTTATCATCGCTTTGTTGTTCGTGTCTTTCATGATCTGGCAGGCTTGGGAGCAGGATAAAAATCCTCAACCTCAGCAGCAGACCACGCAGACCACGACCACCGCAGCGGGTAGCGCCGCCGACCAGGGCGTACCGGCCAGTGGCCAGGGGAAACAGATTACGGTTAAGACCGATGTGCTTGAGCTGACTATCAACACCCGTGGTGGTGATATTGAGCAGGCGCTGCTGTTGACCTACCCGAAAGAGCTGAAGTCTACCGAACCGTTCCAGTTACTGGAAACCACACCTGAGTTTATCTATCAGGCGCAAAGCGGCCTGACCGGTCGTGATGGCCCAGATAACCCGGCTAACGGTGCGCGTCCACTGTATAACGTCGAGAAAGATACGTTTGTCCTGGCTGATGGTCAGAACGAAATCGCTATCCCGATGACCTACACCGATGCCGCAGGCAACACCTTCACCAAAACCTTCACCCTGAAACGCGGTGAGTATGCGGTGAACGTGGGCTACAACGTGAAGAACAGCAGCGAGAAGCCGCTGGAGCTGTCTACCTTCGGCCAGCTGAAGCAGTCCATCAACCTGCCGTCTCACCGTGACACCGGAAGCAGCAACTTTGCGCTGCATACCTTCCGTGGCGCGGCATACTCCACGCCTGACGCGAAGTATGAGAAATACAAATTCGACACCATCGCTGATAACGAGAACCTGAACGTTAGCGCGAAAGGCGGCTGGGTTGCGATGCTGCAGCAGTATTTCGCCACCGCATGGGTTCCGAATAACGACGGTACGAATAACTTCTACACCGCGAATCTCGGTAATGGTATTGCAGCCATCGGCTACAAATCTCAGCCGGTTCTGGTTCAGCCTGGTCAAGCCGGTACGCTGGCAAGCACCCTGTGGGTCGGCCCGGAAATTCAGGATAAAATGGCTGCAGTCGCGCCGCATCTGGATCTGACCGTCGATTACGGCTGGTTGTGGTTCATCTCTCAGCCGCTGTTTAAGCTGCTGAAGTTCATCCACAGCTTCCTGGGCAACTGGGGCTTCTCCATCATCGTTATCACCTTCATCGTTCGTGGCATCATGTACCCGCTGACTAAAGCGCAGTACACCTCCATGGCGAAGATGCGCATGCTGCAGCCTAAGATTCAGGCGATGCGTGAGCGTCTGGGCGATGACAAACAGCGTCAGAGCCAGGAAATGATGGCCCTGTATAAAGCAGAGAAAGTGAACCCGCTGGGTGGGTGCTTCCCGCTGCTGATTCAGATGCCAATCTTCCTTGCGCTGTACTACATGCTGATGGGCTCCGTTGAGCTGCGCCATGCGCCGTTCGCCCTGTGGATCCATGACCTGTCCGCACAGGACCCGTACTACATCCTGCCGATCCTGATGGGCGTGACGATGTTCTTCATCCAGAAGATGTCGCCGACCACCGTGACCGACCCGATGCAGCAGAAGATCATGACCTTTATGCCGGTCATCTTCACCGTGTTCTTCCTGTGGTTCCCGTCAGGTCTGGTGCTGTACTATATCGTCAGCAACCTGGTGACCATCATCCAGCAGCAGCTGATTTACCGTGGTCTGGAGAAGCGTGGCCTGCATAGCCGCGAAAAGAAAAAGTCCTGATACTCTTCATTCTTCAAGCCGCAGGCGCGTTGGCTGCGTTTGATTGCCCCAGTCACTTACTTCAGTAAGCTCCTGGGGCGCACAAACTTGCCGCCTTCCTGCAACTTGAATTATTTCGAGTATTCACGGTAGAGTTATGCCAGAGAAGGCGGTCATTAGACCGCCTTTTTCACATTTACAAAGAGACCAACCATGAGCCATAACGACACTATCGTCGCCCAGGCAACCCCACCGGGACGCGGTGGTGTAGGCATTCTGCGCATCTCCGGCCTGAAGGCGCGCGAGGTGGCCGAAGCGGTGCTGGGTAAACTGCCAAAGCCGCGCTACGCGGATTATCTGCCGTTTAAAGACAGCGACGGCACGCCGCTGGACCAGGGCATTGCGCTGTGGTTCCCCGGCCCGAACTCCTTTACCGGTGAAGACGTGCTGGAGCTGCAGGGCCACGGCGGACCGGTGATCCTCGACCTGCTGTTAAAACGCATTCTGACCCTGCCGGGCCTGCGCATTGCGAAGCCGGGCGAGTTCTCCGAGCGTGCCTTCCTCAACGACAAGCTCGATCTGGCGCAGGCCGAGGCGATTGCCGACCTGATCGACGCCAGCTCCGAGCAGGCGGCGCGCTCGGCGCTGAACTCTCTCCAGGGCGCATTTTCCGCGCGCGTGAATCATCTTGTCGAAGCACTGACTCACCTGCGCATCTACGTCGAAGCGGCCATCGACTTCCCCGACGAAGAGATCGACTTCCTCTCTGACGGCAAAATTGAAGCCCAGCTTAATAGCGTCATGGCCGATCTCGACGCCGTGCGCGCCGAAGCGCGCCAGGGCAGCCTGCTGCGCGAAGGGATGAAGGTGGTGATTGCCGGACGCCCTAACGCCGGGAAATCAAGCCTGCTGAACGCCCTCGCGGGCCGTGAAGCGGCGATCGTCACCGATATCGCCGGCACCACGCGCGACGTGCTGCGCGAGCACATTCACATCGACGGCATGCCGCTGCACATTATTGATACGGCAGGGCTGCGCGATGCCAGCGACGAAGTTGAGCGCATCGGTATCGAACGCGCCTGGCAGGAGATCGAGCAGGCCGACCGCGTGCTGTTTATGGTGGATGGCACCACGACTGACGCCGTTGACCCGGCTGAGATCTGGCCAGACTTTATCGCCCGCCTGCCGGCCAAGTTACCGATCACCGTGGTGCGCAACAAGGCGGATGTCACTGGCGAAACCCTCGGCATCAGCGATGTAAATGGTCACTCACTGATTCGCCTGTCGGCCCGCACGGGCGAAGGCGTGGACGACCTGCGCAACCATCTCAAGCAGAGCATGGGCTTTGACACCAGCATGGAAGGCGGCTTCCTGGCGCGCCGCCGTCACCTGCAGGCGCTGGAAGAGGCGGCGAACCACCTCGTTCAGGGTAAAGCGCAGCTGATCGGCGCGTGGGCGGGTGAGCTGCTGGCGGAAGAGCTGCGCCTGGCGCAGCAGAACCTGAGCGAGATCACCGGCGAATTTACGTCGGACGATCTGCTGGGAAGGATTTTCTCGAGCTTCTGTATTGGCAAATAAGTTTTAGTCCACCCTCGTCCGTGAACGACCACTAACCCGCATTAACTGCCTGTTAATGCGGGTTTTTATTTTTAACGGATTATTTTCCTACCGATATCCGTATCGTTTCGGGCATTGCTATCACAACATCAGGTTGCTAAAAGTTAATTATTTGTTATTGGTGATAGTCATGACTACCGAACACACCGTTGTTGAGTCCGTTCCCTCTGCCGAAGATTTTTGCCGTTTACGAAGTATATCGGGGTTATCAGCACGACCGCTTGAGGCTGCCAGGGTGGGTCTGCCGCGAAGCTGTTATGGCGTACACATTCTCTGGCAAGGAGTGCCTGTCGGCATGGGGCGTATCGTTGGCGATGGTGCATTAAACTTCGAGATAGTCGATATCGCCGTCGACCCCGCCCATCAGGGGCGTGGACTTGGCCGAATCATTATGGAAAACATTATTCGATGGCTGGATAGCAACGCTTATAAAGGCGCTTATGTCTCTCTGGTGGCTGACGTACCGGAACTCTATGCGAAGTTCGGTTTTGAGTTAGTCCGGCCGGAAAGCGAAGGAATGGCGAGAGTCTGGGGGTAGTGTTGTCATCTGGGTCAGCAAAGATACCGCTTTTGTATCCTTAAATGCGCCCAGGGCCGTGTTTTAAGACCGATTATCTTAAATGTATTAATGGGTTAGCTTGATTTCCCAGCTTCTGTACTGTAGCTAATTCAAACAACTCTTAAAATGCTGGCGACGGGTGAAAGCGCTGAAACTCTGATTGTCACCAGCTGATATATTATCCTCGATGAATAATGGCGTTGTTTAAGGAGTTAATAACATCATCAATATATTGTTTATCTGTACTGGAGAGTGCTTGTGATTCACCAGAAGAACTATTTAAATATACAATATATTCTGGTTTGATTGCTTTAAACCATGCAATGGCTGCAATAACCATAACTACACCGATCGCTTTGGCCAAAAAACCGGTGACTAAAAACACCATCACGAATCCAATAAGCGCCATAACAACAG
The DNA here is from genome assembly GCF_003057745.1 of Enterobacter sp. RIT418. Lineage (GTDB taxonomy): Bacteria > Pseudomonadota > Gammaproteobacteria > Enterobacterales > Enterobacteriaceae > Enterobacter. The sequence continues at coordinate 73,547 of NZ_QBJD02000016.1, forward strand.
GGCCAACTTTAGAGGGATCTGTTTGGCCACGTTTCACTGAAGTGACACCATTCATCGCATAGGTTGTTGAATCAACAATAAATCTAGCATTAGTGATACTTACATTACCATTTCTATAAAATTCAGTTTCTTCCATTTTAAAATCCTTAACTCTTAGCTATATGTAATAATAAAGGGTATGAGTTTATTTTCGGAAAAATATCTCAAAGCTTTAGCATTTTGGTGAAAATATTAACACTGTTTTCATCCAGGCTGACAGGGAAAGGCGATTGCGAAACAAAAATATTATCTCAGAAATCAAAGATAATATGGAAAGCTTTTAAACCGTAATACCAATACGCCCCGTTTTGCTTTAACTTGATCCCATTAAATGCCGCCAACCAGCCTCTTTCCTCCCAGGAAATCACTATTGTCCAAATGGCAACTCGCCTAATCCACTTCATCCCCCTATTCTGCATGCCTGCATCTATGGGGGGTTTATGGCGCGTTTTCTGTTTTGTAGTTTCGCATTAGTTCTGCTTTATCCGTCAGGCATCGATATGTATCTGGTGGGATTACCGCACATCGCCCAGGATCTCGGGGCCAGCGAAGCGCAGCTGCACATCGCGTTTTCGGCCTACCTCGCGGGGATGGCGTCGTCGATGGTCTTTGCCGGGAAAATTGCCGATAAGGCCGGTCGTCAGCCCGTCGCAATAACGGGCGCGGTCATTTTTGCCCTCGCCTCGGTGCTTTGCTCGCTGGCGCACGGCAGCACGACGTTTCTTGCGGGTCGTTTTATCCAGGGCATTGGCGCCGGCGGCTGCTACGTGGTGGCGTTTGCGATTCTGCGCGACACCCTGAGCGCCCAGCGGCGCGCGAAGGTGCTCTCCATGCTGAACGGCATTACCTGCATCATTCCGGTGCTGGCCCCGGTTGTGGGATATCTGATTATGCTGAAACTCCCCTGGCAGAGCCTGTTCTGGACGATGGCGAGCATGGGCATGTTGGTGTTTCTTCTGTCGATCGCGGTATTGAAGGAGACCCATCCCGGCGCGCAAAACGCGGGACACACGGCATCAATTCATCCTGCCGAAAAGCTTCTTAACCGATTCTTCCTGAGCCGCCTGGCGGTCACCACCCTGAGCGTGGCGGTGATCCTGACCTATGTAAACGTTTCCCCTGTTTTACTGATGGAAACCATGGGCTTCGATCGCGGAGAATATTCGACGGTGATGGCGTTAACCGCACTGGTTAGCATGGCCGTCTCTTTCTCAACGCCGTTTGCGCTGAACGTCTTCCGTCAGCGCACGCTCATGCTGGCCTCGCAGGTTTTATTCCTGACGGCAGGCGTGATTCTGGCAACCGCCAGCTCGCACGCGGTGATGCTGGTGGGCATTACGCTGATTTGCGCCGGGTTCTCCGTCGGGTTTGGCGTGGCGATGAGCCAGGCGCTCGGCCCGTTCTCGCTGCGCGCGGGGGTCGCCAGCTCGGTGCTGGGCATCGCACAGGTCTGCGGGTCATCGCTGTGGATATGGCTGGCAGCCGTTATCGGCCTCAACGCGCTGAATATGCTGATCGGGATTCTGATTGGCTGTAGCATGCTCTGCATTCTCTTACTTATGGTCATCCAGCCCGCAGCGCATTATGAAGAAGCCCATCAGCAGCCTCGATCTTAACCTGTTACTGTGCCTGCAGCTTTTGCTGCAGGAGCGTAGCGTCACCAAAGCCGCAAAGCGGATGAACGTGACGCCGTCCGCGGTCAGCAAATCACTGGCGAAGCTGCGCGACTGGTTCGAAGACCCGCTGTTTGTGAAAACGCCGCTGGGGCTGCTGCCCACGCCCCTGACGGTTAGCCTGGAGCAGGATCTGGCCGACTGGATGCAGATAGGCAATCAGATCCTCGATAAATTTCACCATGATTCCCCGGGCAATCTAAAATTCGAGCTGGCGGCGGAAACCCCGCTGATGCTGATCCGCCTTAACGCGCTGCTGGAGCAGGTGAACCAGCGCTACCCACAGGCAACGGTGAAGATGCGCCACTGGGATTACGACTCGCTGGACGCCATTACGCGCGGGGAAGTGGACCTTGGTTTTACCGGACGGGAAACGCATCCGCGCTCGCGCGAGCTGCTCAAGCTGATGCCGTGGTTTATCGACTACGAAATTCTGTTCAGCGACCGGCCGTGCGTTTACGTTCGCGAGGATCACCCTGCGCTCCAGGAGGAGTGGAACCTGGAGACGTTCCTGCGCTATCCGCACATCAGCATTTTCTGGGAGCGTAGCGATACCTGGGCGCTGGATGAGGTGTTAAGAGAAATGGGCCGCGAGCGTAACATCGCCATGAGCCTGCCCGGCTTTGAGCAGTCGATGTTCATGGCGGCTCAGCCCGGCCACCATTACATTGCCACGGCGCCGCATTACTGCCATCACTACAATCAGCTCCACCAGCGAAAGCTGGTCACCTTGCCCATTCCGATTGATGAAGCGCAGGCAGAAAAGCTGACCGTTCCCTTCACGCTCATCTGGCACAAGCGAAACAGCCACAACCCCAAAATACTCTGGTTACGAGAAACCATTAAGGCCCTTTACGGCGCGCCGCTGCGTTAGCGATCCCTTTTTTTGGACAAGAAAATGTAAAGTTCGGCTTTCAGGCTATTTTTACTTTCAATTACCGATTAAAACTGTAGCTGAGTTAAGCGATAATCATGTAACCGTTTAACCTATCGGGTCCATTATCAAGGAGCGAAAAATGGCTACGCATTTTGCACGTGGAACGCTGAAAGAGGGACGGCTCGTGTCGCCCAGAATGTCTTCTGCCTGCCACGATGAGGCACGTAATCTCCCCGAACATCGCAGGACGCGTTTTTTAGCTTCCAGAGCACTTCTCGCCGAACTGATGTTTATGCTGTACGGCACCGGCGAGCTGCCGGATATGATTACGCAACCCGAAGGCCGGCCGGTCTTTGCCAACCCCGAACTCCCTCGTTTTTCCATCGCCTACGCGGGCAATATTGTGGGCATTGCTCTGACCACCGAAGGTGACTGCGGGCTGGATCTCGAGCTTCAGCGCGCCACGCGCGGTTTCCACGTCCTTAATCCGCATGAAGATTATCCGCTTTCCAGTAATGAAAAGCTGTGGATACGCAATCAAAACGATCCCGCTGAGGCTAAGGCTCAGCTCATCACGCTGCGCCAGAGCATTCGCAAGCTTTGCGGCTGCGCATCAGACGACGCCAGCCTGCTGCAGCTTCTCCCCGGCTCGGGACGGCTGCGCGCAACAAAAGCGGCGCGCATCGAAGCGCTCAGCGACGCAGAGGATGTGCTAATTTGGTCGATTGCCGTCACGCCGGCCATTGAGCGGCTGAAAATCTGGGAGTTTGACAGCACCCGCGGATGGCGTAGTCTTCCGGAGGTGCCCGAGCGCGCCAACGAGCCCGCCGCACGCCTTATGCGGCTGACCAGTTTACCCGCAGAAAAAGCATTTACCCTTAGCTGATCCATTCCGGATCACCATGATGAAACAGGAGTAATCATGTCTGATACGTTGAAAGTTGTTACGTTACTGGGGAGCCTGCGCAAAGGTTCATTTAATGGAATGGTCGCTCGCACGCTGCCGCAGCTGGCCCCCGCGGGAATGGAGATTGTCGCACTGCCTTCCATTGGCGATATCCCGCTCTATGATGCCGACATGCAGCAGGAAGAGGGATTCCCGCAGAGCGTGGAAGCAATTGCAGAACAGATCCGCCAGGCGGACGGCGTGGTCATCGTTACACCTGAATACAACTACTCGGTTCCCGGTGGCCTGAAGAACGCGATTGACTGGTTGTCCCGTTTGCCGGAACAGCCGCTTTCCGGAAAACCGGTCTTGATTCAGACCAGCTCAATGGGCGCCATTGGCGGCGCACGCTGCCAGTATCACCTGCGCCAGATTCTGGTATTCCTGGATGCAATGGTCATGAACAAGCCGGAATTTATGGGCGGCGTGATTCAGAATAAAGTCGACCCGCAGACGGGTGAAGTGGTAGATCAGAGCACGCGCGACCATCTGAGCGGACAGCTGACGGCGTTCGGGGATTATATTAAGCGGGTGAAGGCATAAGCCGGAGCGGCCCGTTGCCCTCACCCTAACCCTCTCCCACAGGGAGAGGGAACAAACCTGTTTATTTGGCGTCGATAAACACAATCTTCAGCACGAACAGCAACGCCACCACGATCACGCACGGGCTGAGCTCGCGGAAGCGACCGGTACCGATCTTCATCACGCAGTAGGAGATGAAGCCCAGCGCGATACCTTCGGTAATCGAGAAGCTAAACGGCATCATGACGGCGGTAATAAACGCCGGTACCGCTTCGGTTAAATCTTCCCACTTCACGCGCGCCAGGCTTGAGGTCATCAGCACGCCGACGTAAATCAGCGCACCGGCTGCCGCATACGGTGGCACCATTCCTGCCAGCGGAGAAAGGAAGATCACCAGCAGGAACAGCAGGCCAACCACTACCGCCGTCAGCCCGGTACGACCGCCCACGGACACGCCGGAAGAGGATTCAATGTAAGCGGTAACAGAAGACGTGCCGATGAACGAACCGGCCACGGACGAGACGCTATCCACAAACAGCGCCTGCTTCATGCGCGGGAACTTGCCTTTCTCGTCAGCCAGGCCCGCTTTGTCGGTGACGCCGATCAGCGTGCCGGAAGAGTCAAACAGGTTAACCAGCATGAAGGAGAAAATTACGCCCGCCAGGCCGAGGTTCAGCGATCCTGCCAGGTCAACGTGACCAATAACGGTAGTGACGCTCGGCGGCGCGGAGACGATGCCGCTATAGTGAACGTCGCCCAGCATCCAGCCCAGCAGCGTGGTCACAATTATCGAGACCAGCACCGCGGCGTGAATGTTACGCGACGCCAGAATGGCGATGATAAAGAAGCCCAGCACGCCCAGCAGCACGCCGTGGGAGGCCAGGTTGCCGATGCTTACCAGCGTTTCCGGGTTCGCAACGATGACGCCCGCGTTCTTCAGGCCCATCATGCCGATGAACAGCCCAATACCGCTGGTGATGCCCACGCGCAGGCTGACAGGGATATTGGCAATCATCCAGTAGCGCACGCGGAAAATGGTCAGCAGCAGCAGGCCAATGGCGCCCCAGAAGATCGCGCCCATGCCCACCTGCCACGGCAGGCCCATGGCCTGAACCACCACGAAGGCGAAGAACGCGTTTAAGCCCATTGCCGGAGCCAGTGCGACCGGCAGGTTAGCAAACACGCCCATCAAAATGCTGCCCAGCGCGGCGATCAGGCAGGTGGTCACGAAGACGGCGCTGGTGTCCATACCGGCCACGCCCAGAATCTGTGGGTTAACAAAAACGATATAGACCATCGTCAGGAAGGTAGTAAAACCGGCGATCACTTCGGTGCGTGCCGTTGTGCCGTGCTCGCGCAGCTTAAACACGCGCTCAAGCAAACCCTGACCAGACGTCTGGGTAGTGTGTTGTTGACTCATCATCAATTTCCGAACAAGGAGGGAAAATTCGTCGCTATCCTATACCAAAATGCGACAATAAGGGCAGTTACGGGATACTTTTTTTCATTGATTTTGCTTATACGGCAACGATTGCGTCTCGTAAAACAGCAGTACGTAAACGTTAAACTTGTTAAAAGGGAAAGGCATGTCCGGAATTGAAGCGGTATTTTTCGACTGCGACGGTACGCTGGTCGACAGTGAGGTCATTTGTTCCCGCGCGTATGTCGCTATGTTTCAGGAATTTGGCATTACGCTCGATCTCGACGAGGTGTTCAAACGCTTTAAGGGCGTGAAGCTCTACGAGATCATCGACATCATTAACGAAGAGCACGGTGTGGATCTGGCGAAAGCGGATCTGGAACCGGTGTACCGCGCCGAGGTCGCACGCCTGTTCGACTCCGAGCTGGAGGTGATTGCCGGTGCGAACGCGCTGCTGGATGCGATGACGGTGCCGATCTGCGTGGTTTCTAACGGTCCGGTCAGCAAAATGCAGCATTCGCTGGGCAAGCTGGAGATGCTGCACCATTTCCCGGACAAGCTGTTCAGCGGCTACGATATCCAGCGCTGGAAGCCCGATCCGGCGCTGATGTTCCACGCGGCGAAAGCGATGAACGTCAACGTAGAGAACTGCATTCTGGTGGATGACTCTTCTGCGGGGGCGCAGTCGGGAATTGATGCAGGCATGGAGGTGTTTTACTTCTGCGCCGATCCGCACAACAAGCCGATCGATCATCCAAAGGTGACGACCTTTACCGATCTGGCGCAGCTGCCTGAATTGTGGAAGGCACGCGGGTGGAATATTACTCGCTGATTTTTCCCCTCACCCCGACCCTCTCCCAAAAGGAGAGGGAGAAAACCAATTTGTCCCCTCTCCTTAGGGAGAGGGTTAAGGTGAGGGTAAAATCACTCTTTCGGATCTTTCCCCGCCAGCAGCTTGTCCAGCTCGTCGCCGCCGACGTGACGGAAATCCTGCCCCTTCACGAAGTAGAAGATGTATTCGCAAATGTTCTGGCAGCGGTCGCCGATACGCTCGATGGAGCGCGCGCAGAACAGGGCGGTCAGCACGCTTGGAATAGTACGGGAGTCTTCCATCATGTAGGTCATCAGCTGACGCACGATGCCTTCATACTCCTGGTCGACTTTCTTGTCTTCACGGTAGATACGCACCGCTTCGTCCAAATCCATACGCGCAAACGCGTCCAGCACGTCGTGCAGCATCTGCACGGTGTGGCGGCCCAGCGACTCCAGGCTCACCAGCAGCGGCTGGTGCTGCTGGGAGAATTTCTCCAGCGCGGTGCGGCAGATTTTATCCGCAACGTCACCGATGCGCTCCAGCTCGGCGATGGTTTTGATGATCGCCATCACCAGACGCAGGTCGCTCGCCGTGGGCTGACGCTTGGCGATAATGCGCACGCACGCTTCGTCGATGGCGACTTCCATCATGTTGACGTTTTTGTCGCCTTCAATGACGCGCTTCGCCAGCTCGCTGTCCTGGTTGTGCATCGCCGTAATCGCATCAGAAAGCTGCTGCTCGACCATGCCGCCCATGGTCATCACCTGGGTACGAATGCTTTCCAGCTCTGCGTTGAACTGGCCTGAAATGTGTTTGTTAAGATTGAGGTTGTCCATGATTCACTCCAAATCAACCGTAGCGGCCAGTAATGTAATCTTCGGTTTGTTTCTTCGCAGGCTTAGTGAACAGATCGTCCGTGTTACTGAACTCAATCAACTCACCCAGGTACATAAACGCCGTGTGGTCGGAGCAACGCGCAGCCTGCTGCATGTTGTGGGTCACGATCACCACGGTGTAGTCCTGCTTCAGCTCGGTGATCAGCTCTTCAATGCGGCCCGTTGAGATCGGGTCAAGCGCGGAACACGGCTCGTCCAGCAGCAGCACTTCCGGGCGAATGGCGATACCGCGCGCAATGCACAGACGCTGCTGCTGGCCACCGGAGAGAGAGTACCCGCTCTGGTGCAATTTATCTTTGGTTTCGTTCCAGAGTGCGGCCTTGGTCAATGCCCACTGCACGCGCTCGTCCATATCCGCGCGGGAAAGCTTTTCGAACAGGCGCACGCCAAACGCGATGTTGTCATAAATCGACATCGGGAACGGCGTCGGCTTCTGGAATACCATGCCCACTTTTGCGCGCAGGAGGGCAATATCCTGAGCCTGGGTCAGAATGTTTTCGCCGTCGAGGATAATTTCACCTTCGGCGCGCTGCTCCGGATAAAGCGAATACATTTTGTTAAAGGTACGCAGCAGGGTGGATTTACCACAGCCTGACGGACCGATGAATGCCGTAACCTGGTTCTTCGCGATATCCAGATTGATATTCTTCAGGGCATGGAATTTGCCGTAGTAGAAGTTCAAATCACGAACCTGAATCTTACCCGGGGCAGTATCAACCATACTCATTGACTCATTTCCTCATTCGGCGCCGCGAAGTGCCGCGCCGTAAAAATTTAACCGTGTTTCTTCTTCGCGAAAATGACGCGCGCCAGAATGTTCAGTAACAGTACGCAAAGGGTAATGATCAGCACCCCGGCCCACGCCAGCTGCTGCCATTCCGCGAATGGGCTCATCGCAAATTTAAAGATCGTCACCGGCAGGTTGGCGATCGGCTGCATCATGTCCGTACTCCAGAACTGGTTGGAGAGGGAGGTAAACAGCAGCGGAGCCGTTTCACCGGCGATACGCGCAACCGCCAGCAGGATGCCGGTCATGATCCCGGAGATAGACGCTTTCAGCGTAATCGCGGAGATCATCTTCCACTTCGGCGTGCCCAGCGCGTAAGCCGCTTCGCGCAGGCTGTCCGGCACCAGCTTCAGCATGTTCTCGGTGGTTCGTATGACGATGGGCACCTGCAGCAGCGCCAGCGCAATCACGCCCGCCCAACCGGAGAAGTGTTCCATCTGCGCCACCACCACGGTGTAAACGAACAGGCCGACGACGATAGACGGCGCGGACAACAGAATGTCGTTGATGAAGCGAATCACTTCCGCCAGCCAGGATTTGCGTCCGTACTCGGCAAGGTAAATCCCGGCCATGATGCCCAGCGGCGTACCGAAAACCGTCGCCCACAGGATCAGCAGGCCGCTGCCCGCCAGGGCATTCGCCAGACCCCCGCCCGCCGTGTTTGGCGGCGGCGTCATTTCGGTGAACAGCGCCAGAGACATGCCGTCGATGCCGCGGGTAATCGTGGACATTAAAATCCAGATTAGCCAGAACAGGCCGAACGCCATCGTCGCCATGGAGAGCGTCAGCGCGATGCGGTTTTTGAAGCGGCGCTTCGCCTGCATTTTGCGGCGGGATTCCGCCAGCTCCGCGGTGTTTTGCATTTCGAGAGTTGCCATTAGCGCGCCCCCTCGTTTTTAGCCAGACGCATAATCATCAGCTTGGAAATCGCCAGTACGATGAAGGTAATCACAAACAGGATCAGGCCCAGCTCCATCAGCGCCGCTACGTGCAGCCCGGACTCGGCTTCGGCAAATTCATTCGCCAGCGCGGAGGTTATGCTGTTACCCGGCATGTAGAGCGAAACGCTGTCCAGCTGGTAGGTATTACCAATGATAAAGGTCACCGCCATGGTTTCACCCAGCGCGCGGCCTAAGCCCAGCATAATGCCGCCGATGACTCCATTTTTGGTGAACGGAAGCACGATGCGCCAGATGACTTCCCAGGTGGTGCAGCCAATGCCGTAGGCCGACTCTTTCATCATCACCGGGGTTTGTTCGAAGACGTCGCGCATGACCGCCGCAATGTACGGAATAATCATGATGGCGAGGATCACGCCCGCGGCCAGAATGCCGATACCGAACGCCGGGCCAGAGAACAGGGCGCCGACAAACGGAATCGCGGAGAGAACGTTACCGACCGGCTCCTGGAAGTAGGTCGCGAACAGTGGCGCAAAGATAAACAGGCCCCACATGCCGTACACGATACTGGGGATCGCGGCCAGCAGCTCAATGGCGATGCCCAGCGGGCGTCTCAGCCAGCCCGGCGCCAGCTCCGTCAGGAACAGGGCAATGCCGAAGCTCACCGGAACCGCAATCAGCAGGGCGATGAACGAAGTCACCAGCGTGCCGTAAATCGGCACCAGCGCACCGTAGATATCGTTCGGCGCATCCCACTCTTTGGTCCACAGGAAGGCGAAACCGAATTTCTGAATGCTCGGCCAGGAGGAGAAAATCAGAGACACGATAATGCCGCCCAGCAGCAATAGCACAATCAGCGCAGCCAGTTTGACCAGCGCGCTGAAAATCATGTCACCTTTTTTACCCGGAGGGTTAAATGCAGGCTTGGTTGCAGCCATAAATTACTCTTCTTTATGTGACGTCTTACGAATATGCCCGATGGCGCTCGCGCATACCGGGCCTACAGCCGGAGCCGTAGGGCGGGTAAGCGCGAGCGCTACCCGCCATCTTCGTCAAAAATATCCTGTTAGTACAGCGCTTTACCGCTGCTGTCTTTCACGTTGGTTTTCCATGCAGCACGAATCTGCTCAACCACGTTGTCTGGCAGGCTAGCGTAGTCCAGGTCGTTAGCCTGCTTGCCGCCGTTTTTGTACGCCCAGTCGAAGAACTTCAGCACTTCGGCGCCCTGCTCAGGCTTCTTCTGATCTTTGTGGACCAAGATGAAGGTGGTAGAGGTGATTGGCCACGCGTCGTCGCCCTTCTGATTGGTCAGGTCCTGAGCGAAGGATTTGCTCCAGTCAGCGCCTTTCGCGGCGTTAGCGAAGTTCTCTTCGGTCGGGCTCACCGGCTTACCATCAGCAGAAACCAGCTTGGTATAGGCCAGGTTGTTCTGCTTGGCATAGGCGTACTCTACGTAACCGATAGAGCCCGGCAGACGCTGGACGAACGCGGCGATACCGTCGTTACCCTTACCGCCCAGGCCGGTTGGCCAGTTCACGGTAGAGCCAGAGCCGACTTTAGATTTCCACTCGTCGTTCACTTTCGCCAGGTAGCTGGTGAAGACGAAGGAGGTGCCGGAACCGTCAGCGCGGCGAACCACGGCGATGTTCTGCGAAGGCAGCTTAACGCCCGGGTTCAGCCTGGTGATGGCTTGGTCATCCCACTTTTTGATTTTGCCCAGGTAGATGTCGCCCAGGGTTTTGCCGTCCAGCACCAGCTCGCCTGATTTCAGGCCAGGGATGTTAACGGCCAGCACAACGCCGCCGATCACGGTCGGGAACTGGAACAGGCCTTCCTGATTCAGTTTCTCATCAGACAGCGGAGCGTCTGAAGCGCCGAAATCAACGGTGTTAGCGGTAATTTGTTTTACGCCACCGGAGGAGCCAATACCCTGATAGTTAACCTTGTTACCGGTTTCTTTCTGATAGGTATCTGCCCATTTGGCATACACCGGCGCAGGGAAGGTTGCACCCGCGCCCGTCAGGCTTGCTGCTGCAAACGCAGAGAAAGCACTCATCGATAAGGTCGCGGCGACAACAGTTGCGACAGTGGTACGCATAACTTTCATAATGTCTCCTGCAGGATTTTCGTAAATCGTTGTTTAAGTGGCTACGATGAGCAAAATAGGACAAACAGGTGACAGATAAATGTACGAATTATGACAGTTTTATGACAACGGAAATTTCACTTAAAGTTAAGTGAAAAATCATATATTTATCATTATCTTAAAGAAGGATATGACAGTGTGTTTTCAGTAATATTTTCTTTATGTGACACTGAAAAAATAGCTGAAAATGACAGATTGTCATAAAAAAGCTCCACCCGAAGGTGGAGCCTTGAGGGATTATTCTACGGTGACGGACTTCGCCAGGTTACGCGGCTGGTCAACGTCGGTGCCTTTAATCAGCGCGACGTGATAAGCCAGAAGCTGCAGCGGAACGGTGTAGAAGATTGGCGCAATGACCTCTTCTACATGCGGCATCTCGATGATGTGCATGTTATCGCTGCTGGCAAAACCGGCATCTTTATCAGCGAAGACGTACAGCACGCCGCCGCGGGCGCGGACTTCTTCGATGTTAGACTTCAGCTTTTCCAGCAGTTCGTTGTTAGGTGCGACAACGATAACCGGCATATCCGCGTCGATCAGCGCCAGCGGGCCGTGCTTCAGCTCGCCCGCCGCGTAGGCTTCCGCGTGAATATATGAGATCTCTTTCAGCTTCAGCGCGCCTTCCAGCGCAATCGGATACTGATCGCCACGGCCAAGGAACAGGGCGTGATGTTTGTCAGAGAAATCTTCCGCCAGCGCTTCAATGCGCTTGTCCTGAGACAGCATCTGCTCAATACGGCTCGGCAGCGCCTGCAGGCCGTGAACAATGTCATGCTCAACGGACGCGTCCTGGCCTTTCAGGCGCGCCAGTTTCGCCACCAGCATCAGCAGAACGGTCAGCTGAGTGGTAAATGCCTTAGTCGATGCCACGCCGATTTCGGTGCCTGCTTTGGTCATCAGCGCCAGATCGGATTCACGCACCAGCGACGAGCCGGGAACATTACAGATAGCCAGCGAGCCCAGGTAGCCCAGCTCTTTAGAAAGGCGCAGCGCCGCCAGGGTGTCCGCCGTTTCACCAGACTGAGATAAGGTGATCATCAGGCTGTTGCGGCGTACGGCGGATTTGCGGTAGCGGAACTCTGACGCAATTTCCACATCGCACGGCACGCCCGCCAGGGATTCAAACCAGTAGCGAGAGACCATGCCGGAGTTGTATGAGGTCCCGCAGGCGACGATCTGAATATGCTCTACTTTGCCGAGCAATTCGTTGGCGTTGGCGCCCAGTTCGCTCAGGTCCACCTCGCCGTGGCTGATGCGCCCGGTCAGCGTGTTCTTAATAGCGTTCGGCTGCTCGTAGATCTCTTTCTGCATGTAGTGACGGTAAGCGCCTTTGTCGCCCGCGTCGTACTGCAGGTTGGATTCGATCTCCTGACGCTTCACCTGTTCGCCTTTGGTATCGAACACGGTCACGCTGCGGCGCGTCACTTCCGCGATATCGCCCTCTTCGAGGAAGATAAAGCGACGGGTCACCGGCAGCAGCGCCAGCTGGTCAGAAGCGATAAAGTTTTCGCCCATGCCCAGACCGATAACCATCGGGCTACCGGAACGCGCGGCCAGCAGGGTAGAAGGGTCACGGGAATCCATGATCACCGTACCGTACGCACCGCGCAGCTGAGGTATCGCGCGCAGCACCGCTTCACGCAGCGTGCCGCCCTGTGCCAGCTCCCAGTGAACCAGGTGAGCAATCACTTCGGTGTCGGTTTCAGAGACAAAGGTATAGCCGCGCGCTTTGAGTTCTTCGCGCAGCGGTTCGTGGTTTTCAATAATGCCGTTATGCACCACCACGATGTGTTCAGACACATGCGGGTGCGCGTTACCTTCAGACGGTTCGCCGTGCGTCGCCCAGCGGGTGTGCGCGATACCGGTGCCGCCGTGCAGTGGGTGTTCTTCCGCGGCCTGAGCCAGCATTTGCACTTTACCGAGACGGCGCAGGCGGGTCATATGCCCTTCTGCATCGACAACGGCCAGACCGGCCGAGTCGTAGCCACGGTATTCCAGACGACGTAAACCTTCGAGAAGGATTTCAGCAATATCACGCTGCGCAACTGCGCCAACAATTCCACACATATTTTAGATTCCGAATTTAGGCATGATGCCTGCGTTGTCGCTGACCTGTATTTACCCTACGTCTTTCACGCTGCGGCTGCGTTGGCTTCTCGTACTCGCCACGGTCACTTACTTAAGTAAGCTCCCATGGACTCATACGCTTGCCGCCTTGCCACAACGCGAAATCCTTTGGGTAACGCCCTTTCCGGGCACCCCGAGCCTTGTAGAGAGTGGGGTTATTGTTATGGGTACTGCTTGTGGGGGGAGGATTATATTATCCCCTCACCCCGGCCCTCTCCCCAAAGGGGCGAGGGAGAAAAACACCGCACCGAACAATCCCCTCTCCCCTTTGGGGAGAGGGTTAGGGTGAGGGGTAAATCCGTTACTTCTTCTTCACCGGGCGTTTCCAGCCCTGCTTGTGCACCTGCGGCACGCGGCTTAGCACTAACTCGTTATCCGCCACGTCACGCGTCACGGTCGTCCCGGCAGCAATAGTCACGCCGTTACCTACGGTAACAGGCGCCACCAGCTGCGTGTCGGAACCGACGAACACGTCATCGCCAATGATCGTTTTAAACTTGTTGGCACCGTCATAGTTACAGGTAATGGTACCTGCACCAATATTCACGTTATCGCCAATTTCCGCATCGCCCAGATAGGTCAGATGACCGGCCTTGGAGCCTTTACCCAGACGTGCCTTCTTCATTTCAACGAAGTTACCCACGTGAGCGCCTTCCAGCAGCTCAGCCCCCGGGCGCAGGCGGGCGAACGGGCCAATAGTGCAGGCCGCTTCCAGATGGGCATCTTCCACCACGCTGTACGGGCTGATTTCACAGTCGTCACCGATGACGCTGTTTTTGATCACGCAACCTGTACCAATTTTGACGCGGTTACCGAGCTGGACGTTGCCTTCAACGATAACGTTAGTATCAATTTCAACGTCGCGCCCGTGGGATAGCGTACCGCGCAGATCGAAACGCGCCGGATCGCGCAACATCACGCCCGCCAGCAGAAGCTTTTCGGCCTGCTCGGACTGATAAATACGCTCGAGGCGGGAAAGCTGCAGGCGGTTGTTTACGCCTTCCGTTTCGCTGATGCGCGCCGGATGAACGGCGGCAATTTCACGGCCTTCCTGATACGCCATCGCGATGATGTCGGTGATGTAGTATTCACCCTGCGCATTATTATTGTTGAGGTTTGACAGCCAGCGCTTCATGTCTGCGCCGTTGGCAATCAGGATGCCGGTGTTGATTTCCTGGATCTGGCGCTGCGCGTCGGTGGCATCTTTATGTTCGACAATACCGGTCACGTTGCCGTTTTCACGCGTGATGCGGCCATAGCCGCTCGGATCGTCCAGCACGACGGTAAGCAAGCCAATGCCGCCCTGCGGCTTGGCTTCACGCAGGCGAGTCAGCGTTTCAACGGAGATCAGCGGGACGTCGCCGTAGAGCATCAGAATGTCTTCATCATCGGCGAAGAACGGAGCCGCCTGCTGCATCGCATGGCCGGTACCCAGCTGTTCTGCCTGAAGCACCCAGTTGAGCTTGTCATCACGCAGCGTTGCTTTCAGCAAATCGCCACCGTGACCGTACACCAGGTTGACCTGACGCGCGCCCAATTCATTTGCAGCATCAATAACATGCTGCACCATCGGCTTTCCTGCCAGCGTGTGAAGCACCTTGGGAAGATCGGAATACATGCGGGTGCCTTTGCCTGCGGCAAGAATGACCACGCTCATCGTATTGTTCAACATACGCGTCCTGACTGTAATTTAAGTGAGAAGTAAAAACGTTTGATGCTCAAAATTCTACATCTTTTTCATCATGAATTAAGGATGAAAAAAAAAGCCAGCCTGGGAACCAGACTGGCTTTTGTGCTTTTCAAGCCGGTGTTACATCGCTTTTTTGGTCAACTCGATAACGCGCAGTTTCGCGATCGCTTTGGCCAGCTCCGCAGACGCCTGAGCGTAATCCACGTCACCATGAGAGCTGCTAATGTGCTCTTCAGCCTTACGCTTCGATTCCAGGGCTCGCGCTTCGTCGAGATCCTGTCCACGGATAGCGGTATCGGCCAGAACGGTCACACTGCCAGGCTGCACTTCAAGAATGCCGCCAGACAGATAGATAAACTCTTCGTGACCGAACTGTTTAACGATGCGGATCATACCAGGCTTAATGGCGGTGAGCAGCGGTGCGTGCCCTGGGAAAATACCCAGTTCACCTTCACTACCCGTTACCTGGATTTTCTCGACCAGACCAGAGAACATTTGTTGCTCTGCGCTGACGACGTCCAGGTGGTAAGTCATTGCCATATCACCCTCCGATTAAGGCGTTAAAGTTTTTTGGCTTTTTCCACGGCTTCGTCGATGGAACCAACCATGTAGAACGCCTGCTCCGGCAGGTGATCGTATTCGCCTTCCATGATGCCCTTAAAGCCACGGATGGTGTCTTTCAGGGAAACGTATTTACCCGGAGAACCGGTGAATACTTCCGCAACGAAGAACGGCTGGGACAGGAAGCGCTGGATCTTACGCGCGCGTGCTACCACCAGTTTGTCTTCTTCAGACAGCTCATCCATACCCAGGATGGCGATGATGTCTTTCAGTTCCTGGTAACGCTGGAGCAGGGACTGTACGCCACGCGCGGTGTCGTAGTGTTCCTGACCCACAACCAGTGGATCCAGCTGACGGCTGGTGGAGTCCAGCGGGTCAACGGCCGGGTAGATACCCAGAGACGCGATCTGACGGCTCAGTACCACGGTTGCATCTAAGTGCGCAAAGGTGGTGGCTGGAGATGGGTCAGTCAAGTCATCCGCAGGTACGTATACCGCCTGAACGGAGGTGATAGAGCCGGTTTTGGTAGAGGTGATACGTTCCTGAAGAACACCCATCTCTTCCGCCAGCGTTGGCTGATAACCTACCGCTGAAGGCATACGACCCAGCAGTGCGGATACTTCAGTACCGGCCAGGGTGTAACGGTAGATGTTATCGACGAACAGCAGAACGTCACGACCTTCGTCACGGAACTTCTCAGCCATCGTCAGGCCGGTCAGCGCTACGCGCAGACGGTTTCCTGGTGGCTCGTTCATCTGGCCGTAAACCAGGGATACTTTGTCCAGAACGTTGGAGTCGGTCATTTCGTGGTAGAAGTCGTTACCCTCACGAGTACGTTCACCTACGCCCGCAAACACGGAGTAACCGGAGTGCTCGATCGCGATGTTACGGATCAGCTCCATCATGTTTACGGTTTTACCTACACCCGCACCACCGAACAGACCGACTTTACCGCCCTTCGCGAACGGACACATCAGGTCGATAACTTTGATACCGGTTTCCAGCAGTTCCTGAGAGCTGGACAGCTCTTCGTAGGACGGTGCCGCGCGGTGGATAGCCCAACGCTCTTCTTCACCGATGTCGCCTTTCATGTCGATTGGCTGACCCAATACGTTCATGATACGACCCAGCGTTGCTTTACCTACCGGGACTTCGATCGGGTGCTCAAGGTCTTTCACTTCCAGACCACGACGCAGACCGTCGGAAGAACCCATCGCGATGGTACGCACGATACCGCCGCCGAGCTGCTGCTGAACTTCCAGCACCAGGCTCTCGTTACCATTCTGTACCTCAAGCGCGTCGTACACGCGTGGTACGGCGTCCTGAGGGAACTCGACGTCCACCACGGCGCCGATTACCTGGACAATCTTTCCAGTAGCCATCTTGAATCCTCTACGTAATTCGTAAACCTGGTTAAACCGCGGCGGCCCCCGAGACGATCTCGGTGAGTTCCTGAGTAATGCTGGCCTGACGAGCTTTGTTGTAAACCAACTGCAGCTCTTTAATCAGGCTGCCGCCATTATCGGTCGCGGCTTTCATCGCCACCATTCGTGCGGCCTGCTCGCTGGCCAGGTTTTCTACAACGCCCTGATAAACCTGTGATTCAACGTAACGACGCAGCAGGGTATCCAGCAGCGGTTTCGGATCGGGTTCATACAGGTAATCCCAGGCTTTCTGCTTCAACTCGTCATCTTCTGATGCCGGTAAAGGCAGCATCTGAGTGATCGTAGGCACCTGAGACATGGTGTTAATAAATTTGTTGCTGACAACGTACAGTCTGTCCAGACGGCCTTCATCATAGGCCTGCAACATCACTTTAACCGGGCCGATCAGTTCGGACAGGGACGGGTTATCACCCATACCGGTCACCTGAGCGACAATGTTGCCACCAACGGAGTTAAAGAAAGAGACGCCTTTAGAGCCAATCAGTGCCAGATCGCACTGAACGCCTTTATCGGACCAGCCTTTCATATCCGCCAGCAGTTTTTTGAACAGGTTAATGTTCAAGCCGCCACACAGACCACGGTCGGTCGACACCACCAGGTAGCCCACGCGCTTAACGTCGCGTTCTTCCAGGTAAGGGTGCTTATATTCCAGATTACCGTTTGCAAGGTGACCAATCACTTTGCGCATGGTTTCTGCATAAGGACGGCTGGCCGCCATGCGATCCTGCGATTTACGCATTTTGGAAGCGGCGACCATCTCCATCGCTTTAGTGATCTTCTGCGTGTTTTGGACGCTTGCGATCTTACTACGTATCTCTTTTGCGCCGGCCATGAGCTTCTCCTCAATGCCTGACGGCTTGTCTCACGACAAGCCGCCGGACGATTACCAGGACTGGGTTGCTTTGAAGGAATCGAGGATAGCTTTCAGCTTGCCTTCGATTTCATCGTTATAGCCACCGGTCTGGTTGATCTCTTGCATCAGCGGAGCGTGATCACGGTCGACGTAAGCCAGCAGAGCGGCTTCGAAGCTACCGATTTTCGCCAGTTCCACATCTTCGAGGTAACCGCGTTCAGCCGCGAACAGAACCAGACCCTGCTGAGCAACAGACATTGGTGCGTACTGTTTCTGCTTCAGCAGCTCGGTCACTTTCTGACCGTGGCTCAGCTGTTTACGGGTTGCTTCGTCCAGATCGGATGCGAACTGAGAGAACGCAGCCAGTTCACGATACTGTGCCAGCGCGGTACGAATACCACCGGACAGTTTCTTGATGATCTTGGTCTGAGCAGCACCACCTACACGGGATACGGAGATACCCGGGTTAACCGCCGGACGAATACCGGAGTTAAACAGGTTGGTTTCCAGGAAGATCTGACCATCGGTAATGGAGATTACGTTGGTCGGAACGAACGCAGAAACGTCACCCGCCTGGGTTTCAATGATCGGCA
Organism: Enterobacter sp. RIT418; assembly: GCF_003057745.1. GTDB lineage: Bacteria > Pseudomonadota > Gammaproteobacteria > Enterobacterales > Enterobacteriaceae > Enterobacter. The sequence goes on from NZ_QBJD02000016.1 coordinate 91,835, forward strand.
GTGCGGTCAGAGAGCCCGTTTTACCCTTCACTTCACCTTTGGTGAAGTTCTCGACGTATTCCGCGTTAACGCGGGAAGCACGCTCCAGCAGACGAGAGTGGAGGTAGAATACGTCGCCAGGGAATGCTTCACGTCCTGGTGGACGACGGAGCAGCAGGGAAACCTGACGGTAAGCAACGGCCTGTTTAGACAGGTCATCGTATACGATCAGCGCATCTTCACCGCGGTCACGGAAGTATTCGCCCATTGCGCAACCGGCGTATGGCGCCAGGTATTGCAGTGCAGCAGATTCAGAAGCGGTCGCGACAACAACGATGGTGTTAGACAGCGCGCCGTGCTCTTCCAGTTTACGAACCACGTTAGAAATGGTGGACGCTTTCTGGCCGATAGCCACGTACACACATTTGATGCCGGAGTCACGCTGGTTGATGATGGCGTCGATTGCCATCGCGGTTTTACCGGTCTGACGGTCACCGATGATCAGTTCACGCTGACCACGACCGATTGGGATCATGGCATCAACGGACTTATAGCCAGTCTGTACTGGCTGATCAACGGACTGACGGTCGATAACGCCCGGTGCGATAACTTCGATTGGGGAGAAGCCATCGTGCTCAACCGGACCTTTACCGTCGATTGGCGCACCCAGGGTGTTAACCACGCGGCCCAGCAGGCCACGGCCAACCGGCACTTCCAGAATACGGCCAGTACACTTAACCTTCATGCCTTCGGCGAGGTCAGCGTATGGGCCCATCACAACAGCACCTACGGAGTCGCGCTCCAGGTTCAGTGCGATAGCGTAACGGTTACCCGGCAGGGAAATCATCTCACCCTGCATACAATCGGCCAGGCCGTGGATGCGGATAACACCGTCACTTACAGAAACAATAGTACCTTCGTTGTGAGCTTCACTCACAACACTGAACTGAGCAATGCGCTGCTTGATCAGTTCGCTGATTTCGGTGGAATTCAGTTGCATGCTCCAGTCCCCTTAAGACTGCAAGACGTCTGCAAGGCGTTCAAGACGGCCGCGTACGCTGCCATCAATGACCATATCACCCGAGCGGATGATTACGCCTGCCATTACAGACTTATCGATTTTGCAATTCAGCTTAACTTTGCGTGACAGACGTTTTTCCATCGCGGCGGTAATTTTCGCAAGCTGTTCATCACTCAGTTCAGTCGCAGAGGTCACTTCGACTTCTGCAGTGGCTTCACTAAGGGCACGTAAGTGCTCAAACTGCTCAAGAACATCCGGGAGCACGCGCAGACGACCATTCTCTGCCATCACCTTAATCAGGTTCTGGCCGTTGGCATCCAGCTGCTCTCCGCACACGGCGATAAACGACGCGGCGAGGGTTTCAGGCGCTAATGCACCGGAAAGCAACTCAGCCATTTGTTCGTTTTTCGTCACCTCAGCGGCAAACGCCAGCATGTCCTGCCAGCGATCGACACTTTGGTGTTCGACAGCAAAGTCAAAAGCTGCTTTGGCGTAGGGGCGAGCTACCGTAACAAATTCAGACATCAGCCCCTCCCTCCTTACAGTTCAGCGACAAGTTTGTCCACGATGTCGCTGTTAGCAGCTTCATCCACGGAACGTTCGATGATCTTCTCGGCGCCAGCAACAGCCAGAATCGCAACCTGCTTACGCAGTTCTTCACGAGCACGTTTACGCTCGGCTTCAATTTCAGCCTGAGCCTGTGTCACGATCTTAGTACGTTCCTGTTCTGCTTCAGCTTTGGCTTCGTCCAGGATCTGAGAACGGCGTTTGTTAGCCTGTTCAATGATTACCTGAGCTTCAGCTTTCGCTTTTTTCAGCTGGTCTGTCGCGTTGGCCTGTGCAAGGTCCAAATCTTTCTTAGCGCGTTCTGCGGAAGCCAGACCGTCAGCAATTTCTTTCTGACGTTTTTCGATGGCAGCCATTAAAGGCGGCCATACATACTTCATGCAGAACCAGACAAAGAGAATAAACGCGATGGCCTGGCCGAGGATTGTTGCGTTCATGTTCACAGCACAATACCTCTTAAATTTCTGTGGCTTGGGGTTTTAAAACAACTACTACGCGACAGCAAACATCACGTACAGACCCAGACCTACAGCGATCATTGGGATTGCATCCACCAGACCCATAACGATAAAGAACTGAGTACGCAGCAGAGGAATCAGATCCGGTTGACGCGCTGCGCCTTCCAGGAATTTACCTCCGAGGATGCCGATACCGATCGCAGCACCGATAGCCGCCAGACCCATCATCACAGCGGCAGCCATGTACAGCAGATCCATATTCAGGTTTTCCATGACAGTCTCCAGTTTGTTTCAATTAAAACGTAGTAGTGTTGGTAAAAAATCAGTGCTCTTCAGACGCCATCGACAGATAGACGATCGTCAGAACCATGAAGATAAAGGCTTGCAGCGTAATGATCAGGATGTGGAAAATGGCCCATGGCACATTAAGAATCCACTGTGACCACCACGGCAGAAGACCCGCGATCAGAATGAAAATCAGCTCACCCGCATACATGTTGCCGAACAGTCGCAGACCCAGTGAAACAGGTTTGGACAGCAGGCTAACGCCTTCCAGGATCAGGTTGACCGGAATAAACGCCCAGTGGTTGAACGGCTGCAAGGTAAGCTCTTTCACAAAGCCGCTTACGCCTTTCATTTTGATGCTGTAGAAAAGAATCAGGATAAATACGCCCAGCGCCATCGACAGGGTGATGTTCACGTCAGCGGACGGAACCACGCGCAGTGCTGGCAGACCGAGGACATGTTCGCCAATCCACGGCAGGAAATCGATAGGCAGAAGGTCCATCAGGTTCATCAGGAAGACCCAGACAAAGACCGTCAGCGCCAGCGGAGCAATCAGCTTGCTCTTACCGTGATACATGTCTTTGACGCTACCGTGGACGAAGCCGATGATCATTTCGACGAAGGTCTGGAATTTCCCTGGAACACCGCTGGTCGCTCGTTTAGCAACACCGCGGAACATGGCCAGGAACAGAAGACCCAAAACCACCGAGAAGAACATGGAGTCGATGTTGATCGTCCAGAAGGTGGCCGGGGGGTTATGTGGATCCACCAGCGAGAATGTACGCAGGTCCAGCTGAAGGTTATTCAGATGGTGACCTATGTAATCCTGCGGCGTCATATTTTCTGAAGCCATGATGCCTTTTACCCTTTGTTATTGATTACAGCTGGAGCCAGAACTTGTACCACCAGCACCAAAACCCACGTAGCTATCAGCGGCATGAATACCACTTTTAAAACCGCCAGCGCCATCACCAGCAAAGCAAAGGTCAGCAACACCTTACACACTTCGCCCAAAGCGAAGGACCAGGCCACGCGGCCTTTGGCGGGTGTATGCGCCTGATGACGCCAGGCAAAAATCATAAACAACATGTTTGGCAAAACTACCGCCAATCCCCCGCACGCGGCGGAGATGCCCCAGAAGGGGTCTTTGAGGCTAAACAGCAGTCCACTTGCTATCACGGCCAGAAACTGAATGAACAGAAGCTTACGAGCAACGTTTCTACTCAAGAGCGACACAGACATCACGTTTTTACTCCTGCTCCCTTCGAGGTATGCCGCGTGTCGTATAAAACGTCCTTTAAGGCTCAGAGTCAAGCATCAAAAAGCGGACAAATTATACGGTGCGTACCCGTGATTTCAAACATTAAGTAGCGAAAAGGTGAATAAATGTTTAAATATTTTTCCCCGCCCCTATTTTTTAACTTTTGATGAAAGTGCCGTCCATAGAGCAAAACTGCAAACCACGCGGAAACATTGACGACAAAGCGTGCACGAGATCACAAATTATACATTTACGATAAGGATGTGTTTATCAAAGCCTTGAATCGCATAACGTCATCTTTATGAAATTAAAGAAAAAATATCGTAACTATTTTCAAAACAGCCCTGTATACAACAAAAACCTTTCATTGACATTCTTAATAAATAATTAACATCAATGATTCATAACTGTTCATCACATTTAGCAGACTGATATTTTCATTGTTGACTATCAGCCGTGTGCAATAAATCGAATCACGTTAACCATAAGAAAAGCCATGGTAACATCAAGGTTAAATTAACTTCAGCCCATCGTCGCGAGTTGTGCTGCTTTTTAACACAAAGAGAACAGCACAAATTCCACATTTTTTATTAAATTTTTAAATATTGTTTGGCTTAATAATCACCAAATGACGCTCGCCCTCGAGTTGAGGAACCTTCAGTTTTTCAATAGATTCGACCGAATAGCCTTCCGGTAGTTGCTCAATTTCGTCGCCAGGCATCTGGCCTTTCAGCGCATAAAAACGTCCATTCTCAGCAGGCAGATGCTTACACCAGCTCACCATGTCGTTTAACGAGGCAAATGCACGGCTGATCACGCCGTCAAACGGCGGCTCTGCCGGAAAGTCCTCTACCCTGCTCTGAACCGGCGTAATGTTTTCAAGCTTCAGCTCATGCTGAACCTGACGCAGAAAACGCACGCGCTTGCCAAGACTGTCCAGCAGCGTGAAATGACTCTCCGGACGGACAATCGACAGCGGAATGCCAGGCAGACCGGGCCCCGTACCGACGTCAATAAAGCGTTCACCGTTAAGATGCGGTGCGACGACAATGCTGTCGAGGATATGGCGAATCAGCATCTCGTTGGGGTCGCGTACGGAGGTCAGGTTGTACGCTTTGTTCCATTTATTCAGCATGTCGACATACCCCACCAGCTGAGTTTTCTGGTGATCGGTGAGCGAAATACCTGCCTGATCCAGCAGACGAGAGAGTTTATTGAGCACGGTGAGTACCTGTTGGAAAACTTAGGTTGCGGGTAGCGTTGTGCTTACCCGCCCTACGGATTTAGTAGACCCGGTAAGCGCAGCGCCACCGGGCAATGTTCAGGGCATTACGCGCTGCGGCGCAGCATGCCCTGTTTTTTCAACCACACCAGCAGGATAGAAATCGCAGCTGGCGTAACGCCTGAGATGCGTGAAGCCTGGCCGATCGACACTGGCTTGTGATCGTTAAGCTTGGCGATCACCTCGTTGGAAAGCCCCGTTACCTGACGGTAGTCCAGCATTTCCGGCAGCAGCGTGTTTTCGTTTCGCTGCTGTTTTTCGATCTCATCCTGCTGGCGCGCGATGTAGCCTTCGTATTTTACCTGGATTTCGACCTGCTCCGCGGCTTCCGCGTCTTCGAGGCCTGGCGCAAACGCGGTCAGTTTGACCAGGTTTTCATAGGTCACTTCAGGGCGACGCAGCAGGTCTTCACCGCTGGCTTCACGCGAGAGCGGCGCGGTCAAGTGAGCGTTCACTTCGGCAGCGGTTTCCGCCTGCGGATTGACCCACGTTGTTTTCAGACGCTGACGTTCCTGCTCAATGCGCTCCAGCTTCTCGTTGAAACGCGCCCAGCGTTCATCGTCAACCAGACCCAGCTCGCGGCCCATTTCGGTCAGGCGCAGGTCTGCGTTGTCTTCACGGAGCATCAGACGATATTCCGCGCGGGAGGTAAACATACGGTACGGTTCTTTGGTACCGAGCGTGCAGAGGTCGTCAACCAGGACGCCCAGATAGGCCTGGGAACGCGCCGGCGCCCAGCCGTCTTTTTCCGCAGAGAAGCGTGCGGCGTTCAGACCGGCCAGCAGCCCTTGTGCGGCCGCTTCTTCGTAACCTGTGGTGCCGTTAATCTGGCCAGCGAAGAACAGGCCCTGGATGAATTTGCTTTCCAGGGTTGGCTTCAGGTCGCGCGGATCGAAGAAATCGTACTCAATCGCGTAGCCAGGGCGAACGATTCTCGCATTCTCCATCCCCTGCATAGAGCGAACAATCTGCATCTGCACGTCGAACGGCAGGCTGGTGGAGATCCCGTTCGGGTAAATTTCGTTAGAGGTCAGCCCTTCCGGTTCAAGGAAGATCTGGTGCTGGTTGCGATCGGCAAAGCGCATCACCTTATCTTCGATCGACGGGCAGTAGCGTGGGCCGATCCCTTCGATCACGCCTGCGTACATTGGGCTGCGATCGAGGTTATTGCGGATCACGTCATGGGTTTTTTCGTTGGTGTGCGTGATGTAGCACGGCACCTGCTGCGGATGCTGCGCCGCATTGCCCATGAACGAGAAGACCGGCATCGGATTATCGCCGTGCTGCTGTGCCAACACGCTGAAATCGATGGTGCGCGCGTCAATACGCGGAGGCGTACCGGTTTTCAGACGGCTCACGCGCAGCGGCAGTTCACGCAGGCGACGCGAAAGCGGAATGGACGGCGGATCGCCAGCACGGCCGCCGCTGTAGTTGTCCAGTCCGATATGGATTTTACCGTCCAGGAAGGTCCCGACGGTCAAAACGACGGCTTTAGCGCGGAATTTGAGGCCCATTTGGGTCACGGCGCCGACGACGCGATCGTTCTCAACGATAAGATCTTCAACCGCCTGCTGGAAGATCATCAGGTTTGGCTGATTCTCCAGCGCGGTGCGTACCGCCTGACGGTAAAGCACGCGGTCAGCCTGAGCGCGGGTCGCACGCACAGCCGGACCTTTGCTCGCGTTTAGTATCCTAAACTGAATGCCTGCACGATCGATCGCTTTCGCCATCAGGCCGCCAAGTGCATCCACTTCTTTTACCAGGTGTCCTTTCCCAATGCCGCCAATCGCCGGATTACAGGACATTTGTCCCAGCGTGTCGATATTGTGTGTCAAAAGCAGGGTCTGTTGACCCATACGCGCCGCGGCCATTGCGGCCTCGGTGCCTGCATGACCCCCGCCAATGATGATGACGTCAAAAGGATCCTGATAAAACATGGTGGTCTGCCTCGCATAACGCGGTGTGAAAATGGATTGAAGCCCGGGCCGTGGATTCTACTCAACTTTAGTCTTTCGAGAAAGCATTGGGATCCTGGGCTATTAAAAAGAAGATCTTTTTATTTAGAGATCTGTTCTATTGTGATCTCTTATTAGGATCGCGAACCTTTGTGGATAAGTCCGATCTCGCGAATAAGATCATGTGGTTAGCAAGGATCGTTAGCTGTGAGTGAACGGTGATCCTGGCCCGTATAAGCTGGGATCAAAACGTCACTTTATACACAGGCCAAAAACATACTCTGCGTTGTTCGTTGGATAACTACGGGTTAATACGAGCTTTTAACCAGAGTTATCCACATCTGTTTGCGCGATCTTTAAGCGTGTTTGAGTAAATTTTTCCAATCTGCTAGCCAGATCTCGGCCGGATCTTCCGGAATATCATGATCGAGGATGTTGATCTTCAGCGTTTCACCCAGCTGTTTTGCCCCACATGCGGTAACAGCGGCTTCAACTTTCTCTATTGCACCGCAGAAGGTGTCATATTCACGGCTGCCGATCCCGACCGCCCCAAAACGAACGTTTGACAGGTCAGGCTGCTGTTCCTGCAGCTCGTCATATAAAGGTTGAAGATTGTCAGGAAGATCGCCAGCGCCATGAGTAGAGGTGATAAGCAGCCAGACCCCATCAGTCGGAAGATCGTCAAGCAGCGGACCGTGCAGGGTTTCCGTGGAAAAGCCCGCTTCTTCCAGCTTCTCAGCCAGATGTTCCGCTACGTATTCCGCACCGCCCAGGGTGCTGCCGCTGATAAGAGTAATGTCCGCCATTGATCGCTCGCTCATAGAAAGAGGGGGCCATTGTACGCTGTGAGCGAGCTGGGATCTACCTGTGGAAAATGTGGGAATGAAATTGCCCGATCACGGGCGGATGGTGCGCATGATCGGGTTTTGCAGGGAGATCAGCGTCTCGGTGGACTGAATTTCATCGATTGTTTGGATCTTGTTGATAAGTACCTGCTGAAGGGCATCAATGGATCGACACATGACCTTTATAAAGATGCTGTAGTGCCCGGTGGTGTAATACGCCTCGGTGACTTCGTCCAGCGCGTTGAGTTTTTCCAGCGCGGAGGGATAGTCTTTCGCGCTTTTCAAAATGATGCCAATAAAGCAGCACACGTCGTAACCCAGCTGCTTCGGGCTGACGTCAATGCGCGCACCAGTAATGATCCCCGCCTGCTTCATTTTCTCTACGCGAACGTGAATCGTGCCCGGGCTGACGCCAAACTGTTTTGCCAGCTCGGCGTAGGCGGTGCGCGCATTGGCCATTAGCGCTTCCAGGATGCCGCGGTCAAGATTGTCGATCTGATAATTTTCCATAGCTTTTTCTTATGAAGATTGATGATTCTTTCTATTCTAGCGTTATATTTTATCGATTCAAAAGTGAAGTCGGCTTTTTGTTGTTGAGTTATTGAATTAAGCACCGGTTCTGTTGCTTAATCATTACCAACAGGACGCAGGAGTAAAATAATGAAAACCGCTTACATCGCAAAACAACGCCAGATCAGTTTCGTAAAATCCCATTTTTCTCGCCAGCTGGAAGAAAAGCTTGGCCTTATTGAAGTACAGGCTCCGATTCTTAGCCGCGTGGGTGACGGGACGCAGGATAACTTGTCTGGATGCGAAAAAGCGGTACAGGTGAAAGTGAAAACACTGCCAGACGCCCAGTTCGAAGTGGTTCATTCCCTTGCGAAGTGGAAGCGTCAAACCCTGGGACAACACGACTTCAGCGCGGGCGAAGGGCTTTACACGCACATGAAAGCCCTTCGCCCCGATGAAGACCGCCTGACGGCCATTCATTCTGTTTACGTCGACCAGTGGGACTGGGAGCGGGTGATGGGGGACGGCGAGCGTCATCTCGGCACGCTGAAAGCGACCGTTGAAGCGATTTACGCCGGGATCAAAGCCACCGAAGCGGCAGTCAGCAAAGCGTTTGGTCTGGCACCGTTCCTGCCGGAAACAATCCACTTTGTACACAGCCAGGAGCTGTTGAGCCGCTTCCCGGATCTTGATGCGAAAGGCCGCGAGCGTGCCATCGCTAAAGAGCTAGGGGCCGTGTTCCTGATTGGGATCGGCGGCAAGCTTTCTGACGGTAAGCGTCACGACGTTCGTGCGCCGGATTATGATGACTGGAGCACCGTGGGCGAGGGCGAACTTGCCGGTCTGAACGGCGATATTCTGGTCTGGAACCCGGTGCTGGAAGATGCCTTCGAACTCTCTTCAATGGGCATTCGCGTGGACGCCGACGCGCTTAAGCGCCAGCTGGCGGTGACCGGCGACGAAGATCGCCTCAAGCTGGAGTGGCACCAGGCGCTGCTGCGCGGTGAAATGCCGCAGACTATTGGCGGCGGTATTGGTCAGTCTCGCCTGACGATGCTGTTACTGCAGCTGGATCACATCGGCCAGGTTCAGTGCGGCGTGTGGCCACTGCAGGTTCGCGAAAGCGTCGGTTCTCTTCTTTAATTAATTACCGCCGCCAGCGCCTCAGCAGGCGGCTACGCAGCCCGGTGTCAAAGCGCCAGATGTGATCGAAGATGCGCATGATGCCGGGTTTGCCGTGGGCGGACATCGCCACGGCGTGGAAGCGGTGCTGATGCACCCGCTGTAGCTCCTTCACTTTATTTACCACATCATCCGGCAGCCGCTGGGCAATAAAATCAGAAATGACCACCGCGTCAGCGTCATACCACTCTCCGCCCTGCATGCGTTCAATGATGCTGCGAAAACAGCTGGCCAGATCGGTGCCGCCGCGAAAGCGCTGGCTCAAAAAGCGGATCGCCTGCTCAAGGCCCTGCATGTTTGTCAGTTCGTAGGCCACGATGTCGCTCGAAAACAGCATGATAAAGCAGCGTCGCCGATCCGCGAGCGCGACGCGCATCAGCGCCAGGCAGAACGCTTTTGCGCACTGCTCGTTGAATCCGCCCATTGAACCGGACGTATCCACGCAGACGATAAAAGGCCCGCGCGGCTGCTCGTCAAAATCCTGATGAATGACCGGGCGCTGGCTAATCTTCTCGCGCCAGGCCTCGCCGTGCAGGCGATAGGTAAGCAGCTGTTTTTCCACCAGCCGACGATAAAACTCATATTCCAGTTCGGTCATGCCCAGCGTGCTCAGCTCCGTAGGCAAAAGGCGCAGTATGTCGTCGCTTTGCTGTAAGCCATCCACCTGCTCCGGCACGGTGGCCGGTTCGCGCACCAGCGTGCGGAACGTTTCCATCGGTGCGTCTTTCTTTGGGACGGATTTAGCCTCCCGCGAGCGGCCCAGCTGTTCGGCGAGCTTCATCAGCTCCGGCTGCTGGGCCAGGAAGTCGCCGTACCTGACGATCAGCTGGTAATCGCCGCGCCGCAGCTGGCCGGCGCTCATGTCCCAGAGGCGGCCGGCGGCATTTTCATTTTCCACCAGCACCTCTTCGAGCTGCCCGCTTAAGGTCATTCGTTCCTGAACTTCGCTCAGCAGCTGCTCGCGCTCCTCATCCAGAAGCTGCTGGTTGAGCGTGGTTGCCTGAACGACCAGGCTCAGCCGCCAGCGCTGCAGGAACAACGTATGCAGCGCCGGCGTAAAGGTGGCGTTCTCCGTCACCAGCGTTCTCGCCTGGCTTGCAAACGGGGAGTGGACGGTATCGAGCACCGCCAGGGTTTGCGGTAGCTGCACGATAAACTGCGTCGTGGAGAGCCGCTGGCACTGCTGATAGGCCGCGACTTCTTCGGTTAGCTCCGGGGGCACCTCCGTCTCTTTGAAGCGCTGCCGCAGGGTATCGCGCCAGCGGGGGAGATCGTCGGTCATCGCCTTTTTTAGCTTTGGGAATTTTTCAAAGAAGGCCGCCAGCTGCGGCGATGCCAGCAGCGTAATGACCACCTCCTCGATCATCCCCTCCTCGCTGACCGCCAGCATCACGTTGAGCGTGTCCAGCGTTAGCATTGACGCGCCTGTTTAATCTGGGCGCTAACGTCCTGCAGGCTGGCTTCGATGCGGCCCAGCCAGTCGCTATGAATAAAGAGGCATTTTTGCTGCTCGCTGAAGCGCGTGTGCTGCTGGTGCCATTCGGTATCCAGCGCGTCGAGCTGCTGTTTGATCTCCTCCGGCACGCTGTCGGCGGCAGTTCCTGGCAGCGCAAGACGCGAACCCTGCAGGCTGACGTCGCGGATCACCAGATGCTGGCTGCTGTCCACTTCCATCGTGAGCGGTTGCGCAAAGCCGATCCCGTTGAGCTTGCCGCGGATCTCGCCGCCTTTGTCGAGCCACTGGGACAGCGCGTCTCGCTCGATCGTAACGTGCACCACCTGCATGTCGTGCAGCTTAAGCGGCTTCTGGAGCAGCAGCGTCAGCGTTGCGTCGGTGAGTTCTGCGGGCAGTTCATAGTGGGCTTTGCGCGCGAACATGCCGCCAAGGCGGCTTACCTTCAGCGCGGTTTTATCGCTTTGCTGCTGCTGAAGCTGGATGCGGCGCTGGGTAATCGCGCCCAGCTGGTTCAGCATCGACTGCTGGCCCCACGCGTGTCCGGTCATCAATACTTCAAGCTGCTGCTGCATCAGGTTCATGCCTTCGGCATCATGCCACAGGCAATCTTTGAGGAGGATCAGATCGATAGGCGCAACGGCATCGCGGCCGCTGAACAGCGCGCTGGCCTGCAGCAGGCGAATTGCTTTTTTCCAGCGGCGGTCCGAGACGTACGGCGCGGACGGCAGCAGGTCCAGCTGCTGGCGCAGCATGAAGATCAGCTCGAATACGGCGTCGGGCAGCGCGATTTTGCCAATGTCCTGCTGCCACTGCGCATACTCCTCATCCGATACCTGAAGGGATGCGGAGACCGGATTTTCATTTTCATCCTGCTGGCTGACCAGCATCGAGCGGAAATTTGATTTGTCCTGCACCTTGTCCAGCCACAGGCGGATCAGCATGCGGTCGTACAAGGCTTCCAGGCTGCTGTCGGCTTCGGGCAGCTCGTTGGAAGCCGCCACCAGCAGGCGCATCGGGATTTTTTCTTCAGTGGCGCCGTTACGGAAGCGGCGTTCATTTATCGCCGTTAGCAGGGTGTTCAGAATGGCCGGGCCCGCTTTCCAGATCTCATCGAGAAAAACAATCTCCGCTTCCGGGAGATACCCTTCCGTCAGGCGCTGATAACGTCCCTCATCCTTAAGGGCCTGGATGGACAGCGGGCCGAAGACCTCTTCCGGGGTGGAAAAGCGCGTCATCAGATATTCGAATGCGCGGGCGTTCTGGAAGGCAAATTTTAACCGGCGGGCAATCAGGCTTTTCGCAATGCCGGGCGGCCCCAGTAAAAACACGCTCTCACCGCTCAGCGCGGCCAGTAAGCAAAGGCGAATAGCGTGGCTACGCTCGAAAAGGCCTTTTTCCAGCGCGCTGCTGAGGCGGGAAATTCTTTCTGCTAATAAGTGTGAGTGAGCCATAATAGTTTTGCGTCCTTTCGCCGTGGAGCGGCTAATTGATGCGAGTATAGACGTTTCGCTCAGGGCTGGTAATAGACTGAAGTGCGGCGCAATTTTCTTTGCGCTACATTAACGCGGTTGCATTTAGGGGTACGATTTTGCCATTAATCGTGCATACTGTGCGCTTTTTGTGGGCCAAGGGACTAAGCACACATTTGTTATACAAACGAAAAGACTAGTCTATGAGCACTGATAATAAGCAATCATTACCCGCAATAACGCTTGCGGCGATCGGGGTTGTGTACGGTGATATCGGCACCAGCCCGCTTTATACGCTTCGTGAATGTCTGTCCGGTCAGTTTGGTTTTGGCGTTGAACGTGATGCCGTCTTTGGCTTCCTGTCACTCATCTTCTGGCTGCTGATCCTTGTCGTTTCCGTGAAATATCTTTCTTTCGTCATGCGCGCTGATAACGCGGGCGAAGGCGGTATCTTAACGCTGATGTCCCTTGCCGGGCGCAACACTACCCCCAAAATGACGTCGGTGCTGGTGATTATTGGCCTGATTGGCGGCAGCTTTTTCTACGGCGAGGTGGTCATTACGCCGGCGATTTCGGTCATGTCGGCGATTGAGGGGCTGGAGATTGTCGCACCGCAGCTTGATTCGTGGGTGGTCCCGCTTGCTATCATCGTTTTAACGCTGCTTTTCGCAATTCAAAAGCACGGCACGGGGCTGGTGGGCAAGCTGTTTGCGCCGATTATGCTGGCCTGGTTCCTTGTCCTTGCCGCACTCGGCCTGCGCAGCATTATTGCCAATCCGGACGTACTGCATGCGCTGAACCCGATGTGGGCTATTCATTTCTTCCTTGAATACAAAGTGGTCTCCTTCGTGGCGCTGGGGGCCGTGGTGCTCTCTATCACCGGCGTGGAAGCTCTGTACGCGGATATGGGGCACTTTGGCAAACTGCCGATTCGCGTCGCGTGGTTCACCGTGGTGCTCCCGTCGCTGGTGCTGAACTACTTCGGCCAGGGCGCGCTGCTGCTTGAACATCCGGAAGCCATTAAGAACCCGTTCTTCCTGCTGGCACCTGACTGGGCGCTGATCCCCATGCTTGTTCTCGCAACCCTGGCAACGGTTATCGCGTCTCAGGCGGTCATCTCCGGCGTGTTCTCGCTGACCCGTCAGGCGGTGCGTCTGGGCTACCTGTCTCCGATGCGCATCATCCATACCTCGGAGATGGAGTCCGGCCAGATCTACATTCCTTTCATTAACTGGCTGCTTTATTTCGCCGTGGTGATCGTGATTGTAAGCTTCGAACACTCCAGTAACCTGGCGGCCGCATACGGTATCGCCGTGACGGGAACGATGGTGCTGACGTCGATTCTCTCCACCACCGTTGCGTACCGTAACTGGCACTGGAACAAGTTCCTCGTGGCGCTGATTCTGGTGGGCTTCCTGTGCATCGACGTGCCGCTGTTCTCGGCCAACCTCGACAAGATTGTCTCCGGCGGCTGGCTGCCGCTGACGCTTGGCCTGGTGATGTTTATCGTGATGACCACCTGGAAAAGCGAACGCTTCCGCCTGCTGCGCCGCATGCATGAGCACGGTAACTCTCTGGAGGCCATGATTGCCTCGCTGGAGAAATCCCCGCCGGTGCGCGTACCGGGTACGGCGGTGTATATGTCTCGTGCGCTGAACGTGATCCCGTTTGCGCTGATGCATAACCTCAAGCACAACAAAGTGCTGCACGAGCGCGTGATCCTGCTGACGCTGCGTACCGAAGATGCGCCTTACGTTCATAACGTGCGCCGCGTGCAGATTGAGCAGCTCTCGCCGACCTTCTGGCGCGTGGTGGCGAGCTACGGCTGGCGCGAAACGCCTAACGTGGAGGAGGTCTTCCACCGCTGCGGTCTGGAAGGCTTAAGCTGCCGCATGATGGAGACCTCGTTCTTCATGTCGCACGAGTCGCTGATCATCGGCAAGCGTCCGTGGTATTTGCGCCTGCGCGGCAAGCTGTACCTTATCCTTCAGCGCAACGCCCTGCGCGCGCCTGACCAGTTTGAGATCCCGCCTAACCGCGTGATTGAGCTGGGGACGCAGGTCGAGATTTAATGTCCTCTGTGGGCGGATGACCTCGCCCCAACCCTCTCCCACGTGAGAGGGCGCAAACATAAAAAACGGTAACCTGACGGTTACCGTTTTACATTTACCTCCGGCTCATTTCATTTAGCGAAACGTTTCGACGTCGATCACAATTCTGTTACGTGATGATGGTTTTCTGACCATGCCTCGGATTAAACTCACCACAGCGAAACGTTTCGCTAGTGGAGCATAAAATGAAGAAAGGCACGGTACTCAACTCAGAGATCTCATCGGTTATTTCCCGCCTTGGGCATACCGATACGCTGGTAGTTTGCGATGCAGGCCTGCCGGTTCCGCGCAGCACAACCCGTATTGATTTGGCGTTAACGCAGGGCGTGCCCTCGTTTATGCAGGTACTGGACGTGGTGACCGCGGAGATGCAGGTTGAGACGGCTATTCTCGCGGCGGAAATCAAACAACATAATCCGCAGCTCCACGAAACGTTGCTTGGCCGCATCAAGCAACTGCAACAACACCAGGGAAACACCATTGAAATTCGTTACACCACGCACGAAGACTTCAAAAAACAAACCGCAGACAGTCAGGCGGTGATTCGCAGCGGGGAATGCTCCCCGTATGCGAACGTCATTCTCTGTGCTGGCGTCACCTTCTGAGGCCATCATGGACGCATTATTGCAGCTTAAAGGGATCGATAAGTCGTTCCCGGGCGTAAAAGCCCTCTCCGGCGCGGCGCTGAACGTTTACCCCGGGCGCGTCATGGCGCTGGTGGGCGAGAACGGCGCGGGCAAATCCACCATGATGAAAGTGTTGACCGGTATCTACCAGCGCGATGCCGGTTCGCTGTTGTGGCTGGGTAAAGAGACTACCTTCAACGGCCCGAAATCTTCGCAGGAAGCGGGCATCGGCATTATCCACCAGGAGCTGAACCTCATTCCGCAGCTCACGATTGCTGAGAACATTTTCCTTGGCCGTGAATTTGTTAACCGGTTCGGCAAAATCGACTGGAAAACGATGTACGCCGAGGCGGACAAGCTGCTGGCGAAGCTGAACCTGCGCTTTAAGAGCGACCGCCTGGTCGGCGATCTCTCCATCGGCGATCAGCAGATGGTGGAAATCGCGAAGGTGCTGAGCTTTGAGTCGAAGGTCATCATCATGGATGAACCGACCGACGCCCTGACCGATACCGAAACCGAATCCCTGTTCCGCGTCATTCGCGAGCTTAAATCGCAGGGGCGCGGGATTGTCTATATCTCTCACCGCATGAAAGAGATCTTCGAGATCTGCGATGACGTGACCGTATTCCGCGACGGCCAGTTCATCGCCGAACGCGAAGTGGCGACGCTCACCGAAGATTCGCTGATTGAAATGATGGTGGGGCGTAAGCTCGAGGATCAGTATCCACATCTGGACAAGCAGCCTGGCGAGATCCGCCTGAAGGTAGATAACCTTTGCGGGCCGGGCGTGAACGACGTGTCCTTTACCCTGCGCCAGGGCGAGATCCTCGGCGTGGCGGGCCTGATGGGCGCGGGCCGTACCGAGCTAATGAAGGTGCTATACGGCGCGCTGCCGCGCACCAGCGGATACGTTACGCTCGACGGCCGCGAGGTGGTGACGCGTTCGCCGCAGGATGGCCTGGCGAACGGCATCGTCTATATCTCCGAGGACCGCAAGCGCGACGGTCTGGTGCTCGGCATGTCCGTGAAAGAGAACATGTCGCTTACGGCGCTGCGCTATTTCAGCCGCAGCGGCGGTAGCCTGAAGCACAAAGACGAGCAGCAGGCGGTCAGTGATTTTATCCGCCTCTTTAACGTGAAAACGCCTTCCATGGAACAGGCGATCGGCCTGCTGTCCGGCGGCAACCAGCAGAAAGTGGCGATTGCGCGCGGGCTGATGACGCGCCCGAAGGTGCTCATCCTCGACGAGCCAACCCGCGGCGTGGACGTGGGCGCGAAGAAAGAAATCTACCAGCTCATTAACCAGTTCAAGGCCGACGGCCTGAGCATCATTCTGGTCTCTTCCGAGATGCCAGAAGTATTAGGCATGAGCGATCGCATTATCGTTATGCATGAAGGGCATCTCGGCGGTGAATTTACTCGCGAGCAGGCCACCCAGGAAGTTCTGATGGCTGCCGCTGTGGGCAAGCTTAATCGCGTGAATCAGGAGTAAGAAGATGACTACCCAGGCTGTTGCTGGTCGCCGTTATTTCACCAAAGCATGGCTGATGGAACAAAAATCGCTGATCGCCCTGCTGGTGCTGATCGCGATTGTATCGACCATGAGTCCGAACTTTTTTACCGTTAATAACCTGTTCAACATTCTTCAGCAGACTTCCGTAAACGCCATCATGGCGGTGGGGATGACGCTGGTGATTTTGACCTCGGGTATCGATCTGTCCGTCGGTTCCCTGCTGGCGCTTACCGGTGCGATTGCAGCATCAATTGTCGGGATTGAAGTTAACGCGCTGGTGGCGGTTGCCGCGGCGCTGGCCGCCGGCGCGGCTATCGGTGCCGTTACCGGCGTGATTGTCGCAAAAGGCCGCGTGCAGGCGTTTATCGCAACGCTGGTGATGATGCTGCTCCTGCGCGGTGTAACCATGGTTTACACCAACGGCAGTCCGGTGAACACCGGCTTTACGGATAACGCAGATCTGTTCGGCTGGTTCGGTATTGGCCGTCCTTTAGGTGTCCCAACGCCGGTGTGGATCATGGGTATCGTTTTCCTGGCGGCATGGTACATGCTGCACCACACCCGTCTGGGACGGTATATCTACGCGCTGGGCGGTAACGAAGCGGCAACGCGCCTCTCCGGCATTAGCGTTAATAAAGTCAAGATCATCGTCTACTCCCTGTGCGGCCTTCTGGCCTCGCTGGCGGGCATCATCGAAGTGGCACGCCTCTCCTCCGCGCAGCCGACGGCGGGGACGGGCTATGAGCTGGATGCCATCGCGGCAGTTGTTCTGGGCGGTACGAGCCTGGCGGGCGGAAAAGGTCGCATTGTTGGGACGTTGATCGGCGCATTGATCCTTGGTTTCCTGAATAATGGTTTGAATTTATTAGGTGTTTCCTCCTATTACCAGATGATCGTTAAGGCAGTGGTGATTTTGCTGGCGGTACTGGTAGACAACAAAAAACAGTAACTGACGACACTACAGGACATCTTAGATATGAACATGAAAAAACTGGCTACCCTGGTTTCTGCAGTCGCGCTGAGCGCAACCGTAAGTGCTAACGCCATGGCGAAAGATACCATCGCGCTGGTTGTCTCCACGCTGAACAACCCGTTCTTCGTCTCCCTGAAGGACGGTGCGCAGAAAGAAGCAGACAAGCTGGGCTACAACCTGGTGGTGCTGGATTCACAGAATAACCCGGCTAAAGAGCTGGCAAACGTTCAGGACCTGACCGTTCGCGGCACTAAAATCCTGCTGATCAACCCAACCGATTCTGACGCCGTAGGCAACGCCGTTAAGATGGCAAACCAGGCGAAGATCCCGGTGATCACGCTGGACCGTCAGGCGTCTAAAGGTGAAGTCGTTAGCCACATCGCGTCTGATAACGTGCTGGGCGGTAAAATTGCCGGTGATTACATTGCCAAGAAAGCCGGTGAAGGCGCGAAAGTGATTGAACTGCAGGGCATTGCGGGAACGTCCGCCGCCCGTGAACGCGGTGAAGGCTTCCAGCAGGCGGTTGCTGCGCACAAATTTAACGTGCTGGCGAGCCAGCCCGCTGACTTTGACCGCACTAAGGGTCTGAACGTTATGCAGAACCTGCTCACCGCGCATCCTGACGTGCAGGCCGTGTTCGCTCAGAACGATGAAATGGCGCTGGGCGCGCTGCGTGCTCTGCAGACCGCAGGTAAATCAGATGTGATGGTTGTCGGATTTGACGGCACGCCGGATGGTGAAAAAGCGGTAAATGATGGCAAACTGGCTGCGACCATCGCTCAGCTGCCTGAGCAGATCGGCGCCACCGGCGTTGAGACTGCCGACAAAGTGCTGAAGGGCGAAAAAGTTCAGGCGAAATACCCTGTTGACCTGAAGCTGGTCATCAAGCAGTAACAGGCGATTCAGGCAGTCGCTGGCTGCCTGAGGGACATCCAATAAAAGAAAAGTGTGGCATACGCCACCGGGTAACACCGGTGGCGCTCTCAGATGGACACCCCCAATCATGAAAACCGCAGGCAAGCTTGTCGTCCTTGGCAGTATCAATGCCGATCACATTCTTAACCTTGAGTCTTTCCCGACGCCGGGCGAAACCGTCACCGGCAATCAGTACCAGGTGGCGTTCGGTGGCAAAGGCGCTAATCAGGCGGTTGCCGCCGGGCGCAGTGGAGCGGATATTGCCTTTATCGCCTGTACGGGCGATGACGATACCGGCGAGCGCGTGCGTAAGCAGCTGGCCAGCGACAATATTGATATTTCGCCCGTTAGCGTAGTGAAGGGGGAATCAACCGGCGTGGCGCTGATTTTCGTCAACGCAGAAGGTGAGAATGTTATCGGTATTCATGCGGGCGCTAACGCGGCGCTGACGACTGAGCGCGTCGACGCGCAGCGTGAAATCATTGCCAGCGCAAAAGCGCTGCTGATGCAGCTGGAATCGCCGGTAGAAAGCGTACTGGCTGCGGCCAAAATTGCGCATGAAAATCATACGTCTGTGGTACTTAACCCTGCTCCTGCACGTGTATTATCAGACGAGCTGCTGGCGCTGGTGGACATTATCACCCCGAACGAAACCGAAGCGGAAAAGCTGACCGGCGTTCGCGTGGAAAATGATGATGACGCCGCGCGTGCCGCTCGCGCGCTGCACGATAAAGGCATCGGTACGGTGATTATTACCCTTGGCAGCCGCGGCGTGTGGGCCAGCATCAACGGTGAAGGCCGTCGTGTGCCTGGGTTTAAGGTCAAGGCGATCGATACCATCGCGGCGGGAGATACCTTTAACGGTGCGCTGGTGACGGCGCTGCTGGAAGGCGAAGTCCTGGACGTTGCGATTCGATTTGCGCATGCGGCAGCGGCTATCGCGGTGACGCGCAAAGGCGCTCAGCCTTCCGTGCCGTGGCGTAAAGAGATTGATGAATTTTTAAATCAGCAGGGGTAACGCTTGGCCACAATGAAAGATGTCGCCCGCATGGCGGGCGTTTCTACGTCTACGGTCTCCCACGTCATCAATAACGATCGCTTTGTTAGCGAGGCGATTAGGGAAAAAGTCGACGCGGCTATCAAAACTCTCAACTATGCGCCGTCGGCGCTGGCGCGCAGCCTCAAGCTCAACCAGACGCGCACCATCGGCATGCTGATCACCGCCAGTACCAATCCGTTTTATTCAGAACTTGTGCGCGGCGTAGAACGCAGCTGTTTTGAGCGCGGCTACAGCCTGGTGCTGTGCAATACCGAAGGCGACGAGCAGCGCATGAACCGCAACCTCGAAACGCTGATGCAAAAGCGCGTCGACGGGCTGCTGCTGCTATGTACCGAAACGCATCAGCCGTCGAAAGACATTATCCAGCGCTACCCTTCAATTCCTACCGTGATGATGGACTGGGCGCCGTTCGACGGCACCAGCGACCTGATTCAGGATAACTCGCTGCTGGGAGGCGATATGGCAACCCAGTACCTGATCGACAAAGGCCATACCCGCATCGCCTGTATTACCGGCCCGCTGGATAAAACGCCCGCGCGCTTGCGCCTGGAGGGATATCTTCGCGCCATGGTACGCGCCGGGCTGACGATTCCCGATGGGTATCGCGTCAACGCTGATTTTGAATTTAACGGTGGCTTTGAGGCAATGCAGAAACTAATAGCCCAGGAACAGCGCCCGCAGGCGGTGTTTATTGGTAATGATGCGATGGCGTTTGGTGCCTATCAGGCGCTGTACCAGGCGGGTTTACGCGTTCCGGACGATATGGCGGTTATTGGCTACGATGACATTGAGCTGGCGCGCTACATGACGCCGCCGCTCACGACCATTCATCAGCCTAAAGATGAACTTGGGGAACTGGCCATCGACGTGTTGATCCACCGTATGGCCCAGCCCTCGCTGCAGCAGCAGCGTCTGCAGCTTACTCCTGTTCTGATTGAACGGGGTTCTGCTTAGCCTTCGCTTTATGACGCTCTTTAATCAGATTTCTGCCGTCCTTCGGCTTTAAGAGCATGAAGACAAATGCCGAGACAACGGTCAGTGCACCCATCGAAATAAAGGTGTAGTGGAACTGCTCGACGGTATTTGCGCTGTCGAAACCTTCGTAAAAGCGCAGCACCGCCGCGCTCACGGCAACCCCCAGACTTATCGACAGCTGCTGCGTGACGGCCAGCACGCTGTTGCCGCTGCTGGCGTTATCATCGGTCAGGTCCGCCAGGGTGATGGTGTTCATGGCCGTGAATTGCGTCGACATAGCCATCCCCAGCACAAACAGCGGCAGGATCAGCATCCAGATCGGCAGCGCGGCGGATTGCAGCGAGAATTGCGCGATCATCAAACCGATAAACACGGTCACGCCAACCAGCGTCTTACGATAGCCAAACCAGCGCAGCACCTGGGTGACGGTTGATTTCGCCAGAATTGAGCCCATCGCGGTGGGCGCCATCATGCATCCCGCAATCAGTGCCGGGTAGCCAAAACCCACCTGCAGCATCAGCGGCATCAGGAACGGCACGCACCCTGTACCCAGGCGTGAGGCTATATTTCCGGCCACGCCAACCGAGAAGGTGCGGGTATTAAAGAGTGACAAAGAGATAAGCGGCGTTGGATGACGACGGGCGTGACGTATATAAAGAAGGAACAGCAGGATGCCGCTGAGAATGATCGCTAGCGCTATCCACGTTGCGACGATCTTCTCTCCAAACAGCTCCATCCCGCTGGAGAAGAGCACCAGGCTCAGACCAAACAGGAAAAAACCGCCCATATCGAAGCTGCGTCTTGGGGTAGTGAAGTTCGGCATATACTTACGCGCATACAGTAACCCTGCTACGCCAATCGGGATGTTTATCAGGAATATCCAGTGCCAGCTTGCCCATGTGACGAATACTCCGCCGAGTACCGGGCCCAGTATTGGCCCCACTAGTCCTGGCATGGTCACGAAGTTGAGAACCGGCAGCAGTTCGCTGCGCGGGTAGGCTCTCAACAATGCCAGCCTCGCTACGGGCATCATCATCGCGCCGCCGATGCCCTGCAATATGCGAAATATAACCAGCTCGGTAAGGGACGTTGACAGCGCGCAGGCCAGCGAACCGAGCGTGAACAGCGTGACCGCCAGCATAAAGACTCTACGGGTGCCGAAGCGGTCGGCCAGCCATCCGCTTACGGGGATTAACATCGCGACCGTCAGCGTATAGCTAATGATGGCTGACTGCATCGCCAGCGGGGAACGACCGAGGCTTTGGGCTATTGCGGGTAAGGCTGTGTTAAGAATAGTGGCATCCAGTGCCTGCATAAAAAACGCCATGGCTGCTATCCACGGCAATCCGGCCATGCTGCGCGCTTTTTTCTCTGTCATTTATATACCTGCTGGTGGTTTGGTGCGGCCAGTAGTGCCTGACACGCGATCAGCGCCCGCTGACCGTCGCTTTCCTGGATAGCATCGACGATGGCCTGATGCAGATCCAGCTTCACCACCTCATCGTGCGTAATGGAGGTGAAGTAGGTGTGGTAGACCGAATGGAACAATGACGCAAAAGAGGTCAGGAACGGATTTGCACTCATCATATATATATGTTCATGCCAGGCCATATCCACTTCAATCCAGCGTTCGCGGTTGAACTGTTTTTTTAGGCACACCATCTCTTCCATTAAGGTATTTAGCTGGGCTTTTTGCTCCGCTGTGCCAAGCGTAGCGGCGAGCAGGCAAGCCTGTGGTTCGAGGCTGCTGCGCATGACCAGGAAGTGATTCACAACCTGATGGAAGTTATCTTCGGTCATCCACCATGAGAGCAGCTCCTGATCGAGGAAGTTCCAGTTGCTCTGAGGCATTACGCGCGTTCCGATCCGCGGACGCGGCAGCACCATTCCTTTTGCCGTTAACGTTTTCACTGCTTCACGAACGGCTGTACGGCTTACCCCAAATTGCTCACCCAGCTCCATCTCACCCGGCAGGATACTTCCCGGGAGATATTTACCCGCTAAGATCAGCTGAGCCAGCTTCTCCGCCAGCACATAGGACAGGTTTTTTTGTGCGGCCAGCTGTTGTGCACTTAAGGGCATCTTTCTTCTTCCTTAATTATTCATGCGGATAAGTATGCCATCTGAAGCGTGTTTATGGTTGCAGAGACATCAAATAGAACAATTTGTGGCTGGATTTCACTGCTGCTGGTGAAAAAAAACACGGTCAGAATTTTTTTTTGAATTTACACTTGTCACTTCAGAATAACTCCCTATAATGCGCCTCCACTGACACGGAACAACGGCTTACA
>NZ_QBJD02000017.1 GCF_003057745.1 Enterobacter sp. RIT418
CTTTGTGTGTGGAATGTAAGAATATATCCACTATTGTGATCAAAGTCAGCGGTGAATTAAGTTTTTCTTAATTTATTTTGAACTAAAAATAATCTACAAATGTCGCCGCTCAGCGGCGCTTGCGTTTTTCACTTTTCTTTAAGCCGCCAGGCGGTACCTCCTCAATCCTAAACTGACTAAAAAGACCCGGTTATGTGCCTTTATTCGCCCATTGGAAGCGTGACGCAGTGGCATGATACCCCTGAATTAATGGGCTGCGAGCAGGCACTGTGGCAGAAGAGAACGACGACAAAACGGAAGCCCCCACGCCCCACCGGCTTGAAAAAGCGCGTGAGGAAGGGCAAATCCCCCGATCCCGCGAGCTGACGTCCCTGCTGATGCTGGTCGTTGGCGTGTGCATTATCTGGTGGGGAGGAGAGTGGCTTGCCCGAAGGCTGGCGGGGATGCTCTCCGCCGGGCTGCGCTTCGACCACAGCATGGTCAACGACCCGAACCTGATCCTGAGCCAGATAATCCTGCTGGTGAAAGGGGCGATGGTGGCGCTGCTGCCGCTGATCGTCGGCCTGGTGCTGGTGGCGCTGGTGTCGCCCGTGCTGCTCGGTGGCCTGGTCTTTAGCGGTAAATCCCTGCAGCCCAAGTTTTCCAAGCTGAATCCGCTCCCCGGCATTGCGCGCATGTTCTCGGCCCAGACCGGCGCCGAGCTGGTGAAGGCGATTCTCAAATCCGCGCTGATGGGCAGCGCCGCGGGCTTTTTCCTGCTGCATCACTGGCCCGAGATGATGCGCCTGATCGGCGAATCGCCGCTGAGCGCGATGAGCAACGCGATGAACCTGGTCGGCCTGTGCGCGCTGCTGGTCGCGCTGAGCATTATTCCGATGGTGGGGTTTGACGTCATCTTCCAGATTTATACCCACATCAAGAAGCTGCGCATGTCCCGCCAGGACATTCGCGATGAATATAAGCAAATGGAAGGCGACCCGCACATTAAGGGACGCATTCGCCAGATGCAGCGCGCCGCCGCGCGCCGTCGGATGATGGAAGACGTCCCGAAGGCGGACGTTATCGTCACCAACCCGACGCACTATTCCGTTGCGCTGCGCTATGACGAAAACAAAATGAGCGCGCCGAAGGTGGTGGCTAAAGGGGCGGGGCTGATTGCGCTGCGCATCCGCGAGATTGGAACCGAGAACCGCGTTCCCATTCTTGAAGCGCCGCCGCTGGCGCGTGCGTTGTACCGCCACGCGGAAATCGGACAACAGATCCCGGGCCAGCTTTACGCCGCCGTGGCGGAAGTGCTGGCGTGGGTATGGCAGTTGAAGCGCTGGCGCCTGGCGGGCGGTCAACGGCCTGCGAAACCTGAGAACCTTCCGGTGCCTGATGCGCTGGATTTTTTGAACGAGAAGGACACTGATGGCTAATCTGGTGGCAATGCTGCGCCTGCCCGGCAACCTGAAATCGACGCAATGGCAGATCCTTGCCGGGCCGATTCTCATCCTGCTAATTTTGTCGATGATGGTACTGCCGCTGCCGGCGTTCATCCTCGACCTGCTTTTCACTTTCAACATTGCGTTGTCCATTATGGTGCTGCTGGTGGCGATGTTCACCCAGCGCACGCTGGAATTCGCCGCGTTCCCGACCATCCTGCTGTTTACCACGCTGCTGCGCCTGGCGCTGAACGTGGCCTCCACGCGCATCATCCTGATGGAGGGCCATACCGGCGCGGCGGCGGCGGGGAAGGTGGTTGAAGCCTTCGGCCACTTCCTGGTGGGCGGCAACTTCGCCATCGGCATCGTGGTATTCGTGATCCTCGTTATCATCAACTTTATGGTCATCACCAAGGGCGCCGGGCGTATCGCCGAGGTCGGCGCGCGCTTCGTGCTGGACGGGATGCCGGGCAAGCAGATGGCGATCGACGCCGACCTGAACGCCGGGATCATCGCCGAGGATGAAGCGAAAAAGCGCCGTGCCGAGGTGACCCAGGAGGCGGACTTCTACGGCTCCATGGACGGTGCGAGCAAGTTCGTGCGCGGTGACGCCATCGCGGGCATCCTGATCATGGTGATTAACGTCGTGGGCGGCCTGCTGGTGGGCGTGCTGCAGCACGGCATGGACATGGGCCACGCGGCGGAAAGCTATACGCTGCTCACCATCGGTGATGGCCTGGTGGCGCAGATCCCGGCCCTGGTGATCTCCACCGCGGCGGGCGTGATCGTGACCCGCGTCAGCACCGACCAGGACGTGGGCGAGCAGATGGTGGGGCAGCTCTTCAGCAACCCGCGCGTAATGCTGCTGGCCGCCGCGGTGCTGGGGCTGCTGGGGCTGGTGCCAGGCATGCCGAACCTGGTATTCCTGCTGTTTACCGCCGCGCTGCTGGGCCTGGCGTGGTGGATGCGCGGCCGCGAAACCCGACCGGCCGCAGAGCCTGCGCCCGTCAAAATGCCGGAAAATACCCAGGCCGTCGAGGCGACCTGGAACGACGTTCAGCTGGAAGATACGCTGGGGATGGAGGTGGGCTATCGCCTGATCCCGATGGTGGACTTCCAGCAGGACGGCGAGCTGCTGGGGCGCATTCGCAGCATCCGTAAGAAATTCGCCCAGGACATGGGCTTCCTGCCGCCGGTAGTTCACATTCGCGACAATATGGACCTGCCGCCCGCGCGCTACCGCATCCTGATGAAAGGGGTGGAAATTGGCAGCGGTGACGCCTATCCGGGGCGCTGGCTGGCGATTAACCCCGGCACGGCGGCGGGGACGCTTCCGGGCGAGCAGACGATCGACCCGGCCTTTGGCCTGGCCGCCATCTGGATTGAGAGCGCGCTCAAAGAGCAGGCGCAGATTCAGGGCTACACCGTCGTTGAGGCGAGCACCGTGGTGGCGACCCATCTCAACCACCTGATCGGGCAGTTCTCGGCGGAGCTGTTTGGCCGCCAGGAGGCGCAGCAGCTGCTTGACCGCGTCACCCAGGAGATGCCGAAGCTGACGGAAGATCTGGTTCCGGGCGTGGTGACATTAACCACGCTGCACAAGGTGCTGCAAAACCTGCTCGACGAAAAAGTGCCGATTCGCGATATGCGCACCATTCTGGAAACGCTGGCCGAGCACGCGCCGCTGCAAAGCGATCCGCACGAGCTGACGGCCGTGGTGCGCGTGGCGCTGGGCCGCGCGATTACCCAGCAGTGGTTCCCGGGTACGGGGGAAGTGCAGGTTATCGGCCTCGACACGCCGCTTGAGCGCCTGCTGCTGCAGGCCCTGCAGGGCGGCGGCGGGCTGGAGCCGGGCCTTGCCGACCGCCTGCTGGAACAAACGCAGGAGGCGCTCGCGCGCCAGGAGATGCTGGGCGCGCCGCCGGTGCTGCTGGTCAACCACGCGCTGCGCCCGCTGCTGTCGCGCTTCCTGCGCCGCAGCCTGAGCCAGCTGGTGGTGCTGTCGAACCTGGAGCTGTCGGACAATCGTCATATCCGCATGACGGCAACCATTGGAGGGAAATAATGCGCAAATGGTTAGTCATTTTACTTTTCCCGCTGGCGGCGCAGGCCGCAGGCGAGGGGATGTGGCAGGCCAGCAGCATGGGTGTCACCCTGAATCATCGCGGCGAGTCGATGTCTTCGAACCCGCTTTCGGCGGGCGAGCCGGTAAACGGCCTGATGAGCCTGGTGGTCTGGAACTATAGGCTGATTGGCCCGACGCCGGCCGGGCTGCGCGTGCGCCTCTGCTCCCAGACCCGCTGTACCGAACTCGACGGGGAAAACGGCAGCACCCAGGCCTTCAGCGGCGTGCCGGCCGTTGAGCCGCTGCGCTTTATCTGGGAGGTGCCCGGCGGCGGGCGGCTGATCCCGGCGCTGAAAGTTCAGAGCAATTCCGTCATCGTTAACTACCGCTAACTGCCTGCCTTTTCGCCAGTCATCAGTCGATTCTGATGGCTGGCTCGCAAAATTGACAACGCCTTTTGATGCAATAGAAACGCTGTTTTATAAATCAGTGACACGCGTAACGACGCTCTTTGCATTTTTGCCATCCGCCGCGCCGCGGTGGCAGAAACGAAAAGGTATCAACAAAGCGATACTTTTACTGTAGCCGTGTAAAAACTCCTGGATGAGGCTTGCTTACAGGGAGTCTCCCAAAACTTCGTAGGGTTGACGGCAATGAAAACACGTAAAATTGGACTCGCA
This sequence comes from Enterobacter sp. RIT418, assembly GCF_003057745.1. GTDB lineage: Bacteria > Pseudomonadota > Gammaproteobacteria > Enterobacterales > Enterobacteriaceae > Enterobacter. The sequence goes on from NZ_QBJD02000017.1 coordinate 4,170, forward strand.
AACTATCTTGCATACGGGTCAGGGGATTTCCTCGGGGCGGGAACGACCGCTCTGACGGCCGCCTGGCTATTGTACTTCTATACCACCTTCTGTGGACTTACGCCGATTGAGGCGACCTTCATTTTCGCCGCGGCCAGGGTTTTAGACGCCGTGGTCAGCCCGCTGATGGGCTTCCTGACGGATAACTTCGGCACGACGTGGCTCGGCAAGCGCTTCGGCCGCCGTAAGTTCTTCATCCTGCTGGGGATCCCCTGCGTGTTCAGCTACTCGCTGATGTGGGTCGGGGACATGAGCTTCTGGTATTACCTGCTGACCTACCTGGTCTTCGACATCGTCTACACCATGATTCTGGTGCCGTACGAAACGCTGGTGCCGGAAATGACCGATGACTTTAAGCAGAAAACCAAGTTTTCCGGCGCGCGCATCTCGATGGCGCAAATGTCCGCGATCCTGGCCTCCTTCCTGCCGGGCATTTTGCTGACGCAGTTTGGCAAAGACAACGCGATCTCCTTCTTCTATGCCAGCCTGGTCTTCTCCGTGCTGTGCGCGCTGATGCTGACCTTCGTCTGGTGCTTTACCTGGGAGCGCCCGCGCGAAGAGTGGTCCGAAGCGGCGCTGCGCGCGGAAGAAGAGAAGAAAAAACTCACGCTTGGCCAAAGCCTCAACCGCCTGTTCGTGGAGTTAGGCTCCACCCTGCGCATCAAAATCTTTCGCCAGCACCTCGGCATGTACCTCGGCGGCTACATCGCGCAGGACGTCTTTAACGCGGTGTTTACCTATTACGTGGTGTTCGTGCTGATGCAGGAGGCGTCGATGGCGTCCAACCTGCTGGGGACGATGGCCATCTTCCAGTTCATCGCCGTGATCGCCATGATCCCGCTCTGCATCCGCTTCGGGCCCGCGCCGTCTTACCGCATGGTGGTGGTGCTCTTTGGCCTGGCGTCGCTCTCTTACGCCGTCTTGTACTACGCCGGGCTGAGCGACGTTTACGCGCTGCTGCTGCTGCTTTCCGCGGTGGCCGGTCTGGGACGCGGCGGCATCAACTACGTGCCGTGGAACACCTATACCTATATCGCGGACGTGGATGAGGTGATCACCGGCCAGCGTCGGGAAGGCATTTTTGCCGGGATCATGACCCTGACCCGCAAGGCGTCTCAGGCCGGGGCGGTGATGCTGGTGGGGATCGTTATGCAGATGTCCGGCTTCGTCAGCGGCCAGAAGGTTCAGCCCGCCGAGGTGAGCCACACCATTCTGATGATCCTCAGCGTGGGGACGATTCTGGTGCTGTTCTGCGGCTTCATGGTCTCGCTGCGCTTTAAGCTCAACCTGCAAACGCACAGCACGCTGCGCGAAGAGACGGTGAAAATGCGCGAGTCCGGCCGCGCCGTGCCGGAAGCCGCGACGCCGCAGGCCCGTGCGACGGTAGAGATGCTTGCCGGCATGCCGTTTGCCTCGCTGTGGGGCAATAACAACATCGGTTATCTCAACCGCAATAAGCCGGCAGCACCGCCGCTGACCGAGAGCGCGGTACTTAATTCGACATTCAACAGAGGTTAAGAAGATGAAAGTTTGGCCTGTCAAACATAGCCCCCTCCTGTGCCAGCCCGAGCGCTTTATCGCCCGCGACGAGCTAAAAGCGCTAATTGAAAAAGTGACGCACAGCCTGGTCAATATCCACGACAAAACGGGTGAATTTTTGCTTCGGCTGGACGACGGGCGCGTGATAGACACCAAGGGCTGGGCGGGATGGGAATGGACGCACGGCGTGGGGCTTTACGGCATCTGGCAGTATTACTGTCAGACCGGGGACGAGGGGATGCGCGACGTGATTGACAGCTGGTTTGCGGCGCGGTTTGCGGAGGGCGCGACCACTAAAAACGTCAATACCATGTCGCCCTTCTTAACTTTGGCCTATCGCTACGAAGAGACGCGTAACCCGGCGTGGCTGCCGTGGCTGGAGAGCTGGGCAGAATGGGCGATGAACGAAATGCCGCGCACCGAGCACGGCGGCATGCAGCACATTACGCTGGCGGAAGAGAATCATCAGCAGATGTGGGACGACACGCTGATGATGACCGTGCTGCCGCTGGCGAAAATCGGCAAGCTGCTGAACAGGCCCGAATACGTTGAGGAAGCGGTGTACCAGTTCCTGCTGCACGTGCAAAACCTGATGGATCGGGAAACCGGGCTGTGGTTCCACGGCTGGAGCTACGACGGCAATCATAACTTCGCCAACGCCCGCTGGGCGCGCGGCAACAGCTGGCTGACCATCGTCATCCCCGATTTCCTTGAGCTGGTGGATCTGCCGGAAAACAACGCCGTGCGCCGCTATCTGGTACAGGTGCTCAATGCGCAAATCGCCGCGCTGGCGACGTGCCAGGACGACAGCGGCCTCTGGCATACGCTGCTCGACGACCCGGACTCCTATCTTGAGGCGTCGGCAACGGCAGGCTTTGCCTACGGGATATTGAAAGCGGTGCGCAAGCGCTACGTTGGGGCGGAGTATGCCGACGTGGCCGAGAGGGCGATTCGCGGGATCGTGAACAATATCTCGCCGGAGGGGGAGCTGCTGCAGACGTCGTTCGGTACGGGAATGGGGAGCGATCTTGAGTTTTATCGCCAGATACCGCTGACGTCTATGCCGTACGGCCAGGCAATGGCGATCCTCTGCCTGACGGAATATTTGCGGAAATATTTTTGATAATAAAAAACCCGGCGCTTGCCGGGTTTTTTGTATTACATGCGTTCTACGGTTTCGATACCCAGGGTATCCAGACCCAGCTTCAGCGTTTTCGCCGTCAGCTGCGCCAGCTTCAGGCGGCTGTTGCGCACCGCTTCGCTCTCGGCGGACAGAATAGGGCAGTGCTCGTAGAAGCCGGAGAACAGGCCGGCCAGATCGTAGAGGTAGGCACACATGACGTGCGGCGTACCGTCACGGGCGACGACGGTCAGCGTCTCTTCGAACTGCAGCAGGCGCGCCGCCAGCTGCGCTTCACGATCCTCGGTGAGGGTCACAGTTGCGTTTGCCAGCACGCTTTCGTCGATATTGGCCTTGCGGAACACGGAGAGCACGCGGGTGTAGGCATACTGCATATACGGCGCGGTGTTGCCTTCAAACGCCAGCATGTTATCCCAGTCGAAGATGTAGTCGGTGGTGCGGTTCTTGGAGAGATCCGCGTATTTCACCGCGCCGATACCCACGGCGTTCGCCAGTTTTTCCAGCTCGTCGGCAGGCATGTCCGGGTTCTTTTCGGCCACCAGGCGGCGGGCGCGCTCCAGCGCTTCGTCCAGCAGGTCGGAAAGCTTAACGGTGCCTCCCGCGCGGGTTTTAAACGGCTTGCCGTCTTTACCCAGCATCATGCCGAACATGTGGTGCTCCAGCGGCACGGAATCCGGCACGTAGCCCGCTTTGCGCACGATGGTCCACGCCTGCATCAGGTGCTGGTGCTGACGGGAGTCGATGTAGTACAGCACGCGGTCGGCGTGCAGGGTTTCGTAGCGGTATTTCGCACAGGCGATATCGGTGGTGGTGTAGAGGTAGCCGCCGTCCTTTTTCTGGATGATTACGCCCATCGGTTCGCCTTCCTTGTTTTTGTACTCATCAAGGAACACGACCGTTGCGCCTTCGCTTTCAACCGCCAGATTTTTCGCTTTCAGATCCGCTACGATGCCCGGCAGCATCGGGTTGTACAGGCTTTCGCCCATGACGTCGTCGCGGGTCAGGGTAACGTTGAGGCGGTTATAGGTCAGCTGGTTCTGGGACATGGTGATGTCGACCAGCTTGCGCCACATTTCAAGGAAGTATTGATCGCCGCCCTGCAGCTTCACGACGTAGCTGCGCGCGCGCTCGGCGAAGGCTTCGTCTTCGTCATAATGCTTTTTCGCTTCGCGGTAGAAGCCTTCCAGGTCCGCCAGGGCCATCTCGCCCGCGTTTTCCTGCTGCTGTTTTTCCAGGTAAGCGATCAGCATGCCGAACTGGGTGCCCCAGTCGCCGACGTGGTTCGCGCGGATCACCTTGTGGCCGAGGAACTCCAGGGTGCGTACTGCCGCATCGCCGATAATGGTGGAGCGCAGGTGGCCAACGTGCATCTCTTTCGCCACGTTTGGCGCAGAGTAGTCGATCACCACGGTCTGCGGCTCCGGCTGGGAAACGCCCAGACGATCGGACTTCAGCGCCGCGTCAACGTGGCTTGCCAGGAACGCAGGCTCCAGGAAGATGTTGATAAAGCCCGGCCCGGCGATTTCGGTTTTGCTGGCAATGCCGGTGAGATCCAGATGCGTCAGTACCTGCTCAGCGAGCTGTCGCGGCGGCATGCCCAGTTTTTTAGCCACTGCCATCACGCCGTTAGCCTGATAGTCGCCAAACTGTACTTTTGCTGACTGACGAACCTGCGGTTCGCAATCCGCAGGCGCGCCTGCGGCAATCAGTGCCTGACTGACTTTTTCTGAGAGAAGAGCCTGAATATTCACCTGGATACCTTACGTTTTTGATGCGGGGAAAAAACAACCCGCGCCAGTTTAAGAATTTAGGGCGGGAGTATACTGCAAATGGCCTCTGCCGTCAGCACCGCGCGCCGCCGAGTTCGCTCAGAAAATAAGCGGAGAAAGCGTGCATAATCATGCAGTCCTCAAATCTGCCAATCTGCGGTTGGTTGAAGCCCGGCAACGGAGTAAATTAGCGGCTTTGCGACACGATAAGAGGCTGACGTATGGCGAACTGGCAATCCATTGACGAACTGCATGATATTTCCGCAGATTTACCGCGCTTCACTCAGGCGTTCACAGAACTTGCCACCCGTCTGGGGCTGGATATTGCGCCGCTTGAGGCCGATCACATTTCCCTGCGCTGCCACCAGAACGCTACCGCCGAGCGCTGGCGTCGCGGTTTCGAGCAGTGCGGCGTGTTGCTTTCTGAAAATATTATCAACGGTCGGCCTATCTGCCTGTTTAAGCTGCACGAGCCGGTATGCGTGGCGCACTGGCGGTTTACGGTAATTGAGCTGCCGTGGCCGGGAGAGAAACGCTACCCGCACGAGGGCTGGGAGCATATTGAGATTGTGCTGCCGGGCGAGCCTGAAACCCTGAACGCGCGCGCGCTGGCGCTGCTTTCTGATGAAGGCTTAAGCAAGCCGGGGATTTTCGTGAAAACCAGCTCGCCAAAAGGCGAGCGCGAGCGCTTGCCTAACCCGACGCTGGCGGTGACGGATGGGCAGGTCACGGTGAAGTTTCATCCGTGGACGATCGAACAGATCGTGGCCAGCGAAGCATCAGAGTTGTGACGCTACGCGAAGACCCCTTGCGGCGAGCGTGTCACGATAGCGTGTTGAATCGATTTTAGGGAGGAAAAGATGGCGCTACTGGAGATTTGCTGTTACAGCGTGGCGTGTGCCGTCACGGCGCAAAAGCACGGGGCCGACCGCATTGAGCTGTGTGCAGCACCGAAAGAGGGCGGGCTGACGCCGTCGTACGGCGTGCTGAAATCTGCCCGCCGGGAAGTTACGATCCCGGTACACCCCATCATCCGCCCCCGCGGCGGTGATTTTTGTTACACGGCGGATGAATTTGCTGCCATGCTTGAAGATATCGCCGTCGTGCGTGATTTAGGGTTCCCTGGGCTGGTCACCGGCCTGCTCGATGAAGACGGCAATATCGATCTGCCCCGTATGCGTCAGGTGATGGATGCGGCAACGGGGATGGCGGTCACTTTTCATCGCGCATTTGATATGTGTAAAACTCCTCTGCAAGCGTTTGAAACGCTTGCAGAACTGGGCGTGGCGCGCGTTCTGACTTCGGGGCAGCAGTCGTCCGCTGATAAAGGTTTAAAATTAATTACGGAACTAAAATCACACTCCCGTGTTCCAATACTTATGGCTGGCGCAGGTGTACGCGCCGGAAATCTGAAACTGTTTTTAGACGCAGGGGTAGAGGAGCTTCACAGCTCTGCGGGCAAGTGGATGCCTTCGCCCATGCGTTATCGCAATACAGGGTTGTCTATGTCGACGGATGCCGAAGCGGATGAGTACTCGCGCTTCGGCGTGGAGGGAGAGTCGGTTGCGGTAATGAAATCGATAATTGAGCGTTATCACGTGTAGCAGCGTACCGATTTTTACCGCGCATCATGTCGCCCAATATGATGCTTGCTTGTACCAGGCCCCTGCAATTTCAACAGGGGCCTTTTTTTATCCCCCTCACCCTAACCCTCTCCCCATTGGGGAGAGGGGACTGCACGGTGCGGTCTTTATCTCCCTCGCCCCTATGGGGAGAGGGCAGGGGTGAGGGGAAAACTACGGCTTGGTTGCAATCAACACCGCGCGCATCGGGGCCGGGTAGCCTTCAATGGTTTTGCCGTGGTCGTCCGGATCGAGGAACTGCTCCAGCGATTCGGTGATCATCCAGTCCGTGCGGCGCTGTTCCTCGATGGAAGTCACGCAGACGTCGGCAATGCGCACGTCCACAAACCCGCACTTCTCCAGCCAGTTCTTCAGCGCCAGCGCGGAAGGAATAAAGTATACGTTGCGCATCTGTGCGTAGCGATCGCCCGGCACCAGCACCGCATTTTCATCGCCTTCAATGACCAGCGTTTCCAGCACCAGCTCGCCGCCGCTGACCAGCTGATCTTTCAGCTGCCACAGGTGCTCAAGCGGGGAGCGGCGATGGTAGAGCACGCCCATGGAAAATACGGTATCAAAGGCCTTTAGGGCAGGGAGCTGCTCAATGCCCAGCGGCAGAAGATGAGCGCGCTGGTCGTTGCCGAGCAGCTTACGCACCGCTTCAAACTGGCAGAGAAACAGCTGCATCGGGTCGATACCGACCGCCAGGTGCGCGCCCGCGCCAATCATGCGCCACATGTGATAGCCGCTGCCGCAGCCAACGTCGAGAATGGTGCGCCCGCTCAGGTCCGAGAGATGCGGAAGCACGCGATCCCACTTCCAGTCCGAACGCCACTCGGTATTGATATCAATACCGTAGAGTGAGAACGGGCCCTTGCGCCACGGCATCAGGTTACGCATCAGCGTTTCGATGCGGTTTCGCTGCCCGTCAGAGAGCGGCGCTTCGCTTTCCGCCGTCACGCTGTGCAGCAGGTCAAGACGGTGGGGCGTCAGCTCGGGCAAAAACTCCACCGCGTTTGACCACTGCTTCAGCAGGCCATGCTGCTGATCGCGCTGCCAGGTGGCGATTTGCGCAGGCAGGGTTTCCAGCCAGTGGGAGAGGTGGTTTTTGGCGATAAGCTGATAAAAGTTGCCAAAGTCGATCATGCCGCGTCCTCGCCCTTCAGCGCCACCAGCGAGCCAAAGTTAAAGCACTGGAACCACAGTTCGCTGTGCTGGAAGCCAGCATTGCGCAGGCGCGCCTTGTGCGTTTCAACGGAGTCCGTCAGCATCACGTTTTCCAGCATGCTGCGCTTCTGGCTGATCTCTAGTTCGCTGTAGCCGTTAGCGCGCTTGAAGTCGTGATGCATGTTGAACAGCAGTTCGCCGACGTCCGCATCTTCAAAGCTGAACTTCTCAGACAGCACCAGCGCGCCGCCGGGGTTCAGGCCCTTATAAATTTTGTCCAGCAGCAGCTGGCGCTCTTCAGGCACCAAAAACTGCAGGGTAAAATTCAACACCACCATTGAGGCGTTTTTAATCTCGATATCGCGGATATCGCCTTCCACAACCTCAACCGGCGTCGGCGCCTTGTAGGCGTCGATATGGCGGCGGCAGCGTTCAATCATCGCCGGAGAGTTATCGACCGCAATAATCTTACAGCCGTCCTGGCGAACGTTACGACGTACCGACAGCGTTGCCGCGCCGAGCGAACAGCCCAGATCATAAACCTGCGTGCCTGGCTGAACGAAGCGCTCAGCCAGCATGCCGATCATGGAAATGATGTTGGAATAGCCTGGGACAGAGCGCTGGATCATATCCGGGAAGACTTCGGCTACCCGTTCATCAAAGGTCCAGTCGCCCAGGCTGGCGATAGGCGCGGAAAAAAGCGTGTCGCGATCTGACATAACGTAAAAATCCGGGAAAAATAAAGTGGCGTATTGTGCGCTAATGGAAGGAGAAAACCAACTCCCACGGCATATACCAAAGGTTAGCCAGCACCATCAGCAAAAGCGAGCACCAGGTTGCGCTCATGCCGGAACGACGCCAGCGGAATAAGCGGTGGTGAAAACCGTAGTAATGCATCAGCCTGCCCGCAATCAGCAGCAGGCCACAGACGTGCACCATCCACGTTTCCGCGCCGTTCATCTCCATAAACAGCAGCAGGATCAGCGCAACGGGAATGTACTCGACGGCGTTGCCGTGAACGCGAATAGCGCTTTGCAGCTCTGAAAAGCCACCGTCACCGTAGGAAACGCGGTACAGCATCCGCAGGCGCACGACGTCAAAAGAAAACTTAATCAGCAGTAATGCACCTAACACGGCATACAGCGCGCTGACCATACTTACTCCCTGTTTTTGGCAGATGGCACGTCACTATGATAGGTGTCTTACTCAGAAAAGAGAAGATTGTTGTGGAATGGACGGGGCGCTTCCTACCGATGGAACCGCGTCCTGCAAGGGCTGCCAGAGAGCATCGACCAGTTCAGGCGCTTGCGCGATATCCGGGGTGTGCAAAAAGAGATACGGCGTGGTGGCGTGTTCCCATTTCGGCAACGTTTGTAGCCAGACGGCGAACAGCTCTTTGTTTTGCTCCATGTTGTCGCTGCCGATAAACCTCACCATCGGGTTTTGCGCCGTCACGACCGCGTGAACCGGTACTTTCGGCTTTTTGCGCTGCGCGTCGATGATGGCTTCGCTGTGCGGCACGGCGCTGTGCACCGGGCGGCTGTCCAGAATCACGCGGTTCACGCCGCGTTCGTGCAGCCCGCGGTTGAGCGCTTTTTCCGTCTCTCCCTTGGCAAAAAACTCGGGATGCCTGACCTCAACGCCATAGGTAAATTCGTGTGGGAGCGCGTCGAGAAACGTCCACAGCGCGGGCATATCGCGCGGGCCAAACGCGGCGGGAAGCTGGAGCCAGTACTGGCCGATGCGGTTAGCCAGCGGCGACATTCGCGTAAAAAATTCTTCCGTTAAATCACCGCAGTTTCGCAGCGCGGCGTTGTGTGAAATGGTGGCCGGAAACTTAAAGCAGAAGCGAAACGCGTCGGTGGTTTGCTCGCGCCAGCGCTCGACGATCTCCGCCCGCGGCAGGGCGTACAGGGTGGTATTGCCTTCGACGCAGTTAAAGTGTCGGGCATACTCCTCGAGTCCGGTGATGCCCAGGCGCACCCATTTCGGGTGCGACCACTGGGGCAGGCCCACGTAGATCATAGCGCGCGTAATATCTCGTCGGTGCTGCGCACGCGGCCGATGCGCGGGAAGATGTTCGTCATGCTGCCCTGGTGCTGGTCCGCAGAGGCGGCGCTGCACGCATCTTCCGCAATGACCAGGCTGAAGCCCAGCTCCCAGGCGTTTCGCGCGGTGGATTCCACACCGATGTTGGTCGAAATTCCGCACAGGATGATGGTGTCGATGCCGCGACGGCGAAGCTGTAGCTCGAGATCGGTGCCGTAGAAGGCGCCCCACTGGCGTTTGGTCACCTCGATATCCGTATCGCGTTTACCCAACGAGACCGGATACGTCCACCAGTTGTCCGGCAGCGCGTGCGCCGGGGCCTGCGCGTCGACGGGCTGTTTCAGCGCTTCGGCAAAATCAGCGGACCAGCCGACGCGCACCATGACCACAGGCGCGCCCGCGGCGCGGCATTTTTCCGCCAGGCGTGCGGCGCGGCTGACCACATCGTCAGCGCCGTGCGGGCCGCCGGCAAACGGTAGGATCCCTTCCTGTAGATCAATTACAACGAGTGCGGTTTTGGTGGCGTCGAGCGTAAACATAGTAACTCCAGTAAAATTAATCGCTTTGCCTACACCTTACGACGTGATGCGCTGTTATCGTTCGGATAATTTTGTTAATTTTTGTGAGGATGCGCAATAAGAGCGCAGCAAACGAGCGTCAGAGCGCGCTTCGCACTTATCGTCCGGCGGAATTTCCAGTATAATAGCCGCCTTTTTTCATCCAGTTGTGACATACAGAAAGCTGCGACATAGTAGCCTGAAATCAGGCAACGTTTAGCCTGCGGCTAATTAAGGGATATCTCATGCGTACAGAATATTGCGGGCAGCTGCGTCAGTCCCACGTCGGGCAGCAGGTTACCCTGTGTGGTTGGGTCAATCGTCGTCGCGATCTCGGTAGCCTTATCTTCATCGATATGCGCGACCGCGAGGGTATCGTACAGGTGTTCTTCGATCCGGATCGCGCGGACGCGCTGAAGCTGGCCTCCGAGCTGCGTAATGAGTTCTGCATTCAGGTCACCGGCACCGTGCGTGCGCGTGACGAGAAAAACGTCAACGCCGACATGGCGACCGGCGCAATTGAAGTGCTGGCGTCCGATCTGACGATCATCAACCGTGCCGAAGCGCTGCCGCTGGACTCCAACCACGTCAACACGGAAGAAGCGCGTCTGAAATATCGCTACCTGGATCTGCGTCGCCCGGAGATGGCACAGCGCCTGAAAACCCGTGCGAAAATCACCAGCCTGGTGCGCCGCTTTATGGATGACCACGGTTTCCTTGATATCGAAACCCCGATGCTGACCAAGGCCACGCCGGAAGGCGCGCGCGATTACCTGGTCCCGTCCCGCGTTCATAAAGGCAAATTCTACGCGCTGCCGCAGTCACCGCAGCTGTTCAAACAGCTGCTGATGATGTCCGGTTTTGACCGCTACTATCAGATCGTTAAATGCTTCCGCGACGAAGACCTTCGCGCTGACCGTCAGCCAGAATTTACCCAGATCGACGTGGAAACCTCCTTCATGACCGCCGAACAGGTGCGTGAAGTGATGGAAGCGCTGGTGCGCGGCCTGTGGAACGACGTAAAAGGCGTAGAGCTGGGCGATTTCCCCGTCATGACCTTCGCCGAAGCCGAGCGCCGCTACGGCTCCGACAAGCCGGACCTGCGTAACCCAATGGAGCTGGTGGACGTGGCGGACCTGGTGAAAGACGTCGAGTTCGCGGTCTTTGCCGGTCCGGCTAACGATGCGAAAGGTCGCGTGGCGGCCCTGCGCGTGCCGGGCGGCGCGGCTCTGAGCCGTAAGCAGATTGACGGCTACGGCGATTTTATTAAGATCTACGGCGCGAAAGGCCTGGCCTATATTAAAGTGACCGAGCGTGCGAAAGGCCTGGAAGGCATCACCAGCCCGGTGGCGAAATTCCTGAATGCGGACATCGTGGAAGCGATCCTTGAGCGCACCGGCGCACAGGACGGCGACATGATCTTCTTCGGCGCGGACAACAGGAAAGTGGTTGCGGATGCAATGGGCGCACTGCGTCTGAAGGTCGGCAAAGACCTGAACATCACCGATGAAGGCAAATGGGCGCCGCTGTGGGTTATCGACTTCCCAATGTTTGAAGACGACGGTGAAGGCGGCCTGACCGCGATGCACCACCCGTTCACCTCGCCAAAAGACATGACGGCGGCGGAGCTGAAAGCGGCACCGGAAGACGCGGTGGCGAACGCCTATGACATGGTCATTAACGGCTACGAAGTGGGCGGCGGTTCCGTGCGTATTCACAGCGGTGAAATGCAGCAGACCGTGTTCGGCATTCTGGGCATTAACGAGCAGGAACAGCGCGAGAAGTTCGGCTTCCTGCTGGACGCGCTGAAATACGGTACGCCGCCGCACGCGGGCCTGGCGTTCGGTCTTGACCGTCTGACCATGCTGCTGACCGGCACCGACAACATTCGCGATGTTATCGCCTTCCCGAAAACCACCGCCGCGGCGTGTCTGATGACCGAAGCGCCGAGCTTTGCTAACCCTGCCTCTCTGGCGGAGCTGGGCATTGAAGTGGTGAAGAAGGAAGAGAAAAACTGATATGGCATATAAGCGTCCCGTTTCTGTCTTAGTTGTAATTTACGCCCAGGACACGAAGCGGGTGCTGATGTTGCAGCGGCGAGACGACCCTGATTTCTGGCAGTCGGTTACCGGCAGTCTGGAAGACGGGGAGAGCGCGCCGCAGGCCGCCGCGCGTGAAGTAAAGGAAGAGGTCACCATCGACGTTGCTCGTGAGCAACTGACCCTGAAGGACTGTCAGCGCACGGTGGAGTTTGAAATTTTTAGCCATTTACGTCATCGCTATGCGCCGGGCATAGAGCGCAATACGGAATCGTGGTTCTGTCTCGCGCTTCCCCACGAGCGGGAGATTGTGTTCACTGAGCACCTGACCTACCGCTGGGTGAATGCGGCGGATGCCGCCGCGCTCACCAAGTCGTGGAGTAACCGGCAGGCGATTGAAGAATTTGTAATTAACGCTGCCTGAGAGGGCGCGATTTTTGGAGAACTTTTTATGGCAGGTCATAGTAAGTGGGCCAACACCAAACACCGCAAAGCGGCACAGGATGCCAAGCGCGGTAAAATCTTTACCAAAATCATTCGTGAGCTGGTAACAGCAGCACGCCTGGGCGGCGGCGATCCGGCCTCTAACCCACGCCTGCGCGCGGCGGTTGATAAAGCGCTGTCCAACAACATGACGCGTGACACCCTGAACCGTGCCATCGCGCGCGGCGTGGGCGGTGATGAAGACGCGAACATGGAAACCATCATTTATGAAGGTTACGGCCCTGGCGGTACTGCCGTCATGGTTGAGTGTCTGTCCGACAACCGTAACCGTACCGTTGCCGAAGTGCGCCACGCGTTCACCAAGACCGGCGGGAACCTGGGCACCGACGGCTCCGTAGCCTACCTGTTCAGCAAAAAAGGCGTGATCTCCTTCGAGAAGGGCGATGAAGATGCGATCATGGAAGCCGCGCTGGAAGCGGGCGCAGAAGACGTAGTGACCTACGACGACGGCGCTATCGACGTCTACACCGCATGGGAAGAGATGGGCGCCGTGCGCGATGCGCTGGAAGCGGCTGGCCTGAAAGCGGATAACGCTGAAGTCTCCATGATCCCGTCCACCAAAGCGGACATGGATGCGGAAACTGCGCCTAAGCTGCTGCGTCTGATCGACATGCTCGAAGACTGCGACGACGTGCAGGAAGTGTATCACAACGGTGAAATCTCTGATGAGGTTGCAGCGACTCTCTGATGAGAGCGTATAAGCCGTTTACGGGAGACGCGTGATGTCGATTATCCTCGGGATTGACCCCGGCTCGCGCGTTACCGGCTATGGCGTTATCCGTCAGGTTGGACGCCAGCTAACCTACCTCGGCAGCGGCTGTATTCGCACTAAAGTGGACGATCTGCCGTCGCGCCTGAAGCTCATTTATGCGGGCGTGTCGGAGATCATCACCCAGTTCCAGCCGGACTTTTTTGCCATCGAGCAGGTCTTTATGGCGAAAAATGCCGATTCAGCGCTAAAGCTCGGCCAGGCGCGCGGCGTCGCGATTGTTGCCGCGGTGAACCAGGATTTGCCGGTGTTTGAATACGCCGCACGTCAGGTCAAGCAGACGGTGGTGGGGATTGGTAGCGCGGAGAAAAGCCAGGTGCAGCACATGGTGCGTACTTTGCTAAAGCTTCCCGCCAACCCTCAGGCGGATGCCGCCGATGCGCTGGCGATTGCGATTACCCACTGTCACGTCAGCCAGAACGCGATGCAAATGAGCGAGTCGCGGCTCAATCTGGCGCGAGGCAGGTTACGATAATGACAAATCAGGCTGGATGTTTATCCAGCCTTTTTTTATTATACCCGTCATACTTCAAGTTGTATGTGCGTTGGCTGCACTCGTTCACCCCAGTCACTTACTCATGTAAGCTCCTGGGGATTCACTCCCTTGCCGCCTTCCTACAACTCGAATTATTTAGGGTATATGTCGTCAGTAAATTTTTTCCAGAACGCAGGAGCGTCACGTGATAGGCAGACTTAGAGGCATCATCCTTGAAAAACAACCCCCGCTAGTGCTGCTGGAAGTGGGCGGCGTAGGCTACGAAGTCCATATGCCGATGACCTGCTTCTACGAGCTGCCGGATGCGGGCAAAGAGGCGATTGTCTTTACCCAGTTCGTGGTGCGTGAAGACGCGCAGCTGCTCTACGGCTTTAACAACAAGCAGGAGCGGATGCTGTTCCGTGAGCTGATTAAGACCAACGGCGTTGGGCCAAAGCTGGCGCTGGCGATCCTGTCCGGAATGTCTGCTCAACAGTTTGTGAACGCCGTTGAGCGCGAAGATCCCGCGGCCCTGATTAAGCTGCCGGGCATCGGTAAGAAAACCGCAGAACGCCTGATAGTTGAAATGAAGGACCGCTTTAAGGGCCTGCACGGCGATCTCTTTACGCCTGCCGCCGACCTGGTGCTGACTTCGCCGGGCGCGCCATCCTCCGACGATGCCGAGCAGGAAGCGGTTGCCGCGCTGGTGGCGCTGGGCTATAAACCTCAGGAAGCCAGCCGAATGGTAAGCAAAATTGCCACGCCGGATGTCAGCAGTGAAACCCTGATTCGTGAAGCGCTACGCGCCGCATTGTGAGGTAAAGGATGATTGAAGCAGACCGCCTGGTCTCGGCCGCCACCAGCATGCCGGAAGATGTGGTGGATCGCGCGATCCGCCCTAAACTGCTGGATGAATACATTGGTCAGCCTCAGGTTCGCTCCCAGATGGAAATCTTCATCCAGGCGGCCAAGCTGCGCGGCGACGCGCTCGATCACCTGTTGATTTTTGGTCCGCCGGGGTTAGGTAAAACCACGCTGGCGAATATCGTCGCCAACGAAATGGGCGTTAACCTGCGCACCACCTCCGGCCCGGTGCTGGAGAAAGCGGGCGATCTGGCGGCGATGCTGACTAACCTTGAGCCGCATGACGTGCTGTTCATCGATGAAATTCATCGCCTGTCTCCGGTCGTAGAAGAGGTACTTTACCCGGCGATGGAAGACTATCAGCTGGATATCATGATTGGCGAAGGACCGGCCGCGCGCTCGATCAAAATCGACCTGCCGCCCTTCACGCTGATCGGGGCCACGACGCGCGCCGGGTCACTGACCTCACCGCTGCGCGACCGTTTCGGCATCGTGCAGCGCCTCGAGTTCTACCAGGTTCCAGACCTTCAGCATATCGTCGGGCGCAGCGCGCGCTATATGGGCCTGGAGATGAGCGAAGAGGGCGCGTTTGAGGTGGCTAAACGCTCTCGCGGGACGCCGCGTATCGCTAACCGCCTGCTGCGCCGCGTGCGCGACTTCGCCGAAGTGAAGCACGACGGCACCATTTCCGCCGAGATTGCCGCGCAGGCGCTGGACATGCTTAACGTGGATGCGGAAGGGTTCGACTATATGGACCGCAAGCTGCTGCTGGCGGTGCTGGATAAATTCTTTGGCGGTCCGGTGGGGCTGGACAACCTCGCGGCGGCGATCGGTGAAGAGCGTGAGACCATTGAAGACGTGCTGGAGCCGTATCTGATCCAGCAGGGGTTCCTGCAGCGAACCCCGCGCGGGCGGATGGCAACGGTCAGGGCATGGAATCATTTCGGGATTACGCCGCCTGCAATGCCGTAGTGCTTTGTTCCCTCTCCCGGTGGGAGAGGGGGAGGATGAGGGCATCAGCGCCCTCAATGCTAACTTGCCGGCTTCTTCAACATACTGAAGATAAACAACACCGCCGCGCACAACACCACCGACGGCCCCGCAGGGGTATCATAAAACGCCGAGAAGGTGAGCCCGCCGGTGACGGCAATCATTCCGATAATTACCGCTACGCCCGCCATTTGCTCCGGTGTACGCGCGAAACGGCGCGCCGTAGCGGCCGGAATGATCAGCAGGGACGTAATAATCAGCGCGCCAACAAACTTCATTGCCACGCCAATCGTTAATGCCGTCACCAGCATCAGCAGCAGCTTAACGCGCAGCAGCTTAACGCCGTCAACGAACGCCAGATCGGGGCTGACGGTCATCGCCAGCAGGTTACGCCATTGCCACAGCAGAATGCCGAGCACGATCGCCACCCCAATCGCGATGGAAAGTAAATCCTCCGGCGTGACGGCGAGTAAATCCCCGAACAGGTAGGCCATCAGGTCAACGCGTATGTTGGACATCAGGCTGACGACCACCAGGCCCAGCGACAGCGCGCTGTGCGCCATGATCCCTAACAGGGTATCAATGGCAAGGTGGGGGCGCTTTTCCAGCCAGACAAGGCCCGCCGCGAGCAGCAGCGTGACGACAATCACCGCATAAAACGGATTCACGTCCAGCAGCAGCCCGAAGGCCACCCCAAGCAGAGAGGCGTGGGCCAGCGTGTCGCCGAAATAAGACATTCTGCGCCATACTACGAACGAGCCAAGCGGGCCCGCGGCGCAGGCAAGCATAATCCCGGCCAGCCAGCCGGGCAGTAACAGTTCAATCATGAGTGTCCATTTCCCCGACGCAGGACGATTCGTCCCTGTAAATCATGGCGGTGATTGTGATTATGGCGATAAATGCCGAGCTGTTCAGCGCCGCGAGAGCCAAACATAGAGATAAACTCGGGATGCATAGAGACCACTTCCGGCGTGCCGGAACAGCAAATATGGTGGTTCAGGCACAGCACTTCATCCGTCTTTGCCATCACCAGATGCAGGTCGTGCGACACCATCAAAACCGCGCAGTTAAGCTCCTGACGCAGCCGATCGATAAGATCGTAAAGCGCAACCTGGCCGTTGACGTCCACGCCCTGAGTCGGCTCGTCCAGCACCAGCAGCTGCGGGCTGCTCAACAGGGCGCGGGCAAGAAGCACGCGTTGGGTTTCGCCGCCGGAGAGCTTTTGCATGGGCGCGTCAATAAGATGGCCCGCCTGCACGCGTTTGAGCGCCGGTAGGATATCCGCTTTGCGCGTGCCGGGGCGCAGCCGCAGGAAGCGGCTGACCGTTAGCGGCAGGGTCGCGTCAAGATGCAGTTTTTGCGGCACGTAGCCGATGCGCAGCTGGCCGTCACGCTTGATGACGCCTGCGTCGGGTGCTACGAGGCCAAGGACTACGCGCACCAGCGTCGATTTACCCGCGCCGTTAGGACCCAGCAGCGTCAGTATTTTTCCAGGCTTAAGCTGCAAAGAGACGTCAGCGAGGACGCGGCGCTGGCCGTAAGAGACCGAAACATTTTCAAGAGAAACCAGAGTAGTCATGTCAATTTATGCTTGCAGAAGTCAACGAATGTTATAATATCACATTCCCCGCATTCATTACGATGATAAGTTGCATTATGTTACATAAAAATACGCTTCTTTTCGCAGCATTATCCACCGCCCTTTGGGGCACAACAGCACAAGATGTTAACGCTGCCGTTGTTGCATCGCTCAAGCCGCTTGGGTTCATTGCATCAGCCATCGCTGATGGGGTGACAGAGACCCAGGTTTTACTGCCTGATGGTGCCTCCGAGCATGATTATTCTCTGCGCCCTTCTGATGTAAAACGCTTACAAAACGCAGACTTAGTTGTCTGGATTGGTCCAGAAATGGAAGCGTTTATGCAAAAGTCAGCAAAGCAGGTTCCCGCTCAAAACAAGGTGACCATCGCCGAGCTGACGGGCGTTAAACCGCTGCTTATGAAAGGTGACGACGACGACGAAGACGAGCATGGGCACGATCGCGCAAACGAAGGAAAAGGTGACGAACATCACCATCACGGAGAATATAACATGCATCTCTGGCTCTCCCCAGAGATAGCGCGGCTCTCGGCGGTTGCAATCCATGACAAATTAGTGGAACTTATGCCGCAAAGTCGAGCCAAACTAGACGCCAACCTGAAGGATTTTGAGGCACAATTAGCCGCAACCGATAAGCAGGTGGGTAACGAGCTCGCGCCGCTGAAAGGAAAAGGGTATTTCGTTTTTCATGACGCCTACGGCTATTACGAAAAACACTACGGCCTGACCCCGCTGGGTCACTTTACCGTCAACCCTGAAATTCAGCCTGGTGCGCAGCGTTTACATGAAATCAGAACACAGCTGGTTGAGCAAAAAGCGACATGCGTTTTTGCTGAGCCACAGTTCAGGCCAGCGGTCGTAGAAGCCGTGGCCAGGGGAACTTCCGTGCGCATGGGAACCCTTGACCCGCTAGGAACGAACATCCAGTTGAGCAAAGCGAGCTACTCGCAGTTTCTCAGCCAACTGGCGAACCAGTATGCGAGCTGCCTGAAAGGAGATTAACGAGGAAGTGAATACGTGCAACAGATAGCCCGCTCTGTCGCTCTGGCATTTAACAATCTGCCGCGTCCCCATCGCGTTATGCTGGGGTCGCTTACCGTTCTCACACTTGCGGTCGCCGTCTGGCGGCCGTATGTGTACCACCCCAGTTCTGCCCCTATCATCAAGACGATCGAGCTTGAAAAGAGCGAGATTCGTTCACTTTTGCCTGAGGCCAGTGAGCCAATCGATCAGGCCGCGCAGGAAGACGAAGCGATTCCTCAGGACGAGCTGGATGATAAAACCGCCAACGAAGCGGGCATCCACGAGTATGTCGTCTCAACGGGCGATACCTTAAGCAGCGTGCTCAACCAGTACGGCATCGAGATGGGTGATATCAGCCAGCTTGCCGCCTCGGATAAAGAGCTGCGTAACCTGAAAATTGGTCAGCAGCTGTCCTGGACCTTGACCGCAGACGGTGATTTACAGCGTCTGACCTGGGAAATGTCTCGTCGCGAAACGCGCACCTACGATCGCACTGCAAACGGTTTCAAGATGACCAGCGAGATGCAGCAGGGCGACTGGGTCAATAGCGTGATGAAAGGCACCGTTGGCGGAAGCTTTGTTGCCAGCGCGCGCGATGCTGGCCTGACGAGCGCTGAAATCAGCTCGGTGATCCGGGCGATGCAGTGGCAGATGGACTTCCGCAAGCTGAAAAAAGGCGATCAGTTCTCCGTTTTGATGTCCCGAGAAATGCTCGACGGTAAGCGCGAGCAGAGCCAGCTGCTGGGCGTGCGCCTGCGTTCAGACGGTAAAGATTATTATGCCGTTCGCGCAGAGGATGGCAAATTCTACGATCGGAACGGTACCGGTCTGGCGAAGGGCTTCCTGCGCTTCCCGACGGCGAAGCAGTTCCGCATCTCTTCCAACTTTAACCCGCGTCGTCTCAACCCGGTCACCGGGCGCGTCGCGCCGCATCGAGGCGTAGACTTCGCCATGCCGCAGGGGACGCCTGTGCTGGCGGTAGGCGATGGTGAAGTGGTTGTTGCGAAACGTAGCGGTGCGGCAGGTTACTACGTGGCGGTTCGTCATGGTCGTACCTATACCACCCGCTATATGCACCTGCGCAAGCTGCTGGTGAAGCCGGGCCAGAAGGTGAAGCGTGGCGATCGCATCGCGCTTTCGGGCAATACCGGGCGTTCGACCGGGCCACATCTGCACTATGAGGTGTGGATCAACCAGCAGGCGGTGAACCCGCTGACGGCGAAACTGCCGCGCACCGAAGGCCTGACGGGTAAAGATCGTTCCGAATACCTGGCGCAGGTAAAAGAGGTTCTGCCGCAGCTGCGCTTCGACTAAGCCCTGAATTTAATCATAAAGCCGGCCTCTCATTGCGCCGGCTTTTTCTTTTGTGTGCGAGCCACTGCCTCGCTACACTATTGCCATATATTTGCGTCACCAGACCCTGGAACCAGCATGGAACCCAAAAAAAATAATAGTGAATACATTCCTGAGTTTGAAAAATCATTTCGCCATCCGCGCAACTGGGGCTCGTGGCTGGGCGTGTATGCCTTTGCGGGTATTGCTTTGCTGCCCGCCGCCGTGCGCGATCCGGTGCTGGGTAAAATCGGCCGCATCGCCGGGCGTTTAGGCAAAAGCGCGCGCCGCCGGGCGCAGATCAATTTGTACTACTGTTTCCCTGAAAAAAGCGACGCCGAGCGCGAGGCAATCATTGATGAGATGTATACAACCGCGCCGCAGGCGATGGCGATGATGGCCGAGCTGGCGCTGCGCGGGCCGGAAAAGATCGTTAACCGCGTCGACTGGAAAGGGCTGGAAATCATCGAAGAGATGCGCCGCAACGATGAAAAGGTGATTTTCCTCGTGCCGCACGGCTGGGGCGTGGATATTCCTGCGATGCTGATGGCGTCCCAGGGCCAGAAAATGGCGGCGATGTTCCACAACCAGGGAAATAAAATCTTCGATTTCGTCTGGAATACGGTTCGCCGCCGCTTCGGCGGGCGCCTGCACGCGCGCAACGACGGCATTAAGCCGTTTATCCAGTCCGTGCGACAGGGATACTGGGGCTACTATCTGCCGGACCAGGATCACGGCCCCGAGCACAGCGAGTTTGTCGATTTCTTCGCCACCTATAAAGCGACGCTGCCCGCCATTGGCCGTCTGATGAAAGTGTGCCGCGCCCGCGTCATTCCGCTATTCCCGGTTTACGACGGTAAAACTCATCGTCTGAGCATTGAGGTGCGTCCGCCGATGGACGATCTGCTGACCGCAGACGATAACACTATCGCGCGTCGGATGAATGAAGAGGTCGAGATTCTGGTAGGGCCGCATACCGAACAGTACACGTGGATATTGAAGTTGCTCAAAACGCGCAAGCCGGGCGAAACGGAGCCGTACAAGCGCAACGAACTGTTCCCGAAGAAATAAAATTTCCCCTCACGTTGCCCCTCTCCCCAGCGGGGGAGAGGGGGGCGTACGTTATTCGACGGTCAATACGCGGGTGGTGTTGGTTGAGCCGATGGTGCTCATCACGTCGCCCTGGGTCACGATGACGATATCACCGGACACCAGATAGCCCTTGTCGCGCAGCAGGTTAACGGCGTCGTGCGCGGCGGCTACGCCGTCATTGGTGCTGTCGAAGTGAACCGGCGTCACGCCGCGGTATAGCGCCGTCAGGTTAAGCGTGCGCTCGTGGCGAGACATCGCAAAGATCGGCAGGCCGGAACTGATGCGCGACGTCATCAGCGCGGTGCGGCCTGACTCGGTCATGGTAATAATCGCGGTCACGCCTTTCAGGTGGTTAGCGGCATACATTGCGGACATCGCAATCGCTTCTTCCACGTTGTCGAACTGGATGTCCAGGCGGTGTTTAGAGACGTTGATGCTTGGGATTTTTTCAGCGCCCAGGCACACGCGCGCCATTGCCGCGACGGTTTCCGCCGGGTACTGGCCCGCCGCCGTTTCCGCAGACAGCATCACCGCATCGGTACCGTCAAGCACGGCGTTCGCCACGTCCATCACTTCCGCACGCGTTGGCATTGGGTTGGTGATCATCGACTCCATCATCTGGGTCGCGGTGATCACGGCGCGGTTCAGCTGGCGCGCGCGGCGGATCAAGGCTTTCTGAATGCCGACAAGCTCAGGGTCACCGATTTCAACGCCGAGGTCACCGCGGGCAACCATGACTACGTCGGACGCCAGGATTACGTCGTCCATCGCGTCCTGATCGCAGACGGCTTCCGCGCGCTCAACCTTGGCCACAATTTTGGCATCGCAGCCTGCGTCGCGCGCCAGGCGGCGGGCGTAGTTCAGATCTTCACCGCAGCGAGGGAAGGAGACGGCCAGGTAATCCACACCGATTTGCGCCGCGGTGACGATGTCCGCTTTGTCTTTCTCGGTCAGCGCTTCCGCTGAAAGGCCGCCGCCGAGCTTGTTAATGCCTTTGTTGTTGGAAAGCGGGCCGCCGACGGTCACTTCGGTAAAGACCTTCATCCCCTGAACTTCAAGCACTTTCAGCTGTACGCGCCCATCGTCGAGCAGCAGGATGTCGCCGGGCACAACGTCAGCCGGCAGGCCTTTATAGTCGATACCGACTTTCTCTTTATCACCTTCGCCTTTGCTCAGGTTGGCGTCCAGCAGGAATTTATCGCCAATGTTGAGAAAAACTTTGCCTTCTTTAAACGTGGAAACGCGAATTTTGGGACCCTGAAGGTCGCCGAGGATCGCGACGTGACGGCCCAGTTTTGCCGCAATCTCACGGACTTTATCGGCACGTAACTTATGGTCTTCTGGCGTACCGTGAGAGAAGTTCATTCGCACCACGTTGGCGCCTGCGGCGATAATTTTTTCGAGGTTATTATCGCGGTCGGTGGCCGGGCCTAAGGTGGTGACGATCTTGGTTCTGCGAAGCCTTCTGGACATGTAATACTCCGTTGACTGAAACAACTTTGGTGTTGCGTGAACATTGAATCGATCTTCTTTCTGCTGCAAGGCAGCAGGGAACTGACCGGATGCCGTGAATCGTTACAACTTAGTTATTAACTATTAGGATATATCGCTCTTTATAAGCAATTCTTTATCAAAACGCGATTCCTTAAGCGCTTCTTTGACCCGCTTCAAGTTATCTCTGAATTTTGCGCCGCGTCGTAAGGTAAAACCGGTCGCCAGCACGTCGATGACCGTCAGCTGCGCCAGGCGGGACACCATCGGCATATACATGTCGGTGTCTTCCGGCACGTCCAGGGTGATGGCCAGGGTCGCTTCCCGCGCCAGCGGCGTGCCCGCGGTGGTCAGGGCAATAACCATCGCATCGTTTTCACGCGCCAGCTGTGCCAGCTCAACCTGGCTTTTGGTTCGTCCGGTATGAGAAATCAGTACTACAACGTCATCCTCGCTACAGTTCATACAGCTCATGCGTTGCAGGACAATGTCATCAGAATAGATAACCGGCACGTTAAAGCGGAAGAATTTGTTCATGGCATCATGCGCCACGGCGGCAGAGGAGCCCAGGCCAAAGAACGCGATGCGTTTAGCCTGCGTCAGCAAATCGACGGCGCGATTCACCGCGCTCATATCCAGCGACTGACGAACGTGGTCGAGCGTTGCCATGGCGGATTCAAAAATTTTTGCGGTATAGGCATCAACGCTGTCGTCTTCATCCACGTTGCGATTAACATACGGGGTGCCGTTTGCCAGACTTTGTGCCAGATGCAGTTTAAAATCCGGGAAGCCGCGGGTTTCCATGCTCCGGCAGAACCGGTTAACCGTGGGTTCGCTGACGCCTGACTCCTGCGCCAAAGCGGCGATGCTTGAATGAATGGCCTGCGCGGGAGAGGCGAGAATAACTTCAGCCACTTTTCGCTCGGATTTGCTAAGGTGTTCCAGTTGAAACTGAATTTTTTCCAGCATGTTCATCATTAACACGGCGCTCGTGGGGACAAAACGATTTCATCTATAGATGAAATGTTGATTCGATTTAGCCGATATTACCCCTGTGGCCTCTTTATAGGGTATCAGGCGACACGAAAAGGTGTTGTTTTTTTTCATAACTTGATCGCTGTCGGGTTTTACAGAAGCGTGACGGAGCAAAGAATAAACGGATTGGTGCGGCATTTCCGCCCCGCATGCGCCGGACGGGCAAAAAATCGCGTTATCGCACGCGACGTTAAGCGCTAATGGTTTCGGGAATGACGTAAAAGCAGTACAGTGCATTGTAATAAAATTACAACGATACCTGGCAAAAGCACCAGGTTATCCAACTGAGGAGAATGACATGGCGGTAACGCAAACAGCCCAGGCATGTGACCTGGTCATTTTCGGCGCGAAAGGCGACCTTGCACGCCGGAAATTGCTGCCTTCCCTGTACCAACTGGAGAAAGCGGGCCAACTTCATCCGGATACCCGCATCCTGGGCGTAGGGCGCGCCGACTGGGACAAGGACGCGTATACAAAAATCGTGCGCGAAGCGCTCGAAACCTTCATGAAAGAGAAAATTGACGAAGCGCTGTGGGATACGCTGAGCGGACGTCTCGATTTCTGTAACCTGGACGTTAACGACGTGAAGGCGTTTAAACGCCTGGGCGACATGCTCGACCAGAAAAACCGCGTTACCATTAACTATTTTGCCATGCCGCCAAGCACCTTCGGCGCGATTTGCAAAGGCCTGGGCGAAGCGAAGCTCAACGCTAAGCCAGCGCGCGTGGTGATGGAAAAACCGCTGGGCACGTCGCTTGCCACCTCTCGCGAAATCAACGATCAGGTCGGTGAATATTTCGAAGAGTGCCAGGTTTACCGTATCGACCACTATCTCGGCAAAGAGACGGTGCTGAACCTGCTGGCGCTGCGTTTTGCCAACTCCCTGTTCGTGAACAACTGGGATAACCGCACCATCGACCACGTGGAAATTACCGTGGCGGAAGAGGTGGGTATCGAAGGGCGCTGGGGCTATTTTGACCAGGCCGGCCAGATGCGCGACATGATCCAGAACCACCTGCTGCAAATCCTGTGCATGATCGCCATGTCTCCGCCGTCCGACCTGACGGCAGACAGCATCCGCGACGCCAAGGTGAAAGTGCTCAAATCACTGCGCCGCATTGACCGCTCAAACGTTCGCGAGAAAACCGTGCGCGGTCAGTACACCTCCGGATTTGCCCAGGGCAAAAAAGTGCCGGGCTACCTGGAAGAAGAGGGCGCCAACAAGGCCAGCAATACCGAGACGTTTGTGGCGATCCGCGTTGATATCGACGACTGGCGCTGGGCGGGCGTACCGTTCTACCTGCGCACCGGCAAGCGTCTGCCGACCAAATGCTCCGAAGTCGTGGTCTATTTCAAAAACCCAGAGCTGAACCTCTTCAAAGAGTCCTGGCAGGAGCTGCCGCAGAACAAGCTCACCATCCGCCTGCAGCCGGACGAGGGCGTGGATATTCAGATCCTGAACAAAGTTCCGGGCCTGGATCACAAGCACAACCTGCAGACCACCAAGCTGGACCTGAGCTATTCCGAGACCTTCAATCAGACGCACCTGGCCGACGCCTACGAGCGCCTGCTGCTGGAGACCATGCGCGGCATTCAGGCGCTGTTTGTTCGCCGTGACGAAGTGGAAGAGGCGTGGAAGTGGGTTGACTCCATCACCGAAGCCTGGGCTGCCGACCAGGATGCGCCAAAACCGTATCAGGCGGGAACCTGGGGCCCTGTGGCGTCCGTGGCAATGATCACCCGTGACGGTCGTTCCTGGAACGAGTTTGAGTAATTGCGCTTTACTCCACAGATATTATTTTACCGGTAACATGATCTAACACAGCTAGTGGAATAATATTTAAATTTTAAGCTCCGCGTGGATTCACCCGCGGAGCTTTTTTTATTACACTGCCGGAAGTGATTTTGCCCCTGAGCTCCGGACATCAAGCGTTTCAGCGTTGTTAACAACCGTCAGACACTTTGTAGACTCCCGAGCCCGGCCAGATAATTTAGAGGAGCATTTATGAATCCGACATTGTTACGCGTAACACAACGCATTATCGAACGCTCGAGAACGACCCGTTCAGCCTACCTCGCCCGCATCGAGCAGGCAAAAAGTGACACCGTTCACCGCTCGCAGCTCGCCTGCGGTAACCTGGCCCACGGCTTCGCGGCCTGCCAGGCCGACGATAAAGCCTCGCTGAAGAGCATGCTGCGTAACAATATCGCCATCATCACCTCCTATAATGACATGCTTTCCGCGCACCAGCCCTACGAGGCCTATCCGGACATCATCCGTAAAGCTCTGCACAGCGTAAATGCGGTAGGCCAGGTGGCGGGCGGCGTGCCGGCCATGTGCGACGGCGTAACCCAGGGGCAGGACGGCATGGAGCTTTCCCTGCTCAGCCGTGAAGTGATCGCGATGTCCGCGGCCGTTGGCCTCTCCCATAACATGTTCGACGGCGCGCTCTATCTCGGCGTGTGCGACAAAATTGTCCCGGGGCTGGCGATGGCGGCACTGTCGTTCGGTCATCTTCCGGCGATCTTCGTTCCGTCCGGCCCGATGGCCAGCGGCCTGCCAAACAAAGAGAAGGTGCGCATTCGCCAGCTGTACGCTGAAGGCAAGGCGGATCGTCAGGCGCTGCTGGAAGCCGAAGCCGCGTCCTACCACGCGCCGGGAACCTGCACGTTCTACGGCACTGCCAACACCAACCAGATGGTGGTGGAATTTATGGGGATGCAGCTTCCTGGCTCATCCTTCATTCAGCCGGATGCGCCGCTGCGTAAAACGCTGACCGAGGCCGCCGCGCGTCAGGTTACCCGCCTGACCGGCAACGGCAACGAGTGGATGCCGCTGGGCAAAATGGTTGACGAGAAAGTTATCGTCAACGGCATCGTGGCGCTGCTGGCAACCGGCGGGTCAACCAACCACACCATGCACCTGGTGGCGATGGCGCGCGCGGCGGGCATTTTAATCAACTGGGATGACTTCTCCGACATCTCTGCCGTGGTGCCGCTGATGGCGCGCCTGTACCCGAACGGCCCGGCGGACATCAACCACTTCCAGGCCGCGGGCGGCGTGCCGGTGCTGATGCGCGAGCTGCTGAAAGGCGGCCTGCTGCATGAAGACGTGAACACGGTGGCCGGATTTGGCCTGCAGCGTTACACCCTTGAGCCGTGGCTGAATAACGGCGAGCTGGACTGGCGCGAAGGGGCAGAGGCGTCTCTTGACCCGCAGGTCATCGCCACCTTCGACAAACCGTTCTCCCATCACGGCGGCACGAAGGTGCTGAGCGGCAACCTGGGCCGCGCGGTGATGAAAACCTCTGCGGTGCCGGAAGAGAATCAAATCATCGAAGCCCCGGCCGTGGTGTTTGAAAGCCAGCACGACGTTCTGCCCGCGTTTGACGCCGGGCTGCTTGATAAGGATTGCGTAGTGGTGGTGCGTCATCAGGGGCCGAAAGCGAACGGCATGCCAGAATTACATAAACTTATGCCGCCGCTTGGTGTATTATTGGACCGCCGTTTCAAAATTGCGCTTGTCACCGATGGTCGCCTCTCTGGCGCATCCGGTAAAGTGCCTTCTGCGATCCACGTGACTCCGGAAGCGTATGACGGCGGCCTGTTGGCGAAGGTTCGCGACGGCGACATGATTCGCGTGAACGGCCAGACGGGCGAACTTACCCTGCTGGTCGATGACGCTGAGCTGGCTGCGCGTCAGCCACATATTCCTGACCTGAGCGCGTCACGCGTGGGCACCGGACGCGAAATGTTCAGTGCGCTGCGTGAGAAGCTGTCCGGCGCGGAGCAGGGCGCAACCTGTATGACGTTTTAAGACGACGTGATTTAATCGATCTGGCGAGAGAAAACTCTGATGAAAAACTGGAAAACAAGTGCAGAAGCAATCCTGACCACTGGCCCTGTCGTGCCGGTTATCGTGGTGAATAAACTGGAGCACGCCGTTCCGATGGCGAAAGCCCTGGTTGCCGGCGGCGTGCGCGTGCTGGAAGTGACGCTGCGCACCGCCTGCGCGATGGACGCCATCCGCGCTATCGCCAAAGAGGTGCCGGACGCCATTATCGGGGCGGGTACGGTACTGAACGCCCAGCAGCTGGCGGACGTGACCGAAGCCGGCGCGCAGTTTGCGATTAGCCCGGGCCTGACCGAGCCGCTGCTGAAAGCGGCCACCGAAGGCACCATTCCCCTGATCCCGGGCATCAGCACCGTTTCTGAACTGATGCTGGGCATGGACTACGGCCTGAAGGAGTTCAAATTCTTCCCGGCGGAAGCGAACGGCGGCACCAAGGCGCTGCAGGCGATCGCGGGTCCATTCTCTCAGGTGCGTTTCTGCCCGACCGGCGGCATCTCTCCGGCCAACTACCGCGACTATCTGGCGCTGAAAAGCGTGCTGTGCATCGGCGGCTCGTGGCTGGTTCCGGCGGATGCGCTGGAAGCCGGCGACTGGGACCGCATTACTAAGCTGGCTCGCGAAGCGGTTGAAGGCGCGAAGCAGTAAGCGACCCTTATGCGTAAAAAAAACGGGCCAAGCGGCCCGTTTTTTTATCCCGCAACCTTAACGGCTGCAGCGGCCGCTTTGGCTCTCGCCACCGCATCGTCAACGTTTTCTCCCGTCGCCAGCGCCACGCCCAGACGGCGCGCGCCGTCGATCTCCGGCTTGCCGAACAGGCGCAGCTGCAAACCTGCGCCGACCGCGCCGTCAACGCCATCAAACGTGACGTTCTGGCTGGTCAGCTGCGGCAGGATCACCGCCGATGCGGCCGGACCATACTGGCGAATGCCGCCAACGGGCAGGCCGAGGAAGGCGCGCACGTGCAGGGCGAACTCGGAAAGATCCTGCGAAATCAGCGTCACCATCCCGGTATCGTGCGGGCGAGGAGAAACCTCGCTGAAAATCACCTCGTCGCCGCAGACGAACAGCTCAACGCCGAACAGGCCGTAGCCGCCGAGCGCCAGCACGGTCTTGCGGGCAATCTCCTGCGCGCGCTCCAGCGCCAGATCGCTCATCCGCTGCGGCTGCCAGGATTCACGGTAGTCGCCGTCTTCCTGACGGTGGCCGATAGGCTCGCAGAAGTGAACGCCGTCGATCGCGCTGACGGTCAGCAGGGTGATTTCGAAGTCAAACTTCACGACGCCTTCCACAATTACGCGTCCGGCTCCGGCGCGCCCGCCCTGCTGCGCATAGTCCCAGGCCTTATCAAGCTGCGTCATATCGCGAACAAAGCTCTGCCCCTTACCGGACGAACTCATGACCGGCTTAATGATGCACGGGTAGCCAATTTCACTGACCGCCTGCACGAACTCTTCTTTATTTCCGGCGAAATGGTAGCGGGAGGTCGGCAGCGCCAGCTCTTCGGCAGCCAGCCGCCGAATGCCCTCGCGGTTCATGGTGAGCTTCGCGGCGTTCGCGGTGGGTACCACGCGCTGGCCTTCCTGCTCAAGCGCCACCAGCGTGTCGGTGGCAATCGCTTCGATTTCCGGCACGACGAAATCAGGCTTCTCCTGTGCGATCAGCGCGCGCAGGGCATCACCGTCGAGCATATTAACAACGTGCGAGCGGTGGGCAACGTGCATGGCGGGCGCGTCGGCATAGCGGTCTACGGCAATGACCTCTACGCCCAGGCGCTGGCACTCAATGGCAACCTCTTTGCCTAGTTCACCCGATCCTAACAGCATGACGCGCGTGGCGGCAGGGCGCAGCGCAGTTCCTAAACGAGTCATAGCATCTCCCTAAAAAAGTTGCGCGCAGTATAAACGAAAACGTTTGCGTATGTCATGGCTGCACATGGGCAATGGTGAGAGGAAATTTGCGCTTCTTTAGCGCAACCAGACATTTCCTGACGTCCGCTCGCATAGGC
This sequence comes from Enterobacter sp. RIT418, assembly GCF_003057745.1. Taxonomy (GTDB): domain Bacteria; phylum Pseudomonadota; class Gammaproteobacteria; order Enterobacterales; family Enterobacteriaceae; genus Enterobacter. The sequence goes on from NZ_QBJD02000017.1 coordinate 33,124, forward strand.
TGTGATCGTTAATCACCGTTAAGTGAGGGAAGTCATGTCAGGCTGGTTGAATCAATTGCAATCGATGTTGGGTCAGAAAACGTCATCTTCCGGCGAGCAGGGGTTGAGCAAGCTGCTTGTGCCCGGCGCGCTTGGCGGCCTGGCAGGGCTGCTGGTAGCCAATAAATCATCGCGCAAGCTGCTGGCGAAGTACGGCACCGGCGCGCTGCTGGCGGGCGGAGGCGCCATTGCCGGCTCGGTGCTGTGGAATAAGTACAAAGACAAGGTGCGTACCGCGCACCGGGACGAGCCTCACTATGGCGAGCATACCTCTCCTTTAGATCTGCGAACGGAAAGGCTGATCCTCGCCCTGGTTTTCGCGGCCAAAAGCGACGGGCATATTGACGACAGGGAACGGGCCGCCATCGAACAGCAGATGCGCGAGGCGGGCGTTGAGGAGCAGGGCAGAGCGCTGGTTGCCCAGGCTATCGAACAGCCGCTCGATCCCCAGCGCCTGGCGCAGAGCGTCAAAAACGAAGAGGAGGCGCTCGAGCTCTATTTTCTGAGCTGCGCCGCCATCGATGTCGACCACTTTATGGAGCGTAGCTACCTGAACGCGCTGGGCGATGCGCTGAAGATCCCGCAGGACGTTCGCGACGGTATTGAAAAAGATATCCTGGCGCAAAAGCAGGCGATTCAGGGGTAGCGACAGCGGTGGCGGTCACGTTTCGCTTGCATCATGCGTGGGTTTTGCCACCCTTATAGGGTGTGAAACTGACAAGTAAAACGCTATGCCACCGAAAGCCCGACGAACTCCCTACGCCATCACCACCCACGGCGATACGCGCATCGACAACTACTACTGGCTGCGGGACGACACGCGTTCCCAGCCGGACGTGCTCGACTATCTCCACGCCGAGAACGACTATGGCCGCAAGGTCATGGCCAGCCAGCAGGCGCTGCAGGACGCGCTTCTGGCCGAGATGGTGCAGCGCATTCCCCAGCGCGATATTTCAGCCCCGTGGACCAAAAACGGCTACCGCTACCGCCATATCTACGAGCCGGGCAACGAGTATCCCATTTATCAGCGCCAGTCGGTGCTGAGCGCGGAGTGGGACGCGTGGGATCTGCTGCTGGACGCCAATCAGCGCGCTGCACACAGCGAGTTTTATACCCTGGGAGGGATGTCGATCTCCCCGGATAACGCCATCATGGCGCTGGCCGAAGACTATCTCTCGCGCAGGCAGTACGGCCTGCGGTTCCGCAACCTGGAGACGGGTAACTGGTATCCGGAGATGCTGGATAATGTCTCTCCGGACTTCGTCTGGGGCAATGATTCTGAAACGGTCTACTACGTCAAAAAGCATGCCTCCACGCTGCTGCCTTACCAGGTCTGGCGGCACACGGTGGGGAGCGCGTCCGCCCAGGACGAGCTGGTGTATGAGGAGAAGGACGAGACGTTTTACGTCAGCCTGCATAAAACCTCGTCGCGCCACTACGTCATCATTTACCTCGCCAGCGCGACGACCTCTGAAGTGCTGCTGCTGGACGCCGAGCTGCCGGACGCGCAGCCGCTCTGCTTCCTGCCGCGTCGTAAGGACCATGAGTATAGCCTCGACCACTTCCAGCACAGCTTTTACCTGCGCTCTAACCGCGAGGGCAAAAACTTTGGCCTGTACAAAACCAAGGTGCGCGACGAGCGCAGGTGGGAGGTGCTCATTCCGGCGCGCGAGCAGGTGATGCTCGAAGGCTTTACGCTGTTTACCGACTGGCTGGTGGTGGAAGAGCGCCAGCGCGGGCTCACCAGCATCCGGCAGATCAATCGCAAAACGCGCGAGGCGGTGGGGATCGCCTTCGACGATCCGGCGTACGTGACGTGGATCGGCTTTAACCCCGAGCCGGAATCATCCCGCCTGCGCTACGGCTATTCTTCGATGACCACCCCGGACACGCTGTTTGAGCTTGATATGGACACCGGCCAGCGGCAGGTGATCAAGCAGGCCGAGATCGGCGGCTTCGATTCCGACCTGTACCGCAGCGAGCACCTGTGGGTGATTGCCCGCGACGGCGTGGAAGTTCCTGTATCGCTCGTGTACCGCAAGGACTGCTTCCAGAAGGGGAAAAACCCGATTCTCGTCTACGGATACGGTTCCTACGGCTCCAGCATCGATGCCGACTTCAGCAGCAGCCGCTTAAGCCTCCTTGACCGCGGGTTCGTCTACGCTATTGCCCATATCCGCGGCGGCGGCGAACTTGGGCAGCACTGGTATGAAGACGGCAAATTCCTGAAAAAGAGAAACACCTTTAACGATTATCTCGACGTCTGCGACGCGCTGATTGAACAAGGCTACGGCGATCCGTCGCGCTGTTTCGGCATGGGCGGCAGCGCGGGCGGCATGCTGATGGGGGCCGCAATCAACCTGCGCCCCGAACGCTTCAAAGGCGTTATCGCCCAGGTGCCGTTTGTGGACGTGGTGACCACGATGCTGGACGAGTCGATTCCGCTGACCACCGGCGAATTTGAAGAGTGGGGAAATCCGCAGGACGAAACCTACTACCGCTACATGAAAGCGTACAGCCCTTACGACAACGTGGAGGCAAAAGCCTATCCGCACCTGCTGGTGACGACGGGGCTTCACGATTCGCAGGTGCAGTACTGGGAGCCGGCAAAATGGGTCGCAAAGCTCCGCGAGCTGAAAACCGATGATAATTTGCTGCTGCTTTGTACGGATATGGATTCAGGGCACGGAGGGAAATCGGGACGCTTTAAATCCTATGAGGGCGTGGCGCTGGAGTATGCGTTTCTGATTGGCCTGGCGCAGGGGACGCTGCCAGGCCGCAGTGAAGGTCAGGCTTCGCCCAGATAGTGCTTCAGGGTCAGGCGCAGTTCCGGGCTCATCTTGTCGAGGTTGTTATACAGCCAGCGCAGATAGCCCGGATCTTTATCCGCCACTTCCGACACCGGTTTTCCGCGATATTTGCCGAAGGTGAAGGTGGTCATCAGCGCGGGACGGCCGGTGATCGTCGCCATATCATCCGGCGTCCAGCCGGACGCGTTCATGATATCAATCAGCAGCGCGGCGGTGATGTAGCAGTCGTACAGCGCCCGGTGATGATGTAGCCCTTCCGGGGTGCGCACGCTCAGCTTGCGGGACTTATAGAGCGCCATATTGCTGTATTTGATGCCCGGCCACAGGCGGCGGGCCAGCTTCATGGTGCAAATCCACTCGCCCGGCATTTCGGGCAGCACGCGGCGGTCAAAGCTGGCGTTATGCGCCACGTACCACGGGCTGCCGTAATAGTGGGGAATAACCTCTTCAATCCACGGTTTATCCGCCACCATTGACTCGGTAATGCGGTGAATCGCCATCGCCTGCGGGCTGATCGGACGATCCGGGCGGACCAGATGACTCATTGGGTTGACTATTTTTCCGTCGATAACGTCGACAGAAGCCACTTCCACTATTCCGCCCTGGAGATCGCAGGTTTCGGTGTCGATGACGCGCAGCATTGATCGCTCCTGACCATAAAACGTTTAGCCTAAAGGAATGATATCGCCTTGCCAACCCTGTCGGCTTAACGAACCGGTTAACAGCAGCTCCCCTTTGTCCGCGCGAACGATAAGCTGGCCTTTTTCATCCCACAGGGCGCTGCCGCTGCGTGCGTTCGCCATCAGCACGGCAATGGCGTATTTATGTGCAAAGCGCTGCAGCATGCCGATCGACTGGCACCAGCGACGATCGCCGACCGCCTGGCTGCTGGTAAACAGCGCTGCCTGCGGATCGAGGTTCGGCTCGTCGGACTGAGGGTCGATAAGGGTGAGCTGTATGTCCCCCGGGATCAGGCTTGCGCCGCTTCCCTGTGGATAGCGCAGAAGGGTATCGCGTTTGGGTGAAAACAGGGCGAGCCCTTTGTGACGTTGGCCGTGCCTGTCGATCGTGATACCGGCAATGAGCGTGATGCGATGCTCCCTGGCGGCGGCCAGCAAAGGGGCAAGCTGGCGATCGTCCGGCGGCGCGGGGAGAGAGGCCGTCGCGGGCCCCGTCAGCGAAAGCTCGGGGAAGACCAGTAAATCGCACTGCTGGCGGGCGGCTTCGACAATAAACCGCAGATGGTGTTCTACGTGTTCTTCAACGTGATGATGCTGCGCTGCGTATTGGGCAGCGGCAATATTCCATCGTGACATCGTGATTTCCTTATGCACAGAGTCGCAGAATTTAAGAATACACCTAAATTAATAAGGGTCTTCTGATCCTGCCATAATCCGTGTAAGGAAGTGTAACGTCACGTTAAGCTTATTTAACTTTCGGCTCGTAGGGGAGGCGCGACAGGTTAACCGAGGCGAGGCGGTGTGCTATGAGTCGCTCGCGGAACCAGTCGCGCAGGTGTGCGGGCTGTTCACGCTCAACCACTTCCGCCACGATAGGCATGTTGTAACGCTCTTTAAAGGCGACGCCTGCGGCGGCGAGATCGACGTTCACTTTATCCATCTCGTCCTGAGGAAGAGCGGCCAGATTGATCTTCATTTCCTTCTCCTTATTATGCGGCGGCAACGTTACCGCGATTGCATGACGATGACAAGCGGGCGCAGGATGATCCTCGACTCGGTTATTATACAGAGTTATTCTTGGCCATACAGGCATAACAAAAAGGAATGATTTCTATGGGCATTTCCGCATCTCGCGCGGTTTGCGCGCTCGTTTTTCTGGCTTCCACCGCCATAGCACCGTCCGTCTGGGCGCATGCGCATCTGAAGCAGCCTACGCCCGCCGTGGACAGCGTGGTTGAGGCACCGCAGCGCATTACGCTGGCATTTTCTGAAGGCATAGAGCCTGGCTTCAGCGGCGTTGTTATCACCAATGCGCAGCAGCAGGTTGTAAAGACCGGCGCGGTTAAACGCGATGAAAAGGATAAGGCACGGCTGATTGTTCCGCTTGACCAGGCGCTGACGACAGGTACCTACCGGGTTGACTGGCACGTGGTCTCCGTGGACGGCCACAAAACCAAAGGCAGCTACAGCTTTAGCGTCAAATAACATGCTGGCGCTTTGCTACGTCGCGCTGCGCTTTGTTCACTTTGGCGCACTGATGCTCCTCTTCGGCAACGCGCTGTACAGCGCCTGGTTTGCTCCTTCTTCGCTGCATCGCCTGATGACGCGCCGCTTTCAGACGCAGCAAAAGATCGCCGCGCTGCTGGGCCTGGCAACCGCGCTGGCCATGTTCGCCCTGCAGGGCGGGTTAATGGGCAACGGCTGGGGCGACGTGCCGCGTCCTGACGTCTGGCGCATTGTGCTTCAAACCCAGTTTGGCAGCGTCTGGCTATGGCAAATCATCCTGGCTTTTGTTACCGCCTGCGCGGCGTGGCTCGCGCCGATGAAAGGATCGCGGATGCTGCTGCTCGCCATGGGGCAATTTATGCTGCTGGCCGGGGTAGGGCACGCGACCATGAACGAGGGCCTGGCGGGGGCCGCACAGCGCCTTAATCACGCCGTGCATCTGCTTTGTGCCGCCGCGTGGCTGGGAGGACTCCTTCCTCTGCTGTTTTGCATGCGGCTGGCAAAGGGGCGCTGGCAGAACGCGGCTATCTATACCATGATGCGCTTTTCCCGCGTGGGGCATTACGCCGTGGCGGGCGTATTGCTAACCGGCATTTTCAACGCGCTCTTTATCCTGGGGTTTAGCGTACCCTGGCGCACCGGCTACGTTCAGCTGCTGTTGTTCAAATGTGCGCTGGTGGCGATGATGGTGGCAATTGCGCTGGTGAATCGGTATTTTCTGGTACCTCGCTTTCGTTCGGACGCCGGACGTGCACAGCAGATTTTTATCAGGATGACACAGGCCGAGGTGGCGCTTGGCGCGGCCGTACTGGCAGCGGTCAGCCTGTTTGCGACCTGGGAACCCTTCTGACAAGGTTTAATTATGAAAAAGACACTGCTTTCCCTTTTACTGTTAACCTGCGCGGGAAGCGCGCTGGCCGCGCCGCAGGTGATTACCGTCAGCCGTTTTGAAGTGGGTAAAGACAAATGGGCGTTTAACCGCGAAGAGGTGATGCTCACCTGCCGTCCAGGTCACGCGCTGTACGCGATCAACCCCAGCACACTGGTGCAGTATCCGTTAAACGACGTTGCAGAGCAGCAGGTGGCCAGCGGTAAAAGTAACGGGCAGCCTATCAGCGTGATTCAGATTGACGATCCGGCAAACCCAGGCCAAAAGATGAGCCTGGCTCCGTTTGTCGAGCGCGCCGAAAAGCTCTGCTAGTTTTCTGCTTCCAATAAAAAACCGCAGTCGCGTGCGAACGCTCTGCGGTTTTTTGTTTTTGATGATGTTCATTCGCCTTTTTTCAGCACACTTTTACCCTGGACTGGAAAACCTGGCGTCGTCATCTATTCTTAAAGGGCAAGGCGATTGAGCCTGCATTAATGCCAACTTTTAGCGCACGGCTCTCTCCCAAGAGCCATTTCCCTGGACCGAATACAGGAATCGTATTCGGTCTCTTTTTATCTCTTTGTTCATCGAGGGCTTTTTCAGCCATAACATGAAATCCCCCCGAAAATTAACCGAACATTCCATATTCTCTCTAAACCATAACATACACTATACCGCGTGCGTCCAGGTATTTTTGGGTGATTGTTAAATTTTTGTGGCCGAGTAAACGTTGCGCATATTCTTCTCCACGCTGCTTTTCATTGAGCCCACCTGCCGGGCTTCCGATCTCATGGAGAGGGGGCTCATTTTAACCCGGTTCAATTTCTTATCGCTGCGGCGAGCCGTAAGGTCAGAAGGGGATAACTACGCCTTTTGATATGTTCTCCCTTCGACGCTTATTCGCGAAAATAGGGTATATCGGTAGGGTAAGTATTTGTCAGACCGATCAATCGGCAGCCGACCAGCTTTTTCATGTCTGCAAACCAGAACGAAAATTGCCCGGTGGTCTGGTCATAAATCATCTGATCAAGATTGGCAAACTGGAACATAAGAAGTGGCCCCTTACGAAAGTGTCCTCCTCCTGTTTCAAACTGATTAACACCCCATGACTCTTGCGTATGATCGTAACGGTGAAGGATGACTTCAATCTGGCCACGGTGTGGGCAAAGCAACCTGATGTCAGAGTTTTCGAGGGATAAAGCATGGGATGTAACTGAGTAAAAAAAGGCTAATGCAAAAGTAATGACGTATTTCATTAAGAAAAATCCTGTGAGTGTCCGAAATTTATGACATCTTCAGATTTTCCTTTCTTTGAGTTGAATCATGCTGAAAGTTTAAGTGATGGTGATATATACAACCAAATACAGTTAGCGTATCAATATGATTTGCTGAAACATTAAGGTGCCAGGAACCGTGAGCTCGAAGCGGTGAAATTTGGCTGTAGCAGAATGCGCTGAAACATGTGGGTGAACTATGTCCCAGCAAATTTGAGAAACCTCTTCACGCTACGCCAGGTGAAAGTCCCGCCCTAATAACCGTCTTGTAAGATTTTAGTCTCTGACCGGCAAAAGCGGCGGGGCGTTTAAAAACGCGACGTCACGGACGCCTCAATCTCATCAAGCAGTTCGAAGCGGCGGCGGTATTCGGCGCGTTTTTTACTGGCGATCTCATCAAGGGATTTACGCTCTAGCCGCTGCGGCAGCTGCCAGCAGAAGGGCGACAGCTTTTTGCCTTCGAGGGAGCCCCAGAACTCGTCGTAGCTGGCGTGGAAGTGGCGGCCCTTGCTCAGGCGGTAGCGCAGCGCGCGAAACACGTGCCCTTCATCGCCCACGGCAAAAATGGCGCTAATGTTGGACTGCGCCGCCAGCTGGTAGACCACCTCCAGCAGGATGCGCTTGGGGAACAGCCCGTGGCACGCGCGCGTTGCCTGCTTGATGGCATCCCGGGAGACGTCGCGACGGGGGCCCTGCAGGCCACCCACGATCAGGGCAGACTGGCCGTTTCGGCGGGTGACGGTAAACGTCAGGCTGGCAAGCAGCGTATTTTCGCTATCGTGCAGCCACAGCGTACTTTCACCTTCACGCTCTGCCTTGCGGGCCGACGACGCGTTGACGCTAAAGCGGGCGGCATTTTTCGCGTGAAAATGCACAATCGGCTGTTCTTCCGGGCTCGTCAGGGCGTGTGCCAGAGCCGCGTTTTTCAGGCTGTCGATCCAGCAGTAGTGGCTTACGATAGCCTCCGCCCGGTCGCGGGCGTTCAGGCCACGCATCAGATACTGGCGATGCGTTTTGCTTGGCAGCGTGATCTGGGAGGCCAGCAGTCTGTCAAAGTCACTCCGGCTGGATAAGGCGTCCAGCATGCGGTGGGTGGATGACCAGAAAACAAGCGTGCGTAAAAGAAACTTCAGCCGATAATCGCGCTTTTGCCATATTGGGCCGGGAACGCGATTACCTTTCACCAGCTCTGAAATAATATTTGTGCGATGCGGGTATAACGCTTCGCTTTGTAATTGAGTGTTAGACACGTTAATACCTCTCGTTATTTTGCCGATATTCTAAATGCGCGGTAAAAGAGGTGTAATAGGCCCGGCGTCTTTATTCACGCTTGGTTTACCGTTCGTTGGGATTTGTGAAAGCCAGGAATCATCCAATGCCCATCAATTAGGGCGCTATACTTATAGCGGAGGCGTAATGTATCAGAGACTCGACGGCGAACAGTGGCGCCATATCTGGGTGGTGAGCGATATACATGGCTGCTATCAATGGCTTATGGACGAACTTAGCCGGCGCCATTTTAATCGCAGGCATGACCTGCTTATCTCCGTTGGCGATATTATCGATCGCGGGCCAGACAGCGTTAAATGCCTGCGGCTTATGCAGGAAAAATGGTTTCGCGCCGTACGCGGTAATCATGAGCAAATGGCGTTGGACAGTATTAACGATAATGATTTTTCGCTCTGGACGCTGAACGGCGGTATTTGGTTTTCTGAGCTTGGCGTCGGCGAGCGAAAAAAGGCGTTGGCGCTGCTGGAAGCGTGCCGTTCACTGCCGCATATTATTGAAATCCGCTGTGCGAATGGCCTCAACGTTATCGCCCATGCGGATTATCCGTCTGCGGAATACGTCTGGAATAAGCCGGTGAGCGCTCAGCATACTCTGTGGGATCGCGAGCGGCTGATGGGGTTTATGATCGGCAAAGGGCAGGGAATCAGCGGCGCTGACCACTTTTGGTTTGGGCATACGCCCGTTGATAAACGCTATGATTTTGGCAACCTGCACTATATCGATACCGGGGCGGTATTTGGCGGCGTGCTAACGCTGGTGCAGCTGCAGTAATAAATAACCCGCCTTCGGGCGGGTTCTCTTTGGGTCAGGCCAGACGCAGGACCCAGGCATCGGTATTACGATCGTAGTGCTCGCGGTAAAGAACGGAATGTTCGCCATCAAGAATTGCCGGGACGCTGGTTTCGGCATCCCAGGCATCCAGCTGCATGCACAAATCCGGGTCGGATTTGCAGGGAATACTTAACGTTCGCTCGCCCTGAGCTTCGCCGCGCAGCTCCGCGTCGTCGATCTCAAAAGCGCCAATCCGCACGCTGGTTTTCGTCATAATGCTCTCCGGGTTTGGGAAAAATCTGGTACGACCAGTATGGGCGTCCATTTTTTAGCGTAGCTAAGGAGAGCAATATCGCCAGTAAAAAAGTGCGTTTTTTTACGCGGTACGAACGTTACCGGTAAACAGCCGTCCGTCGCGTACCAGCTCGCGCGGGTAGCTATTCTTAAGCCTCGAGCCCACTTTTTTGGCCAGGCCCAGCGGATATCCCTGATACGTCACGATCGCCTCATCCTGCTCCGGCGCGCTGTCCGGATAAACGTCCCGACCGCGGTACCACTCTTCTGCTTCCTGATGCGTCAGGGCAAAGGTGTTATCGCTACCTGCGAGGGCGATAACGGCCTCATGCTGCCAGCGATAGCCTTTGTTGTGCACCTCTGCCAGCCGAATGCCCAGCCGCGAAAAACGCACTTTGCCAATCAGCGGCTCGATGTTTGCCGGGAAAAGCCAAATCTCCTTGTCACGCGCCCAGAGATGCAGACTGTCATTCCAGACCAGCCCGACCCTGCTTGCAGCGGCCTCAACCTGCGCGGCTTCACGGCCTTTTAGCGGCGCGAACGGGAATTTACCGACCTTAAAGCCGGGCGCGGGCAGGGCGGGAACCGCGCGGGTTTTACGCATGCGCGCGACGAAGAAGCCTTCGCAGTCGTAAATTTGCGGGAAGACGTGAAGGAACCCTTCCGGGGTAAGGGCGTCTTTTGCGGAGATAAAAAGTTCGTCCAGCGGCAGAAATTCAACGGCGTCCGGATACTGCGCTTTTAGCCACAGGCACACCGCCTCGTTTTCATCGCGGTTTAACGTACAGGTAGAGTAGACCAGCGTGCCGCCCGGCTTCAGGGCGTGGAAAGCGCTGTCAATCAGCTCGCGCTGCGTCGCCGCGATGTCCAGGTTGCTTTCAACCGACCAGTTCTTAAGCGCGTCGGGATCTTTACGCACCACGCCTTCGCCCGAGCAGGGGGCATCCAGCAGGATGGCGTCAAATGCCTCCGGCAGCGCCGCGCCAAACACGCGGCCGTCGAAGTGGGTAAGGGCGACGTTGTGAATGCCGCAGCGGCTGATATTGGCGTGCAGAACCTTAACGCGGCTGGCGGAAAATTCGTTGGCGAGGATCGCGCCGCGGTTGCCCATTCTGGCGGCGATTTGCGTCGTTTTCGAGCCCGGCGCGGCGGCAACGTCCATGACCCGCTCCGGCGTATTGCCATCGGCAAACAGCGCCGTAACCGGCAGCATCGAGCTGGCTTCCTGAATGTAGAACAGGCCGCTCAGATGCTCGGCGGTGCTGCCCAGCGGCAGCGCATCCTCGTCGTCGCGCTCGATCCAAAAGCCCTCTTCGCACCACGGAACGGGCGCGAGCTGCCAGCCGTACGGCGACACCAGGTTCAGGAAATCGGCAACGCTAATTTTCAGCGTATTCACGCGAATGCTGCGGCGAAGCGGGCGCCGGCAGGCCGCGATAAAATCGTCGAAGGAGAGATGAGCGGGAAGCGCCTCGCGCATCTGCGTCAGGAATTGTTCAGGAAGAAATACGGAGTTTTGAGCCACGGGCACACCACAGGGAAAAATTCAGGTGCGCAGTGTAGCATAAAGGCTCCGGCGCGTTGACACCGGAGCCTTGCTGATTAGCGCGGCAGGGCGGTTCCCCACTCGCGCCACTCTTTCGGCTCGCTCTCCAGCAGCAGGAAGTGTTTCCCCGGCTGCGCTTTTGGCGCCAGCGGCGTTCCCGGTGGGGTGGCGAAGGCAATTCCGCCGCGTATGAACTGGTTAAACGTACCGGTTTTCACCACGCCGCCCGTCAGGCCGAAATCCAGAGAATATCCGGAGGCAAGCCAGAACACCGAGTTATTGCGCACCAGGTGCTGGTAGCGCTGGCTGATGCGCAGGCCAACCATTACGCGGTCGGACAGCGTGCCGAGCGTCAGGCCGGTGACCGTACCCACTTCGATACCGCGGAACAGAACGGGCGTGCCGATGTTCAGCGAACCGGCTTCCGGGACTTCAACCACGATGCTCAGGCCGTCAAGATAGCGCGAGTCGGTAATGGTGGCTTCCTGCAGCTCAAAGTCGCGGCGGGCGTTGCCCCGTCCCGGCTCGACGTTGATGTAGGGCTGCAGAATGGTGTCGAGATGCTCAACGCCTGCCGCGGAGATTTGCGGCGTGACGACCGAGAAGCGCGAGCCGTTGCGGGCAAACGTCTGGACGTATTCGGGGTAAAGCACGGCGGTTGCCTGCACTTCGTTCCGCGCGGTTAGCAGCGTCAGCTTTTGGATCTGACCGATATCGATGCCGAGATAGCGGATTGGCATGCCTTCGGCCAGCTTGCCCGCGTCAAACGCGTGAAGCGTAATCTGCCCGCCCACCGCGCGAGCAGCGGTTTCGGAAGGGTAAAGGATGCGCTTATCGCCCTTGCGGATATTTGCCCCCGCGCCGCTCAGGTTATCGAAGCTGATTGCGCCGCGCAGGGCGCGGGACAGCGGTGATGCCTGTACGGTTAAGCCGCTGCCGTTTAGCTGTACCTTCGCACCACCTTCGGCCCAGAACACGCTGTTGGGCGTGAGCAGCTTGCGATACTCGGGCTTAATGTGCAGCTCAATGTCGAACGCATCGGCGCGCGGACGGACGACGATCACCTCGCCGACCTCAAACTTTCGATAGAGCACGACGGAGCCTGCCTGCACGTCCGGCAGCGTTTCGGCGCTGAGCGTCAGCGTGGTGGTCGGCATGTCGCTCATGCTGTTTTCGATCGCTTTATCGAGGTTGGCGTACAGCGGGTAGTTCTCACGCATGGCGCCTTTTTCACCCGGCAGCACGCGGATGCCGCCGTTAACCCACTCGCTGGCGCTGGCGCCAAGGAACTCAACGCCGTCTAAGCCTACCTTCACGTCAACGCGGCTGTTTACCACGAACTTAGCGTCGCCGTGGATCAAATCCCGATACTGTGGATCGATGGCAACAGAGAAGCTGACCCCTTTTTCCGTGAGCTCGCGCTCAAGCACCTGCCCCACCTGAACGCCGTGTAAAATCAGCGGCTGGCCGGCTTCGATGCCGTAGCTTTCAGGTGCGTTAAGCGCCAGCGTCAGCACGCCGGGCTTTTGCAGCAGGGCTTTATCCGCCGGGGCAATGGTGAAGCTATTGCTCGGCTGGCCTTCGCCCGGAATTAACTCGAACGTGTTGCCGGTCAGCAGCGTGCTGAGGCTGGCATCGTTCAGCGACAGTTTAGGGCTGCGCATCTCAATGCGGGTTTTTTCACGCAGAAGATCGACCACGCTCGGGTCGACCGTCATTTCCCCGGTCACGGAACCCCCCGGGTTGAGCGTAAGTTTGGTCAGCTGACCGACCTGCAGCCCTTGATACATAAGCGGCGTGGATCCAGCTTTTAGCCCTTTGGCGTCGGGCAGGGCCAGCTTGACGATCACCCCGCGCTGGCTGTGCGCCAGGTCGGCATACAGCCCGAAGGTGTCGTCGGCGGTGGCTGGGCTGGAGTTTTCCGGGGAGTCGAAGGCAATCGCGCCGTTAACCAGCGCGGCCAGGCTCTCAAGCTTCACTTTCGCGCCGCTCAGGCTCAGGTCCGCATCCACCCCGGAGACGTTCCAGAAGCGGCTGCCTTTCTTCACCAGGTTAGTAAACCGGCGCTCAATCAGCACGTCGATAGTGACGCCCTGTTTGTTCGGATTAATGGCGTAGTCATAGACGCGCCCGACGGGAATTTTACGGAAATAGACCAGCGAGCCGCTGTTCAGCGAGCCAAGGTCAGGTGCCTGCAGGTGGATCATCAAATCCCCGTTGTTCAGGCGATATTTCGGCTGCGTATCCAGCGCAACGAAATGCTCCTGCGGCTCGCCTTTGCCCGGCATCATCCCGATGTAGTTACCGCCAACCAGCGCATCCAGCCCGGAAACCCCGGCCAGGGAGGCTTTTGGCGTGACCAGCCAGAACTGCGTTTCGCTGCGCAGCGCGTCCTTCATATCGGACTTTATGCTGGCGCGGACCTGAATTTTATTCAGCCCCTTGCCGAGCGAAATATCCTGAACGGTACCGACCTCAACGCCCTGGAAGCGAACGGGCGTGCGTCCGGCGACGATCCCGTCGGCGGACTGGAAATCAATGGTAATGGTGTTTCCGCGATCCTCGTAGCTCGTCCAGATCAGCCAGCCAGCAATCATCAGTGCGATGACGGGCAGCAGCCAGAAAGGTGAAATGCGGCGTTTCGTTTTAATTCTCGCTTCAGTCGGCGAAGCGGGCGTTTCCTGACTCATGTGCGTCCCAAAGTAAGCGGCTGTCCAGCCATTCAACTGCAAGAATAGTCAATATCACCGCTGAGCCGAAATAAAAAGCCGCGGGTCCCATAGTAAATGCAAGTAGCTGATCGCGATTGATGAGCGACATCATCAACGAAATCACAAACAAATCCAACATCGACCAGCGACCTATCCAGGTGACAAATCGCAGGAGCAGAATCCGCGTTCTCAGTCCTTGCTCACATTTAAAGTGAATGCTGATGAGCAACGTAAACATAACGATAACTTTGGTGAACGGCACCAGGATACTGGCGATGAACACAATCGCCGCGACGCCAACGTTGCTGTGGGCGAGGGAGATAATTCCCGAGAGTATAGTGTCTTCCTGGCGTCCACCGTTGACATAAATAATCGAAATCGGCAGCAGATTGGCCGGGATCAGAAACACCAGCGAGGCAATCAGCGCGGCCCAGCATTTTTGCAGGCTGTTGTTACGCCTGAGCAAAAGCGGGATATGGCAGCGCGGGCAGCGGCCGCGCGCGTCGGGCAGGCCGGTGTAGTGGCAGCCCAGGCAGACGCGGAGATTTTCGTCAGGCCGGGTGGCGGGGCGCTGCGGGTAAAATCGTTCCCATAGCTGCTCAACGTTCAGGTGAATGAGCGTGAGAATGCTGAGCAAAACGAGCGAGATAAAGGCGAAAAGGCCAATGCCCGGCTGTAAAAACGCATAGTCCTGCACCTTGATAGAGGCAACGCCAACGCCGACCAGATAGATATCCAGCATCACCCACTCTTTGAGCTTATCCAGCATCAGCAGTACGGGGCGCAGGTTCATGCCCAGAATATTGCCAAACCAAAGGTAAGCGATAGCGGCAACCAGCACGAGTGGCGCGCCAACGGTACAGAAAAGCACCATTGCGCCGGTCAGCGGGTCGCCCTGGCGCGTCATCTGCCAGATGCCCTGCAGGACGTTAGCATCAATGCGCTGGCCAAGCAGGTAGAGTTTCAGCAGCGGTTCGCTCCAGGCGAAGGGCATCAAGAGCAGCATCGCCGTCGCCATTGCCGCGAGCCGGGTTAAGGACCAGTCGCGGCCGTCGCGAATTTTGGCATCGCAGCGGGGGCAGAAAGCGCTTTGGTGCGATTTCATTTTTGGCAGCATAAAAAGCGTATCGCATTGCGGACAACGCTGATAATGTGCACGAGGCAACGCTTCGCTGACCGTATGAACGGTAATCTTCTTTGCCGGCGTAATTCTGGGTATTTTTAAGGCCATCGGTTGCACAGAGAAATGTATTGTTGATAGTTATAATAACTCATGTACGGATTCATCTTGAGCATGAGCGCATTTAATGCTTATTTTAATAGGCTATGCGGAAAATTTGTAAGATAACTAAATGGTTTAAGAATGAACAAAACAGAATTTTACGCGGATCTCAACCGCGATTTTAAGGCATTAATGGCAGGTGAAACCAGTTTCTTAGCCACTCTGGCAAATACCAGCGCGCTGCTGTTTGAACGCCTTACTGAGGTTAACTGGGCCGGCTTTTATCTTCTTGAAGGTGAAACGCTGGTGCTGGGGCCATTTCAGGGCAAAATTGCCTGCGTGCGTATTCCGGTGGGGCGCGGCGTTTGCGGTACAGCCGTGTCGACTAACCAGGTTCAGCGCGTGGAAGACGTGCATGCATTCGACGGGCACATTGCCTGCGATGCGGCGAGCAACGCTGAAATCGTACTGCCGCTGGTGGTAAAAAATCAGATTATTGGCGTTCTGGATATCGACAGCACTGCCTTCGGCCGCTTTACCGCCGAGGATGAGCAGGGGCTGCGCGAGCTGGTGGCCAATCTGGAGACGGTGCTCGAAGCCACCGATTATCATAAATTCTTTGCGAGCGTCGCAGGATAATCAACGGATAACGTAGCATTTACGGATGACGTCATTATAATGTCGCCTGTTCATGCCTGCGCGAGTTGGCAACGTCCGTTGTAATCAGGAAATTTCATGGAAAATCAACCTAAGTTGAATAGCAGTAAAGAAGTTATCGCATTTCTGGCAGAGCGTTTCCCACAGTGCTTCAGCGCTGAGGGTGAGGCGCGTCCCCTGAAGGTCGGTATTTTTCAGGATCTGGTAGCGCGCGTTGAGGGTGAGATGAATCTCAGCAAAACTCAGCTCCGCTCTGCTTTACGTCTTTATACTTCGAGCTGGCGTTACCTTTACGGTATTAAACCGGGCGCAACGCGTGTCGATCTTGATGGCAACCCGTGTGGTGAGCTGGATGAGCAGCACGTAGAGCATGCCCGCAAGCAGCTTGAAGAAGCCAAAGCGCGCGTTCAGGCACAGCGTGCCGAGCAGCAGGCGAAGAAACGCGAAGCCGCCGCGGCGAACGGTGAAGAAGCGCCGCGTCGTGAGCGTAAACCGCGCCCTGCACCGCGTCGTAACGACAATAACGATCGTAAACCGCGTGCTGACAAACCGGCAAAAGCCCCGCGTGCACCGCGTGAAGAACAGCAGCATACCCCTGTCTCTGACATCAACGCGCTGAACGTAGGCCAGGCGCTGAAGGTCAAAGCGGGCAACAACGCGATGGACGCCACCGTAACGGAAATCACCAAAGATGGCGTTCGTGTACAGCTGACTTCTGGTATGTCAATGATTGTACGCGCAGAACACTTGTTGTTCTGAAACGGAGGCCAAGCCTGGCATGAACACTTTTTTTAAGCTCACCGCGCTGGCTGGCCTGTTTGCTATAACAGGCCACGCTTTCGCTGTGGACGATATTACGCGTGCCGATCAGCTTCCGGTTTTAAAGGAAGAGACCCAGCACGCGACGGTGAGTGAGCGCGTGACGTCGCGCTTCACTCGTTCGCACTATCGTCAGTTCGATCTTGATCAGGCCTTTTCGGCCAAAATTTTCGACCGTTATCTGAACCTGCTGGATTACAGCCATAACGTGCTTCTGGCCAGCGACGTCGAACAGTTTGCCAAACGCAAAACCGAAGTGGGTGATGAGCTGCGCTCCGGCAAGCTAGATCTGTTTTACGATCTCTATAATCTGTCGCAAAAGCGCCGCTTTGAACGTTATCAATACGCGCTGAAAGTGCTGGAACGTCCGATGGACTTTACCGGCAACGACAATTTCAACCTGGACCGCAGCAAAGCGCCCTGGCCAAAAGACGAAGCCGAGCTGAATGCGCTGTGGGACGGGAAAGTTAAATATGACGAACTCAGCCTGAAGCTGGCGGGGAAAGACGAAAAAGAAATTCGTGAAACCCTCAATCGCCGCTACAAGTTTGCCATTCGTCGTCTGGCGCAAACCAACAGCGAAGATGTGTTCTCTCTGGCGATGACCGCGTTCGCGCACGAAATCGACCCGCACACCAACTACCTCTCTCCGCGCAACACTGAGCAGTTCAATACCGAGATGAGCCTGTCTCTGGAAGGTATCGGCGCGGTATTGCAAATGGACGATGACTATACCGTTATTAACTCAATGGTCGCCGGTGGCCCTGCTGCGAAAAGCAAAGCGATCAGCGTGGGTGACCGTATTGTCGGCGTAGGCCAAACCGGCAAGGGCATGGTTGACGTGATCGGCTGGCGTCTTGATGACGTGGTTGCGCTGATTAAAGGTCCGAAAGGCAGCAAGGTGCGTCTTGAAATCCTGCCTGCGGGCAAGGGCACCAAAACCCGCATCGTTACCCTGACCCGTGAGCGTATCCGTCTGGAAGATCGCGCGGTGAAAATGTCGGTGAAAACCGTGGGTAAAGAAAAGGTTGGCGTGCTGGATATTCCGGGCTTCTACGTTGGCCTGACGGACGATGTAAAGGTACAGCTGCAGAAGCTTGAAAAGCAAAATGTCAGCAGCGTTATCATCGATCTGCGCACCAACGGCGGCGGGGCATTAACCGAAGCGGTTTCCCTGTCTGGCCTGTTTATTCCTTCTGGACCGGTTGTTCAGGTCCGGGATAACAACGGTAAAGTGCGTGAAGATGCGGACACCGATGGCGTGGTCTACTACAAAGGCCCGCTGGTGGTCTTAGTCGATCGCTTCAGCGCCTCGGCATCTGAAATCTTTGCTGCCGCTATGCAGGACTACGGACGCGCGCTAATTGTCGGTGAACCGACGTTTGGTAAAGGTACCGTTCAGCAGTACCGTTCGCTGAACCGCATTTACGACCAGATGCTGCGTCCTGAGTGGCCTGCACTGGGTTCCGTACAGTACACCATTCAGAAGTTCTATCGCGTGAACGGTGGCAGTACCCAGCGTAAAGGCGTCACGCCGGATATCCTGATGCCAACGGGCACGGAAGAGACCGAAACGGGCGAGAAGTTTGAAGACAACGCACTGCCGTGGGATAGCATTAACGCCGCAACGTTCGTGAAATCCGGTGACATGACGCCGTTTGGTCCTGAGCTGCTGAAAAGTCATAACGAGCGTATTGCTAAAGATCCTGAGTTCCAGTACATCATGAAGGATATTGCTCGCTTCAATGCCCTGAAAGACAAGCGGAATATTGTTTCTCTGAACTACGCCCAGCGTGAAAAAGAGAACAATGAGGACGATGCAACACGCCTTGCGCGAGTCAATGACCGCTTCAAACGTGAAGGCAAACCGCTGCTCAAGAAACTGGACGATCTTCCTAAAGATTACCAGGAGCCGGATCCCTATCTGGATGAAACGGTACATATCGCACTCGATTTGGCCCGTCTGGAAAAAGACAAACCTGCCGTGCAGCCCGCACCGGCAAAATAACTCCCCAACAGGCACAAGACATTGTGCCTGTTTTTTTTAGTTCTGCATCGTCCCGTCAGTCCATGCTTCAATTGTGTAAAGTTGTGTCTTTCTGGTGACTTACGCCCCCTGAATCCTTGAAAATAGCCACAATACCCATACGATGTGGGTAATCGCATAGTGCGTTTTGTTAAACAGAGGTTAAAAGAAAATTATGATGCGAATCGCGCTCTTCCTGCTCACCAACCTGGCGGTTATGGTGGTCTTTGGGCTCGTGCTAAGCCTGACGGGAATACAATCGAGCAGCGTTCAGGGTCTGCTGATTATGGCGCTGCTGTTCGGTTTTGGCGGGTCCTTCATTTCCCTGCTGATGTCAAAGTGGATGGCCCTGAAATCCGTAGGCGGGGAGGTGATTGAGCAGCCGCGCAACGATATGGAACGCTGGCTGGTGGATACGGTTTCCCAGCAGTCCCGCCAGGCAGGCATCGCTATGCCGCAGGTGGCTATTTACCATGCGCCGGATATTAACGCCTTTGCAACGGGTGCCCGTCGCGATGCGTCTCTGGTGGCGGTGAGCACCGGGCTGTTGCAGAACATGAGCCGTGACGAAGCCGAAGCCGTCATCGCCCATGAAATCAGCCATATTGCCAACGGTGACATGGTCACCATGACCCTGATTCAGGGCGTGGTGAACACCTTCGTTATCTTTATCTCGCGTATTCTGGCGCAGATTGCGGCCGGTTTCATGGGTGGCAACCGCGACGAAGGCGAAGAGAGCAACGGCAACCCGCTGATCTATTTCGCGGTATCGATGGTGCTGGAGCTGGTGTTCGGTATTCTGGCGAGCATCATTACCATGTGGTTCTCGCGCCACCGCGAGTTCCACGCGGATGCGGGCTCTGCGAAGCTTGTTGGCCGTGAGAAGATGATTGCTGCGCTCCAGCGCCTGAAAACCAGCTATGAGCCGCAGGAAGCAAACAGCATGATGGCTTTCTGCATTAACGGTAAATCCAAATCGCTCAGTGAGCTATTTATGTCACACCCGCCGCTGGATAAGCGCATTGAAGCGCTGCGCAGCGGTGAGTATCTTAAGTAACAGCACACGTTAAACGAGCCGGGCAATTGCCCGGCTTTTTTACGCCTGTAGGGTATCCCTCTGACAGGAGCGCTGCCGCGAGGTTATGTCGCAGATTTCTAACGAAGTGCATCCAGACTGATTGCGGCAGGGACCGCTTGAAATTATAATAAAAAATCGTTCTGATTTTTATAAAACACTCTCCATGAGGTGATAAATGGCAATTGCAGATTTGGATAAGCAGCCAGATTCTGTTTCTTCCGTGCTGAAGGTGTTTGGCATCTTACAGGCGCTTGGAGAAGAGCGTGAAATTGGTATTACAGAGTTATCACAGCGTGTGATGATGTCGAAAAGCACCGTTTATCGCTTTTTGCAAACCATGAAGTCGTTAGGCTATGTCGCTCAGGAAGGGGAGTCAGAAAAATATTCCCTCACGCTTAAGCTCTTTGAGTTAGGCGCTCGTGCGTTGCAGAACGTGGATCTTGTCCGCAGCGCAGATATCCAGATGCGTGAGCTATCTCGCCTGACCAAAGAGACTATTCACCTGGGGGCGCTGGACGAAGACAGCATTGTCTACATCCACAAAATCGACTCCATGTACAACCTGCGCATGTATTCACGCATTGGTCGCCGCAACCCGCTGTACAGCACCGCGATTGGTAAAGTGCTGCTGGCGTGGCGCGATCGTGAAGAAGTGAAGCAGATCCTCGGCGGCGTTGATTACAAGCGCAGCACCGAGCGCACCATCACGACCACTGACGAACTACTAACGGTGCTCGATAAAGTGCGTGAGCAGGGCTATGGCGAAGATAACGAAGAGCAGGAAGAAGGACTGCGCTGTATCGGCGTACCGGTATTCGACAGGTTTGGCGTGGTGATTGCTGGCCTGAGCATCTCATTCCCGACGCTGCGCTTCTCGGAAGAACGTTTGCACGAGTACGTTGCTATGCTGCACACTGCCGCGCGCAAAATTTCTGAGCAGATGGGCTATAACGACTATCCGTTCTAAACCTTACACAAAAATAAAAAACGCCGCATGTTTTGCGGCGTTTTTTATGCGTCCGGCAGGCAGAATTAGCCGTTATCAATCACGACGGATGATTTACGCAGGACCGGACAGTGGGTCATCCCGATGATGCCGCTGTCCGAATGGATATACTGTGCGGTGCTCATGCCCTGAGCGGTTAAATACCTGCACTGAATGCCTAAGCCTGCCGCATTTTCGGTGCTCCCCACAAGCACGCCATAGCCCGTTAACAGCAGGCCAATCCATAAAATAGCGACCGCTATAACAGTACGAATGATTAAACGCATCATTGCCTCTTTTATCGTTGTTTTCATACAGTAAGCGTAAAGCGTTTGGCGGGGGAAACAAGTGCATGATTCTGAAATGAGCCTGTTGGCTTACGGTTAGTTTCTGTTTAAGGTGGCCGTGTTAACCTGGTCGCATCGGGTCATAAAACGGAGTGTGGAGTGAAAAAAATACGCTGGGTGGTTCTGATTATTGTATTGATTGCATGCGTGCTGCTGTGGACGCAAACAATCAACGTGATGTGCGATCAGGACGTACAATTTTTTAGCGGCGTTTGTGCAATTAACCAGTTTATTCCCTGGTAGTTAGCATTTTTCTGCCAGGTGATTTCCTTCCTTCCCGCCAGTGGTAAACTAGCCGTTTTTATGAGGTGGTAAAATGGGTGAGTTAATCAATTCGGGGCTGCTGGGTATGGCTTCCCTGGTGGTGTCGTTCGTTGTTCTGGTCGTTGGGCTAATCCTGTGGTTTTTCGTTAACCGCGCCAGCTCCCGTACGAATGAACACATTGAGCTGCTGGAAGCGCTGCTCGATCAGCAAAAGCGTCAGACTGCGCTGCTGCGCCGTCTGTGCGAAGCGAACGAGCCGGAAGAGAAGGCTGATGCTAACGCGGCCGTAGCGGGCGGTCGGGAAGATGAAGACGATTTTATTCGCCTGGTGGCGGAGCGCTAACCGGTGATTTGCAGGAGGTGGCCGTGGTCTGGAAAAATCCCTGGTACGACGCCTCTCTGAAGCACCATACTGAAGAGGGTTTTCGCAACACGGCGTCTGTCGGGCATCAGCCAGGCGACGTTGAACGGTGGCGCAAAGCGCGTAAAGCCACCGGTTTGCCAAAGCCCCCCTCGCTGGGATACGACGCATTTCTCAAGCGCTGGTGGCAGCCCGCCGCGCTTAATGACTTCGCTGAAGATGGAGCATGGTGGCTTGGCCATGCCAGCGTGCTGCTGCGAATGGACGGCAACACTATCCTGACCGATCCGGTTCTCTCCCAACGCGCGTCTCCTTTGCCGTTTATGGGGCCCCGGCGCAAAACGCCACCCTGTATCACTCCTGAACGCCTGCCCCATCTGGATGCGCTGGTCATTTCCCATAACCATTACGATCATCTTGATACCGCGACGGTGCGCTGTCTCCTCAGGCGTTTTCCAGCCCTTACCGTGTTTATCCCACTTGGCCTGGGGGAATGGTTTCGTCGGCGCGGCGCACGAAACATCGTTGAGCTCGACTGGTGGCAGAGCATAACGTGGCGGGGAATGACCTTTACCGCCGTCCCGGCACAGCACTGGAGTATGCGAACCCTGTGGGATCGCAATCGTTCCCTGTGGTGCGGCTGGGTGTTTGAGGGGCGTCAGCGACGCTTTTGGTTTAGCGGCGACACGGGATACTCCCCGGAGCTGCTGACGATCCCCGAGCGGCTGGGAAAGATAGACGCCGCCGCGCTGCCTATTGGTGCATATGCACCGCGATGGTTCATGTCCATCCACCATATGGACCCGCAGAGCGCCGTCGATCTCTGGACCGCTTTAGGCCAGCCGCTGGCATTTCCCATCCACTGGGGCGTGTTTGAGCTGGGGGATGAATCGCTCGATGAGCCGGTTCATGAGCTCGCGCAGGCGCTAAATGATTTAGCTCCGGTTAATCCCTCTTTTAGATCACTGAAAATTGGTGAATATTTATCCTTGTAAAAAAGAAATGCACTTTGCATATATTCTGTATTTGAAAACTTCAACATAACGTTTATTTTTATCGAAACGTTTTGCTTGCCTTTTTTTGAGGCAAAGTCATAAAAGTTTCATTATTTTAGTGCATAACACCTGTTATTAACTGTTGCTTTTTAATACAGCTTACGCGTGTTTAAAACGCGTGGCTTACATAGACACACTTTCTTGGCGTTGTACCGTTTCCTGCATAACTTTTCACAATTTGTTCTAACTCAGGCAGAGCATTAAAGAAAGTTTCCATTTCGCCTGGACGGTTTGAAATGATTGAGCTATGGTAAAAAAGTCTTTGATTACAGCGGTTGCGAATGCAGCGGTCAGGCGGTCAGGGCTGGCAGCGTGCCCAATTCTTAGCGCATAAATGCGCAAAGCAGCACGGGAGAGTGCCAGAATTTGTGCGGCGGATCGAGACACGTTTAAAAATGGCTTGCCATATTAAACGTTGTATGTGATAACACGTTTTGGGTCAAACGAGGTACAGTTCTGTTTATGTGTGGCATTTTCAGTAAAGAAGTCCTGAGTAAACACGTTGTCGTTGAATACCGCTTCTCTGCCGAACCTTATATTAGTGCCTCATGCAGTAATGTCTCAGTTTTATCTCAGTTAATGCCTGCGGGCTAAGAAAACACTCTAAGGAATTTTGCAAAATGGCAAAGATTAAAGGTCAAGTTAAGTGGTTCAACGAATCTAAAGGTTTTGGCTTCATTACTCCTGCTGACGGCAGCAAAGACGTGTTCGTACACTTCTCTGCAATCCAGGGTAACGGCTTCAAAACTCTGGCTGAAGGCCAGAACGTAGAGTTCGAAATTCAGGACGGCCAGAAAGGCCCTGCTGCAGTTAACGTAACTGCTATCTGATCGAATCGCTGCTGACTGAAGGGCGTAAGCGCTTCAATCTCAGACATAAAGCCTCGCTTAAGCGGGGCTTTTTTAGCGCTGTATCTTTCAAAGTATGTCGAAAGCCTGCCTCATTCGCACCTTGTTGCAAATATGCGAAGGTATTAGCATTACCCTCCCTCCTTCCATAAGGTTTTTCTCGTTAAATCAGGGCGTTGATAAACAGTCCTGAGGTTCAGGTGAAAAAGAAAACGATGTTAAACACCGGAAGCTTCACGCCGGTGCGCTTTGCGCTACTTTGTTTTGCCATTTTTTGTAGTCTTGCCTTTCTTCTGGGCCGCGTTGCCTGGCTGCAGATCGTCAAACCCGATAACCTGGTGAAGCAGGAAGATATGCGTTCGCTGCGCGAAGTGCCGATTGATGCCCCGCGCGGAATGATCGTTGACCGTGAAGGGCGACCTCTTGCCGTGAGCGTCCCCGTTAGGGCCGTCTGGGCCGATCCCAAAACCGTGCTGGCAAAGGGGGGCGTCGGCTATGACGACCGCTGGCAGGCGCTGGCAAATGCGCTGCATCTTTCCCTCGGCACGCTGGCTTCGCGCATTAACAGTAACCCTCAGGGGCGATTTATTTATCTTGCGCGCCAGGTCGATCCGTCACAGGCGCAGTGGATCGATAAGCTTCGTTTGCCGGGCATCAGCCTGCGCGACGAGTCGCGCCGTTTTTATCCCGCCGGCCACGTGGCGGCGAATCTGATTGGCTTCACCAACATCGACGGGCAGGGAATTGAGGGAATAGAAAAAAGCTTTAACGCGCAGCTCACGGGCAAACCGGGCGTCAGGCAGGTGAGGAAGGATCGCTACGGCCACGTGGTCGAAAATCTGACGGAGGTGCCTGCCGTGCCCGCACATAACATCCAGCTGAGCATTGACGAGCGTCTGCAAACCATCACTGAAGACGCGCTGGATAACGCGGTAGCGTGGAACAAGGCCGAGTCCGGGGCGTCGGTGCTCATTAACATTCAGACCGGCGAGATTCTGGCGATGGCGAGCTTTCCGGACTTTAACCCCAATAACCGGGAAGGGGCGACGCTGAATGACTTTCGCAACCGGGCGATCAGCGATACCTTCGAGCCGGGATCAACGGTCAAACCGCTGGTGCTGATGACCGCGCTTCAGCAGGGGCTGGTGCAGCCGGACAGCGTAATCGATACACGACCCTATACGCTTGATGGCCACCGCATTCGCGACGTTGGCTATTACCCCGAACTTACGATGACCGGCATTCTGCAAAAATCCAGCGACACGGGCGTTTCCCGGCTATCCCTGGCGATGCCCATTCAGCGCCTGCTTGAAACCTACAAAAACTTTGGCTTTGGGACCAGCACCGGGCTGGGCTTGACCGGAGAAAGCGCCGGTTTGCTGCCGCAGCGTAAATACTGGGGCCAGCTCGACCGCGCGACGTTTGCGTTTGGCTACGGCCTGATGGTGACGCCGCTGCAGCTGGCGCACGTTTACGCGACTATCGGCAGCTACGGGCTCTCTCGGCCCTTATCGATCACCCGCATCGATCCGCCGGTCATGGGGCAACGGGTGATGTCGGAGGAGATAGCCCATGAGGTGGAACACATGATGGAAAGCGTCGCGCTGCCGGGAGGCGGCGGGGTAAAAGCCGCGGTGCGGGATTACCGCGTGGCGGTGAAAACCGGCACGGCGAAGAAAATCGATGAGAATGGAAAATATGTCGACAAATACGTTGCCTATACCGCAGGCGTGGCGCCAGCAAGCAATCCGCGCTTTGCGCTGGTGGTGGTGATTAACGATCCGCAGAACGGAGCTTATTACGGCGGAGCCGTTTCCGCGCCGGTGTTCAGTGAGATTATGGGCAACGTGCTGCGTCTGGAAAACGTCAAACCGGACGGCCTTCCGGCAGATTCTGACCACCTGATCGTCATGCGTTAATCCAGCCGTTTATAACCCGGGCGAATAGCGTTACACTTTCGCCCTTTACATCACGTCCCGGAGTATTCATGTCTTTCAGCTGTCCTCTTTGCCATGCCCGTCTAACGCGCGCGGAGAAAAGCTTTACCTGTCCTGAAGGACATCAGTTTGATATGGCAAAGGAAGGGTACGTGAATCTTCTTCCAGTTCAGCACAAGCGCTCGCGCGACCCGGGTGACAGCGCTGAGATGATGCAGGCGCGCCGTGCGTTTCTGGATGCCGGGCACTATTTGCCCCTGAGAGAGCGCGTTTCGCAGCTGCTGGCAGAAACGTTCAGGCCGGGCACGGGCGCGCTGCTGGATATCGGCTGCGGTGAGGGCTACTACACCAATGCCTTTGCGTCGGTTGCAGGGGAGAAGGGCGCGCAGACCTACGGGCTGGATGTCTCGAAGGTGGCTATCCGCGCGGCGGCAAAGCGCTATTCATCGGCGACCTTCTGCGTGGCGTCCAGCCACCGCCTGCCGTTTGAGGATGGCAGCATGGAGGCCGTGGTCCGCATCTATGCGCCCTGTAAGGCGGAAGAGCTCGCGCGGGTGGTAAAACCCGGAGGAAGGGTCATCACCGTCACGCCGGGCCCGCGTCATCTGATGGAGCTAAAGGGCCTTATTTACGATGAAGTGCGCCTTCACGCGCCGCATTCCGAGATGCTGGCAGGCTTTGTGCTGAAGCAGGAAAAAACGGTTGCTTATGAAATGTGCCTGACGGGGGATGAAGCCGTCGCTTTGCTGCAAATGACGCCGTTTGCCTGGCGGGCAAAGCCGGAGGTATGGGAAACGTTAGCGAAGCAGACGGCGTTTCGCTGCCAGACGGATTTCAGCATCCACTGCTGGCAGCGCGAGGGTTAACCGGCGAAGTGCGCCCAGAGGATTTGGGCACCAATACCGATTAATACGATACCCCCCAGAATTTCGGCTCGCTTGCCCAGCAGCGGGCCAATAAAGCGGCCGACCATCATACCTAGCGTCGACATAATCATCGTAGCGCAGCCGATAGCCAGCGCGGTTGCAATAATATTGACCTGAAGGAACGCCAGCCCAACACCGACGGCCATGGCGTCAAGGCTGGTCGCGATCGCCGTCGTGACCAGCAGCCAGAATCCGTGGCGATGCTGCGGCTCCTCGTCTTCACCGCCGTTCCCGCGAAAACCCTCGATCATCATTCGACCGCCAAGGAAGACCAGCAGAATAAACGCGATCCAGTGGCTCCACTCGAGCACGAACTGGCTGGCGAGCATGCCAAGCCCCCAGCCGATCAGCGGAGTAATCGCTTCGATCGCGCCGAAAATCAGGCCGGTGCGCAGCGCTTCTGAAAATTTTGGTTTGTGGAGCGTGGCGCCCTTGCTGATGGAGACAGCAAACGCGTCCATAGACATGCCGAAAGCGAGAAGAATTGTAGCGGAGATATTCATAACAGCGTCCAGACCGGGAGATATCCATATGACACACCACTGCCCCCAGTAAACAGCAGTTGATGTATCTATGGTCTCGCCTGATCGCACCGCACGCTAAGCGTGCTGAAAGCGATCCGTACGTGCCACGTTTTTCAACGAGTATGTTGACACGTACATTTCCTGCGAACAGGAAATCGGCTACTCCCCAACGACGGGCGCAACCTTAACATAATTTGAGAATATAAAACAATAAACAGAGTGGTTTATTTTATCTGATTAATTGATAACGATTTTCATTTAGAAAAATGAGTGAAGGTACCGTTAATAAATATAAGTGAATTAAGGCAAGCGTTATAGCTTTGGCTATATTTTCTATGTGCGAACACCGCAATATATAGCCATTGCTATGATTTTTAAACTATTGAGTTTTAAGAAGTAATTTGTATATTTTTTCGAGATCGTCAATATTCTTAACGCGCACAAGCAGGCGGCGCTGTTCTAATTGCATCACCAGCACGCCGTCTTCAGATAAGTTCATCTCTTTAATTCGGCCATATTCTATCCACGCGTTGGCGAAGAAAAAGCCGCTGCTTTTGAAAATGATTTTAGGTGTACGTATCCAAAAGAGATAAACGGCCATTAATGCCAGCGCACATAATAACCATGTGGTTAATATTGCACCGTGCGCGGTGACGTTATTGTAAATTAAAATGACGACCAGGCCGGCGAAGATAAAACCATCGACGCGGCTGCGGCGGAGAAGGGGAAGGGAGAGCAGGGTTTCGCCGCGGCGGCGCGGCATGATGAATTCATCATAGATGGCGAAAGCCAGAAGGGCGGCAATAAACAAAACCAGTACGATGTCCGTGACAGTCATTCATCCTCCGAAAAAAAGCCGGGGGCAAGCCCCCGGCTTATAACACGTTCTTACAGACCGAGCAGGCCGACAGCGTAGCCCGCGATACCGATGACGAAGAAGCCAACGATGATCCACAGCGGGTTAACTTTCTTACGCAGCAGCCACATACAGGCGAAGGTCAACAGCAGCGGAACCAGGCCAGGCATCAGCTGGTCCAGAATCGTCTGCACGGTGGTCACACGGGTTTGACCGTCCTGTCCGGTGATCGTTGATACCACCAGCGGAATGTTCACGTGCGTCCACTTGTTAACCAGCGCCCCCATGACAAACAGGCCGAGGATTGACGCCCCCTCGGTCAGTTTCTGCAGGAAGCCGCCGCCCATGTCCTTAACGATGTCCACGCCTTTGCGATAGCCGTAAGCCACGCCGTAGTAGCGGGTCAGCAGGCGCACGGCGTTGAACAGAATGAAGAACAGCAGCGGGCCAAGCAGGCTTCCGCTCATCGCGATACCCGCACCTAGTGCCGCAAATACCGGACGAACCGTACCCCAGAAGATTGGGTCACCTACGCCCGCCAGCGGGCCCATCAAACCGACTTTGATACCGTTGATCGCACCGTCGTCAATCTCGGCGCCGTTTGCGCGCTGCTCTTCCATCGCCAGGGTAACGCCCAGTACCGGCGCGGCGACATAAGGATGGGTGTTGAAAAATTCCAGGTGACGCTTAATCGCCTGACGACGCGCTTCGTTGTTTTCCGGATACAGGCGTTTAATCGCCGGCACCATGGAGAAACAGAAGCCCAGCGCCTGCATACGTTCGAAGTTCCATGAACCCTGAAACAGGTTAGAACGGATGAACACGCCACGAATATCACCCGGAGTGAGTTTTTTCTCAGTGGTAGTTTTTGTCATATCAACCATGTCGCTCACCTGCTAGTCCAGTTCGTTATCGAGATCGTTATTACCAGCAGCCTGCGCCGGAGCACCCGCTACGCGGTTATATTTCGGGCTAAGCTGGATGTAGAGAATCGCCATGACCGCACCAATCACACCCAGCGCAACCAGGTTGAAGTTGGTGAAAGCGGCGGTAACGAAGCCGAGGTAGAAGAACGGCATCAGGTAGCCTGCGCGCATCATGTTGATAACCATCGCGTAACCTACGACGACGATCATACCGCCCGCGATGTTCAGGCCGCCGGTCACCACTTCTGGAATGGCGTTCAGCATGCTCTGCACTTCGCTCGTACCGACGGAGATAGCAACGATAACCGCTGGGATCGCGATACGCATCGCCTGCAGGAACAGGGACGAGACGTGAAGCCATGAGAGCGCCGTCAGGTTGCCATTATCCGCCGCTTTATCTGCCGCGTGCTGGAAGGCCACGGTGATAGTACGAACGATGATGGTCAGCACCTGGCCCGCAGCGGCCAGAGGGATGGCCAGCGCGATGCCTGCACCGATACTTTGATGCCCGGCGATAACCAGAACGGTAGAAATAATGGATGCCAGAGCCGCATCGGGCGCAACCGCCGCACCGATGTTCATCCAGCCGAGGGCGATCATTTCCAGGGTACCACCGATGATGATACCGGTTTTCATATCACCGAGAACGGCACCGATCAGCGTACAGGCCACCAGCGGACGGTGGAACTGAAATTCATCAAGTACGGATTCCATACCCGCAATACATGCGACGACGAACACCAGCACAATCT
Organism: Enterobacter sp. RIT418; assembly: GCF_003057745.1. Lineage (GTDB taxonomy): Bacteria > Pseudomonadota > Gammaproteobacteria > Enterobacterales > Enterobacteriaceae > Enterobacter. Next base: position 62,496 of record NZ_QBJD02000017.1, read on the forward strand.
GAAGAGTGGTAATCTCCATTGTACTTCTCCTATTACATTATCTTTATGTGAAAAACCGGCGCGGGCTTATTTCCCCACTTTGCCGATCAAGTCCATCATTTTCAGCTTCTGATCGGTGGAAACCTTACGGGCTTCCAGCTCGATACCGCGCGCATTCAGCTTGTTGAATGCCTCGATATCCTTCGCATCAACTGAAATGGCGTTGTTGACCTGCGTTTTGCCCTGACGGAAAGCCATACCACCGATGTTAACGGAGGTGATTTTCACGCCGCCTTCAACAATGCGCTCGACGTCTGTCGGGTTCGTGAACAGGAGCATCACGCGCTCGCCCGCGTATTTCGGGTTGTTATAGACGCGGATCATCTTGTCGACGTCCACCACGTGCGCGGTCACGCCCGGAGGAGCAACCTGGGTCAGAAGGGTTTTACGCACGGTGTCGGCGGCAACTTCGTCGCTGACCACGATAATGCGCTTAACGTTTGTCTCCTTGGTCCAGCGCGTCGCCACCTGGCCGTGGATCAGACGGTCATCGATACGCGCAAGGCCGATAACCATGTAATCGTTCGGGCCCATCGGTTTTGCCGGCGCTGCGGCTTTCGGCGCAGCCGCAGCCGGGGCGGGCTTCTCAACCGGCTGGGCTTTCAGCGCTTTCACGCCTTCGCGGCCGGTTTCAACTGCCAACGCCACCAGCTCATCGAAGCTCGGGTTGTCGTCTCGCGCCATGAAGGTTTCCACCAGCATTGGGATGTTTACCCCGGCGACAACTTCATAGTGCTCTTTATCGACGACGATGCGGCTGGCGGCATTAAACGGGCTGCCGCCCCACGTATCAACGAGAAACAGCACGCCTTTACTGGTATCTAGCTTCTCGAGCTGAGCGTTGTACTTTTCGATTAACGTCTCGGCGTTTTCGCCGGGAACGAAATCGATCCAGCCGACGTTTTCCTGCTCGCCCAACAGCATTTCTGCCGTTTTGAGTAACTGCTCTGCAGCCCAACCATGTGTGCCTATGACAATAGCAATGGTCACTTGCTACCTCCTTTTATTATCATTAATACGCCTGCCGGGCAGTCGTACTGAGAATCGTATTCGCTGACCGAATCGATTCAGATAAGGGTTAGGGTAAAATTAACGAAGACTTCCGCGATTTATTTTAGACAGTGAAAAAATAATTTATGTGATGAAGATCCGTAATTTAGGTTTCGTAACATAGAAATTACGCGGCGAAAAATTAGTCATTTCCATCTATTGCAAAGGAAAGTAAATCTTTGCCAAAAGATTATTCTCTCTGATATGTTTAGCCTCCGTTTAATCGATCAGGAGTATAGGGCTACAGCCCACTATATGGACCGTCACCGACGTCAGTCATCCTTCAGGCCATCCCGCGCCTCTTACACCGGCGATTCTCGCCACGCTTCAACGCCGTTTGCCTTCGATTTGCCCACGTTTTGCAGGGCACCGTTTTGTCATTCCTTTAGCAGGAGCTTGTCATGGAATTTCTAATGGACCCGTCAATCTGGGTGGGATTACTCACGCTGGTTGTCCTGGAAATCGTTCTCGGTATTGATAACCTGGTGTTTATCGCCATCCTTGCAGACAAACTGCCGCCAAAGCAGCGTGATAAAGCGCGCCTGATTGGCCTTTCGCTGGCGCTGGTTATGCGACTGGCCCTGTTGTCTGTTATTTCGTGGATGGTCACGCTGACAAAACCGCTTTTCTCCGTCATGGATTACACCTTCTCCGGGCGTGATTTGATCATGCTTGTCGGGGGGATATTCCTGCTTTTCAAAGCGACAACGGAGCTACACGAGCGGCTTGAGAACCGTCAGCACGATGATGGGCACGGAAAAGGCTACGCCAGCTTCTGGGTGGTGGTGCTGCAGATTGTGGTGCTTGACGCCGTCTTCTCGCTGGATGCCGTGATCACCGCAGTCGGCATGGTTAACCATCTCCCGGTGATGATGGCCGCCGTTGTCATTGCCATGGCGGTAATGCTGCTGGCCTCTAAGCCGCTGACGCGTTTCGTCAACGAACATCCAACGGTAGTGGTGCTCTGCCTGAGCTTCCTGCTGATGATTGGTCTGAGCCTGGTTGCGGAAGGTTTTGGCTTCCATATTCCAAAAGGCTACCTGTACGCGGCGATTGGCTTCTCGATCCTGATCGAACTGTTTAACCAGATTGCGCGTCGTAACTTCATCAAGCAGCAGTCGAATCAGCCGCTGCGGGCCCGTACCGCAGACGCGATCCTGCGCCTGATGGGCGGCCGTCGCCAGGTGAACGTGCAGTCTGATAACGAGAATCGCAACCCGGTGCCGGTGCCGGAAGGCGCTTTTGTGGAAGAAGAGCGCTATATGATTAACGGCGTGCTCTCATTAGCCTCCCGTTCGCTGCGAGGGATCATGACCCCGCGAGGTGAAATCAGCTGGGTAGATGCCAGCCTGAGCGTGGATGAGATCCGACAGCAGCTGCTCTCTTCGCCGCACAGCCTGTTCCCGGTGTGCCGCGGCGAGCTGGACGAAATTATCGGCGTCGTGCGCGCGAAAGAGATGCTGGTCGCGCTGGAAGAGGGTGTGAACGTCGAAGCCATCGCTGCCGCCTCACCTGCGATTGTTGTGCCGGAGACGCTGGATCCGATCAACCTGCTTGGCGTGCTGCGCCGCGCGCGCGGCAGTTTCGTTATCGTCACCAACGAGTTTGGCGTGGTGCAGGGGCTGGTCACGCCGCTTGACGTGCTGGAAGCGATTGCCGGTGAGTTTCCGGACGCCGATGAAACGCCTGAGATCGTCGCAGACGGTGACGGCTGGCTGGTGAAAGGCACCACCGACCTGCACGCGCTCTCGCATACGCTGGGCGTTGAAAACGTGGTGAATGATGAAGAAGACATTGCCACCGTGGCGGGGCTTGTTATCGCCGTGAATGGTCAGATCCCGCGCACGGGTGACGTCATCGAAATGCCGCCGCTGCATATCACCATTGTCGACGCTAACGACTACCGCGTTGATATGGTGCGAATTGTTAAAGAGCAATCGGCGCATGACGAAGAAGAATAAGCTTCACTAGCGCAACGGCATTAATGGCACGATGCGCCCATTATGCTGTGCTGGCGGAGAAGAACTCTCCGCCAGCCACTTCGGAAACTCTCGCAGCGGCATCGGCCGCGCGTATAAATAACCTTGCAGAGTATGTACGCCGTGGCGGCGCAAATAGCGCGACTGCTCTTCGGTTTCAACCCCTTCAGCCACCAGCTCAATATTCAGCCTCTGCCCCAGCGCAATAATAATGTCCGTCACCGTCGAATTTACGGCATCGGTGCCAATTGCGGCGGTAAACGATTTATCAATTTTCAGCACGTCCGGGTGAAGTTTTTCGAGCCAGGAGAGAGCGCTGCTTCCGGTACCAAAGTCGTCAATGGCCAGCTTAACCCCTTTGCGATGCAGCTCGCGGACGATGCGGTAGTCCACGTCAAGCAGCGCATCGCGCTCGGTTAGCTCGATAGTCAGCTGCTGGCACGGGCCGGCGCTGAACCACAGGCGGTTAAGATCCTGCAAAAGCACCGCGCGGCGAAAATGGCTTGCGGCAACGTTAATGCCAATGTGAAAGCTTGAGGAGGCGGGAAAGACGCCAATCTGGCGAACCGTTTCGGCGATCACGTAGCGGGTCAGGGGAACAATCAGGTTGTGCTCCTCCGCCAGCGGGATAAACACGTCCGGAGAGATCCATCCCTGGCGCGGATTGTTCCAGCGCAGCAGGATCTCCACGCCGATACATTGCTGGGTGCGGGCATCCACCAACGGCTGGCAAAACAGCTCAAGCTCTCGCGCGGCAAGCCCCATGCTTATCTCCCAGGTGAAGCTCATCCGGCGCGCCGTCGCCAGCCAGGCGATATAGCCCAGCAGCAGGCTAAGCATCATCGCGAGCGGAAGCTGGGTCGGCAGGTTTTTTAGCGCCATTTCGCCCGGACCGGGGCCGCTAACGGTGATGCTAAAGGGGAAGCGGGGAGAGGCCTGCTGGAAATGCGTATCGCCGCTGTCAATGTCCAGGGCATCCGAAACCTGCTGCCCATAGCGAAGCGACTGGTTTCCGACGCGCAGAACCGCATCGGTAATGAGCGGCGGCTGTGGTTCAAGGATCATCCGCGAGATCAGATCGATATTCACCACCTCGACCACGCCGTCTTCGCCGTCAGGCGAAACGGGATACCACTGAATTAGAATGGGGCTTCCCTCCAGCAGCCACCGATCGGTCGACAGCACCAGCGCCGGCTTGCTGACGGCCTGGGGCGGAAGAAACTCACTCACGGGAACGTTGCGGCTGCCGAATACGCTGGAGCAATACAGCTTGCCGTCCTTGATCAGCGCAATCGATCGCACGGTCTGAAGAATGGCGGCCTGCTTACGCAGGATCAGATGGGCCTGGTCGCAGGGGGCTCCCACCATTGACAGGAGCATGTCGCGACGGCTTTCTAGCGAGATTAAAACATTGTCGAGCGCGCGGACGGTATGGCTGGTGAAGTTGAGGATGCGGTCCTGATTGATATTTCGTTGAGAAATAAACCGAATGCCCAGCGTCAGAATGAGCGTAAGAAACGCAACCGCGACGCAGACGATGACGCGTTTTCGGCGATATTTTTTGATGATCGTTTGTGCAGTTTGCATAACCGCTCGCCCGTCAGGCCACCAGCCCCAAAAGCCGGAAGTAACAGAGTGAGTGTAGTGGGGAAAACCTAAGGAGACGAGATGTAAGAAGAAATTTCGCCCATCTTTTGCAGATGGGCGAGGGGAAGTATTAGTCGCACTGCACCTTGATTGCCAGGCCACCGCGGGACGTCTCGCGGTACTTCGCGTTCATGTCTTTGCCGGTTTCGTACATGGTTTCAATGACCTTATCCAGCGAGACGCGTGGCTCGCTGGTACGGCGCATGGCCATACGCGAGGCGTTGATCGCTTTTACCGATGCGATGGCGTTACGCTCGATGCACGGCACCTGCACCTGGCCCGCAACCGGATCGCAGGTTAAGCCAAGGTTGTGTTCCATGCCGATTTCCGCAGCCACGCAGACCTGTTCCGGGCTTGCGCCCAGCAGCTCGGCCAACCCTGCCGCCGCCATGGAACACGCGACGCCAACCTCACCCTGACAGCCCACTTCAGCGCCGGAGATCGAGGCGTTCATTTTGTACAGCGCGCCGATCGCACCCGCTGCGAGGAAATAGCGAATGAAGATATCCTGGGTGACGGGTTCGATGAAGTGATCGTAGTACGCCAGCACCGCCGGAACGATGCCGCATGCGCCGTTGGTTGGCGCGGTAACCACACGCCCGCCCGCGGCGTTCTCTTCGTTGACGGCCAGGGCAAACATGTTTACCCAGTCCACCACGTTCATCGGATCGTTAGAGAACTTGTCCGTCGTGACCAGCATGCGGCGCAGGGCGGAGGCGCGACGCGGCACGCGCAGCGGCCCCGGCAGGACGCCTTCGGTATTCATCCCGCGATCGATGCACGCGCGCATGGTTTGCCAGACGTTCGTGAAATAGTCTTCGATCTCTTGTTTACTGTGCAGCGCCAGCTCGTTCTGCATTACCATGCCGGAGAGCGACAGGCCGGTTTCTTTGCAGTAGCCCAGCATTTCCGTCGCGGATTTGAACGGATACGGTACGTTCACGTCGCCAACGCTGTCTTTGCCGAAATGCTCTTCATCAACGATAAAACCGCCGCCGATGGAGTAGTACGTTTTGCTGTAAATTTCTTTTTCGCCGCTAAACGCGTGGATCGTCATCCCGTTTTCATGCAGCGGCAGGTTGTCGCTGCGAAAACGCATGCCGTCGTCCTGCGGGAAGTCCACTTCGTGCTGGCCGTTTGCCAGCAGCAGGCGACCGCGCGTTTCAACGTCGCGAATAAATGCCGGAATGGCATCAATGTCAACCGTGTCCGGCATATTGCCTGCCAGACCCATAATAATGGCGATATCGGTGTGGTGGCCTTTACCCGTTAATGACAGCGAGCCGTAGACATCCACGGCGACACGGGTAACGCTTTCCAGTAATCCTTTTTCGACCAGATCATCGACGAACTGTTTACCGGCCTTCATCGGCCCTACGGTATGGGAAGAAGAAGGACCAATTCCCACTTTGAACATGTCGAATATACTAATCACTTTCACACTCCTGACAGGGTTACCAGACTTCCCGGTAACGATGTTTTAACTGCGCATAGTGTATGAGGGAACGTCAGCGTCGGCTTAACTATTCACATGAATTAAACTAATGAGTAACCCCCAATTTACTAATGTTGAGAGGCGCCTCGCAAACTTACGTCAAATTAGTGAATGTAAAGTATAGTCAAGGTTTCAGGCCGATTTGCAGCGCCAGCTCACGAATGATGCCTGCCGTCATGCCCCAGACAAAATAATGCTGATACCACGACAGCCACACCCGGTGATCGTGCCCCCGGCGCTGAATATCAAGGGGGTGATAACGGCCAAGTCGAAGGGCTTCTTCCAGCGGCATTTCGAACACCGCGGACACCTCGTCGACGCTGGCATGGTATTGAAGATCGGGCGGAATAACGCCGACCACGGGGGTAACCTGAAAACCTGTCACGCTGTCGACCGGCGGAAGTACGCCAATCACCTCCACGGCTTCAGGAGGAATGGCGACCTCTTCCTGCGCCTCGCGCAGCGCCGCGGCGATTAGCGAGGCGTCCGTGCTGTCGACCGCGCCGCCGGGAAAAGCGACCTGCCCGGCGTGTTTACGCATATGCGGCGCGCGCTGCGTGAGCAGCAGTCCGGGCCGATCGCGGCGCACGACGGGGATCAGCACCGCGGCCTGACGATGGTTGAGCGTCTCCCGGCTGACCTGCGGACGCAATAGCTGAAAGCGCGATAAAAAATCATCCAGCGTCAGATTCTCTTTCTCCACCCGTCAATTCTCCAGTTGCTTCAGGATACGGTTAACTTTATCAAAGGTTTCCTGATATTCAGCCCCAACTTCGCTATCGGCGACGATGCCGCCCCCCGCCGAACAGTAGAGTTTGCCCTGGCTTGCGGTGACCGTGCGAATCGTGATACTGGTATCCAGCGTGCCGCAAAGGCTCACATAGCCAATGCTGCCGCACCAGGCGTTGCGCCGATGCGGCTCCAGCTCGTCAATAATTTCCATCGCCCGTACCTTGGGCGCGCCGGTGATGGAGCCGCCCGGAAACGCGGCGCGCAGCAGGTCGCAGGCGGAGCGCGACGCGGGCAGCCGTGCGGTAATGGTGCTGACCAGGTGGTGAACGGCAGGGAAGGGCTCGACGACGAACAGCTCGGGCACGGCAACGCTTCCCGGCTCGGCCACGCGGCCAATGTCGTTTCGCATCAGATCGACAATCATCAGGTTTTCGGCGCGGTCCTTCGGCGAGGCGGCCAGCCTTTCAGCCTGCAAGCGGTCAGCGGCGGGATCGCTCAGGCGCGGGAGCGTGCCTTTGATCGGGCGCGTCTGGATGGTGCCCTCAGCCAGATGAATAAAACGCTCCGGCGATACGCTCAGAATGGCGCCTTGCTCCAGGCGAATAAAGGCGCTGAACGGCGCGCGGTTGCTGTCATTAAGCTGCGTAAATGCCTGCCACTCGTCGCCTGCGTAGGTGGCTTCGAAGCGCTGCGCGAGATTCACCTGATAGCAATCGCCGCTTTGCAGGTAGCTCTGCACGCGGCTGAATTTCTTTGCATACTCCTGCTCGCTCATGTTTGAGCGCCATGATGAGGTGAGCGTAAAGGCATCGCGTCCGGCGGGTTGTTGCGCCTCAAGCCAGGCTAACCGGGCCTCGACGTCCTTATGGCTCAGGAGCGTAACGGCCTGCTTTTGATGGTCAACAATCAGCGCCCAGTCGTACAGGCCGACGGCCATGTCCGGCAGCAAAATGTCGTTTTCCGCGTTCTGGGGCAGCGTTTCAAAGCGCCGCCCCAGATCGTAGCCAAACAGCCCCAGCGCGCCGCCCTGGAACGGCCGATCGGGATGTGGTGCGGCGGACAGGTTCAGCGCGTCAACGGCCTGCTGAAGGAGCGTCAGCGGATCGTCCGTCGACGGGCCGCGCGCGGTCTGCGTAACGTCTCCTTGAGTGATCAGCGTGCTAACCGGGTCGGCGACAAGAATGTCGAAGCGGCTGTAGGGGTGATCCGCATGGCCGGAGTGCAGCAGCATTGCATACGGCAGATGGCTCAGACGGGCAAACCAGAACTCGGCGGCGTCAGCGCGCCAGGGCAAGGTAATAACAGTGGGGAAGCGCATGTTCATGTGTGGCATACTACCGGGCAGCGTGAAATAATTAGCGCGAATAATTTAGCAGGAGTTGACGATGTTTGCAGGTTTACCTTCCCTCAGTCATGACCAACAGCAGAAAGCGGTTGAACGTATCCAGGAACTGATGTCCCAGGGGATGAGCAGCGGGCAGGCGATTTCCCAGGTGGCGGAAGAGCTTCGCGCCACCCATACCGGCGAGCGGATCGTGGCGCGTTTTGAAGATGAGGATGAAGAGTAATCGGGCCTAGACCGCCGCGATAATCTTAATCTCAACTTTATATTCCGGCTTCATCAGCGTGGCCTGTACGGTGCAGCGTACAGGCGCGTGGCCCGCGACGACCCATGCATCCCAGGCTTTGTTCATTGCCGCGAAATCCTCTTTATTCGCCAGGAAAATCGTGGCATCCAGAATGCGGGATTTATCGCTGCCCTGTTTTTCCAGCACGGCGTCAATTTGCGCCAGCGTATTGGCCGTCTGCTCGAAGGCGTCGGCGTCGAGATTGGCCGGTACGCCGGTGTAGTACAGCGTCTGATTATGAATTACCACATCAGACCAGCGTGCCTCGGCATCAATGCGCACAATTGTCATAAACGTTTCCTCGTTATTTTGCGTATTCAGGCGGCAAGACTGCCATATTGTTGTCGCGTCGTCACTATTTGGGCTGGCACAGGAGAGGATGGGCTGACATAATCCCTGTGCAAAAATACAGTGAGAGAGCACCGTGGCAGACGATTTTTCCCCCGAAGGCCAGTTAGCACAGGCGATTCCCGGCTTTAAGCCGCGTGAACCTCAGCGGCAGATGGCGCATGCCGTTGCGCACGCCATCGACAAGGCACAACCGCTGGTGGTTGAGGCCGGTACCGGCACGGGGAAAACCTACGCCTATCTCGCGCCTGCGCTGCGGGCGAAGAAAAAAGTCATCATCTCGACCGGGTCGAAAGCGCTGCAGGACCAGCTCTACAGCCGCGACCTGCCTACGGTCGCGAAGGCGCTGAAGTACAAAGGCCGTCTGGCGCTACTGAAAGGGCGCTCTAACTATCTTTGCCTCGAGCGCCTTGAACAGCAGGCGCTGGCCGGCGGCGACCTGCCCGTACAAACCCTGAGCGACGTGATCGTGCTGCGCGCATGGGCGAACCAGACCGAAGAGGGTGATATCAGCACCTGCGCCAGCGTGCCGGAAGATTCACCCGCCTGGCCGCTGGTCACGAGCACTAACGATAACTGCCTCGGCAGCGACTGCCCGCTGTATAAAGACTGCTTTGTGGTGAAAGCCCGTAAAACCGCGATGGACGCGGACGTGGTGGTGGTTAACCACCATCTCTTCCTCGCCGACATGGTGGTCAAAGACAGCGGCTTTGGCGAGCTTATCCCGGAAGCGGACGTCATGATATTCGATGAAGCGCACCAGCTGCCCGATATCGCCAGCCAGTATTTTGGCCAGTCGCTCTCCAGCCGTCAGCTTCAGGACCTGGCGAAAGATTTCACCATTGCCTACCGCACGGAGCTCAAAGACACCCAGCAGCTGCAAAAGTGTGCAGACCGTCTGGCGCAAAGCGCACAGGACTTCCGCCTGCAGCTCGGCGAGCCGGGCTACCGGGGCAACCTGCGCGAGCTGCTGGCGGACAAAAACATCCAGCGCGCGCTGCTGCTCCTCGACGATGCCCTTGAACTCTGTTACGACGTGGCGAAGCTGTCGCTCGGGCGTTCGGCCCTGCTGGATGCGGCCTTTGAACGCGCGACGCTCTATCGTGCGCGGCTGAAAAGGCTGAAAGAGATCGGCCAGCCGGGATACAGCTACTGGTATGAATGCACCTCCCGCCACTTCACGCTGGCGCTGACGCCGCTGACCGTGGCGGATAAATTCAAAGAGGTGATGGCGCAAAAGCCGGGGAGCTGGATTTTTACCTCCGCGACGCTCTCCGTTAACGACGATCTTCATCACTTTACCGAACGTCTGGGCATTGAGCAGGCGGAGTCGCTTCTGCTGCCAAGCCCGTTTGATTATGAAAAGCAGGCGCTGCTCTGCGTACCGCGTAATCTTCCTTTACCTAACCAGCCGGGGGCGGCGCGCCATCTGGCGGCGATGCTCAGGCCGATGATCGAGGCCAACAACGGCCGCTGCTTTATGCTCTGCACCTCTCACGCCATGATGCGCGACCTGGCCGAGCAGTTCCGCGCCACCATGACGCTTCCCGTTCTTCTGCAGGGAGAAACCAGCAAAGGCCAGCTGCTTGAGCAGTTTGTCTCCGCCGGTAACGCGCTTCTGGTGGCGACCAGCAGCTTCTGGGAAGGGGTGGACGTGCGCGGCGATACCCTTTCGCTGGTGATCATCGATAAGCTGCCGTTCACGTCCCCGGACGATCCGCTGCTGAAGGCGCGCATGGAAGACTGCCGCCTGCGCGGGGGCGATCCGTTTGATGAGGTTCAGCTTCCCGATGCGGTCATTACCCTCAAGCAGGGGGTAGGGCGACTTATCCGCGACGTCACCGATCGCGGCGTGCTGGTGATTTGCGATAACCGTCTGGTGATGCGCCCCTACGGCGCCACCTTCCTCGCAAGCCTGCCGCCCGCGCCCCGCACGCGGGATATTAAACGCGCGGTCCGCTTCCTGGCGAACCCAACGGCGGAGTAATTTGCGCGTAACTGTGCTACTATGCGCGCCATTTTGTGACTGACTATTGCGAGAGCGCGACAACTGATGCGAATTCTGGCTATCGATACCGCGACGGAAGCCTGTTCCGTCGCCCTGTGGAACGACGGCGCTATCTGCGCGCACTTTGAAGAGTGCCCGCGCGAACACACCCAGCGGATCCTGCCATTGGTAAAACAGATCCTCACCGAAGGAAACGCCAGCCTGACCGGGCTTGACGCGCTGGCCTATGGCCGCGGCCCGGGAAGCTTTACCGGCGTGCGCATTGGCATTGGCATTGCGCAGGGCCTGGCGCTGGGCGCAAATCTGCCGATGATCGGCGTCTCCACGCTGGCTACGATGGCGCAGGGCGCATGGCGTATGACAGGTGCGTCCCGCGTGCTGGCGGCCATCGACGCGCGCATGGGCGAAGTCTACTGGGCCGAGTACGTCCGCGACGAGCAGGGCGTCTGGCACGGCGAAGAGACCGAAGCGGTGCTCAAGCCGGAAGCGGTGACCGAACGCCTGAAGCAGCTCTCCGGCGAATGGGCAACGGTAGGAACGGGCTGGGCGGCGTGGCCGGAGATGGCAAACGACGCGGGGCTTACGCTGGTGGATGGCCAAATGCTTCTGCCCGCGGCGGAAGACATGCTCCCGATTGCCTGCCAGCAGCTGGCGGCAGGAAAAACCGTCGCCGTGGAACAGGCTGAACCAGTTTATTTGCGAAACACCGTTGCGTGGAAGAAACTTCCGGGCCGCGAGTGAATCTCAGTAACAGGAACTGAGAAAAAGGAGTCGCACCATGACGGTTCAAACTAACGTTGTACGTCTATTGATGGCAGGCGCGTTTGCCATAACGCTGAGCGGTTGCGTCACCGTTCCTGATGCGATTAAGGGCAGCAGCCCGACGCCACAGCAGGATCTGGTTCGCGTGATGAATGCCCCCGAGCTGTACGTTGGGCAGGAGGCGCGTTTCGGAGGCAAGGTTGTCAATGTTATCAATCAGCAGGGCAAAACCCGCCTTGAAATCGCCACGGTGCCGCTGGACAGCGGCGCGCGGCCAGCGTTAGGCGAGCCCTCGCGCGGACGAATTTACGCTGACGTCGGCGGGTTCCTCGATCCGGTTGATTTCCGCGGGCAGCTGGTGACGGTTGTCGGCCCCATTACCGGAACTGCGCAGGGGAAAATCGGCAATACGCCGTATAAATTTATGACTATGCAGGTGAACGGGTACAAGCGCTGGCGGATTGTTCAGCAGGTCGTGATGCCGCCGCAGCCAATCGATCCGTGGATGTGGGGCCCGCACCCGTACCGCTATGGCTACCCGGGCTGGGGCTGGTATAACCCGGGCCCGGCGCAGGTCCAGACAATTGTAACTGAGTAACTTACTGTTATTACTAGGAAAGAGGCAGCGGCTCGGCCGCTGTCTCTGTTTTTTTACGGATAAAACGAAAAAAAAGAGTGACGCGCTTCGCAACCTTAAATCCGAACAATTAATAAACTGGTACGCTGAGTTAATATAATGTTAACAAACTGTTTATTATCGGGGTTGTGATGACGACGAACACTCATTTCAGAGGTGATGCATTGAAAAAGGTTTGGCTTAACCGTTATCCCGCGGATGTCCCTGCGGAGATCAATCCTGACCGTTATCAATCCCTGGTTGAGTTATTTGAACACTCGGTGCGGCGCTACGCCGACCAGCCCGCGTTTGTGAACATGGGCGAGGTCATGACCTTCCGCAAGCTGGAAGAGCGCAGCCGGGCGTTTGCCGCCTATTTACAGGAAGGTCTGGGGCTGCAAAAAGGGGATCGCGTCGCGCTGATGATGCCGAACCTGCTGCAGTATCCGGTGGCGCTGTTCGGCATCCTGCGCGCCGGGATGATCGTCGTTAACGTCAACCCGCTCTACACCCCGCGCGAGCTGGAGCATCAGCTCAACGACAGCGGTGCCGCCGCCATTGTGATTGTGTCGAACTTTGCCCACACGCTGGAAAAAGTCGTCGAAAACACGCCGGTTAAGCACGTTATCCTGACGCGCATGGGTGACCAGCTTTCAACGGCCAAGGGGACGCTGGTCAACTTCGTCGTGAAATACGTGAAGCGCCTGGTGCCAAAGTATCATCTGCCGGATGCAATTTCCTTCCGCAGCGCGCTGCACGCGGGCTATCGAATGCAGTATGTCAAACCGGACGTCGTGGCTGAAGACCTCGCGTTCCTGCAATACACCGGTGGGACGACGGGGGTTGCGAAAGGCGCGATGCTCACGCACCGCAACATGCTGGCGAACCTTGAGCAGGTGAATGCGACCTACGGGCCGCTGCTGCACCCGGGCAAAGAGCTGGTGATCACCGCGCTGCCGCTGTACCACATTTTTGCGCTCACCATGAACTGCCTGCTGTTTATCGAGCTGGGCGGTCAGAACGTGCTGATCACCAACCCGCGCGATATTCCGGGCCTGGTGAAAGAGCTGGCGAAATACCCGTTCACCGCCATGACCGGGGTGAATACCCTGTTCAATGCGCTGCTTAACAACAAAGAGTTCCAGCAGCTCGATTTCTCGACGCTGCACCTCTCCGCAGGCGGCGGCATGCCGGTTCAGCAGGCGGTCGCCGAGCGCTGGGTGAAGCTCACCGGACAGTATCTGCTGGAAGGCTACGGCCTGACGGAGTGCGCGCCGCTGGTCAGCGTTAATCCTCACGACATCGACTACCACAGCGGCAGCATTGGCCTGCCCGTGCCCTCTACCGAAGCGAAGCTGGTGGACGATGACGATAATGAAGTTGCGCCGGGTGAGCCGGGTGAGCTGTGCGTGAAGGGGCCGCAGGTCATGCTCGGCTACTGGCAGCGGCCGGACGCTACGGATGAGATCATTAAGGACGGCTGGCTCCACACCGGGGATATCGCGGTGATGGATGACGAAGGCTTCCTGCGCATCGTCGATCGCAAAAAGGATATGATCCTCGTCTCCGGGTTTAACGTTTATCCAAACGAAATCGAAGACGTCGTGATGCAGCACCACGGCGTTCAGGAAGTGGCCGCCGTCGGCGTGCCGTCCGGCAGCAGCGGAGAGGCGGTGAAGATTTTTGTGGTGAAGAAAGATGCCGCCCTCACCGAAGAGGAGCTTGTCACGTTTTGCCGCCGCCAGCTTACGGGATATAAAGTGCCTAAGCTGGTTGAGTTCCGGAATGAACTGCCGAAATCGAACGTCGGGAAGATATTACGACGAGAATTACGTGACGAAGCCCGTGCCAAAGTGGACAATAAGGACTGAGCTTCACGCTAATCGCCCAGACGCCGGTTATGCCGGCGTTTTTTATGGGCGCAAACAAAAGAGAATCCGTTTTGAATTACCAGATTATCACCACTAACGACGAGCTGGCTTCGCTGTGCGAAGTGACGCGCGACTTTCCTGCCATCGCACTCGATACCGAGTTTGTTCGCACGCGCACCTACTACCCGCAGCTGGGCCTGATCCAGATGTATGACGGAAAGCATGTGTCGCTGATCGATCCGCTCGGCATTACCGACTGGTCACCGATGCGCGATCTGCTGCTCGATACTGCCGTGACCAAATACCTGCACGCAGGCAGTGAAGATCTGGAAGTGTTCCTGAATACCTTTGGCATTATGCCGCAGCCGCTTATCGATACGCAGATCCTCGCGGCCTTCAGCAATCGCCCGCTCTCCTGGGGCTTTGCGGCGATGGTAGAGGAGTACACGGGGGTGGCGCTGGATAAAAGCGAATCCCGTACCGACTGGCTGGCCCGTCCGCTGACCGAGCGTCAGCTTGAATACGCGGCGGCAGACGTTTTCTACCTCCTGCCGATTGCCGGACAGCTAATGAAAGAAGCGGAAGCCTCCGGCTGGCTGGATGCGGCGCTGGACGAGTGCCGCATGACGCAGCAGCGTCGACAGGAAGTGGTTGACCCAAAACAAGCGTGGCGCGACATCACCAACGCGTGGCAGCTGCGCACCCGCCAGCTCGCCTGCCTTCAGCTGCTGGCAGACTGGCGCCTGCGCAAAGCGCGCGAGCGCGACCTGGCCGTGAACTTCGTTGTGCGTGAAGAACATCTGTGGGCGGTTGCTCGCTATATGCCAACCAGTCTGGGCGAGCTGGACAGCATCGGTCTTTCCGGGAGCGAAATTCGCTTCCACGGGAAAACGCTGCTGGCGCTGGTGGCGCAGGCGCAGCAAACGGCGGATGAAGACCTGCCGGAGCCACTGCTGAACCTGATGGATATGCCGGGCTATCGCAAGGCGTTTAAGGACATTAAAGCGCTGGTACAGGCGGTGGCAACGGAAAGCAAGCTGAGCGCGGAGCTGCTGGCCTCGCGTCGTCAGATTAACCAGCTGCTGAACTGGCACTGGAAGCTGAAGCCGCAGAGCGGGCTGCCGGAGATGGTGGCGGGATGGCGGGGTGAATTGATGGCCGATCGCCTGAATACGCTGCTGGAAGGTTATCCACGCTAAAAAATATGCCGGGCGCTGTGCCCGGCATATTCACCCGGTGGCGCTGTGCCTACCGGGGCTACGAAATCACAAACGGATTAACGCGACTCTTCCGCTTCCGGCAGCGTCACGTTCAGCTCCAGAATCGAAATATCCCCGTCTTTCTGCTCAAGCTGTACGGTGACCATTTCCGGGTCAATCTGCACGTATTTACAGATCACTTCCAGAATGTCCTTACGCAGCTGCGGCAGGTAGTGCGGCTCGGCGTCGCTGCGGCGTCGCTCCGCAACGATGATTTGCAGACGTTCTTTTGCGATGTTGGCGGTGCTTTTTTTCCGCGAGAGAAAAAAGTCCAGTAATGCCATAACTTATCCTCCGAACAGGCGTTTGAGGAAACCTTTCTTCTCTTCTTCAATGAAGCGGAAAGGACGTTCTTCTCCCAGCAGACGGTCAACGGTATCCGCATACGCTTTACCCGCGTCTGCCATGGTATCCAGGATCACGGGCTCGCCCTGGTTAGAGGCGCGCAGTACGGACTGATCTTCCGGGATCACGCCGACCAGCTTAATGCGCAGGATCTCCAGCACGTCTTCCATGCTCAGCATGTCACCTTTGTTTACGCGGCCCGGGTTGTAGCGGGTCAGCAGCAGGTGCTCTTTAATCGGTTCCTGGCCATTTTCCGCGCGGCGGGACTTTGAGGCCAGGATGCCGAGAATACGGTCAGAGTCACGTACAGAGGAGACTTCAGGGTTGGTGGTGATAATCGCTTCATCGGCGAAGTACAGCGCCATGAGGGCACCGGTTTCGATACCGGCAGGGGAGTCGCAGACAACAAAGTCGAACTCCATCTTTTTCAGCTCTTCAAGGACCTTTTCCACGCCTTCACGTGTCAGCGCGTCTTTATCACGCGTCTGAGAAGCGGGAAGGATATAGAGGTTCTCGGTGCGCTTGTCTTTAATCAGCGCCTGGTTGAGCGTGGCATCACCCTGAATGACGTTAACGAAGTCATAGACGACGCGGCGCTCACAGCCCATGATCAGGTCCAGGTTACGTAAGCCGATATCAAAATCGATAACGACCGTTTTCTTTCCCTTCTGGGCCAAACCTGTAGCGATGGCCGCGCTGGAGGTGGTCTTGCCAACGCCTCCTTTACCCGAAGTCACAACAATAATGCGTGCCATAGAAATTCCTTGTTAAAAAGGGATCAATTCAACGGTTGAACGGTCAAAGCGTTATCTGCCAGCTGCAGACGCGCCGCTTTGCCATAAAATTCGGCTGGGATTTTATCGCTCAGCCAATATTCACCTGCAATGGAAACCAGTTCCGCCGTCAGGTGAGTACAAAATATTTGTGCCTCTCGATCGCCGCTCGCGCCCGCGAGTGCTCTGCCACGCATCATACCGTAGACGTGTATGTTGCCATCCGCAATCAGTTCAGCGCCAGCGCTAACGTGGCTGGTGACAATCAAATCAGAGTTTGGCGCATAAATTCGCTGACCGGAACGAACCGGCACATCAATCAATCGCGTTTTTGTGAGTTGCGTAACGTTTTGTACCGCAGGCGGCGGTGTTTGAGCGGCGGCGGGCGCAGAACGGGGCGCTTTTTCCTTACCTTCGGTGAGAAGCGGTAGACCCGCGCGTTCAATTTCCGCTTTCAGCTCAACGTCCTTGCAGCCGCTGATGCCGACAATGCGCAGCCCTGTCGATGACACGGCCTGCTGAAGCTGATTCCAGTTGACGGGCGAATGAAGATCGCTGACGTTGACCACAACAGGGGCGTGCTTAAGAAAAGTGGGAGCCTGGGCGATTTTGTCTTCTAACGCCTGACGAATAACCTCGGGTTTTGCATCGTGCAAATGTACCACTGATAAGGTGAAGCTACTGCCTTTAAGCTCGATGGGCGTGTTTGACATCCTGGCCTTACTCAATTTGCTATTAACCGCAGCAACGCGCTGCGATATTCCGAAGAGTATCAGGCATGTTATAGTCAGGAGTATATTGAGGCAAGCCGCCACCCATTAATTCAGAGTAAAAACATGTTTTGTGTGATCTACAGAAGTACAAGCCGTGACCAGACCTACCTTTATGTCGAAAAGAAAGACGATTTTTCACGCGTGCCTGAAGAATTAATGAAGAGTTTCGGGCGCCCGCAGCTGGCGATGCTGCTGCCGCTGGACGGTCGTAAAAAATTGGTCAATGCTGATTTGGAAAAAGTAAAAATGGCCTTAACCGATCAAGGCTATTATTTACAGCTTCCACCCCCGCCCGAGAATTTATTAAAACAGCACCTTGAGGTGAACGGAAAGAAATAGATCCGCGGACGTTCGGGCGTAACACAACAACCGTTTAGGGAGCGACCATGTATCAACATCATAACTGGCAGGGCGCATTGCTGGATTATCCCGTAAGCAAAGTGGTTTGCGTGGGCAGTAACTATGCAAAACATATCCAGGAAATGGGCAGTGCGACGCCGGAAGAGCCGGTGCTGTTTATCAAGCCGGAAACCGCGCTGTGCGATCTCCGCCAGCCGCTGGTACTGCCGCAGGGGCTGGGGTCCGTTCATCATGAGGTAGAGCTGGCGGTGCTGATTGGCGCGACGCTGCGTCAGGCCTCCGAAGAGCATGTGCAGAAAGCGATCGCCGGCTACGGCGTGGCGCTGGATCTCACCCTGCGCGACGTGCAGGGAAAAATGAAAAAGGCGGGGCAGCCGTGGGAAAAGGCCAAGGCGTTTGACAACGCATGCCCGATTTCCGGTTTTATTCCTGCGGCAGATTTTGAGGGCGACCCGCAAAATACCGCGCTCGGCCTGAAGATCAACGGCCAGGTGCGACAGCAGGGCACGACGGCAGACATGATCCACAAGATCGTGCCGCTGATAGCCTACATGAGCCGCTTCTTTACCCTGAAGCCGGGCGATGTGGTCCTGACCGGCACGCCGGAAGGCGTGGGCCCGCTGAGCGTCGGTGACGAACTGGAGCTCAGTTTTAACGGCCTGTCGCTGAAAACCCGCGTGCTGTAAAAGCCTCTTGCCGCCGTGAAAGGGCGGCAAAACTTGCATCATCGTGCCAGACTCGTTATAAGGTGCGCTTTCTTTTGACGTGTGGACATCCTGATGAACGAACTCCCTTTCTGGCAAACCAAAACGCTTGACGACATGACGGACGCGGAGTGGGAATCGCTGTGTGACGGCTGCGGGCAGTGCTGCCTGCACAAGCTGATGGATGAAGACACCGACGAAATCTATTTCACCAACGTCGCCTGCAAGCAGCTCAACATCAAAACCTGCCAGTGCCGCAACTACGAGCGCCGCTTTGAGTTTGAGCCAGACTGCATCAAATTAACCCGCGATAACCTGCCGACGTTCGAATGGCTGCCGCACACCTGCGCATACCGCCTGCTGGCGGAAGGGAAGGCGTTGCCGGCCTGGCATCCGCTGCTGACGGGGTCTAAAGCGGCGATGCACGGCGAGCGGATTTCCGTGCGCCACATTGCGGTGAAAGAGTCCGAGGTGCAGGACTGGGAAGATCACATCATGAATCACCCCACCCGTTGAGATGAAAAAACCCGCCGAGGCGGGTTTTTTATTGTGGCCGTGCGGCCTGATGCGCTCATCCTAACCCTCTCGCACGGGAGAGGGCGCAAACGCTACGCTTTTATCTTCCGAACAGATCGCGTTTCTTCGGTTTAAACGCCTGGGCAACCAGCACCAGCAGGGCAACCGCGAAGTAGGCGACAAAAATGCCCACCAGCCACTGCGGCATCTCCAGCGTTAAAAATTCCCACTGGCGAACGGAGCAATCACCGGACGCGACGAACACCTGCGGCAGCCATTTGTCCAGCGGCAGCCATCCCGGGAAGCGGGCCGCGAAATCGCAGGTCATGAACGGCGACGGATGCAGCTGCATCATGGTGTGCTGCCAGGCAAGCTCAATGCCTTTCCACGCGCTGTAAAGCCAGATAGCGATACCGGCATAGCGAAGCGGGGATTTCGGCGCAATGGCACCCACCAGACCCGCGCCCATAATGCCGAACAGCGCGCAGCGCTCGTAGATGCACAGCACGCAGGGCTTGAGGCCCATCACGTGCTGGAACCACAGCGCGACCATTTCCAGCGCAAAGGCGGTCAGGGCCATCAACAACCACGCTCCGCGACCGCGGGAGCACTGGTTTAAAAATCTCAACATAATCATTTCCCTGGAACATGCTTAGAAAGCGCAGTGTAAACCAATTCGTTTTTCGCGCCACCCGAACCTGAAGAAATAAAGCGTAATCGGATGTTTATCGTGCGAAAAGCCAAACGGGCAGCGAACTGCCCGAAACATAAGGTTTAAGGCGCAGCAAGTATACCCGCTTGTATTAACCATTGCGTATAGGGAATGAGGGTAATTTTGACGCACAGCAGCCCGACCAGGGTTAACACCAGCGTGTACGGCAGCGCCATCCAGACCATTCTTCCATAAGAAAGTCGTATGAGTGGCGCCAGCGCGGAGGTCAGCAGGAACAGGAATGCGGCCTGTCCGTTTGGCGTTGCTACCGACGGCAGGTTCGTTCCGGTGTTGATCGCCACCGCCAGCAGCTCAAACTGACCGGCGCTAATCGTCCCGTGCTCCATCGCCGCTTTTGCCTCGTTGATGTAGACCGTACCGACAAATACGTTATCCGAAATCGACGAGAGCAGGCCGTTGAACAAATAAAACAGCGTCAGCTGCGCATCCGTCTCCGCCTGCAGCACGTAGGCAATAATCGGCGAAAACAGCTGCTGGTCGATAATGACCGCCACAACGGCGAAAAATACGGCCAGCAGGGCGGTAAACGGCAGGGCTTCGGTAAACGCTTTGCCGATGGCGTGCTCGTCCGTTACGCCGGTAAAGGTGGTAGCCAGAATGATAACGGAAAGCCCAATCAGGCCGACTTCGGCAAGGTGAAACGCCAGCGCCGCAATCAGCCACAGGCCAATCACGCCCTGGGCGACAAGGCGCAGCGTCTCCTGGCGGGTGCGCTGGCTGCGGCTCTGCCGGTCGAACTTTTCCAGCTCCTGGCGCACCGGCTCCGGCAGCTGCGCGCCGTAGCCGAATGCCTTGAAGCGCTCCACCAGGATGCAGGTGGCGATCCCGCAGGCTAATACCGGCACGCTGACCGGCGCCACGCGCAGGAAGAACTCGCCGAAGTTCCAGCCCATCGCTTTGGCGATGATCAGGTTTTGCGGCTCGCCCACCATGGTCATCACGCCGCCCAGCGCAGTACCCACGCCCGCGTGCATCATCAGGCTGCGCAGGAACGCGCGGAACTGCTCGAGCACCTCACGGTTGTGTACGTCCACATGGCTGTCGTCCTGAAGATCTTCTCCCGGACGAGACGAGGCCACGCGGTGATAAATGCCGTAAAACCCGACGGCGACGCTAATCACCACCGCAACCACCGTCAGCGCGTCAAGAAACGCGGACAGGAAGGCGGCGGCCAGGCAGAAGGCCACGGACAGCATTGTTTTAGACGGAATGCTCAGCAGCAGGCGGGTGAAGATAAACAGCAGCAGCTGCTTCATAAAGTAGATCCCCGCCACCATAAACATCAGCAGCAGCAGAACCTCAAGATTGCTCGCCAGTTCTTCTTTAACGTGTTCGGCACTGGTCATGCCGATGGCGACTGCTTCAAATGCCAGCAGTCCGCCCGAAAGCAGCGGATAGCATTTCAGCGCCATCGCCAGCGTGAAGATAAATTCACCCACCAGCAGCCACCCGGCAGCGAAAGGGTTAACCAGAAAGAGAAGGGGATTGACCGCCAGGAAGACCAGCAGCGTCAGTTTGTACCAGTCAGGTGACTGACCTAAAAAGTTGCGCCACAGAGCGCGTCCAACAGAAATTTCCACGACAGATGTCCTTCACCGTCAACGAAGACAAAACATCAGTATACGCCGTCGCGTAAATTTCATAAAAATGAAACGACGATCCCTCTTTTCTCTCCTTGCTGCGCTATCTGCCTCTGCCCGCCTCTGGTATGATGAGTGCCATTTGCTAAAGCTGTGTAATGGAAATCTCACTATGGTTATTAAGGCGCAGAGCCCGGCGGGTTTCGCGGAAGAGTACATCATTGAAAGCATCTGGAATAATCGTTTCCCCGCGGGATCAATTCTACCTGCTGAACGCGAACTCTCTGAACTGATTGGCGTCACCCGCACCACGCTGCGCGAAGTGCTGCAGCGCCTGGCGCGCGATGGATGGCTGACCATTCAGCACGGCAAGCCAACCAAGGTGAACAACTTCTGGGAAACCTCCGGGCTGAATATTCTTGAAACGCTCGCGCGCCTTGACCACGAGAGCGTGCCGCAGCTGATTGATAACCTGCTCTCTGTGCGTACCAACATCTCCACTATCTTTATCCGCACCGCGTTTCGCCAGCATCCTGAAGACGCGCTTAAGGTGCTGGCCAGCGCCAACGAGGTGGAAGATCATGCCGATGCGTTCGCGACGCTCGACTACAACATTTTCCGCGGCCTGGCGTTCGCCTCCGGCAACCCCATTTATGGCCTGATTCTTAACGGCATGAAGGGGCTCTACACCCGCATTGGCCGCCACTATTTTGCCAACCCGGAAGCCCGCAGCCTGGCGCTGGGGTTCTATCACAAGCTGAGCGAACTCTGTTCCTCCGCCCAGCACGATCGGGTGTATGACACCGTTCGTTGCTACGGACGTGACTCCGGCGAGATCTGGCACCGGATGCAGAAGACCCTGCCGGGTGATTTAGCGATTCAGACGCGCTAAAAGAAAAACCTCTCGAATGAGAGGTTTTTTTTCGTCGTGTGGCGCTGCCTACAAACTCCATAGGCCGGCAAGGCGCAGCCGCCACCCGGCTCAAGAGCCTCCACTACAGCGTATTCAACCGCGGCGGGCAGCGATCCAGCAGCTCGACGCTGCCATCCTCGTTTTGCTGCTCCAGCAGCACGTCAAACCCCCACAGGCGATGAACGTGCTTCAGCACTTCCTTGCGCCCTTTGTCCAGCGGCGCGCGGTTGTGCGG
Organism: Enterobacter sp. RIT418; assembly: GCF_003057745.1. Taxonomy (GTDB): domain Bacteria; phylum Pseudomonadota; class Gammaproteobacteria; order Enterobacterales; family Enterobacteriaceae; genus Enterobacter. The sequence goes on from NZ_QBJD02000017.1 coordinate 84,862, forward strand.
GATATAGCGCAGCGTCAGGGAGCGATCTCCCCGCAGATCCACGTTCCAGACCTGAATATTCGGCTCCAGGTTGCTCAGGTTGTACTGGGAAGAGAGGCGGGAGCGGATCTCGCGATAGCCCTCCTCGTTATGAATGGCGGAAATTTCCAGATAGTTATTTCTGTCGTCGTCCAGCACGGTAAAGAAGCGGAAGTCGCGCATGATCTTCGGCGACATAAACTGGCTGATAAAGCTCTCGTCCTTAAAGTCGCGCATCGCAAAATGCAGCGTCTCCAGCCAGTCCGACCCGGCGATATCCGGGAACCAGTACTTATCCTCTTCCGTCGGCGACTGGCAGATGCGCTTAATGTCCTGGAACATGGCAAAGCCGAGCGCGTACGGGTTAATCCCGCTGTACCACGGGCTGTTATAGGCCGGCTGAAACACCACGTTGGTATGGCTGTGCAGGAACTCCATCATAAAGCGCTCGCTGACTTTGCCTTCGTCATAGAGGTGGTTAAGAATGGTGTAGTGCCAGAAGGTCGCCCAGCCTTCGTTCATCACCTGCGTCTGCTTCTGCGGGTAGAAATACTGGCTTACCTTACGCACGATGCGCAGGATCTCACGCTGCCACGGCTCCAGCAGCGGGGCATTCTTCTCCATGAAATAGAGCAGGTTTTCCTGCGGCTCCGACGGATAGCGGCGCGCCTCGGCGACGGTTTTCTCTTCCTCACGCTTCGGCAGGGTGCGCCAGAGCATATTCACCTGGCTTTGCAGATACTCTTCTCGGCTCTTCTGCCGCGCCTTCTCCTCCTGGAGGGAGATCTTCTGCGGACGCTTGTAGCGGTCAACGCCGTAGTTCATCAGCGCGTGGCAGGAGTCGAGCAGCTTTTCCACCTCGTCCACGCCGTAGCGCTCCTCGCAGTCGGTGATGTATTTACGGGCGAAAATCAGGTAATCGACGATAGAGCTGGCGTCCGTCCAGCTGCGGAACAGGTAGTTGTTTTTAAAGAAGGAGTTATGTCCGTAGCAGGCGTGCGCCATCACCAGCGCCTGCATGGTAATGGTGTTCTCTTCCATTAAATAGGCAATGCACGGATTAGAGTTAATGACGATCTCATACGCCAGCCCCTGCTGGCCGTGCTTGTAGAGCCGCTCGGTCTCAATGAATTTCTTACCGAACGACCAGTGCGGGTAGTTAATCGGCATCCCGACGCTGGAATAGGCATCCATCATCTGCTCGGAGGTGATGACTTCGATTTGATGCGGATAGGTATCGAGGCGGTAGAGTTTGGCGACCCGGTCGATCTCGGCGAGGTAGACGTCCAGCAGCTCGAAGGTCCAGTCGGGTCCATCGCTCAGACGAGTGTTGTCCTTGGATATGGAATCAATAGTAGCCATTAGCGCGCCCTCATTGTGGATGGCTCTCTCTGACTGGAGAACCTCTTTTCAAGCATAGAACAACGCGTTGAAAAGCGTGCTTAAGCAGAAATTTTTTCTTTGCGATTTCGCGTTTTCGATACCGCAAATAACGCCGTGTCGACAGAATATTATTCTGGTTAAAAATAACGCGCAGCAGGAGATTCCAAATAACCGCTATCCCCGCCCGCAGGGAGAGATGTGAGGTATGTCACCATAAAAAAGCCGTATGTTGAATAATATTTTCATCTAGGTTATCAATCTGTAATTAGAAGATTGTTCTTTTGCTCATTGACGGAGTGGCTATGCGTGTTGTCATACTGGGAAGTGGTGTGGTTGGCGTAACCAGCGCCTGGTATTTAAGTCAGGCGGGGCATGAGGTTACCGTCATCGATCGTGAACCGGGCCCCGCGCTGGAAACCAGCGCGGCGAACGCCGGGCAAATCTCTCCCGGCTATGCCGCTCCGTGGGCGGCGCCGGGCGTGCCGCTGAAGGCGATCAAATGGATGTTTCAGCGCCACGCGCCGCTGGCTATCAGCCTCGACGGCACCCAGTTTCAGCTGAAATGGATGTGGCAGATGCTGCGCAACTGCGACACCCGTCACTACATGGAAAACAAGGGGCGGATGGTGCGCCTGGCGGAGTACAGCCGCGACTGCCTGAAGGCGCTGCGGGCCGCCACCGGCATCGCCTACGAAGGCCGCCAGGGCGGAACGCTTCAGCTTTTCCGCACCGCGCAGCAGTATGAAAACGCCACCCGCGATATCGCCGTTCTCGAAGACGCGGGCGTCCCGTACCAGCTTCTTGAGGCGAGCCAGCTAGGCCAGGTTGAACCCGCGCTCGCGGAAGTGGCGCACAAGCTGACCGGCGGCCTGCGCCTGCCGAACGATGAAACCGGCGACTGCCAGCTCTTTACCCAGCGCCTGGCGCAGATGTGCGAGCAGGCGGGCGTAACGTTCCGCTTTAACACCGCCGTGGACAAGCTGCTGTCAGAAGGGCAAAACATCTACGGCGTGAAGTGCGGGGAAGAGGTGATTAAGGCCGACGCCTACGTGATGGCCTTTGGCTCTTACTCCACCGCAATGCTGAAGGGCATTCTCGATATTCCCGTCTACCCGCTGAAGGGCTACTCGCTGACGCTGCCGGTTAAAGAGGACAGCGGCGCGCCGGTCTCCACCATTCTGGATGAAACCTACAAAATCGCGATCACCCGCTTTGATAACCGCATTCGCGTGGGCGGCATGGCGGAGATCGTGGGCTTTAACACCGAGCTGCTGCAGCCGCGACGCGAAACGCTGGAGATGGTGGTGGGCGATCTCTTCCCGCGCGGCGGCACCGTTGAGGAGGCGACCTTCTGGACCGGGCTACGTCCGATGACGCCGGACGGCACGCCGATCGTCGGGCGCACGCCGTTTAAAAACCTGTGGACCAACACCGGACACGGCACGCTCGGCTGGACGATGGCCTGCGGTTCCGGCCAGCTGCTGAGCGACCTCATTTCCGGACGCACGCCGGCAATTCCGTTTGACGATCTCAGCGTCGCGCGCTATCAATCGGGGTTTACCCCTTCGCGCGCCCGGCATCTTCACGGCGCGCATAGCTAAGGAGTCGTCATGTCCCGTCCTGTTCTGGCTCAGCTGGACCTGCAAGCCCTGAAGGATAACCTGCAAATTGTCCGCCGCGCCGCGCCGGGTTCCCGCGTCTGGTCGGTGGTGAAAGCGAATGCCTACGGTCACGGTATCGACCGCATCTGGAGCGCGCTCGGCGCCACCGACGGTTTTGCCCTGCTGAATCTTGAGGAGGCCATTCTGCTGCGCGAGCGCGGCTGGAAGGGGCCGATTCTGCTGCTGGAAGGGTTCTTCCACGCGGGCGACCTTCCGCTGCTGGATAAATACCGGCTCACCACCAGCGTGCACAGCAACTGGCAGGTGAAAGCCCTCCAGGATGCGAAGCTGCATGCGCCGCTGGATATCTACCTTAAGGTCAATAGCGGCATGAATCGCCTGGGCTTTCAGCCCGAGCGGGTGCACACGGTCTGGCAGCAGCTGCGCGGGCTAAAGAACGTGGGCGAAATGACGCTGATGGCCCACTTTGCCGATGCGGAAAAGCCGGATGGCATAGTCGATGCAATGGTGCGGGTGGAGCAGGCCGCGGAAGGGCTGGACTGCCCGCGCTCGCTCTCCAACTCCGCCGCAACGCTGTGGCACCCGGAAGCCCATTACGACTGGGTACGCCCCGGCATAATCCTTTACGGCGCATCCCCGTCCGGCCAGTGGCAGGACGTTGCCAACAGCGGCCTCAGGCCGGTCATGACCCTGCGCAGCGAAATCATCGGCGTGCAGACGCTGAAGGCGGGAGACACGGTTGGCTACGGCAGCCGCTATCGCGCATCGGGCGAGCAGCGCATTGGGATCGTGGCGGGCGGGTATGCGGACGGCTATCCGCGCATCGCGCCTACCGGCACGCCGGTATGGGTTGACGGCGTGAGGACCGGGACGGTCGGTACGGTATCAATGGACATGCTGGCCGTTGACTTAACGCCGTGCCCGCAGGCGGGGATCGGTTCGCCGGTCGAGCTGTGGGGCAATGAAATTAAGATTGACGATGTGGCATCCGCGGCGGGAACGGTCGGGTACGAGCTGTTGACCGCGCTGGCACCACGGGTGCCGGTTGTGACGGTGTAACATCGGTTCTGCCGGGTAAGCGTAAGCGCCACCCGGCAATAAAGAGCTACTCCGACTCCTCGTCCATCGGCTTCACGCCGACTTTCCGCACCGCGTTATCCTCTTTCTCCGCCACCGTCCAGACCATTCCGGCGAATTCAACCTGGTCGCCCACGACGGGGGCTGCGCCCAGCAGCTGCTGAACGATCTCGCCCAGCGTCTGCTGCTTATCGCGGTACTCTAGCCCCTCGTCCAGGCCGTAGATCAGCGCTACGTCGGCGAACTTGGCGCTGGCTTCCAGAATGAAATCGCCGAAGAAGCGCTGGTCCAGCGCGACGGGCGGAGACTGGCTGAACAGCTTGCCCAGCGCGGGAAGATCCGCCTCGCGCCCGATAACGCACAGTATATCCCCTTCGCGCAGGCGCGTGCTGCCGGTTGGATGCAGCAGGACGTTGTCGCGGAACAGGGCGGCAATGCGCGTTTCGGCAGGCATATGCAGATCGCGCAGCGATGCGCCCACGCACCATTTGTCCGCGCTAAGCTGATAAACAAACTGTTCCCACGGGTTTTCCGGGTGAATATCCAGCCCCACGCGCGAAACGGGCAGGCCAACCGGCGGCACGACAACCTTCGCCTTTTTCGCCGCCCAGCCGAGCGAGGTGCCCTGGAACAGCAGCGAGATCAGCACCACGAAGAACGCGACGTTGAAGAACAGCCTGGCGTTTTCGAGCCCGGCCATCATCGGGAAAACGGCAAGGATGATCGGCACCGCGCCGCGCAGTCCGACCCAGCTGATAAAGACGCGCTCGCGCAGGTTAAACCCGCGAAACGGCAGAAGCCCCGCAAACACCGACAGCGGGCGGGCGAAGAAGATCATCCATGCGGAGAGGATCAGCGCCGGGATGGCAATCGGCAGCAGGTCGGACGGCGTCACCAGCAGGCCGAGGACCAGGAACATGGCGATTTGCGCCAGCCAGGCCAGCCCGTCGAAGTTTTGCAGAATGGCGTGGCGGTTGCGAATAGGGCGATTGCCGAGCAGGAAGCCGCAGAGATACACCGCCAGAATGCCGCTGCCGTCGAGCGCGGTCGTCAGCGCGAAAATCAAGATCCCGCCGCTCAGCGCCAGCAGGGGATAGAGGCCCGCCGGGAGGGAGATGCGGTTGATCATCTGCTGCAGCAGGTAGCCGCCGCCGAGGCCGAGGATAATCCCCAGCCCAAACTGCTGCAGGATATGCCAGGCAAAGAGCCAGCTCAGCCCGGTTTCGTGCTGTTGAATCATCTCAATCAGGGTGATGGTCAGAAAGACCGCCATCGGATCGTTGCTGCCGGACTCAATTTCGAGCGTAGATCCGACGCGCTCGTTCAGCCCTTTGCCCCCGAGCAGTGAAAACACCGCTGCCGCATCCGTCGAGCCGACGATGGCCCCGATCAGCAGGCCTTCCATGATGTCCAGATGAAACAGCCACGCCGCCATCATGCCGGTCAGGCCGGAGGTGATCAGCACGCCCACGGTTGCCAGCGACAGTGCCGGACCGAGCGCGACGCGAAACGAGCTGGCCTGGGTGCGCATTCCGCCGTCCAGCAGGATCACCGCCAGCGCGAGGTTACTCACCATATAGGCAAAGGGATAATTATCGAACGGAATTCCGCCGATGCCGTCAATACCGGCGAGCATGCCGATAGCGAGAAAAATCACAAGGATGGGTATGCCGAGGCGCGATGAGAAAGAACTTAATAAAATGCTAAAGGTCACGAGGACCGAACCGATAATGAAAAGGCTAATTATTGCTGCGGCATCCAATGTTGTTTTACTCCCACCTTAATCAAGCTGTCTCTATTAAAACCCTAACATATTAACGGCACGAACAGCGTTTAATTAAGGCGGAATGATTGGTTTTTTATGCCTTTATGACCGGATGTCCGCTTAACGTTAATCTGCAGCCGGAATTATCGTGCACAAAGGAGGCCTGCGCGCCGAGCGGCAGGGTGACGGTTTGCTGCTCGTGGCCGAAATTCAGCCCGGTAATGACCGGAATATCCAGGCGCGAGCGGATAAAATCAACCATCGTTTCCAGCGTATAGCCGTCGTCATAATCATTAGGTTCTGAGCCGCTGAAGCTGCCTAAAATAATCGCCGACTGTTTCGCCAGAACCCCGGCGTAATAGAGCTGCAGCAGCATGCGCTCGACGCGGAACGGGTGTTCGTTGATGTCTTCCAGCACCAGGATCCCGTCCTCAATCTGCGGCAGCCACGGCGTGCCGAGAAGCGAGACCAGCATCGCCAGGTTTCCGCCCCACAGCTGGCCCTCGCACGCCCACTGCGGCCCGCTGCCCTGCCACTCCACGCTGAAGGTTGGGTTTTGCAGCGCTCGCCAGAAGTGCTCCTCGGTGAACGCGTTAAGCTCCGGCGCGCCGAAGTTCCCGGCCAGCATCGGGCCGCTAAAGGTGATGACGTTATGCGTTGCCAGCAGCCCAAGCTGGATGGCGGTGAAATCGCTGTGCCCGCAGATCAGCAGCGGATCGCGCTGCTGGCGCGCGGCCAGCCCCTGCCAGTCGATGCTCTCCAGCAGGCGGCTGGCGCCGTAGCCGCCGCGCACCGCCAGCACGATGTTGTTCGCGCCCTCAAGATTCACCAGGCCGTTGATATCGTTCAGCCTTTGCGCTTCCGTCCCGGCAAACCGCTGGGCGCGGCGGGGAAGGATTGCCTGATTTTCCACCCGGTGGCCGGATTCGCGCAGGCGCTGGACGCCCCGCTGCGCTGCCTCCTGATTGATGCAGTAGCCGGAGGGGGCGATAAGATGAATCTGAGACATGGCAATTCCTTGCTGAATGAGAAGCGAATAGTCTATATCATGCCGCTTATCCGCTGCCCGCTTCAAGGGGGGCGTACCGCGATCACCGGCTATAAGGATAGATGACGTGAAATTGAGATGGTTTGCTTTTTTGATTGTGCTGCTGGCTGGCTGTAGTTCAAAGCAGGATTACAAAAATCCCCCCTGGAATCCTGAGGTGCCGGTGAAACGCGCCATGCAGTGGATGCCGATCAGCGAGCAGGCCGGGAAAGCCTGGGGCGTCAGCCCGCGCCTGATCACGGCGATCATCGCCGTGGAGTCCGGTGGTAACCCTACGCTGGTGAGCAAATCGAACGCGGTGGGCCTGATGCAGATTAAGGCGTCAACGGCGGGCAGAGAGGTTTACCGCTATATGGGCTGGAGCGGGCAGCCGTCGACCAGCGAGCTGAAAAACCCGGAGCGTAACATCTCTATGGGTACGGCGTATCTGAGCATACTTGAACACGGCGTGCTGAAGGGGATTGAAGATCCCGAGGTGATGCAGTACGCGCTGGTGGTCTCCTACGTCAACGGGGCAGGGGCGCTGCTGCGCACCTTCTCGTCCGATCGTAAGGAAGCCATCGAGGAGATTAACGACATGGACAAAGACGAGTTCGTCGAGCACGTCGCGAAAAACCACCCGGCACCGCAGGCGCCTCGCTACATCTGGAAAGTGCAGAAAGCGATGGACGCTATGTAATGCCGCCGTCGGGCGGCCATCCTGCCCGACGCGCCTTACAGAACCTTATTAGCGCGCTCGCGCGCCTCGCGCTCCAGCGAGAAGATGATGCGCTGAAGCTCACGCTCGGCCGCAGGCCCCACGTTCAGAAAGCGGAAGCTCAATCGCGGGGTGGTAATGGTCTCATTTTTACCGTCCACCACCTTGCGCTCGCTGATGGCAATCAGCTGGGCGTCGAACCAGTAGCGGCCAAATCCCCCCATATCCAGCTCAATCTGCGAGAAGCGCATGCCCTCGACCAGCCCGTCGGGCTTGGGCGTGTCCAACAGCGCGCCCATGCCGCCTAAAGACAGGTCGAAAAGCCGAAAGCGGATCTCATTTTTGTTCGGCATTTTGGCTTTGCAGAAGTAGGCGGGATGCAGAGGCGCGCTGATGCGAAAATATTCCCGGCGCTGAATAAACCACAGGTTAGTGGGTAACGAAGAGGTAAAGGCGGGCAGCCCCTGAAAGACGCTCGGCTCAAGACGCGGCAGGACGAACTCGACTTTTGCGCCCTGGGTTTCCGCCGTAACCGAAATGTTCTCGGCGCGCAGGGCGGCGCGGTTTTCCTGCTCCTGGCTGCCCAGGTCGATAATCAGCGCGTCCGGCGAGGCGTCCAGAATTTTGCTGATGAACTGGCTGCTGGCCCAGCTGATGCGCAGCGGCACGTCGCCTTTTTGCAGGTCGCGCAGCACGCCTAGCACAGCCAGCGGATTTTGTTTCAGGAACTGCTCACTGTAATGACTCACGCCAGATGGCTCCTCGTTAGGTGACGGACTGTCTGTGGGTTATCGGCAGCGCGGGGTGAAACTTAATACAAACCGATGATTTTTTTTATGCGCAGGCCAATTTAAGTCGGTGAGTTGAAACTGATTTTCTGCCGATGGCCTATACTTAAGTAACCTGCGCAGAAGGGCTTCTGTGCATGCATTCATCTGCAAGAGGGCATCGCTATGGGTATTATCGCCTGGATTGTTTTTGGTCTTATTGCCGGCGCTATCGCCAAACTGCTTATGCCGGGGCGCGACGGCGGCGGCTTTATCTTGACCTGTGTCCTGGGTGTCGTGGGTGCGGTTGTTGGCGGCTGGCTGGCGACGATGTTCGGCGTAGGAGGGAGCATCAGCGGCTTCAACCTGCACAGCTTCCTGGTGGCCGTGGTCGGTGCCGTCGTGGTCCTGATCGTGTTTCGGCTGCTCAGGCGCGCATAAAAAATCTCAGGCGGCTCTCTTCGGAGGGCCGTTTTTTTGTTTTGTCTTGATTTGCTAATCGAAATGATAATAATTGTCGTTCACAATATTATATATAACAAGACGACACTATGAATACCACTCGTTTCGCGTCAGGCGCGCTGGCAGGAGCCGTAGCGCTGGCATTGCAGATTCCCGCGTTCGCTGAAGAATCCACCATTCTGGTTACCGGCGCAGAGCAGGGAAGCGACCTGCCCGCCTGGACCAACAGCGCCACCAAGTCCGCGGTGGCCGAAAGTAAAACGCCGCAGGTGATCAATACCGTCTCTGCCCCGCAAATCGAGCAGCGCCACGCCAGCTCCGTGAACGAGATCCTCCGCTACGCGCCGGGCGTATCGACAGAAGTGCGCGGCAACACCTCCTACATGAGCGAATACAAAATCCGCGGGTTCACGGTCGACCAAGAGTTCTATAACGGGCTGCAGCTGCCGTATAACGTCACGGGCAACACCAAGGCGCGCATTGATCCGCTGCTGATTGAGAGCGTCGATATCCTCAAAGGGCCTTCCTCGGTGCTGTACGGCGGCGGCTCGCCGGGCGGCCTGGTCAATATTCAAAGTAAAAAGCCGCAGAAGGCGGCGAAAACCGAGCTGGGCTTTACCACCGGAAACCGCAATCTGAAGGAGGGCTATCTCGACTCCACCGGCCAGATTGCCGACAGCGACTGGAGCTACCGCCTGCTGGGCAAAGCGACGGAGAACGACGACCAGCCGCACACCACGCGCTACGAAAACTATCTGGTGGCTCCGTCCGTAACCTGGCAGCCGGACGGCAAAACGCGGCTCACCGTCGACGCGCTGGCGCAAAACACCCCGAGCCTGTCGCCGTCTAACCCGCTGCCGCTGTCATACCTGCGCTCGCAGTACGCCGATCGCCGCGCTTTCGCCGGGGATGAGTGGAGCGGCTTTAAGCAGCGCCAGTGGATGCTGGGCTACAGCTTTGAGCACGAGTTCGACAGCGGCTGGGGATTCAGCCAGAAGGCGCGCTACTTTGACGTCGATACCCACCAGCGCAGCGTGTACGCCACGGGCACCGGCAGCGAGGTTTATGAGCTGAACCGCTTTGCCTACACCACGGATGAGGATCTTAAGAGCTTCAATATTGATAACCAGGTGACGAAGACCGTGGCGCTGGGCGAGTGGCAGCACCACCTGCTGGCCGGTTTTGACTACCAGAAGATGGATTCGCACTTCCACTACCGCTACGCGTCGGCCGCGACGCCGGGCATCGATATGCGCAATCCGGACTATTCACAGATTGACGAGGGGGCGCTGGGGCTGTACACGGCGCAGAAAAACCGCCTTAGCTACCAGCAAAACGGCTACTACGTTCAGGATCAGATTGAGTTTGGCGGATTAAACCTGCTGGCCAGCCTGCGCTACGACGACTATCGCTCCGTCACGACCGACTACCTGAAAAACGGCGACAAGGCGTGGGTCTCTCAGGACCGCGTGACCAAGCGTCTGGGCGCGCTCTACGCGTTCGACAACGGCCTGTCCCCGTTCATCAGCTATTCGGAAGGCTTTGCGCCCGTCTCGCCGCAGGGCACCCTGACGGCAAAAGACGTCAAGCCAACCACCAGCAAACAGGTGGAGGGCGGGGTGAAATACCTGCTGGCCGACTACGCGACGACCTTCACCGCCTCGGTGTTTAACATTCGCCAGAAGAACGTGGTGACGTCCGATCCGGGCTTCCTGAACTACCGTCAGACCGGGGAAGTGGAATCGAAAGGGGCTGAGCTGTCGGCAGTGAGCCGCCCGACGGACAGCCTGACGCTGATTGCTAACTACGCCTATACCCACGCCATCAACACGCAGGACGATAAGTATCAGGGCAAACGCCCAACGCAGGTGCCGGAAAATGCGTTCAACCTGTGGGGAGACTACGCCTTCGACAGCACGCCGCTGAAGGGGCTGACCCTGGGCGCGGGCGCGCGCTACACCGGGCCGATGGAAATATCGCCGACCAACGACGCGGGCAGGCTGGGCGGAACGACGCAGTACGATCTTGCGGCGTCGTATCAGATGGGGGAAATCTCGCCTTCGCTCAAGGGGCTGACGCTCAAGGCCAGCGCGCAGAACGTCACCAACAAGGAGACGCTAACCTGCTACGACGCGACCAACTGCTGGATCGGGCGCGACCGGACGTATCAGCTCGGGGCGAGCTACAGCTTCTAAAAAAAAGCCCGGTGGCGCTAATGCCTACCGGGCCTGAACGTTCAGCGCAGGCCGGGTAGGGCGTAGCCGCCACCCGGCAGTGCTCGCTTACTGCGCCGCACTTTTCTGCGGTGCAGCCTCGTCATTCGCCGCAGGCTGATTCTCCGGCACGCTGTCGCACGGCTTCTCTTTCGGGCAGACCAGGTCCAGCATTTTGAGCGTCACGCCGTTGCTCCAGCCAAAGCCGTCCTGCAGCGGATACTCACCGCCGCCGCCGCCCGTCCCGGTGGAGGAGACATCGTATTTCTCCACCAGCTTTTTCTCACGGTCATAGGTGTGCTGCACGTTTTTCAGGAAGCGCCAGGTTACGTCCATCGCCACCTTGTCCTGCCCGTAGTTTTGCAGCCCCTCTACCGCCACCCACTGCAGCGGCGCCCAGCCGTTCGGCGCGTCCCACTGCTGTCCGCTGTTGACCGTGGTGGTCGAAATGCCGCCGGGCTTGAGCAGGCGCGAGGAGGCAACCGCCGCAACCTTATCCGCACGATCCTGCGCCGCGGCCTTCACGTAAAGCGGGAACAGCGCCGCGGCCGTCAGCTGATTGCGCACCTTTTTGCTCTTGAGATCGTAATCGGCGTACCAGCCTTCCTTGCTGTTCCACAGGTGGCTTTCAATCGCCTTTTGCCGCGCGCTTGCCGCCGCGTCGTATTTGCTGGCGCTGGCGGCATCGCCTTCATCCTGGCTGGCGCGCGCCAGCAGCTTCTCCATTTTGAACATCAGCGCGTTCAGGTCCACGGGAACAATGCTGGTGGTGCGGATGGTGCCGAGCTTTTGCGGATCGTCCATCCAGCGGGAGCTAAAGTCCCAGCCGGACGCGGCGGCGGAGCGCAGGTCGCGGTAAATCTCCGTGGCCGGGCGGTTCGGGTTGCTTTTTGCTGTCGTCACGTCGTCAAGCCACGACTCCGGGCGCGGCGTGTCGCTGTCGTCCCAGTAGCGGTTGAGGATCGTGCCGTCGTCCAGCTTGACCACGCGCTTGTTAGCCTGTCCGGGCTGCAGGGCGTCTGCGCCGTCCATCCAGTAGGCGTACTCTTTTTCCATCTGCGGACGGTATTTTTTCAGCGCGCCCTCGTCGTGGGTTGCCAGCAGCTCAACCATCAGCGAGAAGAACGGCGGCTGGGAGCGGCTTAAATAGTAGCTGCGGTTACCGTTGGGAATATGCCCGTAGGTGTCGATTTCATAGGCGAAGTTGTCCACCATATCGCTGATTTTATCCCAGTGGCCGCTCTCGGCCAGCCCCAGCATGGTGAAGTAGCTGTCCCAGTAGTAAACCTCGCGGAAGCGTCCGCCCGGCACAACGTACGGTTTTGGCAGAGGCAGGAGAGAATCCCACTTCTCGGCCTTGTCGGTTGTGCGGGTCAGCACGGGCCAGAGGTCGTCAATATGTTCGCGCAGGGTTTGGCCCGCGGGCGGGACGTATTTCTCACCCTCTTTCGGCAGGGTGAAGTTCAGGTCAACAAAGCGGCGAAGATCGAAACCGGACTGGACGCGCTGCATGCGGTAGTCCGCGAGGATCATCAGCGGATCGCTGTTCGGCACGGCGTCGGCGAAGGTTTTTTGATCCGGGAACAGCTTCGCGCTCTGCACGTCATTAAAGAGGGGACCGAGCAGAACGTCGGGGGAATTTTTCTGCCCCGCGGGCAGATCGTCTGCGTAACCCCACGCGGAAAATCCCAGTAGAGCGCCTCCCAGTGCAAGATGCAAAAGCGCGGGGCGGAGTGTATGAGGTCTTGTCATCGGTTATTCTCCTGTATTCGATGAGCAGCGTGGCCACTGTTGTCAATCACCTGAAAACCTTAGACGAATTTGCGCGGCTTCGCGTGTTCCATCTCCCATTTTGCACATAACCAGACGATTTCCCGGTCAGATTTCCTCCGCGGATGGGATCGATTCCCGCAGCGCGCCCGGCGCGTGCCCGACAATCCGTTTAAACGCCCGGCTAAACGCGGCCAGCGATCCGTAGCCCAGGCGCAGCGCCACGGTTTCGATGGGCTGATGCTCGTGGCGAATGTACTGCACCGCGAGGCGCATTCTCAGCTCGCTAAGGTATTTCGCCGGAGTGGTGCCCGTGGCGGAGAGGAAACGCTCCGCAAAGACCGAGCGCGATGTTCCGGCCTCCCTGGCCAGGTCCGCCACGCTCCAGCTGACGCCGGGCTGCTGGTGCATGGCGTAAATCGCCCGGCTCAGGCGCGGATCGCGCAGCACCTGCACCCAGCCGGTCGCTTTGCCGCATCCCGCCTCTACCCAGCCGCGCACGATAAGCGCCGCCACCACGTCCGCGAGGCGCGCGAGGATGCCCGCATAGCCCACCTGGCGCGTCATGGACTCGCGCTCCATCGCGGCCAGCAGCGGGTGGATCTCCGGCCAGGTTGACATTAACCGGCTGACCATCATCACCTCCGGCATCGCCTTGATTAACGGCTGCATGCCGCCTAGCTCAAAGTCCATGCAGCCGCTGAAAATCACCGTGTTCTCGCGCTCCGGGCACGGCTTGCAGGAGATGGCGCAGACCGTATTGCAGATGGCTTCGCTGGGAAAGGCGTTGACCGGCGTCACCTCGGCCTGTTCGTCCGAGAGCAGCACGTGAGCGTTAGCGTTGGGGATAAACAGCGCGTCGCCGCCGCCGAGCGCAAAGGTCGCGCCGCTCTCCATGCGCAGCAGCGCCGTGCCGCGGCTCACGAAGTGAAACTGCGCCTTGCCGGGCGACTGGTGAAACGCCACGCCAAACGGTGCGCTGGCCTCGATCCGCCGGTATTTCACCCCCGACAGGCGCATGCCGCGCAGAAGTTCGCTAATTAAATCGGGGGAATGGGCGGTCATGAAGGTAACTCCGGACGAATTATCAATAAGTGAAGATTATATGTCATAGATCGTCCACGGGTAACGCTCTATGCTTTTGCGACATTAGTCACATTTTTATAACGGGAGTACAACAGATGAATCAATGTGTCGCGGCGAGCGAGGCGATTGCGCCTGCAAAGCCCGCCTGGCGGGCCGTCTATTCACTGGGGCTGGGCGTGTTTGGCCTGATCACCGCCGAGTTTCTGCCCGCCAGCCTGCTGACGCCGATGGCCGCAAGCCTGGGCGTATCGGAAGGCATGGCCGGGCAGGCGGTAACCGCCACGGCGCTGGTGGCGCTGGTCACGGGGCTGCTTATCACCTCGGCGACCAAAAGCATCGACCGCCGCTGGGTGCTGATGTTCTTTTCGGTGCTGCAAATCATCTCCAGCCTGCTGGTGGCCTTTGCGCCGACGCTGCACGTACTGCTGTTAGGACGTCTGCTGCTGGGCGTCGCTATCGGTGGTTTCTGGGCCATGTCTACCGCAACGGCGATGCGCCTGGTGCCCGCCGATAAGGTGCCGAAGGCGCTGGCGGTGATTTTCTCCAGCGTCTCCATTGCTACGGTGGTCGCCGCGCCGCTCGGCAGCTATCTCGGGAGCCTGATCGGCTGGCGCAACGTCTTTATCCTCTGCATCGTGCCGAGCATGGTGGCACTGCTGTGGCAGCTGTGGGTTTTGCCGTCGATGAAGCCGGAGAGCAGCGGCGGGCTGGCGACGCTGTTCCGCGTGCTGCGCCGTCCGGGAATGATCGGCGGGATGCTGGCGACCATTTTGATCTTCAGCGGCCATTTCGCCTTCTTTACCTATCTGCGCCCGTTCCTCGAAACGGTGGGGCAGGCCAGCGTCGAAACCATCTCGCTGATCCTGCTGGGCTTTGGCGTAGCAAACTTTGTCGGCACCTCAATCGCCGGGCATCTGCTGGCGCGCAACCTGCGCCTGACGCTGGCGCTGGTGCCGTTCGCCATGGGCGTGCTGGCGCTGATGATGGTGGCGTTCGGTCATCTGGCGATGCTCGACGGGCTGCTGGTGGCGATGTGGGGCTTTGCCTTTGGCCTGGTGCCGGTGGGCTGGTCGACGTGGCTTGCGACCACCGTGCCGGACGAGGCTGAAAGCGCGGGCGGCCTGCTGGTGGCGTCTATCCAGCTGGCGATAAGCGCGGGCGCGGCGGGCGGCGGTGTGGTGTTCGACCTCAACGGTGCCAGCGGCGTGTTTGCCGGAAGCGGCCTGCTGCTGGTCACCGCAATGATCATCGTCTTTATGGGCGTAAAGGTCAAAGCGGCGTAAACGGCTGGCCCGGTCGCTAAAGGGGCCGGGCCAAAGGGCTGAGGTACTTCACACGCGCGGCTTCACCGCTTTTCGGCAAAGCAACGCGATATAAGTTCGTTGTGCATTCAGGCGCGTTCCCGGATCGTCAGAGGCTATTGTCACTGACGGGAAGGGCACCTGAAGGAATGAGCCACTATTTAGACGAGCAGCAGCGCAACCAGATCCACCGACTTTCCCGCCGCTTCCTGTGGCGCACGGAGCTGCCGACCTGGGGCGTGATTCTCACCGTTTACGGCGGCTGGTTTGCCACGCTCGCCGTTTGGGAAACGCTGGGGCTGCTGCCCGCCACGCTGCTGTTGATCGTTCTTACCGCCTGGTATATGGCGCTCCAGCACGAGCTGATCCACGGTCATCCGACGCGATATCCTCGTTTGAACCAGCTGTTCGGCACGCTGCCGCTGGCGGTGTGGTATCCCTACGGGCTGTACCGCGATTCCCACCTGGCGCACCATCGCAATGAAACGCTTACCGTCCCAGAGGACGATCCCGAATCCTACTACTTCACCGAGCGGAGCTGGGCGGGGTTTTCCCCCTGGCGCAAGCGGCTCATTCGCGCGCGCAATACCTTCCCCGGACGCCTGCTGCTGGCGCCGCTGCTGGATATTATCCAGACGCTGGGCAGCGCGGCGGCAGCGTTTCGCCAGCGCGACGGGCGGAGCATCGCGATGTGGCTGATCCACCTCGGGCTGCTGGCGCTGTTGCTCGCCGGAATGGTGCACCTTGGCTTTTCGCCGGTCTGGTATCTGCTGGCGGTAAGCTACCCCGCGCTGGCGCTGACCAAGATCCGATCCTTCATGGAACACCGCGCGGCGGACGATCCGCTGGCACGATCGGCGATCAACGAGGCGGGCGCGTTCTGGCGCGTTCTCTTTCTGAATCTCAACTACCATTCAGTACATCACGATCTCCCCGGCGTGCCCTGGTACGGGCTTAAGACGGTTTATGAGCAAAATCGTGAAGCGTACCGGCGGCAAAACCACGGTTTTGTCGTCAACGGCTACAGCGAATGGCTGCGCCAGTTCTGGGGAAAACCCATTGACGTCACCGTTCATCCCAGAGTGAAAAAAGACCACCATGAGTAGCGTGCTCGCCTTTCCCATGTACGCGGTGAACCGCAGTGAGACGCTGGCGCTGCGGCAGGCGGTTTTCGCCCTGCTGCAGGCGCGCGGCGTAATCATTCCCGAGCGCTCCCCGGCCTGGCCGGAGGGCGACCTGCTGAGCCACTGGCGTCAGCCGGATCTGATCCTGAGCCAGACCTGCGGCTATCCGCTGGTGACCGCGCTGCCGGACGTTCAGGTCGTGGGCTGCTTTGAATACACCGCGCCCGGCTGCGAGGGCGTTGACTACCGGAGCCTGCTGGCGGTGCGCGAGGAGGATAAGCGCCTCGCGCTTGCCGACTTTCGCGGGCGGCGGGCGGTGTGCAACTCGGCGGACTCCCAGTCCGGCTACAACGCGCTGCTGAAGACGATCGCGCCGCTTGCGGTGAAGGGGCGGTTTTTCGAACGCCTTCACTTCAGCGGCAGCCACCGTCAGTCGCTGATCGACGTAATTAGCGGGCGAGGGGATATCGCCGCCGTAGACTGCGTCACCTGGGCGCTGCTGGCGCGGCATGAGCCGCAGCTGCTTGAGGGACTGGCGGTGATGGGGCAAACGCCGCTCGCGCCGGGGCTGCCGCTGATTACTTCCGGGAAAACGTCGCCTGAAACGCTGGCGATCCTGCGCGATGCGCTGCGTACGCTGGCCAGCGCGCCGCGGTATAAAGATGTGTGTGACTCAATGCTGATTGGCGGCTTTAGGGCGATGTCGCGCCAGCCGTATTCGCTTCTGCTCGACTGGCGCGGGGAGGCCGAAAAGCAGCGGGTGTCCAGGCTTTAGCGCTTAATAAGAGCGCAGGGGAATTAACAAAAAAAATCCACGCCGGGGCGTGGATTTTAAACGTGACTCTCGTGGAGAGGGTCAGGCGCGGTTAGACGTGGCTTTCGTAATCGCTACCGCTGTCGGACTCAACGTCGCTGACGTAGTTATTACCGGTTTTTGCCGCCTCAAGGAGTCGCTGGTAGCTGTTTTCCAGCTTCTCTTTCTTGACGACCAGCCTGCTGATGCTGTCATCATGACGCGCAGCTGACTGTTTAACTTCAGGGTCGGCCATACGCTCGGCTTTTTCTTCGATATCCTTCTTAAGCGCGGCTGCATTATTAATTGTGCTATCGATAAAATTAATTCGCTTCGCTAACGTGTTCAGCGCGCGGTTACCGGTTTCACCCATCTCCTGGAAACCTTCCTGATATTGCGCAATTCGTGCGTCATATTTTGACTGTAGCGGCGAACGCTCTTCAGCCTTAATGGCCGCGATCTGCGCGTCTCGGGATGATTCCAGGCGGCGAATGTCATGCTTAATGTTCGCGACCTCATGTTGCGCATTATTATATTTCTTAATGCGGGTAAGGAACGTTGCGCCGCTATCGCTTAGCACCTCTTTTGTGGTCGTAGCGGAATAGGTGCGTCGACCCTCTACCACAATGGTCTTGGTGCCAAACATCTTTTCAGCATACGCAGACGTAGCCATTTTTTCCTTAAGGAATTTATTGGTTTGCGCTTTGGCCAAATCATTTAATACATCGGTTTTTCCATGTTTAGTCAGGAAATTAACAAGCTCAGGCTCGCGTTTATTAATTCTGCGAATGTCTACCTTCAGCCTGTCAATGTCGCTGTTCATTTTTTGGGTTAATTTATCAATGCGTTTTTCCTGATCTTCGCTAATTTGCTGTGGAGTGATCTGCTCTAATTTCTGCTTCTCAACAGCCACGAAATCTTTTGCTTCATTTCGTTTATCAATCATTTCATGCACCAGGTTTTTATCAGATTTGGCGCTTTCAACCTGGCTGTTTGCCGCTTTCGTCTTGTATGCAATCTCTTTGCTAAGGTGTTCAACCTCAATGTTTTGGCTAGCCTGGAAAATACGGTCGCCAATATTGTTCAGCTGGGCGAGCTTCTTGTCGTGGATCTTTGATTCCTGCTTCTCAAGCTTGACCTTAACATTTTCAATGAATGACTCGACGTTTTTAGAATCTTTAATGTCGAAGTTTTTACTCATTCGATCGCTCAGGCTGGCGAGTAATTCTTTACTGTTCGCCACGCCGCCCATTTTATCCAGCGTTTTATTAATGGTTTTAAGATCGCTTTTATGCACCCGTTCTGAAGTTCCCAGGCTATCAAGGGCAGCAATAAATCGATTTGTTTCACGTACGGTTAACGACATAATTTCCTCGCTTGGCATTAAATCAAAATATAAAACCGTTCACAGGAGCGGTTTAGCTAACGGGATGTATAGTGTCATGCGCTATTGCAAGCTTCTTGCAAAAAACGCTTTTTACTGAAAAGGGCCTATTTTTACGGTGTCGTTTTTTGAAAGTTGTGCCGGTAAAAATTAAGTAGATTAAAGCCACTAACTCTATGCGGATAACGTGTGTGTTGGTGTTATCTATTAACTTTTACAGGAATGAACAACGATGCAATTAACCAAATGGGCCTGGGCGCTCGGCATGACGACCACCGTACTCGCCGGACAGGTGCAGGCGGCCGATCAGGGTCACGGCAAGGTCACATTTACCGGCGCTATTATCGACGCCCCTTGTTCAATTACCCCCGATACCATTGAACAGACCGTAGACCTGGGTGAAATTTCCAACAAAGCGCTGGCGAACGGCGGGAAATCGCGTCCGCGTCCGTTTGATATCAAGCTGGAAAGCTGCGATCTCGCTGGCCTGACGGATAAAACGGTCACCATCACCTTCACCGGTTCAGAATCCAGCGCCCAGCCGGGCTACCTGGCGCTGGTGGGCACGGCCAGCGGCGCGGCCATCGGCATTACCAATGACAATGGCACCAATATCCCGCTTGGCACGCCGAGCTCGGCTACCAAAACCCAGCAGGGTGATAACACCCTGACCTATGCCGCTTACCTGCAGGGGAACGGCGCCACGTCCTCCGTGGTGCCGGGCGAGTTTACCTCGGTTGCCAACTTCACCCTGGCTTACCAGTAAGACGACGTTGGCCTAGCGGCCGTCTGGTTCGGTTTTTTGCGGGAAATCTATGAAACGTAGCGCTTCATTTGTCACGCCTGTGCGGCTGCTGTGGCTGACGTTGCCCTTCGTCTGCGCGGGCGCAGCGGCGGCGAACGCCACCGGCCAGGGGCATGGCAAGGTCAGCATGCAGGGGGCGATTATCGATACGCCCTGCGCGATCAAGGTCGATAGCCGCGATCAGGCGATCGACCTCATCACGATGCCGTTGGATCAGATCATCAATGCCGGGGTCGGGCCATCAAAGCCGTTCAGCATTCACCTCGAGAACTGCGCGCTGGAGCCGATGCTGCCAAACCATCCTGACTGGTCACATTTTCGCGTCACCTTCGACGGGGCCATCACCGATGGCTCGCTCTTCGCGCTTCGCGGCGAGGCCCGCGGGATCGGTCTGGAAATTCTGGACGCCGCAGGCAACCGCATGCAGCCGGGTATCGCCTCTTCGTCGGGGCAGCTACAGCCTGGCACCATGCGCCTTGATTACAGCCTGCGGCTGGTGGGTAACCACCAGAAGCTGCGCGCGGGTGCGTACCAGACGACGGTGCGTTTCAAACTGGATTATTTTTGATGAGGCACGTTTTTAACTTTTCGGGCATTGCGGTGGTGGTCAGCCTGGCTCTGCAGGGAGGAATGACTAAGGGGTATGCGGCGCAAAGCATTCAGTTTAATACCGACGTGCTGGACGTCAGCGATCGGGCGCATATCGACCTGAGTCAGTTTTCCCGCGCCGGTTTTATTATGCCGGGAAAGTACCAGATGGTGGTTCGCCTGAACAAAACCGAGCTGCCCGAACAGCCGCTCGGTTTTCTGGCGCCGGACGATGACCCAAAGGGCAGCGAGGCGTGCCTGACGCGCGACCTCGTGGCGCAGCTTGGGCTTAAATCCACGCTGCAAAGTTCGCTCACCTGGTGGCATGACGGCACCTGCCTGCAGCTGGCGAGCCTGCCGGGGGCCAGCCAGCGCGCGGACCTGGGATCAAACACCCTTTACCTGAGCATTCCTCAGGCCTACCTCGAATACACCGCCGAGAATTGGGATCCTCCCGGCAGCTGGGATGAGGGGATTGGCGGGGCCATTTTTGACTATAACCTCAACGGCCAGTCCTCGCGGTATGCGACGGGGAGCCGCCGCGAGATGAAATCGCTAACGGGCAACGGCACGACCGGATTTAACGTCGGCGGCTGGCGGGTGCGCGCGGACTGGCAGGCGCGCTATAGCCATAGCGACGGGATGTATCAGGACAACCAGCGCGAGTGGGCGTGGAGTCGCTACTACGCGTGGCGGGCGCTGCCGTCGCTGAAGTCGAAGCTGATGATGGGGGAGAACTATCTCAACTCGGGGCTGTTTGACAGTTTCCGCTACACGGGAAGCAGCCTGGAGTCGGATGACAATATGCTGCCGCCCAACCTGCGCGGCTATGCGCCGGAGGTGGTCGGCGTGGCGAAGACTAACGCGAAGGTCACGATTAGCCAGCAGGGACGCGTGCTGCACGAAACGACCGTGGCGGCAGGTCCGTTTCGCATTCAGGATTTGAACACGGCGGTTTCCGGTACGCTGGACGTGGAGATACAGGAGCAGGACGGCACCGTTCGCCATTTCCAGATGGATACCGCCAATATTCCCTACCTGACGCGTCCGGGGATGGTGCGTTACAAGCTGGCGCTGGGCAAGCCGTCGGACTACCGCCACAACAGCGTGGGGCCAGGATTTGCCACGGGGGAGTTTTCGTGGGGGATCAACAACGGCTGGTCGCTCTACGGCGGCAGCCTGCTGGCGGGCGACTATAACGCGCTGGCGACCGGCGTCGGGCGTGACCTGCTGGCCCTGGGGGCGGTCTCGTTTGACTTCACCGAGTCGCGTGCGGTGTTGCCGCAGACCGGCAGCCGGTCCGGCGGCTCCTGGCGCCTCAGCTACTCCAAGCGCTTTGACGAATACGACAGCCAGGTCACCTTTGCGGGCTATCGCTTCTCGCAGCGTAACTTTATGAACATGGCCGAGTATTTAAACGCGCGCTATCACGGCATCGCGGGGAATAACAACAAAGAGCTCTACACCATTGCGTTTAACAAGCAGTTTCGGCAGCTGGGGCTGAGCGCCTACGTGAACTACAGCCACCAGACCTACTGGGACCGCCCGGATAACGATACCTACAACCTCTCGCTATCGCGCTTTTTCGATGCCGGAGAGCTTAAAAACCTTGGCCTGACCCTGTCGGCCTACCGCACCCTTTATAACCACACGCGCGACGATGGCGCCTATCTTAGCCTCTCGGTGCCGTGGGGCAACGGGGGCACGCTCAACGTCGACGGTCAGGCGGGCAGTTCAGGCAACGGGGCGACGGTCGGCTATTTCGACACCATTGACGCAAACAATACCTACCGGATTAAGGCCGGGGTTGCACGGCAGGGCCGGGCGGTCAGCAGCGGGTACTTTACGCACAAGGGCGACGTTGCCGAGATGACCGCCAATACCACCTATGAAGAGGGGCGATATCGTTCCTGGGGCGGCGCGATTCAGGGCGGCCTGACGGCGACGCCGGAGGGCGTGGCGATGCACCGGGTGAGCAGCATGGGCGGGACGCGCATGATGGTTGATACGGCGGGCATTGCCGGGGTCCCCGTCCGCGGATACGGCGCGGAAACGCAGACGAACCGCTTTGGCAAGGCGGTGGTGGCGGATATCAGCAATGGCTACCGCAGCAGCGTCAGCGTGGACGTGAACAACCTGGCCGACAACGTCGAGGCAACGCGGTCGGTAGTGCAGGGGACGCTGACGGAAGGGGCCATCGGCTATCGCCGCTTTGGCATGATTGCCGGCGAAAAGGCGATGGTGCGGCTGCGTCTTGCGAACGGCAGCGTTCCACCGTTCGGCGCGACGGTGCTCAGCCATCGCGAGGGCCAGGCCGGGATCGTCGACGATGACGGCATGGTATGGCTCACGGGGATGGTCAGCGGAGAGTCGATGCGGGTGATGTGGGATGGGCAAACGCAGTGCGTCGTGACGCTGCCGAAGCCCCTGCCGACCGACGTCCGCATTCTGCCGTTAACCTGCCAACCGCAGCAGATATAGCATTTCAGCCCTCCGCGACCGCGGGAAAAACAACCGGGCCACCGTACTTTGCGATGGCTCAACAACAGCAAGTATATCCATATGAATCATCATTTATCGCTCACGGGGATTGGTGCAGTGCTGATCTCCGGGCTGCTTTGCCAGAGCGTGCAGGCGGCCGTTACGCTCGACCGCACGCGGGCCGTGTTCAACGGCGCAAACCGATCGATGAGCCTGAACATCACCAACCAGAACAAGGCGCTGCCCTACCTGGCGCAGGCGTGGATTGAGGACGAAAAGGGGAACAAAATCAGCGGGCCGCTGGCGGCGCTGCCGCCGCTGCAGCGGGTAGAGCCCGTGGGGAAGGGGCAGGTAAAGCTGCAGCTTACCGACGATGCCCGGTCGCTGCCGCAGGACAGGGAATCCATCTTCTACTTTAACCTGCGCGAAATTCCGCCCAAAAGCAGCAAGGCCAATACCCTGCAGATTGCGCTGCAAACGCGCATCAAGCTTTTCTACCGCCCGGCCGCGCTGCAGCTTGACCGCGATAAGGCCCCGGATCTCTGGCAGAAAAAGCTGGTCCTGACCCGTCACGGTGAAGGCTACCGCGTCAGCAACCCCAGTCCGTACTACGTGACGCTGGCTGCAGCGTACAAACAGCCGGGCGGCGCGCCCATTGCCGGGTTTGATCCGGTGATGATTGCCCCGTTTTCTGAATCGCCGCTCACCGTGAAGGCGGGAGAGCTCGGCAGTAAGCCCATCATGACCTGGATTAATGACTACGGCGGTCGGCCAAAGCTGATGTTCAGCTGCGCGCACGACGTTTGCCGGGTTGTGGACAGCAGGGCAGGATAAGCACGATGAATGAAACGACAACACGCGCCGCGGTGCTGCTTTTCGCCAGCGCCCTCGGCCCGGCAATGCCGGCCTTCGCCGATGCGGACGGCTGGGATGTGGAAGGGCAGCACGGCGAGCTGCACGTCTATGGCGAGTTTGTAGAGGGCGCCTGCCGCCTCGATATGGTCTCGCAAAATCAGGAGATCGATATGGGGCGCATCACCACGTCGCTGCTGCAAAAGACCGGCGCGCGCGGGGAAGCGCAGGCGTTTATCCTGCGGCTGCGCGACTGCGTCCACGTCGGCGGTAACATGCTTGATATGCGCACGGGCAACCGCTACTGGGATCGCGTGCAGCCAATGGTCAGCGTGACCTTTACTGCTCCCGCCGATTCGGATACGCCCGAGCTGGTCAAGGTCAACGGCGTAAGCGGGATGGGCCTGCGCATCACCGACAGCGAGGGCCGCGACGTTCGTCTCGGCCAGCGCGGCGTGCCGCATTTCATCGTGCCGGGAAACGGTGCGCTGCTGTACCGCGTGCAGCCGGAACGCACGGCGCAGGCGCTGTCGTCCGGCGAGTGGCGCGCGACGGTAGGATTTGAACTGGACTATGACTAAGGAGCGCCTCATGAAACGTCTAAGCCGCGTCGCGAGCGCGCTGATGCTGCTGGCCGCCGCCGGCGCGACCGCCGGGCCGGGGGCCAGCAACGTGGACATCGCCATTACCGGCGAGGTGATTGCGACCGCGTCCTGTACCTTCTCCAGCAGCGAGCCGATTAGGGTCGAATTTGGCGATGTGTACATCAATGAGATCGTGGGGACCGCGTATCGCCAGGCGATCCCGTATCAGGTGAACTGCAAGGGCGACCCGGACGGCAAAACGGTGCAGATGCAGGTATCCGGCACGGCCGCGGGCGGCGATACCAGCAGGCTGCAAACCGATGCCAGCGGGCTGACGATAAAGATCCAAAACGGCAGCGCGACCCTGCCGCTTAATCGCTGGATCGATTTTGACAGCAGCAGCCCGCCCTCGCTGTATGCGGTGCTGGAAAAAGCGAGCGGCGCCCGGTTTCAGGACGGCCAGGCGTTTAACGCCACGGCAACCCTGAAAGTGGCCTACAACTGAGGCGAGACGATGATTCACACCCCCTTTATTCGCAGCCGGACGCGTCTGCGCGGCGCAATTTTTACCCTGGCCCTCTGTGCCTGCGGGCCTGCTTTCGCCGCCGCGACCGGAGACAGCAGCGACATCGCGTTTCACGGCACGCTGAAAATCCACCCCTGCCACATCAATAACGACCGTGACCTGAGCATTCATTTCGACAATGTCGGTATCCACAAGGTGGACGGTCAGCGCTACAGGCAGACCATTGGCTACCAGCTGGTTTGCGATGACATCGATCCGACCTGGCGTTTGACCATGATTGTGAAGGGCAGCGCCGCCTCCTTTGACGCCAGCGCGCTCAGCACCAACGCCCCGGGGCTGGGGATCAAGATCCTGCAGAACGGGCAGCCGTTTGAGATCAACAAGGCGCTGGATATTACCTATCAAAATCCGCCAACCCTGGAGGCGGTGCCGGTAAAAGATCCGAACGTCAGCGAGCTGAGCGAAGGCGCGTTTAGCGCAACCGCGACGCTGCTGGCGGAATACCTGTAAGGAAACAGCATGAACACACTCTACACGCGGCGCGGGGCGCTGGGATTACTGTTGCTCATCGCCACCCACGCCGCCTACGCGGCGGAGGGCGGCCTAGAAGAGGTGAATAACAATCTGCGGTTTGACGGCCAGCTGGTGGCCGATCCCTGCGAGCTCGATCCCGCCTCCGCGGCCATTACCCTCGATTTTGGTACGGTAATCGACACGTACCTCTATTTACATACCCGCACCCACGCGCAGCCGTTCGTTATCAGGCTTAAAGAGTGCGACCTGACGCTGGGCAACCAGGTTGAGGTGACCTTTAAGGGCGCGGAGAGCGGGGAGCTTCCCGGCCTGCTGGCCGTGACGTCTCCCGCCGATAGCGGCCTGGCCATCGGCATGTCGCTGCCGGACGGCACGCCTTTACCGTTTAACCAGACGGTGCCTGCCTTTTCACTCCAGAGCGGCACCAGCGAGCTGACGCTGGAGGGGTACGTGATGGGTGAGCCGGGCGCGCTCGCCAACAAAACCCTGCGCCGCGGCGAGTTTAGCGCGCTGGCGACGTTTGAGCTTAATTATCCTTAGGGAAAATCTTATGAAGATAACAATGCCGCTACTGGCGCTTCTGCTGCTGAAAAGCGTGGCGGCGTCGGCCTATGAATGCGACACGATTGGCTGGCACGGCGGCGACGCCGATATCCATATTAACGTCAGCTCCGATGTGAATACCGGTAAAAACAGCATCGTCGATCTGGCGCCCCAAATTACCTGCAAGAATACGGCGGGGCAGGACGGCTGGATCGACACCATGTGGATGGGGGCCGACGGGGTAAAGCTTGAAAGCGGTATTTTTAAAAACCTCAAATATGGCGTCACGATTTCGGGAACCGATCATCCTGCGCCGGTAGCCGAAACGAAAATCTTCGATCTGAACAACGGTGAATCCAGACAATTACCGGTGGTGCTCTATTTTGAGCTGACGTCGCTCGGGGAGGAGATTCACATCAAAACCGGCGATAAGCTGGGGAGCCTGCGATTCGTGCAGACCAATAATAAAGGCGAACGCCATAACTATACCTGGACCCTCTACGCGTCGAACGATGCGGATATTAATACCTCAACCTGCAGCGTGATGTCTGGTTCGACCTTTAACGTCGATTTAGGGCAGATTGAGCGCGGGGATATTGTCTCAGGCGGGACGTCATCGCAAACGGTGAGAAAAGATTTCAATATTGTTTGTGACGCGGCGCACGCTGTGGATTTTGATGTCAAGATGAGCCTGATGTCTCCTTCGTGGAATAATAAGGCGATTAAAACCAATAATGATAATCTGGCCGTGGAAATGCGCTGGAATGGAAATGCGGTCGCCAACGGCGATAGCCAGAAGATCAGCGTTACGAATGGGAGTATAAGCGTGCCGCTAAGCTTTACGCCGGTGAAACCGGCTTCGGTCAGCTACGAGAATATTACTACCGGATCATTTTCCGCATCGGCAACGATGATTCTGACGCAGTACTGACGGGCTAAGTGGCGTTTTTTGATAGAGTGGTTTCCTGGATATATGTTAAATTTTGGCCATGGATTGAGTCGGGGGGAAATGGAATCACGGTTTACGACAGGTTCGACTCCGAAATGAAGTGACTATTCATGTAGCGTGAGGACATTGCTTTATTGGCGGACAAGGATGTTCCGCAATTTTTTTAACGGTACGCGTTAAAATGCCTATCAGCGTCAGATTTAGCCTAATTTGAAGATGTGAATCATATACTATTTTTCAGCTTACGGAAGGAGTATATGAAGATGGTTTTAATTGATTCTAAATAAACAGAGTGATTTGTT
>NZ_QBJD02000018.1 GCF_003057745.1 Enterobacter sp. RIT418
GAAGAATTACCTCATTACAAAATCAATATTAAAAAAGAGAGTTATACTAATGAAACCGTCAATAATTGCCGGTGTGATTGCTATTGTTCTTTCTTCAAATGTCGATGCTGTAGAGTATATTGATAACGCTGGTACTGGTGATAATGCTTCTACTGTCATTGGTGAAGAAGATAATGCTTCAACTATCACAGCTTCAAATAATGCGGGTGCAATTGAAAGTGATAATGCAAGCACTGGTTACAATGAAACATCCACTGAGGGTAAAGGTATTGATGATAACGCCAGCACAGGCTACAACGAGACATCTACAGAAGGTAAAGGTGTGTGGGTGATAACGCTTCTACAGGTGAAAGTGATAATGCTTCTGTAGGTGATAAAGATGTTGTTATAGGAAGCGGAGATAACGCCTCTACTTCTACTACTGTAAGCCAAAGTGTAAACAATTACGGCGTTAAAACTAATTCTGCTGGCGTACCAGTAGATAAAACACCCTCTTCTACGCCGTCTAACACATCAGTTACTACGGCTGGCGCATCACATCTTGATAGCAACATAACATATCAGGAACGTGAAGCAGCAAAACAAAAAGAATTGCTTAACCAGTTATAAGCACGAGTTGATAACGGGAAAGATGGCGTAAACGGCGTGAATGGTAAGGATGGTGTGAGCACTACCGTAGTAGATCATGAATCACAAGCCGCTATTCTGTCGCATAGCCATAGCATCAGCACCATGCAAGCACATCAAGAATCATTTGAGCAAAGCACTAACAATCACTTTGCATCAATTGAGAAACAGCAGGATGCAGATCGCAAAGAGTACAGAGCGGGTATTGCTGGTGTAGGCGCTATTGCTGGCTTGCATTACGTTGAAGCTGATAACTCTGTAGCTATCGGTGCTGCAAACTTCCGGGATCAGCAAGGCTATGCTTTGGGCTATCGTCATAAGTTCTCTGATAACGCCGCTGCTACTATCTCTGCTGCTGGTACAACTAATGATGATGAAGTTATAGCTGTGAGTGCTGCAATAGGCTGGTGATAGTTTTTAATTCTATGCCCTTTAATTAGGGCATTTTATTAAGCACTATTGAGAATGTGATTACAGGTTATCCACTGTTCCTATCTAAGAATCTGAATTTTCTGGTTCTACAGTGATTTTTGAATTATCATCGTCGGATATGTTTGATTTGAAGAGGATGATGAATAATTCATGATATAAGAGGATGTAAAGAAAGAGGTTATTTAGCTTCCCTTTGACTAATGTGGTGGTTTGTTGAAGTTTGTCATTACTAGATAGCCTCTTTCTCTATAAGATATAACATGATTAAATATATTATATTAAGCGCCCTACTTTATCTAATCTGCATTTCTTTGGGTTTTATTGCAGGAATTGAGTATTCTGACATGAGTTATGATGTATGCAGTGATGTTATCATTAAGTGATGAAACTAAGCTATCAAGATAAACCATACAAGATATGGTTTTTAAGCCTTTCCCCTTCCTTTTCATAAACCCCTAGATTAAAATTAGAACAACATATCATAGTTGAGGGGTGTAAACGTCATGGCTAAGGCACAGCTAACACGCATGGAGGCAATCAGAGCACATGCAAAAGCTTTACGTGAAGGTTTGCCCCCTGATCCACATGTTATAGCTGTATTGAATGCTACAGATAGTGGTTTGCCTTTTGATGGAGGTAAGAAGCCAACTAGATCAACATCGCATAACACCGTAAAACCTGTATCTAGTCGTGATATATCAATTACAGTTAATAAAAAACAGCCCAAGAAAAATAGAGTTGTTGCTGAAGGTCATATTAAATATACATATAATAATGATTACGTAGGTAAAAGAAAGCGCGTTAAAGCATTAAAAAATTCAAGTCTATACACACCTAAAACCCCTATCAAACATATTCAAGCAGGGGAATCAGGACTAACAGCTATGAATCTTGTTAAATGCCCTGCCTGCTCTATATTCATTAAAGCCGATGCTCTTGATCATCATATGCAACATAATCATAAAAATTATGTTGTAAAACGTGTATTAGAGCCAAAAGAAATTATTGATGTAAGTCATATCATCGATGATATTAAAGCTGAAAGTAAAGAATCCAATAAAGCAGATAATACTAAAGTAATTGTTGAAAAAGCAAAAGAACCTATTAAAACAGAAGAAAAGAAAAAACGTTATTTCAATAAAGATGTTTATCGTAAAGCTATTCTTAAAATGACGCAAAGCGACGCATGGAAGTTAGCGACGGATGAAGAAAGATGTATTGCTTTTCTAACTAAAGATTTCGGCGATTCTATCGAGACTCATTTACATCCAATTACTACAGGCAGCGTATACAGTGTTTTAGAAGCTGCTGAGGTAATAACAGCCCCTTTAGAAGAACCTGTAGAACCTGCAAAACCTATAAAAATCAAAGAAAGCTTAGAAGCCTTAGCCCAAGAATTTCCGCTAGATAACGTGGTTGACGTGAAAGCTACAGGGCGCGTAATTGAAATTACACATAAAGCTAGATCCGCTAGCGATCAAGCAAGCTTTAGAAAGCGTGTGTTAGCTAATTTTAAGGGGAAATGTGCTGTAACTGGTTACGCTCTTCCGGTACTTGAAGCTGCACACATTGAAAACATGTGTGAAGGGCAAGATATGAGTACAAACAATGGATTAGCCTTAGAACCAACTTTACACCGTTTGCTAGATGCTGGTTTGATGGGGATTGATCCTAACGGATTAACGATTCACTTTGCTGTTGAATGTTTCCATAAGGAAGCTTTTGAAGGTAAAACACTACAACCACACATTGTTAAACTTGATACAAACAAATTGTTAGTTAAGTGGAAAGAGTTTTTAACTAATTTAGAGAATAGTAATAATGAAAGGTAAATTAATTAACGCTTTCAAAAAAGTGAATGAAGTGCTTGTTGATTTCTGGGGTTACATTGCAGCTATGGCTTTTATTCTTAAAGCTTTTGAACACACTGATAAGCCTGTACACCCTTTAACATATTTTGCTATATACGTTGCTGTACAGAAATTTGTAGCCATTTGTATAAAGTATAAGATTATTTAAATAAACATCAATTTTATAGAGATAATCGTAATATATATTCCTGTATGGGCTACTACATTGATAGTTATTGCGTTTGCATTTTTCATTATAAAAATGAAATTTCAAATCATTAAGTTAAACGTGAAGACTTTAGAGCTTCAAAGTAAATATAAAAGAGAACATTCTAACTTAGAATACACAGTGCAGTTACGTACCATGCGAATAGCTCTTAAAGGTATTGTCGTCACATTCTAAGCGTTCTTTAACGCTCATTTTGTTGTATGGCGGTTTACGTGCATCTGGTAGCCCTTCAATAAACTCCATTACACGATCCATTACCTTACGGGTAATCTCATATACATTGAAATCATGACCCAATAAGGCTAAGAGAGCTTCAAAAGAACGTTCATTCTTCTTAGCCTGTTCGACGTTCCAACCTTCACCTTTATCAACTTTGTATTGTTTAAAATGTTTCAAGGATTCACCGAGGGATAAGTATTTGACGTTAACTACAGGCTTGTGAACCACCTGAGCAACGTTAGAGGGAACCACGATAAAGGGAGAAGTATTAACTTCACCTACTTTGAGTAAATCATCTATTAAGGTGTTTAATCCTTTTAATGTCAAAGTACCCTTTTTGAATCGCAGTATTTGAGGTGTGATGATGACTATAAGTTCAGACGCTTCACGGAAACTATCAGTGAGTAAAGACTTACGGAAAGGTGCGCTATCCGGTAGCCATACCTGAACATAATAGACGCCAGATCTTTGGAAGGAGTAGCGTAAAGTTTGCTTGTTCACCTAGTACAATTCCTATTACAGCAAGGATTAGAAATTGTGTAAGTGATTAATTTAAATAGAGATTAAAAAATCTACGTTGGCATTATCCAGATCAGATAATACGGGTATTTCTCAGCCTTCATTTAAGAAGGGCACCCCGAGTCAATTGTTGACCATTTGTAGAGTAATACCCTGCTCTTTGCAAGCCCTTATTTCATTCGTTATATTTACTCTTTTATTCTGTGGATATTCTGACCCCTCTCTATTCCGAATGAAAACGGGTCATATATCTTTCGAAAACCAGTCAATCAATATATTGATTTATATGAATTTTTATATTATACAAGATTAATCCCAAGCCAAACAAATCACAAATTTTAGTGATCTGCATCAAGATCTTATTAATGAATCAGAGGGATAGTAACGCCACTTAATTACTCCATATTCTATAAATACGCAGCCGCAATGGTTGTCTTTATCTATGAGTAGAATCTGCCATTTATTTAAAATGGCTGGCGTAATTAAGCCCATATAAATTATAGAGATGATAGCAATGTTACAAACCAATAAGGCCATAATTATTATGGCTTCTTTTAGTGCGTTCAGTGTAAACGCTTCCACTCCGGCTTCGGACGTTTCGCTCAATTCGGGCGGCAATGTCGAAATAGCCATTGATCAGCTTGCAGGTCAACTTTCCGGCCTGTCGAGCGACGTCTATAGCGCTGGGCAAACCGATAAACGCCACGATCTGCAGATCTCAATTGCGCAGGATACGGCTAACGACGCCAGCACCAAAGCGAACGTCGCGCAGCTTAACGCCAGACTGGCCGGTGCTGCGGCTGCTGGGGCGGACAAAACGGCCCACACGGCGCTGGCCGCGGCGGGAAATGCGCAAATCACCGCCGACCTGAACGGTAAAAACATACATGCTAATACCACCAGCATTCTGACGAACGTTGCGGACATCGCTGAAAATAAAAAATCAATCAGCGCCAACACCAGCGCGATAGACGGAAAGGTCGATAAGAGTACGTTTCAGGCGGACCGCGATCGTCAGGATAAGGCGACTCAGAGCGCGGCTGATAAGGCGAACCAGGCGTATAGCAAAGGCGCTTACGCGCAGCAGCTGGCGGTGGATGCACAAACCGTAGCCACCGCTAACCGGGCAGCCCTGGCGCGCGTGCAGTCCCGCAGCCGGGCCAACAGCGATGCGCTGCAGGCGCAGGCGGGCCAGCTGCAGAATCATGAAGAACGTATTACCTCTCTGGAGGGGGCGACCAACGCGCAGTTTGGCGCCCTGAAAAATGAGGTTGAGGAGAACCAAAAAGAGGCCCGAAGCGGCTCGGCGGCGGCCGTCGCGATTGCCTCTATGCCGCAGGTCGAGCAGGCGCAAACGGTGATGTTTTCCGCCGGGGCGGGCACCTTTAAAAGCGAATCTGCGGTGAGCGTCGGCGCCTCTTTCCATGCCGGAAACGCCATCGTCAAAACAGGATTCAGTACCACGACCAACGATGACTTTGCCGTGGGTGCGGGCGTCGGGGTTGGGTTCTGATCGTTAATACGATAAGCACCGATTAATTACCGATTTAAACGGCGGTATTAATCTTTACGCTTTTAAATAGCAGGAAATATATGAACAAGTGGTTAACCGCATTATTTTTTATCCTGACGCTCTCGGGCTGCTCACACCGCGCCCTTAGCGAAGGCGAACGTGCCGCAATGCTGCAGGCCTCTGAGAAACAGGCGCTGGAAAATGCCCGGGCGCAATATCCGGTACAAAAAGCGCAGGCGGCTAAAAAAGCGTTCATAAAGCATTACGATAATATGGAAATTAAGCGCGGCAGCGACGGTATCTTAACCGTAGACGGCAAGCCAGCCGCGGTGATTGAAACCACGGAAAGCGCGACCGTTTACAGCCAGGGGATTTTCGACATCATTGTTTACAAAAGCGGCAAAGTGGCCGTAAACAAGAACGGCGTTTTCGATGGCTTTGCCCGGTAGTTGATCTTATAAACAGCGCGTTAAGGGACTAACGCGCTGCTGCCCCTTTTTTACCCGCGATTTCCCCCGCTTCGCTGGGCCTTTTATTGATTATTTTTGTAACAAACTACGCCCCGACTTCACCGCGCAATTGACTGTTTTTATTCAATGATATTTCTCCAGATTTCACGCGCTTCATGGTGGGGTGCGGTTCCTTTACGTTTGTCATAAAACCGCAAACAAATTAACCATTGAGCCCAACCTCAAAAGGCTCTATATTGGCGGCGTTTTTTCAGGCCCCATCTATTTTTTATACTATTTATTCAATCGTGGCGCATAGCGAAGCCGCGGTTGTAGGAGAGATATGATGACGGATAAAGTCCGTATTGACACTGTAGATGCCCACAAAAGCAACGAAACCTATCTGGCCCGTCAGGCCGAGTTTGAATCTAACGTCAGGAGTTATCCGCGCAAGCTGCCTTTAGCGATTACCAAAGCAGAAGGCGTGTGGATCACCGATGCAGATAATAAAGAATACCTTGACTGTTTAGCCGGCGCAGGCACCCTCGCGCTGGGCCACAATCATCCTGATGTGCTGAAAAGCATCCAAAATGTCATTACCAGCGGCTTGCCGTTACATACCCTCGATTTGACTACGCCGTTGAAAGACGCGTTTTCCGAATATCTGCTCTCTCTGCTGCCAGGCCAGGGCAAAGAGTATTGCCTGCAGTTCACCGGCCCATCCGGCGCTGACGCCGTTGAAGCCGCGCTGAAGCTGGCGAAAAAAGTCACCGGCCGCAGCGGGATTATCAGCTTCTCCGGCGGCTACCACGGCATGACCCACGGCGCGCTGTCCGTGACCGGCAACCTGTCTCCGAAAGAAGCGGTTGACGGCATGATGCCAGAAGTCCAGTTTATGCCTTACCCGCACGAGTACCGCTGCCCGCTGGGCATCGGCGGCGAAGCGGGCGTGAAGGCGCTGACCTACTACTTCGATAACCTGATCAACGACGTTGAAAGCGGCGTGCGTAAACCTGCCGCGGTGATCCTGGAAGCGGTTCAGGGCGAAGGCGGCGTGAACCCGGCTCCGGCCGAATGGCTGCAGCGCATCCGTAAAGTGACGCAGGAACACGGCATCCTGCTGATCCTTGACGAAGTGCAGGCGGGCTTTGCGCGCACCGGTAAATTCTTCGCCTTCGAACACGCGGGCATTGAGCCAGACATCATCGTGATGTCCAAAGCCGTCGGCGGCGGTCTGCCGCTGGCAGTACTGGGCATCAAAAAGCAGTTCGACGCATGGGCGCCTGGCCACCACACCGGCACCTTCCGCGGCAACCAACTGGCGATGGCAACCGGCCTGACCACGCTGAAAATCCTGAAAGACCAGAACATCGCGGGCAAAGTGGCCGCACAGGGCGAATGGCTGAAAGGCCAGCTGAAAGAGATGGCGAAACGCTATCCGGTTATCGGCCACGTTCGCGGTCTGGGCATGATGATCGGCATTGAAATCGTGAAGCCAAACGAAGCGGCTGATCATATGGGCTGCTTCCCTGGCGACGGCGAGCTGTCTGCCCTGATCCAGAAGAAGTGCTTCGAAAACGGTCTGATTCTGGAGCGCGGCGGCCGTAACGGTATCGTTCTGCGCCTGCTGCCGTCCCTGCTGATTAGCGACGACGAGCTGAAGATCTTCCTGGATAAATTCGAGCAGGCGCTGCTTGCTGCGGGCGTTCGCCCGGCGTAACCGGAGTTGTTGATTACGATGTCTGATTCAAACCCAATTTTGTTCTCCTCTGCGCAGAGCATCGACGCTTACCAGCAGGCGATTGAACAAAGCACTCAGGCTGTGATGCAGTGGCTGAAGCAGCCTGAGATGTATCAGGGCAAAACGGTCGCTGAGCTGCGCGACCGCATTACGCTGGATTTCAACCCGAAGGGGCTGGGCAACGAAGCGGCGATTGAACGCGCCGTGGAGTTCTTCCTGAAAGACAGCCTGTCCGTTCATCACCCGCAGTGCGTGGCGCACCTGCACTGCCCAAGCCTGGTCGTGAGCCAGGCGGCGGAAGTGCTGATCAACGCCACCAACCAGAGCATGGACTCCTGGGATCAAAGCCCGTCCGCAACCATCATTGAGATCAAGCTGATCGAATGGCTGCGTACCCGCGTGGGTTATCAGGCTGGCGACGCGGGTGTCTTCACCAGCGGCGGTACCCAGAGCAACCTGATGGGCCTGATGCTGGCGCGCGATGCGTTCTTCGCGCGCCAGGGCCACTCCGTTCAGCAGGACGGTCTGGTCGGCGATCTGCGCAAGATTCGCGTGCTGTGCTCCGAAAACGCCCACTTCTCCGTGCAGAAGAACATGGCGCTGATGGGGCTGGGCTACCAGTCCGTGGTGCAGGTGAAAACGGACGAGTTCTCGCGCATGGATCTCAGCGATCTGGCGGCGAAAATCGAGCAGTGCAACGCCAACGGCGAGCAGATTCTGGCGATTGTTGCGACCGCAGGTACCACCGATGCCGGTGCTATCGATCCGCTGCGCGCGATTGCCGAGCTGGCGGCGAAGCAGAACATCTGGGTGCACGTTGATGCGGCCTGGGGCGGCGCGCTGCTGATGTCCGAGCAGTATCGCCACTACCTGGACGGCATTGAGCTGGTGGATTCCGTTACCCTGGACTTCCACAAGCAGTTCTTCCAGACCATCAGCTGCGGCGCGTTCCTGCTGAAAGAAGCGCGTCACTATGAGCTGATGCGCTATCAGGCGGCCTACCTGAACTCGGAGTTCGATGAAGAAGCGGGCGTGCCTAACCTGGTCTCCAAATCGCTGCAGACGACGCGCCGCTTCGACGCGCTGAAGCTGTGGATGAGCCTGGAAGCGCTGGGCCAGGAGCAGTACGCGGCGATTATCGATCACGGCGTGACGCTGGCGCAGCAGGTTGCGGCCTACGTGAAGGAGCAGCCTGCTCTGGAGCTGGTCATGCAGCCGCAGCTGGCAAGCGTACTCTTCCGCTTCCGCCCGCAGGCGCAGCTGGACGATGCGGGCGTTGCCCTGCTGAACCAGAAAATCGGCGATGCGCTGCTGGAATCCGGTCGTGCCAACGTTGGCGTGACCGAGCACAACGGCATCACCTGCCTGAAGCTTACCCTGCTGAACCCAACCGTGACGCTGGAGGACGTTAAGGTCCTGCTGTCTCTGGTTGAACGTACCGCGCAGGAAGTCATGGCCAAGTAATGTCAGCCCCTCTCCTTACGGAGAGGGGTTATTTTATCGCCCCGCCCACCACATCCGTACTTTCATTCCCCAGTAGCTCGTCCAGCCGGTTGTCGTGCTGACCACCTGCCCTTTTGACACAATCACCAGCGTTGGCGTGACGCTCACCTGCCACTGCTGCGACAGCGCCCCGCGCGCATCGTTAATCACCGGCATCGTAAGCCGTTTCTTTTCCACCCAGCGCGCAAGCTTCGCGTCATCGCCGGAGCGCAGCGCGATGCTCACCACGTTCCCGCCCTCTTTCGCCATCTTATCGACCGCTGGCGTCGTAAAGCGGCAAATGCTGCACCAGGTCGCCCAGACGTAAATCAGCAGCGGCCGCTCCTGGCTGAGCGCGGCGATATCGAACGTCCTGCCGTCGATGCTCTGCATCGGCGTCGCGCTGAAGCTGGCGGGCAAATCAGGTTTGCGGTATTGGTCCACGCCCCACATGACGGCCAGCGCCAGCAGAACGATAATGATCCCTTCTCGCGCCCAGCGGCGGAGCTTAGCGAATGTGCGGTTTTCCATGTTGACCTCGTGAGTAGACGAGGGTCATCTTAGCGAGCATTGCGCCGCCCCGCTGTAAAGAAGTGTCGCGTCAGGTTGCGCGCAGGGTTTCCAGCATCAGCGCAAAGCAGGATTCAATCAGCGGAGGCAGCGCCTGCGGCGCGCGCATCAGGGCCACCGTGCGGGCCAGCGCCGGCTGCTGAAGATGAACGACCTTAAGCTGCGGGTCCTGAAGATGGGTCGTATAAAGCTGGGGCAAAATAGCCACCGCGAGCCGGGAGCGCACCAGCCCGTACAGCGTTTCGATATAATCCACCTGATAGCGCGTGCGTAAAGAGAGGCGGTGGCTCTCCGCCAGCGCGTTGACCAGGCGCTGAATATTGCCTTTCGTGAAGACCGCGATATCACGGCCGGCCAGCTGCTTCCAGGGCAGGTGGGCCGAGGCGGCCAGCGGATCGTCCCGATGGACCACGGCAACAAACGGATCTTCCTGAATCGGAAACACGTCCAGATCGTCGGACACGCTGTTATCGAGCGCGCCTATGCCGAAATCAATCTGCCCTTTCAGCAGCTGCGCCACCAGCCCATCGTTGGTTTGATCGTGAAACTCGACCTTCAGGCGAGGAAACGCCTGCGCCAGCGCCTGCGGAAGCTGCGGGAATAAGATCGAACCGACGGAGGGGATCAGGCCGATCCGCACCGTACCGTCGCCGCCGGCCTGCACGATCCGCTGCATATCCTCGAACGCAAGCTGCGCGACGCTGACCACCCGCTGCGCGTGCGGCAGGATGGCATTGCCCAGCTCGGTTAGCGTCACGGCAGAGGCGGTACGGTTAACCAGCTTGCCGCCCAGCACCGTTTCAATTTGCCGCAGGGCGCTGCTGAGCGCGGGCTGGCTAATCGCCAGCCTGCTGGCCGTATCCGTAAAATGCCGCAGCTCGGCAAGGGTGACAAAGTACTGAAGCTGCCGAAGAGAGAGCGCGGGCAAGCGCTGCCAGGGTTCCGTCATCATTTTCTCTTTCACGCGTCGCAGAATAACCCGCGGTTATCGGGTGATAAATTTTATCAGCTAGGCAAACGTTTGCCGGGTGCATAGAGTAGCGTCATTATTTTGAAGCTGGAACCGTTTATTGCATGACTGCCGAAACCCGACGCCGCGCCGTACAGGCCGCGCGAGGCGAACTGCCTTTTGACCTGCTGCTCACCCAGGCCCAGATTATCGATATGGCGACCGGCGAGATCCGCGACGCCGACGTCGGTATCGTCGGCGAGCTGATTGCCAGCGTACACCCGCGCGGCAGCCGCAGCGATGCGCTTGAGACGCACGATCTCAGCGGGCTTTACCTTTCTCCGGGCCTGATGGACACGCACGTCCATCTTGAAAGCTCGCACCTGCTGCCCGCCCGCTACGCGGAAATCGTGCTGGCGCAGGGCACGACGGCGGTTTTTTGGGACCCTCACGAGCTGGCGAACGTGCTCGGCATTGACGGCGTTCGCTTTGCGATTGAATCCACCCGCAACCTGCCGCTGCAGGTCATGGTCGCGGCACCATCGAGCGTGCCGTCTACGCCCGGGCTGGAGATGTCCGGCGCGGACCTTAACGGCGATGAGATGACGACCCTGCTCGGCTGGCCCGACGTGCGCGGCGTGGCGGAAGTGATGGATATGCACGGCGTGCTGAACGGCAGCCCGCGCATGATCGACATTCTGCAGGCGGGCCTGGAAAGCGGAAAGCTTATCGAAGGGCACGCCAGGGGGCTGAGCGGGGCGGATTTACAGGCCTATCTCGCGGCGGGCGTGACGTCCGATCACGAGCTGACCTCCGCGGACGATGCGCTGGAAAAACTGCGCGCCGGCCTGACGCTCGAAATCCGCGGCTCGCATCCCTACCTGCTGCCCGATATCGTGAAGGCCCTGAAAACTCTGCCGCATCTCTCCTCGCAGATCACGGTTTGTACCGACGATGTGCCCCCCGATATGCTGCTGGAAAAAGGCGGCATTATCGCCCTCCTCAACCTGCTGATTGAGCACGGGCTGGCGGCAACCGACGCGCTGCGCTTCGCCACGCTGAACGCCGCCATTCGCCTGCAGCGCAACGATCTTGGGCTGATCGCTGCCGGACGACGCGCGGATCTGGTCGCGTTTAATTCCCTGGATAAGCTGGCCGCTCGCCGGGTTTACGCCGGGGGCAAGCTGATTGCCCGCAACGGGGCGATGACTGAGCCAGTGATATCCCCCGCGGCCTCATTGCCGCGCGATACCCTGCGGCTGTCTGCGCTCGCGGCTGATGATTTTCAGCTTCGCATCGAAGGTGCCAGCCACGGTATAGCCCGCCTGCGCCACATCAGCGGCGCGCGGTTTACCCGCTGGGGCGAAGTTGAAGTTAACGTCCACAGCGGACGCGTTGAAGTACCGGAAGGATTTAGCCTGATTTGGGTACAGCATCGCCACGGTCGCCATCAGGCCAAACCGCAGATTGCCCTGCTGGAAGGCTGGGGAGAGCTGCGCGGCGCGATA
Organism: Enterobacter sp. RIT418; assembly: GCF_003057745.1. Lineage (GTDB taxonomy): Bacteria > Pseudomonadota > Gammaproteobacteria > Enterobacterales > Enterobacteriaceae > Enterobacter. The sequence continues at coordinate 12,089 of NZ_QBJD02000018.1, forward strand.
GCCACTAGCTACTCGCACGATGCCCACAACCTGGTCGTGCTGGGACGCTCGCCGGAGGATATGGCGCTGGCGGCAAACGCGCTGATTCAAAGCGGGGGCGGCATGGCGCTGGCGCAGCGCGGGAAGATTATCTCGCACGTCGCGATGCCGATTGCCGGGATGCTGTCCGAACTGCCGCCGTCCGAGCTGGCGCAGCAGTTCCGCACGCTTCGCGATCGCAGCAGCGAGATTGCCGACTGGGAGCCGCCGTATCGCGTCTTTAAGGCGATAGAGGGCACGTGTCTTGCCTGCAACGCCGGGCCGCATTTGACCGACCTTGGATTGACCGACGGCACCACGCGCCAGATTGTCGATCCGCTCATTTCGTACCGGGAAACGCCGGACGCCACGCAATAATACTGAAGGAGAGCCGGATAATGGCCGACAATACCGTTAATACGCCAGCACCAGGGAGCTGGCTTGAGCGCCGTTTCGCACTGCGAGCGCGCGGGAGCACCGTACGAACAGAGTGTCTGGCCGGCATTACCGGCTTTCTGGCGGCCGCGTATCTGCTGGTGGTGATCCCCGGGCTACTGGCCGTGGGCGGAATGGACAAAGGCGCCGCAACGACCGGCACCATTCTGGTATTTGTCGCCGGCACGCTGCTGATGGCGTTTTACGCGAACCTGCCGTTTATCGTCGGGCCGGGCATCGGCGGCTCGGTGCTGGTCGGCGTGACGCTGGCGGGAAGCGAGGGTATTGGCTGGCAAATCGGCCTGGGCATTGCCTGCTGGTCGGGCATTTTGTTCTTTTTGCTGACGCGCTTCGGGCTTCGCGAAGTGGTCACGCGCTCGGTACCCCAGTCCATTAAGCTGGGCCTGACCGCGTCCATCGGACTGTTTGTCGCCGTGCTCGGTTTCAGAAACGCGGGGCTGGTGCTGGCAAACGCGAAAACGAACGCGCTGATGCTCGGGGATTTCCTCTCACCCGCCGCGCTGGTGGCACTGTCCGGGCTGTTTCTGGCCATCGCCCTGCAGGCCCGCCGCATTCCGGGCGCTATCCTGTGGGCCATTCTGTTCGCCACGCTCGTCGGCATCCCAATGGGCGTGACTAAATTACCCGCCAGCCTTATCGATGCCCCCCACTCGCTCACGCCGGTGCTGGGCCAGATCGACATGATCGGCGCGCTTAACATCGCCTTCCTGCCGTTCCTGTTCGTCTTTTTCGCGTCCGAGTTTTTCTCCACCATGGGGACGACGCTGGCCGTGGGCGGCGAAGCGGGTTTGCTGGACGACGAAGGCAATATGCCGCATATCAATCGCCCCTTTATGGTGGACTCTATTGCGGCCGCGATTGGCCCTTGGGTGGGTATTCCGGCCGCAACGGCGCTGATTGAGTCTTCCGCTGCCGCAGAAGCCGGGGGCAAAACCGGCATGACCGCGCTGGCCGCCGCCGTGATGTTCCTGCTGATGCTGCTGTTTACCCCGGTGGCGCTCATGTTCCCTAAAGAAGCGACCGCGCCAGCGCTAATTCTGATTGGGCTGAACATGTTCAGCGGCCTGCGAAAAGTCGATTTAGCGAACTTCACCGACGGCCTGCCGGTGCTGATGATGGTCATGATTACGCTGATTGCCAACAGCTTCGGGACGGGCATCGCGGGGGGACTGCTGTTTTACATTGTGATCAAGGCGATTGCCGGGAAATGGCGCGAAATCCCCGTTGGTCTTTGGGTTCTCGCCATTCCCCTGGTCTACTACTTTGCCACGCTGGTGAGGCACTAGCGCTCGCGTGATTTACGTTCCGGATTATAGCTGTAGTCGTAGTGGCTATTTCCGGAGCTGTAATAAAGCGCGGCAGATTTCACGATATCGTTGAGAAGCATACCGCTGACCCTGGCACCCACCTGCTGCAGGCGTTTTATACTGTTCTCGACCTCTTTCGAACTGGTTTTATCGAAACGGGTGACGAGAATGAGCGTCGCCGCCGCTCTGGCAATCAGGGCGGCATCGGTGACGGCAAGCACCGGTGGCGTATCAACAATGACCATATCGTAATGCTCATCCGCCCATGCCATCACGGCATGTAGCCGCTCGCTCAGCAGCAGTTCAGAAGGAAGATGCGGGTCCGGGCCGCGCGTCATCACGTCAAAACCCCCCTTCTGGTAGCGCTGAATTGCGTCCCGATGCTCGCAGGCTCCTTCAAGCACGGAGGACAACCCGCGCTGGTTGCTGAGGTTAAAAATATTATCCACATAGCCAGCGCGCATGTCGGCGTCGATAAATAGCGTTTTTTTCCCCGCCTGCGCGGCAATCGCCGCCAGCGACGTGCTGACCAGAGTTTTACCACAGTCCTGAGTCGGCCCGGTAAACATCACCACGCTGTTCATGGTGTCCATCATGGTGAAGTGTAGGCTGGTTCGCAGCCCCCGGATTGCCTCAACAAACATATCCGCAGGCCGGTCCACGGGCAGGAAAGGGATATCCGAGGTTTTATGCTGCCAGTGCGAGCTAAAGGGGACCTTGCTGCGCAGGTGCGTTTTTTTCCATAGCCATGCGGATCGCGGCAGCGTTGCCAGAACGGGGATCCCGTGCACCTCAAGCTGTTCAGAGGTGGTGATACCGCGTTTAAGCGCCACGCGCACCAGCACGCCGCCTGCGGAAACCATCGCCCCAAGCAGCACGCCCATCACCACGATCAGCATCTTTCTGGGTTTTATCGGATCGGGTTTGGTGACCGCAGGGTCGATGATGCGCACATTCCCAATCGCGCTGGAACGAGAAATATTGAGCTCCTGCTGGCGCGTCAAAAGCTGCTGGTAGATTTCACGCCCGGACTCTACGTCGCGGCTGAGACGTATAATTTCCTGCTGCGTGGAAGGCATGCTTGAGACGCGACTATTTAATCGCGCCCGTTCCTGCTCAAGCGTCTTGCGTTTGTCCTGCAGTGCGCGATAGGTTGGGTGATCCTTTTTAAACAGCTGCGAGATCTCCGCTTCGCGGAAGGTGAGCTCGTTAAGCTGGTTTTCGACGTTGACGACCCGATCCAGCACCGATTTCGCCTCAAGGGTTAAGTCAACGGAATCGCGCTTTTTCCGGTAATCATTCAGGCGAACCTCTGCCTCATTCAGTTCACCGCTGATTTTGGGCAACTGATGCTGCAGGAAAGCCAGGCTGCGGGCGTCATGTGCCTGCTGGCGGGCAACGTTTTGACGCAGGTAGCTTTCCGCGATCGTATTCAGCTCCAGCGCGATGCTATCCGGATCGTGGCCGGTTAACGTCAGGGTGAGCATGCCGCTCTGCTTCGCCGATTCAGTGACCGTCAGGCGCTTTTGAAGCGAATGGATAACGTCAAGCCGGGGCAACGATTTCAGGGTGAACTGCGTTCCTGGCTCGGCATCAAGCGCTGTCACCAGCAGCGAGACGCCCTCTTTCGCCAGCGGTTTACCTACCGTTCCCTGGGCACGGAGATTTTCACCTTCAAGTAAATACTCCCCCGCACCAAGTGCGGTCAGGATAAGCTCCTGACGCTGCCCTTCCGCCAGAGGAATATGCAGCCCTTCGACCGCAATAGCGCCTTCTTTATGCCCCTGCATCCACTTCCACAGCGGGCCCACAATCGGCAGCATACGCTGGCGTACCTGCCGAGTCAGCCCAAGCTTGTCGACGGTTTCCCCAAGGATCATGCGCGATTTAAGCAGCAATATCTCCGGCGCTACGTCGGGTGAAAGGCCAGAATCAAGCTGGCTTAAACTTTTAAGCAGGCCGTTTTCCTGTTTCGCCTCGATTTGGATCAGGGCATCCGCCTGGTACACGGGCGTTGAAAAACAGGCGTACATTGCGGAAAAAGCGGCAAACAGAAGCGTAATGCTTAAAATGATAACGCGGTGGTCGATCATCTCGCCGAGCAAGCGAATCAGATCGATCTCACCTTTTTGGGATGAGACAGCCCCATAGCTGTCAGTGGTGTAAGACGACATTAATGCTTCATTCCTTGTTGACCCAAACGGCGAGCCCATTCCTGACTGGCTTTGCCCAACTGCTCGAAGACGTATTCGAACGTTTCACGACTTTTACAGTACGGATCGGGGATGTTTTGCTGCTCCAGCCAGTGGCCAAAAAGCAGTGATTTACCCCGGGTTTCCGGTGCGATATCGGCGATATAGCGAAGATGTTCTGACTCCATCACCAGAATAAGATCGGACGTCTGCATCAGGCTGCGCGTTAGCCTGCGCGCCACGTGCCCGTCGAGCGAGATGCCGTGGCGCATGGCAACGTCCCTCGCACCGCTGTCCGCCGGGCGCCCCTCAAGGCCCATCACCCCCGCGGAGGTGACCTGCTTGCCCGGCAGAAGCTGTCGCAACAGCCGCTCCGCGATGGGAGAGCGGCAGATATTTCCGGTGCACACCACCAGTATCGAATTGAACATTACTGCGGCCACGAGCGAATATTGCGGACGGTTTCGGTCAGGTCGTGCACGCCGCTGATGGTTGGAACAAGCTGTGAGATCACGCGATTCCAGCGCGAAAGCGGCGCCGTGGTGACATAGACAATGTCATAGGGTTCCAGCTCAAACTCCGTGCCCATCACCATTGCCGACGCATCTTTGGCGTTAAGCTGGTAGATATTGGCAATTTTGTCCGAACGTTCTTTTTTCGGGATTGAGCGAATGACGAAGATCCCGGTGGCATCGGCCATATCCTGATTCACACCGCCCGCATTGCCCAGCGCCTCCGCCAGCGTCATACCGCTGCGATCCATTTTAAGCGTGCTCTGCTTAACCACTTCCCCCATCACGAAGACCTTCAGCGCATCGTTACGTGGGATAAAGAGGATATCGCCAGGATACAGCAGTTTGTTTTGCGAAAGATCGCCGTGCTGCATTAGCGCATACAGTGAAAGCCGTGCGTCCTTGCCGTTGTGCGTGAGCACGACGTTTCGCCAGTCGGCATCGGCGGAGAGCCCCCCCGCAGCGTTAACCGCATCCATGACCGTCAGCGGGATATTGGTAATGGCCTGCTGGCCCGATTTTGCCACTTCACCGGTGACATATGCTTTTTGAGAACGGAAAGACGCAATGCTGACGTCGACCTGGGGGCTTTCGATAACCCGCTCCAGGCGCGCGGCAATCTCATCGCGGATCTCAGCCACGGTTTTCCCGGCAACGTGCACCTTGCCGACGTAAGGATAAAAGAGCGTACCATCTGCATTAACCCAGTTACCGGCATCGCTTGCGCTACGATATTGTCCTGCAGGCGTGGTGAGCTCCGGGTGGTCCCATACCGTTACCGTCAGGATATCACCCGCGCCGACGCGGTACTCCCACGCTCTGACCTGGTCATCAAGGTTAGGATTTTGCTGAGATTTCAGCATCGGTTTGCGCATTTTTTCAATCAGGCCGGGCGTAATCGGGTAGACGTCGACATGATTATCAATTTGATAATCAGCGGCGCCCGACGAGGCAATATTCTTCCCTGTTACGCTTAAATTTTGCCCGGGAGAAAAAACACAGCCGGTTAACTGACTAATAACGAGAAATATAATCGAAAGTGGCGTTGTGTTTTTCATTTATATAATTAGTTCTATTGTCATTGCGGTCAGTCCTTAACCGACAAGCCAGGAGCAACAGCAATTAAAACCCATGATTATCATTTTAATCAATGATTTACGTGTGAAGAAATAGATATATTCAGCTCCACGGTTCGCAGGTAATGTTACGAGAAATGCTAATGCGGGGGCTGAATGAAATAACGTCAAACATGTATGACGCGCAATTTTAAGTCTTCTGAACAGGGAATGCATTCGCAATATGATATAATTTCGAACGAGCCGTAATTTTTCAGAATTGATTTATATAACGATAATTCTCATCACAAAAATAGAAGTCATCCATTCAGCAAAATAATACCCAACCCCATAATCGCTACACAAAACCGTCCATTTTTGTTACATTTTTTTCAAACACACTACTGCGTGATACTTAAAATAGGCTCACAGCTGTTCCATCTGTCCGTAACGATTTCACTGGAGAAAAAATGGCTAAGCGCAAACTGCTGCTTCTGGGTGTTCTACTGTCTTTAGCGGGTGCTGCCTGCGCTGCTCCGCAAACGGCGTCCGCCCCTTCCGGCATCAAGGCCTATGAAGAACAAGAGTTCATTGCCGACTTCACCAAATTTAAGATCGGCGATACGGCACCTGCTCAGTACCAGACCCCGGAGTACACCATTAAACAGTACCAGCTGCGCAACCTCCCGGCACCGGATGCGGGTACGCACTGGACCTATATGGGTGAAAACTACGTGTTGATTAGCGATACCGATGGCAAAATTATCAAAGCGTACAACGGAGACATCTTCTATCACCGCTGATAACGTTCGGATCCGCCCGTGGCAAGAGAGCGATCGTCCTTTCCTGCGCACGCTCTACCTGCATGCCCGACGCGACGCCTGGCCGTGGCTGGACGGAGATGAATGGCAGCTTGAGGATTTCGATGCGGCGACCCGCGATGAAGAAATTTGGGTTGCCGTTCAGAACGGGCACCGTCTGGGGTTCGCCTCCGTCTGGATGAACGATAACTTTCTTCACAATCTGTTTATCGATCCGCCGTACCAGCGTCTGGGCGTCGGGCGCTTACTGCTTGAACAGGTGCAGAAGACGTTTACCAGCACGGGGTCACTCAAATGTCTGGTGAAGAACAGGCGGGCTGTGGAATTTTACCAGCGGCACGGCTGGCACATTGAGGCGAAGGGTGATTCTCCGGACGGAGAGTATTATCTGATGCATTACCGCTTGCGTTAACGTCGGGTGGCGCTGCGCTCTGCGATAACCCGACCTACAAAACCGTATTTTGCAGGCCGGGTAAGGCCAAGAGAAATTACACCGCGCGGAAGGCAATTTCACCCGGAATCACTTCGCCCTGCCAGTAAAGCTGCGCCGCAACGCGCCCCGCCAGCTGACGATAGATTTCCGCAAACTCGCTGTCCGGACGGCTCACCACCGTCGGCTTCCCGCTGTCGAGATCTTCACGCAGCGTGATGTGCAGCGGCATCTGGCCCAGCAGCTGAGTGTGGTACTGCGCGGCCAGTTTTTCTGCGCCGCCGGTGCCAAAGATAGGCTCATGGTGTCCGCAGTTGCTGCAAATATGCATGCTCATGTTTTCGACGATGCCGAGGACAGGGACTTCCACCTTCTCAAACATCACGATGCCTTTTTTGGCGTCAATCAGCGCAATGTCCTGCGGCGTTGTCACCACAACCGCGCCCGTCACCGGAATGTTCTGCGCCAGCGTCAGCTGAATGTCACCCGTGCCCGGCGGCATGTCCAGCACCAGATAATCCAGATCCGGCCACAGGGTCTCCTGCAGCATCTGCATCAGCGCTTTGCTGGCCATCGGGCCGCGCCAAACCATGGCGTTATCGTCGGTGACCAGATAGCCAATCGAGTTAGTCGCCAGCCCGTGCGCCATAATCGGCGCCATGTGGGTACCGTCCGGCGACGTTGGGCGCTGGTTTTCCGCGCCCAGCATGTTCGGTACCGACGGGCCGTAAATATCCGCGTCCAGAATACCCACCTTCGCCCCTTCGGCCGCCAGCGCCAGCGCCAGGTTTACCGCGGTGGAGGATTTCCCCACCCCGCCCTTTCCGGAACTGACGGCGATGATGTTCTTCACGCCGTTCACGCCAGGCTGGTTTTTTACGCGCTTGAGCGTGGCAATGCTGTGGCTCAGCTTCCAGTCAATCGCCTTTGCGCCCGTGATGCGCAGCAGCTCAGAGCTGGTTTGCTCTTTCAGGGTATCGAACGCGCTGGCCCAGACGAACGGCATTTGCAGTTCGATGTGCAGCGTATCGTCCATCCACGCCACGTGATGCAGCGCTTTCAGCGCGGTGAGATTGTGCTTCAGGGTTGGGTGCTGAAAATTAGCCAGCGTCCCGGCAACCATTGCTCGTAAAGCTTCCGGTGATTTGGCCTGGGATTGAGAACTCATCCCGACTCCTTTGTTCTTGTGAATAAGACCGTAGATGAACAAGTTTACCTGAAAGGCCGTGGTTTGTGCTTACTTAATAATGCCCCATTTGGTAATATCAAAAACCCTTTTCACTGTTAAAAGAAGTAATGCCTACTATGACTCAAGTCGCGAAAAAAATTCTGGTAACGTGCGCCCTGCCGTACGCCAACGGCTCAATCCACCTCGGCCACATGCTGGAGCATATCCAGGCTGATGTCTGGGTCCGTTACCAGCGAATGCGCGGCCACGAGGTCAACTTCATCTGCGCGGACGATGCCCACGGCACGCCGATCATGCTGAAAGCCCAGCAGCTGGGGATCTCCCCCGAGCAGATGATTGCTGAAATGAGTCAGGAGCATCAGACCGATTTTGCCGGCTTTGACATCAGCTATGACAACTATCACTCCACGCACAGCGATGAGAACCGCGAGCTGTCGGAGCTGATCTACACCCGTCTTAAAGAGAACGGTTTTATTAAAAACCGCACCATCTCTCAGCTGTACGATCCGGAAAAAGGCATGTTCCTGCCGGACCGTTTCGTCAAAGGCACCTGCCCGAAATGTAAATCTCCGGATCAGTACGGCGATAACTGCGAAGTGTGCGGCGCGACCTACAGCCCGACCGAGCTTATTGAGCCGAAGTCCGTGGTGTCCGGCGCGACGCCGGTGATGCGTGACTCCGAGCACTTCTTCTTCGACCTGCCCTCGTTTAGCGAAATGCTGCAGGCGTGGACCCGCAGCGGCGCGCTGCAGGAGCAGGTGGCAAACAAAATGCAGGAGTGGTTCGAATCCGGCCTGCAGCAGTGGGATATCTCCCGCGACGCGCCTTACTTCGGCTTCGAAATCCCGAACGCACCGGGCAAATATTTCTACGTCTGGCTGGACGCGCCAATCGGCTACATGGGTTCCTTCAAGAACCTGTGCGACAAGCGCGGCGACACCGTAAGCTTTGACGAATACTGGAAGAAAGATTCCGACGCCGAGCTGTACCACTTCATCGGCAAAGACATCGTTTACTTCCACAGCCTGTTCTGGCCAGCGATGCTGGAAGGCAGCAACTTCCGTAAGCCAACCAACCTGTTCGTACACGGCTACGTGACGGTGAACGGCGCGAAGATGTCCAAGTCCCGCGGCACGTTCATTAAGGCCAGCACCTGGCTGAACCACTTCGACGCGGACAGCCTGCGCTACTACTACACCGCGAAGCTCTCTTCGCGCATCGACGATATCGACCTCAACCTGGAAGATTTCGTGCAGCGCGTGAACGCGGACATCGTCAACAAGGTGGTTAACCTGGCCTCCCGTAACGCGGGCTTTATCGCCAAGCGTTTCGACGGCGTGCTGTCTGCCGAACTGGCCGATCCTGAGCTGTTCAAAACCTTCACCGACGCCGCCGCTGCGGTTGGCGAAGCCTGGGAAAGCCGCGAGTTCGGCAAGGCGATTCGTGAAATCATGGCGCTGGCTGACGTCGCAAACCGCTACGTTGACGAGCAGGCGCCGTGGATTGTCGCGAAGCAGGAGGGCCGCGACGCTGACCTGCAGGCGATCTGCACCATGGGTCTGAACATGTTCCGCGTGCTGATGACCTGGCTCAAGCCGGTGCTGCCTCAGCTTTCTGAACGTGCTGAAGCGTTCCTGAACACCGAACTGACCTGGGACGCGATCCAGCAGCCGCTGCTCGGCCACAAGGTGAACACCTTCAAGGCGCTGTATAACCGCATCGAGATGAAGCAGGTAGAAGCCCTGGTGGAAGCGTCAAAAGAAGAGGTCAAAGCTGCCGCTGCGCCGGTGACCGGCCCGCTGGCTGACGATCCGATTCAGGAAACCATCACCTTTGATGATTTCGCGAAGGTCGATCTGCGCGTGGCGCTGATTGAGAACGCGGAGTTCGTTGAAGGTTCTGACAAGCTGCTGCGCCTGACGCTGGATCTGGGCGGCGAGAAGCGCAACGTCTTCTCCGGCATCCGCTCAGCCTACCCCGATCCGCAGGTGCTGATTGGTCGTCAGACGGTGATGGTAGCCAACCTGGCGCCGCGTAAAATGCGCTTCGGCATCTCTGAGGGGATGGTGATGGCCGCGGGCCCTGGCGGGAAAGATATCTTCCTGTTAAGCCCTGACGAAGGCGCGAAGCCGGGTCAGCAGGTGAAATAATAAAAAAGCCGGATGCATAATCCGGCTTTTTTAATGGCATTTTGTTTTCTGCCTCTCCCCGTGGGAGAGGGTCGGGTGAGGGCAACAGGCCGCACCCATTCCTTCATTACGCCTTCGCGTTATGAACCCGCTGCGTCAGCCCGCGCAGGAAATAGCGCAGAAACTGATCGCCGCACTCGCGGTAGTTTTTATGGTCCGGCGCGCGCATCATGGCGGTGATTTCCGGCATCGAGACGCGGAATTTTTGTTGGGTCATCATCGCCAGGATATCGTCAGTTTTCAGTGAAAACGCAATGCGCAGCTTTTTCAGCACCGTGTTGTTATTCACGCGGCGCTCGAGCGCAAGCTCCGGCGCGGAGTCATCTTTGCCGCGCTTGTCGTAGATAAGCCCGTTCAGAAAGCCGGACAGGATAATATCCGGGCAACGAACAAAGCCCTCTTCATCTTCTTTGGTCGTCCAGGTATCAAAACTCGCGGACGTGGACTCCATGTCGGAAAGCGCAAGAATACGCACCATGTCGTTGTTGTTGGCTTTCAGGGTGTAGCGCAGGCTACGAAGTATGTCGTTACTCAGCATGTGTGCCTTTATCTGTCGATGATGCAATGGCGCGCAGTGTACCAGTTTTACAGGCCGATCGCCTCTTTCAAACTTTTCAGATAGCGGCGGCTAACCGGCACCGTCTGTCCCGCGCGCAGCACCAGCTCGGCCTGCCCGTTTTCTTCCAGCCGAATTTCCTTCAGGTGCGCCATGTTCACCAGATACTGACGATGGCAGCGGATAAGCGGCGTGCGGCTTTCGAGCGTGCGCAGCGTCAGCTCGGTGAAACCTTCATTCCCTTCGGCGCTGGTCACGTAGACGCCGCTCAGGCGGCTGCTGACGAACGCCACGTCGTCCATCTGCAACAGGTAAATACGGCTGTGCCCGGTGCACGGAATGAACTTGAGCGGCTGCTGGTTTTCCGGCAGCAGCGTAACGTCCTGCACGGAGCGCTCCTGGCGCAGGCGGTTGAGCGTTTTGTCCAGCCGCTGCTCTTCAATCGGCTTGAGCAGATAGTCGAACGCATGCTCCTCGAACGCCTTCACGGCGTATTCGTCGAACGCCGTCAGAAAAACGATATACGGCCGGTGCTCCGGGTCAAGCATGCCGACCATCTCCAGCCCGCTGATGCGCGGCATCTGGATGTCGAGAAACAGCACGTCCGGGCGCAGCTTGTGTACCGCCCCGATGGCCTCGATGGCGTTTGCGCACTCACCCACCACCTCGATATCACGCTGCTCCTGCAACAGCACGCGCAGGTTTTCTCGTGCCAACGGCTCGTCATCCACAATCAGCACTCTCAGCATGCGTTTTCCTCCAGCGGCAGTCGTAAGGTAATGCGGGTAAAGCGGTCCGGCTCGCAGGCAACGGCAATGCCACACCCGTCGCCAAAGTGGGCGCGCAGGCGCTTGTCCACCAGGCTCATGCCTAAGCCTCCGGAACCGGTGGGCTCATAAAGCCCGGCGTTATCCTCAATATCCAGCACAAGATGGTGGTTAAACCGGCTGGCGGAAATGGATATCTCCCCTGTCCCCAGCAGCTGCGAGGTGCCGTGCTTGATGGCGTTTTCCACAATCGGCTGCAGGGTAAAGGCCGGAAGATGCTGGTACGCCAGCTCGTCCGGTACGGATAAGGACACCTGCAGGCGCGACTGAAAGCGCGCCTTCTCAATCTGCAGGTAGGCATTGACGTGTTCAATCTCATCGGCCAGGGTCACGATCTCCGACGGGCGCTTGAGGTTTTTTCGGAAAAACGTCGACAGGAACTGCACCAGCTGGGCCGCCTGATCGCTGTCGCGACGAATCACCGCCTTCAGCGTATTCAGCGCGTTGAACAGAAAATGCGGGTTAACCTGCGCGTGCAGCAGCTTAATCTCTGACTGGGTCAGCAGCGCCTTCTGCCGCTCGTACTGGCCGGCCAGAATTTGCGCCGACAGCAGCTGCGCGATCCCCTCTCCCAGGGTGCGGTTGATGGAGCTGAACAGCCGGTTTTTCGGCTCATACAGCTTGATGGTGCCCATCACCCGCTGGTTTTCACCGCGCAGGGGAATGACCAGCGTTGAGCCAAGCTTGCACTGCGGATGCAGCGAGCAGCGGTACGGCACTTCATTGCCGTCGGCGTAAACCACCTCGCCCGTTTCAATGGCGCGCAGCGTGTAGGCGGACGAAATGGGCTTGCCGGGTAAATGGTGATCGTCGCCGGTGCCGGTAAAGGCCAGCAGCTTTTCGCGATCGGTTATTGCTACCGCACCGATATCCAGCTCCTTATACAGCACCTGCGCCACCTTCATGCTGTTCTCTTCATTGAAGCCCTGGCGCAGTATCCCTTCCGTCGACGCAGCCACCTTCAGCGCCGTGGCGGAAAATGCCGAGGTGTATTTCTCAAACATCGCGCGCTTGTCGAGCAGAATACGCATAAACAGCGCGGCGCCGACGGTATTGGTCACCATCATCGGCGCGGCAATGTTGCTGACCAGATGAAGGGCATCTTCAAACGGACGGGCAATCAGCAGGATGATCGCCATCTGCGCCATCTCGGCCACAAAGGTAATCGCCCCCGCGGTGATCGGGCTAAACACCTTGTCCGGGCGGCCGCGCTTGATCATGTAGCTGTGAACCAGCCCGCCGAGCAGCCCTTCGACGATCGTCGAAATCATGCAGCTGAGCGCCGTCATGCCGCCCATCGAGTAACGGTGCAGGCCACCCGTCAGGCCGACAAGCCCGCCCACGACGGGGCCACCGAGCAGCCCGCCCATGACCGCGCCTATCGCGCGCGTGTTGGCAATGGAATCTTCGATATGGAGACCAAAGTACGTCCCCATAATGCAGAAAATAGAGAAGGTTACGTAGCAAAGCAGCTTGTGCGGTAAACGAACGGTAACCTGCATCAGCGGAATAAACAGGCGCGTTTTGCTCATCAGCCAGGCAATGACCAGAAACACGCACATCTGCTGAAGCAACAGCAGCACCAGATTGAACTCGTACATACTCGGGAACCGCACCTTCTAAAAACGCGTAACATACACTGAAGGGGGAAAACTTTCTTTGAAGCAGTCCAAAAAAGCTGAAATTCGTGTCCGCTATCACATCTTTTGCCGAACATCGCGCACGCTTCGTATAATTTGTACAAAAAAGAATCAATTCTTCCTGGTTCGGCAAAGTGGGTCTACAGTTAAGCTGGGGACGCGCAGGCCAGGGGGCGAATATGGCGCTTTACACGATAGGTGAAGTGGCACTCCTTTGTGATATCAATCCCGTCACGCTCAGGGCGTGGCAGCGGCGGTATGGATTACTCAAGCCGCAGCGAACGGACGGCGGACATCGCCTTTTCAATGATGCCGATATCGACAGGATCCGGGAAATCAAAAGCTGGATCGATAACGGCGTGCAGGTAGGCAAAGTGAAATCCCTGCTCTGCCAGGACGATCCCGACACGCAGCGCGTCTGGCGCGAACAGCAAGAAACCCTGCTGCGCCTTCTGCAGGCCGGTAACCTGCAGCGCCTGCGCGCCTGGATTAAGGAGCAAGGGCGCGATCACCCGGCGCAAACGCTGATCGTACAGCTTTTTATTCCCTTACGCCGCCGCCTCCAGTGCCAGCAGTCCACGCTGCAGGCGCTCCTGAGCATGCTCGACGGCGTGCTTATCAACTATATTTCGGTCTGCCTGGCCTCCGCGCGAAACAAGAGCGGAAAAGATGCGCTGGTGGTCGGCTGGAACATTCACGACACCACCCGCCTGTGGCTTGAAGCGTGGATCGCCACCCAAAAAGGCTGGCGTGTCGACGTGCTGGCCCATTCGCTCGCCCAGCTGCGGCCCGAGTTTTTTGACGGCCAGACGCTGCTGGTCTGGTGTGGCGAGGTTCCCACCGCCTCCCAGCAACAGCTGCTGGCCGAGTGGCGGGAGAATGGCTATCCGGTTTACGCCCTGGGGCCGGATGAGTCGTAACGGCATTTAATGGTTCATTAACAGCTGCGCTTCACCGTATAATTGTTCCGTTAACAACAGGAGCACATGATGAAGGCAACCAAACTGGCCGTAATTACCCTTTTCGTTCTGATGGCCGTAAGCGGCATTGGCGGCGTCATGCTGGCGGGCTACTCGTTTATTGTTCGCGGCGGTGTCGGCTGAGATACGCGGCCAATCGTTCGAACAGGCGGTCGACGACGATCGCCGCCAGCGCCACCAAAATCGCCCCCTGCAGAATATAGGCCGTATTAAACCCGCTCAGGCCGATAATAATCGGCGTGCCCAGGGTGTTTGCCCCCACCGTTGACGCGATAGTCGCCGTGCCAATGTTGATAATGACCGACGTGCGGATCCCCGCGATAATGACCGGCGCGGCGAGCGGCAGCTCAACTTTCCACAGCCGCTGGCGGGCGCTCATCCCGACCCCTTCGGCCACGCTCAGCACGGACGGCGGTACCGCCGCTATCCCGGCCAGCGTCCCCTGTAAAATGGGCAGTACGCCGTAGAGAATCAGCGCGACAAGCGCCGGCTCCTGACCAAAGCCCATGACCGGTACCGCAATCGCCAGCACCGCCACGGGGGGAAACGTCTGCCCCATCGCGGCGATGGTCTCGACCAGCGGACGAAATTCCCTGCCCTGCGGCCGCGTGACCGCAATTCCGGCGCCCACGCCGAGCAAAATGGCCATCATGCTGGAGAGTGATACCAGCCAGAAATGGGCCAGCGTCAGGTTAACGAAGCTCTCCTGCTGATAAACCGGGCGCGGCAGCCCGGGAAAGAGCGCGCTAAACAGCCCCGCGCTGTGCGGCATCAGAAACAGCAGGGCAACAAAAAGGCCAATCAGCCAAAGCAACGGATCACGCGCCCACTTCACCCGCCACCTCCCCTGTCAGCAGATCGCGAAAGTGCAGCGCCCCGCAGGTCACGCCCTGCTCGTTTGCCACGGGCAGCACCTCGCACCGTCGGGCGACAAACGCTGATAGGGCATCGCGCAGGCTCATCTGCGCCCGTAGCGGCTCTCCCGCCACCGCCTCGCTTTGCGAGCGCATATACTCCCCGACGGTTCTCAGGGAGAGCAGCCGGACGCCCAGCTCGCTGCGGCCAAAAAATTCGCGCACAAAATCGTTTGCCGGGTGCGTTAGCAGCTCAAGCGGCGAGCCCTGCTGCACCACCTCCCCCTGGTCCATCAGGATCAGGCGATCGCCCAGGCGCAGCGCCTCGTCAATGTCGTGCGTGACCAGCACAATCGTGCGCCCAAGGATGCGGTGAATGCGCGTCATCTCGGCCTGGAGCGCGCCGCGCGTGACCGGATCGAGCGCGCCAAACGGCTCATCCATCAGCAGCACCTGAGGGTTCGCGGCCAGCGCGCGCGCCACGCCCACGCGCTGCTGCTGCCCGCCCGAAAGCTGGTGCGGGTAGCGGTCGCGCAGCGCAGGCTCCAGCCCCAGCAGCGCCATCAATTCGTCCACGCGCTCCTGAATCCTGGCCTTCGTCCATTTTTCCAGCTGCAGCACGGTGGCGATATTCTGCGCGACCGTCCAGTGGGGGAAGAGGCCGATGGACTGAATGGCGTACCCCATGCGGCGGCGCAGCTCCAGCACCGGCAGGCTGCGGATCTCTTCGCCGGCAAAGCGGATCTGGCCGCTGTCGTGTTCCACCAGCCGGTTGATCATCTTCAGCGTGGTCGATTTACCCGAACCGGAGGTGCCAATGAGCACGGAGAAAGCCCCTTCCGCAAAGTGAAGGTTCAGGTGGCTTGCCGCCGGGCGGCCCGCGAAGGTTTTACTGACATCATGAAATTCAATCATTGGCGCTTCTCCTGAGCAGGGCGAGCCACAAGGCAAACAGCGCATCCAGCACGACCGCCAGCGCGATGGTGGGCACTACGCCCAGTAATACCAGGTCCAGCGCGCTGCTGAGCAAGCCCTGGAAGACGAGCGCGCCAAAACCTCCCGCGCCTATCAGCGCGGCGATAACCGCCATGCCGACGGTTTGCACGGTGACCACGCGCAGGCTGCGGACCAGCAGCGGCAGCGCGAGCGGAAGCTGGATTTTCCAGAAGCACTGGCGCGCGCTCATGCCCATCGCGTGGGCGCTTTCCAGCACGTCCGGGGCCACCTGGCCTAGCCCCGCCACCACGCCGCGCACCAGCGGCAGCAGCGCGTAAAGCACCAGGGCGATAAGCGCAGGCGTGAGTCCGGTTCCGGCTACGCCTAGCGATCCCAGCACGGGAAAGGACTTTACCAGCCCCGCGAGCGGCGCAATCAGCAGGCCAAACAGCGCAACGGAGGGAATGGTCTGGATGATGTTCAGCACGGTAAATACGCTGCCCTGCCGCGAGGGATGCCGGTAACACCACATCCCCAGCGGCACGCCGATCAGCAGCGCGGGGAAAAGCGTACCGAGCAGAATGGTTACATGCTGCGCCAGCGCGTCGTCGAACACCTCCTGGCGGTTGGCGTACTCCTTGAGCAGGGAAAGCGCGTTCAGCTCGCCGCTGAACAGCAGCGCAAGCGGCAGGATCCAGATCTGGGCGTTTAGCACCCAGCGCCAGGCGGGCATCGTTACCAGGCGGCGAATCGCGTCGCTGCACGCCAGAAGGCACAGAGCGAGCCAGAGCCACAGGCCGCTGCCAACCGAGGTTCGCGCAAGCGGGCTTTCCGCCGAGGCCATGTGCGTAGCCGCCAGCCCGGCGCTCCAGAACAGGGTAACAAAGAGGAGCTCACAGAGGATAAGCGTCAGCCACAGGGCGGCGCGTCCCGGCAGGAGCGACAGCGCGATCGCTGCCGCCAGCGACATCACGATGGCGACCGGCATGAACGGCCAAATCTCCCACAGCAGGCGCGGTTCGCCCGAGACCAGACGATTGGGCGCAACGTTTACAAACGGAAGCGCGACGGCTGCCGCGGCCACGCAGGCCAGCAGCAGCAGTACGCGATTATGACATTTTATTGGCACAGCCTTTCCCTGTTACTTCACGAGCCCTTGCTGCTTCAGGAAGTCGGCGGCCACTTTTTTGGCGTCCAGCCCCTCAACGGCAATGCTGGCATTCAGCTGCTGCAGCGTTTTCTCATCCAGCTTTTCGAAAACCGGCTTGAGCCATTTATCCATGTCGGGATAGGCTTTCAGCACCGCTTCGCGCACCACCGGTGCCGGAGCATAGATCGGCTGAACGCCTTTCGGATCGCTCAGCGTTTGCAGCCCCAGCGCCGCTACGGGGCCGTCGGTGCCGTAGGCCATCGCGGCGTTCACGCCGGAGGTTTTCTGCGCCGCGGCTTTGATGGTGACCGCCGTGTCGCCCCCGGCCAGCGAAAGCAGCTGCGACTGATCAAGCTTGAAATCGTAGGCTTTTTCAAAGGCAGGCAGCGCGTCGGGGCGCTCGATAAACTCGGCAGAGGCGGCAAGCTTAAAGTCGCCCTTCTCTTTCAGATAGCGGCTCAGATCCTCCAGCGAAACCAGCTTGCCCTTCTCGGCGAGGTCTTTACGCACCGCAATGGTCCAGGTGTTGTTGGCCGGCGCAGGCGTGAGCCAGACCAGCTTGTTCTGCTCGGCGTCGAGCTTTTTGACCTTCTCATAGCCGGCTTTGGCATTTTTCCATGCCGCATCGTTTTCATCCTTGAAGAAGAATGCGCCGTTGCCGGTATATTCCGGGTAGATGTCCAGCTCGCCGGAGGTGATTGCGCCGCGCACCACGGGCGTTGTCCCCAGCTGTACCTTATTGATCGTTTTCACCCCGTGGCTTTCAAGCACCTGCAGGATGATATTGCCCAGCAGCGCCCCTTCGGTATCAATCTTTGAGCCCACCTTCACCGGCTCCGCTGCCTGTAAAGGCAGGCTTAGCGCCGCCAGCAGCACCGCTGAGCCTACTATCCCCTTTGAAATCGTCATCTACTTTCCTCAGTTTTGCCGCCTTTTTCAGAGGCTTGAAAGAAAAGCGTAGCTTAAAACGGCAGGTTTAACCGTCAAAATGCCTTTTTAGCATAAGGTAAGAGGCATCCCCCGGAGCCGGGGGATGCGGGGGAGGAGATTACAGCAGCTCGAACTCGCCTTTGTTGACGCGCGCGGAGTCCACGCCGATAAAGACGTTGAATTTGCCCGGCTCGGCGTCGTACTTCATCTGCTGGTTCCAGAACTTCAGCGCGTTCACGTCAATCGGGAAAGTGACGGTTTTGGTTTCGCCCGGCTTGAGCGTGACCTTATCAAAGCCGCGCAGCTGCTTGACCGGACGGCTCATCGACGCCGTCACGTCCTGAACGTACATCTGAATGACCGTGGCCCCCTCGCGTTTGCCGGTGTTGGTCACCTCCACGCTGGCGGTCACGTTACCGTCACGCTTCATGGTCGGCGCAGACATTTTCACCTCCGAGACCTTGAAGGTGGTGTAGCTCAGGCCGTAACCAAACGGATACAGCGGACCGTTCGCTTCATCAAAGTAGCGCGAAGTGTACTTGTTCGGCTTGTCGGCGTTGTACGGACGGCCGGTGTTCAGGTGGCTGTAGTACACCGGGATCTGCCCGACGGAGCGCGGGAAGGACATCGGCAGCTTGCCGGACGGGTTGTAATCGCCGAACAGCACGTCGGCAATGGCGTTGCCGCCTTCGGTGCCCGCAAACCAGGTTTCAAGAATCGCGTCGGCCTGCTGGTCTTCTTTCACCAGCGCCAGCGGACGGCCGTTCATCAGCACCAGCACCAGCGGCTTGCCGGTGGCCTTCAGGGCCGCAATCAGGTCGCGCTGGCTCTGCGGAATGGTGATATCGGTACGGCTGGACGCTTCGTGCGCCATGCCCTGCGCTTCGCCCACCACGGCAACCACCACGTCAGACTGCTTCGCGGCGCTGACAGCCTCGTCGATCATCTCTTTTGGCGAGCGTGGGTCAACCTTAACCGCCTCTTCGTACTGGTTGAGGAAGGTGACGATATCGTTATCGTCTGTGACGTTCGCGCCCTTGGCGTA
Organism: Enterobacter sp. RIT418; assembly: GCF_003057745.1. Lineage (GTDB taxonomy): Bacteria > Pseudomonadota > Gammaproteobacteria > Enterobacterales > Enterobacteriaceae > Enterobacter. Next base: position 31,176 of record NZ_QBJD02000018.1, read on the forward strand.
AACCACTTTCGCGTTTTCACCCACGGCGTCTTTGATGCCGGTCAGCACGGTGACGGACTGATCGGCCACGCCCGCGGCGGACCAGCTGCCCATCACGTCGCGCTTGCTGTCGGCCAGCGGGCCTACGACGGCAATGGTGCCGGACTTTTTCAGCGGCAGCGTGTCAAGACGGTTTTTCAGCAGCACCAGGCTTTCACGCGCCACCTCGCGCGCCTCTTTGCGGTGCAGGCGGCTTTCGGCGTTGGTGTCCGCCGGGTCAGACTCTTTTGGCCCCAGGTGGCTGTACGGATCGTTAAACAGCCCCATGTCGTATTTCACGTTCAGCACGTGGCGGGTCGCGTCGTCCAGCTCCGCCATCGTCACCTTGCCGCTCTTCACCAGGCCCGGCAGGTATTTGCTGTAGTATTCGTCGCTCATGCTCATGTTGATGCCGGACTTGAGCGCCACGCGCACCGCGTCTTCCGGGTCGGAGGCGGTGCCGTGCTTGATCAGCTCTTTGATCGCACCGTGATCCGAGACGGTAATGCCCTTAAAGCCCCACTGGTCGCGCAACACGTCTTTCAGCAGCCACGAATCGGAGGTCGCCGGCGTGCCGTTCAGCGAGTTCAGCGCCACCATCACCGCGCCGCTCCCCGCGTCCAGCCCCGCCTTGTACGGCGGCATGTAGTCGTTGAACAGGCGCTGCGGGCTCATGTCGACGGTGTTGTACTCTTTACCGCCCTCCACCGCGCCGTAGGCCGCAAAGTGCTTAACGCTGGTCATCACCGAGTAGCGGTCCGCCGGGCTTTTGCCCTGCATCGCTTCCACCATGGTTTTGCCCATCGTGGCCGTTAAATACGTGTCTTCGCCAAAGCCCTCCGAGGCGCGGCCCCAGCGCGGATCGCGGGAGACATCCACCATCGGCGCCCAGGTCATGTTCAGGCCGTCGTCCGCCGCTTCATAGGCGGAAACGCGCCCGACGGTTTTGACCGCGTCGAGGTTAAAGGAAGAGGCTAAACCGAGGCTAATCGGGAAAACGGTACGCTGCCCGTGCAGCACGTCGTAGGCGAAGAAGAGAGGAATTTTCAGGCGGCTGAGCGCCATCGCCTGATCCTGCATTTTGCGGATATCCTGGCGGGTAACGGTGTTAAAGATCGCGCCCACCTGACTTTCTTTGATCATCTCCCGGATGGCCTCTTTCGGGTTGTCCGGGCCGACGCTGATAAGACGCAGCTGGCCGATTTTCTCATCGACCGTCATTTTCTTGAGCAATTCCGTGACGAACGCGTCCCGGGCTTCAGGCGTAAGCGGGTGATTGCCAAACATATCATCTGCCAGCGCGGGCTGCAGCGCCAGGCTGACGGCGACACCTACAGAACATATCCATTTCATGTCGTTTTACTCTCTCATCATTAACCGCCGGAAGAACGCCACCGGACCGTGCGAAAAGCGCAGTGTGCCATAAACCCTCTTTCGCTTGCAGGGTTATTCTCTGATTTTTCTGATGAATAGTAGACCGCTCAACAGTTAATCGCGCTATGCTTTACAGCGAGAAATTTGCCCCACCACAAGGAGTGGAAGATGTCTTCTGTTCGAACTGACGATAACAACGCTTTTATTAACGAACTGTCGCGCCTGGTTGGCTCCTCTCACCTGCTTACCGACCCGGCAAAAACGGCCCGCTACCGTAAGGGCTTCCGCTCCGGCCAGGGCGATGCGCTGGCGGTTGTTTTCCCCGGCACGCTGCTGGAGCTGTGGCGCGTACTCAGCGCCTGCGTCGCCGCCGACAAGATCATTTTAATGCAGGCCGCCAATACCGGCCTGACGGAAGGCTCAACGCCGAACGGCAACGACTACGATCGCGACATTGTGATTATCAGCACGCTGCGCCTCGATAAGCTTCACCTGCTGGACAAAGGCGAGCAGGTGCTCGCCTTCCCCGGCACGACCCTCTATTCGCTGGAGAAAGCGCTTAAGCCGCTGGGGCGCGAGCCGCACTCCGTGATTGGCTCCTCGTGCATCGGCGCGTCGGTGATCGGCGGGATCTGCAATAACTCCGGCGGTTCGCTGGTGCAGCGCGGCCCGGCGTATACCGAGATGTCGCTCTTTGCGCGGATCGACGAGAACGGCAAGCTGACGCTGGTCAACCACCTGGGTATCGACCTGGGCGTGACGCCGGAGCAGATCCTGAGCAAGCTGGATGACGATCGCGTGAAGGATGAAGACGTGCAGCACGACGGCCGCCACGCGCACGATCATGATTACATCACCCGCGTGCGCGACATTGAGGCCGACACCCCGGCGCGCTACAACGCCGATCCGGATCGGCTGTTTGAATCCTCCGGCTGCGCGGGCAAGCTGGCGGTGTTTGCGGTGCGTCTCGATACCTTCCCGGCAGAAAAAAAGCAGCAGGTCTTCTACATCGGGACTAACCAGCCGGAAGTGCTCACCGAAATTCGTCGCCATATCCTGGCCGAATTTACCCACCTGCCGGTGGCGGGCGAGTATATGCACCGGGATATTTACGATATTGCCGAGCGCTATGGCAAAGATACCTTCCTGATGATCGACAGGCTCGGCACCGACAAAATGCCGTTCTTCTTCACCATGAAGGGGCGTACCGACGCGATGCTTGAGAAAGTGCCGCTGTTTAAGCCCCACTTCACCGACCGCTTTATGCAGAAGCTGGGCAACGTCTTCCCGGCACACCTGCCGGAGCGGATGAAAACCTGGCGCGATAAGTACGAACATCACCTGCTGCTAAAAATGGCCGGAGACGGCATCGAGGAAGCGCAGGCCTGGCTGACCGAGTTTTTCAAAACCGCCGAAGGAGATTTCTTCGCCTGTACCCCTGAAGAGGGCAGCAAAGCCTTCCTTCATCGTTTTGCGGCAGCGGGCGCGGCAATTCGCTATCAGGCGGTACATTCCGAAGAGGTGGAAGATATCCTGGCGCTGGATATCGCCCTGCGTCGTAACGATACCGAGTGGTTTGAACACCTGCCGCCGGAAATTAACGATAAGCTGGTGCATAAGCTCTATTACGGCCACTTTATGTGCTACGTATTCCATCAGGATTACATCGTCAAAAAAGGCGTTGATGCGCACGCGCTGAAAGAGGAGATGCTCGCCCTGCTTCACGCGCGCGGCGCGCAGTACCCCGCGGAGCATAACGTTGGCCACCTGTATAAAGCCCCGGAAACGCTTACGCGTTTTTATCGCGAGAATGACCCTACAAACAGTATGAATCCCGGGATTGGTAAAACAACGCGGAAGAAATACTGGAAAGAGGATGTTGAAACCGAGCAGCGCGACGCGTAAGCCCCTGAATCCGGACTACCGCTATATTTGAGAGATTGTTAAGCGCTCCTTAAACGTACTAGAGTAGCAGCCTGTCGCCGGAGAAACGCTTCTCCGGCATTGCATCACGAGGAGCAGGCACATCATGTCGGCTGTTGATACTTTGTCCGAAAGCGGAGTGGTTGTGCGCGATGCCCTTCCCGATGACGTGCATGCCATCTCCGCCATTTACGCGTGGCACGTTCTTCACGGCCGCGCATCGTTCGAGGAAGTTCCTCCTACCGTCGACGACATGCGCCAGCGCATAAAAAACGTCAGCGATAGCGGCCTGCCCTGGCTGGTTGCCCTCTATCGCGGCGTCGTGGTCGGCTATTGCTACGCCACGCCCTATCGTCCACGCCATGCCTATCGCTACACCCTCGAAGAATCCATTTACGTGGATGCCAGCGCCACCGGACGAGGGCTAGGCTCAACGCTGTTAAGCGCGCTGATCGAGCGCTGCGAACAGGGCCCGTGGCGGCAAATGATCGCCGTGGTGGGAGACGGAAACAATAACGCGGGGTCGCTGCGGCTGCATAAAAAACACGGCTTCGTGGTGGTGGGCCAGCTGCGCAGCGTAGGCTACAAAAAAGGCGACTGGCGGGATACGCTGATCATGCAGCGATCGCTCAATGAGGGCGACTGGACGCTGCCGGAATAAACGCTGTGCGGTCTGGTGCCCTCACCCCGGCCCTCTCCCACAGGGAGAGGGAGAAAACATAAAAAACGGTAACCTGGGTTACCGTTTTGCGTTTACCTAATCGTTCTGCGCGGTCGCCATCTGTTCCGCTTTCTGCTTTTTGTACGTCAGCGCCGCGGCCGGCACCGGCTGTACCTTCCCTGTCTCGATCCAGGTGCGCAGGCGGCTGGCATCCGCAAAGTGGGTGTATTTGCCAAAGGCGTCCATCACCACCAGCGCCACCGGCTTGCCGTTGAACACGGTACGCATCACCAGACAGTGGCCCGCCGCGTTGGTAAAGCCGGTTTTGGTTAGCTGTATGTTCCAGTTTTCGCGGTAAACCAGATGGTTAGTGTTGCGGAACGGCAGCGTGTAGGAGGGATTGGCGAACGTCGCCATATCCTCACGGGTGGTGCTGAGCTGGCCGATCAGCGGGTACTGCTTGCTGGCAATCAGCATCTTCGTTAGGTCACGCGCCGTCGACACGTTGTGGATCGACAGGCCGGTAGGCTCAACAAAGCGGGTGTTGGTCATGCCCAGGGATTTGGCTTTGGCATTCATCGCGCGAATAAACGCGTCATATCCGCCCGGATAGTGGTGCGCCAGGCTCGCCGCCGCGCGGTTTTCTGACGACATCAGCGCCAGCAGCAGCATGTTTTTACGGCTAATTTCGCTGTTCAGGCGCACGCGAGAGTAAATTCCCTTCATCTCCGGCGTATGGCTGATATCCACCTTCAGCGTTTCGTCCAGCGGCAGCCGTGCGTCAAGCACCACCATCGCCGTCATTAATTTTGTGATTGAGGCAATCGGTCGCACCAGATCGGGATGGCTGGCGTAGATCACCTTATTGGTGTTGAGATCGACAATCATCGCGCTGCCGGACGCAATTTGCGGTTGAGCAGCCGGCGCGGCGGCTGTCGCGGCTGCCATCGCGGGCACGGCCGCAGACGCACCGAGGATTAGCGCAAGGCTAAGTATAGAGACACGGAATTTCAGCATGGTGAGACTTCTGATAGTGAATCAGGCACGTATTGACGTACGCCGCCTGCGCGTATGAAAAACGCAGGCTGGCCAGGGCATCATAGCGGGCACCGTGAAATGTCGCCAGCGGATAATCATGAACGGATGCTGCGCTGCTGGCAATTGCGCCAGCAGCGCAGTGAGCTTAGAAAAGACGGTATCCGTAGCCCCACAGAATCACCGTCAGCGCCAGCAGCGCCTCCAGAACCAGCACGCCGATAGCCAGCGTTGAGCTGGAGAAGCTCAGGCCCTCTTCTTTATTGATATTCAGGAACGTGGGCACGCCCAGATACAGCAGATACCCCGTGTAAAAGAGCGCAAGCGTACCGATCAGCGCGCACAGCCAGACCAGCGGATAGAGCGCAACAATGCCGCTTAAAAACAGCGGAGTCGCGATATATCCGGCGAAAATCATACAGTTTGCCAGAGACGGACGTTGAGGAAAGTTACGCGCCATCCAGTGGATCACGCGCCCCATTACGGCCACGCCCGCCAGCATGACGCCGTAGAACAGAATGGCCAGGTAGAGCCCGGTAAACCAGGAGAGCTTAACCACGGTGCCATCACCGAAGTTCCAGCCGATTTGCGTGGTGCCAATGAACGCGCAAATCACCGGCACCGCCGCCATCAGCAGCACGTGGTGGGTATAGTGATGCGCAACCGTTTCGTTCTCATTTCTGATCACGTGCATTTCACGATCGGGATGGGAGAAGAGTCCCCAGACATGGTTCATAACGCCCCCTTGTTGTCGGCCCGTCATCGATACCTCAAGTATAATGCAGGCTTTAGATTATTTTATGTACAACGCTAAATTTGCCTCTGATGCCGCGCTATTTATAGATGGGGTGTATCATTAACGGAGGAGAAACAAGGAGACGACGCGTACTTAATGGATATCAACGGTCTGATTGAACAATACGGATACGCTGCGCTGGTGATTGGCAGCGTGGCGGAGGGCGAAACCATCACGCTGTTAGGCGGGGTTGCAGCGCATCAGGGATTGCTCAAGTTTCCGCTGGTGGTTGCCGCCGTAGCGCTGGGCGGCATGATTGGCGACCAGCTGCTCTACTTTCTGGGATTACGCTTTGGGCCTACCCTGCTCAAGCGCTTTTCGAAGCATCGCAAGAAGATTAACCGGGCGCAAAAGCTGATCCAGCGTCACCCTTATCTCTTTGTGATTGGCACCCGCTTTATGTACGGCTTTCGTATCATCGGGCCAATACTGATCGGCGCAAGCCGCCTGCCGCCGAAAATCTTCCTGCCGCTGAATATCCTCGGGGCCATCGCCTGGGCGCTGATTTTCACTACGCTCGGCTACGTCGGAGGCGAAGTGATAGGCCCGTGGCTGCATAAGTTTGACCAGCACGTGAAGCACTGGGCATGGCTGATCCTGGTGGTTGTGGGGGTGATTGCGGTGCGGCTGTGGCTAAAGCACCGGGAGAATAAGCGGGATGGGGATTGAGTAAATCACCACATCCTCCCCTTTTCACCCCTGACGATAACCGCCGCCCAGCGCGGAGGTGAGCTGCAGGGTGGCGTCCAGGTACTGCTCCTTTAAGGCCAAGCCGGCGATCTTTTCCTGAAGCACCGGGATTTTCGCCTCGCTGACGCGCGATCCCGCAATCAGCCCTGCGCTAAAGCGCGCCTGCGCAAGCGCAACCACCCGCGCGGCGTCGCGCTCTACGCGCTGATGCTGCTGACTTTTGCGGGTTAAGGTCTCAACTTCACTGGCGGTGCGCGCCACCTGGTTTACCGCATCCACCACCGCCTTGTTGTAATCCGCAACGCTGAGGTTGTTTTGCGCCTGGGCGATATCCAGCTGCGCGTTGAGGCGACCGCTGTCGAAAATCGGCAGCGTGAAGCCTCCCGTCACGCCCATCTGCTGCGCGGAATGGCGAAACAGATCGCTCAGGTGCAGCGCATCCTGCTGCAAAAATGCCATCAGGTTAACATCGGGGTAGAACGCCGCCCTGGCCGCATCGACGTCATTCATCGACGCTTCGATATACCAGCGGGCTTCCTGAAGATCGGGGCGACGCGCCAGCAGCTCGTAGCCAAGCGTCGTAGGCAAAGACGCCTCAACGGTCGGCAGCTCGCGGCGCGTGAGCGTCACCGATGCCGTATTGGTCAGCGCCTGGAGCCGCGCTTCAATGGCCTTCATCTTGCCCGCGGCGTCGGCCATGCGCTCTTCGGTTTTGCCTGCGTCAATGTCGGTTTCGACACCTTGAACGGACGAGGCGATCCCGTGCTGATACAGCTGTTTATCCGCCGAGATAATATTATTCTGCTCCTGGCGAATATCGCTCAGCACGCCGTAGATTGCCGCCTGCGTTTGCCACTCCCAGTAGAGCCGCGCCACGCTGGTCGCGAGCAGCTGGCGGGTCTGCTCCAGCTCCGCCTTTTGCGCGTTTACTTTACCTATTCGCGCCGCAACCCGGTCGCGGTTTTTCCCCCAGAGATCCAAATCCCAGCCCGCCGTCAGGCCGAACGTGCCGTTGGTGTACCACGGGCCGGTGGTCCCCGCCGCTGGATCGGTCAGCGCAAACGGCCCCATTAAGCCTTCTGCAGACATTTTCTGGCGCTCAACGTCAGCAGAAAAATCAATCTCGGGGCCGTCGGCGGCCATCGCGGCTTTCGCCTGCGCTTCGGCAAGCGTAATGCGCTGCCGGGCAATCGCCATATCCGGCGCATCGCCTAGGGCTTTCGCAACCAGTGAATTTAGAAGAGGATCGTTATAGTCCTTCCACCACGCGCTTTTCGGCCAGTCGGCGCGGTTCAGATGTGCGTTAACGCCAGCGGCAACCGGCTGCGTTTTGATCGCGGTAATCGTGGGATGCTGCGGCGCGCACGCCGCCAGCGTGAAGACCAGAGGCGTCGTCAGGGCTAAAAGAAAAGAACGTTTCATCACGTCAGGCACTCAAAAATGAAAGGCGCAAATTACGCCGGGTGCCATTCTTTTTTTTAGTAACCCGTGGCAATCCACACGTTGTCATACAATCACATAACCGGAAAATTATTTATCAAATCAATCAATAGATTAAACGCATTCTCGGCAATTATGATTTAGCGCGCCGAGGGGCTGCTACACTTTATGTGACAAACATGCACAGGAGAGGCAAATGAAGATATTACTTTGGATTATTTTGATTATTTTTCTGATTGGGCTGTTGGTGGTAACCGGCGTATTCAAGATGATATTTTGAGTGAACGGCCCGGCATTGCGCCGGGCCGTTTCGTTATTTGGACTGGATCACGCTGGCAATATCGGCCGAGGTTTGCAGCGTGCGGATCTCCTGAAAAAGGCCCAGCGCTTCGCTGTACTCCTTACGCAGATAGCTCAGCCACTGCTTAATGCGCGCAACGTGATACAACCCGGTATCACCCTGCTTTTCGAGACGGCTGTATTTCTGCAGCAGCGTGACGACGTCCGCCCACGGCATGCGCGGCTCGTTATATTTCACTACCCTGCTCAGGTTCGGCACGTTCAGCGCGCCGCGGCCTATCATCACCGCATCGCAGCCCGTCGCCTTCAGGCAGGCCTGCGCGCTGTCATAATCCCAGATTTCGCCGTTGGCAATCACGGGAATGGAAAGCCGCTTGCGGATTTCGCCAATCGCCTGCCAGTTAATGCGTTCGGCCTTATAGCCATCTTCTTTGGTACGGCCATGCACCACCAGCTCGGTGGCGCCCGCCTGCTGTACCGCATCGGCAATCTCAAACTGCCGCGCGTCGCTGTCCCAGCCCAGCCGCACCTTAACCGTGACCGGCAGATGAGACGGCACCGCCTCACGCATCGCTTTTGCGCCGCGATAGATAAGCTCCGGATCTTTCAGCAGGGTCGCGCCGCCGCCGCTGCCGTTCACCAGCTTCGAGGGGCAGCCGCAGTTGAGATCGACGCCGTAAGAGCCCAGCTCAACCGCGCGGGCGGCGTTTTCCGCCAGCCATTCCGGATACTGCCCCAGCAGCTGGATGCGCACCAGCGTGCCGGAGGTAGTACGGCTCTGGCGATGCAGCTCCGGGCAGAGCCGATAGAACGATTTTGCCGGCAGTAGCATATCCACCACGCGTAAAAACTCCGTCACGCAGAGATCGTAATCATTTACCTCGGTCAGCAGCTCGCGCACGAGCGAGTCGAGCACGCCTTCCATAGGGGCCAGCAAAACACGCATATCAGTACCTGTAAAAAAAGACGCGCTATAGTTGCATGTAAACTGAACCCTGTCTATTTGTGGAAATGCCCGACGTTCCGTTTTGGAATGTCTGGTATGCTCAAAATTCATGTTGTGATCCGTGGCACATTTCAGGGTTTAATTGTATGATGAATGCGTTTCAGCAAGGACTTTCACCATGAGTAAATCATTGAATATCATCTGGCAATATCTGCGCGCATTCGTTCTGATTTATGCCTGTCTGTACGCCGGGATCTTCCTCGCCTCCCTGCTGCCTATCACCATTCCCGGCAGCATTATCGGGATGCTGATCCTCTTCGTGCTGCTGGCGCTGCAGGTTATTCCGGCGAAATGGGTTAACCCAGGCTGCTTCGTGCTTATCCGCTACATGGCGCTGCTGTTCGTGCCCATCGGCGTGGGGGTCATGCAATATTACGATTTGCTGATGGCACAGTTCGGGCCTATCGTCGTCTCCTGCGCGGTCAGCACGCTGGTGGTCTTCGTGGTGGTGAGCTGGAGTTCGCACATCGTTCACGGTGAACGCAAAGTGGTCGGGCAGAAAGGAACCAAACAATGATGGCTAATATCTGGTGGTCGCTGCCGTTAACCCTGGCGGTATTCTTCGCCGCACGCCGGCTTGCGGCGCGGTTGAAAATGCCGCTGCTTAATCCGCTGCTGGTCGCAATGGTGGTGATAATCCCTTTCCTGCTGCTGACGGGCATCCCCTACGAACGCTACTTTGCCGGAAGCAAAATTCTCAACGATCTGCTGCAGCCGGCCGTCGTGGCCCTGGCGTTTCCTTTATATGAACAGCTGCATCAGATCCGCGCCCGCTGGAAGTCCATCATCACCATCTGCTTCGTGGGCAGCCTCGTGGCGATGGTCACGGGGACATCGGTGGCGCTGCTGATGGGAGCATCGCCGCAGATCGCCGCTTCAATCCTGCCGAAATCGGTCACCACGCCCATCGCCATGGCGGTAGGCGGCAGCATCGGGGGGATCCCCGCCATCAGCGCCATGTGCGTGATTTTCGTCGGCATCCTCGGCGCGGTGTTTGGCCATACCCTGCTTAACGTGATGAAAATCCACACGAAAGCGGCGCGTGGCCTGGCAATGGGTACCGCCTCGCACGCGCTGGGTACCGCGCGCTGCGCCGAAGTAGACTACCAGGAGGGGGCATTTAGCTCGCTGGCGCTGGTCATCTGCGGGATTATCACCTCGCTGATTGCGCCGTTTGTCTTCCCGGTTATCCTGGCGGTAGTGGGCTAAAATTTGCGATGCGTCGCGCAAATTTCATTTTGATTTCATAAGTTGCATAAATTATGTGATTAATATCACAAATAAGACCTTAGCGGCTCCGTACACTACCGATCCATTAACCGTTATGAGGCAATGCCATGCACCCACGTTTTCAATCTGCTTTCGCCCAGCTCGCAGTGAATTTGCAATCAGCCCTGGCCCCGGTTCTGGCGGATGAGCATTTCCCCGCCCTGCTGACCGCTGAGCAGGTCGCGACGCTTAAAGAAGCAACGGGGCTGGACGAAGACGCGCTGGCTTTTGCGCTGCTGCCGCTGGCTGCCGCCTGCGCGCGCGCCGATCTTTCACACTTTAACGTGGGTGCCATTGCACGCGGCGTGAGCGGAACCTGGTACTTCGGCGGGAACATGGAGTTCCTCGGTGCGACCATGCAGCAAACCGTTCACGCAGAGCAGAGCGCCATCAGCCACGCCTGGCTGCGCGGTGAAAAATCCCTGCGCGCCATTACCGTTAACTACACCCCGTGCGGCCACTGCCGCCAGTTTATGAACGAGCTAAACAGCGGGCTGCAGCTGCGCGTTAACCTGCCGGGCCGCGAGCCGCGCACGCTGGGGGATTACCTGCCCGACGCCTTCGGACCGAAAGATCTTGAGATCAAAACGCTGCTGATGGACGAGCAACACCACGGTTTCGCCCTGTCCGGCGATGACCTGAGCGAAGCCGCTATCGCTGCCGCGAATAAGAGCCACACGCCGTACAGCAACTCGCAGAGCGGCGTGGCGCTGCAGTGTCGCGATGGCCGCATCTTCACCGGTAGCTATGCCGAAAACGCCGCGTTTAACCCAACGCTTCCTCCGCTGCAGGGCGCCCTTAACCTGCTGAGCCTCAACGGCTATGACTACCCGGATATTCAGCGCGCCGTTCTGGCTGAAAAAGCCGACGCGCCGCTGATCCAGTGGGATGCCACCGCCGCAACGCTCAACGCGCTCGGCTGTTCAACACTCGAGCGCGTCCTGCTTGCGTAATCCTGTCGGCGGGCAGAAATGCCCGCCCCTGTGATGAAAAACCCTTCAGTTGATTCTCTGTTTCTTGCGCTTACCGGGCGGGTAAAGTAGCCTGAGTGAACTTTCATCCACGAACGAGCCATCTCCATGTTAAAGCGCGTGTTTTACAGCCTGTCTGTCCTGGTCGGCATACTGCTGTTGATCGTGCTTGGCCTCGACCGCTGGATGAGCTGGAAAACCGCACCGTACATTTTCGACGAGCTGCAGGATCTTCCCTACCGCCAGGTCGGCGTGGTGCTCGGCACCGCCAAATACTATCGCACCGGCGTGATTAACCAGTATTACCGCTACCGTATTCAGGGCGCGCTGAACGCCTATAACAGCGGGAAGGTTAACTACCTGCTGCTGAGCGGCGATAACGCCCAGCAAAGCTATAACGAGCCGGTAACGATGCGTAAGGACCTGATTGCCGGCGGCGTCGATCCGGCAGACATCGTGCTTGACTACGCCGGCTTCCGCACCCTGGACTCCATCGTGCGCACCCGCAAGGTCTTCGACACCAACGATTTCATCATCATTACCCAGCGCTTCCACTGCGAGCGCGCGCTGTTTATTGCCCTGCACATGGGCATTCAGGCGCAGTGCTACGCCGTGCCGTCGCCGAAGGATATGCTCAGCGTGCGCGTGCGCGAGTTTGGCGCCCGCTTTGGCGCGCTGGCCGATCTGTATCTCTTCAAGCGCGAGCCGCGCTTTTTAGGCCCGCTGGTGCCGATCCCGGCAATGCACGAGGTGCCTGAAGACGCGCAGGGTTATCCGGCGGTCACGCCCGAGCAGCTGCTGGAGTTGCAGAGGAAACGCTAACCCTACACTCGCGATGCTGTAGGCCCGCTAAGCGCAGCGCCATCGGACAAAAAAGGCCCGCTACGTGAGCGGGCCTTTTCATTTTTAAGCACTTATTTCTTACGCGCGTACTTCAGTGAATCCAGGGCAACCGCGAAGATGATAATCGCGCCCTTGATGATGTACTGCCAGTACGGGTTCACGCCGATGTAGGTCAGCCCGTAGTTGATGACGGTAAAGATAATCACACCGGTCACCACGCCAATTACCGTACCGACACCGCCGCTGAAGGAGACGCCACCCACCACGCAGGCTGCAATCGCATCCAGCTCGTACATGAAGCCAAGGTTGTTGGTCGCCGAACCGATGCGCCCTGCTTCCAGCATCCCGCCGAAGGCGTAGAACACGCCGGACAGGGCATAAATCATCAGCAGGTTCAGCGCAACGTTTACGCCGGACACTTTCGCCGCTTCCGGGTTACCTCCGATGGCGAAGATATTTTTGCCGAAGCGGGTTTTGTTCCACAGCACCCAGACGAAGGCCACCGCAATCAGCGCATAGAACGTAATGTACGACAGGCGGAAGCTGCCGAGCGCCACGAAGCCCTGGGTGAAGGTCGAGAAGCCGCTGTCGAAGCCGGAAATCGGCGACGCGCCCACGAAGTCGTAATACAGGGAGTTGATGCCGTAAACGATAATCATCGTGCCGAGGGTGGTGATGAACGGCGTCACGTTGAGGTAGGCGATGATAATACCGTTGATCAGGCCAATCACCGCGCCGATGGCGCATACGATCAGGATCACCACGAAAATCGGCATGGTCGCCATTTCCGGGAACACCTTGTTGGCATTTTCCATCGACTGCAGCAGCGTGGCGGCGATAACCGCCGCGAGGCCAACCTGACGCCCGGCCGAAAGGTCCGTCCCCTGGGTAACGATAAGCCCCGCCACGCCCAGCGCGATGATAATACGCACGGAGGACTGGGTCAGAATGTTACTCAGGTTCAGCAGGCTTAAGAACGTAGGGTCCTGGAAAATAATAATGGCCAGCAAAACTAAAAGAACGACGTAAATACCGCCTTCTTTCAGATAAGTGAGAAAACTTTTTTTATTTAACGCACTCATGAGGAGCCCCTGATCTTAAAGGTGCAAAGACGCAAGACGCAAAATTTCGTTTTGCGTTGTCGTTTTGGTGTCAACAATACCGGCAACGAGACCATTGCTCATTACCAGAATACGATCCGTGATCCCTAACAGTTCCGGCATTTCGGAAGAGATAATAATGATCCCTTTATTCTTTTTCGCCAGCTCGGCAATCAGCTGGTAAATTTCGAATTTTGCCCCTACGTCGATGCCGCGCGTTGGCTCGTCCAGCATCAGAATTTCCGGCTGGGTTAATAGCCAGCGGCCAATAATGACTTTCTGCTGATTACCGCCGGAAAGAGAGCCAATCTGCGTGCGGTGGCCCGGCGTTTTTACGCGCATTGAGTCAATCACCCACTGGGTATCGCTCTTCATGCGGGAATTATCCAGCAGTCCAATTTTGCTCTTGTAGTTACGAATATTCGAAATTAACGAGTTAAAGTTAATATCCAGATACGCATAAATACCGGTTGAGCGGCGCTCTTCCGTCACCAGCGCAAAACCGTTATTAATGGCTTCGTTGGCGTTGTGGTTATTAATTTTCTTGCCGTGCAGCGTAATCGTGCCGCCGGACTTCTCGCGAATGCCAAACAGGGTTTCGACGATATCGGTACGCTTGGCGCCCACCAGCCCGGCAATACCCAAAATTTCGCCCTTGTGCAGGTCGAAGGAGACGTCGCGAATGGACGGCTGGCGCAGCGAGGTCAGGTTGCGCACCTCGAGGATCACCTCTCCCGGCGTGTTCTCTTTGTCCGGGAAGCGCTGGTTCAGGGAGCGGCCGACCATCATGGCGATGATCTTGTCCATATCCAGCCCTTCCAGCGGCTGGGTAGCAATCCACTGGCCGTCGCGCAGAATGGTGATTTCGTCGCACAGCTGGAAAATCTCTTCCATCTTGTGGGAGATATAAACAATCCCGCAGCCGCGATCCTTCAGCTTGCGAATAATGGTGAAAAGGTGGTTAACCTCTTTTTCCGTTAATGACGAGGTCGGCTCATCCATAATGACGATTTTGGCATCATAGGAGAACGCTTTCGCAATTTCGATCATCTGCATCTGGGAAACGGATAATGTTCCGACGCGGGCGCGCGGATCGATATCAATATCCAGCTCGTCAAAGATGGCTTGGGTGTCGCGGTACATTTTGTCCTGATCGACAAAGACACCTTTGGTTGGATAACGGCCCAGCCACATATTGTCCATAACCGAGCGTTGCAATACCAGGTTTAGCTCCTGGTGAACCATCGAGATACCGTTTTCCAGCGCTTCTTTCGCCGAATGGAAATCGATCTCTTTTCCCTGAAAAAGAATACTGCCAGAATCTTTTTGATAGATCCCAAAAAGACATTTTAATAACGTTGATTTACCGGCGCCGTTCTCCCCCATAAGTGCATGAATAGAGTGGGGACGTACCTTTAAATTAACATTATCAAGCGCCTTAACGCCGGGAAAAGACTTGTTGATACCGCTCATTTCTAACAAGTATTCGCCTGACGACTGAGTAGGTGTGCTGACCATAATTATACCTTGTTGGCCTCGCATATCGCGTTATAAAAGGGCGCAACGAATTGCGCCCAGTGAAGACATTTCAAATAACTTATTTACCGATAAACTCGGCCAGGTTGGACTGGTCTACGCCCACGTAAGGTACGCGAACGATTTTATTTTCAATTTTCCAGCTGGTGCCGTCTGCCGCGCCTTTGCCGTCGGCCAGGTTTTTCGCCAGGTCGAAGGTGGCTTTCGCCTGGTTGTTAGCATCGTTCAGCACGGTACCGGCCATCGCGCCGGATTTCACCAGCGCCAGCGCTTCCGGCAGCGCATCCACGCCGAACACAGGAATAGAAGATTTATTGTGTGCTTTCAGCGCTTCAACCGCGCCCATTGCCATCGCATCGTTGTTGGCGATAACCACTTCGATTTTGTTGGCGTTCGGGCCGGACAGCCATGCGTCCATCTTATCTTTTGCCTGGGCGGTGTCCCACATGGCGGTATCGAGCGCCAGCTGCTGGGTTTTCAGGCCTTTGTCGTTCAGCTCTTTGATCACGTAGGTGGTACGCGCTTCAGCGTCCGGGTGGCCCGGCTCGCCCTTCAGCAGCACAAACTGAATCTGCCCGTCTTTGTTCAGATCCCAGTTCGGGTTCGCCGCCCAGTGTTTCGCAATCAGGTCGCCCTGAATAATGCCGGACTCTTTAGAGTCGGTGCCGACGTAGTACGCTTTATCGTAGCTATCCAGCGCCTTGCGGGAAGGTTCTTTGTTAAAGAAGACGATCGGCACGTTTTGGCCGCGCGCTTTTTCAATTACCGTGCCTGCTGCAGCCGGGTCAACCAGGTTGATTGCCAGCGCTTTCACGCCTTTTGCCAGCAGCACGTCAATCTGATCGTTTTGTTTGGACTGATCGTTCTGGGAGTCATTCATCAGCAGCTGTACGTCTGGCGCCGCTTTCGCATCTTTCTCGATGGCTTTACGCACAACGGACATAAAGTTGTCGTCGTACTTATAGATGGTCACACCAATACGGGTATCCGCGGCGTGCGCAGCGGCACCAAAAAGCATGCTTGCCATAACAGCAGACAGAGTTAACACCTTCTTATTCATGGTATCTCCGGTTTTTTTTATGCAGGGTAGTTCTGATGAATAACGATCGGCGGGCAGATGTTAAAGAAACGTTACCGATCGCCGAAGTTCACTTATAAAATGCTTATCTTCCGTGGTCTGTAACGCTCCAGAAATGCGTTTTTTTGGATGTTTCCGGCACGTTTGCTATGGTCAAAGTGAATAATCACCGTTACATAGCGTTTCAGCCCCTAAAACGCTGACATCATAGTCAGCAGCTTGTTAAGATACTGTGAATTTACTCACAGATTGAAAACGGTTACATCACACCGTGTAATCAGTTAGTGATCGAAACCACAGTTTGCCGAATGGATACCGAATGACGCCGCACTAAAGTCGGCATAAAACAGTGCGTTGCGCCCCGATCCTGCAGCCCTGCCGCCCCCTGTAACGCCAGCTCTGTAGCCAGTTTCGCCATCGAAGCAATCGGGTAGCGCACCGTCGTCAGCTGCGGGTCGGTGTAACGGGCAATGGGGATGTCGTCAAAACCGATCAGCGACAAATGCTGCGGCACCACAATGCCGTTATCCTTCAGCGCGGTGAGCGCCCCTGCCGCCATGCTGTCGTTGTAGGCAAAAACGGCCGTCAGCTGCAGGTTGCGGCCCAGCAGCTCTACCATCGCCGCCTCGCCCCCCTGCATGTCCGGCGTACCGGTTCCCGTCCAGCTCTCAAGCGGCGTGATGCCGTGCTCTTTCAGGGCGGTTTGCCACCCCTCGCGGCGCATGTCATCGTCTTCGATACGGTGGCTGGAGGCCAGATATCCGACGCGCTGATGTCCGTTGTTGATCAGCATCCGCGTCGCCATCATCGCGCCGCTGACGTTGTCCAGCCCCACGCAGCGGTGCGCGTAGCCGGGCACGATGCGGTTGATCAGCACCATGCCGGGGATCTGCTCCATAAAGCCGGAGAGCTCTTCGTCGCTAAGGGCTTTTGAGTGGACGATCAGGGCGTTACAGCGCTGGCGAATCAGCACCTCAATGGCATGCCGCTCTTTTTCAGCCTCGTGGTAGCTGTTGCCGATCAGCACGTACTTTCCGTGCTGCTGGGCAACAACGTCCACCGCCTTAACCAGCGCGCCGAAAAAGGCGTCGGAAACGTCCATCACCACCACGCCAATGGTATCGCTCACCTGCGTGGCCAGCGCCTGCGCGTTGGCGTTGGGCCGATAGCCCAGCTGCGAAACGGCTTTCATCACGGTTTCGCGGGTTTCAGGGCTGACGAGCGCGCTGTTGTTCAGCACGCGAGAAACGGTAGCAACGGAAACGCCCGCCAGACGGGCGACGTCACGAATGGTGATCATATTCACCATCCTTAAAAGAATTGCAGCAACGCACGGACACCCCCTGTGTTTAGCAAGGAGGCTATTCTGGCAGCACGAGAAAAGGGACTGCGTGAAGAAGCTCACACAGATGAAAACGCTTACATCCGTTTTGTTAATGATTGTGATCCAGATCGTTATCTGGATGTATTACGCAATGATACACCCGCAGCACGCGCGGTTAATTGCCGCCACGCCCACTCCAGCGGCCCCTGGCGGAAATAGCGCAGCCAGAAAACGGAAAACAGCACGTTAACAATCCAGACAGGAATAACGAACGCCAGCAGCGCAAGCCGGTTGAATTTCATAAAGAGGCCGAATTGATAAAACAGGGTGGTGCAAATCAGCGTTTGCAGAATGTAATTGCTTAACGCCATGCGGCCCACGCAGGCCACGGCAGCCACCGCGCGCAGGCGGGACAGCTGCGGCCAGAAGCCGTACATCAGCGCCGCGTAGCCTATCGTCTGGAACGGGGCGCTTAGCTCGCGCGGAGCCTGAAGCAAAAACGCGCACCAGCGATAGTCCCAGTGAAGATGCCATTGCGCTATCACCGCCGGAAGATTGATCAGCACGCCGAGCAGCACCAGCCCCGCGCCGACGCGACGGTAGTGCCGCAGGCTAAATTCCCCCTTCAGCCAGCCGGTGCGCATCAGGGATGCGCCCATCAGCATCATCCCCGCAAGCTGCCAGCCGTACTGCGCGCCGAGCGCCAGAAGATTATCCCCCAGCATATCCGCGCGGTTGCTTATCGCTTCCGTTCCACCCTTCAGCTTCCAGAACTGTTCATACTGGAGGTTGGCGGCGTCCGGGACCCACGAGCGGTTCGTTGCATCACCTGAAATCAGCCCAAGCAGCAGCAATACGCCAAGCCCCATGACGTAAAGCATTACGCCGGTGTTAAACAGGCTTTTGACGCTGTGCGCATCGCGTATCAGGCGCCAGCAAATCAGCCCTACCAGGCCGTAGGCCAGCAGAATATCCCCGTCCCAGAAGAACAGGCCATGAATAAACCCGAGGATGACCAGCAGCGTCAGGCGCGACTGGATCCAGCGCGTGCCCCGCTTGAGCAAAAGCTGCAGGCCCGCGCCAAACAGCAGCGCGAAGAGCGTCAGGAATTTGACCTGCGCAAAGAGATCGAGCACCGCCCACGTCCAGGCATCGCTGGGGGTGATGTCGCCATACCAGGCGGGATTAAGATAGGCGGCCTTTGGCAAACCAAAGGCGCTGATATTCAGCAGCAGGATACCGAGAATGGCGACGCCGCGAACAAAATCGAGCGTGACGTTTCGCTCCATGGTCCCTGCCCTGTCTGATTAGTTGTGGTGTCGCACCGCGCGCAGAAATTCCTGGCGGGTATTCTGGCTCGACTTAAACAGCCCACCCAGCGAGGTGGTAGTAGTGGCGCTGGTCGCATCGCGCACGCCGCGCGCCTTCACGCAGTAGTGCACCGCGTCGATAGAGACCGCCACGTTGTTGGTGCCCAGCAGCGTTTGCAGCGCCGTCAGGATCTGCTGCGTCAGGCGCTCCTGCACCTGCGGACGCTGGGCGAAGAACTGCACGATGCGGTTAATTTTGGACAGGCCAATCACCGTATCTTTTGGAATGTAGGCCACGGTCGCTTTGCCGTCGATGGTGACGAAGTGGTGTTCACAGGTGCTGGTGAGCGTGATGTCGCGCACCGTGACCATCTCATCGACCTTCATCTTGTTTTCGATGACGGTGATTTTCGGGAAATTAGCGTAATCCAGGCCGGAGAAGATCTCATCGACGTACATTTTCGCGATGCGATGCGGCGTCTCCATCAGGCTGTCGTCGCTCAGATCGAGATTCAGCAGCTGCATGATCTCGGTCATATGCCCGGCGATAAGGCGCTTGCGGGTTTCATTATCCAAATCCTGAACCGGCGGACGCAGCGGCGTTTCAAGACCGCGCGCAACCAGCGCTTCATGGACCAGGGCAGCTTCTTTACTGAGTGATGACATTCTTTTCTCCTGCAGGTGTGGCGTCTTTTGCCCTCGTTGTGGCAAAAGTGTGCGCTCATTGTGCGTGAGGCGGCGCACATAATCCAGTATTCACGGCGATAATTATTGCAATCGCTGCTGCCTTTCGGGCTGACGGTTCCAGACCAACGCCCCGCCGATAAACAGCGCGAGGCCAGCCAGACCCAGCGCCGGCTCCAGCCGGTGCGTGAGCCAGGTGGAGAGCGCGGAGGTCATTGGGCCAACCAGCTGCCCGATGGCGTAACCGGTGGTCAACAGCCCCGCCATATAGCGGGTATGCTCGGGCGCCAGCTCGCGGCCATACAGCAATGAAAGCTGCACGGCGCAGAGGAAACCGCCGCCGACCAGCAGCCCGCCGGTCAGCAAACCGCCAATTCCAGGCAGCAGCCAGGCGGCCAACACGCCGATGCCCTGAAGCCAGAGCACGATCGCCAGCCTGCGGTTGGACGTTGAGGTATGCCGCAGCGCGATGCTCAGCGCAATCCCCAGCACGGCGGCGGCGCCGAAGAGCGGCCAGACGAACTGGGCAAAGAGGCTGCCGGGAAAACGGGCGACCGCCATCTGCGATAAAAACGTGGCCGGAAGGATATAGCCAAACCCGGCCAGGCTGTAGCTCCACACCAGCCTTTTTAGGTCAGGCGTGAGGTGCAGCGGCTCGGGGGCCGTTCCCGGGCGATGTAGCTGGCCCGCCCGCGGCAGATAGCGCGCCACGACGGCGATCAGCACCAGCGCCAGCACGCCGTAGATTTGCCACGCGGCGCCGGCGGAGAGCGATCTGGCCTGAATATAGACCGCGAGCAGCCCGCTCAGGGCGATGCCTGCCCCCGGCCCGGCGAAGACCGCCGCGCTCAGCCCCGGCTTGCCCAGCTGCCCAAGGCGCTCGTTGGTCCAGGCGGCGATCAGCACCATCGACCAGCCGCTCATGCAGCCAATCACAAAGCGCAGAAGCCCGTGCACAACGGCGTTATCCGCCGCCGCGGACAGCAGCGTCAGCGCGACGGCCCCGATAATGCCGAGCCACAGCCGCGCTTCGACAAAGCGATGGGCGCGCATGGCGTCCCAGGCGCCCGCCAGATAGCCAAGGTAGTTCATCGCGGCCACCAGGCCCGCGCTGGTCAGGGTGAGCTGCCCGGCGGCAATCATCAGTGGAACCTGAGGCGTAAAGGCAAATCGCCCTATCCCCATCGCCACCACCAGAACCACGAAGCCGCTCAGGGCAATACGCAACGCCATGACCTTTCCAATTGTTAAAAATAAGTTAACTGATGATGCAACATCCTTGCGCCCGACGAAAGTGAAAGTTACTCACAGGCCAATGAAAACTCTGTATTATTGATTTAACAAATAGTCATCCGTAAAAGGAGCCCTGCATGGAACTGCTCGAAGAGCACCGTTGTTTTGAAGGACGACAGCAGCGCTGGCGCCACGACTCCAGCACGCTTAACTGTGCCATGACGTTCAGCATTTTCCTGCCGCCTGAAGCCGGAGCGAAGCCGCCCGTCCTGTACTGGCTGTCAGGCCTGACCTGCAACGACGAAAATTTCACCACCAAGGCGGGCGCGCAGCGCATCGCGGCCGAGCTGGGCATCGCGCTGGTGATGCCGGATACCAGCCCGCGCGGTGACGACGTTGCCGACGACGCCGGTTACGACCTTGGAAAAGGCGCCGGTTTTTACCTCAACGCCAGCCAGCAGCCGTGGGCGACGCATTACCGCATGTATGACTACGTCCGTGACGAACTGCCTGCGCTGGTTCAGGCCGAGTTTAACGTGGGCGATCGCTGCGCCATCAGCGGGCACTCGATGGGCGGACACGGGGCGCTGATCCTGGCCTTGAAAAATCCGGGGAAATTTACCAGCGTATCGGCTTTTGCGCCGATCGTGAACCCGACGCAGGTGCCGTGGGGGCAAAAGGCATTCACAAACTATCTGGGTGAAGACACAGAAAAATGGCGGGAATGGGACAGCTGCGCGCTGATGCTGGCCAGCCGTGAAGACGATGCAATCCCAACGCTTATCGACCAGGGCGATGCGGATCAGTTCCTCGCCGCGCAGCTTCAGCCCGCGGTGCTTGCCGAAGCCGCGCGCCAGAAAAACTGGCCGCTGACGCTGCGCATCCAGCCGGGATACGATCACAGCTACTTTTTCATCGCCTCGTTTATTGAGGATCATCTCCGCTTCCACGCGGCGCATTTGCTGCGGTAAGTGCGGCGGGTCTCGCCCGGTGGCGCTTCGCTTACCGGGCCTACAAATTTGTGCTATTGAGTAGGCCGGGTAAGGCGAAGCCGCCGCCCGGCACATTACGCAATCAGAACTTATAATCCACGCCCACGAAGTAGCGGCGGCCGTCTTCGGTATAGCTGTAGTCATCGCGGCTGAGATCTTTATCCAGCAGGTTCTGCACGCCGGCGCGCAGCTTCACGCTTTTTGTTGCCTGCCACGCCGCGCCCGTATTCCAGACTACGTAGCCGCCCGGCGTCGCCGCACCGGAGGTCACCGCGCGTTTCTCACCGGTGTAGTTTCCCTGAACGTAGAACGACCAGTCCTGCGTCGCCTGCCAGTCTACGGTGCCGTTCGCCGTGTGGAACGGCAGCTCGGACAGCGGCTTGTTCCCGCCGTTGCTGATGTCGCGACCGTCGTTGTAGGTGTAGTTCAGCGTCACCTTCCAGTCTTCGGCAACCGGGAACTTCAGCTCGGTTTCCACCCCGCGGATGCGCGCCTTATTGACGTTGTAATAGCGGAAGATAGGTTCCCCGTCGGCGTTCAGGCCCACGTAGTTCGGGTAGCCTTTTGCCTGATCGACGCTCGCCGTGCGGTTGACGCTGATACGATCATCCACGTTGTTCTGGAAGGTAGTGATGCTGGCCTGTACGCCCTCTAACCAGCCCTCTTCGCCGCTGTAGTAGAGGCCAAACTCGAAGCTTTCGCTGGTTTCCGGCTTCAGGTCCGGGTTACCGACAATTTGACAGGCGCCGCGGCAGGAGTTGGACACCCAGTCCGGGCTAAGCTGCAGCAGCGACGGCGCTTTAAACGCGGTTGCCCAGCCTCCTTTCACCGTCACGGTATCCGTCGCGTTATACACCAGGTAAGCACGCGGGCTCCAGTGGTCGCCGTAGGTTTCATGGTCATCCATGCGGATGCCGGTGGTCAGCGCCAGCGGTTCAAAGATACGCCACTCATCTTCCAGGAACAGCGCGTACTGGCTTGCTGACGTATTGCTGCTGGAGCCACCCGTCATGTTTATAGGGTCTTTCAGCTTGTCGTGACGCCATTCGCCGCCGAACGTCAGCATCTGGTTGATTTCGCCCAGCGGCAGCACGTATTTGCCATCAACGGCGTTGCTCTCGGAGGTGATAGCGCTGCTGTTGCCGGGGTTTTTGTTATCCACTTTTTCGCCGTAGAACTTCAGCTCGCTGTTGCCTACGCCCCAGCGGCCATTGTGGCTCAGGGAATAGTTCTGACGCTCAAGGCGGTTTTTATCAAGAGAATCCGAATCGCGATCCTGACGGTCAAAGCCGTAGCCCGCGGTGAAGTCGTGGTCTTCCGTCGGCGTCCACGCAAACTCTACGTTCGCATCGCGGCTGGTAAAACCTTCGATGCGCGGCGTTTGGCCGCTGGCGTCGCTGGATGATTTTTGCTGGTCGTCTTTTTCACGCTTTGAGACGCTGCCGTAGGCCTTCAGCCCCAGCACGCCGTCCACCAGCGGTCCGCTGGTAAAGAACTGGCCGCTATGGGTGTCGCCGCGATCGCGATGCTCCTGAATCGTGCTGTCGGCGCTCAGGGCTCCCGTCCACTTCTGGCCGATTTTTTTGGTGATGATGTTCACCACGCCGCCCAGGGCGTCGGAACCGTAGAGGGAGGACATGGGTCCGCGAACCACTTCGATGCGCTCGATCGCATCCACCGGCACCCAGTTCAGGTCAAAATCGTTATGGCGAAACACGGCGTTACGCGAGCTTACGCGTTTGCCATCGACCAGAATCAGCGTATAGCTGCTGTCCAGACCGCGAATACTTACCCCTTTTCGGTTGTCCCCTTCGTTCGTCAGCTGTACGCCGGGCACGTCCCGCAACACATCTTTGAGGTTCTGAACGGGCTTACGATGCAAATCTTCCTGAGTAATGACGCTAATACTCGCCGGTGCATCCTTCAGGTTTTGCTCGGTAGCCGCTGCCGTTACAACCATTGTGTCGCCGGATTCTGCTGCGATGACAGGCAGAGCGAGGGACATTGCAGACGCGCAGAGTCCTCCCCTGACGATGGGATTCAACCTAAACATTCCATTTCTCCATGAGGTAAATACAGCTAAATCAAATCATTACTGCTCACAGTGCTTTGCACCCCGCCCGCTTCTTCGGCAGGTCGGTCATCTTCTACAAATTTTCGTAACGATAAAGCAAACGATAACTATTATCAATTGAATTGTTAAAAAATATATCTGCACTGCACAGTGTGGAGACAAAAAAAAGCCCGCTCAAATGAGCGGGCCAGAAAGAGAGGAAGTGCGGTTATTGTTTAAATCGTTTCGGAAATTCCATTTCGCTGTAACGAACGAAGTGCGTGCCTTTCACCAGCTTGTAGCCAAACCAGATGACGAGGAACAGCGGAATACCGATGTAGGTCGCCATCACGCCGCCCCAGTCGATGGTGTCAGACAGGAAGGCCTCGTAGTTCTGCCCCAAAGTAATAATCAGACACAGAACGAAGGCAAAAATCGGCCCCAGCGGGAAGAACCCGGAGCGGTACGGCAGGTTGTTAATATCATGGCCCTGCTTCACGTAGCCGCGGCGGAAGCGATAATGGCTGATGGCAATCCCAAGCCAGGCGATAAAGCCCGTCATGCCCGAGGTGTTCAGCAGCCACAGGTATACCGTCTGGTTGCCGAACATGGAGGTCAGGAAACACAGGCCCGCGATGACGGTCGTGGCGTACAGCGCGTTGCGCGGCACCCCGCCGCGAGACAGCCTGGCGAAAATACGCGGCGCTTTACCGTCGCAGGCCAGGGTGTACAGCATGCGGGTTGAGGCGTACATGCCTGAGTTACCCGCAGACAGCACCGCCGTCAGGATAACCGCATTCATGACCGCCGCCGCAGACAGCAGGCCGGCGTGCTGGAACACCAGCGTGAACGGGCTAACGCTGATGTCCTTCACATCGTTGCGCAGCAGGCTTGGGTCGGTATAAGGGATGATCAGGCTGATGATCAGAATAGCGAACACGTAGAACAGCAGGATACGCCAGAACACCTGACGCACCGCGCGCGGGATATTCTTCTCTGGATTTTCAGATTCACCGGCCGCGATGCCGATAAGCTCGGTGCCCTGGAAGGAGAAGCCGACGATCATCGCCACGCCAATCATCGCCGAGAAGCCCCCGGCAAACGGCGCATCGTCAATCGTCCAGTTGCTCCATCCCGCAGGTTCAGCGCCTTTGAAAATACCAACGATCATCGCCACACCGACCACGATAAAGATGATGACGGTTGCCACTTTTATCAAAGAGAACCAGTATTCCGCCTCGCCAAAACCGCGCACGGAGATGTAGTTGAGCAGGAAGATCACGGCGAGGAACAGCGCGCTCCAGATCCAGCCTGGCGTATCCGGGAACCACCAGGTCATTACCAGCTGCGCGGCAACCAGGTCAACGGCAATCGTTACCGCCCAGTTATACCAGTAGTTCCAGCCCAGCGCGAAGCCGAAGCCTTCCTCAACGTATTTTTGACCATAGGTCGAGAACGAACCGGACACCGGCATATACGCCGCCAGCTCACCCAGGCTGGTCATCAGGAAGTACACCATCAGGCCAATCAGGATATAGGAAAAGAGTGCCCCGCCCGGGCCTGCTGCCGAAATTGTTGCGCCAGAGGCAACAAAAAGACCTGTACCGATCGATCCGCCAATGGCGATCATCGTCAGGTGACGCGCCTTCAGTGCGCGACGTAGCGCGGGCGCTTCTGTGGTTTTAGTTTCTGAAACCATGTGAAAATGCTGTCCATTCAATAAATGAGGCGCGATTGTAGCAGACGATCCGCGTTCCTTCCGGCAGAAATGCACTGTTATAAGAGAGCTTCATGACTCGGCCAGGATTATAAGTAAACCCCTCACCCTGACCCTCTCCCCTGTGGGAAGAGGGGCGCCTTTACATCTCGCAGTAGCGCAGAAAACGCTGCAGCGAGCTGGAAAGGTGTTTCTGACGATGGTGGATGCACCACAGCGTGCGCACCAGCTTCGGCAGCGGCACCGGAATTTCAACCAGCGTTCCGCTTTCCAGCTGTTCAGCAATCACGCGGCGCGAAAGGCAGCTGATGCCCAGACCGTGGCGAACGGCGTGCTTGATCGCCTCCGAGTTGCCAAGCTCCATGCCCAGCTGGAACTGCGGCAGATGGGACAGCAGCAGGTAATCGACGATTTCTCGCGTGCCGGAGCCCTGTTCGCGCAGGATCCACTGGGCCTGCGCCAGCCGCTCCAGCGTCACCTCGCCCTGTAATAGGGAGGAGGCCGGAGAGGCAAACACCACCAGCTCGTCCTCCAGCCACGGCTCCGCGATGATATCGACGTTATGGCACGGCCCTTCAATGAGGCCAATATCCACGCGGAAATCGATCACCGCGTTGATCACGTCCTGGCTGTTGCCGACGCTCATCTCCAGCGGCAGGGTCGGAAAATCCCGGCGGTAGCGGGCAATCACTTCCGGCAGGATGTAGTTGCCGATAGTGCTGCTGGCGAAAACGCGGATCGCGCCGTTGTCTTCCCGGAACAGCTGCTCAATTTCAATCGCCTGTTCAAGGAGCGCCAGCGCGCGCGGATAAAGCAGGCGGCCATGTTCGTTAACCACGAGCCGCTTCCCTACCCTGTCGAAAAGCTGAACCCCCAGCTGGCCTTCCAGATCGGTCAGCGCGGCGCTCACCGCAGACTGCGAAAGAGCCAGCATCTGGGATGCCTGGGTGGTCGACCCGCTCTTCAGCACTTCGGCGAACACTTCCAGCTGACGCAATGTAATGTGCATGGTTGCTTACCACTTATAAAGATTGATTATAAATATATAATCAATTTTATTTTTAAACCAGCGCGACGTAACCTTTAGCCAGACAAAGGAGAAGGTTATGTCAGAAATCACCTTACAGCATCATCGAACAGTATGGCACTTCGTGCCGGGGCTTGCGCTCAGCGCCGTCGTAACGGGCGTCGCGCTCTGGGCCGGCAGCATTCCGGCCATCGCCGGAGCCGGGTTTAGCGCCCTCACCCTGGCCATTTTATTGGGTATGGTCGTCGGCAATACCGTCTACCCTAAGCTCTGGAAAGCCTGCGACGGCGGCGTGATCTTCGCCAAGCAGCACCTGCTGCGCCTCGGGATTATTCTTTACGGCTTTCGCCTGACGTTTTCGCAAATTGCGGACGTCGGCGTCAGCGGTATCGCGATCGACGTCCTCACGCTGACCAGCACCTTTTTACTGGCGTGCTTTATCGGCCAGAAGGTGTTCGGGCTGGATAAACAGACAAGCTGGCTGATCGGCGCGGGCAGCAGCATCTGCGGCGCGGCCGCGGTGCTGGCCACCGAGCCGGTCGTAAAGGCCGAATCCAGCAAGGTGACCGTGGCGGTTGCGACGGTGGTGATCTTCGGTACGCTGGCAATCTTCCTGTACCCTGCGATGTATCCGCTGGTCGCGCACTGGTTCAGCCCGGAAACCTACGGGATCTACATCGGCTCAACCATGCACGAAGTGGCGCAGGTGGTCGCGGCGGGACACGCCATTAACCCGGAAGCGGAAAACGCGGCGGTGATTGCGAAAATGCTGCGCGTCATGATGCTTGCACCGTTCCTGATTATCCTGGCCGCGCGGGTAAAACAGCTGGCCCCGGCGGGAAGCGGCCAGAAGAGCAAAATCACCATTCCCTGGTTTGCGATTCTGTTTATCGTGGTCGCGGTGTTTAACTCCTTCCACCTGCTGCCAAAAGCGGTTGTGGATATGCTGGTGACGCTGGATACCGTGCTGCTGGCAATGGCCATGGCGGCGCTCGGGGTAACCACCCACGTCAGCGCGCTGAAAAAAGCCGGGGCGAAACCGCTGCTGATGGCGCTGGTGCTCTTCGTGTGGCTTATCGTCGGCGGTGGCGCAATCAACCTCGCGGTTCACAGCCTGATGGCATAAACCACTACGTCCTCCTCCTGTTAACCCGCTATCATAAGCATTTCGGGTTAACAGGAGTCCCTTTATGAAATATGTTGGAGCGCACGTTAGCGCTGCCGGTGGCCTCGCGAATGCCGCCATTCGCGCCGCCGAAATCGAGGCGACCGCATTCGCCCTGTTCACCAAAAACCAGCGCCAGTGGCGCGCCGCCCCCCTCACGGCTGAAATCATCGACGATTTCAAGGCCGCCTGCGAAAAGTACGGCTACGGGCCAGGCCAAATTCTCCCCCACGACAGCTACCTGATTAACCTCGGACATCCGGTTGAAGAGGCGCTGGAGAAATCCCGCGAGGCGTTTCTCGATGAGGTGCAGCGCTGCGAACAGCTTGGGCTGACGCTGCTGAACTTCCACCCTGGCAGCCACCTGATGCAGATTGACGAAGACGCCTGCCTGGCGCGCATTGCCGAGTCCATTAACATCACGCTGGATAAAACCCAGGGCGTAACGGCGGTGATTGAAAATACCGCCGGCCAGGGCAGCAACCTCGGCTTTAGGTTCGAGCACCTGGCGGCCATCATCGACGGCGTTGAGGATAAATCCCGCGTGGGCGTATGCATTGATACCTGCCACGCGTTTGCGGCGGGGTATGACCTGCGCACCGCCGAAGCCACGAAAAACACCTTCGACGAGTTTGAACGTATCGTCGGCTTCCAGTACCTGCGCGGCATGCACCTGAACGATGCGAAAAGCGCGTTCGGCAGCCGCGTCGACCGCCATCACAGCCTGGGCGAAGGGAACATTGGCCACGACGCGTTCCGCGTTATCATGCAGGACGCTCGCTTCGACGGCATTCCGATGGTGCTGGAAACCATCAATCCGGATATCTGGGCAGAAGAGATTGCCTGGCTGAAGGCGCAGCAAACCGCCGAACAGGCGGCATAAAAAAAGCCGGGTGCTAAGCAACCCGGCTTTTTTATTGCGTTTCGCTTACGCCGCTTTTGCGACCGCTTCCGCTTCCGGGCGCTTCAGCACCGCGTAAGACAGACCCGCCACCAGCGTACCGGCGATAATCGCCAGCAGGTAACCCAGCACCGGAGTGATAGCGCCAGGGATCAGCAGCACGAACAGGCCACCGTGCGGCGCCATCAGCTTCGCGCCAACCGCCATGGAGATGGCGCCGGTAATCGCGCCGCCTACGATGCAGCAAGGCAGTACGCGCATCGGGTCACGCGCCGCGAACGGAATCGCCCCTTCGGTAATGAAGCACAGGCCCAGAACCAGCGCCGCCTTGCCCCCTTCCTGCTGCGCCTTGTCGAACTTACGGCGCGCAATCAGCGTTGCCAGGCCAAGCGCCAGCGGTGGCACCATGCCCGCAGCCATAATGGCCGCCATCGGCGCGTAGGTTTGGGTGCTCAGCAGGCCCACGCCAAAGGCGTATGCCGCTTTGTTCACCGGGCCGCCCATGTCGGTACACATCATGCCGCCCAGGATCGCGCCCAGCAGAACCGCGTTCGCCGTGCCCATGGTTTGCAGCCAGTGCGTCAGCCCTTCCAGGATGCCCGCGACCGGTTTGCCGATCAGGTAAATCATCGCCAGGCCAACCACCAGGCTGGAAATCAGCGGGATGATCAGAATAGGCTTCAGCGCCTCCATGCTCTGCGGCAGCTTCAGCTTCGAGCTGATGAGCTTCGCCACGTAACCGGCCAGGAAACCGGCAATAATCCCGCCGATGAATCCGGAACCGGTGCTCACGGCCAGCATACCGCCGATAAGACCCGGCGTCAGGCCAGGACGGTCCGCAATCGAGAAGGCGATAAAGCCCGCCAGGACCGGCACCATCAGCGCGAAGGCGGATCCACCGCCAATCTGCATCAATGCAGCAGCCAGCGTGCCCTGCTCTTTGAACGCTTCAATACCAAAGGCGAAGGAGAGCGCAATGCACAGGCCGCCCGCCACCACCATCGGCAGCATGTACGACACGCCGGTCAGCAGGTGACGATAGGCGCCAGCAGACTCTTTTTTCCCCTCGGTCGGCGCTTTCGCCGCGCCGCTTGCCTGATACGGCTTGGCTTCCGCCAGCGCCTTATCAAACTCCTGCGCCGTCTTTTTCAGCGCCAGGCCGGTTGAGGTGCGGTACATCGGCTTGCCGGCAAACTTCGCCAGATCCACTTCAATATCCGCGGCGACGATCACCAGATCGGCCTCTGCGACCTCTTCTGGCGTGATGGCATTGCCCGCCCCCACGGAGCCGCGGGTTTCAACCTTCACCCACCAGCCGCGTTTTTTGGCTTCGGTTTCAATTGCTTCAGCCGCCATAAAGGTATGCGCAACGCCCGTTGGGCAAGCCGTAACCGCCACAATGCGTTTTGGCCCCGTGCCCGCAACCGGCGCGGATGCCGCTGGCGCGGTGTACAGCGCAGCGTGGCCTTTCGCCTCGCTCAGGAACAGCTCAGGATGCGCAACGGCGCGATTGATATCGCCCAGCCACACCTTTTTGCCGTTGAGGGCGCTGTCTGCCGGGATGCTATCGCCCAGAACGATGGCCATCTCGGCGTCGCCCGGGTTATCAATAATGTCCAGATGTGCTTTTTGTGCCGCCGCGCCCAGCAGGGTCTTCGCCATGTAGGCGCGAGCCTGTCCAAGACCGGAGTCAATAATCAGCAGCGTTTTCATTGTGCCTCTCCTGCTGTTAGTTAAAAGGTTTCAAGTCAACGCGCGCCATCATCGCGGCCAACTGGGTACGATCGGTAATACCAACGTTGCTCTGGCTCACGGCCAGGGCTGCAACGGCGGTAGCAAGACGTAAAGTATGTTCGCTGGATTCACGCATCAGCAGGCCGTAAATCAGGCCGCCAACCATGGAATCCCCTGCGCCAACGGTGCTAACCACCTCCATTGACGGCGGTTTGGCGATCCACTCGCCGGAGGCGTTAACCCACAGCGCGCCTTCTGCGCCGAGAGAAATCACCACGTGAGCGATCCCCTGTTCGCGCAGCGCGTGCGCCGCTTCAATCACATCGCTTAATTCCGGCAGCTTGCGGCCGGCCCAGATCTCCAGCTCGCGGCGATTAGGCTTCACCAGCCACGGCGCGGCTTTCAGACCGGCGACCAGCGCGTCGCGGCTGCTGTCGAAGATAATGCACGGACACTGGCTGCGCAGGCGTGTCATCCAGTCGGTGAATGCTTCCGGGCTGACGCCGGACGGCAGGCTACCGCTCACGCATACCATGTCGAATTGGCCCAGCCAGCTCAGGGAATCCGTGACAAAACGCTCCCAGTCGGCAGGCGTGACTTCAAAGCCGGAGAAGTTCAGGTCGGTCACTTCACCGTCTTTTTCCGTCAGCTTGACGTTAATACGGGTACGGCCCTGCACTACCTGGAAACGGTTGGCAATGCCCAGCTCGCTGAACAGCTGCTGAAATCCGTCCTGGTTATCTTTACCGAGGAAACCGCCGACGGTGACGTCGATACCCAGATCCTTCAGCACTTTGGCTACGTTAATCCCTTTACCCGCGGCGTGCAGGCCGGTAGTACGCACGAGGTTAACCTCACCACGCTCGATTTCCGGGCAAAAACCGACCAGGTCATAGGCCGGGTTCAGCGTAATGGTCGCGACGCGTCTGCTCATTATGCGCCCTCCCCTAAGCCTGCCGTAATGGCATCGCCAATGGCTTTCAGCGCCTGTTCAGCATCTGCACCCTGTGCGGTGAAGCGCAGGCGGTGGCCTTTCTTCACGCCCAGCGCGACAACTTTCATCAGGCTGCGGCCGTTGGCCGGCTTGCCCGAACCATCCAGGTTGGTCACGGTAATCTCGCTATCAAATTGTTTAATGGTATTCACCAGCATGGTGCCCGGACGGGCGTGCAGCCCGTGCTCGTTACGCACCACGTATTCGGCGCTGAGCACGTCCTCAGTCAGCGCATCGTCGCTGGTCAGCAGAGCCAGGACGGTCGCCGCGTCGGCGTTCAGCAGTTTTTCAGCTTTGTTGTTGAGCAGCAGCTCGCTCAGGCGCTTCAGCACCGCGACGGGCTGGTCATCGGCCATGGCGACGGTCACCAGCAGCGCGGCGCGTTCACCGTCAACGTCAAACGCGGTAGCCGCACGGCTGACGGCGATGGCGCTGCGCAGGTTGCCTTCCGCGCTGTCGTTCAGCCAGATGCCCTGGCCTAAATTCAGCGGCTTGTCGTTGATCGCGCGGGAGACAAATGCGGCCTCAACGGCGCCAGCCTCTTTAAGACGCGCAGCGTTCAGCGCCTGCAGCGTCACCAGATCGACCGCGGCGACGTCCAGCGTCAGCGTGTCGTTATCCAGCTTCAGCGCATCGCTCTGCTTCTCACCCATCAGCAGGGCGCGCAGCTCTTCCGCCGTCGTGGCGGACTTCAGCTGTTCAGCCACCGCATCATCGCTTAACACGTGCGTCAGCTGACGCAGCAGGCCTAAGTGTTCATCGCTGCTGGCGGCAATACCAATCGCCACGTAAGCCACCTGGCCTTCGCCCCACGTCACGCCCTGTGGGAACTGATAAACCTTGACGCCGGTTTTCAGCACCTGGTCACGCGTGTCGGTGGTGCCGTGCGGAATGGCGATGCCGTTGCCGAGGAATGTGGAGGTTTGCAGCTCGCGCGCGAGCATGCCGTCTACGTAGCCTTCCGCCACGTTACCTGCCTCAACGAGCGCGGCGGCAACCTGGCGAATGGCCTCTTCTTTGTTTCCGGCCTGTGCGCCCGGGTGAATATCCTGAACAGATAACTGGAACATGGTTCTCCTCTCCTGCCGAAATTGAATCGTTTCAGCTTTAATGAGAAAAAATGCGCTGACCTGTCCGTCAGTCAAAACAAGCGAGCGCTGAAACGTTTCAATGATTCTTGCCCTTTTCCGCGAATTGTTGCAAGAAAAGTTACATTTCTCATATCAGAAGTTAGATATACAGCACATTTCTCCGCCGTTCAGCTGCGTGGTGCTGACGTTCAGCATTCTGCTTCAGCAAATTCTGGTCACACCGTTAAAATGAAATAGCATTTTGATTTTTTGTAGCAAAACACCCTGCCCTGACTGTTCATTTTCTGACAGGGGGCGTAAACTCCGCGTCTCTTTCAGACACTGCTGATAATGGATCATGCATAACACCCCCGCAGCCGCCTCGCCAAAGCCCTTTGACCTGACGTCATCGGCGTTTTTAATTGTTGCCTTTCTCACCGGCATTGCCGGTGCGCTGCAAACGCCCACGCTGAGCCTGTTTCTGACGAACGAGGTACACGTGCGCCCGGCGATGGTTGGCTTCTTCTTTACCGGCAGCGCGATCATCGGCATCTTCGTGAGCCAGTTTCTGGCCGGACGTTCAGACCGAAAAGGCGACCGCAAAAGCCTGATCGTTTTCTGCTGCCTGCTGGGCGTGTTCGCCTGCCTGCTGTTTGCGTGGAACCGCAACTACTTCATCCTGCTGTTCATCGGCGTTTTTCTGAGCAGCTTTGGCTCCACCGCAAACCCGCAGATGTTCGCCCTCGCGCGCGAGCACGCCGACCGGACCGGACGTGAAGCGGTCATGTTCAGCTCCATTCTTCGCGCGCAGGTGTCGCTGGCATGGGTGATCGGCCCGCCGCTCGCCTACGCGCTGGCGATGGGGTTTGGCTTTACGGTGATGTACCTCAGCGCGGCCGTTGCGTTTGTGATCTGCGGCGCGATGGTGTGGTTCTTCCTGCCGTCGATGCGCAAAGAGTCAAAGATGGCGACGGGCGTGCTTGAGGCGCCGCGCCGCAACCGCCGCGATGCGCTGCTGCTTTTCATCGTCTGTACGCTGATGTGGGGCACCAACAGCCTTTACATCATTAATATGCCGCTGTTTATTATCGACGAGCTGCATCTGCCGGAAAAGCTGGCGGGGATTATGATGGGAACCGCTGCCGGGCTAGAGATCCCGACCATGCTGATTGCGGGGTATTATGCGAAGCGCTTCGGAAAGCGTTTTTTGATGCGCGTGGCCGCCGCCGCGGGGCTGCTGTTTTATATCGGTATGCTGACGGCGCACAGCCCGGCGGTGCTGCTGGCCTTACAGCTGCTGAACGCTATCTACATCGGCATTCTGGCCGGGATCGGCATGCTCTACTTTCAGGACCTGATGCCGGGCCAGGCAGGTTCAGCGACCACCCTTTATACTAATACCACGCGCGTGGGCTGGATTATTGCGGGCTCAATGGCAGGCGTCGTGGCCGAGCTGTGGAACTACCACACGGTATTCTGGATAGCGCTGGCGATGTGCGTCATAACGATTGGCTGCCTGACGCGAATCAAAGACGTCTAGGGCGCGGTGAGCGCCTCCAGCTCAAGAAGATACGTTATCGCCTGCGCGCGCGAGCTGCCGCACATTTCGGCCGCTGGCTGAAGCCCGGAGCAAACCTTCGGGCGAAGGGGCGAGCCGAAAATAAGGCACAGATTGTTTTCCGAAAGCTGGACGCAGCGGGTATTCGCCGGCTTGCCCTGGGGCATTCCTGGAATAGGACTTGAAATAGACGGTGCGGTACAGCACGCGCCGCAGTCTGGACGACAATCCATAAATGCTCTCTTTCGCTGATGAATACCCGCGCAATCGGGCATCGCGCGCACAGTAACACCTTTTATGTATTGATAGCAAAAGCCGCGAATTCCGCTTGCCTGAAAGGCCGCGCGCGAGTAATTTGGCGCGATATTTTTTACCTCCCGTAGACAGGATTAACGCAATGCCAAGAGCGAACGAAATTAAGAAAGGTATGGTACTGAATTACAACGGCAAACTGCTGATTGTGAAAGATATCGACATTCAGGCCCCGAGCGCCCGTGGTGCCGCAACGCTGTACAAAATGCGTTTCGCCGATGTTCGTACCGGCCTGAAGGTGGAAGAGCGCTTCAAAGGCGACGATATCGTGGATACCGTGACCCTGACCCGCCGCTATGTTGATTTTTCCTACATTGACGGCAATGAATACGTGTTCATGGATAAGGAAGATTACACCCCGTACATCTTCACCAAGGACCAGATCGAAGAAGAGCTGCTGTTCATTCCTGAAGGCGGTATGCCTGACATGCAGGTGCTGACCTGGGACGGCGTGCTGCTGGCGCTGGAGCTGCCGCAGACCGTCGATCTGGAAATCGTCGATACGGCGCCAGGCATCAAAGGCGCATCTGCCAGCGCCCGCAACAAGCCCGCTACCCTGACCACCGGCCTGGTTGTCCAGGTGCCGGAATACCTGTCTGCCGGTGAGAAAATCCGCATCCATATTGAAGAAAAACGCTATATGGGTCGCGCTGACTGAATGCGGCATTTATCGGGTGGCGGCCTTGCCCTACCCGACCGACAAAAACAAAAAAACCGGCTCTCAGGCCGGTTTTTTGTAGGACCGCTAAGCGTAGCGCGACCGGGCAACAGAGCTTACAAAAGCTCAGGATATTTGGTCATCTTCAGCGCCAGCTCAACGCCGCGCACTTCCGCCATCCCCTTCAGGCGGCCAATCGCCGAATAGCCCGGGTTGGTTTTCTTGCGCAGATCGTCCAGCATCTGGTGCCCGTGATCCGGGCGGAACGGAATTGGACGCAAATCCCCGGCGCGCTTGCGGCGCGCTTCTTCCGCCAGGATCGCATCTACCACCGCAACCATATTCACATCGCCGCCCAGGTGGGCCGCCTCGTGGAAGGTTTTTGGGTTATCTTCACGGCAGGTGGCGCGCAGGTGCGTGAAGTGAATCCGGTCGCCGAAGGTCTCAATCATCTGCACCAGGTCGTTATCCGCGCGCACGCCGTAGGAGCCGGTGCACATCGTAAAGCCGTTATAGATGCTGTTGACCGTCTCCTTAAGCCATTGCATATCCTCGATGGTCGAGACGATGCGCGGCAGGCCGAGGATAGGACGCGGCGGATCGTCCGGGTGAACCGCCAGGCGCACGCCCGCCTCTTCGGCAACCGGCACGATAGCGCGCAGGAAGTGGGCCATGTTTTCACGCAGCTGGTTTTTATCGATATCACCGTATTCCGCCAGGCGCGCGCGGAACTGATCCAGCGTGTAGCCCTCTTCGGCGCCCGGCAGGCCCGCAATGATGTTGCGGGTCAGCTTTTCGATATCCGCTTCGCTTGCCGCGTTGAACCACTGCAGCGCCTGCTGCTGCTCTTCAGGCGTGTAATCTGCCTCCGCGCCTGGGCGCTTCAAAATATGCATTTCGAACGCCGCAAAAGCGATCTGATCGAAGCGCAGCGCCTTAGAGCCGTCGGCCATCCGGTATTCCAGATCGGTACGCGTCCAGTCCAGAATCGGCATAAAGTTATAGCAGACCGTGTCAATGCCGCAGGCCGCCAGGTTGCGGATGCTCTGCTGATAGTTCGCAATCCAGGTTTCGCAATGGCCGGAGCGGGTCTTGATCTCTTCATGCACCGGAATGCTTTCCACCACGGACCAGGTTAAGCCTTTTTCCGCCAGCAGCGCCTGGCGCTGCTGGATTTCCTCAACCGGCCACACCTGGCCGTTCGGAATATGGTGCAGCGCCGTCACGACGCCCGTCGCGCCAGCCTGACGCACGTCATCAAGAGATACCGGATCGTTCGGCCCGTACCAACGCCAGGTTTGTTCCATTGTCCTGCCCTCGCAAGTTGTTATACCAATATTCGTTAGTGCAATGACGACTACCATACATGTTTGGCGGGAAGGATCAATACGGTGCGCCGCTATTGATTGATCAAACTCACAGAACGGGGATATTTACGGCTCACCAATTTAATTTGTTGTCATATAACTTTACACTGCCATTGTTAATTAATGGTTAATCAGGTGTGTACTTCATGAAGACTATAGCCTCCGCCGCGCTCCCTCCCCTCGTTCAGCAGCCGCATTACGATCGTTCGCGCTTACGTTCGCGCATCGTTCACTTTGGCTTCGGCGCGTTTCACCGCGCGCATCAGGCGCTATTGACCGACCGCGTGCTCAACGCCAAAGGCGGCGACTGGGGAATTTGTGAAATCAGCCTGTTTAGCGGCGACGTGCTGATGAGCCAGCTCCGCGCGCAGGATCACCTCTTCACCGTGCTGGAGAAAGGCGCAGAGGGCAACCGACCGATTATCGTTGGCGCCGTCCATGAGTGCCTGAACGCAAAGCTGGACTCGCTTGCGGCCATTATCGAGAAATTCTGCGAGCCGCAGGTGGCGATCGTTTCGCTGACCATCACTGAAAAAGGCTACTGCATCGACCCGGCGACCGGCAGGCTGGACAGGCAAAACGACCGCATTATTCACGATCTGGCCAATCCGGAGGAACCGCATTCCGCGCCGGGCATTCTGGTAGAGGCCCTGCACCGCCGCCGCGCGCGCGGCCTGCCCGCCTTCACCGTCCTCTCCTGCGACAATATCCCGGACAACGGCCACGTTGTGAAAAATGCCGTACTCGGCATGGCGCACAGGCGATCCGCAGAACTTGCGGGCTGGATTGAAGCGAACGTCAGCTTCCCCGGCACGATGGTCGATCGCATCGTTCCCGCTGCCACCGAGGCCTCGCTGGCTGAAATTACGCAGGCGCTTGGCGTTGAAGACCCGTGCGCCATCAGCTGTGAACCGTTCATTCAATGGGTGGTGGAAGATAACTTTGTTGCCGGACGCCCCGAGTGGGAGGCCGCAGGCGTGCAGATGGTGCGGGATGTGCTGCCGTGGGAGCAGATGAAGCTGCGCATGCTCAACGGCAGCCATTCGTTCCTGGCCTATCTGGGGTATCTCGCCGGATATGCGCATATTAATGAATGCATGGAAGACGCCGACTTCCGCCGCGCCGCGCGCCGGCTAATGCTTGCCGAGCAGGCGCCGACGCTGCGCATCACCGACGTTGACCTCACGGCCTACGCCGATAGCCTGATCGACCGTTTCGCCAACCCGGCGCTACGGCACCGGACCTGGCAAATTGCGATGGACGGCAGCCAGAAATTGCCGCAGCGCATGCTGGACGGTATCCGCGTTCATCTCGAGCGTAAAAGCGCATGGCCGCTGCTGGCGCTGGGCGTCGCGGGCTGGATGCGCTATGCAAGCGGCGTGGACGACGCCGGGAACCCGATCGACGTGCGCGACCCGCTCAGCGACAAAATTCGGGCGATTGTTGCGTCCACCCCCGACGCGGAGCGCGTTAACGCTCTGCTGGGTCTGAGTGAAATTTTTGGCCACGAGCTGACGCAAAATACCGTTTTTGTCGATGCCGTAAGCCAGGCCTACCAGCGCATTGTCCGTCTTGGCGCACGCCGGGCTGTTATCGAGACGTTAAATCTTTAACGATTATTGCCCTTAAGGCGAACGGTATCCGCCTCCGTTCGCCGTGCCTCTTCTCATTACCGCTTTTTTTCGCCAGGATAAGTGATAATTGTTACATCATCACACCTTTCCTGGAGCGCATGTGACCAAAACCAACCTCATCACCGGTTTTCTCGGCAGCGGTAAAACCACCTCGATTTTGCACCTGCTGGCTCACAAAGATCCGGCAGAAAAATGGGCCGTGCTGGTCAATGAATTTGGCGAGGTCGGCATTGACGGCGCGCTGCTGGCGGACAGCGGCGCGCTGGTTAAGGAGATCCCCGGCGGATGCATGTGCTGCGTAAATGGCCTGCCGATGCAGGTTGGGCTCAACACCCTGCTGCGCCAGGGGAAGCCGGACCGGCTGCTGATCGAACCCACCGGCCTGGGGCACCCTAAGCAAATCCTCGATTTACTCACCGCGCCGGTTTACGAGCCGTGGATCGACCTGCGCGCCACGCTGTGCGTTCTCGATCCGCGCCAGCTGCTGGATGAGAAAGCGGTCAACAACGAGAACTTCCGCGATCAGCTCGCCTCGGCGGATATCATCGTGGCAAATAAAGGGGATCGCGCCACGCCGGAAAGCCAGGCCGCCTTCGACGGCTGGTGGCAGCGCTACGGCGGTGAACGCCAGCGCCTTCAGACGACGCAGGGGAAAATAGACGGCGCGCTGCTGGATTCTCCCCGCCGGAACCTGACGGAGCTGCCCGCCAGCGCCGCGCATGTCCACCCGCACAGCGCAAAGCAGGGCCTGGCGGCGTTAAGCCTGCCGGAGCATCAGCGCTGGCGGCGCAGCCTTAACAACGGCCAGGGCCACCAGGCCTGCGGATGGATTTTTGATGCCGACACCGTTTTTGACACCATAGGCATTCTGGAATGGGCAAGGCTTGCGCCGGTCGATCGGGTTAAGGGGATTATGCGCACCCCTGACGGGCTGGTGCGCATTAACCGCCAGGGCGAAGACTTCTTTATCGAAACGCAGAACGTTGCGCCGCCCGACAGCCGTATTGAGCTGATTAGTGCGGTTAACGCCGACTGGAACACGCTTCAGTCGAGCCTGTTGAAGCTTCGTTTAACTTCCTGAGGCTAACGTTGCCCCTGTTTTAACTCTATGCGGAACGATGATGACAACCCGACTTCCCCTGATTTTGCTGTTGAACGCTCTCGGTCTGGCGCTCTTTTTCTCCTGGTATCTGCCGGTAAACCACGGTTTTTGGTTTTCGCTGGATTCCGGGCTGTTCCACTTTTTTAACCAGGAGCTGGTAAAAAGCCGGGCATTTCTGTGGCTAGTCGCCATCACGAATAACCGCGCGTTTGACGCCATTTCGCTGCTGGCCATGGGCTGCCTGATGCTCTCCTTCTGGCTGAAAGCGGACAAATCCGGCCGCCGCCACATTATTATCATGGGCCTGGTGATGCTGCTGACCGCCGTCGTCGTTAACCAGCTGGCGCAGCATCTGATGCCGGTTAAGCGCGCAAGCCCGACGCTCTATTTCACGGATATTTATCGCGTCAGCGAACTGCTGCATATTCCAACAAAGGATGCCTCTAAAGACAGTTTCCCTGGCGATCATGGTATGATGCTGCTTATTTTTTCAGCGTTCATGCTGCGCTATTTCGGCAAAAAAGCCTTCGTGATTGCCCTGATTATTGTTGTGGTGTTTATCCTGCCGCGCGTGATGATTGGCGCTCACTGGCTAACCGATATTGTGGTGGGGTCGCTGACTGCGGTGTTGATTGGTTTGCCCTGGTGCCTGATGACGCCGCTAAGCGATCGCCTGATAGCGATTTTCGATCGTTATCTCCCCGGCAACAGCAACAAAATAAAAACAAACTCCTAACGTAAATTAACCACATCTATCAGGGATCGTTTTCGATCCCTGATGCTGCCCTTCACCCTGTCGATATCCTCTGTCATATTCTCGTCATAACATTCATGATAAAAATGAATCGATTACATGATATAGCGGGAATGTTGACGCTATTTTAGCCGATTGCGCATATTTACTTTCGGTATCACATTTTCTTATAAAAAAAAGGGTATTTTTACTCGCAAAGCCCCTTGCAATCGGTTAATCTCAGACTCGTTTTGCCTCACAGAGATAATTATTATCACGGTGAATAAA
Source organism: Enterobacter sp. RIT418 (assembly GCF_003057745.1). Classification (GTDB taxonomy): domain Bacteria; phylum Pseudomonadota; class Gammaproteobacteria; order Enterobacterales; family Enterobacteriaceae; genus Enterobacter. The sequence goes on from NZ_QBJD02000018.1 coordinate 71,072, forward strand.
TTTGTGCGCTACGCCACAGATTTGGTGATAAGGAATTGTCTCATTGTGCGCAGGTTATTAGTCTCGTCACGTTTGGCATTTTTTATAACGATTTTATCGTTAAGGACTTCAAGGGAAAATAAACAAAATGGTCAAATCTCAACCGATTTTGAGATATATCTTGCGGGGCATCCCGGCGATTGCAGTTGCGGTTCTGCTTTCGGCATGTAGTACTACGAACACCGCCAAGAATATGCATCCTGAGACGCGTGTTGTGGGAATGGAAGATTCCTCTTCACTGCAAGCCTCTCAGGATGAATTTGAAAATATGGTACGTAATCTGGACGTTAAGTCCCGCATTATGGACCAGTATGCTGACTGGAAAGGCGTGCGTTATCGCCTGGGCGGCAGCACCAAGAAAGGTATCGACTGCTCCAGCTTTGTACAGCGTACCTTCCGCGAGCAGTTTGGGTTAGACCTTCCGCGTTCAACCTATGAGCAGCAGGAAGTGGGCAAATCGATTTCTCGCACCAAGCTGCGTACAGGTGATTTAGTCCTGTTCCGCGCGGGCTCTACCGGTCGACACGTGGGTATTTATATCGGCAACGACCAGTTTGTTCACGCGTCCACCAGCAGTGGAGTCACGATCTCCAGCATGAACGAGCCATACTGGAAGAAGCGCTACAACGAAGCGCGCCGCGTTTTAACCCGCAGTTGATATGACTGTCGTATCGCTGGTTATCCCTTGGCTAGCGATATGAAGAAAAAAGCACTGCTTCGGCAGTGTTTTTTTTTGCCTGCTATCCGGCATACGCCCTGCTCGATTCCAGGCTATAGTCTTGTAATTACGTAAGTTTGGCCGACCCGTAGACACTCACGGCTTTCCAGGAACAACGACGTCTATGTTCACCCGCTACTTCTCCAGCAACCGGAAAATACTGTTTCTTAGCATTATCACCGGCGTTTTCATTGCCCTGCTGCTGGGCTCCCTGCAATTTCTCTGGAGCTACCACAAGCGGGAAGTCAAATTCGACACGCTAATTACGGATTTGAGCGTCTATATGGAAAACTATTTTGACGAGCTAAAAACCGCCATCGATGTTCTTCAGCCGCTCACCCTGGGAAGCTGTCGCGACGTCAGCGCAGAGCTAACGTCGCGCGCGGCGTTCAGCATTAACGTGCGCGCGTTTTTGCTGGTAAGAGATAAAAATGCCTTTTGCTCATCCGCCACGGGGCCGCTGAATGCGCCGATGGAGGAGCTTATTCCCCAGCTGCACATCAATAAATCCGTGGATATGGTTCTGCTCGAAGGCACGCCCATGCTGCCCGACACGCCGGCGATTGCCATCTGGTACCGCAATCCGCTGGTAAAAGACGGGGGCGTTTTTACGTCGGTCAACATCAACCTGACGCCTTACATGTTCTACACGTCGCGCCAGGAAGAGTTTGCGGGCATCGCGGTGGTCATCGGCAAACGGGCGTTAACCACGATGTCCAGTACCCTGGTTAACGCTGAGGATCTGCATGAAACACCCGCGCGCAGCGCGACGCTCAGGCACATCCCGCTGACCATCAACCTGTACGCCGACACCTGGACCAAAGATGAGCTGCTGCTCGCGCTGCTGTTTGGTCTGGTGTGCGGCATTGCTGCCGGATCGCTCAATTTCTATATCCTGACCATCCGCTTAAACCCTGGAAAAGAGATCTTAACCGCCATCAAGCTCGGCCAGTTTTACGTGGTGTATCAGCCGGTTGTGGATGCGAAAGAGCTCAAAATGCGCGGCGTTGAAGTGCTGATGCGCTGGAAGCACCCGACGATGGGGGAGATCCCGCCCGATGCCTTCATCAATTTTGCCGAGGCGCAGAAGCTGATCGTTCCGCTCACGCTGCACCTTTTTGATCTCATTATTCGCGACGCGCCGAGGCTGCAGGCCGTGCTGCCGCCGGGCGCCAAGCTCGGCATCAACATCGCGCCGGGACACCTGCACGCGGAAAGCTTCAAAGCCGACATGCGCGCGTTTAACGCCTCGATGCCGCCGAATCATTTCCAGACCGTGCTGGAGATCACCGAGCGCGATATGATCAACCAGCATGAAGCCAGCCCGCTGTTTGACTGGCTGCACGATGAAGGGTTTGAAATCGCAATAGATGACTTCGGGACCGGGCACAGCGCCCTCATCTATTTAGAGCGCTTCACCATGGACTACATCAAAATCGATCGCGGCTTCGTCAACGCGATCGGCACCGAAACCGTGACGTCACCCGTACTTGATGCGGTGCTGACGCTGGCAAGACGCCTGAATATGTCTACCGTTGCCGAAGGTGTCGAAACGCCAGAACAGGCGGCCTGGCTGCGCGAGCATGGCGTTAATTTCCTGCAGGGCTACTGGATTAGCCGCCCGATGCCGCTGGAGCAGTTCTGCCAGTGGCGGCCGGACATGTCGCAAGCCGGTGAATAATTTCACAATTGTGGCTGTCTCACTTATTATTCGCACAGCCGAATAAAAGCAGGAACCGCCGGGAGATGTTTATGCGCATCGTGTTAATGCTGTTGACGTTACTGTGCCTGCCCGCATTGGCTCAGGAAATCAAGGAAAACACCGCATTCGCCGTCATCGGCGAGCCGAAGTATGCCATTAACTTTACCCACTTCGATTACGTCAATCCTGCGGCCCCGAAGGGCGGAAACGTCACGCTCGCCGCCATCGGCACGTTTGACAATTTTAACCGCTACGCCCTGCGCGGCGTGGCGGCCGCGCGCACCGAATCGCTTTACGACACCCTTTTTGTCACGTCCGACGATGAGCCCGGCAGCTACTACCCCCTGATCGCCGAGAACGTGCGCTATGCGGACAATTTCGCCTGGGCGGAAATCGCGATTAATCCGCGCGCGCGTTTTCACGACGGGACGCCCGTCCAGGCCAGCGACGTCGCCTTCACCTTCCACAAGTTCATGACCGAAGGCGTGCCGCAGTTCCGGCTGCTGTACAAAGGCACCACGGTGAAAGCCATCGCGCCGCTGACCGTGCGCATTACGCTTGGCCAGCCGAACAAGGAAAACATGCTGAGCCTGTTCTCGCTGCCCGTAATGCCGGAATCGTTCTGGAAGAATCACAAGCTCAGCGATCCTCTCTCTCCCCCGCCGCTGGCGGGCGGGCCGTACCGCATAACGTCCTGGCGCATGGGCCAGTACGTGACCTATTCCCGGGTCAAGGACTATTGGGCGGCGGACCTGCCGGTGAACCGGGGCCGCTGGAACTTTGACACCCTGCGCTACGACTATTACCTCGACGACAACGTGGCGTTCGAAGCCTTTAAGGCTGGCGCGTTCGACCTGCGCGTTGAAAGCGACGCAAAAAACTGGGCCACCCGCTATATCGGCAAAAACTTCGCAAACCATTTCATCATCAAGGAAGAGCATAAAAACGAATCGGCGCAGAACACGCGCTGGCTGGCGTTTAATATTCAACGTCCGGTATTTGCCGACCGCCGCGTGCGGGAAGCCATCACCCTGGCGTTTGATTTTGAATGGATGAACAAAGCCCTGTTTTACGGCGCCTACAGCCGCACGAACAGCTATTTCCAGAACACGGAATACGCGGCGCGCGATTATCCCAACGCTGACGAACTGGTGCTGCTCGCGCCGATGAAGGCCGAACTTCCGCCGGAAGTCTTTACCCGCATCTTCGAACCGCCCGTCTCCGACGGCAAAGGATTTGATCGCAGCAACCTGCTTAAAGCCAGCACGCTGCTGGACGACGCGGGCTGGGTGCTGAAAAATCAAAAGCGGGTCAACGCCAAAACGGGCGCGCCGCTGAGCTTCGAGCTGCTGCTCTCTTCCGGGGCCAATAACCAGTGGGTACTGCCGTTCCAGCAGAATCTTAGCCGCCTCGGCGTTACCCTGAATATTCGCCAGGTCGATAACGCGCAAATCACCAACCGGATGCGCAGCCGCGATTACGACATGATGCAGAACCTGTGGTACGCGCAGCCGTGGCCGAGCTCGGACCTGCAAATTTCCTGGGCCTCCAGCTACATTAACTCCAGCTATAACGCCCCCGGGGTGAAAAGCCCGGTGATTGACGCCCTGATTGCCAAAATCATCGCGGCGCAGGGCGATAAGGCGAAGCTTCTCCCGCTTGGGCGGGCCCTCGATCGGGTGCTGACGTGGAACTACTACATGCTCCCCATGTGGTACATGGGCGAAGATCGCATTGCGCGATGGGATAAATTCTCGCAGCCCGCCGTGCGCCCCATCTATTCGCTGGGTTTTGAAACCTGGTGGTATGACGTCAACAAAGCCGCCAGGCTGCCCCCCGAGCGGCGCTAAGGAAAACCCATGGGTGCTTATCTGATACGCCGCCTGCTGCTGATTATCCCGACGCTGTGGGCCATCATCACCATTAACTTTTTTATCGTGCAAATCGCCCCGGGCGGCCCGGTCGATCAGGCCATTGCGGCGATTGAGTTCGGCCACGCCAGCGGCATGCCGGGCGGCGGCGGCGAAGGCATGGGCGCAAGCCACGCCAGAACCGGCGTGGGCAACATCAGCGACAGCCACTACCGCGGCGGGCGCGGGCTCGACCCCGAGGTGATCGCCGAGATCACCCACCGCTACGGCTTCGATAAGCCGCTCCACGAGCGCTATTTCAAGATGCTGTGGGATTACGTGCGCTTTGATTTTGGCGACAGCCTGTTCCGCAGCGCCTCGGTGCTGACCCTCATCAAGCAGAGCCTGCCGGTTTCCGTCACGCTGGGGCTGTGGGGCACGCTGATTATCTACCTGGTGTCGATTCCGCTGGGCATCCGCAAGGCGGTGTATAACGGCAGCCGTTTTGATATCTGGAGCAGCACGTTCATTATCATCGGCTACGCCATTCCGGCGTTCCTGTTTGCGGTGCTGCTGATCGTCTTTTTCGCCGGCGGCAGCTATTTCGATATTTTCCCGCTGCGGGGATTAGTGTCAGCCGATTTCAGCACCCTGCCGTGGTATAAAAAAATCACCGACTACTTCTGGCACATCACCCTGCCGGTGCTGGCAACGGTGATCGGCGGCTTTGCGGCCCTGACCATGCTCACCAAAAACGCCTTTCTCGATGAGATCCGCAAGCAGTACGTGGTAACCGCCCGGGCAAAAGGCGTAAGCGAAAAGCAGATCATGTGGAAGCACGTGTTTCGCAACGCCATGCTGCTGGTCATTGCGGGGTTTCCCGCCACGTTCATCAGCATGTTTTTTACCGGTTCGCTGCTGATCGAAGTGATGTTCTCCCTCAACGGGCTCGGGCTGCTGGGCTATGAGGCCACCGTATCGCGCGATTATCCGGTAATGTTTGGCACACTCTATATTTTCACCCTGATTGGCCTGCTGCTGAATATCATTAGCGATATCAGCTATACGCTGGTCGATCCCCGAATCGATTTTGAGGGACGCTGATGCCGCGTTTAAGCTCCGTCAATCAGGCCCGCTGGGCGCGCTTTCGCCACAACCGGCGGGGATATTGGTCCCTGTGGATCTTTGCCGTTCTGTTTGTTCTAAGCATGTGTGCAGAGCTGATTGCCAACGACAAGCCCCTGCTGGTGCACTTTAACGACCGCTGGTACGTGCCCGTGCTGGCGAACTACAGCGAAAGCGACTTCGGCGGCCCGTTCGCCACCCCGGCGGTTTATCAGGATCCGTGGCTTCGTGACCAGATTGACCAGCACGGCTGGGCGCTCTGGGCGCCGATTCGCTTTGGCGCGAACAGCATCAACTACGCGACCACCGCCCCCTTCCCTTCTCCGCCCTCGGCACAAAACTGGCTGGGCACCGACGCCAACGGCGGCGACGTGCTGGCGCGCATTCTTTACGGCACGCGGATCTCGCTGCTCTTCGGCATCATGCTGACGTTCTTTTCCAGCGTGATGGGCGTGGTGGCAGGCGCGGTACAGGGCTACTACGGCGGGAAAATCGATCTGTGGGGCCAGCGCTTCATTGAGGTCTGGTCCGGCATGCCGACCCTGTTCTTAATCATTCTGCTGTCGAGCGTGGTGCAGCCCGGCTTCTGGTGGCTGCTGGGGATCACCGTGATCTTCGGCTGGATGGCGCTGGTGGGCGTAGTGCGCGCGGAGTTTCTGCGCACCCGCAACTTTGACTACATCCGCGCCGCCCAGGCGCTGGGCGTGGGTGACCGCGGGATCATCTTCCGCCACATGCTGCCAAACGCGGTGGTCGCGACGCTCACCTTCCTGCCCTTCATTTTGTGCAGCTCCATCACCACGCTCACCTCGCTGGACTTCCTCGGCTTCGGGCTGCCGCTGGGCTCGCCCTCGCTCGGCGAGCTGCTGCTGCAGGGCAAAAACAACCTGCAGGCGCCCTGGCTTGGCATCACCGCCTTCCTCTCGGTGGCGGTGCTGCTTTCACTGTTGATTTTTATTGGCGAAGCCGTCCGCGATGCCTTCGATCCCAACAAGGCGGTATAAGATGACGCAGCCTCTTCTGAGCATTGAAAATCTGTCGATTGCGTTTTCGAAGCAGGGCGAAACGCGCACGGTGGTGAGTGATTTATCGCTGCACATCCAGCGCGGCGAAACGCTGGCGCTGGTGGGCGAATCCGGTTCCGGCAAGAGCGTCTCGGCGCTCTCCATATTGCGCCTGCTCCCCTCCCCGCCGGTGAGCTATCCGCAGGGCGATATTCTGTTCCACGGCCGTTCGCTGCTGCACGCCGGTGAACAGACCCTGCGCGGAATACGCGGCAACAGGATTGCGATGATCTTCCAGGAGCCGATGGTCTCGCTCAACCCGCTGCACACGCTGGAAAAACAGCTCTACGAAGTGCTGTCGCTCCACCGGGGGATGCGCAAAGAGGCGGCCAGAGGCGAGATCCTGGACTGCCTGGAGCGCACCGGCATTCGTCATGCGGCAAAGCGCCTGTCGGATTTCCCGCATCAGCTTTCCGGCGGCGAGCGCCAGCGCGTGATGATCGCCATGGCCCTGCTCACCCGCCCCGAGCTGCTGATCGCCGATGAGCCAACAACCGCGCTGGACGTTACGGTGCAGGCGCAAATCCTGCAGCTTCTTCGCGAGCTGCGCGACGAGCTGGACATGAGCCTGCTGTTTATTACCCACAACCTCGGCATCGTCAGAAAGCTGGCCGACAGCGTGGCGGTGATGCAGAACGGGCGCTGCGTTGAGCAGAATGGGGCACCCGCGCTGCTGGCGGCCCCTCAGCATCCCTATACCCAAAAGCTGCTCGACAGCGAACCCGCTGGCGATCCGGTCCCTCTTGCCGCTGGCGGCGCGCCGCTGCTGAAGGTTGACGGGCTGTCCGTTTCGTTTCCCGTCCGCAAAGGGATCCTGCGCCGCGTGGTCGATCGCAATACCGTACTCAACAATATCAGCTTTACGCTGCGCCCCGGGGAGTCGCTCGGGCTGGTAGGAGAATCCGGTTCGGGCAAAAGCACCACGGGGCTTGCGCTGCTGCGCCTGATCGCCTCGCGGGGGGAGATTATTTTTGACGGCATGACGCTGCACGACCGGAATCGCCGACAGATGCAGCCCGTTCGCCCCCGCATGCAGGTGGTGTTCCAGGACCCTAACTCCTCGCTCAACCCGCGGCTCAGCGTGTTACAAATCGTCGAAGAGGGGCTGCGCGTCCACCGGCCCGGACTTACGGCGCGCCAGCGCGAAGAGGAGGTGATTCAGGCGTTGGCAGAGGTGGGGCTTGAGCCTGAAATGCGCCATCGCTATCCGGCCGAGTTTTCAGGCGGTCAGCGTCAGCGTATCGCCATCGCCCGCGCGCTGATCCTCAAGCCGGAGCTGATCGTGCTTGATGAGCCTACGTCGTCGCTGGACAGAACCGTTCAGGCGCAAATTCTGGCGCTGCTCAAGGGGTTGCAGGAAAAATACCGGCTGGCCTATATCTTCATCAGCCACGATTTGCAGGTCGTGCGCGCGCTGTGCCATCAGGTGATTGTGTTGCGGCAGGGAAAAGTGGTCGAACAGGGAGAGTGCCAGCGCGTCTTTGCTGCGCCAACGCAGAGCTACACGCGCCAGCTGCTATCGGCTGACTAGCACTCAGAAAGGGTATTGGCCGGAGAAAGGCTCCGCTATCGCCACGCCGAAGTTTTTCAACCGGCACGTAGCGGCAAATTCGTCCTGGCTTTTCACAAACAGGCACGGCTCGCCCTCGCACTCCAGCACGGAGCTATCCACTTCGATATCCGACAGCGCCTGGCTGAGGCGCTCCATGACCGGCCACGCCTCGTCATCATTCGGGCTCAGCAGCTTTAGCGCAACCAGGCAATTCTCGCCGCCTGCTCCGCTTTGCGGAATCGGTTCAACCTTCGAGCCTGCAAAACCCGCCGACCAGCGATAGCTCTGGGGCAAGCGATGGACTATAGAGAGTTGTAATGTATTCACGTTCGTTCCCCGGAAGCAAAATTACTTCACAATTTATTTACATTTATAGTAACACATCACGGCTAACCTGCCCCGTTTTTGCGCGGAAAACGCGGTAAGCCGCGCTCTGCGGGCAATTGCGTCTTATTTATCAGGGCTTTTTTTGATGAGTGACAGGCTCGCTTCGGCGCTATATGTACCCGTTTCTGCGATCTAACTCAACCTTTTTAACTACAGTGATGTGACTTTTTACATAAATATATTTTACATAAAAGAAACAAACAAGGGGTAAACGAACGCCATTTTGGTTGATATGGGTCAACAAAAAGGCCCTTTCGGGCCTTTGAGCGCTCAGCGTGCCGTTTTGCTGGGCCGGCTGGCGTAGAGGTAAAACAGAATGGAGCTGGTTGCGCACAGCGCGATGGCCCACAGCATTGGCCAGGCCGTGCTGAACGTGGCAAGCGACAGCAGCGCCCCCACCACGGCACCGATGCCGAAGCGGAACGTCCCCGCCAGGGACGAGGCGGTGCCCGCCATGTGCGGAAACTCGTCGAGGATCACCGCCATGCCGTTAGACGAGACCATCGACACGCAGCCCACAAACGCGGCAACGCCAACCACCAGCGCCCAAAAGCCGACGCCGAGAAACGCCGTCACCACCAGCCAAATCGCCATCACAAACTGGATCCACAGCCCGGCACGGAACATATTGAGCGCCCCGACCCGCCGCACGAACCGGCTGTTAATGATGGTCATGACGAACAGAAACACGATGTTCAGGGCAAAGTAGTAGCCAAAGTGCTGCGGCGAAACGTGATTCAGCTCAATGTAGACAAACGGCCCGGCGCTAAGGAACGAGAACATCCCGGCAAAGCTGAAGCCGCTGGCCAGCATGTAGCTCAGCACGCGCTTGTGGCGAAACAGCGAGGCAAAGTTGCCAAGCGTGGTGCGAATGTGGAATTTCTGCCGACGCTCAGCGGGCAGCGTTTCGTCAATAAAGAAGAAGATCATCGCCGACGCGAGCAGCGCCGCCACGGCCAGGATCCAGAAGATAACGTGCCAGCTAAACCACACCAGCACCGCGCCCCCTACCATCGGCGCAACCAGCGGCGCAATGGTGGTCACCAGCATGACAAACGACATCATGCGGGAGAACTCTTCCTTCGGGTAGACGTCGCGCATCAGGGCGTTAATCACCACGCTCGCCGCCGCGGCCGCCAGGCCGTGCAAGAAGCGCATAACGATGAGCTGGTCTATGGTTTGCGCCAGCGCACAGGCCACCGCCGCCGCGGCAAAAATCAGCGTCCCGCCGAGGATCACCGGCTTGCGCCCAAGGCTGTCCGCCATCGGGCCATACAGAAGCTGGCCAATGGCGAAACCGAGAATATAGGTGCTGAGCGTCATCTGCGCGCTGCCCGCCGGCACGCCAAACTGCGCGGAAATCACCGGCAGCGCGGGCAGATACATATCGATGGACAGCGGCATCAGCATGGCCAGCAGGCCAAGAATAAAGACGATTTTAAACGACGAGTGTGGCCTGGTGGTCACAAGGTTCTCCTGAAATTAGCGCGAGGGCAGGCCGACGCTGGCGATTTCTTCTGCCGTTAACGGGCGGTATTCGCCGGGAGCCAGTTCCGGGTCAAGCTCAATCGCGCCGATACGCTCGCGGTGCAGGCCCACAACGCGGTTTCCTACCGCGGCGAACATGCGTTTGACCTGGTGGTAACGCCCTTCGCTGATGGTAAGACGGACCTCGGTTGGGGTAATCACTTCCAGCACCGCCGGTTTGGTCAGATCTTTTTCATTATGCAGCTGAACGCCTTGGGTGAAGCGTTCTGCCGTGTCATCGGCAACCGGCGATTCCAGCGTCACCAGATAGGTTTTCTCGCAGTGGTGGCGCGGAGAGGTAATGCGGTGTGACCATTGACCGTCGTCGGTCATCAGCACCAGGCCGGTGGTGTCAATATCCAGACGCCCCGCGGCGTGCAGCTTGTGCGCCACCGGCTCGTCGAGAAAATAGAGTACGGTCGGGTGATCCGGGTCGTCCGTTGAGCAGACGTAGCCTTCCGGCTTGTTGAGCATGAAATAGCGCGGGCCGTTCTGCTGGGTGAGCGGATTATCATTGTACTCAACCTGATGTTCAGGCTGGAGTTTGAACGCGCTATCTTTCACAATGTCGCCATCTACGGTAACGCGGCTGGCGCGGATCTCACGCCCGGCAATAGCGCGGCTTACGCCGAGTTGCTGAGCGATAAATTTATCAAGTCGCATGAAATCTTTTTAGCCTTTAGGGTGCTGGAAGTCGGACAACGCGTCCGAAAATGAAGCAGTCAAGAACGGTTCAGTATAATGGTCTGGTTGCGCCACTCAAGGGAAAAAGTTTCGTGGCATACTATGTGTGAGTTAATCAATCTGAGAGCCCATGACTTTTACACTCCGTCCCTATCAGCAGGAAGCCGTTGACGCTACCCTCGCCTGGTTTCGCAAACACCATAAGCCTGCCGCTATCGTGCTTCCGACCGGGGCGGGTAAAAGCCTGGTGATCGCCGAGCTGGCCCGCCTGGCGCGCGGGCGCGTGCTGGTGCTTGCCCACGTTAAAGAGCTGGTGGCGCAAAACCACGCCAAGTATTGTGCGCTCGGGCTAGAGGCCGATATTTTCGCCGCCGGATTAAAACGCAAAGAGAGCCACGGAAAAGTGGTGTTTGGCAGCGTGCAGTCTGTCGCCCGCAACCTGGATCAGTTTCGCAGCGAGTTTTCACTGCTGATCGTCGACGAATGTCACCGCATCAGCGATGACGACGACAGCCAGTATCAGCAGATACTCAATCATCTCAAAGAGGTGAATCCTCACTTACGCCTGCTCGGCCTGACGGCGACGCCGTTCCGCCTGGGCAAAGGCTGGATCTATCGTTTCCACTATCACGGCATGGTCCGCGGTAACGAAAAGGCGCTGTTCAGCGACTGCATCTACGAGCTGCCGCTGCGCTACATGATTAAGCACGGCTACCTGACGCCGCCAGAACGCCTGGATATGCCGGTGGTGCAGTATGACTTCAGCCGCCTGCAGGCGCAGAGTAACGGCCTGTTCAGCGAGGCTGATCTGAACCTCGAGCTGAAAAAGCAGAAACGCATTACGCCGCACATCGTTAGCCAGATTGAAGAGTTTGCGCAGACGCGCAAAGGGGTGATGATCTTTGCCGCCACGGTTGAGCACGCCCGGGAAATCACCGGGCTGCTGCCAGCCGACGACGCGGCGCTGATCACCGGGGAAACGCCCGGCCCCGAGCGCGACAGGCTGATTGAGGCGTTTAAAGCGCAGCAGTTCCGCTATCTGGTCAACGTTTCGGTATTAACCACCGGCTTTGATGCCCCGCACGTCGATCTGATCGCCATTTTGCGCCCCACCGAATCCGTCAGCCTTTATCAGCAAATTGTCGGACGCGGCCTGCGCCTTGCGCCCGGAAAGACCGACTGCCTGATTCTGGACTATGCGGGAAACCCGCACGATCTCTACTCTCCCGAGGTCGGGACGCCGAAAGGCAAAAGCGACAACGTGCCGGTGCAGGTATTTTGCCCTGCCTGCGGCTTTGCCAACACCTTCTGGGGCAAAACCACCGCCGACGGCACGCTGATCGAGCATTTTGGCCGCCGCTGCCAGGGCTGGTTTGAGGACGACGACGGGCACCGCGAGCAGTGCGATTTTCGCTTCCGCTTCAAAAACTGCCCCCAGTGCAACGCCGAAAATGATATTGCCGCCCGCCGCTGCCGGGAGTGCGACGCGGTGCTGGTCGATCCCGACGATATGCTCAAGGCGGCGCTGAAGCTGAAGGACGCGCTGGTGCTGCGCTGCTCGGGCATGGCGCTCCAGCCCGGCGCGGATGAAAAAGGCGAGTGGCTCAAGATCACCTACTACGACGAGGACGGCGCGGACGTTAGCGAGCGCTTCAGGGTCCATACTCCGGCCCAGCGCACGGCGTTTGAGCAGCTATTTATGCGTCCGCACACCCGCACGCCCGGCGTGCCCCTGCGCTGGATAACGGTGGCGGATATCGTTCACCAGCAGGCGCTGCTGCGCCATCCGGACTTCGTTGTTGCCCGCAGGAAAGGTCAGTTCTGGCAGGTACGCGAGAAGGTCTTTGACTATGAAGGCCGCTTTCGTCGGGCAAATGAATTACGCGGCTAGCGGGACTTTTCATTGATGTGAGGGGCAATTGAGTATAAAATGCCGCCCGCTTCACATCCGTGAGGCAGAACACTCACCTGCTGCTGGGTCGCCTGTAGTAGGGTTTTAAATACAGAGAGAAATCAATGTTCACTATCGAAGCAGAAGTACGTAACGTGCAGGGTAAGGGTGCGAGCCGCCGCCTGCGTAACGCTAACAAGTTCCCGGCTATCGTTTACGGTGGCGAAGCTGCTCCAGTTGCAATCGAACTGGATCACGACAAAGTGTGGAACATGCAGACTAAGCCTGAATTCTACGGCGAAGTTCTGACCATCGTTGTTGGCGGTAAAGAAGAAAAAGTGAAGGTTCAGGCCGTTCAGCGTCACGCGTTCAAGCCAAAACTGACTCACATCGACTTCGTTCGCGCGTAATCGCAAACCGGTCGTAAAAAACCCCGCTTCGGCGGGGTTTTTTTATGCCTGCTATTTACCGCCGGACGTGCGGCGCTGCAGCTGATCGCGCAGGTTCGGCGGCGTGCCTTTGATCGTCAGCGTATCGGTGGCCGGGTCCCAAAAGATGCGCTCGCCCAGCAGCATGGCGTCGAAGTTGACCGTCAGGCCCCCGCCGCTGCCGGCAAATTTCGTGAGCTGACGCAGCGTGCTGCGGTCCGCCGGGAAGCTCTCTTCCAGCTCGTAGCCTTTCTCCGCGGTAAACGCCTGGAAGCTGACCTCGCTGACGCCCGCCAGCTCTTTTGACAGCGACTCCAGCTCAATCTCTTCGCCCGCCTGAAGCTGCTCGTTGCAGTAGCTGTAAACCTGCTGACGCACGGTCTGGCGCTCGGATTTATCCAGCTGCGCTTCGGCGGTGAAATCATCTACCGCCTGCAGCAAACCTTTGTTCTGTGCCTTGGCGTTAAGGCCTTCACTGGCCCCGAGGAAATCCATAAAGAAATCGGCCACTTTGCGGCCCACGCGCCCTTTCAGGAAGGTCAGGTAGCGGGTCGATTCCGGGTTGGTTTCCCACTCGGTCAAATCAATTCGCGCCACAATATCCGCATGGTTAATATCCAGATAATGCGTTGAGCTGATATCCAGCTGCTCGTTCACGCGCATGCTGCTTAAGTTATTCAGCACGGTAACCAGCAGATACTCTACCGCCAGGTAGCGATAGTGGCAGAACAGAACGATACCGCCGTCAGCAAACGGATATTTTGCCAGCTCGTCGCGCAGGCGGCCGGTGGCGGCGCGGCTAAAGGCCAGGAAATCCTCTTCACCCTGACGCTGCAGGCGCAGGCTATCCGCCAGCTCGCTCTCGTCGTTGAACAGGCCATAAGCTTTATTTTTTGCGCTGTAGACGCGGTGTAGCTCCGCCATCATTTCCACAACGGTAGGCGTTGGTTCCAGTAATGAATCGCGCAGCACCACTTCAAGGGTTTGCTCATCACGCTTGATAAGCTGGTGCAAGGCAATCTGGTTGATTTCCAGACTCATGATAAACTCTCCTTTTAGACCGGGCGGTATTCAACCACCACCGGGACGTGTGTGCAACAACAGATAAAAAAGGGGAAAAAAAGCTGTTGCTACGGTAATATGTTGCCCTTTCATCAACGAACTGATTTTGATTTATGCCACAACATTCCCGCTATAGTGATGAACACGTTGAACAACTGCTCAGTGAGCTGGTCAACGTACTGGAAAAACACAAAACGCCGACCGATCTTTCCCTGATGGTGTTGGGAAACATGGTCACCAACCTGATCAATACCAGCGTTGCTCCGGCTCAGCGTCAGGCGATCGCCAAATCTTTCGCCCAGGCTTTGCAGTCATCCGTGAGCGACGACAAGGCCCACTAAGGGAAACGAACAACAGTTTATGGTGACGAACCGTCAGCGCTACCGCGAAAAAGTCTCCCAGATGGTCAGCTGGGGGCACTGGTTTGCCCTGTTCAACATGCTGCTGGCCATGGTACTCGGCAGCCGCTATTTGTTTGTGGCAGACTGGCCTACGACGCTCACCGGGCGTATCTACTCCTGGATCAGCGTTGTTGGACATTTTAGCTTTCTGGTTTTCGCCACCTACCTGCTGATCCTGTTCCCGCTGACGTTTATCGTCATGTCACAGCGTCTGATGCGGTTTTTATCCGCGGTCCTCGCCACTGCGGGGATGACGCTGCTGCTTATCGACAGCGAAGTGTTTACCCGTTTCCACCTGCATCTTAACCCCATCGTCTGGGAACTGGTGATTAACCCCGACCAGAACGAAACCGCACGTGACTGGCAGCTGATGTTTATCAGCGTGCCGGTGATCCTGCTGATTGAGATGCTGTTTGCGACGTGGAGCTGGCAAAAGCTCCGCAGCCTGACCCGACGCCGCCACTACGCGAAGCCCGTCGCGGCGCTCTTTTTTGTCTCCTTTATCAGTTCGCACATAATGTACATCTGGGCCGATGCGAACTTCTATCGCCCGGTGACCATGCAGCGCGCAAACCTGCCGCTGTCGTACCCGATGACCGCCCGTCGATTCCTCGAAAAACACGGCCTGCTGGATGCGCAGGAGTATCAGCGCCGCCTGGTCGAGCAAGGTAACCCAGAGGCGGTCAGCGTGCAGTATCCGCTGAGCGACCTGCGCTACCGCGATATGGGACGCGGGCAGAACGTTCTGCTGATCACCGTTGATGGCCTGAACTACTCGCGCTTCGAGAAGCAGATGCCGGCGCTGGCGGAATTTGCGGATAAAAATATCGCCTTCACGCAGCACATGAGCTCTGGCAACTCCACGGACGCGGGCATCTTTGGCCTGTTCTACGGGATCTCGCCGGGCTATATGGACGGGGTACTCTCCGCCCGTATTCCTGCCGCATTGATTACCGGGCTTAACCAGCAGGGCTATCAGCTGGGGCTGTTCTCATCAGACGGCTTCAACAGTTCACTTTACCGTCAGGCGCTGCTGTCTGACTTCTCCCTGCCTGCGGCACAAAGCCAGTCGGACGATCAAACGGCAAATCAGTGGATAAACTGGCTGCAAAACTACGCGCAGGAAGATAACCGCTGGTTCTCATGGGTTGCCTTTAACGGCACAACCCTGGACGACAGCAATCAGAAGGGCTTTGCGCGCCGCTATGCGCGCGCAGCGGGCGATGTCGATGCGCAGATTAGCCGCGTGCTAAACGCCCTGCGCGACGCCGGCAAGCTGGATAATACCGTCGTCATTATTACCGCAGGCCACGGCGTACCGCTGGGTGATGAGAAGAACGACATGGAGTGGTCACGGCCAAATCTTCACGTTCCGCTCGTCGTTCACTGGCCGGGCACGCCGGCGCAGCGCATCAACATGCTCACCGAGCACAAAGACGTGATGACCACGCTGATGCAGCGCCTGCTGCACGTCAGCACCCCGGCAAATGAATACTCTCAGGGGCAAGACCTGTTTAGCGCAACGCGTCGCCACAACTGGGTGACGGCAGCGGGCAATAACACGCTGGTCGTGAATACGCCGAAGCTGACGCTCGTGCTGAACGGCAACGGAAAATACCAGACCTATACTCTGCAGGGTGAAAAGCTGAAGGATCAGAAACCACAGCTCAGCCTGCTGCTGCAGGTGCTGACGGATGAGAAGCGCTTTATCGCTAACTGATTAATTATAAACCAGTTAGCGTTCGCTTCCCCTTGCATTCAGCGGGGAATCGAGTACTATCTTTTTATGCGTCGGCACGTAGCGCAGCCTGGTAGCGCACCGTCATGGGGTGTCGGGGGTCGGAGGTTCAAATCCTCTCGTGCCGACCAAATTTTCACAGAAAGGACAACAACTTACGTTGTCCTTTTTCGTATCTGCGATACGCAGCCTCCTCGCAAAATGTGTCACGTGACACGCGGCGTGACGCGCGCTGTATGCGATTCTGACAGCCTACAATCGCAGGCAAGGCGAACCTAACCTTCTCGCCAGACGCTGGCTATGAGCCAGGCATCTCCGAATTTGGATACCATGACCGCTGCTCGCAGGCTCGCGATGGTGCGCTATCAGGCTGCGCTACGTTCCACAAATTACTCTTTAAATCTCACCGTTTACTACATGGTACGTCGTGGATGGGAACATCACGTTTTCAGACTCATGGAAAAAAAGAAACGCTGAAACGAAGATGTGATTACACGGGCAATTAGCCCCTTCATTTATGCTGAGAGAAAACCATTTTGTTTTCAGCCCCATGCCGCTACAGCCGCTCTGTCCATTTGCTTATCCGCGACTGCGGTTTGCCGCTGGCGTCGATGGCGCGCCCGTCCGGCAGCCAGCGCTCCGCGTCCCCTTTCATCATCCCCTTGTCATAAACCTGACGCGCTGCCCGCGCGCCGTCCGGGTAGAACTGCTCGCTTACCGCGTGCCGTAACCCGTGCTGCCACCGTTCGCGCATCTGTAACTGCCCGGAGGGGTAAAAGCTGCGGCATTCGCCGTGCAGCTGGCCGTCGAGCCAGTTTTCTTCGCGGAGCAACGCGCCTTCGCTTGAGAAGTAGCGGGCCACACCGTTTCGCCTGCCGTCGCGATACGCCTGCTGCACGGCAAGCTGACCGTTAGGGTGCCAGCACTCCATCACGCCGTTTAGTAAGCCCTGCTGATAGCGCAGCACCGACAGCAGGCGACCGTGTTCTTCGATGCGCATTTCGCCGTTAAGCAAACCGTCCGAGAGCTCAGCCTGAAGCCGAGTACTCTCCTGCTGATGTTCCAGCACCTCGCGCATCAGTTGATCTTCACCATCCCGCCCTTGATGGTCAGCATCCCGCCGCCGTCCACGGTCTGGGTGGCGCTGGCCTTGCTGGTGAGGGTGGCTTTCGCTTCATGCGTTATTGTCGCGGCTTTTTGCGTCAGCGAGGCTTTCGCTTCGCTGGCGATGTTCGTGCCGTTAAGCTTAAGGTCGCTGGTCGCGCTGGCGTTCAGCGCCGCCCCGCTCTTCACGTTCAGCGTTTTTCCGCTCTCCAGGGTGAGCGTGCCGCTGACCTTGATGGTCAGATTGCCGTCGACGTTGAGCGTGTAATCCCCCTTCACCTTGTGCGTCTCGTCACCGCCCACGGTGAGTTCCTGATCGCCTTTCACCGACACGCTGCGCTTGTCTTTCACCTCTAGCGTGTCGCTGCCCTTCTCAATATTGACCGTGCGGTTGCCCTTTTTCAGGGTGACGGTTTCGTTGCCCTCTTCAATGGTGCGGGTGCAATCGTTTTTGACGCTGTGGATCTCGTCGTGGCTAATCGTCGTTTTGCTGTCGTTTAGCACGGTGAGCTGGAAGTCTTTCTGCGCCTGCATCGCCAGCAGCTCAGCGTCTTTTTTGTCGTCGAAGCGCAGCTCGTTAAAGCCTTTTTCGCTTTTGGTTTTAATGCCGGACTGGGTCTGATTCGCGGGCAGCGCATACGGCAGGGCATTGGCGCCGTTATACACGCAGCCGGTAATCAGCGGCTTATCCGGGTCGCCGTCGATAAAGCTCACCACCACCTCCTGGCCGATGCGTGGGATAAACTGCGCGCCAAAGCCGTTGCCGCTCCAGGCGGTGGCGACCCGCAGCCAGCAGGAGCTGGTTTCGTCGTTTTTCCCCTCTCTGTCCCACGGGAACTGCACCTTCACCCGCCCGAGCTTATCGGTCCAAACCTCTTCACCGCTTTTGCCGACCACCTGCGCCGTTTGGGTGTGCATAAACGGCTTCGGCGTGCTGCTCTGCGGACGATACGGCGTGGCTTTCGGGATGGCGGTAAAACGGTTGCGATAGCGCTCGCCGTCGTACTCATGGCTGACGGCGATGACCAGCCAGTCGATGTTCAGAGATTTGTCGTCGTGATCGGTGAGCGTAAACCAGTGCCCGGCAGCCAGCGCCGCGCAGTCGCTTTCGCCGACCAGCCGTTTCGCCTGCGCCTTCAGGGCGTTAACTTTCCACGCCGCCAGCGCGTCGCCCTGCGCTTTTTCACTGAATCCGCCGGGATGCGGAGAGTGCATGCCGCCTTTCTTCTCACCCGCCTGGGCAAACAGCGCCGCTTTCGGCTGCTCGTAGTTATAGTCGCTGCTCTGGAAACCCTGCGAAGTCGCCTGCAAACGCAGCTCCGCCGAACGGATCGCGCCGGTTTCCCGCTCGCCGCTCTGTGCCGCCTGATACGTCACCTTTTTCTCACCCGTTATCGGCGGGAAGGCGCTGTTGTCATCCGCCAGCACCAGCGTGTGCTTGCCTGCCTTGTGGGTGAAGAACCAGAAGATCCCCTCCTGCTCCAGCAGCCGCGAGACAAAATTAAAATCGCTTTCGTTGTATTGCAGGCAGTATTCGCGCTTTTGTGATTTGGTTTTGAGCTTGAACTGATAGTCGGTAAATCCGGCATCCTTAAACACCTTCTCGACGATCTCCTGCGCGCTGAGGTTCTGAAACACGCGGTTGTTGCTGGAAAGCGTCAACCACCACAGCCACGGGCGCAGCACAAACTGGTAGCGATCGGCATTGCCGGTCGCCGGAAGCTGGTGCGCTTCGGCAATCAGCCCGTCGTAGTCGGCGTTGTTGATGGTGGCGGTCAGATGGGTTGCCAGCGCGCTATCAAGAGTTAACGGCGCGGAGGTGGTTCCCGCAACGGTGGCGGTGGTCAGGCTGTTAAGCGCCGATTCGGTTTGTGCGGTAGCGGCGGTAAGGCCGGTTAGGGTTGGGGTGGTGAGGTTGATGATGGTGGTGTTGGGCATGGGGAAGTCCTTTTTGAAGGCAGCGCTAGCGCCGGTTAGCCTGATGATAAACCTCATCGCAATCACGTCTGCCTACGGCGACCACAAGAACGACAACCTGTTCGTCCTCGACCTGATAGACCAGACGATACCCGGCACTGCGAAGCTTGATTTTATAACGGTGCAATTTGCCGGAAAGGCGGGCGGCAGGAACATGAGGATTTTCCAGCCGCTCCGTCAGTTTCTTTTTGAACTGCTCGCGTAATGTAGGGGTAAGCTTGCGCCACTCCTTGAGCGCGACATCTAAAAACTCCAGGTTATAGGTCATTTAAAGATACCTTTATTCGCTTTCCGCCTTCACGCTCGTCAGCGATGCGGTTCAGCTCAGCATCTTCTGCCAGCTCCAGCAGATAGGCATAAACCACAGGCGGCACGCAGTAAAATGCTGGCTCGTTGCGATTCAGAATCGCTACCGCTTCACCCTCCCCGGCGTTGACCGTCCCCATCGGGTTACGTTTCAGGTCGGTGATGCTGGCAGCGGTTTTGGTCAGGATATGAAATGGCATAGTGTTTTCCTCAGTAGTGAGGGTTTAGTATAGGCCATTAAAGGTGCCTTTAAAAGCACCTCCAAATGAGCCCTCTTGACTATTAAGAATATGAAGTACTCTTATCTTTTCAAGATCATTACAA
>NZ_QBJD02000019.1 GCF_003057745.1 Enterobacter sp. RIT418
TGTAAGCCGTTGTTCCGTGTCAGTGGAGGCGCATTATAGGGAGTTATTCTGAAGTGACAAGCATAAAATACAAAAAACTTTTCATTCGCTTACTTTTCAAACATCGCGTTTATTTAACCCGCGAATCGATGGTTAAATGCGCGATTTCACGGGCAAAACTCGCGACCTGCGCCCAGTCGGTATAAACCACCTCTTTGCGCGTATCCGTTTCACCTCCCGTCATCTTCATAATCAGACGGATCATAAAGCGGTCATACCAGCGATAGCGTGGATAACGGAGCGCGCCTGCAAACACCGCGGACAGATCCGGCTGCCATGGCGAGTTCAGTAAAAACTTGCGCGTGTAGCTATTGGTCTGCGGAGTACGCTTCTCCGCTTTCCGCGCCACCAGGTTTACCGAAAAGAACGCGCCGGGTAGCGCATTCAGCACCGTCATGTGCTTTTTCACAAAACGATCCAGCGCTGGATGGAAATGCCCATAGCGAATAGATGCGCCAATAACGACGCGGTCATACTCCTGCCAGGCGATGTCTTCAGTGCGGTTCAGGTTCACCACGTCAGCATAAACGCCGAGCTCCTTTAATTCAGAAGCAATATAGGAGGCAATTTCACGCGTTTGCCCGTCTCGGGTAGAGAAAAGAATAAGTGTTTTCACCGACGTCTCCTTACTCGCGCCAGAATGTTGGGGTAAACAGCACCAGCAGCGTAAAGACCTCAAGGCGCCCAAACAGCATATTGGCGATTAAGATCCACTTCGCGACCGGGTTCATGCTGGCAAAGTTATCCGCTACTACGCCCAGCCCGGGGCCTAAGTTATTCAGCGTCGCTACCACAGAGGCAAACGCCGAGAAATCATCCACGCCGGTTGCGATAATGGCCAGCATGCTGACGATAAACACCAGCGCATACGCCGAGAAGAATCCCCATACCGCTTCCAGAATACGTTCCGGCAGCGCGCGGTTCCCAAGCTTGATGCTGTAAACCGCGTTCGGATGAACCAGACGCTTGAGCTCGCGATTCCCCTGCTTAAACAGCAGCAATATGCGAATCACCTTCAGACCACCGCCCGTCGACCCCGCACAGCCGCCAATAAACGCAGAGCAGAGAAGCAGAACCGGGAGGAACAGCGGCCAGCGCGCGATGCTGTCCGTGGTGAAGCCTGCGGTAGTGGCCATTGACACCACCTGGAAGAACGCCTGGTTTAGCGTGGTGACCGCAGAGCTGTAGACGTCATGGAACCACAGCACCAGAGTACAGATGATCACCAGCGTCAGCTGGACGCCAATAAACATGCGAAATTCTGGATCGCGCCAGTAAACCTTCAGGCTGCGCCCGCTCAGCAGGGAGAAGTGCAGGCCGTAGTTACAGCCGGAGATCAGCAGGAAAATAGCAATAATGGTGTTTATCGTCGGGCTATCAAAGTAGCCGACGCTGGCATCGTGAGTAGAAAACCCGCCGATGGCAATGGTCGCAAAGCTGTGCCCGATGGCGTCAAACGCGGGCATCCCGGCAAACCACAGCGCCAGCGCGCAGGCGACCGTCAGCAATACGTAGATGAGCCACAGCGTTTTTGCCGTCTCCGCGATGCGCGGGCGCATTTTGTTATCCTTCAGCGGGCCGGGCATTTCCGCGCGATAAAGCTGCATGCCGCCTACGCCCAGAATGGGCAGGATGGCCACGGCCAGGACGATGATCCCCATCCCGCCGAACCACTGCAGCATCTGGCGATAAAAGAGAATGGCGTGCGGGAGTGAATCCAGCCCCACCAGCGTCGTCGCGCCCGTGGTCGTTAACCCGGAGAAAGATTCAAAGAAAGCGTCGGTAATCGTCAGGTTCGGCTGCTCGGCAAAGATAAAGGGCAGCGCACCCACGCTTCCCAGCACCGTCCAGAACAGCACCACAATCAAAAAACCCTCGCGGGATTTGAGCTCTCCCTTTTCGCGGCGGTTGGGCCACCACAGCAGCGAACCGATGGCCAGCGCGACAAAAAACGTCTGGGTAAACGCACGCCCCGCACCGTCCCGGTAGATAAGCGCCACCAGCCCAGGGACAATCATCGTCCCGGAAAAGAGTATGACCAGCAGTCCAACGATTCGGGTTATGGCACGAAAATGCATCTCTGCCGCTTCCTTTGGTATTCAAAAAGTAAGGTGGGGATTATTCTTCAATCGGCAGCAATTGCAACGAACCGCGACTAAAATCCGCCAGTTTTGCTGAAAAAGCAGCCAGCTCAGCCTGAGGAAGCGCCACGCGTAATTGCACCATCGCCTGATATTCACTGTGCGCAATCACGCCGTTGAACTGTTTAAGCAACGATTCAATACCCGATAGCTGAGCGTAATCGCACAACAAAGTATATTCGGTCAGCGGCGTTTTGCGGACGGTATTAAGCAGATTGAGCGCCTGCTGGACACCTCCACCGTAGGCTTTGACCAGCCCGCCGGTCCCTAACAAAATACCGCCGTAGTAGCGAACCACCACGGCGGTAATTTCACCCACGCCGCTGCCCATTAGCTGGGAGAGCATGGGTTTACCGGCCGTGCCCGCCGGTTCACCATCATCGGAAAAACCCAGCTGCTGCGAGTCATTCGGCGGCCCGGCGACCCACGCCACGCAGTGGTGGCGCGCGTCAGGATGCTGCGCGCGAACCGATTCGACAAACGCTTTTGCTTGCTCAACGCCGTCTGTATGCGCCAACAGCGTGATAAAGCGGCTTTTCTTTATTTCCTCGACGAAGGTGACCGGTTCAGCCGGTATCAGCCAGCTTTCCATCAGGCCAGCTTCAGATCTCGCGTCATGTTCTCAACGCCGTTTTCGTGGATAACCACGTTATCTTCGATACGAATGCCGCCGAACGGCTTCAGCGCTTCAATTTTGTCCCAGTTGAAGTGCTTGCTGAACTCGCCTTCGCGCCACGGAGCCAGAAGAGATTCGATGAAGTAGATGCCCGGCTCGATGGTCAACACCATGCGCGGCGCAAGCACGCGGGTGCAGCGCAGGTAAGGATATTTAGACGGGGCCGCGAGGTGCGTCCCGGTATCATCCTGCATAAAGCCCGCGACGTCGTGAACCTGCAGGCCCAGCGGGTGACCAATGCCGTGCGGCATAAATGGCCCGGTCAGATTGTTCTCGACCATCGCCTCTTCGCTCATGTCCTTCACAATCTGATGCTTACGCAGCAGCTTGGCGATGCGCTGATGGAACTGGATGTGATAATCCACGTAGCTGGTTCCGGCTTTCATGGTGCCGATAAGCGCCAGCTGTTCGTCGTTCACGTCTTTAATCAGGTGGGCAAAATCGGTATCCGCATTTGCCGCCCAGGTGCGGGTGAGATCCGCCGCATAGCCGTTGTACTCTGCCCCCGCGTCCAGCAGGAAGCTGCGCATTTCGGACGGCACGTGGTGGTCGAGTTTGGTGTAGTGCAGAACGGAAGCATGCTCGTTCAGCGCGACGATGTTGCTGTAGGGCACATCGGTGTCGCGGTGTCCGGTTGCGGTCAGATAGGCCTGGTTGATATCGAACTCGCTCATCCCGGACTGGAACGCTTCGTGCGCCGCGCGATGGCCAATCACGGCCGTTTTTTGCGCTTCACGCATGCAGTACAGCTCGTAATCGGTTTTGTACGCGCGATAGTAGTGCAGGTAGTCCAGCACGCCTTTCGGGTTGAGCTTATCGGCAGGAATATCCAGCCCCAGCGCACGTTCGGCGACCGGGCCAATATAAGCGATGTTGCCGCGCGCAGCAGGCAGCTGGCCGCCAATGCCATCCGCTTTTGGCAGCGCAATAACGTCAATTTCTTCCGTCCAGAAAGAGGTCGGCAGAGGCTCCACGTTATGCCAGTAATCCACCGGCAGGTAGAACCACAGCTTCGGCTTGTTGACGCCGTCCACCAGCAGCCAGCAGTTAGGGACCTGCGTCACCGGCACCCAGGCTTTGAACTGGGGGTTCACCTTAAACGGGTAGGCATGGTCGTCCAGAAACGTGTTCATTAGCTCGCCGGAGTGAATTAATAGCGCATCCAGCTTAAAACGGGCCAACACGTCGCGGGTACGTTCCTGTAGGGTAACGATATGATTTTTATAGAGCGAAGCCAGTGAGTCCATCATTCTTCCTTTCGATTTTATGACCTCAAGTCCTCGCATCTTAGCACACCTCGCTCCGACTGCGTGATCTCCACCAACCGTGATCGGCGCAGCATTTTCTTAATGACTAATTTGCATTTCTTTAACATAAATTCCACACTCGGTCTCATCTGGTATGACCAGATCCCCTTGCTGGATTCAGGAGACTGACATGCTCTACAAAGGCGACACCCTGTACGTAGACTGGCTGGAAGATGGCATCGCCGAACTCGTGTTCGATGCGCCCGGCTCAGTGAACAAGCTTGATACCGCGACGGTGGCCAGCCTTGGCCATGCTCTGGACGTGCTTGAAAAGCAATCTGATTTAAAAGGGCTGCTGCTGCGCTCAAACAAAGCGGCCTTTATCGTCGGTGCCGACATCACCGAATTTCTTTCGCTGTTTCAGGTGCCTGAAGAACAGCTCAGCCAGTGGCTGCACTTTGCCAACAGCGTCTTTAATCGTCTGGAAGATCTGCCGGTTCCGACCCTCTCCGCGGTTAACGGCTACGCGCTGGGCGGCGGCTGCGAATGCGTCCTGGCAACGGATTACCGCCTGGCTACCCCCGACCTGCGCATCGGCCTGCCGGAAACCAAGCTGGGCATTATGCCGGGCTTTGGCGGTTCCGTGCGTATGCCGCGCATGCTGGGTGCCGATAGCGCCCTCGAAATCATTGCCGCAGGTAAAGACGTGGGCGCAGAACAGGCGCTGAAGATTGGCCTCGTCGACGGCGTCGTTAAGCCAGAAAAACTGGTCGAAGGTTCCCTCGCCATACTGCGCCAGGCGATCGATGGCGACCTCGACTGGAAAGCCAAACGCCAGCCGAAGCTTGAACCGCTCAAGCTCAGCAAAATTGAAGCCACCATGAGCTTCACCATCGCCAAAGGCATGGTGATGCAGACGGCGGGTAAACACTACCCGGCGCCCATTACCGCCGTTAAGACCATTGAAGCCGCGGCCCGCATGGGGCGCGATGACGCGTTGAAATTAGAAAACCAGAGCTTTGTTCCGCTGGCGCACACCAATGAAGCGCGCGCGCTGGTTGGTATCTTCCTTAACGATCAGTTCGTAAAAGGGAAAGCCAAACAGCTGACCAAAAGCGTTGAAACGCCAAAACACGCGGCGGTGCTCGGCGCGGGCATCATGGGCGGCGGCATTGCCTACCAGTCCGCCTGGAAAGGCGTCCCGGTGGTGATGAAGGACATCAGCGAAAAATCGCTGACGCTCGGCATGACCGAAGCGGCCAAGCTGCTGAATAAACAGCTTGAGCGCGGCAAGATTGACGGACTCAAGCTCGCTGGCGTGATCTCTACCATCCAGCCAACGCTGGAATATAGCGGTTTTGACCGCGTTGACGTGGTCGTCGAAGCGGTCGTTGAAAATCCGAAAGTTAAAAAAGCCGTGCTGGTCGAGACGGAAGATAAGGTTCGCCCGGGAACCGTTTTGGCCTCTAACACATCAACAATTCCTATCAGCGAGCTGGCAGGCGTGCTGAAGCGCCCGGAAAACTTCTGCGGCATGCACTTCTTTAACCCGGTGCACCGCATGCCGCTGGTTGAGGTGATTCGCGGGGAGAAAACCTCCGACGAGACCATTGCTAAAGTGGTGGCCTGGGCCAGCAAGATGGGCAAAACGCCAATCGTAGTAAATGATTGCCCTGGATTCTTCGTTAACCGCGTGCTGTTCCCGTACTTTGCCGGCTTCAGCCAGCTGCTGCGCGACGGCGCGGACTTCCGCAAGGTTGATAAAGTGATGGAGAAACAGTTCGGCTGGCCGATGGGCCCGGCCTATCTGCTGGACGTGGTCGGCATCGATACCGCGCACCACGCGCAGGCGGTGATGGCGGCGGGCTTCCCGCAGCGCATGCAGAAAGATTACCGCGACGCGATCGACGCGCTGTTCGACGCTAACCGCTTTGGCCAGAAAAACGGCCTCGGCTTCTGGCGCTATAAAGAAGACAGCAAAGGCAAACCGAAGAAAGAAGAAGACCCGGCTGTGGATAGCCTGCTGGCAGAGGTAAGCCAGCCGAAACGCGACTTCTCCGATGACGAAATTATTGCCCGCATGATGATCCCGATGATCAACGAGGTGGTGCGTTGTCTGGAAGAAGGCATTATCGCCAGCCCGGCAGAAGCGGATATGGCGCTGGTCTATGGCCTCGGTTTCCCTCCGTTCCACGGCGGCGCGTTCCGCTGGCTGGATACGCTCGGCAGCGCGCGCTATCTCGACATGGCCCAGCAGTATCAGCACCTTGGTCCGCTTTACGACGTGCCGGAAGGCCTGCGCAATAAAGCGCGCCATAACGAACCCTATTATCCAGCGGTTGAGCCAGCCCGTCCGGTTGGCGAGCTGAAAACGGCTTAAGGAGTCACAATGGAACACGTAGTCATTGTTGATGCGATTCGCACCCCGATGGGCCGTTCAAAGGGCGGCGCATTTCGCAACGTGCGCGCCGAAGATCTGTCCGCACACCTGATGCGCAGCCTGCTGGCGCGCAACCCGGCGCTTGACGCCGCCGCGATCGATGATATTTCCTGGGGCTGCGTACAGCAGACCCTGGAACAAGGCTTCAATATTGCCCGTAACGCCGCGCTGCTGGCGGAGGTGCCTCACTCCGTTCCGGCCGTTACCGTTAACCGTCTGTGCGGCTCGTCAATGCAGTCATTGCACGATGCGGCGAGGATGATCATGACCGGCGATGCGCAGGTCTGCATGATTGGCGGCGTAGAGCATATGGGCCACGTGCCGATGAGCCACGGCGTGGATTTCCATCCGGGCCTGAGCCGTAACGTCGCAAAGGCTGCCGGCATGATGGGGCTGACCGCCGAAATGCTCGCACGCATTCACGGTATTAGCCGCGAAATGCAGGATGCTTTCGGCGCGCGATCTCACGCTCGCGCCTGGGCAGCAACGCAGTCCGGCGCGTTTAAGAACGAGATCGTCCCCACCGACGGTCACGATGCTGACGGCGTGCTGAAGCAGTTTAGCTACGACGAGGTGATCCGCCCCGAAACCACCGTTGAAGCGCTTTCCACGCTGCGCCCGGCGTTTGACCCGGTGACCGGCACCGTTACGGCGGGGACATCCTCGGCGCTGTCCGACGGCGCCGCGGCGATGCTGCTGATGAGCGAAAGCCGCGCCCGCGAGCTGGGCCTCACGCCGCGCGCCCGCATTCGCTCAATGGCGGTTGTCGGCTGCGATCCGTCCATTATGGGTTACGGCCCGGTCCCGGCGTCGAAGCTGGCGCTGAAAAAAGCGGGATTAACCGCCGGCGACATTGATCTGTTCGAGATGAACGAAGCCTTCGCCGCGCAGATCCTGCCGTGCATTAAAGATCTGGGGCTGATGGAACAGATCGATGAGAAGATTAACCTCAACGGCGGCGCGATTGCGCTCGGCCACCCGCTGGGCTGCTCCGGGGCGCGTATCAGCACGACGCTGATTAATCTGATGGAGCGCAAAGACGCCCAGTTTGGCCTGGCAACGATGTGTATCGGTCTGGGGCAGGGGATCGCAACGGTGTTTGAAAGGGTGTAAATCAGTAAAAGTATCTCAAAGCCAATGACGTCAGAACAAGGCGGCAAGCGAGCGAATCCCGATGATCTTACTCAAGTAAGTGATTCGGGTGAGCGAGTGCAGCCAACGCGGTTATGGCGTCATTGGCGAAGAGAGACAGTTTAGTTGCCGTTCTTCCCGCCTGTCAGGGGCGGGTTTTTTATTTAGATAAACGCAAACGCATCGCCGAACAGGCGATCTTCACGCGCGCCGCGCTCGTTGCAGAACAGGTCGCGGGCAATTTTCGCCATCTCAAAACGTCCGGCAATATAGATATCGTGTCCCGCCAGCGTGCCGTGATCCTGCAGGACCGCCGTCAGCACCGTGCCGCTGCGGCCGCGCCAGCCCTCTTCCGGCTGTTCAACCACCGGCTCGATGCGCAGGTTCGAATGCGTCACG
The DNA here is from genome assembly GCF_003057745.1 of Enterobacter sp. RIT418. GTDB lineage: Bacteria > Pseudomonadota > Gammaproteobacteria > Enterobacterales > Enterobacteriaceae > Enterobacter. The sequence goes on from NZ_QBJD02000019.1 coordinate 8,074, forward strand.
CTCAGCGCTTCCAGCTCGGACAGGTCATAGAGGTGTTTTTCCTCACGACCGCCCCAGTAGATGGTGATGTCCCGATTCGGATTGCGCGCCAGCGCCGTAAGCAGAATTGAGCGCACGTAAGAGAAGCCCGTGCCGCCAGCAATCAGGATCAGCGGGCGGTCTTCGTCATCGCGCAGCCAGGCTTCACCGTGAGGAATATCAACCACGATTTCACGATCTTTCAGAATGCGATCCATCACGGCCATCGCATAAAGATTAAGCTCAGACGCCCCAATATGAAGCTCAATAAATTCCTGCTCTGCTGGCGTAGAGGCCATAGAGAAAGGACGCTTATCACGCTCGTCCATCACCACCATCAAGTACTGGCCAGCGCGGAAAGAGAACGCCGCTTCTGGTACTAAACGGACGCGATATACGGTGTCGGTGATAGCATCTACCGAGGTCACTTTACAGCTTAAGGTTGTCATTCGCTCTCTCTGTCGGGAAGTCTATAGGGCTTAACGGTCAGTCTCTGGCTTACCGTTACTCATTATGGCCAACTCGTTCCAGATCGCGTCAATTCGCGCGGTCACGGCAGGATCTTTTTTGATCGGGCGGCCCCATTCACGTTCGGTTTCGCCTGGCCATTTGTTCGTGGCATCCAGTCCCATTTTTGAGCCAAGCCCGGAAACCGGCGAGGCAAAGTCCAGATAATCTATCGGCGTATTTTCGACTAACACCGTATCACGCGCCGGATCCATGCGCGTGGTGATAGCCCAAATGACATCGTTCCAGTCGCGGGCGTTGACGTCATCATCGCAGACAATAACAAATTTGGTATACATAAACTGGCGCAGGAAAGACCAGACGCCCATCATGACGCGTTTCGCGTGGCCCGCGTACTGCTTTTTCATCGTCACTACCGCCAGGCGATAGGAACATCCTTCCGGCGGCAGATAGAAATCAACAATTTCCGGGAACTGCTTTTGCAGAATCGGAACGAACACCTCGTTCAGCGCCACGCCCAGTACGGCCGGTTCATCCGGTGGGCGACCCGTATAGGTCGAATGGTAAATCGCATCTTCACGCTGGGTAATATGCGTAACGGTAAACACCGGGAAATTATCCACTTCATTGTAATAGCCCGTGTGGTCGCCGTAAGGCCCTTCCGGGGCAAGCTCGCCCTGTTCGATATAGCCTTCAAGGACGATTTCAGCGCTGGCAGGCACTTCAAGATCGTTAGAAACGCATTTTACCACTTCGGTTTTCGTGCCGCGCAGCAGCCCGGCAAAGGCATATTCGGAAAGGGTATCAGGAACCGGCGTGACCGCGCCCAGAATCGTTGCCGGGTCAGCGCCCAGCGCCACGGAGACGGGGAAACGCTCACCGGGATGCGCCGCGCACCACTCCTGGAAATCCAGCGCGCCGCCGCGATGCGACAGCCAGCGCATGATAAGTTTATTTTTACCGATCCGCTGCTGGCGATAGATGCCAAGATTCTGGCGCTCTTTGTGCGGACCGCGCGTCACGGTCAGGCCCCAGGTGATGAGCGGCGCAGCATCTTCAGGCCAGCACTGCATAATCGGGATTTTCGTCAGGTCGACCGCCTCGCCCTCCAGCACTTTTTGCTGGCACGGCGCGCCGCGCAGGCGTTTGGTGGGCATGTTCAACACCTGCTTAAACTGCGGCAGCTTGTCGAACAGATCGCGGAAGCCTTTAGGCGGCTCCGGCTCTTTCAGAAAGGCCAGCAGCTTGCCGACTTCACGTAACGCCGTGACATCCTCTTGCCCCATGCCCAACGCCACGCGCCGAGGCGTGCCAAACAGGTTGCACAGCACCGGCATTGAGTAGCCTTTGGGGTTTTCAAACAGCAGCGCCGGGCCACCGGCACGCAGGGTGCGGTCGGCTATTTCTGTCATTTCCAGATAGGGATCAACAGGTAGCGTAATGCGTTTGAGTTCGCCCTGCTTTTCCAGCAGCGTCAGGAAGTCGCGAAGATCGTGATATTTCATGCAGTTAGTCATGGCCTCTCTGTAAGCGCTTCATTATACGGCGTAAGGCGGCGTGATGCTGTAATTTTGTTAAATTAGCGTGAACTACCGCGGCTTACGGCCATTATAATCACCTTAGCGATCCCGCAGGGTTTTTGGTATGCTTGCGCCCCGAACAAAGGGAAAAAGTGATTATGCAGGCCTGGTATTTACTGTATTGCAAACGCGGCCAACTTCAGCGCGCGCAGGAACATCTTGAACGTCAGTCTGTAAATTGCCTGACGCCCGTTATCACGCTTGAAAAAATACAGCGTGGAAAGCGCACGACCGTCAGTGAACCGCTTTTTCCCAACTATCTGTTCGTCGAATTTGACCCGGAAGTTATCCACACCACAACCATCAGCGCAACGCGCGGCGTCAGCCATTTTGTGCGCTTTGGTGCGCAACCGGCGACGGTTCCGTCAAAGGTTATCCATCAGCTTTCTGTCTATCAACAGCCCGAAGACATCACCGACCCTGACACGCCTTATGAAGGCGACAGCGTGGTGATTACCGAAGGTGCGTTCGAAGGATTGCAGGCCATCTTCTCCGAGCCGGACGGCGAAGCGCGCTCTATGCTGCTGCTTAACCTGCTCAACAAGCAGGTGCTGCAGAGCGTCAAAAACACCGACTTCCGCAAAGTTTAAAATTGCACGCCGAACAGGCGGCGCACGTTTTCGTCCGTTTGCGCTGCCAGCTGCTGCACGTTTTCTCCGCGCCAGTGCGCGACGCGCTCAACAATATGCCCCAGATACGCCGGTTCATTGCGCCGGGATGCAGGCTTAGGCTTCATATCGCGCGGCAGCAGATAGGGTGCATCGGTTTCGACCAGCAGCCGCTCGGCCGGAATTGAGGGCAGCAGTTCTCGGAGTGCCAGCCCGCGGCGTTCGTCGCAGACCCAGCCCGTAATGCCCAGATAAAGCCCCCGCTTCAGGCAATCCTGCGCCTCCTGATATGAACCGGTGAAGCAGTGCAGCACCGCGCCGGGCAGTTTATCGAGCCACGGTTCCAGCAGCGCCAGAAAACGCTCGTGCGCGTCTCGGCAGTGCATAAACACCGGCATCCCCAGCTCTGCCGCCAGCGCAAGCTGCACGGTAAAGGCGTACTCCTGCTCCTGAGGCGTGGAGAAGTTGCGGTTAAAATCCAGCCCGCACTCGCCGATCGCCACTACTTCAGGCGTTTGTGCCAGCGCGCGGAGCGCTTCAGCGCTTTCATTGGTCCACTGGCTGCTGTCATGCGGATGCACGCCCGCGGTCGACCAGCATCGCGCGTAGCGATGCGCCATCTGCTGCGCCTGTTCACTTTCGTGAAGATTCGTACCGGTCAGTAACAGCCCCTTCACGCCTGCATCAAACGCGCGCGCCACAACCTCATCGCGATCTTTAGCAAACTGCGAGCTGGTCAGATTGAGCCCGATATCAAACATGCTGGTCCCCATGTAAAAACCGCCCTGACGGGCGGCTGGAATTATTCTTCGGTGGTCTTTTCAGACTCGTCGTCTTCGTCGTCCCGCCGACGTCCTTTACCCACGTAGAAACGGGAGAAGAAGACCCCCACCTCAAACAGGCAGTACATCGGAATGGCTAACAGCGTTTGCGAGAAAACGTCCGGCGGCGTGAGCAGCATACCGACCACGAACGCGCCAACCAGAATATACGGACGCTTTTTGCGCAGGTCTTCAGGCGTAGTCACGCCAACCCAGCAGAGCAGCACGATCGCTACCGGCACTTCAAACGCCACGCCGAACGCCATAAACAGCGCCATGACGAAGCTAAGGTAGCTTGCGATGTCGGTAGAGACCTGCACCCCAACCGGCGCGGTATGCGTCAGGAAGCCAAAGGCCAGCGGGAACACCACGAAATAGGCAAACGCCATGCCGATATAGAACAGCAGGGAGCTGGACACCAGCAGCGGGATAACCAGCTTGCGCTCGTGTCTGTACAGCGCGGGTGCCACAAACGCCCACACCTGGTACAGAATGACCGGGGCAGAGGCAATCAGTGACACCCAAAACGTCAGCTTAATCGGGGTAAAGAACGGTGAAGCAACATCCGTTGCAATCATCGTCGCACCCAGCGGCATCTGTTTGATCAGCGGCGCGGAGACAACCTGGTAGATATCGTTGGCGAAATAGACCAGGCACAGGAAAATGAGGAAAACCGCAATAATGCAGTTTAACAGGCGCTTACGCAGCTCAATAAGATGCGTAATAAGCGGTTGAGTATCATCTACTGCCATGGTTACGCTTTATCACTCGACGAGGGGGATGATTCGGAAACGGGCGCTGCGGGTTTGGCTTCAGCCGTTTTGCCGACGGCCTCTCCCGGCTGTACCTGTTTTTTGAGTTCAGATTCCTGCGGCGTCTGCTCCGGCGCATCGGCCTGATGCTCCGCGCTGGCAGGCGTGACGCCCTCTCGCTGCGCTTCGCTGTTCTTCACCACCGGATTATGGATAGTGTTAGCTTCATCGCTCGCTTTTTCAGGATCGTTAACGCTGTATGAGCGCTTCATAGATTCCGCCGCTTCGCGCAGTTCATCCATTGAGGCTTTCAGCTCCGGCGTCAGGTTGTCCATGCTCGCCTTCTCAACCTTTTTCAGGCTGTCCTGAAATTCCTGAAGCTTAAGCTCCTGCGCCAGCTCGTTCTGTACGGTGGTTGCCAGCGAGCGAAGCGCGCGCACCCAACCTACCACGGTTTTCACCGCAACAGGCAAACGCTGAGGCCCAAGCACAATCAGGCCAATCACGAAGACCAATAGCAGCTCACCAAAACCAATATCGAACACGAATTACACCTGCTCTTTATCGTGGCGTTTAGCGTCTTCCTTTTTGGCTTCTTCCTGCTTGTCGGCAATAGATTTAGCAGTGAAGTCAGCGTCCTGGCTGGATTTATCCTGCTTATTCTCATCATCGCTCATGGCTTTTTTGAAGCCTTTAATTGATGCACCAAGGTCGGAACCAATGGAACCGAGTTTCTTCGTGCCAAACAGCAGCACGACGATGACGGCAATAATGACCAATTGCCAGATACTGATACCACCCATACATATTCCTCAGTGATAGATGATTAATTAATCAGATCGCATTATACGTATGCGACCTGGTGATAGCGATGCAATTTCAGCGCGTTTTTCTCCAGCCCGCGAGCCAGACGACAACACCAGCGGCCATTAGCCAGGCGGGCATCATTTCCCAATCTGGCCGATTGATCAGCAGAAGCGTTCCGCTTAGCAGCAGCGTCGCGCCAATACCGAAGAGATAGCGCGACTGCCCCTGGCGAACGCGACTAGCCTGCAACTCGCTGGCGATTTTATCCATGCTGTGCTGAAGATTCTTGCTCTGACGCAAACTGTCGTAAACCAGTTCAGGTATTTCGGGCATTTTTTCGATCCAGAACGGTGCTTTCTCCTTAAACGAGCGCACCAGCGCCGGAATACCAACCTGATCCTTAATCCAGGATTCCAGGAATGGCTTTGCCGTTTTCCACAAGTCTAACTGAGGATAGAGCTGGCGGCCTACGCCCTCAACGTAAAGTAATGTTTTCTGAAGTAAAACTAATTGCGGCTGGACTTCCATATTGAAGCGGCGCGCGGTGTTGAACAGGTTCAGCAGAACGTGGCCAAAAGAGATCTCTGACAGCGGTTTTTCAAAAATGGGTTCACACACCGTACGAATAGCAAACTCAAACTCTTCAACGTTGGTATCAGGCGGAACCCAGCCGGAGTCAACGTGCAGCTCAGCCACCTTGCGGTAGTCGCGATTGAAGAAGGCGATAAAGTTCTCGGCGAGATAGCGCTTATCTTCTTTGTTCAGCGAGCCAACAATACCGCAGTCGATACCAATGTATTTTGGGTCTTCAGGATGTTCATAGCTGACGAAGATATTGCCCGGATGCATGTCCGCATGGAAAAAGCTGTCGCGGAACACCTGGGTAAAGAAGACCTGCACGCCGCGCTCGGCCAGCAGCTTCATGTTGGTACCCTGTTTTTCAAGCGCGGCCACGTCAGACACTGGAATACCGTAAATGCGTTCCATCACCATCATATTCTGGCTGCAGTAGTCTGAGTAGACTTCGGGGACGTACAGCATGGGGCTGTCTTCGAAGTTGCGTCGTAACTGAATAGCGTTCGCGGATTCACGCAGCAGGTTCAGCTCATCAATCAGCGTTTTTTCATATTCACGCACGACTTCCATAGGTCGCAGACGGCGTCCATCAGGCAGCAGGCGCGGCACCCAGCGGGCCAGGCGGTAAATTAGCTTCATGTCCGCTTTAATAACCGGCAGGATATCCGGGCGGATCACCTTGATGACGACCTCTTTGCCGTTCTCCTTCAGTCGAGCGGTGTGAACCTGGGCGATTGACGCGGATGCCAGCGGTTTAATATCAAAATCATCAAACCAGGTATCGACGGGAATGTTGCCCATCGCCTCTTCAATCTGTTTCTTCGCTCTCTCTCCGTCAAACGGGGCAACGCGGTCCTGCAGCATCGCAAGCTCATCGGCAATCAGCGGCGGGAAGAGATCGCGCCGGGTAGACAGCATCTGTCCAAACTTGATCCATACCGGGCCAAGCTCCTGCAGCGCAAGGCGCAGACGTTCACCTAACGGCTGATCTTTGTGGCGGTTTGGCATCCAGAATAACATCCGCCGCCAGATGCGAAGCGGCAGCGTGATACGCATTTTGGGGATAAGCTCGTCGAGCCCGTAACTCAAAAAGGTGCGGATGATAAAATAGAGGCGCCGAATTTCACCAGGCGTCATTTGCCCTCCAGTTTTTCCAGCCGTTTGGTCAATGCATCAACTGCGCGCTCAACGGCTGCGGTCTCTTCCGCAAACCATGCCATTTCAAGTGGCCCGGGCGCCATGCGCCACTCTTCGGTTAATACTTCAGCCGCGTAGCGCTGCTGGCGCTGCAGGCTTTTACGCAGGAACGTCGTACCGCCGTGGACCGCTTTGCTGATCCCTTCGGCGGCGATATCGCCGATATAGGGGGCAAGCAGCTCTGCCGGATCGAACTCCGCCAGATCGCCGAGCGCAACGAAGTTCTGTACCACCTGGATATCGCCCTCAACCTGCAATTCACCGCTGCGGATCAGCGCCGTCAGCTGCTGGCGATCGCGCAGTTTTGGCAGCACGCTCATGCGCGTGATAACAGAGCAGTCGGCTTCACCTTCCCACTCGCCCAGCACGTCGAGCTGGCGCTCGCTGAAGACCAGCACAAGCGGCGTTGAAAACTCGCTTAACGAAATGCGTAACACCTTTCCGTTGAGGCGCTGGCGCGCGGACTTTAACGCTGGCGCACGGTACAGGAAGGCATTAAGCACATTCTCGATGCCTGCGGTGACTAAGGGTTTAAAGGGCACAGGAGACCTCCACTCAGAACTTATAACCGCGATGCAGCGCAACGACACCCGCCGTCATGTTGAAATACTCAACGTTTTCAAATTCTGCATCCTGCATCATCGCTTTCAGGGTGTCCTGATCCGGGTGCATACGGATGGATTCCGCCAGATAGCGATAGCTCTCCGCGTCGTTTGCCACCAGCTCGCCAATGCGCGGAAGCACATGGAACGAATAAGCGTCGTAGGCTTTGCTCAGCGGATCGATAATCGGTTTTGAAAATTCCAGCACCAGCAGGCGTCCGCCGGGCTTAAGCACGCGGTACATGGAGCGCAGCGCTTTGTCTTTATCGGTAACGTTACGCAGGCCGAATGAGATGGTGATGCAGTCGAAGGTGTTATCCGGGAACGGCAGTGCTTCGGCGTTGGCCTGCACATACTCCACGTTGCCCACCACACCGATGTTACGCAGCTTTTCGCGTCCCATTTTCAGCATGGAATCGTTGATGTCGGCCAGAACAACGCGGCCGGTTTCGCCTACCAGACGGGAAAACTTCGCTGTCAAATCGCCCGTGCCGCCCGCCAAATCAAGTACCGTTTGCCCGCGACGCACGCCGCTGCAGTCGATGGTGAAGCGCTTCCACAAGCGATGAATGCCGAACGACATCAGGTCATTCATTACATCGTACTTCGCCGCCACGGAATGAAATACGTGGGCCACCATGTCTGCCTTCTGCGCCTTGGCGACAGTCTGAAAGCCAAAGTGCGTCGTGTCTTGTGAATCTTCAACCATCTCAGAGCCTGCTTATCAGTAAAATGTTTGTGAAGTGTAACAGATTGGGCGCGTTTGCCCTACGATTCAACCGCCGCGAACGTAACGTTCCGTTGACTCATCTGGTGGTAAATTCGCCGCTAAATCGTTGTCTCCACCGCCTGTTTTATGATTGTCAGAGGCTTCCCGGAGCCGGAACTCTTCATCCTGCGCCGTCGCCTGCTCCACCAGTTCCGGATTAATCTCGCGTTTTACTTCCACCCCCAGGCTACGAAATGCCTCAGCCTGCGCTAAAAGATTACCGCGCCCGGAAGAGAGCTTTTTCATTGCCTGCCGGTAGTTATCCTGCGCGCGATCCAGGCTTTGCCCAACGGAGGACATGTCGTCCACGAACAGGCGCATTTTGTCGTACAGCTTGCTGGCGCGATCGGCGATTTGCTGTGCGTTACGGCTCTGATGCTCGTAACGCCAGAGATTCGCAATGGTGCGCAAAGCCACCAGCAGCGTCGTCGGGCTAACCAGCATAATGTTATTTCTCAGCGCTTCGGTAATCAGTTCGGGCTGTCTGTCGAGCGCCAGCAGAAACGCGGGCTCTACCGGAATAAACATCAGCACGTAATCTAACGAGCGCAGCCCCGGAAGCTGTTGATAATCTTTTCTGCCCAGCAGGCGAATGTGGTTACGCACGGAGGCAATATGCTCCTGCAGCGCCGCCTCGCGGGTATAGTCGTCTTCCGCATTGAAATAGCGCTCGTAGGCCACCAGCGTCATTTTGGCATCGATCACCACGTCCTTGCCCTGTGGCAGGCGCACGATCACGTCAGGCTGCATACGCGAGCGGGCGTCGTTCTCAATGCTAACCTGTGTTTCGTATTCATATCCTTCACGCAGGCCGGACGCTTCGAGCACGCGCGTCAGCACCACCTCGCCCCAGTTGCCCTGCGTTTTATTGTCGCCCTTAAGCGCGCGCGTCAGGTTAACCGCCTCCTGCGCCATCTGCGCATTCAGCTGCTGGAGATTGCGGATCTCATGCGCCAGCGTGTGGCGCTCGCGCGCTTCCTGGCCAAAGCTGTCCTGCACCTGACGGCGAAAACCGTCCAGCTGCTCGCGCAGCGGCGTTAATAGCCCATTCAGGCTTTGCCTGTTTTGTTCGTCAACGCGCCGGTTGCTCTGCTCAAATATTCGGTTGGCGAGGTTCTCAAACTGCTCGCTCAGGCGCTGTTCGCTGTTGATCATCTGACGAATTTTGTCTTCGGCGTGCAGCTGCGTGGATTCGAGGCGGGTGGTGACTTCGCGGAGATCGGCCTCCAGCGAGGTGTTGATATCGCGAAGGTTTCGCAATTCGTTGTTGAGCAGTTCACACTCGTCGCGCCAGTGGGCACTTTGCGCAAGCTGTTGCTTTGTCGCGCTTAGCTCCGCAACGATCTCTTCGCGCTCTGCAAGCTGGTCGGCTTTTTGCTGCGCGTGTTGATAGCTGGAGATTAGCCAGCCAACGCCTGCGCCCACCAGCGCTATCACCGCATAAATCAGGAATGAGATGTCCACAATGCCCCCTGCATCAACGAATTACCCGCACAACATAGAATTGTGCTGTATAAACGTCCAGTTTGAAAGGGTTTTCCTGCGAGGCGTTACGCAAAAAAGAAAAGGCCGAACGTGTCGGCCTTTTGTCACTGAAGAGAGAACTAGATCAGGCGGCGAGCCGCTTCCACCACGATTTTCACCGCATGACTTTCGGTCTGCTTCATGGTTTCAGCGTTCGGGATCTCCTGCTGGGTACGGTTGACGATAACGCCCGCCACCATACCGGCACGCAGACCCTGGCTTGCGCACATGGTCAGCAGCGTTGCTGACTCCATTTCATAGTTCATAACGCCCATGGACTGCCACTCTTCCATAGAGCCTTTGAAGCGGCTGACCACGCGGCCAGAGAAGGTGTCGTAACGCTCCTGACCAGGATAGAAGGTATCGGAGGAGGCGGTTACGCCCACGTGGGTGGTTGCACCTACGGATTTCGCGGCTTCAACCAGCGCGGTTGTACAGGCGAAGTCCGCCACTGCCGGGAATTCCATCGGCGCGAAGTGCAGGCTTGCCCCGTCCAGACGCACGGATGCGGTCGTCACCAGCACGTCGCCCACGTTGATGTGCGGCTGAATAGCGCCCGTTGTACCGATACGCAGGAAAGTACGAATGCCCAGCTGCGCCAGTTCCTCAACGGCAATAGAGGTAGACGGGCCACCGATGCCGGTAGAACATACGATCACCGCTTTGCCATCCAGCTCTGCGCGCCAGGTGGTGAACTCGCGATGGGCTGCCAGCTTAACCGGCTTATCCATCAGCGCGGCGATCTTTTCCACACGCTCAGGATCGCCCGGGACGATAGCCAGCGTAGCCCCTTGTAGATCGTTTTTAGTGAGGCCGAGATGAAAAACATCAGACTTAGACATAGGTGACTCCTCTGTGGGTCGGTTAGTCAGAAGAAGCAAAACGGTACTTTACAGAAGCACTACGCACATTTTCGTGATGGATCTCACTGCAAGTGAAAATGATTGCAGTGATTTTCCATAAAAAGGTGATTCACATCACATTAACAAGTTATATCGTCGCGTGTTGCACAAAAGATAGACCGTTTCGGGCAGTGTGGGTTGTTATCTTGAGGTCTATATTTATATGCACTTACGGGTACGGAGAATACCATGATTCAGAAAACCAATTTTGCACCTGCCGCCGCCCCGCATGCTTCAACCATTGTTTCTACTTCTGAAGAAGCCATCGTGGCGGGTGAGACCTCCATTCCCTCGCAGGGGGAGAATATGCCTGCCTATCACGCGCGGCCAGAATCTGCCGACGGCCCGCTGCCGATCGTGATTGTGGTTCAGGAGATTTTCGGCGTTCATGAACACATCCGCGACCTCTGCCGCCGCCTGGCGAAGGAAGGCTATCTGGCCGTGGCGCCGGAGCTCTATTTCCGTCAGGGCGATCCGAATGATTACAGCGATATCCCCACCCTGTTCAGCAATCTGGTGAGCAAAGTGCCTGACGCGCAGGTGCTGGCGGATCTTGACCACGTAGCAAGCTGGGCGGCACGTAACGGCGGCGATCCGCACCGCTTAATGGTGACCGGCTTCTGCTGGGGCGGGCGCATTAGCTGGCTGTATGCTGCGCACAATCCGCAGCTAAAGGCCGCCGTTGCCTGGTACGGCAAGCTGGTGGGTGAAAAGACGCTGAACTCTCCTGAGCATCCTGTTGATATCGCAACCGATCTTAACGCGCCGGTTCTGGGGCTGTATGGCGGACAGGATACGGGCATTCCGCTCGACACCGTGGAAACCATGCGCCACGCGCTGCGCGCCGCTAACGCAAAGGCGGAAATAGTGGTTTATCCGGATGCCGGGCACGCGTTTAACGCCGACTACCGGCCAAGCTATCACGAAGAGTCGGCCAAAGACGGCTGGCAGAGGATGCTGGCGTGGTTTAGCCAGCACGGTGGCAAGAAAGCGTAATAGCAAAAAGCCCGGTGGCGGCAACGCCTTACCGGGCCTGCTGGTAGGCCGGGTAAGCGTTAGCGCCACCCGGCAGTCCACACTACTACGCCTGACGCAAATTCTGCGCCGCCTTGACCATGTTCGCCAGCGCGGCGCGCGTCTCCGGCCAGCCGCGGGTTTTGAGGCCGCAGTCCGGGTTCACCCACAGGCGTTCTGCGGGGATCCGCTGGGCAGCCTTCTGCAACAGCGCTTCGATCCACTCCACGCTTGGGACGTTCGGCGAGTGAATATCGTACACGCCCGGCCCGATTTCGTTCGGGTAGTCGAACTCCTCGAACGACTCCAGCAACTCCATGTCCGAGCGCGAGGTCTCGATGGTGATCACGTCGGCGTCCAGGGCGGCAATAGAATCCATGATGTCGTTAAACTCGCAGTAGCACATGTGGGTGTGGATCTGGGTATCGTCCTTCGCCACCGCGGCGTTGATGCGGAAGGCTTCCACGCCCCACTTCAGGTACGCATCCCAGTCGCTGCGGCGCAGCGGTAAACCTTCGCGCAGCGCCGGTTCGTCAATCTGAATGATGCCGATGCCCGCCGCCTCGAGGTCCGCCACTTCGTCACGCAGCGCGAGCGCGATTTGCTTCGCGATGGTTTCACGGCTGACGTCTTCACGCGGGAAAGACCAGCAAAGAATGGTCACCGGCCCGGTCAGCATGCCTTTCACCGGCTTGTCCGTCAGCGACTGGGCGTACTTCGCCCATTCGACGGTAATCGCTTCCGGGCGGCTCACGTCTCCAATAACCACCGGCGGCTTCACGCAGCGGGAGCCGTAGCTCTGCACCCAGCCGTTCTGGGTAAAGACGAAGCCGTCGAGATGCTCGCCAAAGTATTCCACCATGTCGTTACGCTCGGCTTCGCCGTGGACCAGTACGTCCAAGCCAAGACGCTCCTGCTCGATAATCGCCTGCTTGATGTGTTCGGCGATGCCGGTGCGGTAGTGATTGGCATCAAGGTTGCCCTTTTTAAAGTCCAGGCGCAGGCCGCGGATCTCGGTGGTCTGCGGGAAGGAACCTATGGTGGTGGTCGGCCACGCGGGCAGGTTAAAGCGAACGCGCTGGGCTTCGGCGCGCACCTCATACGGGCTCTGGCGCTGGCTGTCCCGGGCGGTGATGGCCGCCAGGCGTTTCTCGACCGCCGGGTTATGCACGCGCGCCGAGTGGCGACGTGCCTGAATCGGGGCGCTCCACTCGGCAATCGCCGCCGTGTCGCCCGAGTTCAGGGCGTCGCGCAGCAGCGCAAGCTCCTCACATTTTTGCAGGGCGAAGGCAAACCAGCTTTTCACTTCCGCATCCAGACGCGTTTCGACGCTCAGATCGATCGGGCTGTGCAGCAGCGAGCAGGAAGAGGCTACCCACAGCTCGCGCTTGTCGACGATCTCTTTAATTTGGCCATATTTTTCCGTGAGATCGGCGCGCCAGACGTTACGACCGTTGATCAGGCCAGCGGAGAGCAGCCAGTCCACGGGCAGGCGCTTGTGGAGTTCAGCCACATCATCTTTGCCGTGGACCAGGTCAACGTGCAGGCCCTGAACCGGCAGCGCGGTGAGGGTATCGAGGTTTGGCGTGACGCCCTCGAAATAGGTGGTCAGCAGCAGCTTCACCTGGCCGGTGAGCGCATCGTACGCCGGTTTGAAGGCATCAAGCCAGGCCTGGGGCAGCTCCAGCACCAGCGCCGGTTCGTCGACCTGTACCCACTGGATGCCGCGCTTGCCCAGCTCGCTCAACACCTGTTTGTAGACCGGCAGAATATCGTTTAGCAGGCTCAAACGGTCGAACTGTTCGCCTTTGACTTTGCCCAGCCACAGGTACGTTACCGGCCCCAGCAGCACCGGCTTTACCTGATGGCCCAGCGCCAGCGCTTCGTCCACCTCGTCCAGAAGCTGCGTCCAGGCCAGCCTGAACTGCTGCCCCTTTACGAACTCCGGCACCATATAGTGATAGTTAGTGTTAAACCACTTGGTCATTTCCGCCGCTGCAGCTGGCTCACCCGTCGGCGCACGGCCGCGGCCGATGCGGAAAAGGGTATCGATATCTACCGATCCATCTTTGTTCTGATGACGAGCCGGCACGTTGCCCAGCAGCAGGCTGGTCGTCAGAACATGGTCGTACCAGGCGAAATCGCCCACCGGCAGCAGGTCAATGCCCGCCTGCTTTTGCTGCTCCCAGTGGCGGGCGCGCAGCTCGCGGCCAACGGCCAGCAGCTCTTCGCGGGTAGCATTGCCCGCCCAGTAGCTTTCCTGTGCTTTTTTCAGCTCGCGGCGCAGGCCAACGCGAGGGAAACCGAGAGTGTGAGTGCGGATTGTCATGGTATGCCCCTTGTGAATTTTTACGTTTTAGACGTCCAGATGTTTACACTTCCATAATGTAAAGGTACTGTATATTCCTCAAGCGCAAAATGTTCATGGCGAAGTGAAGGACTTTCATGATCGAGATAAAACACCTGAAAACGCTACAAGCGTTGCGGAACAGCGGATCGCTCGCGGCGGCGGCGGCCACGCTGCACCAGACCCAGTCCGCCCTTTCCCACCAGTTCAGCGATCTGGAACAACGCCTTGGCTTTCGTCTATTTGTGCGTAAGAGCCAGCCGCTGCGCTTTACGCCGCAGGGCGAGATTCTTCTACAGCTGGCGAATCAGGTGCTGCCGCAGATTGCCAGCGCGCTGCAGTCGTGCAATGAGCCGCAGCAGACCAGGCTGCGTATCGCCATTGAGTGCCATAGCTGCATTCAGTGGCTGACGCCCGCGCTTGAGAACTTCCGCCAGAAGTGGCCGCAGGTGGAGATGGACTTTAAATCCGGCGTGACCTTTGACCCGCAGCCCTCGCTCCAGCAGGGCGAGCTGGACCTGGTGATGACGTCAGACATTCTGCCGCGCAGCGGCCTGCACTATTCGCCGATGTTTGATTTTGAAGTGCGCCTGGTGCTGGCGCCGGATCATCCGCTGGCGGCCAAAACGCGCATTACGCCAGAAGACCTGGCGACAGAATTGCTGCTGATTTATCCGGTACAGCGCAGCCGCCTGGATATCTGGCGCCACTTCCTGCAGCCGGCAGGCGTGAGCCCGCAGCTGAAAAGCGTGGATAACACCCTGCTGCTGATTCAGATGGTTGCTGCCAGAATGGGCATTGCGGCGCTGCCGCACTGGGTGGTAGAAAGCTTTGAGCGCCAGGGTCTGGTGGTCACCAAAACCCTGGGTGAAGGCCTGTGGAGCCGGCTGTACGCCGCCGTGCGCGACGGCGAGCAGCGCCAGGCCATTACGGAAGCGTTTATTCGCTCAGCGCGGAATCACGCCTGCGACCATCTTCCGTTTGTGCGGAGCGCGGAGCGACCCAGCGTCGATGCACCCACAGCGAAGCCAGAATCACCGCTCCCCCAATAAGGAAGCTCGGCCAGTGCGGCTGCTCCTGCCAGATGGCGAGGTTCACCAGCAGCCCCGCGGGCACATGTACGTTATTCATGATCCCCAGCGTACCGGCGTCGACCTGCGTCGCGCCGTAGTTCCACATGAAGTAACCCAGCCCTGAGGCCACCACGCCCAGCCAGACCAGAACGCCCCACTGTAGCGACGTGGTCGGTAGCTTCTGCGGGTTGCCGAGCATAAACCACGCCGCTACCGCAACGATCGCCGCGCCCATATAGAACCAGGCGAAGGCGTTGTGCTGAGGCATCGGGCGGGTTTCCATCAGGCGCTTATAGCCCACCATGCCGATGGCAAAGCTGATATTGGCAAGCTGGACGAACATCAGCCCGGTCCAGAAGTGATCGCTTACCTTGTCATAGCGAATAATCGCCGCGCCGATCACCGCCAGCGCGGCGCTCAGCAAATATCCCCAGCGCAGACGACGCCTGCTGAGCAGGTCGTATATCAGCGTGATATAGAGCGGCGTGAGCACGGTGAAAAGCAGAAACTCCGAGACGGACAGATAGACATAGGCCCGGAAGCTAAACAGATACATGATGCCGAGCTGCATCGCGCCCACCAGCATGTACAGCAGAATGGTTTTCAGCGACTGCCCGCGCGTACGCAGAAACGGCAGGAACACCAGCGCGGCCAGCCCCACGCGCATCAGCACCGAAAAGTAGCTGTCGACCGAACCCGCAAGGTATTCGCCAATCAGGCTAAAGGAGAAGGCCCACAGGATGGTGGTGATAATGAGTAGCGCCACAATGCTCGTCTCGCAAAAAGAAGGAGGAGCATTGTAGCGAACTCTTTAGTTGACAACTGAACGATAAATAACCGCTTGAGGATTATTCAAGGAACAGCTTGCGCAGATACTTCGGAACAGCGTTGTCGCCGTTGGTGCCGATCACTTCCAGCTCCGGGTGCAGGTCTTTCAAACGCTGGTGCGCGTTTTCCATGATGCAGCCTTTGCCCGCCATGGAGAGCATTTCGGCGTCGTTCATGCCGTCGCCGAAGGCGATGCAGTCCTTCAGCTCAAAGCCCAGACGCTTCGCGACGGCTTCCAGGGCGTGACCTTTCGACACGCCGCCCGCCATCACTTCCAGGCAGGTCAGCGTCGAGAAGCTCACGTTCACGCGATCGCCCCAGCGCGCGTTGATCGCCTGCTCCAACGGAAGAAGTTCCTCGTGGCTTTCACAGGTAAAGAACACTTTGCTGATCCCTTCCGGCTCCAGCAGGCCCGGCTCGTAGAGAGAATACTGAAAGACCGCCTCTTTGAAGAAGCGCATCTCATCCGGGCGGTGGCGGTTCATAAACCACTCGTCGTCGCGGTAAACGTTGGTGACGATCGCCGGGTTGTTATGCACCACGCCGAAGAGATCGGCGGCGATGTCGCGGTCGAGGTTATGGGTGAAAATCAGGTTACCGTCGGTATCGTGCACGCGTGCCCCGTTGGAGGTGATCATGTACGATTTGATCTCCAGATTATCGCGGATCTGCCCCACGTCTACGTGATGACGACCGGTGGCAAACACAAAATTCACGCCACGGGCAGTCAGGAGCTTTAGGGTCTCTTTCGCGTAAGGCGAGAGGGTGTGGTCGGGCGAAAGCAGCGTGCCATCTAAGTCAGATGCAACAACCTGGTACATAGGGATCTCAACCTCTGGTAAAAAAAATAATCAGTTATGCCTGTCGAAAAACTCGACGATGGCGTTCAGCGCGACTGAGCGCATAGCGTCCTTTTCGAAAAGGATCTCATGGTACGCGCCGTGGATGACCAGCGGTTTCTCCCCCTCACAGGGATGACCAGCGGCGGCGCGCAGTTCACAAAAACGGTCGTGCATGCGGTTATCCACCACACGCTCGTCTTCTGCCTGAATCAGAAGCGTCGGCGTGGCATCGTTTGCCACGCCGGCCAATACCTGCTCACCGGCTAAAACACCTTCACGCACCCAGTGCCAGGTAGGGCCGCCCACGCGCAGGCGCGGCTCATCGGCGTAAAAGCGCAGGTTGCGGCGATAGCGCTGTCGGCTGTGGGTGAGCACGTTGAGCGCAAACGGCAGCGCGCGCCAGCGGCCCGTGCCGATGGCATATCCTTCCCGGATGCGCTGATGGCCCTCAGCCCAGTCGAGAAGTGGACGTACCATCCAGTCTGGAAAACGGATCACGATGCCGTACATCGGTGCGGTCAGCGCGATGGCATCGCACTGATGCGCATGACGCTGCAGGAAAAGCGTGGCGATAGCGCCGCCCATCGAGTGCGCCAGGATGTAGCGCTTGCGCCACGGCCCCGGCTGAACCTCCTGCTGCCAGAAGGCGGCGAGATCGTCGACGTAATCGCTGAAATGATCCACGTGACCGCGGTGCGTATCCGACAGCATGCGCCCGGAAAGGCCTTGTCCGCGATGATCGATAATCAGGACATCAAAGCCCATGTGAACCAGGTCATACGCCAGCTCGGCGTATTTGACGTAGCTTTCGATACGGCCAGGGCAGACCACGATGACGCGGTCGTTTTGCTCGTTACGAAAACGAACAAAGCGCACCGGAACGTTATCGACGCCCGTAAACTCATCTTCCTCGCGCTGACGCCAGAAATCGGTCAGCGGCCCCATAGAGAAAGCAGCAAATGCGTTTTCTCGTGTTTCCCAGTCCTTTTTCTGCTGCAACATTGGGTTTCCACCCCTGTAAGCCAAGGAATATCGTTTTTTCTTAACCGGTCACAAAATGACTCAACAATAGCGTATTGTGGCATAAAAACAGACGATTCGGGAGCTTCAAATGACCTTCGAGTGGTGGTTCGCGTACCTGCTGACATCCATTATCCTCAGCCTTTCCCCCGGCTCTGGCGCCATCAACACCATGACCACCTCGATTAACCACGGGTATCGCGGGGCGGCGGCGTCGATTGCCGGTTTACAAACCGGGCTGGGCATCCACATCGTCCTGGTGGGGATTGGCCTCGGCACGCTGTTCTCACGCTCGGTGCTGGCGTTTGAGGTGCTGAAATGGGCCGGTGCGGCGTATCTGATTTGGCTCGGCATTCAGCAGTGGCGCGCGGCGGGCTCGATTGATCTCAATACCCTCGCCCACACGCAAACCCGCGGCCGCCTGTTTAAGCGCGCGGTGTTTGTGAACCTGACTAACCCGAAAAGCATTGTCTTTCTCGCCGCGCTGTTCCCACAGTTCATCGTTCCGCATCAGCCGCAGGTGATGCAGTACGTGGTCCTCGGCGCAACCACCATTATCGTCGATATTATTGTGATGATTGGCTACGCGACGCTGGCGCAGCGGATTGCGGCATGGATTAAAGGGCCTAAGCAGATGAAGGCCCTCAATAAGGTATTTGGTTCGCTGTTTATGCTGGTGGGCGCGCTGCTTGCGTCAGCGCGTCACGCTTAGCGAGAAATGATGAGGTGGATGCCGAAGCCCGCGAACAGCGCGCCGGCGAAGCCGTCGATCCACTTCGCAATGCGCTGGTAGCCGCGGCGCATCGCCGGTAAGGCAAACAGGCTGGCGACGACGGTGAACCAGGCAAAGGTTTCAACGACGATCAGCAGGAAGATGCCCCAGCGCGCGCCCGCGCCGACGCTATCGCCGACGAACAGAGAGAACACGGACCCGAAGTAAATAATCGCTTTCGGGTTCGCCAGGTTGGTCAACAGCCCTTTCACAAAGCTGCGGCCGCCCGTTGCCAGCTCCACCTGTGGCTCTTCCGCTTTTTTCTCTTCTTTCTTCAGCGCCCCGCGCAGCATCTGATAGCCCATCCAGCACAGATACAGGCCGCCGCCGACCATAATGATGTTATGCAGCCAGGCCATCTTCGCCAGAATCAGGTTCAGGCCAAGCAGCGCAACCGCCGCCCAGACCATTACGCCCATGGTAATGCCCAGCACGCCCATCATCGCCTCTTTACGAGAACGGCTGACGGCAGTTTGCGATACGAAGAAAAAGTCAGGGCCGGGGCTCATCAGCGCAACGATGTGCACTAACGCCACGGTAAGAAATAGCATCAACATAATTAACTCGCGGGGGAATAATTCAGTGAGTCACCATCCTGGCACTTTTTTGCCCGGCTGACTACTCCTCATCATCACCATCGGCGTGAGAGCGAATAAGCGCCATAAACTCCTTGCCGAAACGCTCGAGCTTGCGCGTGCCGACGCCGTTGACGCTGAGCATTTCGCTTGCGCTAAGCGGCATCTGCTCGGCCATCTCGATAAGCGTCGCGTCGTTGAACACCACGTACGGCGGAATGTTCTCTTCGTCGGCAATGGCCTTACGCAGCTTGCGCAGCTTGGCAAACAGCTTGCGATCGTAGTTGCCGCCGTAAGATTTTTGCATCACGCGCGGCTTGAGCGCGACCACGCGCGGAACGGCAAGCTTCAGTTCAACCTCACCGCGCAGCACCGGCCGCGCCGCTTCCGTCAGCTGAAGCGCAGAGTGTTGAGCAATGTTTTGCGTGGCAAAGCCAAGGTGGATCAGCTGGCGAATAATGCTGACCCAGTGCTCGTGGCTCTGCTCTTTACCTATGCCGTAGACGGGCAGCTTGTCGTGGCCCATATCGCGGATGCGCTGGTTATTGGCGCCGCGCAGCACTTCCACCACGTAGCCCATCCCGAAGCGTTGATTCACGCGACCAATGGTCGAGAGCGCTTTTCGCGCGTCCATCAGGCCATCGTACTGCTTTGGTGGGTCGAGGCAGATATCGCAGTTGCCGCACGGCTCCTGTCGTCCTTCGCCAAAGTAGTTGAGCAGCACCAGGCGGCGGCAGGTTTGCGCTTCGGCAAACGCGCCCATCGCGTTAAGCTTGTGGCGCTCGATATCCTGCAGCTGGCCCTGGGGCTTCTCTTCCAGACAGCGGCGCAGCCACGCCATATCGGCCGGATCGTAAAACAGCATCGCTTCCGCAGGCAGCCCGTCGCGCCCGGCGCGGCCCGTTTCCTGATAGTAGGATTCGATGTTGCGCGGAATGTCGAAATGCACCACAAAGCGCACGTTGGGCTTGTTGATCCCCATGCCGAACGCCACCGTGGCGACCACGATTTGCAGATCGTCGCGCTGGAATTTTTCCTGCACGTCGGCGCGGATGTGGTTTTCTAACCCGGCATGATAGGCCGCGGCGCTAAAGCCGCGGTTTTGCAGGCGCGCGGCGGTGTCTTCTACCTTCGCGCGGCTGTTGCAGTAGATGATGCCGGATTTGCCGCGCTGCTCCTGCACGTAGCGCAGAAGCTGATCCAGCGGCTTGAATTTTTCCATCAGCATGTAGCGGATGTTCGGGCGGTCAAAGCTGCTGACCTGGATAAACGGATCGTTCAGGCCCAGAAGCCGGACGATATCCTGACGCGTGGTGTCATCCGCCGTGGCGGTGAGCGCCATAAACGGCAGCTCGGGGAAGCGCTGGCGCAGCTGGCCTAGCGCGGCGTATTCCGGGCGGAAGTCGTGCCCCCACTGGGAAATACAGTGCGCTTCGTCCACCGCCAGCAGCACCGGATTCCAGTGCGACAGATGGTCGAGGAAGTTATCCAGCATCAGCCGTTCAGGCGCGATATACAGCAGGCGGACCTGCCCGGTGCGGCAGCCGGCCATCACCTCTTGCTGCTGCTCGCGGGTCTGGGTGGAGTTCAGGCAGGCCGCCGCTACGCCGTTGGCGAGCAGCTGATCGACCTGGTCCTTCATCAGGGAAATGAGGGGGGATACCACCACCGTCAGGCCGTTAAGCACCAGCGCGGGAACCTGATAGCACAGCGATTTCCCGCCGCCCGTCGGCATCACCACCAGACAATCACGGCCTTCCAGCACGGTTTCAATGATGGTTTCCTGGCCGGGGCGGAACTGCTGATAGCCAAAGGTTTCTTGCAAAACCTGTTTAGCCAGCGATTCCTGATTCAATACTTCCGCCTGCGCCACGTTAACCCCATATGCCAGAAATGAAACAGGCGCTATTTTCAGCGCCTGAGAGAGAAACTTCAACGTTTAACGCAAAAACATTCGACCAGCTTAGAGAATATCGTTCAGCATCACGCCGACACCGACACGGGTCTGGTTGAAGTTATAGTCGATCAGCGACTCGCCGTAACCGCTGTACACCTGCGTATACAGGCGCACGTGCTTCGTCACCGGGTAGCTCAGGCCCACTTCCGCACCACCGTAGCCGGTATTCCAGTTGTACTGACCTTTCGCACTCAGCACGGCGTCACCCAGCTGGTAGCCGACTTTGAGCTGGTAGTAACCCATATATTTGGTGATATCCGGATTATCGTCGGTGCTACCCACCACGTACCACGGCTTCACTTCCACCATGTAATTGCCGTTCTGCGCCATCAGGCGGGTATAGGCGCGGTTCCAGCTGCGCGAAGTGGGATCGGAGCGCCCGTTAGAGTCATGGTTAAAACCAACCTCGACGTCGCGCAGCGTCCAGCCGGCAAACTCGTAGTCCGTCGCGAAGCCCAGGAACAGCTGCGGCTCGTAGTTGGTCTCACGGAACGGTGAAGATTCACCGCTGTTCGAGAGCTGCCACCAGGATTTTTGCGTATACGATGCGCCGAGCACCGAGTTCGGCCCCAGGATCCCGCGCCAGAACGGAAACGCCAGGCTGAGCTGGTATTTCACCTCGTCCTTACGCGCATTCTCAGCCCAGTCATAGGAGCGAATCGCTTCTTTATTGAGATCGCTGGTCCAGGTGTAGAGCAAATAGTTGGTGTCGTACGGATAAAGCGTGAACGGATTGTCATGCTCCTGAAGCAGGTTCGCAATGATGCTGCCGCGCACGGCAGGCGTATCATGTACCTCGTTAACCGTTGCTTCCTGCGCATATGCTGTGAGGGGCAGCGAAACCGCCGCCAGTAACCAACCCAGATACGTCCGCATCGGTGGTGTTCTCCTGAGATTGTGACGTCTAATGAATAGTTTTGTAGACGCATTCTACATTTTTCCGCGCGAACTTCCCCTCCTGGTTTCTGAAAGTGGAATTTCTCCGTAGCGAAGCATAAAATCAACATTTTATTAACAACAAGGATGCTTTACCGATGTCAGCCATGCTTACCGCTGAAGAAGCGTTGAAACTCGTGGGCGAAATTTTTGTTTACCACATGCCGTTTAACCGCGCGCTGGGGCTGGAGCTGGAGCGTTACGAGAAGGACTTTGCGAAGCTTAACTTTAACAACCAGCCGATGATGGTAGGTAACTGGGCGCAAAGCATTCTGCACGGCGGCGTGATTGCCTCGGCGCTGGACGTTGCGGCCGGGCTGGTCTGCGTGGGCAGCACGCTGACGCGCCACGACACTATCAACGAGGACGAGCTGCGCCAGCGCCTGTCGCGGATGGGCACGATCGATTTACGCGTCGACTACCTGCGTCCCGGCCGTGGAAACCGCTTCACCTGCACCAGCAGCCTGCTGCGCGCGGGTAACAAAGTCGCCGTGGCGCGCGTTGAGCTGCACAACGAAGAGCAAGTTTATATCGCCAGCGCAACTGCCACTTATATGGTGGGTTAACGCGGTAAAAGCGGGTAAAATTGCCCCACACTTTTGTAATGGATTTTCCCGATGGATGCTAAACAGACGCGGCAGGGCGTTTTACTCGCCCTTGCCGCTTATTTTATTTGGGGCATCGCGCCTGCCTATTTCAAGCTGATCCACTACGTCCCCGCCGACGAGATCCTGACTCACCGCGTCATCTGGTCATTTTTCTTTATGATTGCGCTGATGAGCATCAGCCGGCAGTGGTCAGGCGTCAAAACGCTGCTGAAGACGCCGAAAAAGATTTTCCTGCTGGCGCTCTCGGCGGTGCTGATTGGCGGCAACTGGCTGCTGTTTATCTGGGCGGTGAATAATCACCATATGCTCGAAGCGAGCCTCGGCTACTTTATCAACCCGCTGGTGAATATCGTGCTGGGGATGATTTTCCTCGGCGAACGCTTCCGGCGCATGCAGTGGCTGGCGGTAATACTCGCCTTCTGTGGCGTACTGGTGCAGCTGTGGACGTTCGGCTCGCTGCCGATCATCGCCCTGGGGCTGGCGTTCAGCTTCGCGTTCTACGGCCTGGTGCGAAAGAAGATTGCCGTTGAAGCGCAAACCGGGATGCTGTTCGAAACCCTCTGGCTGCTCCCCGTTGCCGCCATTTACCTGTTTGGCATCGCCGACAGCGCCACCAGCCATATGGGCAGCAACCCGTGGTCGCTGAACGTGCTGCTGATGGCCGCGGGCGTGGTGACCACCATTCCCCTGCTGTGCTTCACCGGCGCGGCAACGCGCCTGCGCCTCTCGACGCTGGGGTTCTTCCAGTACATTGGCCCAACGCTGATGTTCCTGCTGGCGGTGATGTTCTACGGGGAAGTACCGGGCGCGGATAAGATGGTGACGTTCGCATTTATCTGGGTCGCACTGGCGATCTTCGTTGCGGATGCGATTTATACCCAGCGCAGGACGCGCAGAGGGTTGTAGAATTGTGATATTGCCCTCACCAAAGGGAGAAGGCGTTCGATCGTAGGGCGGGTAAGCGCAGCGCTACCCGCCCGATTTTTACAGCCAGTTCCGGCGCTTAAAGTACAGATACGGCGCCAGCCCGGCGAGGATCATAAAAATAATCGCGCCAGGGTAGCCAAAGCTCCACTTCAGCTCCGGCATAAACTCGAAGTTCATTCCATAGCTTGAGGCCACCAGCGTCGGCGGCAGGAACACCACGGATACCACCGAGAAGATCTTGATGATGCGGTTCTGCTCGATGTTAATAAAGCCCATCGCCGCCTGCATCAGGAAGTTCACCTTCTGGAAGAGGGACTCGTTGTGCGGCAGCAGGGATTCGATATCGCGCAGGATTTCACGCGCCTGCTCCAGCTGGCCGCCAGGCAGGCGGGCTTTACGCACCAGGAAGTTCAGCGCGCGCTGGGTATCCATCAGGCACAGGCGCACCTTCCAGCCGATATCTTCCTGTTCAGCCAGCGTCGAGAGCGCTTCGTCATACTCATCGCCCTGATGGCCTTCCATGATCACGCGGCTCAGCTTTTCCAGATCGCTGTAAATGTTTTCGATTTCATCCGCCAGCTGTTCAATTTTGGTTTCAAACAGGTCGAGCAGCAGTTCGTAGGCGTTGCCTTCCACCATCGCCTGGCTGCGGGCGCGCATGCGGTAAAGACGAAACGCGGGCAGCTCGCGCTCGCGCAGGGTAAACAGGCGGCCGTCGCGAATGGTAAACGCCACGGTGGAGTTACCGGCGTGATCGTCAGCATCTTCAAAAAAGAAGAAAGAGTGAATGTGCAGGCCGTCTTCGTCTTCAAAAAAACGCGCCGATGCCTCAATGTCTTCCAGTTCCGGACGGGTTGCCAGGCTTTGCCCCAGCTCTGATTGTACGCGAAGGCGCTCATCGTCGTCCGGCTCGACCAGATCCACCCATACGGCGTCACTGAGGGGCTGCGACTCTTCGGCTTCAAGCCGAATCAGTCGATTATTTTCGAGTTGAAATGCGCTCAACATGACCGGGACTCCCAATGCAAAAAATATCGGACAGTTCGGTGGGCACACAGAAACAAAATGGGTTTCAGACCATTAAAAGCCTGACTCAGCGCGACGGGAATAATGCAGGTCGCTGACAACCACTAAGGCCATCAGCAAGAGGAGATAGCCTTAGGAGTTGTTCCTGGATGACAGGGAATTGAGCCAGTATCTACTGGGTGTGTCCAAGGCGAATGTCCTCTTAGCGTAATCGTGCGCGCATGTTACGCCAGCATTAACGGCGGCGTCAACACGCAACGGAACGCTGAAGGGTAATAAATCACCTTCAATGTATAAGGCTAGCAGATTATTACAAAATAATGATATTTTTCTGAAAGTTACACAGTTTCCAGCTTGGCATATGCCGCCACCAGCCATTTGATCCCCTGCCCCTGAAACGCGACCTGAAGACGGCTGTGCTCGCCGCTGCCTTCCAGGTTGACGATGGTGCCTTCGCCGAATTTTGAGTGGCGAACGCGCTGGCCCAGCTTGTATCCGGTGTCGGTTTCCGCGATAGGCGAGCCCATGCGCTGATGGCTGACCGGGCGGCTGATGCTGGCGCGCAGGCGTACCTCTTCCACGCACTCCTCCGGCAGCTCGCCGATAAAGCGCGACGGACGGTGGTACACCTCTTTACCGTACAGGCGGCGGGTTTCGGCGTAGGTGAGCGTGAGTTTCTGCATCGCACGCGTCACGCCCACGTAGGCAAGACGACGCTCTTCTTCCAGACGCCCGCCTTCATCCAGCGACATCTGGCTCGGGAACATCCCCTCTTCCATCCCGACGATAAACACCTGCGGGAACTCCAGGCCTTTGGCGGAGTGCAGGGTCATCAGCTGCACCGCATCCTGCCAGGTGTCCGCCTGCCCTTCGCCCGCCTCCAGCGCGGCGTGGGAAAGGAACGCCTGCAGCGGCATCAGGTCTTCATCTTCTTCGTTGTAGCTGAACTGGCGCGTTGCCGTGACCAGCTCCTCTAAGTTCTCAATACGGGTCTGGCCCTTCTCGCCTTTTTCCTGCTCGTACATGGTGCGCAGGCCGGAATCTTTAATTACCCGGTCGGTCTGCACGTGCAGCGGCATATCGGCAGTTTCTTGCGCGAGCGCGTCGATAAGCTCCATAAAGCGCTGGAGCGCGCTGGCCGCACGTCCGGCGAGGGCTTTTTCCTGCAGCAGCTCGCGGCACGCCTGCCAGAGCGTCAGCTGACGATCGCGGGACGCCTGACGCACCACGTCCAGCGTGCGGTCGCCGATGCCGCGCGTTGGCGTATTCACCACGCGCTCGAACGCGGCGTCATCGTTACGGTTGGCGATCAGGCGCAGATACGAGAGCGCATCTTTGATTTCCTGACGTTCGAAGAAGCGCATGCCGCCGTAAATGCGGTACGGCATGCCCACCTGCAGGAGCGCCTCTTCCAGCACGCGCGACTGGGCGTTGCTGCGGTAGAGAATGGCGCACTGCTCCAGCGCGCCGCCGTTGTCCTGCCAGGTTTTGATGCGGTTCACCACGAAGCGCGCTTCGTCGAGTTCGTTGAACGCGCAGTAGATGGAGATCGGCTCGCCGTCGACTCCGTCGGTCCACAGCTTTTTACCCAGACGCCCGTTGTTATTCTCAATCAGGGCGTTGGCCGCGCTCAGGATGTTGCTGGTTGAGCGGTAGTTCTGCTCCAGACGAATGGTCTGCGCGCCGGGGAAGTCGTTCAGGAAGCGCTGGATGTTTTCCACCTGCGCCCCGCGCCAGCCGTAAATTGACTGGTCGTCATCGCCGACGATCATCACCTTGCCGGTGTCGCCCGCCAGCAGGCGGATCCACGCGTACTGAATGTTGTTGGTGTCCTGGAATTCGTCCACCAAAATGTTGGTGAAGCGCTCGCGGTAGTGCTGAAGAATGTGCGGCTTGTTAAGCCAGAGCTCGTGCGCGCGCAGCAGCAGCTCGGCAAAGTCCACCAGTCCGGCGCGGTCGCAGGCTTCCTGGTAAGCCTTGTAGACGTTCTGCCAGGTCTGCTCGACCGGGTTGCCGAAGCTTTGAATATGATGCGGGCGCAGCCCTTCATCTTTTTGACCGTTGATGTACCACATGGCCTGACGCGGCGGCCACTGCTTCTCGTCGAGGTTCATCGCCTTGATCAGGCGCTTAAGCAGGCGCAGCTGGTCTTCGCTGTCGAGGATCTGGAAATCCTGCGGCAGGTTGGCGTCCATGTGGTGCGCGCGCAGCAGGCGGTGCGCCAGGCCGTGGAAGGTGCCAACCCACATGCCGCCCTGGCTGGTACCCATCAGCTGTGCGATACGGTGGCGCATCTCCGCCGCCGCCTTGTTGGTAAAAGTCACCGCCATGATGGAATACGGGGAGCAGTTCTCCACGCTCTGCAGCCAGGCGATACGGTGAACCAGCACGCGCGTCTTACCGCTGCCCGCCCCAGCCAGCACCAGCATGTTGGTGCGCGAGGCGGCTACCGCGTCACGCTGTTTGTCATTAAGGCTGTCGAGCAGGTAAGAAACGTCCATTGGCACCGTCACGTCATGTCGGGCTGGCGAATATGACCCGCCAAAACCCTGTTAATTTATACAGAACAATTGATGATTATATCAGCGTCGTGAGGGATGCCAACCGCGAAATTTCCACGTGCGGCAGCAGGCGGCTGTCCTGCGCTGTCATCAGGTCGGCGCTTTCCGGCTTGATCCAGCACGCCTGCATGCCGCAGCGGATGGCACCGGCGACGTCCGTCGTCAGGTCGTCGCCCACGTGCAGGATCTGGCCGAGCGGCAGATTTAGCTTTTCGGCCGCCAGGTGGTACATATCGCTAAACGGCTTGGCGCGCCCGTGCGGACCCGCGCGGAGCACAAACTCAAAGTAGTCGCCCAGGCCAAACAGCTCCGGCTGCGCGTTGCCGTTGGTGATCGCGACCAGCGGCCACTTTTCGGCAAGCTTCGCCAGCGTCTCGTGGGTTGCCTGCGGCACGTCGATACGGCTGCGCCATTTGGCGAAGTTTTCCATTGACGCTTCGGCCCCGATCGCCGCGTCGCGCGCGCTCAGCCCGACGTTCAGCATCGCCTGCTCCACCGCGCGGCGGCGCCATTCGGTCACGTCGTGATAAATCTCCGGCTCGGTTTCGCGCAGGGACTGGCGCAGCTGCTGGAAATCCTTGTTCTGCATGGCCTTTAGCGCCGGGTGGTAGTTTTGCACAAACGCCAGCGACTCCTGCTCGGTGCGCAGGATCACCTGGCGGTTGTCATAAAGGGTGTCATCAAGGTCAAAGGTGATTGCGGAAATCTGGCCCAGTGGGCGGTAAAAACGCATTATTTCCCCCGTTTGGCGCGTGGATGCGCCGCGTCATACACCGAGGCAAGGTGTTGGAAGTCTAAGTGGGTATAAATTTGAGTCGTCGATAAATTCGCATGGCCGAGGAGCTCCTGCACGCCGCGCAGATCGCCGCTCGACTCCAGCATGTGGGTCGCAAAGGAGTGGCGCAGCTTGTGCGGATGCACGTGGCTGTTCAGCCCCTGCTTGATGCCCCACTCCGCAAAGCGCTTTTGCACGTTGCGCGCGGAGATACGCTTGCCGAGCTTCGACAGAAACAGCGCGTTCTCCTCAGCGCCAAACAGCCCGCGCAGATCCAGCCAGTGCTCAATCCACGAAACGGCGTTGCGGCCAATCGGCAGGCGGCGCTCCTTGCTGCCTTTCCCCATCACCCACACTTCGCCGGATTCCAGATCGAGATGCTTGAGATCGAGGTTGACCAGCTCGGAAAGACGCAGCCCGGCGCCGTACATCACCTCCAGCATCGCGCGATCGCGCACGGCCAGCGGATCGTTAAGATCGATATCCAGCAGGCGGTTCACGTCGTCAACGTCGATATTCTTGGGCAGATGGCGTGGGGCTTTAGGCGTGGCGATACCTTTTGCCGGATTGGCCTTGAGCGTGCCCTGGCTCACCAGCCAGTCGAAGAAGCTGCGCAGGGCCGAGAGCCGCAGCGCCAGGCTTGCCGGGCTGAGGTTTTTTTTACGGCTGCGCACGACAAAACCGCGCACCGTTGCCGCGTCGCAGCGCTCCCAGCTTTTCAGGCCGATCTCGTCGGCAATCTCCATAATGGCATCAAGCTGGCGCTGGTAATTCAGCAGCGTGAGGGGGCTAAGCTGGCGCTCAACGCCCAGATAGCGCAGGAACCGCGTAACGTCAGTTGAAAGCAGCGTGTCCGTCATATCCGTTCAATCCAGCGCTCCAGCAGCTCCGGCAGCATCAGCGCAAGCTCCTGCAAGAGGTGCGTGGCCTGGCCCGGCTCGTAATGATGCGCGTCGCGGCTGGTAAAGAGCATCACGCCCAGATCGCCGTCGCGACCCATCAGCGACATCGCCACCGAGCCAATCGCTTTGGCTTCCGGCAATACCACCAGCAGCTCAGGTCCGTTCAGCGGCCCGAGATAGTGGTGTTCATGCCCAAGACGCTGAATGCGCAGCGGTTCAAATGCCTGACGGCTGAGCGCCAGATGGGTAAACCCGGACGGTGCGCCAATGCGCCAGCGGTCAGGAAAGAGGCGAATCGTTGCGCCCGCCAGCCCAAGCTCGCGCGCCCAGCGGTGGAAGCGGTTGAGGAACTCTTCCAGGCTGTGCGCCGACGCCAGCCGCGCCTGTAGATTCAGCAGGCGATAAAACAGGCTCTCGTTGCTGCTGGCCTGCTCCATCAGCAGCGTCATGTTCTCTTCGAGCTGATGGATGTGGTTGCGCGAACGCGCCATGTGCCATTCGACCAGCGACACGGTGCCGCGCACCGGGTGCGGCACGCGCATCTGTTCGACCGCGCGCGCGTTGCGAATAAAGAACTCAGGATTGTTCAGCAGATAATCAACGACGGCCGCATCGTCCAGCGCCGTCACCGTTTCCTGCAGTTCTTCCCCTGGTTGTTTCATAGATGGATAAACCCGTCATAGACATGTGCCGCCGGGCCCGTCATATAGAGTGGATGACCCGGTCCTTTCCAGGCGATATCAAGCCGTCCGCCCGGTAACTCCACGCGCACCTCTTCTGCCAATAACCCTTGTGAGATACCTACCGCCACGGCCGCGCAGGCGCCGCTTCCGCAGGCCTGCGTTTCTCCCGCGCCGCGCTCGAACACGCGCAGGCGAATGTGCTCGCGCTTCACCACCTGCATAAAACCGATGTTTGCACGCTCGGGGAAGCGCTCGTGGCTTTCCAGCACCGGGCCGAGGGATTCAACCGCCGCGGTTTCCACATCATCAACCTGAATCACGCAGTGGGGGTTACCCATTGAGACGACGCCGCACAATACTGTCTGCTCGGCCACGCGCATGATATAGGTCTTTTCCGCTTTGTTGGCGCGAAACGGCACGGCGGAAGGATCGAAGTTGGGCTCGCCCATGTTCACGCGCACCAGCTCGTCGTCGGTGACGCTCAGCACCATGCGGCCATTGGCGGTGCTGACGCGAATATCGCGCTTGTTGGTCAGCCCTTTCAGGCGCACAAAGCGGGCAAAGCAGCGCGCGCCGTTACCGCACTGGGATACTTCGCTGCCGTCCGCGTTGAAGATGCGATAGTGGAAATCAAGGTCGGGATCGTAAGGCGGCTCAACCACCAGCAGCTGATCAAAGCCCACGCCAAGGTGGCGATCCGCCAGACGGCGGATCAGCTCCGGAGAGAAAAAGACATTCTGCGTTACCGCGTCGACGACCATAAAGTCATTGCCCAGGCCATGCATTTTAGAGAACTGCATCATTTGCTCCACTTCGCGGGTACAGAACGTAATTGTCAGTAATTCACCTGGGTCGGGCCGCCGTTGTCGCCGCGGTCGTTGGTGTCCGGCGTTGTGGAATCAATACCACTTTGCACAGGCTTGGTTGGCGGCGGCGCGTTTTTATCCGCTGGCGGGAAGTAGAGAGGTCCCTTGAGTCCGCAGCCGGTCAGGCTAAACAGAGTGACAAGAACGGCAAGCGCTCGGAAGACGTTTTTCATTATAAAGTTGCCCGTAAGTTCAAATCTGTTTCTATCATCGCAGGAGAAGACACAAAAGCAAGAGTTTGCCGCTTTCCTGCAACGGGAATTATTTAGCGTTATACTGCCGCCATCACGAAAAAAGGAACAAAACCATGAACGACAGTGAATTTCATCGCCTCGCCGACACCCTGTGGATGACCATTGAAGAGCGCCTGGACGACTGGGACGGCGACAGCGATATCGATTGTGAAATCAACGGTGGCATCCTGACCCTGAGCTTCGAAAACGGCAGCAAAATCATCATCAACCGTCAGGAGCCGCTGCACCAGGTGTGGCTGGCGGCCAAACAGGGCGGCTACCATTTCGATCTGAAAGGTGACGAGTGGGTATGCGACCGCAGCGGCGAAACGTTCTGGGATCTGCTGGAGCAGGCGGCGACGGCGCAGGCCGGTGAGACCGTCAGCTTCAGGTAGCTTTTTTGCCCGGTGGCGGCTGCGCCTTACCGGGCCTATGGCAGTTTAAATCAGGAGAAATACTGCTGCAGCAGCGGTGCGGTATCCTGATTTGCGGGAACCGGCGCGATAGTCTGGGTGCGGAACGGAATCACCTGCGCGCGCCCGTCCACGTTCACGATCTGGTAGAACTGCGGCAGGTTGAAGTTAATAAAGCTTGAGCCGTAGGTGAAGCGGTCGTGGGAAGAGGAGTAGAAGCGGCTGACGTCGCGCACCAGCTCCTCTTTGCTGCCCTCACAGTGGTGATAGACCTCGGCGCGGTTGGTCTCATCCAGAATATAAATGTTGAAACCGGCGTCGTCCCCCGACTCTTCAAAGAAGAACTGGATAATCCCTTCGCTCGCAAAGCCATCCACCACCTGCGGCAGCGTGACGTGGTTGGTTCCCACCTGCACCGACAGGCCGTGCAGCTTGTTGTGCGATATCGCGCCGTAAAACTCGATGGCGTTTTCCAGCTTCTGCACCGACACGTTCAGACGTTCGAAGAACAGGCCCCATGTCTGGCCGGAGACGCGCAGCGCCTTAAAGCGCCCGGTTTCCTGCCGGGTGCTGGAGAGGCGAAGCTCGATGCATTCCGACACCAGCTGCTGCACGCGGGTACGGATCAGGCCGCGCAGGTGCTGGCTATAGCAGAACACCTCCACGCTGTCCGGCGGCGCGGCATCCTGGTGCATCTTGCCGAGAATGGTTTTCAGCGCCTCAATCATCGCCTGCTCGCCGTTGAAGTGCAGGGTACGCACTTCGTTCCACGAGTTGCGGTACAGCAGATCGACGCTGCCCACCAGGCAGTTTTGCTGCTCGCCGAAGCTAAAGACGTCCAGCTTGCGGAAGTCAAAGTGGACCACCTGATTGCGGAAGGCCGCCGTCGGGTCGTATTCCAGGTTGACGATAATCGCCAGGTGGCGAATTTCACACGGGCTGTAGAGCGCTTTCGGCGTTGGCGCAGGCAGGCGCAGCGGGAAGTGGTGCGACACGTCCGCGACCATCTCCTGCAGCTTGGCTAAATCGACGACCTCGTTGCCCTTGATAAACAGGCGCGTGCGCGAGGTCAGCAGGCCGTTAAACCAGGCCCAGGCCACCAGCTTGTTCAGATAGCGGTTATATTCCAGCGGCTGATGGCTGATGATGGAATCCATGCTTGGCGCACGGTTGTAGAGATACCACCCGGTGCGGTTCGCGCGGCCCGGCGGCACAAAAATAAAGGTCAGGTTCGGTTCTGACAGGTCCGGCGAAATCTGCGGGTTCACCAGCGTGACTTTCCCCGGCAGCGCTTCGAACGCGGCGTACAGCTTACGGGTCAACACCCCGATGTCCTGCGGGCTGGCGGAAACGCTCAGGTTGTTGCGGCGCGCAAAGCGGATCAGGTTGCGGTAGCTTTGCATCATCGCATCGAGCAGTTCGTTGTGCGCTTCGCGCACCTGGTCGATTTTCCAGTTGGCGCGGTTGTCGAGCATCGCCAGGCGCTCTTCGTCCCAGCCCCACTCTTTCACGAGCTGGCTGACCACCTCACGACGCCAGCCCACGCAGGCGCGCTCGCGGCTCAGTTTTTCGCATACCTTGAGATAGAAACATCGACGCACGAGGTCAAGACGCGTGTGGTCATCAATGGCCTTCAGGTATTCGGTAACGCGCTCCAGCATCATGCAGTAGGCATCAAGCCCGTAGGAGACAATTTCGCCGTCGTGCAGGCGCTGTTTAATGTCTTTCGCCAGCAGGCGCGGCGTCGGGTATTCCCAGGAATAGGCTTCGAGCAGCAGCGTTTTGAGCACCGCTTTGTACGGCGAGTCGATGCTTTTATAAAGCTGCCACAGGCTCGCGCCAAAGTACTCTTCGGCGGACAGGGAGCTGAGGCCGCCCAGGTCCAGCCATTCGTTCGGCGTCAGAACGCCCTGCGAATAGAGCGACATCACGTAATCGTCGTAATGTTCTTCTTCATCGCACGGCACCATATTCCACAGAATACGCTTGCCGGCGAGACGTACCGCGGTACGGTAAAATTCATCCAGCAGCAGGATGTGCTGCGTCGAGCCGCAGTCTTCGCCACCCAGGCTGCCGCTTTCGTTGTGGCGGAAACGGTTTTCATCAATCAGGAAGAAGCTGACTTCCACGCCGAGCGACGCCGCCCAGCTCTCCAGCAGGCTGCATTTACGCTGCAGCAGCTGGCGCTCTTCGTTATCGAGCCAGGATTGATGGCAGACCCAGATGTCGAGATCAGACGAACAGCTTTGCCCTACCGATGAGGTACTCCCCATAGAGTAAACGCCGGTGATCGGCAGTTCACCTTTTGGTGAAACCTGTGGCGGCATACCGCGGTAGAGTTCAAGTTCGTTGAGATAATGCTGTTGGGTTTCATCAGGCGTGAAGAGGCAAATGCCCTGGGGAACGTTACCATCAAGGTAGCCCGGCATCAGCGGATGGTGATAGTGCAGTAATGTCGGCAGCAGACTGTAAACCTGTTGGAATGCAGGTCCCATGGCAGCAAGCGCGCGATCCACACGCAGTTGATTAATGGCATCCAGTCTCTGCTTTAGAGTCTCAATATAGAGGTACAAGACGTATCGCCTGATGTTTCCGGGCGTTACATGCTATTCCAGAATCGAATAACAGCAGGCCCGCAGTATTTCAAAAAGATAACCGTTACCCTTTTTCGCCCTTATCTTTATGGTGGTACAGACGAAAAAATGGTCTAAAACGTGATCAATTTAACACCTTGCCGGTTGACCGTAAAGAAAGATGCGCTACATACAAGTGTAGCACCGTTCTGTACGTGTAAATTCCTGAATACGGCTTTGGCTGACGAGAACGCCGCCCTGTCCCTCACTCGTCTCATCAACCGTAAAACTGCCATCCGAGAGTCAACAATGTTAGGATGGTTAGCGATTGATAATGACGGTAACAAGCATGTTAGACAATGTTTTGAGAATTGCCACACGCCAAAGCCCCCTTGCGCTCTGGCAGGCACATTATGTTAAGCAGCGCCTTGAAGCCTGCCACTCCGGACTGCGCGTCGAGCTGGTGCCGATGGTCACGCGCGGCGATGTGATTCTTGATACGCCGCTGGCAAAGGTGGGCGGAAAGGGCTTGTTCGTCAAAGAGCTTGAGCTGGCACTGCTTGATAAGCGTGCCGATATCGCCGTGCATTCTATGAAAGACGTGCCCGTTGAGTTTCCGGAAGGGCTGGGGCTGGTGACGATCTGCGAGCGCGAAGATCCGCGCGATGCATTTGTCTCAAACCATTATGATTCGCTGGATGCGTTGCCGCAGGGCAGCGTGGTTGGCACGTCGAGTTTACGCCGTCAGTGCCAGCTGGCCGAGCGCCGTCCGGATCTGGTGATTCGCTCGCTGCGCGGCAACGTCGGCACGCGCCTCGGCAAGCTGGATAACGGCGAATACGATGCCATTATCCTCGCGGTGGCGGGCCTGAAGCGCCTGGAGCTGGAGTCGCGCATTCGCGTGGCGTTGCCGCCGGAGCTCTCGCTACCGGCAGTGGGCCAGGGCGCCGTGGGTATCGAATGCCGTCTTGACGACGAACGCACCCGCGCGCTGCTTGCCCCGCTGAATCACGATGAGACCGCGATTCGCGTCAAAGCCGAGCGGGCGATGAATACCCGCCTCGAAGGCGGCTGCCAGGTGCCAATTGGCAGCTATGCTGAATTAACTAACGGCGAGCTGTGGCTGCGCGCGCTGGTCGGTGCGCCGGACGGCACGCAGATGGTGCGCGGTGAACGTCGCGGCAGGCCAGAAGAGGCCGAAACGCTTGGCGTATCGCTGGCTGAAGAGCTGCTTGATAACGGCGCTCGCGAGATTCTGGCCGAGGTTTATAACGGAGAACCCCCTGCATGAGCATTCTTGTCACCCGCCCTTCTCCCGCAGGAGAGCAATTAGTGAGCCGTCTGCGCGCACTGGGGCAGGTGGCCTGGAGTTTTCCGCTGATCGAATTTTCCCCCGGTCGGGAGCTCTTTGCGCTCACCGACCGTTTAAATGCCCTCCAGGAGGACGATCTCCTGTTCGCCCTGTCGCAGCATGCCGTGGATTTTGCCCATGCGCAGCTTCAGCAGGATGGGACGCGCTGGCCAACCGCTCCGCGCTATTTCGCCATCGGGCGGACGACGGCGCTGGCCCTGCATACCGTAAGCGGAATAGACGTTCGCTACCCGCTGGATCGGGAAATCAGCGAAGTCTTGCTACAATTACCTGAATTACAAACTCTTGTCGGCAAGCGCGCGCTGATCCTTCGCGGCAACGGCGGCCGCGAGCTGTTGGGCGAAACGCTGCGCGAGCGCGGCGCTGACGTGACGTTTTGCGAATGCTATCAGCGCTGTGCAAAACATTACGATGGCGCACAGGAGGCCATGCGCTGGCAGGCGCGCGGCATTTCAACTCTGGTGGTAACCAGCGGTGAAATGCTGCAACAGCTTTGGGCGCTCGTTCCGACATGGTATCGGGAAAACTGGTTACTCCGCTGTCGGCTTCTGGTCGTCAGCGAGCGTCTGGCGAACCTCGCCCGGGAACTGGGCTGGCAGGATATTCGGATCGCTGATAACGCCGACAACGATGCGCTGCTTCGCGCATTACAATAACTCTCAAATGGGAAGCCATAATGACGGAACACGAAAAATCCTCCGCCGTGGTTGAAGAGACCAGGGAAACTGTGGACATTACGCCGCAGCCAGAAACGACTGAGAAAACCGTTGAGAAGAAAAACGGCGGCAGTAAAACCAGCCTTGCGCTGAGTGCGATTGCCGTCGCCATTGCGCTGGCGGCAGGCGTCGGCCTGTATGGCCTGGTGAAGCAACAGGGCACCAACCAGACGGCGACCAGCGACGCGCTGGTCAACCAAATTACCGCCCTGCAGAAAGCGCAGGAGACGCAAAAATCCGAGCTGGAAGGCGTGATCAAGCAGCAGGCCGCCGAGCTGGCTGACGCGAACGCGAAGCAGCAATCGCTGGCGAAACAGCTCGACGAGGTGCAGCAAAAGGTTGCGACCATTTCCGGCACCGATGCGAAAACCTGGCTGCTCTCGCAGGCGGATTTTCTGGTTAAGCTTGCCGGACGCAAGCTCTGGAGCGATCAGGACGTTACCACTGCTGCCGCGCTGCTGAAAAGCGCCGACGCCAGCCTGGCGGATATGAACGATCCGAGCCTGATCAACGCGCGCCGCGCCATCACCGAAGATATCGCCAGCCTGTCTGCGGTTTCGCAGGTGGATTATGACGGCATCATCCTCAAGGTTAACCAGCTCTCGAACCAGATTGATAACCTCCAGCTGGCGGATAACAACGACGACGACTCCCCGATGGACTCTGACGGCACGGAGCTTTCCAGCTCGCTAAGCGAGTGGCGCATCAACCTGCAAAAAAGCTGGCAGAACTTTATGGACAGCTTCATCACGATCCGCCGCCGCGACGAGACCGCCGTGCCGCTGCTCGCGCCAAATCAGGATATCTATCTGCGCGAAAACATCCGCTCTCGCCTGCTTGTCGCCGCGCAGGCCGTGCCGCGCCATCAGGAAGAGACCTACAAGCAGGCGCTGGATAACGTCTCGACGTGGGTGCGCGCGTACTACAACACCGACGACGCCACCACGACCGCGTTCCTGGAAGATATTGACAAGCTGAGCCAGCAAAACATCACCATGAGCGTACCGGACAAGCTGGTCAGCCAGCCGATTCTGGAAAAGCTGATGCAGACACGCGTGCGTAACCTGCTGGCGCAGCCGGGCGTTCCGGCAGAGCCTCAGGCTACGGCGCCCGCCTCGGCACCTGAAGCGCCACAAGGAGAGTAACGATGCTTAAAGTTCTCTTCCTCTTTCTCTTGCTCATCGCCGGGATCGTCCTCGGCCCGATGCTTGCAGGCCACCAGGGCTACGTGCTGATCCAGACCGATAACTACAACATCGAAACCAGCGTGACGGGTTTGGTCATCGTTCTGATCCTCGGCGTGGTCGTGCTGTTTGCCATTGAGTGGATCTTGCGCCGCCTCTTCCGCACCGGCGCGCATACGCGCGGCTGGTTCGTGGGCCGCAAGCGTCGCCGCGCCCGCAAGCAGACCGAACAGGCGCTGCTGAAGCTGGCTGAAGGCGATTATCAGCAGGTTGAAAAGCTGATGTCGAAAAATGCCGACCATGCCGAGCAGCCGGTGGTGAACTATCTTTTGGCCGCAGAAGCCGCGCAGCAGCGGGGCGATGAAGCCCGCGCGAATCAGCACCTTGAGCGCGCGTCCGAGCTGTCCACGAAGGATCCGATTCCGGTTGAAATCACCCGCGTTCGCCTTCAGCTGGCGCGTAACGAAAACCACGCGGCGCGCCACGGCGTCGATCGTCTGCTGGAAATCACCCCGCGCCATCCGGAAGTGCTGCGCCTTGCCGAGCAGGCCTACATCCGCACCGGCGCCTGGGGCTCGCTGCTGGACGTCATTCCGTCCATGGCGAAAGCCGACGTGGGCGATGATGAGCACCGTGACGAGCTGCAGCGCATGGCGTGGATTGGCCTTATGGATCAGGCGCGAGCCGACCTGGGCAGCGACGGTTTGAAAACCTGGTGGAAGAATCAGAGCCGCAAAACGCGCCAGCAGGTTCCGCTGCAGGTGGCAATGGCGGAACATTTGATTGAATGTGACGATCATGACACCGCCCAGGAGATCGTTCTCGACGGCCTGAAGCGTCAGTACGACGATCGACTGGTAATGGTGATCCCGCGCCTGAAAACCAATAACCCAGAGCAAATCGAAAAAGCGCTGCGTCAGCAAATCAAAACCGTGGGCGACCGCCCGCTGCTGTGGAGCACGCTCGGCCAGTCGCTGATGAAGCACGGCGAATGGCAGGAGGCGAGCCTCGCCTTCCGCGCGGCGCTGAAGCAGCGTCCTGACGCGTACGATTACGCCTGGCTTGCGGATTCGCTGGATAAGCAGCACAAGCCCGAAGAGGCAGCCGCCATGCGGCGCGACGGGCTTCTGCTGACGTTGCAGAACAACGGCAATCAGCCGTAGATAAGAGGGAGGCCAGAAGGCCTCCTTTTTTTGCCCATAAAAAAACGCCTGCTATAAAAGCAGGCGTTAAAACAGGTCTTTAAGACAACATATTTGGTGCTTCACTCAACGTTGTGTCCATGTTGTCTGATGAGGCCGAAGCGACATCTGTCAGTGGACGATAAGCACCGTAAACGGCTCTGCGTCATTCCTGGGTTTATGAGGCACTAAGGCGAACATAAGAGATGGAATGAGCATCTACGCGTATATTATTGCACGTAACGTGCCAACATGACACGCAGAACTTTTACATCGCGCAACATTTTAAGATAAAAGGAAATTTCGCTGCTAAGCAGCGTCCTATGCGCATGGCCACGCCGTAAACCGCGTTCAAACGTCGCCATCTGGAGACAATAAACGCGCTTGCATAATATTTACTTCTGAATTAACAAGTTAAGTGTCACCGAAATGCGACATGTAGAGAGCGTGTTGTCGTGAGGAAACTACAAAGACAGGGAATCGCAGAAAACAAAAAACCCCGCCGAAGCGGGGTTCAAAATTGGTCGGCGAGAGAGGATTCGAACCTCCGACCCACTGGTCCCAAACCAGTTGCGCTACCAAGCTGCGCTACTCGCCGATGTACTGCTTTTTTGAATTTTTAGTTCAATTCATTTAAAAAGTCGTGGTGCGAGGGGGGGGACTTGAACCCCCACGTCCGTAAGAACACTAACACCTGAAGCTAGCGCGTCTACCAATTCCGCCACCTTCGCAATTCACAACTCTTTCAAATAATGGGGTGGCTAATGGGATTCGAACCCACGACAACTGGAATCACAATCCAGGGCTCTACCAACTGAGCTATAGCCACCACTGTATTCTTTCACGCGGTACTGACTACTTCTCAGACCACCGCAGCTCCAGCACCGGGTTAATGGTGCGCCCGACAGGATTCGAACCTGAGACCTCTGCCTCCGGAGGGCAGCGCTCTATCCAGCTGAGCTACGGGCGCTTAGCGCCGTTGCGGGGCTGGATATTACGTACCTCCGTCCCCGCTGTCTAGTGCTTTTTTGAAAAAAATGCGCGTTTGGTTATGGTTTGCACATTTTGCCGCTTAATCCTCCACTTTCTGCGTCGAGGCGCGGCGACCGAGGCCAAAAAGCTTGTACGCAGCCGTCACGGCGGCCAGGAAGATAATCCCGACAAACAGCGACATGCAGGTATCTTCATTAAAGTACATCCCGATTAATACGCAAATCAGGAAGGCCATCGTCATGTAGTTCGCATACGGGAATAAAATCGAGCGGAACGGGTGGCTGGCAATCGCCTGCCTGTGCGCCTGGCGAAAGCGCAGCTGGCTAATCAGGATCACGAACCACGGCACCATGCCCGGCAGCACGCTGGCGCTGTAGACGTATACAAACACGCGCTGCGGATTAGGAATGATGTAGTTCAGGCAGGAGCCGATCAGCAGAATGACAATCGATACCGCCACGCCCGCAACCGGGACACCCGCACGCGAGACTTTGCTCATTGCCGCCGGCAGCTGGTTGTTTTTGGAGAGCGCGTAGAGCATGCGCCCGCAGCTGTACATCCCGCTGTTACAGCCGGAAAGCGCGGCAGTCAGGACGACGAAGTTGATGATACCTGCCGCCGCGGTGATGCCAATCTTCGCGAAGGTGAGCACAAACGGGCTGCCGGTGGTGCCGATTTCGTTCCATGGGAAAATAGTGACGATAACGAAGATCGCGCCCACGTAGAAAATCAGGATGCGCCACAAGACTTTGCCCACCGCGCTGCGCAGCGTGACCTGCGGGTTCTTCGCTTCACCTGCGGTAATGCCGATCAGCTCGACGCCCTGATAGGAAGCCACCACGATGCACAGCGCGGTCAGGAAGCCCTTCCAGCCGCCCGCGAAGAAGCCGCCGTGCTCGGTCAGATTGCCAAAGCCAATCGAATGACCGCCGTTGCCAAAGCCGAAGAAGATCACGCCCAGGCCAACGATAATCATCACGATAATGGTGGTGACCTTAATCATCGCGAACCAGAACTCGATTTCGCCGTAAAGGCGAACCGCCGCGAGGTTTGCCAGCGCCACGAGCCCCACGGCGATAAGCGCGGGTATCCACTGGACCATGTCCGGGAACCAGAACTGAACGTAGACCCCTATGGCGGTGATTTCCGAAATCCCTACCGCCATCCACATAAACCAGTACGACCAGGCCGTGAGATAGCCAAAGAAGGGGCTCATATAGCGGTGCGCGTAAACGGCGAAAGAACCAGTAACTGGCTCCATAAACAGCATTTCGCCCATCGATCGCATAATGAAGAAAACGAACAGCCCGGCGATGATATACGCCAGTAAAACGGAAGGCCCTGCCCATTTGAGCGTGCTTGCGGAGCCCATAAACAGGCCCACGCCGATTGTGCCGCCCAGCGCGATCAATTCAATGTGTCGAGCTTCCAGACCACGCTGGAGCTCCGGTTTTTTCTCTGCCATAAATCCTCGGTTGTGTTTGCTGTTTACCGGCTTTTTGCCGGTTATTGTTTTTAGGGGTACTGAAATACGGAGCGAATGGTTTCTCAAAATCGGGCAAATGGCAAACGATGCATAAAAAAAATGAATGCATTGCACATAAACGCAGCAGTTTTGCAGGGGAGTTGCAGCGCGAATAGCAGATCGCGCTACATTTTGATTACATTTTTCCGGTGTAGTGCCAGCTGAGGTAGCGGAGCAGACGAATCTGTCGTTTGATTCGGGTCGGCTGGGACAGCAGACGATAGAGCCACTCCAGCCCCAGCTTTTGCCATACTTTCGGGGCGCGCTTAACGTGGCCGGTGAAAACATCATACGTGCCGCCAACGCCCATATAGAGCGCATTCGGGCTGACGAGACGACAGTCCCGCATCAGGATCTCCTGGCGCGGCGAGCCCATGGCCACGGTGACAATCTTCGCCCCGCTGTCGCGCACGCGTTCAAACAGCGCCTGCTTATCTTCCGGTTTGAAGTAACCGTCCTGGCTGCCCACGATGTTAACATTCCATTGACGACGCAGCTTCTCCTCGGTTTGAGCGAGCACGTCCGGCCTGCCGCCGATCAGGAAAACAGGCGTCCCTTCGGCCCCCGCGCGCGCCATCAGCTCTTCCCACAGGTCGGCTCCCGCCACGCGTGAAACATTAGCGCCGGGATACTTTTTGCGGATTGAGCGCACGACGCTAATGCCGTCCGCGTACTTAAACTCGGCCGCTTCAATCAGGCTTCGCACCTCGGCGTTATCTTCTACCGCCAGCATCTTTTCGGCATTGATCGCCACCAGCGTGCCCGATTTCATCTTTCCGTCGGCAAACAGATAGTCGAGCGCGTGCTGCATATCGCGCCAGCCAATAAGCTGCAGGCCGCGCAGCGCATAGCGCGGTGCGGAGGTTGTGTCAGTCATTACGATCCTTACTCAGACTTGCGACAGCGTTGTGCTGCCCCGTGGTTCGCGTCTGTGAATGAGCCCTGCGCTCTCAAACAGCCAGTACAGCAGCTTGGCGAGCAGCAGGCAGATACCGAAAACCACCATAAAGAAAACGACGCGCGAGACGAACGAATCCAGCCCCTCGCGCGCCAGAACGATCATATTGAAAATGGCACCGAAACAGAAACTGTGCAAAATCGCCGCCTTATAGCGATTCGTCTCCCGGTTGCCGAGCGCGTAGAGCCAATCGAACCATTTGATGATCAGGCCCACGGCAACGGCCCCCGGCAGGATAAACCAGGTGCCGCCCATGACCACCAGCGAGCCGATAAGCGTCGGCGAAATCGCCAGGCCGGAGTGGTTATTCAGCACTTCCCAGGTAAAGTAGTTCGCGGTGTTGAGCACTACGCCCGGACGGTCCGGCCACAGCCACGTCGGGATAAAGACATAGAAGTCGCGCACGATGGGCGCAAGCCCCTGGAAGTCAATTTTGTCGTAGTTTTGCAGCAGCAGCGCCAGGTTTTCCCATGGCGAGAACGTATCGCGCGTCAGGTACAGGAAGGTGTAGAACGCCTCGTCACCGGCCACGTTCAGGCCGTAGCGCTTCAGCGCCAGCCAGAACATCCCGACAATACCGAACACCCCCGCCGCTGCCAGCATCCATAAGGAGATCCAGCCGCGAATGATGCCGATAAACAGGAAAATGGCGAAGGCGATAATGATGTTGGCGCGCGTGCCGCCCACAATCATGTAGGTGAGGATGCCGAACGCAACGGTGCTGACCAGGAAAAAGAGCCAGGCCTTGCTGTCCTGCCGCAGGAAGAAGACCACCAGCATCGCCGGAATGAAGAAGTAGAAAAAGCGCTTGAGCGCCACGCCGGACACTTCGGCGGAGAAAATCTGGCTGTAAGACTGGAGCTTGAACAGCAGAAAACCGTTATGCATGAAGAACACGGCCACGCTTACCAGCGCGATGGTCATCAGCATCACCCACGTCAGGTGCGTCTCTACCCGGTTCATGGTGAACAGCGCCCTGCGAGGCGCCGTCTCTTTAACGGAACGCAGCCGCGTTTTATAGGTAACGTAGTACACCGCGTAGAAGCAGGTAGCGGACAGCAGCGCTTCCAGCAGGATTTCCGGCGGCGCAACGCCCACGTCAAAGCGGAATACCAGCACGCTGGTTAACGGGAAGCCGAAGTAAAAGGTGAGCAGAAACAGCAGCGAGAAGAAGACGTTGAAGTTAAAACGCACGCGGCGAAACTCAAACCACGTCAGCGTGGCGATAAACAGCGTGCTCAGCAGCCACACCACCAGCAGGCCGCTAAATTGCAACTGGCTCATGCTGTCTCTCCTGAGGCGATACGCAGCGCGCGGTGCCACGGCGTAAGGTAGTTCGGGCTGAAGAAGTCGATGGCGTTTTTATCCACCAGCGCCAGCTGACGCTGCGCTTCACGCACGACCTCAACGTTCAGCGCGTCGGACGTAAACAGCACCGGAATGTGCTGTTCAGCCATATCCTGCCAGAAGGGGTTTTCACGGTTCAAGACGCACGGCACGCCGGCCTGTATGAGCAGACACAGCGTGCCAATCCCCTGCTGGCGGGCAAAGATAAAATAGCCGAGATCGCACCTGCGCAGCAGCGCGAGGTAATCGTCAAACGCCAGCTTCTCCCGCAGAACGTTCACGTTCTCTTCGCTGAAAAGCGCCAACGCCTGCTGGCGCACGTCGTCGATATAGGCGTCGTTATTGGCCGGATAGCCCATCGGCACCACCACGTTTACCGTATCGCCAAACTGCTGATGAACCGCGCGGAGCGCCGCGACGTGTTCGTTGCTGCGATCGCCCGAGTTCCCTACCAGAATCGTCAGCTTACCCTCACGCTGCGACGCGTTCGCCATCGCGTTCAGCGCCGGATCCATGCGGGTCGGGAAATAGAGCAGCTCGCCGCGCACGCCCGGGTGCTGTTTCGCAAAGTAATTAAGATCGCCACGAGTGGCGAACACGCGGCCCACGCGCCCCTGCGCCAGGCGGCGCAGCGGATAGAAAAGGCGGAACTTCCAGCCGTGAGACACTTCGTACAGGTCCGCGCCCCAGATGTGCCAGCTGCACTGTGAAGGCTTAATTCCACCGCTCAGCAGCGCCAGCCACAGGCCGGTATTGAACTGGCCGTGGAAAAAGAAGCGCTGCGCCCGATTGGCTTTCGCCTTCGCGACAACCGCCTTCGCCAGCGCCGCTTTGTTCGGCCAGAAGGTGATATTCAGCGCCGGGCACGCCGCGCTCAGGCCGTTATCCTGGCCAACCACCATAAACTCGCGCGCATCAGACGAGCCGGACGCCAGCTCGTCGTTGAAGAACCGCAGCACGGTCTGGTTATGGTGTGGAATATCCGAACCCAGTATGTGAATCAGTGCAGTCATGCGCGTTTACGCCAAAGTAAAAATACGCCGCAGCAGGCAGCGAAATAAACGATATAGGTTGCCATGTAGGCCTGAGCGGCGCCCAGCGCGCCGTGCACCGGGATCAGCCAGTGGGCGAACGCCGTCAGCAGCGCAAACTGGCTCACCTCTGCGAGGATATACAGCCGCAGCGACGCTTTGGCAATCACCAGATAGCCGAAAACGTAAGCGCCTACTTTCAGTACATCCCCAACCAGCTGCCAGGCAAAGAGATCGCGCATGGCGGTAAACTTTGCCGAAAAGAGCAGCCAGATGGCGACGTCGCGCAGCAGCCAGACGGTAAAGCTCGCCACCGCCACAGCCGGTAAAACAAAGCGCAGGGAGCGGAGGATCTCGCGGGTGATGTCCTGCTTAGTAATAAGGCGCGATAGGGTCGGCAGCAGCCAGACGCTGAAGGACGCGGTGATAAACTGGAGGTAGGCGTCAGAAATGCTGCTTACGCCCTGCCAAATCCCCACCTCATCCCAGCTGTAGTGCGCCGCCAGCAGGTTTCGCATCATCACGTAGGCGACAGGCAGCGTGACGGACGTAATGAGCGCCATCAGGGTAAATTTACCCAGCTGCCCCGCCAGCACTTTGTCCCACTGCGGCTTGAGATAGCGCAGCGGGATATCGCCTCTGCGCATCAGCATAAACGCGGCGGGAATGACCACCAGCGCAGGCACCAGCGCCAGCCCCAGCAGCGCCCCTTCATAGCCGCCGAGGCGGTAG
This sequence comes from Enterobacter sp. RIT418, assembly GCF_003057745.1. Lineage (GTDB taxonomy): Bacteria > Pseudomonadota > Gammaproteobacteria > Enterobacterales > Enterobacteriaceae > Enterobacter. The sequence goes on from NZ_QBJD02000019.1 coordinate 52,668, forward strand.
CAGAAGTAATAGGCGATCACGCCAATAACGCTGCCCAGAATCAGCGCCAGCGCGTTTCCGGCCGCGTCGCGGAAGCCTTTCATCAGCGCCAGCAGCAGGTTCGCCCACGCGATCCCCATCTGAACAAGCGCTACCAGCCGCACCAGGCCTTGATAGTGCGTATGGCCAAACAGCCCCTGGCTTATCGGCGCTGCCGCCAGCAAAAAGACCGCCGCCAGCAGCGTGGAAAAGCCCAGCACCATGGAGGATGACGTTCCCACGACGGCGCGGAGCTTTCCGGGATCGTCGTGATGCTGCGCCACATACTTGGTTACGCCGTTAAAGATACCGGCGCCTGCCAGAACGCCCAGCACCGTCACCAGCTGGCGAAAGTTACCCGCCAGCCCCACGCCGGATGGGCCAAACGAGACGGCCAACAGCTTGACGACCAGCAGTCCGGCCCCAATTTTGACGAGCGTGGACGCGGCGGTCCACACCGATGCTTTTGCCAGAGACATATCAGCCGAAGTAGCTCAGGAGGGTATTGATCACCGTGCGCTGGTTAACCGGCGCGAGGTTGTAGAACAGTGGCAACCTTAGTAAGCGCTCACTTTCTTTCGTGGTATACCGGTCTTCACCCGCAAACATGCCAAACTCTTCGCCCGCAGGGCTGGAGTGCAGCGGAATGTAGTGGAACACCGCCATAATCTCCGCTTCTTTCAGCCAGGCAATCAGCCTGCTGCGATCGTCGTTATCGCGCAGCTTGATATAAAACATGTGGGCGTTATGAACGCAGTCGGCCGGTACGGTAGGCAGTTCGATACGCCCGGCTTTCGCCAGCGGCTCCAGCGCGTCGTAGTAGGTATGCCACAGGGACAGGCGCTGAAGATTAATGCGCTCGGCGGCCTCCAGCTGCGCCCACAGGTACGCGGCCTGCAGGTCGGCCATTAGGTAGCTTGAGCCAATATCGCGCCAGGTGTATTTGTCCACCTGACCACGGAAGAACTGGCTGCGGTTCGTGCCCTTTTCGCGGATCACTTCCGCGCGCTCCACCAGCGCGCGGTCGTTAATCAGCGTCGCGCCGCCTTCGCCGCCCGCCGTGTAGTTTTTGGTTTCATGGAAGCTAAAGCAGCCGATGTGGCCAATGGAGCCCAGCGCGCGCCCTTTGTAGGTGGACATCACGCCCTGCGCGGCGTCTTCCACCACGAATAGGTTGTGCTTTTTGGCGATCGCCATAATGGTGTCCATTTCGCAGGCGACGCCCGCGTAGTGAACAGGCACGATGACCCGCGTTTTTTCGGTTATCGCCGCTTCAATCAGGGTCTCATCAATGTTCATGGTGTCCGGACGCACGTCCACGAACACGATTTTGGCTCCGCGCAGGACAAAGGCGTTCGCCGTGGAGACGAACGTGTAGCTGGGCATGATCACTTCATCGCCGGGCTGGACGTCCAGCAGCAGCGCCGCCATCTCCAGCGAAGCCGTACAGGACGGCGTCAGCAGCACCTTGGCGCTGTGAAAACGCTGCTCCATCCACTGCTGGCAGCGACGGGTAAATCCGCCGTCACCGCAGAGCTTGCCGCTGCCCATGGCTGACTGCATATAGTCGAGTTCTGTTCCCACAACGGGAGGCGCATTAAAGGGGATCATCTTGTCACCTGTATAACCAGTAGGCGGTGGCATCAACGTTGGCGCCACTCGCGATATAACGTTTAAGCGCGGCGGTATTGCCCATTTGGGTCGCCACCCGCAGCGTCGAAAGATGTTGCCGTTGCGCCCAGTGCAGCGCCGCCTGCATGAGCTTCTCGCCCATGCCGCGCCCGGCCAAAAGCCCAATGCGGGCTTCGCGGTCATTCAGCTTACGCAGAGTAACAAACCCGGTGATGCGGCTATCCTCTGCGCGAAAAACAAAACAGACGTGATCGAACGTGCCTTTAACCGCATTTTCTACCCACTGGGCGTAGAAGCGGCCGCTGTCATCAGGCGCATACCAGGGCGCGCGAAAGCGGCTCAGGGCAAACGCCTCTGCGGCCATCTGGCGCAGCACCGCGATGTCCTGCTCTTTAGCCATTTCCGCACCGGGCGACGCGTGACGGCCCACGGAAAGGGAGAGATCGACCTCTCCCTCAACCATCTGAAAGCCCCGCCGCTGGAGGGCGTCCAGCAGGTCGGCACGTCCGGCGGGGACTTTAGCCTGCACGCGCTGCCACGCCGAAAAGTCAGCTTGGGTAAGCGCGGGAGCCTCCTCGCGCAGGCGCACGATGGCCGAAGGAACCGCAAAAAAGGCGCTTTCCCACTGAAGGGGTTCCAGCACGCCGTTCAGCTCACTCAACGCCAGACGCCTTTGGTATCAACAACGTATTTCTGCGAAACGGCATCGGCAGGCGTTGCTTTAAACTCTTTGTGATCCACCAGCAGCACCAGAACATCCGCCGTCGCCAGCGCGTCGTCTAGCGCGGTAAGCGTGCACTTATCTGCCAGCGTCGCCGGAAGCGCATGGATATTCGGCTCAACCACCAGCGTTTCACCGCTGTGCCAGCCTGCGATTGCATCGGTAATTTCCATTGCCGGGCTTTCGCGCAGATCGTCGATGTTCGGCTTGAACGCCAAGCCGAAGCAGGCGATTTTCAGCTCGCTGGCACGCTTGCCGCTTTCGGCAAGGCAGTCCGCTACCGTGGCCTTAACCTGATTCAGCACCCAGTGCGGCTTGCTGTCGTTGACTTCGCGCGCGGTGCGGATCAGGCGAGCCTGCTCCGGGTTCTGCGCCACGATAAACCACGGGTCCACGGCGATGCAGTGTCCGCCCACGCCCGGGCCCGGCTGCAGGATGTTCACGCGCGGATGGCGGTTCGCCAGGCTAATCAGTTCCCAGACGTTAATTCCACGATCGGCACAAATTAGCGACAGTTCATTCGCAAAGGCGATGTTGACGTCGCGGAAGCTGTTTTCGGTCAGCTTGCACATTTCGGCGGTGCGGGAGTTTGTCACTACGCATTCGCCTTCGAGGAAAATCTTATATAGCTCGCTGGCGCGCGCGGAGCATACCGGCGTCATGCCGCCGATCACGCGGTCGTTCTTAATCAGCTCCACCATCACCTGGCCCGGCAGAACGCGCTCGGGGCAGTAGGCGATGTTGATATCAGCCTGTTCACCCGCCTGCTGCGGGAAGGTGAGGTCGGGACGCGCTTCGGACAGCCACTGCGCCATCTGCTCCGTCGCGCCTACCGGCGAGGTGGATTCCAGAATGACCAGCGCACCTTTCTTTAACACGGGCGCGATGGATTTTGCCGCGGCCTCAACGAAGGCCATATCGGGCTCATGGTCGCCTTTGAACGGCGTCGGGACCGCAATCAGGTAGGCATCCGCCTCTACCGGCACGGTGCTGGCGCGCAGGAATCCGCCGTCGACGGCCTCTTTTACCACGCGATCGAGATCCGGCTCCACGATATGAATTTCACCACGGTTGATGGTTTCCACCGCGCGCGCGTTGATATCCACGCCCACAACCTGCTTTTGACGTGAGGCGAAGGCCGCCGCGGTAGGCAGCCCAATGTAGCCAAGACCAATGACAGAGATGGTAGTAAAACTCATAGCGTTACCCGATTGTGTTTAAGTGCATGCAAAATACGCTCACAAGCCTGCCCATCGCCGTACGGGTTATGGGCCCGGCTCATCGCCTGGTACTCTTCGTCATCGTGCAGCAAGCGCGTCACTTCGTCGACGATACGCTGCTTATCCGTGCCCACCAGGCGTACCGTACCGGCTTTTACCGCCTCCGGGCGCTCCGTGGTTTCACGCATCACCAGCACCGGCTTGCCCAGAGAAGGTGCCTCCTCCTGAATGCCGCCGGAGTCCGTCAGGATCAGCCAGGCGTGGTTCATCAGCCAGACGAACGGCATGTAGTCCTGCGGTTCAATCAGCAGGACGTTCTCAACGTGCCCCAGAATGCGGTTGACCGGCTCGCTGACGTTAGGATTGAGGTGAACCGGATAGACGATTTGCACATCTTTATTGTCGGCAGCGATGTCCGCCAGCGCGTGGCAAATCTGTTCGAAGCCGCGGCCAAAGCTTTCGCGGCGGTGGCCCGTTACCAGGATCGTTTTTTTACCGTTGTTCAAAAACGGATAGCGTGCGGCAAGCTCGGCCTTAAGATCGTCGTTGGAGAGCACCCGGTCGCGCACCCAGATTAGCGCGTCGATTACCGTATTTCCGGTAACGAAAATTTGCTTGTCGGCGATATTTTCACGGAGCAAATTCTGGCGAGAATTTTCCGTTGGCGCGAAGTGGAACATCGCCAGATGGCCGGTGAGCGTGCGGTTGGCCTCTTCCGGCCACGGTGAATAGAGGTTGCCGGTGCGCAGGCCTGCTTCGACATGACCAACGGGAATGCGCTGGTAAAACGCGGCCAGACTGGTCGCCACGGTGGTGGTGGTATCACCATGCACCAGCACCACATCAGGCTTGAAGGATTCCAGAATCGGCTTGAGCTCTTGCAAAATACGGCAGGTGATCTCCGTCAACCCCTGCCCCGGCTTCATGATATTGAGATCGTAATCCGGGACGATAGAAAAGAGAGTTAAGACCTGATCCAGCATCTCGCGATGCTGCGCGGTAACGCATACCCTTGCGTCAATATCAGGATCTCTGGCTAGCGCATGAACCAGAGGTGCCATCTTGATGGCCTCCGGCCTGGTGCCAAATACGGTAAGTACTTTCACATCGATTCTCTTCGATTAGACGATGAAGGCCGAAGCCTTCATCGTAGATGGCGTTCTTAGTTTGTGCGGCGACGCGTTAACGCCACGCCAGCGCCAACCAGGGCACCCACGATACCCCACATGATCATCAGGAATGCGCGACGCGGGCTATCGCGTTTTACAGGTTCTTCAGGCGTTCTCAAATACCGATAGGTCTGAAAACGTGGGTCAAGCGTTGGCCCCACGTTCAGGGTATTCAACATGGCGCGGTTCTGGTCGTAATCGAGGTCAAAATCAGGGCCAACGGCCTGGAGATTTTCAAGGCGCGCCTGAAGCATTGGGCGGCCCAGGAGGAACATTTCCGAATCCGGCAGCTCTTCAGACGGTACGTCCGTCTCGCTGCGGGAAATGTTGCGCTGCTCAGCAATCTTCAGGGCCTGCTCCAGGTTATGTACGCGACGAGCGAAAATAGCTTGCGCGACCTCCTCCTGGCGTTTCACCTGGGCTTTCGTTTGAATGGTGCGGGCAGCCCATGCGCCTTTCAGCTCATCGTTAAGATGGCTTGCAGCGCGCTGGCTGGCAAAAGCAACGTACTGACGCAGCAGGTTATTGGCGTCCGGCGCGGTTTCCGCGATCAGCTTTACGCTGTCGCTAACGTTGCGCAGCGCATCACCGGGCATAAACTGGATGTTGTTAATCATGTCATCCAGCAGCGCCGCATCGACTTTACTGTTTCCGGACATGCGCTGCTTGTAGTAATCCGTCTGGGACCAGAAATCGCGGCGGGTATCCCAGGAAGCCAGCTGCATGACGAACTCTTTGTAGGCTTCGTCCATTACGGAATTTTGGTCCGGCGTGGCAAGGTTCGCCTTGATATCCAGATTATTCAGAAACTGCTGCTGAGAGTAAAAACCACCGAGCATGTTCACCGTTGGCCGGTCCGTGATCGCCGTGGCGCTCCACTCCTGTTTTGCAAAGAAGGTATAGGCCAGCGCAAGCAGCGCAAAGCCCAGCGCTATCCCGACAATCCACAGCTTGCCTCTCCATAACACGCGAAACAAACCACGAATATCCAGTTCATTTTCTGTCACTGCTGATTTCGCTTCCGCCAACGGTTGAGTCATCATAGTCCCGGTTTACTTAGTTAATGTTGTGTTGTTGCCACTGTTCCGACGCATCCTGCGTTTAACACGTTTGATAAATCGCGCTACTTTCCATGCGCGCTTAATGCAATAACCGTAAAGGAAAAATGCAAGCAAGAACAATACCAACATTACCCATTCTGGAATGTAATGGTGCAAGTATTCCGCAGCGACGCCAATACCGGCCAGAATAGCCGCCGCCAGCGTAATGAGCACGAATGCCTGACGTGAAGTGAAGCCCGCACGCATAATGAGGTGGTGAATATGCTGACGGTCCGGGGAGAAAGGACTCATTCCCTTACGCAGACGGCGATACATGATCGCCACCATATCCATCAGCGGAATCGCGATGATCCACAGCGCGGTCACCGGGCTAATAGGGTGGGTTTTTCCCTGCGTGGTTTCGAGCAAAATCCAGATAACGGTAAAGCCGATCAGCGTACTGCCCGCATCGCCCATAAACACTTTATAGCGACGGCCCAGCGCGCCAAGGTTCAGCAGAATGTAAGGCAGGATGGCGGCAATCATGGCAAAGCACCACATTGACAGGCTGTACTGACCGTCAAACCACAAAATAATGCCAATAGCGCCAAACGAGACGGAAGACAGGCCGCCGAGCAAACCGTCAATACCATCAACCATGTTGAAGGCGTTAATGGCGGCCCAGACGGCGAACAGCGTCAGGAAGAAGCCAAACGGACCGAGGACCAGCTCCCAGGGACCAAAAACGTAGCCCAGGCTTCTGAGATAGAGCCCGCCGACAACCATCATGATTACGCCAATGGCGGCCTGCACGGTAGCGCGGATTTTGACGCTGATATCAAAGCGGTCATCCAGCGCGCCGACTAACACCAGCACGCCCGCACACGCGAGGTAAAGCGCCGCGTGTGGAATATAGTAATCAGCAATACCGAACGTGAAACAGATGCCCGCGTAAACTGAAATCCCCCCAACCAGTGGAATGAGGCCCTGATGACGTTTACGGAAATTAGGCTTATCCACCAACCCGATTCTTTTTGCCACCTTACGCGCGATGAACAAAAAACAGGTTGTGAATAAAAAAATACTGATCAGCTCAGTAACTGCAGTGAGTAGATTCACAATGGATTGCTCTCAACAAATGTTAGTCCCGGAAGTATAACCATGAAGCCTCTGCCTCAGAAGGAATAAAGCTCGCCTTTACTACTCCCTTTGTATGTTTTTCAATCAATTATTTCTTTGATTGTTCAAACCGGCTTATTCTCTCACCGACCGTTCGAAAATGGGAGTATGTGGTAATAGCGTATAGCCCATAAATAAAAAACGCCACGTAAAAACGTGGCGTTTACTGGGATTATTTGCGTTACGAGCGCTTCATCATGTCGAAGAAATCGTCGTTGGTTTTGGTCATCGCCAGTTTATTAATGAGGAATTCCATTGCGTCGATTTCACCCATCGGATGGATGATTTTGCGCAGGATCCACATTTTCTGCAGCTCTTCCTGAGTGGTGAGCAGCTCTTCTTTACGGGTACCGGAACGGTTGTAGTCGATAGCCGGGAAGACGCGTTTTTCAGCAATTTTACGAGACAGGTGCAGTTCCATGTTGCCTGTACCTTTAAATTCTTCGTAAATCACTTCGTCCATCTTAGAACCGGTATCGATCAGCGCGGTTGCGATGATGGTCAGGCTGCCGCCCTCTTCCACGTTACGTGCCGCACCGAAGAAACGCTTCGGACGGTGCAGGGCGTTCGCATCCACACCACCGGTCAGCACTTTACCAGAAGCCGGAACCACGGTGTTGTACGCACGCGCCAGACGGGTGATGGAGTCGAGCAGGATGATCACGTCTTTCTTGTGCTCAACCAGGCGTTTCGCCTTCTCGATAACCATTTCCGCAACCTGAACGTGGCGAGATGCCGGCTCGTCGAAGGTGGAAGCCACAACTTCGCCTTTCACCAGACGCTGCATCTCGGTCACTTCTTCCGGACGTTCGTCGATCAGCAGCACCATCAGCACGCAGTCTGGATGGTTGTAAGCAATGCTCTGCGCGATGTTCTGCAGCAGCATAGTTTTACCCGCTTTAGGCGGCGCGACAATCAGGCCACGCTGGCCACGGCCAATTGGTGAGGCCAGATCCAGCACGCGAGCCGTTAAGTCTTCGGTTGAACCGTTACCGCGCTCCATGCGCAGGCGAGAGTTCGCGTGCAGCGGCGTTAAGTTCTCAAACAGGATCTTATTGCGCGAGTTTTCCGGTTTGTCGTAGTTAACTTCATTAACTTTCAACAGCGCAAAGTAGCGTTCACCCTCTTTAGGAGGACGAATCTTACCTGAAATGGTGTCACCAGTGCGGAGGTTGAAACGGCGGATTTGGCTGGGGGATACGTAGATGTCGTCAGGGCCGGCGAGGTAGGAGCTGTCTGCAGAGCGGAGGAAACCAAATCCGTCTTGCAATATCTCCAGCACACCGTCGCCAAAGATATCTTCGCCACTCTTAGCATGCTGCTTCAGGATGGCGAAAATGATGTCCTGCTTGCGCATACGAGCCTGGTTTTCCAGCCCCATATTTTCGCCGAGAGTGATCAGCTCAGAAACCGGCGTATTCTTTAATTCGGTAAGATTCATAATGGTGTGGGTTCTTAAACTCGGGGTAATACTCGAACTTAATGTTGTGAATGGTATGGCAGGGTCATCCATGCCTGTTTAGCGGCCATCAACTCATGTCTGTTCGCTGCCTGGTCACAGGGAAAGAACGCAGAACTGAAACGACAAGACGGATTGAGTGACAAGCCCGGAATCTAGCAACTTCACGCACTGTTTACAGCAACAACGGGAAGTATCGGGTAAAACAAGATTCAAACAACAAGGTATGTTTAAAACGAAGTCATAGCTAACTTAGCACGACTAAAGCCGGGCGTCCAGAGATCCACATCATTTAGGCGCTCTGGACGCGCAGCCGAGAAACCTTACGCCAGGTTAGCGTCCAGGAACTCTTTCAGCTGACCTTTGGACAGTGCGCCCACTTTGGTCGCCGCCACTTCGCCGTTTTTGAACAGCAGCAGGGTTGGGATACCGCGGATGCCGTATTTCGGCGCGGTGCCCGGGTTCTGGTCGATGTTCAGTTTAGCAACGGTCAGTTTGCCCTGATATTCGTCAGCGATTTCATCCAGAATCGGGGCGATCATTTTGCAAGGACCACACCACTCAGCCCAGAAATCGACGAGGGTCAGCCCGTCAGCCTTAAGCACGTCCGTGTCAAAACTGTCGTCAGTCAGGTGAATAATTTTATCGCTCATATATAACTCCACAGGAATAAGCCTGGTGCGTTGGTTTCGCCCTCATCAACGACGTGTTGATGTCGCATTAACCAACTAAAGGTTGACTTTATTTCACCGGATACGCTTTCGTAAAGCAATAGTAAGCTGATATTCTACCACACTATGAGCAAAACACATTTAACAGAACAGAAGTTTTCCGACTTCGCCCTGCACCCTAAGGTGATCGAAGCCCTTGAAAGTAAAGGGTTTCATAACTGCACGCCCATTCAGGCCCTCGCGCTGCCGCTCACGCTGGCCGGTCGCGATGTTGCAGGGCAGGCGCAAACCGGTACTGGCAAAACGATGGCGTTCTTAACGTCAACGTTTCATTATTTACTTTCTCATCCAGCGATTGCAGACCGCAAAGTTAACCAACCGCGTGCGCTCATTATGGCTCCAACGCGAGAACTGGCGGTACAGATCCACGCAGACGCTGAGCCGCTGGCGCAATCAACCGGGCTGAAACTGGGCCTGGCCTACGGCGGCGACGGTTATGACAAACAGCTGAAAGTGCTGGAAAGCGGCGTGGATATCCTGATTGGTACCACTGGCCGTCTTATCGACTACGCAAAACAGAACCATATCAACCTCGGCGCAATCCAGGTCGTGGTGCTGGATGAAGCAGACCGCATGTACGATCTGGGCTTCATTAAAGACATCCGCTGGCTGTTCCGCCGCATGCCTCCGGCAAACCAGCGCCTGAACATGCTGTTTTCCGCAACCCTTTCTTATCGCGTACGCGAGCTGGCGTTTGAACAGATGAACAACGCCGAGTACGTCGAAGTGGAGCCGGAACAAAAAACGGGCCATCGCATTAAAGAAGAGCTTTTCTATCCTTCTAACGAAGAGAAAATGCGTCTGCTGCAAACGCTGATCGAAGAAGAGTGGCCGGATCGCGCCATTATCTTCGCCAACACCAAGCACCGCTGTGAAGATATCTGGGGCCACCTGGCTGCAGACGGACACCGCGTTGGCCTGCTGACCGGCGACGTTGCGCAGAAAAAACGCCTGCGTATCCTCGACGAATTTACCCGTGGCGATCTTGATATTCTGGTGGCGACCGACGTCGCCGCGCGCGGCCTGCATATTCCTGCCGTAACGCACGTCTTTAACTATGACCTGCCGGACGACTGCGAAGATTACGTTCACCGTATCGGCCGTACCGGTCGTGCCGGGGCCAGCGGCCACTCAATCAGCCTCGCCTGTGAAGAGTACGCCCTGAACCTGCCTGCCATTGAGACCTACATCGGCCACTCAATTCCGCAGAGCAAATACAACCCGGATGCCCTGTTGAGCGAACTGCCGCCGCCGAAGCGCCTTACCCGCCCACGCACCGGCAATGGTCCGCGTCGTTCAGGCGGCGCGCCGCGTAATCGTCGTCGTTCAGGTTAAGAAAAGATGCCATACACAAAATCATTCATGATGCATCAAGGCGGCAAGGCAGCGAATCTCCTGGAGCTTACTCCAGTAAGTGACAGGTGTGAGCTGGCGCAGCCAACGATGAGGCAGCGTGAAGGATGAAGTGTATGAGTTCTACCTCGCTCTATGCAGCAATCGATCTCGGTTCTAATAGTTTTCATATGCTGGTTGTGCGCGAGGTGGCCGGGAGCATACAAACGCTGACGCGCATTAAGCGCAAGGTCCGCCTCGCTGCGGGCCTGAGCAGCGATAATCATCTCTCCCCTGAAGCCATGGAACGCGGCTGGCAGTGCCTCCGCCTATTTGCCGAACGTCTGCAGGATATCCCTCACGCGCAAATCCGCGTTGTCGCCACGGCGACGCTCAGGCTGGCGGTTAACGCCGTCGACTTTATTGCCAAAGCGCAGGAAATTTTGGGCTGCCCGGTGCAGGTCATCAGCGGTGAAGAAGAAGCGCGTCTGATTTATCAGGGCGTTGCGCACACGACAGGCGGCGACGATCGTCGTCTGGTGGTAGACATCGGCGGCGCAAGCACCGAGCTGGTTACCGGTACGGGCGCGCAGGCGACCTCGCTGTTTAGCCTGTCGATGGGCTGCGTGACCTGGCTTGAGCGCTATTTTACCGATCGCAATCTTGCCCAGGAAAACTTCGACGAGGCGGAAAAAGCCGCGCGCGACGTGCTGCGCCCGGTGATGGATGAATTACGCTACCACGGCTGGAAGGTCTGCGTGGGTGCCTCCGGTACCGTGCAGGCATTGCAGGAAATCATGATGGCGCAGGGAATGGACGAGCGTATTACGCTAGCCAAACTCCAGCAGCTTAAGCAGCGCGCTATCCAGTGCGGCCGTCTGGAAGAACTGGAAATTGAAGGCCTCACCCTCGAACGCGCGCTGGTTTTCCCAAGCGGGCTTGCGATTCTTATCGCGATTTTCACCGAGCTGAACATTCAGTGCATGACGCTGGCCGGCGGCGCGCTGCGCGAAGGTCTGGTTTACGGGATGCTGCATCTGTCGGTCGATCAGGATATCCGCAGCCGCACGCTGCGCAACGTTCAGCGCCGCTTTATGGTGGATACCGATCAGGCGGGACGCGTCAGTCAGCTAGCCTCGCTCTTCGCCGATCGGGTAGAAAAAAGCTGGGATATCGAGCCGTTAAGCCGCGATCTTCTGCTAAGCGCCTGTGCGCTGCACGAGGTCGGGCTGAGCATCGATTTTAAACAAGCGCCTGCTCACGCCGCCTATCTGGTGCGCAACCTCGACCTGCCGGGCTATACGCCCGCGCAAAAAAAGCTTTTGGCAACGCTGCTGCTGAACCAGACCAACGCCGTGGACCTCTCATCTTTGCATCAGCAGAACGCCGTGCCGCCGCGCGTGGCCGAGCATCTTTGCCGCCTGCTGCGCCTGGCGATCCTATTTGCCAGCCGTCGACGGGACGATCTGCTGCCCGCGACGACGCTGACGGTGGAAGGCGAGAAGCTGATCCTGACGCTGCCGGAAAATTGGCGGGAGAGTCATCCGCTGGGTGCGGAGCTGATTGAGCAAGAGTGCCAGTGGCAAAGCTACGTTCACTGGGTGCTTGAGGTTAAGTAATACCCTGAAACTTGCCCGGTGGCGCAGCGCTTACCGGGCCTACAAAATCAGCCTTTCTCTTTCGCTTTTGCCAGCATCGCGCGAATGTTCGCCACGTTAGCCTGGCCTTTGTGCATCCGCTCCTCGGCCGTAATCACCTTGCGCTCCTGCTCCCAAATCAGATCGTCCTGCGGCAGTTCCAGCAGGAAGCGGCTCGGCTCCGGGCGCACCAGCTCGCCGTACTGCCTGCGCTCTTTGCAGAGGGTGAACGTCAGCTCTTTTTGTGCACGCGTGATCCCCACGTAGGCCAGGCGGCGCTCTTCGTCGACGTTATCTTCATCTATGCTGCTCTGGTGGGGCAGCAAGCCCTCTTCCATTCCCACCAGATAGACGTACGGGAACTCGAGGCCTTTTGACGCGTGAAGCGTCATCAGCTGAACCTGGTCGGCCTCTTCTTCGCTCTCACCGCGCTCCATCATATCGCGCAGGGTAAAGCGGGTGACGACCTGGGTGAGGGTCATCGGCTCGTCGATCTCAGAGCCTTCCAGCATCTCCGTCATCCAGCTGAACAGCTGATTGACGTTTTTCATGCGCATTTCCGCCGCTTTCGGGCTGGCAGACGTTTCGTAGAGCCAGGACTCATAGTCGATGCCGTGGATCAGGTCACGCACTGCCGCCACGGGCTCGCGTTCCGCCAGGCGCTGAATTTCGCCCAGCCAGTGCGTGAAGCGGGTCAAATTGTCGTAGCCGCGCCCGGTCAGCGTCTGGCTCAGGCCCATATCGAAGCTGGCAGTGAACATGCTTTTGCTGCGCGTCATCGCCCACTCGCCCAGCTTTTGCAGCGTAGCCGGGCCAATCTCACGTTTTGGCGTATTCACGATGCGCAAAAACGCGCTGTCGTCATCCGGGTTGGTGAGCACGCGCAGATAGGCCAGCAGGTCTTTGATTTCAGGGCGCGAGAAGAACGACGTGCCGCCGGAAATTTTGTACGGAATGCGGTTTTGCATCAGCATCTTTTCAAAGACGCGCGACTGGTGGTTGCCGCGATAGAGGATCGCGTAATCTTTGTATTCGGTTTTATTGACGAAGTGATGAGCGATCAGCTCGCCGGTCACGCGCTCCGCCTCGTGCTCTTCGTTGTTCGCGCTAAGCACCTTGAGCTCGGTGCCGTAGCCCAGCTCGGAGAACAGGCGTTTTTCAAAAACGTGCGGGTTATTGGCGATCAGAATATTCGCCGCCTTCAGGATACGCCCCGACGAGCGGTAGTTTTGCTCCAGCTTAATCACCTGCAGCGCAGGAAAATCCTTACTCAGCAGCACCAGGTTTTGCGGACGCGCGCCGCGCCAGGAGTAGATGGACTGATCGTCGTCGCCGACGACGGTAAAACGCGCGCGTTGCCCCACCAGCAGCTTTACCAGCTCGTACTGGCTGGTGTTGGTGTCCTGATATTCATCCACCAGCAGGTAGCGGATCTTGTTCTGCCAACGTTCGCGCACCTCTTCGTTGCGCTGAAGCAGCAGCGTCGGCAGGAGGATCAGATCGTCAAAATCCAGCACGTTGCACGCTTTCATGTGCGCGTCGTACAGGCCGTAGCAGTGGGCGAAGATCCGATCCCGCTCGCCCTTGGCGATCGCCGCCGCCTGGGCTGGCGTCATCAGATCGTTTTTCCAGTTGGAGATCGTGGAGATCAGCTGTTGCAGCAGGACTTTATCATCCTCGATCAGCCCCTCGGTCAGCTCTTTAAGCAGTGCAACCTGGTCGGTATCGTCAAACAGCGAGAAGTTCGATTTCATCCCCAGCGCCGCGTATTCGCGCTTGATGATATCCAGCCCCAGCGTGTGGAACGTGGAGATCATCAGCCCACGCGCCTCTTTACGCCCCAGCGTCTGCCCGACGCGCTCCTTCATTTCTCGCGCCGCTTTGTTGGTAAAGGTGACCGCCGCAATGTGGCGCGCCTGATAGCCGCAGCCGCGGATCAGGTGCGCAATCTTATTGGTGATGACGCGCGTTTTACCGGATCCGGCTCCCGCCAGCACCAGACAGGGTCCGGTGACAAATTCGACGGCTTGTTGTTGTCCGGGGTTTAAACGCATAAATGATCACTCAATGAAAGTCAGGAGGGGAGAATAACAGCGTGGTAGTATAGCGAGCCTCATCCATACCACTCAAGGCACGATCATGGCAAAAATGGCAGCAGCAGTGCATATCCTTGTTAAGGAAGAAAAACTGGCTCTCGATCTTCTGGAGCAAATCAAAAACGGCGCCGACTTCGGCAAGCTGGCGAAGAAACACTCTATCTGTCCGTCAGGCAAACGCGGCGGTGACTTAGGTGAATTCCGCCAGGGCCAGATGGTTCCGGCGTTCGATAAGGTGGTCTTCTCCTGCCCGGTGCTGGAGCCAACCGGCCCGCTGCACACGCAGTTTGGTTACCACATCATCAAGGTGCTGTATCGGAAATAAACAGCAAGGCCTTCTCTAAGAGAAGGCCTTTAATGTTTGCACCCTCTCCCCGTGGGAGAGGGTCGGGGTGAGGGCATCAGCCCGCACCTGGTATTAGCCCGCTACCGCGATACGCTTCATATCGGTCATGTAACCACGCAGTTTGTGACCCACTTTCTCGATCTGGTGGCTGCGAATCGCTTCATTTACGTCACGCAGCTGCGCGTTGTCTACCGCACCTTCCGCAATCGGCTTGCCCAGGTCGCCCGGCTGCAGCGTGGTCATGAACTCTTTCAGCAGCGGCACGCAGGCGTAAGAGAACAGATAGTTACCGTACTCGGCGGTGTCGGAGATAACCACGTTCATCTCGTACAGGCGCTTGCGGGCGATGGTGTTGGCGATCAGCGGCAGCTCGTGCAGTGATTCATAGTACGCAGACTCTTCGATGATGCCGGAATCCACCATGGTTTCAAACGCCAGCTCAACGCCCGCTTTCACCATCGCGACCATCAGTACGCCCTTATCGAAGTACTCCTGCTCGCCGATTTTACCTTCATACTGTGGTGCGGTTTCGAACGCGGTTTTGCCGGTCTCTTCGCGCCAGGTCAGCAGTTTTTTGTCGTCGTTCGCCCAGTCCGCCATCATGCCGGAAGAGAACTCGCCGGAAATGATGTCGTCCATGTGTTTCTGGAACAGCGGCGCCATGATGGTTTTCAGCTGTTCGGACAGCGCGTAAGCGCGCAGTTTCGCCGGGTTGGACAGACGGTCCATCATCAGCGTGATGCCGCCCTGCTTCAGCGCTTCGGTGATGGTTTCCCAGCCGAACTGAATCAGTTTTTCGGCGTATGCCGGGTCCGTACCCTCTTCCACCAGCTTGTCGAAGCACAGCAGAGAGCCGGCCTGCAGCATGCCGCACAGAATGGTCTGCTCGCCCATCAGGTCAGATTTCACTTCGGCAACGAAAGAGGATTCCAGCACGCCCGCGCGGTGGCCGCCGGTGGCCGCCGCCCACGCTTTGGCGATCGCCATACCTTCGCCTTTCGGATCGTTTTCCGGGTGAACCGCGATCAGCGTCGGCACGCCGAAACCGCGCTTGTACTCTTCGCGCACTTCGGTACCCGGACACTTCGGCGCCACCATCACTACGGTGATGTCTTTACGGATCTGCTCGCCCACTTCAACGATGTTGAAGCCGTGGGAGTAGCCCAGCGCCGCGCCGTCTTTCATCAGCGGCTGTACGGAACGCACAACGTCAGAGTGCTGCTTGTCCGGCGTCAGGTTAACCACCAGATCCGCCTGCGGGATCAGCTCTTCGTAGGTGCCCACTTTGAAGCCATTTTCGGTTGCTTTACGCCAGGACGCGCGCTTTTCGGCAATCGCTTCTTTGCGCAGGGCGTAGGAGATATCCAGACCGGAGTCACGCATGTTCAGGCCCTGGTTCAGACCCTGTGCGCCACAGCCGACGATGACCACTTTTTTACCCTGAAGGTAGCTCGCGCCATCGGCAAATTCATCGCGCGCCATGAAGCGGCATTTGCCCAGCTGCGCCAGCTGCTGGCGCAAGTTAAGTGTATTAAAGTAGTTAGCCATGGGTGATACCTCGTGATGTTGTGTGTCTTATTGTTCGGTTCGCGTTTCAGCGAGAATGTACCCACATTACAACAGGAAATTTATTGCGGAAATTGATATATTCACAACGTCACGTTGCAATTTTTGCAATGTAAAAAGAGGGAGTGGAATCGGTGGATTTACGCGATCTGAAAATGTTCCTGCACCTGGCGGATAGCCGGCATTTTGGGCGCAGCGCGCGCGCCATGCACGTCAGCCCCTCCACGCTCTCGCGCCAGATCCAGCGCCTTGAGGAAGACCTCGGCCAGCCGCTGTTTGTGCGCGATAACCGTACGGTCACGCTTACGGAAGCGGGCGAAGAGCTGCGCGTTTTTGCGCAGCAAACGCTGCTGCAGTACCAACAGCTGCGGCACACCATCGACCAGCAGGGGCCGTCCCTTTCCGGCGAGCTGCATATTTTCTGCTCCGTAACCGCCGCCTACAGCCACCTTCCCCCTATCCTCGACCGCTTCCGCGCCGAGCATCCGTCGGTTGAAATTAAGCTTTCTACCGGCGACGCCGCCGACGCGATGGAAAAAGTGGTGACGGGCGAAGCCGATCTGGCGATTGCCGGCAAGCCGGAAACGCTGCCCGGCGCGGTGGCGTTCTCGATGCTGGAAAATCTGGCGGTGGTGCTGATCGCCCCCGCGCTGCCCTGCCCGGTGCGTAATCAGGTGTCGGTTGAAAAACCGGACTGGTCGACGGTGCCGTTCATCATGGCCGATCAGGGGCCGGTGCGCCGCCGCATTGAGCTGTGGTTCCGACGCCAGAAGATCAGTAACCCGTCCATTTACGCCACGGTCGGCGGCCACGAAGCCATGGTATCGATGGTGGCGCTGGGCTGCGGCGTGGCGCTGCTGCCGGAAGTGGTGCTGGAGAACAGCCCGGAACCGGTGCGCAACCGCGTGATGATTCTGGAGCGCAGCGACGAAAAAACGCCGTTCGAGCTTGGCGTGTGCGCACAGAAAAAGCGGCTGCATGAGCCGCTTATTGATGCGTTCTGGAAAATCGTTCAAACCCATAACAATGCCTGACGGGCAGGAGAAGCCCTGCGCTTCTCCTGCAGAGGTTAAGGCTCATACACCGTCTGAATCTCTTCCTTTTTATGTGATTTCTTACTTAACGTAAAATACCCCTGGATAATCATCGCAATCACGACGGAGGCAATAATCAGGAATATTGTATGGTAACCCACTTTGTCAAACAGCCGCCCAATCGGCAATGAAAGCATAATAATGCCCAGCGAACCTGCGATATTAAATCCAACCAAATAGATAGTCGCTGACAAGCGTTTATCGAAGTTCGCTACGCTGAATTTAAAGACCGACAGCACAAACAGGGGGACTTCAATCGCATGCAGCATTTTTATAAAGGAGATGATGTAAATATCCGAGAAAATGGCGGATCCTAAAATACGGCAGGCCATAATCATTCCGCCCAATAGCAGCGCCGACTTTGGACCAATTCGATTAATCAGAAAAGGCACCAGCGCCATTCCAACGGCCTCCATAATAACCTGCACAGAATTCAGATAGCCATAGACCCGCGCCCCCGTCTCTGGATTATCAAACAGGCCGGCGTAAAATACGGGAAACATCTGCTGGTCGTAGATATTATAAAATGACCAGGTGCCAATCACGAAGATAACAAAGAACCAGAACTGCTTATCCTTAAAGATGGACAAAAAATCCTGCGTTCTGACGACATTGCTCTGCTCCGCATGCCGACGCGGCACGTCCGACTTGAGCACTATGTTGATGAACAGGAAGCAAACGCCCATCACCGAAACGCCCCAGAAATTGATATGGGGGTTGATGCTGAAGCAGATCCCGCCAATCAACGTCCCAACGGCATAGCCAACGCTACCCCAAAGCCGGGCGGTGCCAAATTCAAAGCTGAACAGGCGGCTTAACTTTTCAACGTAACTCTCGATTAATCCGCATCCCGCCAGAAATCCCAGGCCAAAGAAAATCGCGCCGACGAACATGCCCAGCGTAAAGCTGGAAGACAGTAATGGCTCATAAACATAGATCAGAAAGGGCCCGGTCAGAACCAGCACCATACTCATCAGCCAGATTAGCGTTTTCCCGATCCCTAATTTATCCTGGATAAATCCATATCCAATCATAAATATCATGCTGAAGAATTGATTAACGGAATAAAGCAAACCTAACTCTTCACCGCTGAGCCCAATTTTTGTTTTCAACCATATCGCATAAAAAGACCACCACAGCGACCAGGCGCCAAAAAAGAAAAGCAGATACCCTGATGCGCCAAAATATTTTCTATTACTGAACAGCATGCTTGTTTTCATTTTTCATCCTGCCATAAGGAGACGATGCCCAATAAGCTTTCGTTGCGCCAGACATTCAGGGTGAGTCACCCATTTTTCAGGAAACAGGTACCCACCTCATTCCGATTAAAAGGAGAGAGACGTCATTCATCACCGCTGCAAAGCACGTTATCGGGGATGATTATCCTTTGCTTTCCACCTCCAGCGTTGGGGAAGATTGCAGGAATAACTCAAGCTGCTGTCGATCCGCTATGGCGGTGAGCGCCCCTTTTTGCGTTGTCGCCAGTGCGCCACAGGCGCTGGCCTGAGTGACCAACGCAGCCAGTTCCTCAAACGTCTCCGGCCAGCCTGAACGGGAAAGGGCGCTCAACGTGCCGGCCATAAACGCATCACCAGCCCCTGTAGTATCAATGCTCTCTACGCGAAAGCCGAAGAAATGAAAGGCTTTGCCCTGCCAGATAACCAGCGTGCCCTGCGCACCGTAGGTCACCAGCTTTAAGCGGGCAGGATAAGCCTCCAGCCTGGCGAGCGCGGTGGTGAAATCGTGACTGCCGGTCAGCCAGTACCACTCTTCCTCCGAGAGTTTCAGCACATCGGCCTCGAGCGCCTTTGCCTGAATGGTATTGAACATCTCCCCGGCATCGCTCCACATCTGCTCACGCAGGTTGATATCAAAGCTCACCACGCCGCCTGCGCGACGAATATTCTCTATTGCTCGCTCAAGCGTATTCCGGCAGGTTTCAGCCGCGAGCGCGAGGGAGCAAAAGTGTAAGATATCAGCGCCGAAGTCAGGCAGAGCGTCCCGCGTCAGATAGCGATCCGCCGAGGCGCTCACCAGAAAATCAAACTGGCGTTCCCCTTCGTCGTTTAATGACACGACGACGGTGCTGGTGTGATGTTTTTCATCAAACTGCATCTGTCGGGTATTCACGCCAAATGCCGTCAGGCTGCGATGCAAAAAATGGCCAAAGGGATCATCCCCTACGCGACCGATAAAACCGCTCTCACAGCCCAGGCGCGCGGCGCCTACGGCAACATTCACCGGCGCGCCACCCGCGCAGGCTTCAAACTTCATGTTTTCAAACGGCAGTAAATCCACTACGCCGTCACCGAGCGCCCAGATTCTCATGACGGCTCCCCAGCGCTTAATGGCCATGCGCAGGCGTGATGCACGGTGGCGTTACCTGAGTGGCTGAATAATGCCATCTGGCGATCGTCGTCCGTCGGGTAAATACGACTGCTCATCGTGTATTCCCCCGCATTGATAAACAGCTCAAGCGACGAGCTGTCGATGAACAACCGCCAGCGTAAAAGGTCACCCTCTGGAAGGGGCACGCTGCGGTAACCGCTGATGTTGTGCTCAGGATAATGCCGCTCGAGAACAATACGCTGCGACTGGTTATCCACATATATCCGGGCACCGCTGCCCAGGGAAAGCCCGTAACGTTCGGCATCGCTGGATGAGGTATCCCATTCGATCTGCACCTCCATCGCCCGGACATGTTCCTTCAGGATCATCGTCTGCTGCTGAAGCTTTGCTGGCTGCCATTGCTCGCAGGTGCCGCGCAGCGCTTCCAGCTCTTTAACCGGATGTTGGCAAACCCGTCCATCCTCAGACAACGTCAGCTCGCGCGGCAACGACAGCATCCCCGCCCATCCGTCTGCTTTTTCCGGCATCACAGATTCCCACATGGCAAGCCATCCCATGATCACGCGGCGTCCGTCAGGCGTGGTAAAGCTTTGCGGCGCGTAAAAATCATGTCCGTGGTCAAGTTCCTGAAACGCGCCTTCAGGGGCAAAGGCCTTTCCAGGCTGCCAGCGGCCCAAAACATAGCCGCTCTGGAAGAGATTGCGATAGCGGTAGCCTTCCGCCGCAATGCCCTGAGGAGAGAACATCAGGATGTGCTTATCGCCGAGCGGGAAAAGGTCCGGACATTCCCACATGTAAGCGCTGCAAATCGCCTCGCCTGCGATAGCGCTCTCAACGTCCCAATGGCGTAAATCCGCCGAGCGGTAAATTTGCACCTCACCCTTGCCCTGTTTTTTTGCGCCAACCACCATGTACCAGGCCTCTTTCTCGCGCCACACCTTGGGATCGCGGAAATGATGCAGGCCTTCGGGTGTATCCAACACCATTCCTTCCCGCTGAAAGGTGACTCCGTCGCTGCTGGTCGCAAGGCATTGCACCTGATAAAGGTTTTCATCGACAGGCTGACCGTGAAACTTATGGCCGGTGTAAATCAGCGCGAGTTTTTCACCCGCTACCACGGCAGACCCGGAAAAGCAGCCGTCGCGATCCTCCGGGCCTTCCGGCGCGAGCGCGACGGGCAGGTGCTCCCATCGCACCATGTCCCGGCTGCGCGCGTGCCCCCAATGCATAGGTCCCCACTCGGGCGACGAGGGGTGGTGCTGATAGAACGCGTGAAAATAGCCGTCGAACCACGTCAGGCCGTTGGGATCGTTCATCCAGCCAACCGGGGGAGCCAGATGGTATTCGGGATACCAGCGTGGCTTAATCTCCTTCTGATTTTCTTTAATAGCGCTATTTGCAGCCTGCAATAACGATTCCATCTTCATCCACCGCCCTCAAAGTTATCCGTTGCGCCGCCTGATACGATTCGGCCCTCTGCACAAAAAGATAACGTTAACATTTCTGCCAATCATGCACCCTTTGTCGCGCTTGCGATGTTAATCACAAAAGTTAACGTTAACATTGCGGTATTGTTAACCCCTTCGCATTTTTCAAGATTGGGACGGATTTTCATCATGGCGTCATTAAAAGACGTAGCAAAGTTGGCAAACGTATCGTTGATGACGGTTTCACGCGCCCTTAATGAACCCGAGCGGCTGAAAAAGGATACCTACGAGCGGGTTATGGCGGCGGTGAACGAGCTGAACTATGTATCTGATATCTCGGCGCGCAAAATCCGCGGGGCAAAATCTACGCTGAATACCATCGGCGTGCTGGCGTTAGACACCACCACTACGCCATTTTCCGTCGAGATTACGCTGTCGATAGAAGAAACCGCGCGCGCCCACGGCTGGAACAGCTTTCAGGTCAACATGTTCTCTGACGACAATCCCGACAAGATCGTCGATCTGCTGCTCTCCCATCGGCCTAATGGCATCATCTACACCACAATGGGCCTGCGCCAGGTCCCCATTCCGCAAAAGCTGCGCACCCTTCCCTGCGTACTGGCGAACTGTGAAAGCCTGACGGAAGAAGTGGCCAGCTACATCCCGGATGATGAAAACGGGCAATACGCGGGGATGAAAGCAGTGCTGGAAGCAGGGTATCGAAAACCGCTGTGCATTCATTTGCCGAAGGAGTTGGTCGTCAGCCAGCGACGTCGGGCGGGCATTGAACGAGCCTGTAAGGAATATGGCGTCGACCCTCAGCGGCTCGTCCATCATTATCTGCCGGAAGGAGACGCGCATTATCTGGACGCCGCGAAGCTGGTTTATCGCTGTCTGACCGGATCGGAGCGCCCGTTTGACGCCATTATTTGCGGTAACGATCGTATCGCTTTTGTGGTCTATCAGGCGTTGCTGACCAGGGGGCTCAAGATCCCGCAGGACGTTGCCGTACTGGGGTACGACAATATGGTGGGGACAGGTGACCTCTTTCTGCCGCCGTTATCTACCGTGCAGTTGCCGCACTATGAAATCGGCCGTCAGAGCGCCCTGCATATTATTAACGGGTTAACCCATCAAGAGACTGTCCTGGTCGATAGCCCTTATCTGCCAAGACAGTCGCTCTGATTTTACGTTCTGGTACTGAAGGAGGGTGATTCGCTAGCCCGCCAGGAAGAACCTGAACGCCGGGTTGTGGGTTTCATCGTGGCACTCATAGCCTAATTCGTTCAGCCGCGTTTCGAAATCCGGCTCGTGCTCGCCCAGCTCGAACGCCGCCAGCACGCGGCCGTAGTCAGTGCCGTGGCTGCGATAGTGGAACAGAGAGATGTTCCAGTGCGTGCCCAGCGTGTGCAGGAACTTCAGCAGCGCGCCCGGCGATTCAGGGAACTCAAAGCTGAACAGGCGTTCCTTGAGCGGCTTCGACGGACGTCCGCC
The DNA here is from genome assembly GCF_003057745.1 of Enterobacter sp. RIT418. GTDB lineage: Bacteria > Pseudomonadota > Gammaproteobacteria > Enterobacterales > Enterobacteriaceae > Enterobacter. The sequence continues at coordinate 75,178 of NZ_QBJD02000019.1, forward strand.
GACCATATAGCGCACGTGCAGCTTCGCCATCTCGTCGTCGGAAAGATCGACCACGCTGTAGCCGCCCTCGTGCAGCAGGCTGAGGATCTCCTTGCGTTCTTCGAGGCCACGGCTCAGGCGCACGCCGACAAAAATGCAGGCGTCTTTGGCATCGGCAAAGCGGTAGTTGAACTCCGTCACCGAACGGCCGCCCAGCAGCTGGCAGAACTTGAGGAAGCTGCCCTTCTCTTCCGGAATGGTCACCGCCAGCAGGGCTTCACGCTGTTCGCCCAGCTCGCAGCGCTCGGACACGTAGCGCAGGCCGTGGAAGTTAACGTTAGCGCCCGAAAGCACGTGCGCCATGCGCTCGCCGCGAATGTTGTGCTGCGCGATGTATTTCTTCATCCCCGCCAGCGCCAGCGCGCCGGACGGCTCCGCGACGGCACGCACGTCTTCGAACAAATCTTTCATCGCCGCGCAGATCGCGTCGCTGTCGACGGTGACGATATCGTCGAGATACTCCCGGCACAGGCGGAAGGTTTCATCCCCGATGCGCTTCACCGCCACGCCCTCGGCAAACAGCCCGACGCGCGGCAGGTCCACCGGATGGCCCGCATCCAGCGCTGCCTTCAGGCAGGCGGAATCTTCCGCTTCAACGGCGATGACTTTGATCTGCGGCATCAGCTGTTTGATCAGCACCGCCACGCCCGCGGCTAAGCCACCGCCGCCCACCGGGACGAAGACGCGGTCAAGATGCGCATCCTGCTGCAGCATCTCCAGTGCCAGCGTGCCCTGCCCGGCAATCACCATCGGGTGATCGAACGGCGGTACCCAGGTAAAGCCCTGCCGCTGCGCCAGCTCAATCGCTTTGGCTTTGGCTTCGTCAAAGTTGGCCCCGTGCAGCAGCACTTCGCCGCCAAAGCCGCGCACCGCGTCGACTTTGATATCCGCCGTGGCAACCGGCATCACGATCAGCGCTTTTAGCCCCAGACGGGCAGAAGAGAATGCCACGCCCTGCGCGTGGTTGCCCGCGGAAGCGGTAATGACGCCGCGCGCTTTTTGCTCGTCGGTCAGCCCGGCCATCATCGCGTAGGCGCCGCGCAGCTTAAAGCTGTGTACCGGCTGACGGTCTTCGCGCTTCACCAGAATGACGTTGTCGAGGCGAGAAGAAAGCTTTTCCATTTTCTGCAGCGGCGTGACCTGCACGGCTTCATAGACCGGCGCGCGCAGTACCGCCCTCAGGTATTCCGCCCCCTCGGGGGCGGCGGATAAGGGTTGTGACTCGGCCATCGTTAGCCCCCAAGCTTCGATTTATCGCGCACCGCGCCTTTGTCCGCACTGGTGGCAAGGCTCGCGTAGGCGCGCAGGGCGAAGGAGACTTCACGCTGGCGGTCTTTCGGCGTCCAGGCTTTGTCGCCGCGCGCTTCTTGTGCCTCACGACGGGCCGCAATCTCCCGATCGCTCAGCTTCAGCTGGATGCCGCGGTTCGGAATATCGATTTCAATCAGGTCACCGTCTTCGATGATCGCGATGTTGCCGCCGCTTGCCGCTTCAGGAGAGACGTGGCCGATAGAGAGGCCGGACGTACCGCCGGAGAAACGGCCGTCGGTGATCAGCGCGCAGGCTTTGCCGAGGCCCATGGATTTCAGGAAGGTGGTTGGGTAGAGCATTTCCTGCATGCCCGGACCGCCTTTTGGTCCTTCGTAGCGGATCACGACAACGTCGCCTTCCACCACTTTGCCGCCGAGGATGGCCTCTACCGCATCGTCCTGGCTCTCATAGACTTTTGCCGGACCGGTGAATTTCAGGATGCTGTCATCCACGCCAGCGGTTTTGACGATGCAGCCGTTTTCCGCGAAGTTACCGTAGAGCACGGCCAGGCCGCCGTCTTTGCTGTAGGCGTGCTCAAGGGAGCGAATGCAGCCTTCGGCGCGGTCGTCATCCAGCGTGTCCCAGCGACAGTCCTGTGAGAACGCCTGAGTGGTGCGAATGCCCGCCGGACCCGCGCGGAACATATTCTTCACCGCGTCGTCTTTGGTTAGCATCACGTCGTATTTGTCCAGCGACTCCGGCAGCGTCAGGCCGAGCACGTTTTTCACGTTACGGTTCAACAGGCCCGCACGATCCAGCTCGCCGAGAATGCCGATAACGCCACCGGCGCGGTGTACGTCCTCCATGTGGTACTTCTGGGTGCTTGGCGCGACCTTACAGAGCTGCGGCACCTTGCGGGACAGCTTGTCGATATCGCTCATGGTGAAATCGATTTCCGCTTCCTGCGCGGCGGCCAGCAGGTGGAGAACGGTGTTGGTGGAGCCGCCCATGGCGATATCCAGAGTCATGGCGTTCTCAAACGCGGCTTTGCTGGCGATATTTCGCGGCAGCGCGCTGGCGTCGTCCTGCTCGTAGTAGCGCTTGGTCAACTCAACGATGCGCTTACCGGCATTGAGGAACAGCTGCTTGCGGTCGGCGTGGGTCGCCAGCAGGGAGCCGTTGCCCGGCTGAGACAGGCCCAGCGCTTCGGTCAGGCAGTTCATGGAGTTGGCGGTGAACATCCCGGAACAGGAGCCGCACGTTGGACACGCGGAGCGCTCCACCTGGTCGCTCTGCTCGTCAGAGACTTTCGGGTCCGCGCCCTGGATCATCGCATCGACCAGGTCGAGCTTGATGATTTTATCGGAAAGCTTGGTTTTCCCCGCTTCCATTGGGCCGCCGGAGACGAAGATCACCGGAATGTTCAGGCGCAGGGAGGCCATCAGCATCCCCGGGGTGATTTTGTCGCAGTTGGAGATACACACCATCGCATCGGCGCAGTGGGCGTTCACCATGTACTCTACCGAGTCGGCGATCAGCTCGCGAGACGGCAGTGAATAGAGCATGCCCCCGTGCCCCATCGCGATACCGTCATCGACCGCGATGGTGTTGAACTCTTTCGCCACCCCGCCGGAGGCTTCGATTTGCTCAGCAACCAGCTTGCCGAGATCGCGCAGGTGTACGTGGCCCGGTACGAACTGGGTGAAGGAGTTCACCACGGCGATAATCGGCTTGCCGAAATCGGCGTCGGTCATCCCGGTGGCGCGCCAGAGCGCGCGAGCTCCAGCCATGTTGCGGCCGTGGGTGGTGGTGGCGGAACGATACTTAGGCATGCTTTATTTACTCCCGTCTGACTATTTAATGGGACGGCGCGTGCCGTCCCAAATTTATGCTTAGTGATTAACCTGATCCAACCAGCCGTATTTGTCTTCGGTTTCGCCAGTGAAGAGGCCAAAGAAGGCTTGCTGAATACGCTTGGTGATCGGGCCACAGCGGCCTTCGCCGACCTGGATGCCGTCTACGCTGCGAACCGGCGTGATTTCCGCCGCGGTGCCGGACATAAAGACTTCATCCGCCAGATACAGAGATTCGCGGGACAGCACCTGCTCGCGCACTTCGATACCGAGATCTTTCGCCAGCTTGATGATCGCGTCGCGGGTAATGCCCGGCAGCGCGGAAGAGGTGAACGGCGGGGTAAACAGAATGCCGTCTTTTACCTCAAACAGATTTTCACCTGCGCCTTCGGAGATGTAGCCGTTGACGTCCAGCGCGATGCCTTCCTGATAGCCGTGGCGGCGCGCTTCGCTGCCAACCAGCAGGGAGGAGAGGTAGTTACCGCCCGCTTTTGCCGCCGTTGGGATAGTGTTTGGCGCAACGCGGTTCCAGGAAGAAACCATGGCGTCGATCCCCTGATCCAGCGCTTCGGCACCCAGGTAAGCGCCCCACGGGAACGCGGCAATGATCACGTCGGTGTTATAGCCAGCCGGCGGGTTAACGCCCATGCCCACATCACCTACGAACACCAGTGGACGAATATAGGCACTGGTCAGGTTGTTATTGCGGATCACCTCGCGGCAGGCTTCCATCAGCTCGTCAACGCTCTGAGAGACCGGGAAACGATAAATTTTGGCTGAGTCATGCAGACGCTGCATGTGTTCGCGATGGCGGAACACCACTGGCCCTTTGTGAGAATCGTAGCAGCGGATACCCTCAAACACGGAGGTACCGTAGTGCAGCGCGTGGGACATCACGTGAACTTTTGCGTCTTCCCAACGAACCATCTCACCGTTGAACCAAATGTAATCAGCTTTTTTCGTCGTCATTTTCTCTTCCTGTCACGCTCAAGCGCGGATTTGTTGTGATGTGGTTGTGCTCTGGCAGATGGCAACATGGGCAACGTCTACCAGCTTATTTAATTGACTAAACAGTAAGTCGACCGGCCGCTGACTGGCAACGGTTAATTCAATGTTAATGTTCTGAGCGTCGGTGGCCGTCTCCATATTCATAGAGCAAATCTGAAAGCCACGATGACGCACTACGCGCAAAACGCGTTCTAAGGTTTCGGGGTTGAAGCGAGCCTGCACGGCGACCTGATGCTGCATCATGATAATTTCTCCATCATTTGTGCGTTACTGGCACCTGGCGGTACCAACGGCCAGACGTTCTCAAGCTCGTCGATTGAGACATGAAGCAGGTACGGCCCTTCGCTTGAGAGCATGGCGTCGAGTGCCGCTTCAACCTGGTCTTTACGGGTAATGTGCTGCCCAGGGATACCAAAGGCGCTGGCCAGCACGAGGAAATCGGGGTTATCGGTGAGCGTCGTTTCGCTGTAGCGCGCCTGGAAAAACAGCTGTTGCCACTGGCGCACCATCCCTAAGCGCTGGTTATCGAGCAGCACGATCTTCAGCGGCAGCTGCTTGCGCTTCACGGTGCCGAGCTCTTGCACGTTCATCATGAACGAACCGTCGCCGGAGATGCAGATAACGGTATCGTTCGGGCGAGCAACCTGCGCGCCAACCGCTGCGGGCAGGCCGAAGCCCATTGTTCCTAAGCCACTGGAGGTGATGAAGTTTTCCGGGCGGGTGTAGGTCATATGCTGGGCTGACCACATCTGATGCTGACCCACGTCGGTGGTAACCACGCTGTCTGCGGGCTTGCGGTCGGACAGCTGTTTCAACAGCAGCGGGGCGTAGATGGCGTCACCGGGATGATCGTAGCGCCACGCGTGTTCAGCGCGCATATCGGCGGTGTGCTGGCGCCATGCGTTGATATCCAGCGGCTGTTGCAAGTCGGGTAACAGCGCGTTGAGATCGCCCTGCAGCGCAACGTGCGCCTGACGCAGCTTGTTCATCTCCGCCGGGTCGATATCCATATGGATCACTTTGGCGTTCGGCGCAAAGGTATTCAGCTTGCCGGTAACGCGGTCATCAAAACGGGCCCCCACGGCGATGAGCAGATCGCACTCCTGAACCGCCAGGTTTGCCGCTTTGGTGCCGTGCATCCCCAGCATGCCGAGGTAATACGGATACTCTGCGTCTACCGCACCCAGGCCTTTCAGCGTGCAGGTGGCGGGCATTTGCGTGACGGCAATAAATTCGCGCAGAGCCGGCACCGCCTGCGCCATACCCACGCCGCCGCCCACGTACAGCATCGGCTGTTTTGCCTCAGCCAGCATCTGACGCGCCTCCTCCACTTCGTCATGCGGGAATACATCATCGTTTTTGACGGTGGAGAAGTGCGGCTCCAGGTCGGCCAGCGCAACCTGAATATCTTTCGGGATATCGACCAGAACCGGGCCGGGGCGGCCCGAGTTTGCCACGTCAAATGCTTCCGCCATCACGCGCGGTAGCTCTTCCAGAGATTGAACGAGGAAGCTGTGCTTGGTACAGGCGAGCGACAGGCCAAGCACGTCCACCTCCTGGAAGGCGTCAGTGCCGATGAACGGAGACGCCACCTGGCCGGTAATCGCAACAACGGGAACGGAATCAAGCAGCGCATCGGCCAAGCCGGTGATCAGGTTGGTTGCGCCCGGACCGGAAGTGGCCATGCAGACGCCGGTTTTTCCCGTGGCGCGAGCATAGCCTATGGCCGCCATCGCTGCCCCCTGCTCGTGCCGACACAGTAGGTGTTCCACGCCGCCGTCATACAGTGCATCGTAAATCGGCATAATTGCGCCGCCCGGATAACCGAATACGGTTTCAACTCCCTGCGCACGCAACGCATGTACTACCCACTGTGCCCCATTCATAGTTAGTTCCCCGTCATAAATCGGGAGAAACAGAATTTTGTGCTAGCGTTCATTCTCTGCTCCTCGTTTACGTTTTTTAGTCATAAAAAAACCCCCGGACCTTTCGGTGCGGGGGTCTTAGTTCGTTAAGGCTTGTTTTCTAAGCCTTTCCTCGTCCAAGTGCAGCCCCGCACGGTGGGATAATAATCACCACCACGCTAATCACGACCAGGCTAATCACTCGTAGAAGGGCTGTCATTTTCAGTTCTTTTTGCATCTTGTTCGAAGGAATACCTAAAGAGGTATCACAGTTTTTTAAATAAGCACAAGATTTATTTATGATGATTTTATTTAGGCAGCAAATTATTTTGCTGAAAACCTTTGTTTTATATAAGGAAAATTGAAAATGAATTTTTTTCATTTTTTTAGTCCTCTCTGGCCTGTCGAAATGCGGCCCAAAACGCCTTTGCGAGGACGATCCCAGGGAAATGCAAATATTACAAAAGGACGCTAAAAATCACGAATGCGCCTCGTAAAGGCTGAAAATGAGGATAAAAATGGATAACGGGCACGGGCATAGTAACGCCACAAGGAGGGCATTATGTCTCTGTCAGTTGTTTATACGCGAGCGGCGCTGGGCGTAAAGGCGCCGCTGATTTCTGTCGAGGTGCATTTGAGCAATGGTCTGCCCGGGCTAACCCTGGTCGGCCTGCCCGAAACGACGGTCAAGGAGGCCCGAGACCGGGTGCGCAGCGCGATCATCAACAGCGGTTATTCTTTCCCGGCAAAGAAGATAACCATCAATCTCGCCCCGGCCGATCTGCCTAAAGAGGGTGGGCGATATGATTTACCTATCGCCATTGCGCTTCTCGCGGCCTCTGAGCAGCTTAATACGACTCGGCTAGGCTCGTATGAGTTCGTGGGCGAGCTTGCGCTTACAGGCTCGTTAAGAGGCGTTCCTGGTGCGATATCAAGTGCTTTAGAAGCGATTCGGGCCGGAAGACAAATTATTGTGGCGAATGAGAACGCGTCAGAAGTGAGCCTTATCGCTGAGAAAGGGTGTCTGGTAGCCGGGCATTTGCAGGAGGTATGCGCCTACCTTGAAGGGCGACACGAGCTGAAAGCGCCGGAAGAAAGTGATGCGTACACCCCGGATACGAGTGAAGATCTTTGCGACATTATGGGCCAGGAGCAAGGTAAGCGAGCGCTAGAGATTACCGCCGCAGGCGGGCACAACCTTTTGCTTATAGGTCCACCGGGAACGGGTAAGACTATGCTGGCCAGCAGGCTGAACGGACTGCTCCCGCCGCTTAATAACCGGGAAGCGTTGGAAAGCGCGGCGATATTTAGCCTGGTCAGCACGGTGTCGCTGCAAAAACAGTGGCGCCGTCGTCCATTTCGTTCGCCACACCACAGCGCCTCGCTGACGGCCATGGTTGGCGGCGGGTCAATTCCCGCACCGGGTGAAATCTCGCTGGCGCACAACGGCATTCTGTTTCTGGATGAACTGCCGGAATTTGAGCGCCGCGTGCTGGACGCGCTTCGTGAGCCCATCGAATCGGGGGAGATTCATATCTCCCGTACGCGAGCGAAGATCAGCTATCCCGCAAAGTTTCAACTGATTGCCGCAATGAACCCTAGCCCCACGGGGCATTATCAAGGTAACCATAACCGCTGTACGCCCGAGCAAACGCTGCGCTATTTGAGCAAATTGTCCGGACCGTTTCTCGACAGGTTCGATCTCTCCCTGGAGATTCCTTTACCGCCGCCGGGCCTGCTTCGGCAAACTCATGCTCAGGGTGAAGGTACGGCTTCGGTGCGTGAAAGAGTCATTGCAGCACAGGCGCGTCAGTATTCGCGCCAGCATACGTTGAACGCTCGGCTGGATAATGCGGGGATTCGGCAGTACTGCCACCTCACCGCTGAGGATGCCGGCTGGCTAGAGGACACGTTATCACGATTTGGCCTTTCTATACGGGCCTGGCAGCGTTTACTCAAGGTAGCAAGAACTATCGCTGACCTCGAAGCAAGCCCCGATATTGAAAGACGTCATCTTCAGGAGGCGCTGAGCTATCGCGGGATCGATCGTCTTTTGTTACATCTGCAAAAGATGCTGGCATAAAAAAAGGGGCCGCAGCCCCTTTTTGTATCAGATCAGTCGTCAGACTCGGTGTAGTCTTCAGCACCTTCCATCTGCGGCTTACCGCCAGACAGCGTATGGAAGCGTTTCGGACGCTTGATACGCGCCATGTACTTGCTCCATACGCGTTCTACTTCAGATTCCGGCTCACGCTCACCGCGGCAAACAGCAAGGAACTGTTTTTCTTCTTCAGTTACTGGCTCACGCTTGCCCAGATCCAGCTCGTTAAAGGCATAACCATGGCGCTCAAGAAGCTGAGCCTCTTTGATTGTGAAATCGCCGTGACGAGAGAACCCGCGCGGATAATGTTTATTGTCGAAAAAACGATTAGTCGTCGTAAAGCTTTCCGCCATCCTACACGCTCCTAATTCTTTGGCCGAGCTATTTATGGCGCGGAGTATTAGTTACGCTTGACAGAGTGTAAAACAAAACATTTAAATCATAACGACAAATAATTTTGTGGAGAAGGATGTGGATACGGAATTGCTAAAAACTTTCCTTGAAGTGAGCAGAACGCGTCACTTTGGGCGAGCAGCTGAAGCCCTTTATCTCACGCAGTCAGCGGTCAGTTTTCGTATTCGGCAGCTGGAAAATCAATTGGGTGTCAATCTTTTCACCCGTCATCGCAACAACATCCGCTTGACGCCAGCCGGTGAAAAACTGTTGCCGTATGCCGAAACATTGATGAATACCTGGCAGGCCGCCCGCAAGGAGGTGGCGCATACATCCAGACACAATGAATTTTCAATCGGTGCGAGCGCTTCGCTATGGGAGTGTATGTTGAGTCAATGGCTTACGCGTCTCTACGGGACTCATACGCACCTGCAGTTTGAAGCCAGAATTGCGCAACGGCAGTCGCTGGTTAAGCAACTCCATGAACGCCAGCTGGATCTTCTGATCACGACAGAAGCGCCTAAAATGGATGAATTTAGCAGCCAGATCGTTGGGCAGTTTGGTCTTGCGCTTTATGCCTCAGCGCCATCCATGGTAAAAGCCGATCTCAATTATCTCCGTTTAGAGTGGGGACCGGATTTTCAGCAGCATGAGAGTGGATTAATCGCCAGCGATGACGTTCCCCAGCTGACGACGAGTTCCGCAGAGATTGCGTGCCAGCAGCTTTCCCTACTAAAGGGCTGTACCTGGCTACCTACGCGCTGGGCAGACAACAAACCGGGATTACACACCGTCACTGATTCTACGGCGCTCTCCCGGCCGCTCTATGCCATTTGGTTGCAGAACAGCGATAAGCAATCCCAGATAAAAGATCTGTTAAAAATCAACATACTGGATTGACTAGTAAGGCGGCAAGGACGCTAGCCTCACTTTGACTAGAGCGAATATTGTCGAGCTACAGGCAAAAAAAAATCCTTTGCCGAAGCAAAGGATTCTATATGGCAGGGGCGGAGAGACTCGAACTCGCGACACCCGGTTTTGGAGACCGGTGCTCTACCAACTGAGCTACGCCCCTAAATCGTCTTACCACTAAGCCTGCCCAGAAGGCAGGCTTAGTGTCTTAATAAGTGGCGGAACGGACGGGACTCGAACCCGCGACCCCCTGCGTGACAGGCAGGTA
>NZ_QBJD02000002.1 GCF_003057745.1 Enterobacter sp. RIT418
GGTGTAGGTGTGCCAGTACAGGCCGCTTTGAATCAGTTCAGGCGCATCTTCGAAGTCCTGGCGCAGGTCGTCTTTCGAAACGTCCAGGATTTCGGTTTTCACGTTCTGGCGGTAGTCGGTGTTGTCCACCAGCTGCTTCAGGCCGCGCCACAGGGATTCCACCTTCTGGAACTCGTGGTGGTGCATCACCGCGTCGAGCTGGCGGCTGATCTGGAAGTCCAGTTCGGCGATGTGGTGGTCAATCAGCGTTTTGTCGAGTTTTTCCACCTGCTGTCCGGACTTGCGGATGCAGTCCATGAAGACCTGCATCGCGGCGGTCAGGCGTTCGCCCGCCGGGGCTTCGGACAGCGCCGCATCGTCCAGAAACGCGTTGATATCGCCCAGGCTTGACGCCGGAGCAAGATTAATTTTTTCAAAAAGAGACGCGTAAACGCCCTCTTTCTCAAGAACCGTGGTTTGCCCCTGTGCCGGGCTTGTTTCAGTATTAACAGACATCAGCATTCTCTCGTGTAATCCATTAAAAAAACGTGCGCGCCTTATTTCGGGGCAAGCGCGCTCATCTCATCGCGTAATTCCTGGGACAGCGCCGGATCTTTAAGAATTTTCTCGAGCTCTTTTCTGAAAGTGGCGTTATCCAGCAGATTGGATTTGAGGTCGCGTAATAAATTACGCATGGCCAGCATGGCGCGCAGCTGAGGGATCTGGCGTGCAACCTGCTCTGGCTCGAAGTCTTTCATATCTGAGAAGCGTAATTTCACGCTCTCCTCCGAGCCGTCGCCCGCCAGCGTATTCTTGACGGTAAGATTTACTTCCGGAGAAAATTCTGAGAGCACGCTGTTGAAGTTATTTTTGTTGACGTTGATTTTCTCTCTTTCAGATAACGGACGGGACTCTTTGCCATTACTGAAATCGCCAACGGTCAATAGCTTCAGAGGCAATTCAACTTTCTTTTGCGCTCCCCCCGTGTGTAAAGCCAGTTTTAAATTGATGCGTGCCTTAGGCACTTCGTTCTGGAACGTATCAGCCATAGCAGTCCCTTTCCTTAAGGAATGAAGAGTAATTGAACAGCGGTTTTTTAGCGAAGCCATAATAGAATAAAAATCCACCCAAGATCAACTTAGCAGATCAATGATCCATTTTAGGAATTTTATTAAGAATTTTCTTCTGAATTGAGGAGAGAAGCCTACTGCAAACGCAGCGTAAAAGAGGGTGGAGTCACTACTTATTAAACAAATGAAAGAATGATTATCTAATTATGTTAAAAATATTGGCTCAATACAACCTTACGGGCCGTAAATTGATATTTATCAATACAGAAAAAGCACACCTTGCGGGGAGCATAAGATACACAGCGTAAAAAGAAATTCAAACCGTTATGCTCCTTACACTGGGTCCATAATAAGACTTTCATTAATAATATGATATATCTTCTTAAATCCGAGAAAAAACCTAGGAATTTTCTTGCAGAAAAAACCGTGAGCCAGGATACAAAACGCAAAAGATAAGTTCGATTCCATACATTATGCAAAAACCCATCAATGAAAAATTCACTACATAAATACCCTCGACCGCCTTATTAATTGAAAGCGTGAATCCTCTACGCAGGCTCATGGCCAGAGCTAATGCTTCCGGGATATATTTTCTTACATGTGCTCCTTCTTATAAGAAAGCCCCTCGCGATAGCGCCACGATCCACTTACAGTTTTTTCCTGGAGACTCATCGGTTCGCTTATGTCATGCTGAATCCCGCTCATAACCGAAACGTTAAATGAGGATATTATGAAAAAAACAATCATTGCACTGTCTGCCGTTCTGCTGGCTTCTCCCGTTTTTGCTGCAACTACACACGCAACTGACGACACCGTAGCTGCGGCAAACGCTAACGCCAACGACGCAAAGCAAAAGCTGCATGAAGAGCAGAACAAGGGTGAAGAGCTGAAGCTTAAGCAGCAGCACGCCGCTGAAGGTAAAAGCGAGAGCTTTGGCAGCAAGGTGAGTGAAGATTCACAGAAAGCCTGGCATAAAACCAAAGAAGGCACTGAAAAAGGGTGGGATGCCACTAAAGAAGGTGCAGAGAAAGGCTGGAACAAAACCAAGCAAGGTGCCAGCGATTTAGAGAAAAAAGTTACCGAGTAATCCACGCTCGTTCAAAAGGCCGCCCTCGCGGCCTTTTTTCATTTTGCGGCTTCGCTTGCGTCACCGAAAAACTCATACATCCATCGTATTATCTCAACGAATTTATTGGAGTATTTTTTTCTACTCGGCTTGCGCGCATTATTATTTCCTGTGCCGTAGCATAACATTCATTATTCGCCATAATTTATTAAAAAAACATAAGAATACATCATATATCAAAATCACAAATACTTTACCCTATCTTAAACTCTATTTAAGCGACGTTAAACTAATAACAAAATATATTAATAAATAACGCTATTCCTTTATTTTCTCTTTACACCCCCACCACCGTGCAGCACCCAGGCGCGGCGCTACAGGCCGCACCACGCCTCAAAAGGTGAAACGTGAAACCATGTCTAAGGTCACAGTTGTTGTGCATCAAAATAAAATACCTGCCGATTACACAGGCTGGGTTTGCATATTTATAACTTTATGGCTATATCATTTTTAGGTCGTCTAAAATAATACCTCTATTAATCACAAGGTTTATATATCACGAAAAAATAAAAAGACAACGCCACTTCTAATAAATAATGAGATTCGCCCCTGATGTTGCCACTCTGATGCTGGCGGGCATCGGCCGCTCTAAAGAAATGTCACGGTGAGCGCTTTATTAATAACAGCGGCTCCGCCGGGAGCGCGTTTTCCCACATCACGGAGGGGGTAATGTCCTGCACGCCGTTTAAATAACTCTGCTGGAGTAATAATTGTATGAGCCAAATCTCTGTTATATCGAAACTTACTGGCGTGGAAACCACCACAGAGGGCACCCAGGTCGCACTGGACCACTCCTCTATCGTTAAGCTTCACGTAGCGCGAGCCGATATCGCTCACTACTCCCGCAGCGGTAACGATCTGGTGATATCACTTCATTCAGGTGAAGTGATTACGCTCAAAAATTTCTACGTTAACGACGCGCAGGGGGCGAGCCAGCTGGTGCTGGAAGAGAGTAACGGCGCGCTGTGGTGGATTGAAGATCCAACCGGCGTAGAACACTACGAAGCGATTTCCTCCGTCGATGCGCTGATAGCGTCATCGGGCTCCGATACCGGCGGCGCCGCGGTCTGGCCCTGGGTGCTGGGCGCTCTGGCGGTCGGCGGCGGCATTGCGCTGGCAGCCGGCGGCGGTGGAGGAGGTGGTGGTGGCGATGACGATAACGGCAACAACGGTAATCCTGGCAATCCGGGCAATCCGTCGACTCCCGACACGACGGCGCCTGGCGCACCATCGAATCTGAAGTTTTCCCCGGACGGCTCCACCGTGACCGGTTCCGCGGAGCCGGGCAGCACCATCACGCTGAAAGACAGCAGCGGCCACGTAGTGGGGACAGGCAAAGCCGGCAGCGACGGCAAATTTACGATTGAGCTTGGCACGCCCCTGACCAACGGCGAGCAGATCACCGCCACGGCAACGGACTCGTCGGGCAACACCAGCCAGGCCGGACACGTCACCGCGCCTGACCTCACCGTGCCGGACGCCCCGGACATTGTGACCGTTGACGACAACGTGGGTGCCGAAACGGGGCCGCTCTCCAACGGCCAGCGTACCGACGACGCTCGCCCAACCCTCAGCGGTATCTCAGAGGCCGGTGCCACCATCACGATTTACGACAACGGCAAGCAGATTGGCACTGCCAGGGCGGACGCCAGCGGCAAGTGGACCTTTACGCCGGGCACGGCCCTTTCTGAAGGAAGTCATTCGATCACCACCACCGCCACCGATGCCGCCGGAAACACCAGCGCGCCGTCAACGGCGGTGACCTTTATCGTCGATACCGTTGCCCCCGCGGCCCCCGTCGTCACCGCCATTACCGATGACGTGGCACCTAACACCGGCGCGCTCAGCAACGGCTCCAGCACCAATGACCAGCGCCCTGCCCTCAGCGGAACGGCGGAAGCAGGGGCGACCGTCACGATCTATGACAACGGCACCGCCATTGGTACGGCGGTCGCCAACGCCAGCGGCGCCTGGACATTCACGCCGTCCGTTAACCTGAGCGAGGGCGCTCACAAAATCACCACCACCGCCACCGACGCGGCGGGCAACGTGGGCGTTCCTTCTGCGGCCATCACCCTGATCGTCGACGTGACCGCGCCAGACAGGCCGACGGCCTCACTGAACGCCGCGGGCACGGTGGCGACCGGGCACGCTGATGCCAATACCACGATTATCATCACCGACAGCAACGGCAACCGGATTGGTTCGGCTCCCGTGGATGCGAACGGAAACTACAGCATTACCCTCGCTCCTCCGCAGCCCGGCGGCGCGCTCATACACGTCACGGCAGTTGATGCCGCCGGTAACGTTAGCCCGGTGGCGAACGCCAACTCGATTCAGGTCGTGCCCGACACCACGCCGCCGATCCCGCCGAGCGATCTGGTGGTCTCCGGCGACGGCAAAACGGTAACGGGTAAAGCCGAAGCCAACAGCACGGTGACGATAAAAGATTCGGCCGGAGACGTCATCGGCACCGGCAAGGCGGGCAGCGACGGCACGTTCTCTATCGGCATTACGCCAGCGCAAACCAACGGCGAAACGCTGCAGGTGGTCGCGACCGACGCGGCGAACAACGTCAGCCAGCCGGGCACAGCCACCGCGCCTGACACCACCGATCCGCTCGCCCCTGAAAACGTGAAGGTGCTTCCTGACGGCACCGCCATTACGGGCACGGCCGAGCCGGGCAGCACCGTCAGCATCAAGGGCCCCGGCGGTACCGAGATCGCCAGCGGCAAAGCAGGAGACGACGGCACGTTCCTTATTCAGCTCGTGCCCAAAGTGCTTAACGGCGAAACGCTGACCGCCGATGCCACCGATAAGGCCGGAAACACCGGCCCGACGGCCTCCGCGATCGCGCCGGACCTGCTCCCCGCCGAGACGCCGGTTATCACCTCAGTGGTAGATGATGTGCAAACTTCCGTAGGGCCGATCGCTAACGGCGGCCTGACCAACGACGGCACTCCGACCCTTAACGGCACCGGCGAAGCGGGCACCCGCCTGTACATTTTTGACGGTCAGACGCAAATCGGCACGCTGGTGATCCCGGCGGGCGGGGTCTGGACCTTTACGCCACCGGCCAACCTGACGGCGGGCGGGCACGTCTTTACCGCCACCGCCGTCGACAGCGCAGGCAACGCCAGCGGCACATCGAACAGCTGGAGCATCACCATCGATCTCACGCCGCCCGCGACCCCGGCTATAACCCAGGTGGTGGATGCCGTCGAAGGCTACACCGGGCCGCTGACCAGCAACCAGCCGACGAACGATAACCGCCCGGTCATCAGCGGGACCGGCGAGCCGGGCAGCACCATCAGCATTCGCATTGACGGCACGCAGATCGGCACCGCGACGGTGGACGCAAACGGCAGCTGGAGCTTCCAGCCGCCAACCGCCATCCCGGACGGCAGCCACGCGCTGACCGCCGTGGCAATCGACCCGGCGGGCAACGCCAGCGATCCTACCGGCGGCTTTACCCTGAACATCGACACCACGCCAGCGGGCACGCCGACGATCGGTACGGTAACCGATAACACCGGGGACGTGACCGGCCCGGTCACCAGCGGCACGCCAACGGATGAAACTCGCCCCGTACTGCAGGGCACCGCGCCGGCGGGCAGCACCATTACCGTGTATGACGGCACGACGCTGCTCGGCACCGCCACGCTCAACGGCAGCGGCGGCTGGAGCTTCACCCCAACCACCCCGCTGACCGACGGCACGCACACCCTCACCGTCAGGGCCACCGACGCGGCGGGTAACATCACCACCTCGCCGCCGTTCAGCCTGGTGATCGATACCGTTGCGCCGGGCACGCCGGATGCGCCGGCCGTCACCGTTAACCCTGACGGCGGCGCGGGAGTCGCGCTGAACCCGGGGGAAACCACCCGCGATACCACCCCTACCCTGAGCGGCACGGGCACGGCGGGCGATACGGTCGCCATTTACGTGGACGGCGTGAAGCAGACCGAGGTCACCGTTGGCAACGACGGCACCTGGACCTGGACCGCCCCGCCGCTCGCTAACGGCACCTATGACGTGACCCTGACCGTCACCAACAAGGACGGCGCGGGCAACGAAAGCTCGCCATCGCAGCCGGTTACCATCGTGATTGATACCGACGCGCCGGACAAACCGGCCACCCCAACCGTTACCGACAGCGTCAGCCAAATCACCGGCCCGGTGGCGGACGGCGGCAGCACCAACGACCCGCGTCCGGTGCTGAGCGGTAAAACCGAACCGAACGCCGAAGTGATTATTTATGACAGCCAGGACGGGGCCGCGCCGGTTGAGGTGGGCCGCGTCACCGCCAACGCCAGCGGGGACTGGAGCTGGAGGCCGGACGCCAACATCGATGAAGGCTCTCACCAGTACACCGCCACCGCGACCGACGAAGCGGGCAACGTATCGCTGACCTCCGATCCGATCACCATCAACGTCGATACCACGCCGTCGGCCTCTCCGGTCATTACCCTGGCCGGTGGCGCGACAGCCGGCGGCGCCACGGACGACAATACCCCGGCCATTACCGGCACGGGCGTAAACGGCGACAGGGTGATTGTTTACAACAACGGCGTGGCGATTGGCGAAGCGACGGTGGTGAACGGCACCTGGACGGTGACGCCTTCCGCCCTGCCGGACGGCACCCTGCACCTGACCGCCGTCTCGGTAGACGCGGCGGGCAACCCGAGCGCGCCGAGCGCCCAGTTTAACGTCACCGTCGATACCGTGCCGCCCGCCATTCCGCAGATCGACAGCATCTCCAGCAGCACGCTGGCAAACAACGTGCTCTACACCAACGACACCACGCCGACGATCTCCGGCAAAACGGAGCCGGGCAGCACCGTAGAGGTATTCGTTAACGAAACGTCGGTGGGCTTCGCCAACGTGGCCGCCGACGGCACCTGGACCTTCACGCCGACCGCCCCGCTCGACCAGGGCAGCACCGGCATCGCCGTTATCGCGACGGACGCCGCGGGCAACAGCACCACCAGCCCGACCACGGTAGTCACCGTGGACAGCATTCCTCCGGCGGACCCGAGCAATCTGGCCATCAACGCCCAGGGCACGCCGGTAACCGGGAATGCCGATCCGGGCACCACCATCACCATTAAAGACAGTGGCGGTACGGTGATTGGCACCGGCGTCGCGGACGGCAGCGGCGCGTTCTCCGTAGCGGTCAGCCCGGCGCAGGCCAACGGCGCGGACCTCACCGTGACCTCAACCGATGCGGCGGGCAACGCCAGCGATCCGTCGTCGCTCACCGTCACGGGCGTCACCGCGGGCCTGCCCGACGTGCCGATCATCACCGATATCACCGACGACGTCGGCAGCGTGACCGGCAGCGTGCTGGGCAAAACCTCCGACGACACCACCCCAACCATCAGCGGGACCGCCGTGGCGGGCAGCACCGTGACGCTCTACCTGGACGGCAGCCTGATCCCATTCGCCATTATTCCGGTCGGCGCTGGCGGCACCTGGACGTACACCGCAACGGCGCTTCAGGCGCTGGGCGAAGGCCCGCACACCTTCGAAGCGACCACTACCGTGGGGCTGTTCACCAGCGGCCGCTCCCCTGCCGCCAGCGTGACCATCGACCTGACCGCGCCGACAACGCCGGTTATCGGCTCGGTGATTGACGACGTCGGCCCGGGCACGGGCGCGCTTACCAGCGGCCAGTCCACCAACGATACCCAGCCGACCCTGACCGGCAGCGCGAAGGCGGGCGACACCATCACCGTCTACAGCGACGGCGTCTCCATCGGCAGCGTGGTCGTCGGCCAAACGGGCACCTGGAGCTTTACTCCGTCGACGCCGCTGGCGGAAGGCAGCCACGCGCTGACCATTCGGGAAACGGACCCGGCGGGGAACCAGAGCGCGGCCTCTCCGGCCTTTAACGTGGTGGTCGACACGAGCGCCGTCACGCCGGTCATCGTTGGCGTCAGCGATAACGTCGACACCGTCACGGGCAACGTGCCGAGCGGCAGTACAACCGATGACACCACGCCAACGCTGAGCGGCACGGCAGAGCCAAACAGCACGGTGGCGATCTTTGACGGTGCCACGCAAATTGGCGTCGTCACCGCCAACGCCAGCGGTGCCTGGACCTTTACGCCGGAAACGGCGCTTGGCGAAGGCGCCCACAGCTTCACGGCAGTGGCGACAGACCCGGTAGGAAACGTCAGCAGCGCCTCCGCGGCCTGGAACGTGACGGTCGATACCGTCGCGCCAACCGTGCCAACCCTGACCGGCGTCGAAGATAACGTCGTCGGCGGCATCCTCGGCAATATCGCGACCGGACAGGTGACCAACGACAACACGCCAACGCTGAGCGGAACCGGCGCGGTCGGCAGCGTGGTGCATATTTTCAACAACGGGACTGAAATAGGTTCTGCAACGGTTATCGCAGGGGGAACGTGGAGCTTTACGCCTGCCACGCCGCTGGCGGACGGCAGCTATTCGATCAGGATCAACGCCACCGACGCGGCGGGCAACGTTTCGGCTAACTCACCGGTCTACAGCTTCACCGTCGACACGGCCGGGCCAGCCCTGCCCGCGCTGTCGACCGTGATTGACGACGTTGGCCCGGTCACCGGCACGCTGACCAGCGGCAGCGCCACCAACGACGCGCGCCCAACGTTCAACGGCACCGGGGAAGTCGGCGCGACCGTCCACGTCATCGTGGACGGCACCGAGGTCGGCACCGCGCTGGTCAATGCCCAGGGCAACTGGACCTTCACGCCGACCACGGCGCTGGCGGACGGCCCGCACGCGGTCACGCTCAACGCCACCGACGCGGCGGGCAATACCGGCCCGACCAGCCAGCCGTTTAACCTGACGGTGGATACGGGCGTGCCGCTGGCCCCGGCCATTACCACGGCCAGCGACAACGTCGGCACGATTCAGACCCCGCTCACCTCCGGCCAGAGCACCGACGACACCACGCCAACGCTGAACGGCACGGCCGAGCCGAACTCGACCGTCACGATTTATGAAAACGGCGCGGCGGTTGGCACCGCGCAGGCGGACGGTGCCGGCGCGTGGACCTTTACCCCGCCGGCATTAGCCAACGGCAGCCACACCTGGACCGCCACGGCCACCGACGCAGCGGGCAACGTCAGCCCTGCCTCGCCGGGCTTTACGGTGATTGTCGATACCGCTGCGCCAAACGCGCCGGTCATCACCTACGCGCTGGACGACGTCGGCGCGGTGACCGGGCAGCTCGGCAGCGGCCAGACCACCGACGACACCGTGCCGCGCCTGATCGGCACCAGCGAACCGAACGCGACGGTGCGGATCTATGAAGGCACAACGCTGGTGGGAACCGGCGTGGCCGACGCCAGCGGCAGCTGGGCGATAACCCTCACCACCACGCTGGGCACGGGCCCGCATAGCTTTACCGCCCAGGCGACGGACGCCGCGGGCAACACCAGCCAGCCGTCGGCGAGCTTTAGCCTGACGATTGACACCACGCCGCCTGCCGTACCGGTCATCGTCAGCGTCACCGACGACGTGGGCAATGCCGCCACGCCGATTACCAACGGCGGCCTGACCAACGATAACCAGCCGACGCTCAGCGGCACCGCGGAAGCGGGAACGACGATCAAAATCTACGACGGCACGACGCTAGTCGGCACCGTGACCGCCACCGGCGGCGCGTGGAGCTATACGCCAACGCTTGGCGACGGGCAGCACTCGTTTACCGTGACGGCGACGGACGCGGCGGGTAACGTCAGCGATCCTACCGCCGCGTACGTGGTTAACGTCGATGCCACCGCGCCGACCGTCCCGACCATCACCTCGATCGTCGATGACGTGGGCAGCGTGACCGGCCCGATTACCGGCAGCAACCCGACCAACGACCCGCGCCCAACGCTGAACGGCACCGCCGAAGCCAATTCGACCGTGCGCATCTATGACGGCACCACGCTGGTGGGCACGGTAACGGCCGATGCCAACGGCACCTGGACGCTGCCGCAAACCAGCATTGCGCTGGGCGAGGGGCCGCACAGCTTTACCGTTACCGCCACCGACGCGGCGGGCAACACCAGCGCCGCCTCCGCGCCAACCAGCATCACGGTGGACCTGACGCCGCCTGCGCTGCCCACCACGCTTGCCGTCATCACCAACGGGACGCACGTGACCGGCGTCGCGGAAGCGGGCAGTACCGTCACGATTACCTCCAGCACCGGGACGGTGCTCGGCACGGCGACGGCGGACGGTAACGGCAACTTTAACGCCACCATTACGCCGGCGCAGACGGGCGGCGAATCGCTGCTGGTTTACGCTACCGACAGGGCCGGAAACGCGGGCGCAAGCGCGTCGGTGTCCGCGCCGTTCACCACCGTGCCAAACGCGCCGATTATTGTGACCGTGGCCGATAACGTCGGCACGATCCAGGGGAATCTGACCAACGGGAAAGCGACCGATGACGCGACGCCGACCCTGAGCGGCACGGCGCAGCCCAATTCCACCGTCACGCTGTACAACAACGGCGTGGCGATGGGCACCGTGGTTGCCGACGGCACCGGCAGCTGGACCTTCACCACCCCAACGCTGACGGAAGGCTCTCATGCCTTCACGGCCACGGCGGGTAACGGTTCCGGCACCAGCCCGGTCTCCATTGCCACCACCGTGATTGTCGACCTCACGCCTCCGGGAGCGCCGTCCGGCACCTTTAACGCCGACGGCAGCGTGCTGACCGGCACCGCCGAAGCGGGCAGCACCGTCACCATCAACCTCGGCGGAGGCAACACGGTCACTACCGTCGCGGGCAGCAACAGCACCTACAGCTACACCTTCCTCAACAAGCAGACCGAAGGCCAGACGCTGCAAATCACCGCCACGGACGCGGCCGGTAACGTCTCACAGCCGGGGTCCGTGGTCGCACCGGTCGTGCCGCTGTCGGCCAGCACCAACCTTGAGGAGCTGGAACTTAGCACTACCGCCACCGTCACCAATACGCAGTACAGCGACTACGGCTTCCTGCTGGTGGGCGCGCTCGGCAATGCCCTGACCCTGCTCGGCAACGACACCGCGCAGGTCGGCTTTACCGTCGGCACCGGCGGCAGCGCGGATATCGTGGTGAACGCCAACGCCACGGGCGCGGTGCTTTCGCTGCTGAACACCCTCGAGCTGGTGGTGCAGCGCTTTGACGCCGCGAACAACACCTGGACGACCGTGGTTGATACCGGGCAGCCGCAGTGGGCCTACCTGCTGACGCTCGGGGCGAACGGCGTGTCGCTCAACCTGAACGGGCTTGCCGACGGCCAGTACCGCGTGCTGAGCTACAACACCAACCTGCTGGCGACCGGCTCTTACACCAGCATTGACGTGGGCGTGAAGGAGACCAGCGCGGGCACCGTGACGGGCGAAACCAGCCTGACCGGGAACGTGATCCTTGACGTCGATCCGACAACGGGCAGCGACAACGCCCCTGCGGGCACTACCGTCAGCGCGGTCACAAACGCCAACGGCGACACGGTGAACGTCACCGCCAACGGCACCGTGGTTCAGGGCCTGTACGGCACGCTGACCATCAACCTCGACGGCAGCTATACCTATAATCTGACCAACACCAGCGCCGCCGTGCTGGGGCGCACGGAGAGCTTCACCTACACCATCACCCACAACGGGGCGTCGGCGTCGGCCAGCCTGGTGCTGAACCTCGGCGCAGGCACCGTGGCGACCGGCATCGTGGCGGTGGACGACACGGCGTCGCTGACCTACGACACCACGGTGCATGAGATCAATAACGGCACTTCGTCGCAGGGCGGCTTCACCGTCGTGGGGATCAACCTCGGCAGCACGCTGGGGCTGAACCTGCTGGACGACCTGAGCAACCCGATCATTTATAACGTGGAGGAAGGCACCACCCGCACCATGACCATCCAGGCCTCCGTCGGCGGCGTGGCCCTGGCCTCGGTGTTCGATCTCTACATCTACAAGTTCAACGACGCGACCCAGACCTTCGAGCAGATGCGCGTCCAGCCGGGCTGGCTGCGCGCGCCGCTGCTGGGCGGCACCTCGTCCCAGCTGACGCTTAACCTGCCTTCCGGCGAGTACCTGTTCCTGCTCAACACCGCGGCGGGGATCACCGCGCTGACCGCCTACACGCTCAACGTGCTGGAAGATCACGTCTACAGCGTGTCGAGCGTCGGGGCGAGCACCACGGGCGACGTGCTGGCGGACGATATTGCGCCGTCAGGGACCACGGTCACGGACGTCAACGGCGTGGCGGTTAACGCCAACGGTACGACCACCATCGTCGGGGAATACGGCACGCTGACCATTAACGCCTCCGGCCAGTACACCTACACCCTTAAAACCGGTATCGGCGCGGACCACATCAGCACGCCGGACACCTTCGTCTACACCATCACCTCGCCAACGGGCGCGAAGGACACCGCCTCGCTGAACATCACCCCTACCGCGCGGGCGATGGACGCGGTCAACGACGTCAGCAGCGTGATGGACGTGACCTCGGTACACCACACGTCGCTGTACTCGGATACCACGGTGGGGACCGCAAGCTGGAACGCGGCGCTGCTGGCAACCACCTCGGGCAGCGGCAGCGGCACCTTCGTGGTTGACCCGAACACGGCGCTGCATAACGTGGTGCTGCACTTCAACGTCGCCTCGCTCCTCACGCTGGGCGGCCTGACGGTCAACTGGACGATTTCGCAGGGCGGCACCACGGTCCGCTCGGGCTCCTTCGGCGGCGGGCTGCTGCTGGGCGGCAATGCGGATATTGCCCTGACGGGCCTCGATCTGAACGCGGGAACCTACACCCTGAGCTACACCGGCAGCATACCGGCGCTCGGCGTGGGGAATATCACCATTACCCCGAGCGTCACCGGGACCTCCTACTCCCTGAGCCAGTTTGATTCCACCAGCGGGCATACCGTCAACGGCAATATCTTTGACGGCACGGACTCCGCCGGGGCGATGGATCAGCTGCACTCGGTGGATACGCGCCTGAGCATCACCGGCTATAACGGCGTCAGCACCACCCTTGACCCGTACGCCGGCAGCGCCACGGTCAACGTCGTCGGGCACTACGGCACGCTGGCGATTGCCGCAGACGGCCACTACACCTACACCCTGAACGCTGGCGTTTCGCTCTCCAGCATCACCTCGAAGGAGGTCTTCAACTACACCCTGACCGACGCGGGCGGGAAAACGGACAGCGCGACGCTGACCATCAACATGGCGCCGCAGTTCATCAGCTCGGAACACAACGATCTGATTACCGGCACCGCGTATGCCGACACGCTGATCTACCAGGTGCTGAACACCACCGCAGGCAACGGTACGGGCGGCAACGTCAGCAGCACCGCGGGCGACCACTGGACCAACTTCTCGCTCTCGCAGGGGGACAAAATCGACATCGGCGACCTGCTGGTGGGCTGGAACGGCAGCGCCTCAACGCTGGGGAACTATCTCCACGTCACCCAGAGCGGCGGCAGTACGGTGATCTCCATCGACCGCGACGGCGCGGGAAGCACGTACACCAACACCACGCTGGTGACGCTGGATAACGTGCAAACCACCTACGACGAGCTGGTCAATCAGCAGCACATCATTACCTGACAATAACAAGCACCACCTGACCCGGGCGCGCAGCGCCCGGGCATAAACAATAAAGCTGTACTCATTTATTAGGGACATGACATGGGAAAGAAGATGCCTTGCTGGTGGCTCTCGTGCTGCCTGATATCTGTACCCACGCTCGCGGCAAACCCGGCCTCGACGATCAATACCGAAGACCTGCGCGACGCGCAGGAGCTTCCCTCCCTGAGCGGACGCGTGGCCCCGGTGGCCAGCAAAGCCGCACCCGGCACGCTGCAGCTCGGCGAAGCCGTTAACCGCGCGGTGACCTGGCACCCCGCCATCAGCGAAGCGGTGGGCAAGCTCTACCAGCAGAGCGAAGAGGTGGACGTCGCTAAATCGAAATACTATCCGCAGATCAGCGCCGGGATGGAAAACGGCTACACCCACGACGGGGACGACAACGGCTTTACGCCGTCGCTGGTGCTTTCGCTTTCACAGATGCTGTACGACTTTGGCAAGGTGGCAAGCCAGGTGCGCGCCGAAAGCGCGGGCGTGGCCCAGCAGCAGGCGAACGTGCTGGTCAGCATCGACACCATCGCCCACGACACCGCCATCGCCCTGGTGCAGGTGCAGACCTGGCAGCAGATGGTCGACACCGCCAAAGAGCAGCTCGACGCCCTCTCCTCCATCGGCACGCTGGCGAAGCAGCGTAACGACGAGGGGGCCAGCTCGCTCTCCGACGTGGTGCAGACCGATGCCCGCATCGAAGGCGCGCGGGCGCAGCTGATGCAGTACCAGGCGAGCCTCGACAGCGCCCGCGCCACGCTCGCGAGCTTCCTCGGCTGGGACGGGCTGAACGGCGTGAGCAATGACTTTCCTGCAAGCCTGACGCGAAGCTGCGATATCGCCGAGCCGGACGATCGCCTGGTGCCCGCGGTGCTGGCGGCCTGGGCGCAGGCCAACGTCGCGCAGGCGAACCTCGACTACGCCAACGCGCAGATGACGCCGACCGTCTCGCTGGAGCCGGAGGTGCGCCACTACCTTAACGACCGCTACTCCGGCAGCGAGGTGCGTGACCGCACCCAGTACTCCGCGTGGGTTAAGGTGCAAATGCCGCTCTACCAGGGCGGCGGGCTGACCGCGCGGCGCGACGCCGCCGGGCATGCGGTGGAATCCGCCCAGGCCACCATCCAGCGCACGCGCCTCGACGTGCGGCAAAAGCTGCTGGAGGCGCGCAGCCAGGTGATGAGCCTGCTCAGCACCCTGCAAATTCAGGGCCGCCAGGAGACGCTCAGCGCCCGCACCCGCGAGCTGTACCAGCAGCAGTATCTCGACCTCGGCTCCCGCCCGCTGCTCGACGTGCTCAACGCGGAGCAGGAGGTCTACCAGGCCCGCTTCACCCAGCAGCAGACCGCCGGGCAATTGCACCAGCTGCAGCTTAACTGCCTGTACAACACCGGGCGCCTGCGTCACGCGTTCGATCTTGATAACCGCACCATCCAGACCGTGGAGATCCAGCCATGAAGCCAGGTGATATTCCGCAAGGGGAAAGCATAACGGATGATGCGCTGGCGCAGTGGGCGCAGGCGTTCGGCTACGTCGCCACCCGCTACCGCGTGGCCTGTTCGCCCGGGGCGCTGATCGCCGGCGCGCCGTGGCTAAAAGGGAAGCCGATGGTGCCCGCCCTCACCCAGCTCGCCCGCGAGGCGGGGCTGTCGTTTCAGCTGCTGACGGCGGACCAGCAGGCCATCAACAGCTGGCGCCTGCCGGTGGTGGTTGAGCTGGACGGGGGGAAAATTGGCGTGATTGAGCATTTCGACGGCGAAGACACCCTTGAGGTCTGTTTTTTCGACGACAAGATGCACACCAACCGCCTGTCGATGGCGGCGATGCTGCCCGCCGTCCGCCACGTGATCGCCCTGCGCCCGCTGGCCGCGCTGAAGGACAGCCGCGTGGACGCCTACATTTCGAAATACCGCCCGGACTGGCTTTACCGCCTGGTGATGCGCGACCTGCGGCCCTACAGCTGGGTGATGCTCGCCGCGCTGTTCATCAACGTGCTGTCGCTTTCCGGGATTGTTTTTTCCATGCAGGTGTACGACCGGGTGATCCCCGCCCAGTCCTACCCGACGCTCTACGTTCTGACCATCGGGGTGCTGATCGCCACGCTGTTCGGCTTCGTGCTGCGCGTGGCGCGCGGGCACATCATGGATCTGCTGGGCAAGCGTTCCGATCTGCGCGTCTCGGATCGCGTCTTCGGCCACGCCCTGCGCCTGCGCAACAGCGCGGTCCCGCGCTCGACCGGGAGCTTTATCTCCCAGCTGCGCGAGCTGGAGCAGATCCGCGAGATGGTTACCTCCTCCACCATTTCCACCATCGTCGATCTGCCGTTCTTCTTCCTGTTCGTGATCGTGCTGGCGATCATCGCCCCGCAGCTGGCGTGGATCGCCCCGGTGGCGGCGGTGATCATGGTGCTGCCCGGCCTGCTGCTGCAAAAGCGGCTCGCCGAGCTGGCGAAGCAGTCGGCGCATGAATCGACCCTGCGCAACGCGGTGCTGGTGGAGAGCGTGCAGGGGCTGGAGGACATCAAGCTGATGCAGGCGGAGAACCGCTTCCTGCAGCAGTGGAACAGCTATATCCAGATCACCGCCGAATCGGGCCTGCGCACCCGCGAGCTGACGCAGAACCTGATCAACTGGGGCATGACGATCCAGAGCCTGGTCTACGCCGGGGTGATCGTGGTGGGCGCCCCGATGGTGATCGACGGCACCCTGACCACCGGCTCGGTGGTGGCGGCCTCGATGCTGGCGTCGCGGATGATCGCCCCGATGGCGACCCTGTGCGGCGTGCTGGCCCGCTGGCAGCAGGTTAAGGCGGCGAAAGAGGGGCTGGACAGCATTATGCAGCTGCCGACCGAGAACCAGCGGGAAGAGACGCCGATCCGCCAGGACGTGCTGCGCGGTCACTATCTGTTTGAGCAGGCACAGTTCCGCTATCACCCGGACGATCCGCGCATGGCGCTGCGCATCAACCGCCTTGAGATCAAGCCCGGCGAAAAGGTGGCGATCCTCGGGCGCAACGGCGCGGGCAAATCCACCCTGCTGCAGGCGCTGGCGGGCGGTATGGATCTGGCCGGAGGTGAAGTGCGGCTCGACAACCTCAGCCTGCCGCACCTGGACGTGGCGGACGTGCGGCGCAACGTCGGCTTTATGACCCAGAACGCGCGGCTGTTTTACGGCACCCTGCGCGAGAACATCACCCTCGGCATGCCGCGCGCCACCGACGAGGAGATCTTTGAGGCGCTGGAGATGTGCGGCGCGGCGGGCTTCGTGCAGAAGCTGCCGAAGGGGCTGGACTATCCGATTATGGAGAACGGCGTGGGGCTGTCCGGCGGGCAGCGGCAGTCTATCCTGCTGGCGCGCATGCTGCTTCGCGATCCGAACATCGTGCTGCTGGATGAACCGACCGCGTCGCTGGACGAGCACACCGAGCGCGAGTTTATTCAGCGCCTGGGGGCCTGGCTCGGCAACCGCACGCTGATTGTTGCTACCCACCGCGTGCCGGTGCTGGAGCTGGTCGAGCGGGTCGTCGTCCTGAAAGAGGGCATGCTGGTGATGGATGCGCCGAAAGCGCAGGCGCTCAGCAACAGCCGTATGCAACAGCAGCAGCAACAGCAGCAGGCAACCGGACGGGAGTGGAAAAATGAAAATCAGTCAGCGTGACGTTGCCGCAATGGAAGATCTGGACAACGCCCTCGACTCGGAGAGCGGCTATACCGGCGCCCGGCGCATCGTGATTTTCTCCCTGCTGCTGTTCGTCGCCGTCGGGATCTGGGCGTGGTTCGGGGTGCTGGACGAGGTCTCGACGGGAACGGGCAAAGTGATCCCCAGCTCGCGCGAGCAGGTGTTGCAGTCACTTGACGGCGGGATCCTCACCGAGCTGAACGTTCACGAGGGGGATCAGGTACAGGCCGGACAGGTGCTGGCGCGCCTCGATCCGACGCGTTCGGAGTCAAACGTCGGCGAAAGCGCGGCGCGCTACCGGGCCGCCCTCGCCTCCAGCGTGCGCCTGTACGCCGAGGTGAACGATCTGCCCCTTAAGTTCCCGCCGTCGCTGGCGAAGTGGACGGATCTGACGGGGGCCGAAACGCGCCTGTACAACTCCCGGCGCGCGCAGCTGGAGGACACCCAGCGGGAGCTGCGCTCGGCGCTGGATCTGGCGAACAAAGAGCTGGCGATCACCCAGCGGCTGGTCAAAACCGGCGCGGCCAGCCACGTTGAGGTGCTGCGGCTGCAGCGGCAAAAAAGCGATCTGGAGCTGAAGCTGACCGACGTGCGCTCGCAGTACTACGTGCAGGCGCGCGAGGCGCTGTCCAAGGCCAACGCGGAGGTGGATATGGTGTCGGCGATCCTCAAAGGACGCGAGGATTCGGTCACGCGCCTGACGGTGAAATCCCCGGTGCGCGGGATCGTGAAAAACATCAAGGTCACCACCATCGGCGGCGTTATTCCGCCCAACGGCGAGCTGATGGAGATTGTGCCGGTGGACGATCACCTGCTGATTGAAACCCGCCTCTCCCCGCGCGACATCGCCTTTATCCACCCCAACCAGGAGGCGCTGGTGAAGATCACCGCCTACGATTACGCCATTTACGGCGGCCTGCACGGCGTGGTTGAAACGATATCGCCGGACACCATTCAGGACGAAGCCAAGCCGGAGGTGTTCTACTATCGGGTATTTATCCGCACCAGCCAGGATTATCTGGTGAACAAGGCGGGCAGACACTTTTCGATCGTG
Organism: Enterobacter sp. RIT418; assembly: GCF_003057745.1. GTDB lineage: Bacteria > Pseudomonadota > Gammaproteobacteria > Enterobacterales > Enterobacteriaceae > Enterobacter. The sequence continues at coordinate 18,523 of NZ_QBJD02000002.1, forward strand.
CCGGGGATGATCGCCACGGTGGATATCAAGACCGGCGAGAAAACGGTGCTGGATTATATGATCAAGCCGTTCAACCGGGCGAAAGAGGCGCTGCGGGAGCGGTAAACGCATTATCCGTCCCCTCTCTCATTTGAGATGAGGGGATTTCCCTGAAACCGCCTCGCAGAATCAACACATTTTCACTTGCTCCCCTTTCCTCCATTTTCATACCCCGTAACACTATCGTTATTAACGAAAGACATGCACTTGCGCACAGTGCATCGGTGCATTACCATGACCTCAGCTTCACAGGGACAGGAGCTAACCACCATGATGCTAAAAAGCATTAAACATTTTCGCGATGAATGGCTTAGGGATTTTTTTCTGTATGGCAAGACGAGTAGCGTCATTCCATCGAGCATCGAGTCCGTTTTGGCAAGAAAGCTGGATATGGTCAATGCCGCCGCGTCGTACAACGATCTCCGTTCGCCGCCGGGAAACAGGTTCGAAGCGCTGAATCCTCCCCTTGACGGCTTTTTCTCTATTCGCATTAACAGACAGTATCGGCTGGTATTCAGGTGGGCGGACGGCAAGGCAGAAGATCTTTACCTCTCCCCCCACAAATACACGCTACACAAGTGAGGTATCACCCATGACTTTTCAACAGGCATTACGTAAGCCGACAACGCCGGGCGACGTGTTGCAGTATGAATATCTTGAACCGCTCAACCTCAAAGTTGCAGACCTCGCGGACATGCTCAACGTGCATCGCAATACCGCTAGCGCACTGGTGAACAATAACCGGAAACTTACCGCCGACATGGCCGTCAGGCTGGCGAAAGCGTTCGATACCAGCATCGAATTCTGGCTGAACCTGCAGCTAAATGTTGATATCTGGGAAGTGCAAACTAACGCCAGAACGCAGGAAGAGCTGAGCCGGGTAAAAACCGCAGCGGAATTAATGGCAAAGCGAAAAGTGGGATAATGTTTTTGGCTGAACCCGAATGCAACAGCCCGGCAGCGTTCACTCAACCTGCCGGGGCATTGCTTACAGCGAGATTTTCAGGCGTCTGACCGCTTCAACAAGCTGTTCATCGGTCGGCGTCACGAACGACATGCGCAGCGTCGTCTGGTCCGGCTCATTACAGTAAAAGAACTCGCCCGGGACGAACACCACGCCGTTGCTGAGCGTTTTTTCCAGCCATTTCGTCGTATTGATGCCGTTGTTCATTTTCGCCCACAGGAACATGCCGCCTTTCGGCTTGTGGAACGTCATCACGTCACCCAGCTCCGCTTCCAGCGCAGTGGCAAACGTCAGGTACTTCTGGCGATACGCTTCGCGGATCAGCGTAATTTGCCCTGCCAGACGGCCCGTTTTCAGGTACTCGTAGGTCATCAGCTGCGACAGCGTACTGGTATGCAGATCGGTGGTTTGCTTCAGGTTAACCACCGCGCGCTTTAGCCACTCGGGCACCACCACCCAGCCCACGCGGGTTCCCGGCGCGAGGATTTTGGAGAAGGTTGAGGTGTATACCACGTTATCTTCATTGCCGATATCTTTCGCATGGGCAATTAACGGGCGGAACGTCTCGTCGGTATAATTAATTTCGCTGTAGGGATCGTCTTCAATAATAACGAAATCATAGCGCTTCGATAATTCCACCAGCTGTTTACGACGCGCTTCAGAAAGCGTTACGCCGCCCGGGTTACCAAACGTCGGAACAATATATACGGCTTTGATGTTTTTATTTGCCGCCAGCGCTTCCAGTTCATCGACTTTCATTCCGTCACCGTCGGTGCCCACGGATTCAACGTTTGCCTGCGCCAGGCCAAATACCTGCAGCGCGGCCAGATAGGTCGGGCGTTCGACAACGACGGTGTCGCCTGGGTTAATTAACGCGCGGGCCAGCACGTCGAGAGACTGTTGCGAACCGGACGTGATCGCCACGTCATCGGCCTTGCAGGCAATGCCCCTTCCTGCGCAGATGCGCTGGATCGCGTCGCGCAGCCCCGGCACGCCCTCGGTCAGGCCGTATTGAAACGCCTCGCCAAAATGCTGCGATAGCACGGCATCCGCGGCTATCTTCAGCCCTTCGTGATCGAACAGGTCGGGGTTAGGAATACCGCCGCCAAGCGAAATCACGCCCGCCATTTTGCTGTGTTTTAATAATTCCCGGATGGCGGACGATTGCAGGGCCTGCGCGCTGCTGGCGAGTTTACTGACAGACATTCTCTGTTTCCCTTCTTTTTTTATGATATGACCCGTCTTAGTAGCACATGTCAGCGGCCTTGATAACTCCTTTTCGCGCGTTGTGCAGGGTCGTCGCGCCATAACCTCACCCTTATTAAGGAATAAGGAATATTTCGGACTAAAGCCAAATTTATTTAGCCGACGAACATGAACTACCAGATTTAAGGATATTCAGGCTCGGAACTTTCTTAGCTTTAGGATTAATCCCCCTTTTATTACCCCGCCAATATTTAAACAATCTTACACATATTCACATTGCGTCCATTTTGCTTACACAGCGCGGAATACCCGATGATAGCCCGACAAAATAGAGCGATAATAATATCGACGGCCGCTGGCCTGTTTTTGATGTTTTCCGCCCGTGCCGCTGAGCCGGAAAATCAGTTTATTATTCAGCAGCAGCGCCAGAAAGCGCTGGAACAGCAGCTGACGCCGCCCGTTCCGGACGTGCGCCTCTCTGAGCCTGCCTCCAGTTTCGGCAGAATCAACTTCCCGACCGAAACGCCCTGCTTCCCGATTCACCGCGTTGAGCTGAGCGGTCAGGATGCCCTGCCGCACTGGCTGCCCCTGCAGCGCATGGCGGATCAGGCTCAGGGACGCTGCCTGGGCGGCAAAGGCATCAACCTGCTGATGACCACGATGCAAAACCGCATCGTCGACCACGGCTGGATCACCACCCGCGTGCTGGCCCCTTCGCAGGATCTGAAAAGCGGCACGCTGAAGCTCGCCATCGTGCCGGGCTACGTTCGCCACGTGAAGCTTACCGAAGAGAGCGATAGGTACATTCAGCTCTACAGCGCGTTCCCGGCGCACGAGGGCAACCTGCTGGATCTGCGTGATATTGAGCAAGGGCTGGAAAACCTGCAGCGGCTGCCGACGGTGGAAGCGAATATGGAGATCCTGCCCGGTGAAAAACCCGGTGAAAGCGACGTCATCATCACCCGTAAGCAGAGCAAGATGTGGCGCGTGGGCCTGTCGCTCGACGATGCTGGCACCGAAACCACCGGGCGCTATCAGGGCGGCGTGACGCTGTCGCTGGATAATCCCTTCTCGCTGAGCGATCTGCTCTACGTTTCTGCCAGCCACGATCTGAACGACAGGGGCGGTAAGGGCAGCAAAAACTACACCGCGCACTACTCCGTGCCGTTTGGCTACTGGATGCTCGGCGTGACCGGCAGCGATTACGACTATCACCAGACCGTCGCCGGGCAGAACGGAGACTACCGCTACAGCGGGAAAAGCAAAAACCTCGACGTACAGCTGAGCCGCGTGCTGCACCGCAGCGGCACGCAAAAAACCACGCTGACCTACGACGTGCTGGCGCGCGAAACCCGCAACTACATCGACGATACCGAAGTCGGCGTTCAGCGCCGACAGACGGCGGGATGGCGCATCGGGCTGGAACATCGCCACTATATCGGCCAGGCCACGCTGGATGCCGGAATAAGCTACCAGCGCGGTACCCGCTGGTTTGGCGCACGGCCTGCGCCGGAAGAGACCTTTGGCGATGCCACCGCGCTTGGCAAAATCACCCAGCTTAACGCCCAGCTCAACCTGCCGTTTGACGTCGGCTCGCAGAACTTCCGCTACAGCGTGCAGTACCTGCGCCAGATCAGCAACACGCCGCTGACGCCGCAGGATCAGTTCGCCATCGGCAACCGCTGGACGGTGCGCGGCTTTGACGGGGAACGCACCCTGAACGCTAGCCACGGCTGGTACGTGCGTAACGATCTGGCCTGGAGCACGCCGCTGCCGAATCAGGAACTGTATCTCGGCGCGGATTATGGCGAGGTCGGCGGCTACAGCTCGGACTACCTGATCGGTAAACACCTCGCCGGCGGCGTAGTGGGCCTGCGCGGCAGCGCGTTCAATACGGGCTATGACCTTTTCGCCGGCACGCCGTTCTCGAAGCCGGACGGCTTTACCACCAGCAGCCTGACCCTCGGGTTTAACCTCAACTGGAGCTGGTAATGCGCATCGGAAATCTGGATATCAAAGCCCCGCTGATGCTCGGCGGTGAAGAGAGCGAAGCCGAGGTGCTGGGCGCAACCGTCTGGCTGTGGATGCACTCCCCGATGCACCGCGATGCCCCGCTGCACGCCCTGCCAACGCTGCTACTGCCCATAATCAAGCGCGGTCAGTACGTGCTTGTTTCCGAGAACAACCGGCCGGTGTTTTTCCTCAGCTGGGCCTGGCTGAACGAGGAGTCCGAAGCGCGCTACCTGACCCGCCCGGCTATCGAGATGCGGGAGGAGGACTGGGACAGCGGGGATCGGTTCTGGTTTTGCGACTGGATCGCCCCGTTCGGGCACACCGCGCAGATGTACGCCCTGATGTGCCGCGACGTTTTCCCGGACCATATCTGCCGCGCGCTCTATCACCGCGGCGCGGAGCGCGGCAAGCGCGTGATGATTTTCCACGGCAGCCGCGTCAGCCGTAAAGAGGCAAGAGAGTGGCAACGGCAACACCCGCTCGCCGTGAACCTGCCGGAAGCGTTTAAAGGAACGAACCATGAATAAGAACCTGTACCGAATTGTCTTCAACAAAGCGCGCGGCATGCTGATGGTGGTGGCGGATATCGCCCGCTCCGGCCGCGCCGGTTCGCCTCGTTCTTCCGGTATCGCTCACGCCCACAGCCAGATGATCGGCAGGGTAAGCGCGCTCAGCCTGAGCCTGTGGCTGGCCACGGGGGTTGTGCAAACGGCGCAGGCCGCGATCGTTGCCAATACCGGTGCGCCCAAAAGCCAGCAGCCGACGGTGGTCAGCAGCGCCAACGGCACGCCGCAGGTCAATATCCAGACGCCATCGAAAGCGGGCGTCTCGCGCAATAACTACACCCGGTTCGACGTAGACAAAAACGGCGCCATCCTCAACAACTCCCATAAAAACGTGCAGACCAACCTTGGCGGCATGGTGGCGGGCAACCCGTGGCTCGCCAAAGGGGAAGCCAAAGTCATTCTCAACGAAGTCAGCTCACGCGATCCGAGCAGGCTAAACGGCATGATTGAAGTGGCCGGGCAAAAGGCACAGGTGGTGATCGCCAACCCGGCGGGCATTACCTGCAGCGGCTGCGGCTTTATCAACGCTAACCGGGCGACCCTCACCACCGGCCAGGCGCAGATGAAGGACGGGCAGCTAACGGGTTACAAGGTCGAGCGCGGCGAAGTGACGGTAGACGGTGCCGGGATGGACACCTCCGGCGCGGATTACACCGATATCATCGCCCGTTCGGTAAAGGTTAACGCCGGGCTATGGGCGAAAGACCTCAAGGTCACCACCGGGCGCAATACGGTGGATGCCGCCCACGCGAAGATTGAAAAAGGGGGCGATGACGCCACCGCGCGCCCTACGCTGGCGGTGGACGTTTCCAGCCTGGGCGGCATGTACGCGGGTAAAATTCGCATGGTCGGCACCGAGCGCGGCGTGGGCGTGCGCAATGCCGGGGCGATAGGCGCGCAGGCGGGCAATGTGACGATCACCGCCGACGGACGCATTGAGAACAGCGGCACCCTGCGCGCCAGCGGCAGCGCCAGCGTTCAGGCCGCAGGCGAACTCGCCAACAGCGGCATGCTCACCGCGGCCAGCGGCGTACAGGTCAAGGCCGCGAGCCTCACCAGCAGCAAAGGGAGCGTGCTGGCAGCCGGGGTAAAAAACGACGGCAGGCTGGGCGATGCGGGTGATTTACAGCTTAGCACCACCGGCCAGCTCAGCGCCCACGGGCAGACGCTGGCGGGCGGCAACCTGAGCGCTCGCGGTAAGGGCCTGGACCTGAGCGGCAGCCAGACGCAGGGGAAGCGCGTTGTGCTTGATGGCGGCGCGGGCGACGTGAACACCGCCAGCGCGAAGGTGAACGCCAGCGAGCTGAGCGTCCGCACCGGCAACATGCTCAATAATACCGGCGGCACGCTGGGCGCGGCGAAGACGGTGCAGATCGGCGCCGGTGCCGTCGAGAATACCCAGGGCAAGATCATCGCCGTGGCGGGCAAAAACCATATTGAAACCGGCACGCTGAACAACGCGCAGGGGCTGATTTCGGCGGTATCGGATGACGGCGAGATCGCCGCCGGGCGGGAGATCAACAACGCGAAGGGCCGTATCGAATCCGCCAAAACCCAGCGCATCACCGCCTTCGGGCTGAACAACCGCCAGGGTACGATCGTCGCGAACGGTGCGACGGTTGCCCTCGGCGGCGGCGCGCTGGATAACGCCTCCGGCTCCCTGCTCTCGCGCGGCGCGCTAAGCCTTGAAAGCGGCGCGCTCGCCAACCGGGGCGGCTTCCTCGCCAGCAAGGGCAATTTCACCCTCCACAGCGGCGATGTGGACAACCGCGGCGGGCAGATTGGCGCAAACCAGACTCTCAGCGCGACGTTCAACGCCCTGCATAATGACGGCGGCGCGGTGAAATCCGTCGGCGCGATGGCCCTCAGCGGCGGCCTGCTGGATAACGCGCGCGGCACCGCCTTCTCGGGCGCGGGCCTCGCCTTTACGGGCGAAACGCTGAACAACGAGGCGGGACAGCTGGCCGCAACGGGCGATCTGTCGCTGAACGCAGCGAATCAACTAGGCAACGCGGCGGGCATTCTCCAGGGCAGCGGCATCAGCATCACCACCGGCGCGCTCGATAACCGCAGCGGTCGCCTCGTCGGCCTCTCCGGCACGGACCTGCACAGCGATAGCCTGCAAAACGGCGGCGGGCAGATCCAGAGCGTCGGCGATCTGCTTATCGACAGCGCCAGAGGGCTGGTGGATAACGCCTCGGGCCTGATCCGCAGCGGCAAAGCGGTGACGGTGAACGCCCTTAACGTTATCAACCAGAACACCCTCGGGGAGAATCAGGGCCTGGAAGGACAGCGCGTGACCCTCACCGCCACGGCCCTCGATAACCAGAGCGGGAGCCTGCTGGCAAACGATGCCCTCGCCGTTCGCACCGACGGCGTACTCAACAACAGCGCGGGCGCGCTGGCCTCTGGCGGCACGCTGGATCTGAACGGTAGCGGCCTGAACCTGATAAATGCTGGCGGTACGGTCAACGCGGGCAAGGCGTTGAGCATTCAGGCGCAAACCCTCGATGCCAGCGGCCAGCTGCTGTCGCAGGGGGATATGACGCTGGGCAGCGCCAGCAGCGTCATCAACAGCGGGAACATCGTTGCCAACGGCAATCTTACCTTCACCACGCCGGGCGATATCGCCAACAGCGGCAGGCTGATGGCAGGCAGCGCGCTGAACGTGCAGAGCGCCAACCTGACGAACGCGGCCAGCGGTGAAATCAACGCCGGAAGCAACGCGCTGAACGCCGCGGGCACGGTGCTGAACTACGGCCTGATTGACGGGGTTCACACCCTTATTCATGCCGATACGCTGACCAACGTCGGCTCGGGGCGCATCTACGGCGACGCCGTGGGCGTTAACAGCATCACCTTCAATAACCTGGCCGAGAACGGCACGGCCGCGACGCTTGCCGGGCGCGAGCGGGTCGATCTTGGCGTGCAGACGCTGAACAACGTTGGCCATAGCCTGGTTTACAGCGCCGGTACGATGCTGATCGGCGGCGCGCTGAACGACAGCGGCGCGGCGACCGGGCGCGCGGGCGCGATTAACAACCACAGCGCCACCATCGAATCCGCCGGGGATATGGCGATCGCCGCCTCGCAGATCAACAACATCAACGATAACTTCTCCACCGAGGTGGTCCGCGTCTCGGAAGAACAGCTAACCGACTACCAGCATTCCGGCTCCACCACCCGCTGGAGCTCGACGGAGAACGGCGTCTGGGTGGACCGCAACTCTTCCGACGGGCTGCGGAACCTGAATACGCCAGAAGATACCGGCGCGAACAACGACAATTTTAACCAGTACGACTACACCCGCACGATTGACGAAACGCGCATCAAAGAGAGCGATCCGGCGAAGATCCTCGCGGGCGGCAGCATGAGCCTGACCGGCGACAGGCTGTTTAACGACAAGAGTCAGGTGATTGCAGGCGGTACGCTGCAGATTGACCAGATGGGCAGCGTGCAGAACGACGACGTGCCCGGTCAGCGCTTCACCACGGATGAGGGTACCGTTACCCACTACTACCGTATTCGCCACAAGGGCGACGACGAGCAGGGGCGCGACCGCACCGCGTATACCCCGCCGACGACCATTCAGAGCATCTCCCTTAAGCCGGGCCAGCTGGTGAGCAACGGCAGCGTCGAGGGCAGCAGCCTCACCATCGCGCCGCGGGTTTTACAGGGCACAAGCGTGGCGATTGGCCAGGCTGGAACCCCTGCGGCGCAGCAAACCGTGAAGCCGGGGGAGCCCGTGGTACCGCCAGCGGGCCAGCAGTTTGAGGTGACGCCTGCCGACGGCGCTATTCGCATCATTGGCCCGAACACCACCCTGCCGGACAACAGCCTGTTCAAGGTCAATCCGTCGGCGGACGTACCGTATCTGGTGGAAACCGATCCGCGCTTTACCAACGAACGCCAGTGGCTCGGCAGCGATTACATGCAGGACGCCTTCGCCAGCGACGGTGATAACACGCTGAAACGCCTGGGCGATGGCTATTACGAGCAGCGCCTGATCCGCGAGCAGGTGATTGGCATTACGGGCCAGCGCTATCTCGACGGCTATAGCAACGATGAAGAGCAGTACAAAGCGCTGATGGATCGCGGCATTACCTTCGGCAAGCAGTACGACCTGAAGATCGGCGTGGCGCTGACGCCGGAGCAGATGGCGCTGCTGACCGGGGATATCGTCTGGCTGGTCAACACCCAGGTGAAGATGCCGAACGGCTCAATGGAAACCGTGCTGGTGCCGCAGGTGTACGCCAAAGTGAAGCAGGGCGATATCGACGGCTCCGGCGCGCTGATTGCCGGGAACAACGTCTCCATTAAGCTCAACGGCGATCTCTTTAACAGCGGCACGCTCGCCGGGCGCAAGGTGCTGCAGCTGGATGCCGACAACATCATCAACCAGAGCGGCACGATCCAGGGGGCAGACGTCAGCCTGAACGCCCGCACCGATATCAGCAACGTTGGCGGGGCCATCGTGGGCGACAGCAGCGTGCTGGCGAGCGCTGGACGTGATATCACCCTCACCAGCACGACCAACAGCGCGTCCAGCGTGAACGGTGAGAACCGCTTCGCCCGCACCACCATTGACAGCGTATCCGGCATTTACGTCCAGGGCGACGACGGCAGGCTGGCGCTGCAGTCCGGGCGGGATATCACCCTGACCGGAGCGCAGGTTGTCGCCAGCGGCGAAAACGGCAAAGCGCAGCTGGTGGCCGGAAGGGATATGAACCTGAACACGGTGGAAACCGCCAGCCGCGACAGCCTGGTGTGGGATGCCGACAACAGCCTGAAACAGGGGCAGACCAACAGCGTCGGCAGCGAAGTGACGGGCAAAGGGGACGTCACGCTGGCCGCCGGTAACGACCTCAGCGCGCGCGCCGCCGCTCTCTCCGCTGGCGAGGCGCTGAACGTCAGCGCCGGGAATAACCTGACGCTGGCGGCGGGTGAAAACACCCAGGATCTGGACGAACGGCATAAAGTGGTGGGCGGTAACGGCTTCCTGTCGAAAACCACCACAGCCACGCGCGACGTGATTTCCCGTCAAACCGCCGAGGGCAGCGAGCTAAACGGCAACACGGTCAGCCTGACGGCGGGCAACAATCTGACCGTTCGCGGCAGCAGCGTGGCGGGCACGGACGACGTTGCCCTGCTGGCGGGCAACGACCTGACCGTGGAAACCGCCGAAGAGCGCAATGCCGAAGAGCACATGAAGCAGGAGAAAAAATCCGGGCTGATGAGCTCCGGCGGCATCGGCTTTAGCGTGGGCTCGCAGAGCATCAAAACTACCGATACCGGCAGCGATGCCACCCAGGCGGGCAGCACCGTCGGCAGCGTCAACGGCGACCTGACGCTGCGCGCGGGCAATCGCCTGGCGGTGAGCGGCTCCGATCTGGTGGCCGGTCAGAATATGGCCCTCAGCGGTAAAAACGTTGATATCACGGCGGTGAACAACCGCAGCCAGCAGACCCACGAGGTGGAGCAGAAAACTTCCGGGCTGACGCTGGCGCTCTCCGGCACCGTCGGCAGCGCGCTGAACAGCGCCGTGGAGGCTTCGCAGCAGGCGAAATCCTCCGGCAGCGGCCGTCTGCAGGCATTGCAGGGGGTGAAGGCGGCGCTTTCCGGCGTGCAGGCCGCGCAGGCTGCGCGGATGGATCAGGCCCTGGGCGCGGATGCGTCTAATACCAACACGGTAGGCATTAGCCTCTCCTACGGCAGCCAGTCGTCGAAATCCACCCAGTACAGCGAGCAGAACACCGCCCAGGGCAGCACCCTCAACGCCGGGCGCGATCTCAGCGTCATTGCCACCGGCAGCGGCGAACGGGGCGCGGACGGCGATTTGACGGTAGAAGGCAGCCAGTTGAAAGCGGGCAACGACCTGACGCTTGCCGCCAACCGCGATCTGTACCTGCGCTCGGCGCAAAATACGCAGCTGCTGGACGGCAAAAACGAGAGCAAGGGCGGCAGCGTCGGGGTTGGCATCGGATACGGCTCCGGCGGCGCGGGCATCAACATCTCCGCCAGCGTTAATCGCGGTAAAGGCAGCGAGAGCGGCAACGGCACCACCCACAGCGAAACTACCGTCGACGCGGGCCGCCAGGTAAATCTTCTGACCGGACGCGACGCCACGCTGACCGGCGCGCAGGTGAGCGGCGAAACCGTGAAAGCGGACATTGGGCGCAACCTGACCCTCACCTCCGAGCAGGACAGCGATCGCTACGACTCAAAACAGCAGAACGCCAGCGCGGGCGGAAGCTTCAGCATCGGTTCCATGACCGGCTCGGCCAGCGTCAACGTCAGCCACGACAAGATGCACAGCAACTACGACTCGGTGGTGGAACAGACCGGGATCTTCGCAGGCAAAGGCGGCTATGACGTCACCGTGGGCGAGCATACCCAGCTCAACGGGGCGGCGATCGGCTCGACGGCAACCGCCGACAAAAACCGTCTCGATACCGGCACCCTTGGCTTTAGCGATATTGAAAACCGCGCCGATTTCGAAGTGGAACACCAGAGCGTGGGCATGAGCACCGGGGGCAGCATCGGCAGCCAGTTTGCCGGCAACATGGCCAACGGCCTGCTGGTGGGCGCGAACCGCGACGGGCATGACAGCAGCACCACGCACGCGGCGGTATCGGACGGTACGCTGATCGTCCGCGATCGGGATCGTCAGGTTCAGGATGTGAATCAGCTCAGCCGCGACGTGGCGCACGCCAACCAGACGCTCTCCCCTATCTTCGACAAAGAGAAAGAGCAGGAGCGACTGCAGCAGGCGCAGCTGATCGGCGAGATTGGCAATCAGGTGGCCGATATTGCCCGCACCGAGGGCAGCATCCGCGCCACTAACGCCGCGAAAGAGAAGCTGAACCACGTCAACGCACAGGATCTGCAGGAGGCGAAAGCGGCGTGGGAAAAAGCCAACCCGGGCAAAACCGCGACCCTTAGCGACATCAACGGCCAGATCTACCAGACGGCCTACAACGATGCGATGAATGCCTCCGGCTTTGGCACCGGCGGTCAGTATCAGCAAGCAATTCAGGCGGCGACGGCGGCGGTGCAGGGCCTGGCCGGGAGCGATCTTAGCGCGGCCCTTGCTGGCGGCGCTGCGCCGTACGTGGCGGAAGTGATTGGTCACTACAGCGGCCTGAACGACGCGGGTAAAGTCGCCGCCCACGCGGTGGTCAACGCCGCGCTGGCTGCCGCCCAGAATCAAAACGCACTCGCGGGTGCCGCCGGTGCCGCCACGGGCGAGCTGGTGGGGATGATCGCCCTCGAGATGTACGGCAAACCGGCCGATAAGCTGGACGAAACGCAGAAGCAGACGGTTTCTGCGCTGGCGACGCTGGCGGCGGGGCTTTCCGGCGGGCTGGCGGGCGACAGCTCTGCGTCTGCCGTGGCGGGCGCGCAGGCGGGTAAAACGACGGTTGAGAATAATTCCCTTGGCGACATCGCCGCGGCGCTGGCACAGGGTAAAACCACCGCGCAGGTGGCCGAAGAGCAAGTGAAGGCCGAAAATGAACGCTACAAGCGCGAAAACTGTGGCGGGATGAGCGCCGAAGCCTGCGCGGTGAAAATGTACACTGAGCGTCGGGACGCGCTGAAAGAGATGGCGTTGTTTGGCGTAGATTTTGTCCCGGTCGTAGGTGACATCAAGAGCTTCGCGGAAGCGCACAGCGCGCTTGATTATCTGGCCGCGACGATTGGCATCATTCCTGGCGCAGGGGATGTTGCGGGCAAAGCCATTAAGGGTGCGGAAAAGGCGCTTAAAGCAGGCGATCTGGAAGCGGCATCCAAGCTGATTAACCAGGCCAGTGATGAGATTTATGCCGTGTCTGGCGCTAAGTGGAACTGGAATAAGGAACTCAACAAGCCGCTCCCTAATAAGACCTATAATCTCGATGGCGACAAAGTCTACAAAACGGACCATCTGGCAAGGCCGCAGCAGGTCGAAGCAACCCTGAGTGCAAACGTAAAAGACAGGAATGGTTATCAACAGTGTAAGGCCGGGAAATGCGGTAATCCCGGTGATGAAGGTGGTCACTTAATCGCCAGTATTTTTAATGGGCCTGGAGAAAAGTTAAACCTGGTGCCGATGGATGGTAATCTGAACAAAGGCGCATGGAAACAGATGGAAAATACCTGGGCCAAGGCAATAAGCGAAGGTAAAGAGGTGAAGGTTAACATTCAACCTACGTATGTGGGTGATAGCGTCAGACCAGATAAGTTCTACATCGAATACACCATCGATGGTGGCAGACCGATAGCTGAAACATTTAAGAATGCACCGGGGGGAAAATAATGCGTTCTGATCAGGAAATCTACAACGATATTGGGTCAGTATTACTGGCAGCAGCACCCGATAACGCGTCAAAAATTATTATGCGGGCAGAGTTATCTCCTGAAGGAGATCACTGTAAATGTGAATTTGATTATGTGGATAGCACCTCAGGGCAGACAAACTGGTTTACTGCAGGCGCGCAAGCCAATGGTCGTTTGCTGGATCTTCTCGTGGAGCTTAGAACGTTATTTGTTAATAACATCAAATCACAACAAACGCCGTTCTGGCAGGGTTGCGAAATAACGCTAGATACAGAGACACTCAGGATTGGTATTGACTTCAAGTATGAGGATTAACAAACGGCCTTCCGCCCCTTCCGGCGGAAGGTTGGTTTTACGGGACATATAAGGGGAAAAGGTCTGTGACTCACTCACATCATTTGATTAAAGTTATTTTACGTTAACCCCATTTAATGAATCGTTCTTACAGACCTGCATTGGCAGGCAACAAATCTACATTATCTATGTTATGGACTTCAAGCCACTGAAAATATGGATAGTAAGACGGTAAAATGACTATCAAGAAAACGACTCTAATCGTAGATAAAATGCAACGAATGGCTACTTTATTAGAATTAGAGGGATATCCCAAATGGTCATCCAGTATTTTTAAACTGGCTAAAAATATGAGCTTGATCGTGATGACACCCAATACATTTTTCTGAATTTCTATAGTGGAATGGGGTCACTAAGCGATCTCGTATTGTATAGAAACGGAAAGGATTCGCTTTCGCAGGTGGGAAATTTAAGAATGAAAAACAGCACTAAATCGTTTATTAACCTTGTTTACCTGTGCTGCGCGATAGGTCTGGCGGCGTTCATTCTGACGCTCCTTGGCCGTTTAGTCGGTGCGGGATTAGCATGGAATGTGAAGGAGGGTTTCCCCTTCTCTTTCAAAGACGTGTGGATATGTCTTGAGTTTAGCTGGCTGGGGCTGCCTGCGGGTTTGATCATCTGGTTTTTTTATCACCGGTAAGAGACCTGGACAGGTTGCAATGTGAATCACCTCCCGTCCCTGCTGGCGGGCGTTACGGACCGCACTATTCCCCGGCCTGCATAATATGGGCGATAAACTGGGTTAACTTCGGTAAGGGTCGTAAATCCTGACGCCACAGCAGATGCACCGGCCTCGGCTGTGGGGTGAAATTCTCCAGCACCCGAATCAGCCGACCATTCGCCAGCTCGTCCGCCACCAGCACTTCCGGCTGGAGCAGCAACCCCGCACCGGCTATCGCCGCCGTTCGCAATCCGTAGCCATCGTTGCAGCGCAAGATCGCATCGCGCTTCCAGCGCACCTCCCCTTCCACGCCCGGCAGCCGCCACTCGTTGCGCGCGGTCCACACCGTGTGCGACAAACAGAGATGATTCACCAGATCGTCCGGCGTCTGCGGCGTGCCGTGACGGGCTAAATAGTCCGGCGCGGCGCAGATCGCCATCCGGTACGGGCAGAGGTATTTCGCCACCAAATCCTCGTTATGGATATCGCCAATGCGGATCGCCAGATCGACCCCCTCCTCCACCAGATCAACCATCCGGTTGGTGAGATCCAGCTCGACGCGCACCTCCGGGAAGCGCTGCAAAAAGGTGGCGACGAGCGGCGCGACGACGCAGCCGCCGAACGAGGTGGGCGCGGTCACGCGCAGGGTTCCGGCTGGGGCTGCGCGCAGCCGTTCGACCGCGCTCTCGGCGACAAAAACCTGCTCCAGCACCCGCTTTGCCTCGTCAAAGTAGACGCGCCCGGCGTCGGTGAGGCTTTGGCGGCGGGTGTTGCGCTCCAGCAGCCGCGTGCCGAGCTGCGATTCCAGCAGCGCAACGTATTTCCCCACCATCACCGCCGACATCTCCAGCCGCGAGGCCGCGCCGGTAAAGCTGCCGCTTTCCACCACCGCGATAAAGGTCTCCATGCCGCGAAGCTTATCCATATTCCAAACCCCTGGTTAGTAATGCCCTAACTTTAGCCCAGTTTATCCGCCTTTTTGTTTATTAAACAATGTAGGCTCACAACTTAAGGAGTCAACTATGAAAATCGTGATTATTGGTGCCAGCGGTACGGTAGGACGTGCGGTGACGGAAGAGCTGAGCCGCCGTCATGAGGTGATTCGCGTCGGCCGCACGCAGGGCGACGAGCAGGTGGATATCACCTCGCAGGCGAGCGTGCAGGCGCTGTTTGAGAGCATCGGCAAGGTCGATGCGATCGTCTCCGCCAGCGGCGGCCTGCACTTCGGCCCGCTCGCAACGATGAAGGACAGCGACTTTAATCAGGGGCTGCAGGATAAGCTGCTCGGGCAGGTGCGCCTGGCGCTGACCGGCCAGCATTACCTGAACGAAGGCGGCTCAATTACCCTGATTAGCGGCATCGTGGCGCACGAGCCGATTGCGCAGGGCGTGAACGCCACCACGGTAAACGCGGCGCTGGAAGGCTTCGTTCGCGCCGCCGCCTGCGAGCTGCCGCGCGGCATTCGCATCAACCTGATTAGCCCAACGGTGCTTACCGAATCCGCCGAAGCCTACGACGGCTTTTTCCCCGGCTTTGAAAGCGTTCCCGCCGCGACCGTCGCCCAGGCCTATCGCCGCAGCGTGGAAGGGGTGCAAACCGGCCGCGTGTATAAAGTGGGTTACTGAGCCCTACGGGCCGAGATCAGCACCAGCATCGGGCGCTCGGCCTCTTCCGCCAGCGCGGGCCACGCCTCGATTTGCGCCCGCGTTGGCCCCCATTCGTTAACGTTGCTGACCGTTAACCCCGCCCCGATCAGCGCGTTTAGCGTCGTGCCCAGCGTGCGGTGATATTTGATGACGCCGTCCGCCAGCCAGCTGCTGACGCGCTGGCCTTCGTCCTGATAGCGATTCACGCCCCAGAAACGCTCGCCGTCGTCGTCGGTCAGCCAGCCCTGCCGCGTGGCGCAGGTGTATATCGGGTGTTCGATGGAAAACACCAGGCTACCGCCGGGCTTCAGCGCCTGTTGCACCTTGCCAAACAGCGTGTCCAGCTCCGGCAGGTAGTGCAGCGCCAGCGAGCTGTAGACCAGATCGAGGCTGTTTTCTTCAAGCGCGATGGATTCCAGATCGCTGCGGCGGTAGTGGATATGCGCGTCGTTGGTCAGCTCCGCGGCCCGGGCGAGCATCTTCTCGGAGATATCAACGCCCGTGATTTCAGACGCCCCCAGCTCGCGCGCCGCGCGGCAGAACCAGCCGTAGCCGCAGCCGAGATCGATAACCGCTTTGCCGGACAGATCCGGCAGCATGCCCTTCAGCGCGGGCCACTCCGGCGCGCCGTCCAGCCCCTGCACCGAGCGCGGAAGCCGGGCGTAGCCTTCGAAGAACGCCGGGTTGTCGTAGATGTTTTGTGCCATGGCAGATCCCTCTTTGAGAATGTGGCTGACAGTATAAAGCATTCCCTGCGGCCTGATGCCCTCACCCCAGCCCTCTCCCACCGGGAGAGGGCGAAATGCACCTTATCCTACAGCGCCCCAGACAAGGTTGCCCTTGTGGAACGTCGCGGTGCGCGGGGAAATGCGCGCCACGGCCTCGGCGGAGCAGGAAGCGTCCACCAGCACGAAGCTGGCGTCATCCTGCGCCTTCGGCCAGACGCGCTCGCCGTTGTCGTTCAGCGGCAGCACGTCGCCGGTCGCGATGCCCAGCGCGCGGGAGAGCGTCTGCTCGTTCGGGCGGATGTAAAGCTGGGCGTAAAGGTTTGCTTTTTCGAGCATGTCCCCCAGGCCGTACGGCGACCAGTGGTCGATCACGCTGTCGGTGCCGGTCATCACAAACACGCCCTTATCGCGCAGCTGCTTGAGCGGCATGTGCAGGGTGCCAATCGGCACCGTCGAGGCAATGGTTACCTGCTGCGCCGCCATGCGGGTGGCGAGCTCGTCCACCTGCTGCGCGTTCAGCGTCGCCAGCGCGAAGGCGTGGCTGATGGTCAGCTTGCCCTTCAGCGCCGGCGTTTTCTCCACGGTTTCCACCATGTAGTTGACCGCCGCCACGCCTGCCGGGCTGGTTTCATGCAGGTGGATATCCACCCCTTTGTCATAATCCAGCGCAATCTGGAACATGGTATCGAGTGATTTTTCCATCGCGCCGTCCACGCTCGTCGGATCCAGCCCGCCCACGTAGTGCGCCCCCGCCTGCATCGCCTCGCGCATCAGCTTTTCAGAATGGGATAACAGCAGGCCGTGCTGCGGGAAGGCCACAATTTCGCAGTCAAACCCCGCGCGGCGGCGCGATAGCACCGCCTGCAGGTTTTCAAGGTTCTTCAGGCCGGACACCGGCTCGATGTTGCAGTGGCTGCGGGCGATAGTCGAGCCTTTGGACTGGATCAGGTCGATAAGCGCCTCCGCCCTCTCCTGGGTATAAGGCTGCAGTTCCGGCAGCAGCTTCTGCTCCAGGCGGATCATGTCCTGGATGGTGGTGCCTGCCGGGCGGTTAAGCGAGCGCCACGGGCCGCCGTAGAAGGTTTTGTCCAGGTGAATGTGCATGTCGCGCATCGCCGGAAGCATCAGCTTGCCGCCCGCGTCATAGTGCGGGAGCGAGGCGTCCGCGTGGCTTTTATTCTCGCGCAGGGCAATGATTTTGCCGTCCTCGATCTCCAGCGTTTTCAGCTCGGTGCGGGTGCTCGTCGCCACGCCGCCGTGGAAGTTAAACCCGGCCTCCAGCAGCACGTTGTCAAGATAGTAGTGGTTTGCGGTGATGTTCATCGGTTTGCCCGTTTCGCAGGTTTGCTTTGCGTTGTCCGCAGCATACGCGACGGAGCCGGTCGCGCCAAACAGCGCGCAGGCGGTGACCATTTTGCCGCTCTGGCTGATAAACTCGCGGCGGCTTTTGTTTTCACTCATCTTATTTTCCTTCATTCACAATGTGGGTGCCGGTTTCGCCGCGCAGCGCCGCGGGCAGGCACTCCGGCGAGGTGATAATCACGCGCCTGCCGCCGTGGTGTAAAAATTCCAGCGAGGCGACGATTTTCGGCAGCATGCTGCCCGCCGGGAAGTGGCCTTCGGCCATATAGCGCGTCATTTGCGCCACGCTGACCACGTCCAGCGCCTGCTGGTTCGGCTTGCCGAAGTGAACGCACACCTTCTCCACGCCGGTGGTGATCACCAGCACGTCGGCGCCGATCTCGCGGGCCAGCAGCGCGGTGGAGAGATCTTTATCGATGACCGCATCAACGCTGTGATAATCCCCCTGCGCCGAGCGCACAACGGGAATGCCGCCGCCGCCCGCGCCGATCACCACAAAGCCTTTTTGCGTCAGCGCCTTGATGGCATCCGCCTCGACGATGCGAACGGGCTGCGGCGAGGCCACCACGCGACGATAGCCCCGGCCTGAATCCTCGACAAAATGCCAGTCCGGATGAGCACGCTGCAGTTCGTCGCGCTGCGCCTCGCTGAAGAAGGCGCCAATCGGTTTTGTCGGGTGCGTAAAGCCGGGATCGTCTTTATCCACTTCTACCTGGGTGACGACCGTGACCGCTTTTTGCTCCCCGCGCCCCGCCAGACGGTTGTTAAGCGCCTGCTGGATCAGGTAGCCGATGCCGCCCTGGGTATCCGCCACGCAGTTCGCCAGCGGCGTCAGCGGCAGCCCTTCCCGTTCGTGGGCAATTTCGGCGCGGCGCAGATCCAGCCCCACCTGCGGGCCGTTGCCGTGGGTGAGGACGATGTCATAGTCCGACGCCAGCATCTCCAGCACGGACTCTGCCACCGCTTTTACCGCCTGCGCCTGGTGCTCGACCGACTGGCTGGCGTTATCTTTGATAATGCTGTTGCCGCCGATGGCGACGACCATGAGTTGTTTCATTTTTGTTCCTTTGAGAAGGTGCGGTATTTTCCCCTCACCCTAACCCTCTCCCCTATGGGGAGAGGGAACGATTACACCCTCTCCCCATAGGGGAGAGGGCTGGGGTGAGGGGCAATATCAGGACTCAGAAACCGTCGCGCTTGCGCTCGCCGTCTCGCGACTATCAAGGAAATGCTTCACCACGAACATGCCGCCCATCATCAGGTAGGCCGTGACGAACATCAGCGAGCTGCCCTCGGCGAAGCCGACCGCCGGCGCGTGGATCACGCCAAACAGCGCCAGCAGCGCCCCGCCCGCGGCGGCGACGGCTCCGCGCAGCGGCTTGTTGATGATGGCGAAGATGGCAATGCAGCCCCAGAGCATGCTGGCAAGCGGCGCGCCGCTGCCCAGATGCACCAGGCCTTCGTAGTAAATGCCCTTGCTGTGCAGCACGTCGGTGCCGATTGTTGCCGCGCTGGTGCCCGCCGCCCCCATCACGCTGTTCATCATGGTCAGCGCCCAGTTGGCGATCCACGGGAACAGGCAGATGAAGATCACGGGCACCTCCACCTTCGGCGTTTCGCGCACCACCTGGTTGGCGGTGACCACCCCGATAAAGACCAGAATCGGCACGATGGCGGTCATCGGGATGATGGCGAGCATAAAGGCCCCCAGCCCGAACAGCGGCACGATGAACATGGTGACGCCGGAGGCCAGCGTATAACCGATGCTCGCCCCCATCGCTTTCCAGCCCGCGTGGCCGACGTAGACCGTCACCGGGAACGGGTTGCCCATCAGGCAGCCGAGCATCGACGCCAGGCCGTTCGCCAGCATCACCTTGCGGGTCGGGTATTCATCCCCCGCCGCGTGGGCGCTCTCGATATTTTCGAGGTCGAAGATGTAGTTCGCCAGCCCCAGAGGAACCGCCGAGGCCAGGTACGGCAGCGCGTGCGGCAGCCCCTGCATAAAGCCTTCGATATGCACCGACGGCGGGTTAAAGCCGAACGAGGACATCGACGCTTTTATCGCCTCCGGGCTTTGCAGGCCGGAGATCCACGCAAGCAGAGTGCCGGCAACCAGCAGCAGCAGGCCGGTCGGGATGCGGGCGAAGATCGGCTTTTTGCCAAACCAGTTAATGAATATCAGCAGCAGCACGATGAAGGAGACGGTCGGCGCTTCGAACGCCTGCAGCATCGGGTTCATCGCCAGCAGCAGCAGGCCTAAGCCGGAGAGGCACGACAGCAGCACGGTGCGCGGGATCATCCTGCGGATGGTTTCGCCTAAGAACGAACCGCCCGCCAGAATCAGCGCCTCCACGAAGCACCACACCAGGCCAATCTGGATGGCGAAATCCGCGTCGCCCGTCTGCTGATAAACCGGCATCAGCACCAGAAAGGTGACGGTAAAAATCGACGGGGCGCTCGGGCCCGACGGCAGTGCGGTGACGTCCGTTCGCCCGGTGGCACGGGCCATCTGCAGACCAAACCACGTATAGCAAACGCTGGCCACCAGCACCGCCAGCCCGAAGGCCGGCGCGATGCGTCCATAAACAATTTCCTTCGGGATGCCGACGACAAAAATGAGCAGCCCCATCATGGTCAGCAGATTGGTCAGGTTGTTGGTCATCAACCCGAAATACGCCGCCCAGTCACCTCTTTTCCACTCCAGCTTGATGTTTTTCATGGATGCTTGCCTTATAAAAAGTAGCGTTCGCGGAAGGTCAACAGCGCCTTTTCAAAACAGCTAAACGGCGGGTGAACGATGCCCGCCCCGATCATGCCAATGCCCGCGTCTTTATGGGCAATGGCGGTGTTGATCACCGGCAGAATGCCGCTGCCGGCCACTTTGGTGATGTCGATGGCGCTCGGTATGCCCATAAAGGAGAGCAGCGGAATGGTGACGTTCGGATTTTCACCGAGGGTGATTTCGCGCATCTGGCGCGAGAAGTCGATGGCTTCGTCCACCGTGCCGCCCACCAGCGCCACAATCGCCGGGGCCGTCGCCATCGCAAAGCCGCCGATGCCGTAGGTTTCGGTAATCGCGCTGTCGCCGATGTCCAGCCCGGAGTCTTCCGGCTTATAGCCCGCGAACATCGGGCCAATCACCTGCTGCGCCGGGCCGGTAAACCACTGCCCCGGCAGGCCGGACACGCGCAGGCCAAACTCGTAGCCGTTGCGCGCCATGGTGGTGACCACGGTGCTGTACTCGATGCCGTGCGCGGCGTCCAGCGCGGCTTTGCACATCGCCATCCACGTCGGGCCGGAGAAGTAGTCGCTGCTGGCGACGAACTCGAACACCTCGCGCTGCTGCTCCACCGGATAACCGGCCTGAATCAGACCCGGCGTCAGCGCCTGGATCAGCAGCGTGGTGCCCGCGTTGTTGCGGTTGTGGCACTCGTCGCCCATGTGCAGGGCCTGGGCCAGCATCAGGCGCAGATCGATTTCGCCGATAATCTTCATCGCGTCGCGCAGCATCGGGCCGAGCACGTCGCGCATCCAGTTCAGGCGGTCGATCACGCTCTGGTCGTTAGCGCCCATGCGCAGGATCTTCGCCATCTGCTCGCTGAGGTTGGTAAACGCGCGGTTGCCGTAGGTTTTGTTCTCGACGATGTGCATAAACATCGACGCGGAGGTGACGCCCGCCATCGATCCCACGCAGTCGTGCTCGTGACACGGCGAGAAGGTGATGTCGCCCGACGCCGCGACGCGCTCCGCGTCTTCGATATCTTTCGCCAGCCCTTCAAACACCAGCGCCCCGGTCACCGCGCCCTTCATCGCGCCGCACATGTTTTCCCACGAGACGGGCGGACCGGCGTGAAGAATGGTGGTGCGGGTCATTCCCGGCACGACGTTAATCGCCTGGTCATAGCCCACCAGCACCGGATGAGACTGAATAATGCGCTCCAGCGCAATGGCGTTAGCGGCGGCGATTTTTTCCGCCAGCGGCTTTTCCGCAAGCTGGTCGAGTGCGTCCACCACCTGCATATTGCCCTGCCCCGGCGGCGTCCAGTCGAGCCGGGTGACGGGAACGTGCTGCTTTTTGAGATCGTCACTGAACATCGCAATGCCGACGTTAATGACGTTCAGCGGCTGGTTGAATAAGGTCGTCATTATGCTTTCTCCCCTTTGCAGACAAATTCGCGCGCCAGCAGTCCGGTATTGGTGCTGCTGCTGGCCCAGATGACGCCCGCGTCGGTCAGCAGCTGGCACTGCTGCGCCAGCGTCTGCGGATCCTGGTCGGTGCCGAGCACGTAGCCGAGGATCGCCAGCGGGCGGCCGTCGGTCTTCGCGATCGCCTGCGCCTCTTCGATCGCCTCAAGCATGACCCCCACCGGATCCTCGTGCGCGCCGAAGCCCAGCACGAAGTCCATCACGATCACTCCCACTTCGGGATCGCGCGCCTCCTGCAGCAGGCGGCTGATGCGGTTGGTCGGGTCGATCATCGGGTGCGGCCTGCCGTGGGTGAAATCGTCGTCGCCGAAGTCGAGGAAGGTATGGGCCTGGCTGACGTTGATGTCTTGCAGGCGTTTAGCCGGATCCGGCTGGATGTTGCTGTAGACGTCGTCGAACTTCTCCAGCGCGGCGAACATCGCCTCGTCGCACAGGGTGCCGCCGCAGAACAGGCCGCGAATGTACTTCTGCTGCGGAGTCAGGCGGGCGCGCACCTCTTCAATCAGCGGCCAGTTGAGCGGGTGCAGATCGAGAGACTCTTTTTTAATGCCGGTCAGCAGCACCGCCTTCAGCGCCGCCTCTTTGGTGCCGCGGGCAAACTGAAGGCCGTCCTCATCGGCGGGCGGTTCGCTGCGGCCAAGGAAGCAAACGACCACCGGCTTACGGCAGGCGCGGGCGCGGGCCAGCACCTTTTCGGCTACGGCGGGCGCAGGCGGCTTAGAGATCAGCGCAATCACCTCGGTGGCATCATCGGCTTCGAGCATGGCGATGGCGTCGAGCATCATCAGGCCGCCGATCTTTTCGCTAAGATCGCGCCCGCCGGTGCCGATCAGCTGCGATATGCCGCCGCCAAACTCGTGAATGCGCACGCTCAGCTCCTGGCTGCCGGTGCCGGAGGCGCCGACGATGCCGATCGGCCCGCGGCGCACCGCGTTGGCAAAGCAAAGACCCGCGCCGTTGATGATGGCGGTGCCGCAGTCCGGCCCCATCATCAGCAGCCCTTTCTGGTGCGCCAGCTGCTTCAGCGCCAGCTCGTCGTCGAGCGACACGTTGTCGGAAAACAGCATCACGTTGAGATCGTTTTCCAGCGCCTGGCGCGCCTCGCGGGCGGCAAAGGTGCCGTTGACGGAGATGACCGCCAGGTTAGCGTCGGGGCGATGGGTTTTGGCGCTGGCAATCGTCGCGTAGCGCGCCTCGTGGGAGCCCGCGCTCTCCTTACGCGTGAACAGCGCTTCAATGGCGGCCAGGGTTTCATCATTCGCCGCCTCGCCTTTAATGACGATCATCAGGTCGCCGTTTTTGGCCTCATTTAATTCCGGCGTCAGCAGCCCGAGGTTTTTTAATACGCCCTTGTTCATTTCGGTCGCCATCGCCACAAACGCCTGCTCAACGCCCGGCAATTTATTGGCTTTGGTGGAGACCGACATTAAGGAGACCGAATCAAAATAGGTATTCTTTTTGATGACAATTTTGGTTGGCATTATTTTCTCCTGATTGCGGATAAAAGGGGGCCGCCAGCGCGCAGAATGCACGTTGGTAAAATGCGTGTAGTGAAAAGCGGCCAGCCGGCTATCGCTGGCCGAAAAGATTATGCGCCTGCCGCCAGCAGCAGCTCGGCGATCGCCGTGAAGCCTTTTTCCCGCGCCAGCTCGAGCGGGGTTTTGCCGTATTTATCGGTCATGTGCGGATTCGCGCCGTGATCCAGCAACAGCTTCACAATTTCCTGCTGTTTGGCGCCGCCGTCGTTTAGCACGATGGCCTCCAGCAGCGGCGTCCAGCCGACGAAGTTGGTGTGGTTGACGTTAATGTCGGTTTTTTCCAGCAGCTCGCGCACGACCTCAACGTGGCCTTTTTCGCTGGCGGGGGTAATACCCACGCCGCCGAAGCGCGTCAGGCGATCGAGATCGGGATTCGCCGGTAGTACGATGCGCAGCAGGGTTACGTCGTTCGTCAGGCAGCTAATCAGGAAGGGGTTAAAGCAGGTCTGATCCTGCATATCGATATCCGCCCCGGCGGAAATTAACCGCTCAACGCAGGCGTAGTGCTTGTTCAGGCTGGCAATAATAATGGCGGTGCGCTTCTGGCGATTGGTGGCGTTAATATCCACGCCCTTCTCGATGCAGGCATTGAGCGCGTCGATATTTCCCTGCTCTGCCGCCAGCAGAAATTCAGTAACGAGTTCAGTTGCAGACATATTCAGACTCCCGATGTATTCATTTCTGATGAGCCGAGAATAGCAACAGCCCCGGCAGAAAAGAATCCGCTTAAAAAGCATTCATCGACAGCCATTTCATTGTTGAGTTAGATTTAACAATCTGGCGAAAACGTGCGGCCGTGCAACCTTTTTCTTATGACACACCGCTTTTTAGCCGCGCAAATCTGCATTATGCTTATGGCTCATGAGGCCTTGCCGCACGCGGCTCGCGAGAAATTGGCAGAACTGTGATCGGCATCAAATGCAGTGTTGCTGTGCTGTTAAAATATGTTCAAAACTGATGGTTGCAGGGAGCCGTGATATGAATTCCATCTTTACCGAAGAGAACCTGCTGGCCTTCACCACCGCGGCGCGGTTTGGCAGCTTCAGCAAAGCGGCGGCGGAGCTTGGCGTGACCACATCCGCGATTAGCTACACCATCAAGCGCATGGAGACCGGGCTGGACGTGGTGCTGTTCGTGCGTAATACCCGCAGCATCGAGCTGACCGAGTCCGGGTTTTACTTTTACCGCAAGGCCACCGACCTGCTGAACGACTTTCACGCCATCAAGCGCGGGATCGATACCATCTCTCAGGGAATTGAGACGCGGGTGCGCATCTGCATTAATCAGCTGCTGTACACGCCGCGCCACACCGCCAGGCTGCTGCAGGTGCTGAAAAAGCAGTTTCCCACCTGCCAGATTACCGTCACGACCGAGGTGTATAACGGCGTCTGGGATTCGATCATCAACAACCAGGCCAATATCGCGATCGGCGCGCCGGATACGCTGCTGGACGGCGGCGGGATTGATTACACCGAAATCGGCGCGATCCGCTGGGTATTTGCCATCGCGCCGACGCATCCGCTGGCGTTTGTGCCGGAGCCGATTGCCGAAAGCCAGCTGCGCCTGTATCCGAACATCATGGTCGAAGATACCGCGCACACCATCAACAAGAAGGTCGGCTGGCTGCTGCACGGCCAGGAGGCGATCCTGGTGCCGGACTTTAACACCAAGTGCCAGTGTCAGATTCTGGGCGACGGGATTGGGTTTCTACCGGAATACATGGTGAGGGACGCGGTGGAAGACGGCCTGCTGATCGCGCGGCGGATTAATAACCCGCGCCAGGATTCCCGCATGCTGCTCGCTACGCAGCATGCGGCTACCGGCCAGGTCACGCGCTGGATCAAACAGCAGTTTGCTCCGCAGGGCGTGTTAACCGGAATTTACAGCGACTTGCTCTGGCGCGCCTAGCTTTTGGTTTGTACCCAGAAGGCGTGGATGAGGCCGGGAATATAGCCCAGCAGCGTCAAAAGAATGTTCAGAATAAACGCCCAGCCGAAGCCTTTGCCAAGCAGCACGCCCAGCGGCGGCAAAATAATGGTAAAGACGATACGCCAAAAACCCATGATGTCTCCCTACAAGCTAACCAGTTGAAAGTCATGAAAAGTATTGCTCTTTAAGCGTAGCCAGATTAGCGGCAAGCGCCACGGCTAAACGCGCTTTTTACCCTCTTTTACGTTTAACGGGCTGGCAGAACGCCCGCCTTTAGTTTAGCATTATCTTAATTAAGCAAAGGCTAAATTAACATGAACGAACTCGAACAGCTCCAGGCCAGCGCCGCGCAGGCCGCCGCGTTACTTAAGGCGATGAGCAACCCAAACCGGCTGCTGATCCTCTGCATGCTCTGCGGCGCGCCGGGCACCAGCGCGGGCGAACTGGCGCGCGCCACGGGCCTTAGCGCATCCGCCACCTCGCAGCATCTGGCGCGTATGCGCGACGAGGGCCTGATCGACAGCACGCGAGACGCCCAGCGCATCCTCTATGCCATCAAAAATGATGCCGTCAACCAGCTCATTAGCACCCTGAAAACCCTTTACTGCCCGTAAGGAGCCGCTATGTCTTTACCTCTACTTTCGCCCCAGCAGGCCAGCGCGCTGCTCGCTGAAGGCGCGACGCTAATCGATATCCGCGATCCGGACGAGCACGCCCGCGAGCGCATCGCCGGGGCGCGCTCTGTTCCGCTCGACGCCCTGCCCGCCGGGCTGCACGTTAAGCCCGGCGATACGGTGATTTTTCACTGCCAGTCCGGCATGCGCACGTCGAACAACGCCGGGCGGCTCGCGCAGGCTGCTCCCCTGGCACACGGCTGGCTTCTTGAGGGCGGCATTCAGGGCTGGAAGCAGGCCGGGCTGCCGACCGTTGAAGATAAATCCCAGCCGCTTCCGCTGATGCGCCAGGTGCAAATTGCCGCAGGCGCGCTGATCCTGTGTGGCGTAGCGCTGGGCTACAGCGTGTCATCGGGCTTTTTCCTGCTCAGCGGGTTTGTCGGCGCGGGCCTGCTGTTTGCCGGGGTGACCGGCTTTTGCGGCATGGCGCGGCTGCTGAAGGTGATGCCGTGGAACCGACGCCCCTCGTAAGGCGTAATCGCTGAAATAGATTGTACGCCCCAGCGCGCGTGGGCTAAGGTGAAAACACACCAATGAAGAGGAGGTACTATGTTTTCTGTCGGCGATTATGTGCAACCGCGCCAGGGCGGTCCAAAACTGAAGGTTCTTGAAGTGAACGGTGAAGAGATCGTGGTGGTACAGGCGAGCAATGAGCAGGGCGAAAAGTTCACGCTCAACGCGGCGGAGGTGACACCCTACACCGAAGCTGGTGATTTTGGCGTTTGCTGAGATAACTAGCCGGGCGGCGCGTTCCGCCCGGCAATGTCGTTAAATCAGGAAATCATCCAGCGACTTACCGTTTTCCAGCGCAATCGCAATTGGCTTCGGCGTGCGGCCCTGGCCTGTCCACGTTTTCTCTTCACCGTTTGCGTCAGTAAAGCGATATTTCGCTTCACGGGTTTTACGTTTTTTCGCCTGATTACCCCCGCTTACCAGTTCAGAACCCAGCAAATCAGACGGGGAAATACCGTCGGCTTTCATCAGCTCCAGCAGAGCATTAATTTTTTCCTGCTGCTCGGCACGCTGCTTTTCAAGCTCTGACTGCTCGTTACGTTTTTCTTCAACAACGGTGTTGAATTTCTCCAGCACGTCCTCGAGAACGTCCAGGGATAATTCACGGGCCAGCGCACGAAGTGTGCGGATATTATTAAGATTCTGTAACGTCAAAGACATATTAATTGAAAACCTTTTCGTTGTATGTAAGCCGAAAATCAGTTAATAGAATAATTCATTTCGTTCGCAATATCCACCCGCGATCGCCTTTCGTTATTATTGTAGATATTTATCTTAAACTAATTATCTATATTACTTAATAACTCTTTTGCAAATTAATCACCACGATAATATCCAGGATCAACGGCGGCTACGCATGGACATTCTCCAGTGCAGCCATATTTTGCATAAAAATTCATTTTTAATGGATGATTAAATGACGTTACAGGCAGAATTTTACGCTACGAAAGCACGGACAAATGGATAAATATTACGCTAATCTGCCATACAGCCCTCCGCTTACCTCTCTGGCGGCGCGTAGCGCAGATACTTACACACACAAAACACTAACCACATGATTTCAAATGCAAAAAATCGAAGAGAGAGAGAAAATAACGAAGCGAGCGAGAAACAGGCAACTTTAGAGAATTTTGTTGACAAAACGCCATTAAATAAAAATTTATCACTAATTGTTAGTTTACAGGCAGAGATATACTCTATGCGCATCAAATTAGCCAACCTAAAGCACTACTCGCTGCGGGTAGGAACGTCTTTTATAGTGCGCTCAAGGAGTTCAGACATGTTTTCACCGCAGTCTCGCCTGCGCCATGCGGTAGCGGATACGTTCGCGATGGTTGTCTATTGTTCCGTCGTCAACATGATGATCGAAATTTTCCTCTCAGGAATGACCTTTGAGCAGTCGCTTTCTTCTCGTCTTGTCGCGATCCCGGTTAACATTCTTATTGCATGGCCATACGGTATGTACCGCGATGCGATCATGCGCTGCGCGCGCCGCGTAAGCCCAACGGGCTGGGTGAAAAACCTGGCAGACGTGCTGGCCTACGTGACGTTCCAGTCACCGTTATACGTTGCGATTCTGCTGGTAGTGGGCGCAGACTGGCACCAGATTGCCGCAGCCGTAAGCTCAAATATCGTGGTGTCGATGCTGATGGGCGCGGTATATGGCTATTTCCTGGACTACTGCCGTCGCCTGTTTAAAGTCAGCCACTATGGCCAGGCTAAAGCGTGAAGGAAGACGACTGGCTTAGGCCAGTCGAAAACTTACTGCACTTCGCCGAACACCCCTGTCAGGAAGCGCTCCAGCGCCATTCGGGAGCTAAAACCGTGCGGAATACCATAATGCTCATGCGTTTCACCGCCTAAATAGAGCGGAAATTGCTGGTAATGATCGCAGGTTTTAATTTCCGAGGCAGGCTCAGCAAATGACAAACTTCTGTCTTTCAGCGTCGGGTGAATAATGAGAGCCGTGCGCCCCATTCTCGCTTCACGATTGACGTAAACATAATTCTCGCCGCGGCGATATCCATAGGCTTTTGATGTCACTTCGTCCATGGTGAATCCCGCTTTTTCAAGAACGCGTGCCACCTCATCCGGTCGTAAATACATATATATTCCTCGTTATCTTTTCCTGCCCGGCAACCTTACAGTAATCAGCATTAGCAGTGCTTTCAGAATATTCCATAAACTGTCTTTTACGTCGTGACTCGCTTCAGACATTTGATTCGTGAGCTAGACTTAATGGGAACGCCAAATTAAGGAGGATCGTATGTTTAACAGACCGAACCGAAACGATATTAACGACGACGCTCAGGATATTCGTAATGATGTCAGCCAATTAGCCGACACGCTGGAAGAGGTGTTGAAATCCTGGGGAAGTGACGCCAAGGACGAAGCGGATGCCGCGAAACGTAAGGCTCAGTCTTTGCTGCGCGAAACGCGCGCCAGAATGAACGGCCGTTCGCGCGCCTCTCAGGCCGCCTGCGATGCCATCAGCTGCGCAAATACCTTCGTGCGTGAAAAACCGATGTACGCGCTGGGCACCGTTGCCGCGGTAGGGATCTTCGTGGGTGCCCTGCTCAGCCTGCGAAAATAAGTTAGTGGCTTCATATCGGCCCCGTTAGCCTTCGGTTACGGGGCTTTTCTTTGTCCAATAGCTAAAATCGCGTACGGCAACCCCTGTCCCGCCCTGCTCATCATCTGGAACACATCAATCGAAATTTCCCATATCTTGTATGGTTGAAACTTATCACAACTACATCTAGTATCCTTCTTAGCAAGAGATACACAACCCGACGCGAAGCTTCGCGCCGCTTTCTCATTCTAAATGGAAATACGAATCATGAGCATTATTATTTACACTCGTAACGATTGTGTTCAGTGCCACGCTACCAAGCGCGCCATGGAAAGCCGCGGCGTTGCCTTTGAGATGGTGAATATCGACCTGGTCCCGGACGCCGCCGACGCGCTGCGCGCGCAGGGCTTCCGCCAGCTTCCGGTGGTTGTTGCCGGTGAAACCAGCTGGTCCGGCTTTCGCCCGGATATGATCAACCGCCTTAGCGCTCAGGCCGCCCGTGCATGAGCACGCTGGTCTACTTCTCCAGCAGTTCGGAAAACACGCTTCGCTTTATTGAGCGCGTCGGGCTGCCCGCGATCCGCATTCCGCTCAACGAGCGGGAGCGTATTCAGGTGGATGAACCTTACATCCTGGTGGTGCCCAGCTACGGTGGCGGCGGCACGGCCGGCGCGGTGCCCCGCCAGGTGATCCGCTTTCTGAACGATCCGCACAACCGGCAGCGCATTCGCGGCGTGATCGCGGCGGGCAATCGCAACTTCGGCGACGCGTTTTGCCGCGCCGGCGATCTCATCTCTCAAAAATGCGGCGTGCCGTATCTCTATCGTTTCGAACTGATGGGGACACCGCAGGACGTTGAAAACGTGCGTAAAGGAGTGAACGAATTTTGGCAACGACAACCGCAGAACGCGTAATCCAGGGGACGCCGGATTACCACGCGCTGAACGCGATGCTTAACCTGTACGATCGCGAGGGGCGCATCCAGTTCGGCAAAGATCACGAGGCGGTGGACGCCTTTTTTGCCGCCCACGTCCGTCCGAACAGCGTGACGTTTGGCAGCCAGCAGGAGCGTCTCGACTATCTGGTCAAAGAAGGCTATTACGAAGAGCGCGCGCTGGCCCGCTATGACCGCGCCTTCGTGGTGAAGCTGTTCGAGCGCGCCCACGCCAGCGGCTTTCGCTTCCAGACGTTTCTCGGCGCGTGGAAGTATTACACCAGCTATACCCTGAAGACCTTCGACGGCAAACGCTATCTTGAAAGCTTTGAGGATCGCACCGTGATGGTGGCGCTGACGCTCGCCCAGGGTGATGAAGCGCTGGCCGGGCGGCTGACCGACGAGATCCTCTCCGGCCGCTTCCAGCCCGCCACGCCCACCTTCCTCAACTGCGGCAAGGCCCAGCGCGGCGAGCTGGTCTCCTGCTTCCTGCTGCGCATCGAAGACAACATGGAGTCGATTGGCCGCGCGGTAAATTCGGCGCTACAGCTTTCGAAACGCGGCGGCGGCGTGGCGTTTCTGCTCTCCAACCTGCGCGAAGCGGGTGCGCCAATCAAGCGCATAGAAAACCAGTCCTCCGGGGTGATCCCGGTGATGAAAATGCTGGAAGATGCGTTCTCGTACGCCAACCAGCTCGGCGCGCGCCAGGGCGCGGGCGCGGTGTATCTGCACGCGCACCACCCGGACATCCTGCGCTTTCTCGATACCAAGCGCGAAAACGCCGACGAAAAAATCCGCATTAAGACCCTGTCGCTCGGCGTCGTCATCCCGGACATCACCTTTGCGCTCGCCAAAGAAAATGCCGACATGGCGCTGTTCTCGCCCTACGATATCGAGCGCATCTACGGTAAAGCGTTCGGCGACGTGGCCATCAGCGAGCTGTACGACGAGCTGGTTGCCGACGACCGCATCCGCAAGACGTACATCAACGCCCGCGACTTCTTCCAGACGCTGGCCGAAATTCAGTTTGAGTCCGGCTATCCGTACATCATGTATGAGGACACGGTGAACCGCGCCAATCCGATTGCCGGGCGCATCAACATGAGCAACCTGTGCTCGGAGATCCTGCAGGTCAACAGCGCCTCCACCTATGACGAGAACCTGGACTACGCGGACGTGGGGAAAGATATCTCCTGCAACCTCGGGTCGCTGAATATCGCCCACACCATGGATTCCCCCGACTTTGGCCGCACGGTCGAGACGGCGATCCGCGGGCTGACGGCGGTGTCGGACATGAGCCACATCCGCAGCGTGCCGTCCATCGCGGCGGGCAACGCCGCGTCGCACGCCATTGGGCTGGGGCAGATGAACCTGCACGGCTATCTGGCACGGGAAGGCATCGCCTACGGCAGCCCGGAAGGGCTGGATTTCACCAACCTCTATTTCTACACCGTCACCTGGCACGCGCTGCACGCCTCGATGATGCTGGCCCGCGAGCGCGGCCAGCGTTTTGCGGGGTTTGAGCAGTCGCGCTACGCCAGCGGCGAATATTTCAGCCAGTATCTTGAAGGCGACTGGCAGCCGAAAACCGCGAAGGTGCGGGCGCTGTTTGCCCGCGCCGGGATCGTTTTGCCGACGCGCGCGATGTGGCAGCAGCTTCGCGCCGACGTCATGCAATACGGCATCTATAACCAGAACCTGCAGGCGGTGCCGCCAACCGGATCGATTTCCTACATCAACCACGCCACGTCGAGCATTCACCCGATCGTGTCGAAAATCGAGATCCGTAAGGAAGGCAAAACCGGGCGCGTTTACTATCCCGCCCCGTTTATGACCAACGAAAACCTGGCGCTGTACCAGGACGCGTACGAGATCGGCCCGGAGAAGATCATCGATACCTACGCCGAGGCGACGAAGCACGTGGATCAGGGGCTGTCCTTAACGCTCTTCTTCCCGGATACCGCCACCACGCGCGATATCAACAGGGCGCAGATCTACGCCTGGAAGAAAGGCATCAAGACGCTGTACTACATTCGCCTGCGCCAGCTTGCGCTGGAAGGCACCGAAATTGAAGGCTGCGTGTCCTGCGCGCTGTAAGGAGAAGGGATGAAACTGTCACGCGTGAGCGCCGTTAACTGGAACAAGATCCAGGATGATAAAGACCTGGAAGTGTGGAACCGCCTCACCAGCAACTTCTGGCTGCCGGAAAAGGTGCCGCTCTCTAACGATATTCCGGCCTGGCAAACGCTGAGCCACGCCGAACAGCAGCTGACGATCCGCGTGTTTACCGGCCTGACGCTGCTGGACACCATTCAGAATACCGTCGGCGCGCCCGCGCTGATGTGCGACGCGCTGACGCCGCACGAAGAGGCGGTGATGTCGAACATCAGCTTTATGGAAGCGGTGCACGCCCGATCCTACAGCTCGATTTTCTCGACGCTGTGCCAGACCAAAGACGTGGACGCGGCCTACGCGTGGAGCGAAGAGAGCGCGTCGCTGCAGCGAAAGGCAGAGCTGGTGCTGGCGTACTATCGCGCCGACGAGCCGTTGAAAAAGAAAATTGCCAGCGTGTTTCTGGAATCCTTCCTCTTCTATTCCGGCTTCTGGCTGCCGATGTACTGGTCGAGCCGCGGCAAGCTCACCAACACCGCGGATTTGATTCGCCTGATTATTCGTGATGAAGCGGTTCACGGCTATTACATTGGCTATAAGTATCAGAAAGGGCTGGAGAAAGTGAGCGCTGAGAAGCGCGAGGAGCTGAAAGGCTTCGCGCTCGATTTGCTGATGGACTTGTACGATAACGAGCTGAGCTATACCGACGAGCTCTATGCCGGAACGGGCTGGGCGGAAGACGTTAAGGCGTTCCTTTGCTACAACGCCAACAAGGCGCTGATGAACCTCGGCTACGAGGCGCTGTTCCCGCCGGAAATGGCGGAGGTGAACCCGGCCATTCTGGCGGCGCTTTCGCCTAATGCCGACGAAAACCACGATTTCTTCTCCGGGTCGGGTTCGTCGTACGTGATGGGCAAAGCGGTAGAGACGGAAGATGAAGATTGGGATTTTTAATGAACCGATTAACGTTCATTAATTAAATATAAATCTCATTATTTCCCACTTAATATTTACAATACAACTACACTGTAATTTCCGCGTCATATTCGCCTGATTCATACCGATTCAGGCGAAATCTCCCGATGCAGCAGCAAAAAATTCAGAAAAATTCAAACCGCGCTCAGCCCTTTACTCATGGGAAATTCAGCCGTTTCGCTTGCGGCAAAATTCATGCCACCAGCACACGTAGGGTTGTCTCAGATTCTCAGTATGTTAGGGTTATGCCAGTTAACTATTTACCATGGTAATCATATCGACATAATCAAATAACAGGACACTCTCTATTGCATGGCAATTAAATTAGAAGTGAAGAATCTTTATAAGGTATTTGGCGAGCACCCGCAGCGCGCATTCAAATACATCGAAAAAGGACTTTCGAAAGAGCAAATTCTGGAAAAAACCGGGCTATCGCTTGGCGTTAAAGACGCCAGTCTGGCCATTGAAGAAGGCGAGATTTTTGTCATCATGGGGTTATCCGGCTCGGGTAAATCCACTATGGTTCGCCTTCTCAATCGCCTGATTGAACCCACCCGCGGACAGGTGCTGATTGACGGCGTGGATATTGCCAAAATATCTGACGCCGAGCTTCGCGAGGTGCGCAGAAAAAAGATTGCGATGGTGTTCCAGTCATTCGCGTTAATGCCGCACATGACGGTATTAGATAATACCGCATTTGGAATGGAATTAGCGGGCGTTTCCGCCGCTGAGCGTCAGGAAAAAGCGCTGGACGCGCTGCGTCAGGTTGGGCTGGAGAATTATGCTCACGGCTATCCGGATGAACTTTCTGGCGGCATGCGTCAGCGCGTGGGATTAGCCCGCGCCCTCGCCATTAATCCCGATATTTTATTAATGGATGAAGCCTTCTCGGCGCTCGATCCGTTAATTCGCACCGAGATGCAGGATGAGCTGGTAAAATTACAGGCGAAACATCAGCGCACCATTGTCTTTATTTCCCACGATCTGGACGAAGCGATGCGTATTGGCGATCGTATTGCCATTATGCAAAACGGCGAAGTGGTGCAGGTCGGCACGCCGGATGAAATTCTCAATAATCCGGCCAATGATTATGTCCGCACCTTCTTCCGCGGCGTGGATATTAGCCAGGTGTTTAGCGCCAAAGATATCGCCCGTCGTTCACCAAACGGTCTTATTCGTAAAACGCCGGGATTTGGCCCGCGCTCTGCGCTCAAGCTGCTGCAGGATGAGGACCGTGAATACGGTTATCTGATCGAACGCGGTAATAAATTTGTTGGCATTGTCTCCATCGATTCTCTGAAAACCGCGCTTGGCGAAAATCAGGGTATTGATGCGGCGGTTATCGACGCCCCGCTTGCCGTGGACGCCGAAACGCCGCTCAGCGAACTGCTCTCACACGTCGGCCAGGCGCCGTGCGCCGTGCCGGTGGTGGGTGAAGAACAACAGTACGTCGGCATCATCTCAAAACGGATGCTGCTGCAG
Organism: Enterobacter sp. RIT418; assembly: GCF_003057745.1. Taxonomy (GTDB): domain Bacteria; phylum Pseudomonadota; class Gammaproteobacteria; order Enterobacterales; family Enterobacteriaceae; genus Enterobacter. The sequence goes on from NZ_QBJD02000002.1 coordinate 53,313, forward strand.
GCTTTAGATCGCGAGGGGGCAAACAATGACCGATCAAACTAACCCGTGGGGCACTGCTGACGCTGCGGACAGCGCGGCACAATCCGCCGACGCGTGGGGCTCATCCACGCCTGCGCCAGCCGACGGCGGCACGGCGGACTGGCTCAACAGCGCGCCTGCACCGGCGCCTGAACACTTCAATATTATGGATCCATTCCACAAAACGCTGATCCCGCTCGACCGCTGGGTCACCGAAGGGATCGACTGGGTGGTGACGCACTTCCGCCCGGTGTTCCAGGGGATCCGCGTGCCGGTGGATTACATCCTGAACGGCTTCCAGCAGATGTTGCTGGGCATGCCCGCGCCGGTGGCGATTATCCTGTTCTCCCTGATCGCCTGGCAGTTCGGCAGCGCCGGAATGGGCGTTGCCACGCTGGTCTCGCTGATTGCCATCGGCGCGATCGGCGCGTGGTCGCAGGCGATGATCACCCTGGCGCTGGTGCTGACCGCCCTGCTCTTCTGTATCGTTATCGGCCTGCCGATGGGGATCTGGCTGGCCCGCAGCCCGCGGGCGGCGAAGATCATTCGACCGCTGATGGATGCGATGCAGACCACCCCGGCGTTCGTGTATCTGGTGCCGATCGTCATGCTGTTCGGGATCGGCAACGTGCCGGGCGTGGTAGTGACCATTATCTTCGCCCTGCCGCCGATTATTCGCCTGACCATTCTGGGCATTAATCAGGTGCCAGCCGATCTCATTGAGGCGTCACGCTCGTTCGGCGCCAGCCCGCGCCAGATGCTGTTTAAGGTTCAGCTCCCGCTGGCCATGCCAACCATTATGGCGGGCGTTAACCAGACGCTGATGCTGGCGCTGTCGATGGTGGTTATCGCCTCTATGATCGCCGTGGGCGGCCTGGGCCAGATGGTGCTGCGCGGCATTGGCCGCCTCGATATGGGGCTGGCAACCGTCGGCGGCGTCGGCATCGTGATCCTCGCCATTATTCTTGACCGCCTCACGCAGGCCGTCGGTCGTGATTCACGCAGTCGCGGCAACCGTCGCTGGTATACCACCGGCCCCGTCGGGTTACTCACCCGCCCTTTCACGAAATCAAAATAAGGAACAACGATGCGACATAGCGTACTTTTTGCCACAGCGTTTGCCACCCTTGTCTCTTCCAGCGCGTTTGCGGCCGACCTGCCGGGCAAAGGCATTACCGTGCAGCCGGTGCAGAGCACCATTTCGGAAGAGTCCTTCCAGACCCAGATCGTGAGCCGCGCGCTGGAAAAGCTGGGCTATACGGTCAACACCGCCAGCGAAGTGGATTACAACGTGGGCTACACCTCGATTGCCTCCGGCGATGCTACCTTTACCGCCGTTAACTGGCAGCCGCTGCACGACGATATGTATGCCGCCGCGGGCGGCGACAAGAAGTTCTACCGCGAAGGGACCTTCGTGACCGGCGCGGCGCAGGGATACCTGATCGACAAGAAAACCGCCGACAAGTATCACATCACCAATATTGAACAGCTGAAAGATCCGAAGATTGCGAAGCTGTTCGACACCAACGGCGACGGCAAGGCCGACATGATGGGCTGCTCGCCGGGCTGGGGCTGCGAGGCGGTGATTAACCACCAGAACAAAGCGTTCGATCTGGCGAAGACCGTCGACGTGAGCCACGGCAACTACTCGGCGATGATGGCCGACACCATCGCCCGCTTTAAGGAAGGCAAGCCGGTTATCTACTACACCTGGACGCCGTACTGGGTGAGCGACGTGCTGAAGCCTGGCAAAGACGTGGTATGGCTGCAGGTGCCGTTCTCCTCCCTGCCGGGCGAGCAGAAAGACATCGACACCAAGCTGCCGAACGGCATGAACTACGGCTTCCCGGTGAATACCATGCACATTGTGGCCAACAAGGCCTGGGCAGAGAAAAACCCGGCGGCCGCGAAGCTGTTCTCGGTGATGAAGCTGCCGCTGGCGGACATCAACGCCCAGAACGCGATGATGCACGCGGGCAAATCCTCCGAGGCGGACGTGAAAGGCCACGTTGACGGCTGGATCAAGGCCCACCAGCAGCAGTTCGACGGCTGGGTGAAAGAGGCGCTTGACGCCCAGAAGTAAAATACTGCCCCTCACCCTAACCCTCTCCCCAAAGGGGAGAGGGGACGTTGACCACCCTCTCCCCTTTGGGGAGAGGGCCGGGGTGAGGGGATCACACAGCACCCAACCTAAACCGCACAATCCAGCACGTAACAATCCCCCAACATTCACAATCATTCGCTATTATGGTTTCCGGAAAATTAATCACTTAACTCACGATTCCTGAACCTAATGACGAAAACACCTCACGGGCTTAGCCCGGCTCTCATTATTTTGATGTCCGTGGCAACGGGTCTGGCCGTCGCCAGCAATTATTACGCCCAGCCTCTGCTGGATACCATCGCCCGCGCGTTTGATCTTTCCGCCAGTTCCGCAGGCTTTATTGTTACCGCCGCCCAGCTCGGCTATGCCGCCGGGCTGCTGTTCCTCGTCCCGCTGGGCGATATGTTTGAGCGCCGGATGCTGATTGTCACCATGACGCTGCTGGCCGCCGGCGGGATGCTGATCACCGCCAGCAGCCAGTCGCTGACGATGATGATTGTGGGCACCGCGCTGACGGGGCTGTTCTCCGTCGTGGCGCAGATCCTGGTGCCGCTGGCGGCCACGCTTGCCTCGCCGGATAAACGCGGCAAGGTCGTCGGGACGATCATGAGCGGCCTGCTGCTGGGGATCCTGCTGGCGCGAACCGTGGCGGGCCTGCTGGCAAGCCTCGGCGGCTGGCGAACGGTCTACTGGGTTGCGAGCGCGCTGATGGCCGTCATGGCGCTGGCGCTGTGGCGCGGGCTGCCGAAGGTGAAGCAGGAAAACAACCTGAACTACCCGCAGCTTCTCGCCTCCGTTTTCAGCCTCTTCACGCAGGATAAGCTGCTGCGAACTCGCGCACTACTCGGCTGTTTAACCTTCGCGAACTTCAGCATCCTCTGGACGTCGATGGCGTTTTTGCTTGCCGCGCCGCCGTTTAACTATTCCGAAGCGGTTATTGGCCTGTTCGGCCTTGCCGGTGCCGCCGGTGCGCTGGGCGCGCGTCCCGCTGGCGGGCTCGCCGATAAGGGCAAATCACACCTCACCACCACCGCTGGGCTCGTTCTGCTGCTGCTCTCATGGGCGGCAATCTGGTACGGGCACGTTTCGGTGCTGGCGCTGATCGTCGGGATTTTGGTGCTCGACCTCACCGTACAGGGCGTCCATATCACTAACCAAACCGTTATCTATCGGGTGAAGCCCGAGGCGCGAAACCGCCTCACGGCCGGGTATATGACCAGCTACTTTATCGGCGGCGCGGCGGGGTCGTTAATTTCAGCCTCGGCGTGGCAGCATGCGGGCTGGACGGGCGTCTGCGCGATTGGCGCCATCGTGGCGGCGCTCAACCTGCTGGTCTGGTGGCGCGGATATCATCGCCAGGAAGCCGCTCACTAAGTTTTACAATGCTTTAGGCCTCCCGGGGTGTAAAGGAGGCCTGCATCTGTTAAGGTGAGCGCAATCATTTATCCCAGAAATTTTAATGTGGGTGACATATTAGCTAACGGCATGAATAGTTCAGACCCCCATCCTCACATCCTCTCGTCTTCGGGTTCATCACCCACGCTTTCTGTGCTCACCGGGTCACGGATTTACCCGGCACTTTCCGATAGTGGCATTCCTTTGGCGGATATAACCGCACAAATAATTCATTTACATTATTTGTCACTATCGTTACTATATCGGCTGTAATTAATGAGGTTATGCCCAAATGGATAGTTCGTTTACGCCCATTGAACAAATGCTTAAATTCCGCGCCAGTCGTCACGAGGACTTCCCGTATCAGGAAATCCTGCTGACCCGCCTGTGCATGCACATGCAGGGTAAGCTGCTGGAAAACCGTAATAAGATGCTGAAAGCTCAAGGGATTAACGAGACGTTATTTATGGCGTTGATTACGCTGGAGTCTCAGGAAAACCATAGCATTCAGCCGTCTGAACTGAGCTGCGCGCTGGGTTCATCACGCACCAACGCTACCCGCATTGCCGATGAGCTGGAAAAGCGCGGCTGGATTGAACGCCGTGAAAGCGATAACGATCGCCGCTGTCTGCATCTGCAGCTGACCGATAAGGGTCACGAATTCCTGCGTGAGGTGCTGCCACCTCAGCACAACTGCCTGCACAAACTGTGGTCCGCCCTGAGCACCGCCGAGCGCGACCAGCTTGAGCACATCACCCGCAAGCTGCTCACCCGTCTGGACCAGATGGATGAAGATGGCGCCGTTCTTGAGGCGCTGCGCTAACGCGACGACACGCTCAACATTCCAGATTTATAAGAATACCGACAGGCCAGCACGTCACACTGCTGGCCTTTCTGACAGCAGGTCGGCACAGCCGATGTGAAAATAAGAAGATCGTGGAGAACTACAATGAGCGCAAATGCGGAGAACGTTACCCCGCAGCAACCGGTCAATAAGAAAGGCAAACGCAAGAGCGCCCTTCTTCTGCTGACCTTGCTCTTTATTATTATTGCCGTGGCATATGGGATCTATTGGTTTTTAGTATTGCGTCACGCTGAAGAGACAGACGATGCATACGTGGCAGGGAACCAGGTACAAATCATGGCGCAGGTGTCGGGCAGCGTGACGAAGGTCTGGGCTGACAATACCGACTTTGTGCAAAAGGGCGACGTGCTGGTCACGCTCGATCCGACCGACGCCCAGCAGGCGTTTGAAAAAGCCAAGACCGCGCTGGCCTCCAGCGTGCGTCAAACCCGCCAGCTAATGATCAACAGCAAGCAGCTGCAGGCCAACATCGACGTGCAGAAAACCGCGCTCGCGCAGGCGCAGAGCGACCTGAACCGCCGCGTGCCGCTCGGCACCGCCAACCTGATTGGCCGTGAAGAGCTGCAGCACGCCCGCGATGCGGTTGCCAGCGCGCAGGCGCAGCTGGATGTGGCGATTCAACAGTACAACGCGAATCAGGCGATGGTGCTGGGGACAAGCCTTGAAAATCAGCCGGCGGTGCAGCAGTCCGCGACCGAGGTGCGTAACGCCTGGCTCGCCCTGCAGCGTACCAGGATCGTCAGCCCGATGACCGGCTACGTCTCTCGCCGCTCCGTGCAGCCAGGCGCGCAGATTAGCCCCACCACGCCGCTGATGGCGGTTGTACCGGCGAACAACCTGTGGGTGGATGCGAACTTCAAAGAGACGCAGCTTGCGCACATGCGCATCGGCCAGACCGCGACGGTCGTCAGCGACATTTACGGCGATGACGTGAAGTACACCGGTAAAGTGGTCGGTCTGGATATGGGGACAGGCAGCGCCTTCTCCCTGCTGCCCGCGCAGAACGCAACCGGTAACTGGATCAAAGTGGTTCAGCGTCTGCCGGTGCGTATCGAGCTGGATCCGAAACAGCTCGCCGATCATCCGCTGCGTATTGGCCTTTCAACGCTGGTAACCGTAGATACCGCCAACCGCGACGGCCAGATCCTGGCAAGCCAGGTGCGGACCAGCCCGGCTTATGAAAGTAACGCCCGTGAAATTAGCCTCGATCCGGTCAATAAGCTGATCGATGACATCGTGAAGGCAAACGCCGGTTAAGCCGAAGGTGAGCGTTATGCAACAGCAAAAGCCGCAAAAACCGCTGGAGGGCGCGCAGCTGGTCATTATGACCATTGCGCTCTCGCTGGCGACATTCATGCAGGTGCTGGACTCCACCATCGCAAACGTGGCGATCCCGACTATCGCCGGTAACCTTGGCTCGTCGCTGAGCCAGGGGACCTGGGTTATCACCTCATTCGGGGTGGCGAACGCCATCTCGATTCCGATTACCGGCTGGCTGGCGAAGCGCGTCGGTGAAGTGAAGCTGTTCCTGTGGTCAACGATATTGTTTGTGCTCGCCTCATGGGCGTGCGGCATGTCCACGAGCCTGACGATGCTGATCTTCTTCCGCGTTATTCAGGGGATCGTGGCCGGGCCGCTGATTCCGCTGTCGCAGAGTTTGCTGCTGAACAACTATCCGCCCGCCAAGCGCTCTATAGCGCTGGCGCTGTGGTCGATGACGGTGATCGTTGCGCCGATCTGCGGGCCTATCCTCGGCGGCTATATCAGCGACAACTACCACTGGGGCTGGATCTTCTTTATCAACGTGCCGATTGGGGCGTTGGTGGTGATGCTGACCCTGCAAACGCTGCGCGGTCGCGAAACCCGCACGGAGCAGCGGCGCATTGACGCCATTGGCCTGGCGCTGCTGGTGATTGGGATCGGCAGCCTGCAGGTGATGCTCGACCAGGGCAAAGAGCTGGACTGGTTTAACTCGACGGAGATTATCGTTCTGACGGTCGTCGCGGTGATATCGCTGAGCTTCCTGATCGTCTGGGAGCTGACGGACGATAACCCGATAGTCGATCTGTCGCTGTTTAAGTCGCGAAACTTCACCATAGGCTGCCTGTGCATCAGCCTGGCCTACATGCTCTACTTCGGCGCCATCGTCCTGCTGCCGCAGCTGCTGCAGGAGGTCTACGGCTATACCGCCACCTGGGCGGGCCTGGCCTCTGCGCCTGTGGGGTTAATTCCGGTCCTGCTGTCGCCGATTATCGGCCGCTTCGCCCACAAGCTCGACATGCGCAGGCTGGTGACGTTCAGCTTCATCATGTACGCCGTGTGCTTCTACTGGCGCGCGTATACGTTCGAGCCGGGCATGGACTTTGGCGCATCCGCGTGGCCGCAGTTCATCCAGGGCTTTGCCGTGGCGTGCTTCTTTATGCCGCTGACCACCATTACGCTTTCCGGCTTGCCGCCCGAGCGCATGGCGGCGGCATCAAGCCTGTCGAACTTCACCCGAACGCTGGCGGGCTCCATCGGGACGTCGATCACCACGACCCTCTGGACCAACCGCGAGTCGATGCACCACGCGCAGCTGACGGAAGCGGTGAACCCGTTTAACCCTAATTCCCAGCAGATGTACAGCCAGCTTCAGGGGATGGGCATGACGGAGCAGCAGGCGTCCGGCTGGATAGCCCAGCAGATCACCAACCAGGGGCTGATTATCTCCGCCAACGAGATTTTCTGGATATCGGCGGGGATCTTTATCGTCCTGCTGGGGCTGGTATGGTTTGCAAAACCGCCGTTTGGTGCCGGTAGCGGCGGCGGCGGAGCGCACTAGTCCTCTGCGCAGGATGCCGGGTGGCGGCTGCGCCTTACCGGGCCAACGTTGAATTTGTAGGCTTGGTAAGCGCAGCGCCATCGGGCAACGATCGCCTCCTTGTCCAAAATGCGACAGCGATTGTCAGTTTCGATAAAGCCGCGCGCCTGAAATCCCTTCACGATAGTGAAAAGACAACAGGAGCGCACCATGCTGAAAACACCCGCAGACAAGTATCAACCTTACCCTCCCCTCTCCCTGCCCGACCGCCGCTGGCCTGAGCAACGCATCACGCATGCCCCACGCTGGCTTTCAACCGACCTGCGCGACGGCAACCAGGCGCTGGCCGAGCCGATGGACGGCGCGCGCAAGCTGCAGTTCTGGGCGCTGCTGCTGAGCTGCGGATTTAAGGAAATTGAGGTGGCTTTCCCGTCGGCCTCGCAGACCGACTTCAACTTCGTTCGCCAGCTGATCGAAGAGAACCGCATTCCGGATGACGTCACGATTCAGGTGTTAACTCAGGCGCGGGAAGATCTGATCGTCCGCACCTTTGAGTCCCTGCGCGGCGCGAAGCAGGCCACGGTACATCTTTATAACGCCACCGCCCCGCTGTTCCGCCGCCTGGTGTTTGGCATGGATAAGGCGCAGGTCGTCGAGCTGGCGACGCGCTCCACGCGCCTTATTCGTCAGCTGTGTGAAGAGAACCCGGACACCCGCTGGCAGTACGAATACTCTCCGGAAACCTTCTGCTTTACCGAACCGGAGTTTGCGCTGGAAATTTGTGAGGCGGTGGCGGAAATCTGGCAGCCGTGCGGCGAGCGGCCAATGGTAATCAACTTGCCGGCCACCGTTGAGGTCAGCACGCCGAACGTCTATGCCGACCAGATCGAGTATTTCTGTCGCCGCTTCAGCCGCCGCCGCGACGTCTGCATCAGCGTGCATCCGCATAACGACCGCGGGACCGGCGTCGCCTGCGCCGAGCTTGCCGTAATGGCGGGCGCCGACCACGTGGAGGGGTGCCTGTTCGGCAACGGCGAGCGCACGGGCAACGTCTGCCTGGTAACGCTGGCGATGAATCTCTACAGCCAGGGCGTTAGCCCAAATCTCGACTTCAGCGATATGAACCGGGTCGTGGAAGTGGTGGAAACCTGCAACCAGCTGCCGGTCCATCCGCGCCATCCGTGGGCGGGACGGCTGGCCTATACCGCGTTTTCCGGCTCGCATCAGGATGCCATCAAGAAAGGGTTTGATTCCCGCCGGCCTGGCGACCGCTGGGAGATGCCCTATCTGCCCGTCGATCCGCAGGATATCGGCTGTACCTATGAAGCGGTGATCCGCGTGAACAGCCAGTCGGGGAAAAGCGGCAGCGCGTGGCTTATTGAGCATAATCATGGGCTAAAACTGCCCCGCGCCCTGCAGCAGGATTTCAGCCAGCACGTACAGCAGGAAACCGACCGCCATGGAAAAGAGATGACGCAAAACGCGCTGTGGCAGCTGTTCCGCGCCCGCTACGGCCTGGTGTCGACGCCGCGCTTCGCGCTGCAAACGTACCGCAGCGACAGCCAGCAGGACGGGCAGCTCCGGCTGACGGCAAGCGTTGCCACGCAGGGCGGAACGCGCCAGCTTGACGGCGAAGGTAACGGGCTGTTATCCGCCGCAGCCAGCGGGTTAAGCCGCTGGATTAATACGCCGTTTGTGATTAAGGACTACCACGAACACACCCTGGGCGAGCGCAGCGATAGCCGCTCGGTGGCCTACATTCGCTGCCTGTTCCAGGACGGCAGCAGCCGCTGGGGCGTGGGCATTGATAGCGACGTGGCGCGCGCGTCGCTTCAGGCGCTCTTTAATGCCGTCAGTCGTTCTTAAAGTAATCGCTGGGGGAGATGCCCATCACCCGACGGAACATGGCCGTAAAGGCGCTGTGGCTGCCGTATCCCAACTCCAGCGCCACGCGCAATACCGGCTGGCCCTGCGCCAGCCGGTCCAGCGCCTCCAGCAGCCGCGCCCTCCTCACCCACTCGCGAAAGCTTAGCCCCGTCTGGTGCTGGAAATGGCGATTTAGGGTCCGCTCGCTCATTCCCAGCACGCTCGCGGCCTGGCCTATGCTCCAGCCTTCGCCCGCGTTTTGCCTGACCCGATCGCAAAGGCCGCGCAGCGGTTCGCTTTGCGGCTCCGGCAGGTGAAACGGCAGCGCCGGCAGGGTGCGAATTTCATCAAGGATCAGCTCGTAGACCCGCTCATCACGGCTGCCGGACAGGTAGGATTCAGGAAGCGTTAGCGACGCGAGGATCAGTTCACGCAGCAGCGGCGAGATCTGCACGATCTGACAGGTTGCAGGCAGATCGGCCCGCGCCAGCGGATCGATAAACAGCGTGCGCGCGGCAACATGCCCGGTAATGCGTAGCGAATGCGGCGTACCCGCCGGAAGCCAGACGCCGCGACCCGGTGGCACCACCCAGCAGCCGGAAGCCGTATCCACCCGCACGACGCCGCTTAGGCTATGCAGCAGCTGCGCGCAGTCATGCTGATGCCACGGCTCGCTGTCACCATGAGCATAGTCATGCGCAAACGGAACGAGAGGACGATGGGTAAAGGAAAAGGTTGAGGTTGTGGTCATGGGCTAAATAACCCTTACCTTACCCTCTCCCAGGGGAGAGGGAGAAGGTGCCCTAGATGTGCAGTTCCTGCAGTTTTTCTTTCGGCAGGGCCAGCTCGTCGTTGCTGTTCACGCGAACATCACGCTCGATGATATGGCGGGCGATCTCCTGCGCTTCTTCCAGAGAGTGCATCTGGTAAGTCCCGCACTGGTAAACGTTCAGCTCTGGGATCTGGTTCTGCTCTTTCACCTTCAGCACGTCTTCCATGGCCGCTTTCCACGCGTCTGCAACGCGTTTCTCTTCAGGCGTGCCGATCAGGCTCATGTAGAAGCCGGTACGGCAGCCCATCGGGGAGATATCGATGATCTCAACGCCGTTGCCGTTCAGGTGGTCACGCATGAATCCGGCAAACAGGTGCTCCAGGGTGTGAATGCCTTTTTCCGGCATCACTTCTTTGTTCGGCACGCAGAAGCGCAGATCGAAAACGGTGATCGTGTCGCCGTGCGGGGTGTTCATGGTCTTCGCCACGCGTACTGCAGGTGCTTCCATACGGGTATGGTCGACGGTAAAGCTATCTAATAACGGCATACGTCACCTCCGATAGTGATTTTCTTAAAAATAAACTGAACTCTTCTACACAATGCGCGTCTGAGTATATGAAAGACGCGCATTTGTTATCATCATCCCTGAATTCAGAGATGTATATTTTGGCCACAGCGATGTGGCCTTTTTCTTTTCTGTTACGCCTGCTTCGCCAGAAACGCGTCAAACGACTCCGTATCCGCCGCCTCAATCTCTTTCTGACGCACCATGGAAGCCTCACGCTCCGCCACAAAGTCGGCTTCACTCAGCACCTCTAACGGCTCATGCATCAACATCTCACGATACTCCGCCGAGAGCGAACGTCCGGTGCCGCCAATGCCCTGCTCAATCATGGAACGCAGAATGCGCGCCGAGAACGTCAGTTCCGGATTATCAAAGCTTTCAACCAGCTGATCACAGACGTTTTGATACGCCTCGCCGCCGTCAATGCTGTCCATCGTCTGGGCGACGCGCTTCAGGTCACGGAACAGATCTTTACCGACTTTCGTCAGCGGGAACTGCGCCGTTTCGCACCCGATGCCAAGCGTCAGTCCTGGCTTACGGCCTTCCAGAATCACGCGGTTCCAGTTCGTGCGCGTGCAGGACAGTTCGTCAGAACTCATTTCCGGCGCGTCAGCCAGCACGCACCAGACCATGAACAGGTCAAGGAAGCGGATTTGCTGTTCGTCGACGCCAACCGGCGAGAACGGGTTGATGTCCAGCGAGCGCACTTCAATGTACTCAATCCCGCCGCGCTGCAGCGCATCGGACGGCGTTTCACCGCTGCGCGTGACGCGTTTAGGGCGAATCGGCGCGTACAGCTCGTTTTCAATCTGCAGCACGTTGCTGTTGATTTGCAGGCGCTTGCCGTCTTTTTCGAGGCCGATTTTTTCGTACTCTTCCGACTGCGTTTTAATCGCCCGCTTCAATCCTGCCACATACTCGTGCAAATCGTTAAACGTAATTCCGAGATTGCTTTGCGACTTATTGGTATAGCCAAGATCGCTCAGGCGCAGCGAGGTCGCATACGGCAGATAGTACATGCCGCATTCGGTCTTCTCGAACGGCAGCGTGGTCGGTTTTCCCTGCAGGAACGACGAGCAGATGGCTGGCGATGCGCCAAAGAGATACGGGATAACCCAGCCGAAGCGATAGTAGTTACGAATCAGACGGAGGTAGCCCGCTGAAATCGCCTCTTTATCGCTTTCACCGCATTTCGCCTGCCAGAAGGCCATCGGCAGCGAGAAGTTGTAATGAACGCCAGAGATGGTTTGCATCAGCGCGCCATAGCGGTTCTTCAGACCTTCGCGATAGAGCGTTTTCAGACGGCCAATGTTCGAGGTGCCGTATTGCGCCAGTTCAATAGCCTGCCCCTGCTCGATATAGCATGGCATGCTCAGCGGCCACATGCGCTCATCGCCCAGATTACGGGCGGTGAAGCGATGGACATCGCGCAGGATTTTCAGCATGCGATCGATGTCGCCCTCTACGGGAGTAATGAACTCCAGCAGCGCTTCGGCGAAATCGGTGGTGATCCATTTATGTGTCAGCGCCGATCCTAACGCCTTCGGGTGACCCGTCGTCGCTAAGCTTCCATCCGCGTTAACGCGCAGCGTTTCGCGCTCAAGCCCACGCTGAATCCCCTTCAGTGCCTGAGGGTGATTTTCCAGCCAGGCCAGCGCCTGTGATACGTCCGGGATCAAGTTGACCTCCCGCCTGTCAAAGTAATGTTACCCAGCATAATTGTAATGGTTGACGATTGAAGGTCGCGTATTCATTCCACCAATTAGTGCCACCACGTCATACCCTGTAGTGTTACCCATGCCACGAGAACATAGCGCAACGCCTTGCCAAGGCACAAAAAAAAGAGCACCGGTCCCCAGGAGATGCGTAACCATCCCGCCAGCAGACACAGTAAATCGCCTATTACAGGCATCCAGCTTAATAATAGCGTGGCAGCGCCATAGCGTTTTAGCCAGCCGACTGCCTTTTCCTGCCAGCGCGATTTTTCACGCAGCGGAAAGAAACGCCCAAGAATAACGTTAGTCAGTCCTCCAAGGCTATTACCCATTGTTGCTATTAACACCAGCAACCACGGCTGACTGACGCCGGACAACAGCATCGCCACCAGCACCACTTCCGAATTGCCCGGTAAAAGCGTCGCGCTTAAGAAACTGCTGGCGAATAGTGAGGCAAGTGACAGCGCGTCACTCACAGCAGGCGAACGTCCACCGCGGCCATGCCCGCATCCCGCGCGGCCTGAATGCCAAAATCAGCATCTTCAAAAACGACGCATTTTTCAGCAGGCACGCCCATCAATTTTGCGCAAAGCAGAAAGGTATCCGGAGCAGGTTTGTGATTTTTGACATGATCGGCCGCGACCACGGCAGAAAAATAGCGGCGCAGGCCCAGATGATTGAGCAACGCTTCGGCAACCGCGCTTTCACTGCCGGTGCCAACCGACATCGGTCGACGTCCGTGCCAGTCTTTTACCACGTCAATGAGCGGTAAAGGGCGCACGGTATCTAACAGCATGGCTTTTACCGCATCGGTTTTTTCGCGCGCGAGCTGGTAGGGGTCAAGATCGGCATGATTGAGTTCAATGACGGCCTGAGCAATACGCCAGGTCGGCGATCCGTTGAGGGCCACCATCGCCTGTAAATCGAAACGCATGCCGTAACGCCCAAGAACGTCATCCCAGGCTTTACGATGCGTAGGCTCGGTATCCAGGAGAGTGCCGTCCATATCGAAGATCAAACCGTCATACTTTGCGTACATCGTGCTCTCGCTAACCGATTAACAAAGCATTACTTTATCGTAAATGGGGGTTTTTGTCGCTGATTGCAGGTGCGATGATTAACGGAACGTCGAAGGAATAAACAAAGAGGGAGAATATGGTGCATCCGGGAGGATTACTCGGCTTACGCCTCGCCCTGCGGGCCGTTGCTGAAGCAACGTTATCCTCCCTAGTGCTCGCGATTCATTCGCGGACCTTTAAACAACAGCATCGCTGTTACCCTGGAGAATATGGTGCATCCGGGAGGATTCGAACCTCCGACCGCTCGGTTCGTAGCCGAGTACTCTATCCAGCTGAGCTACGGATGCATCGGGATAATGCTTTCAGAAATAGTAAATGGTGCATCCGGGAGGATTCGAACCTCCGACCGCTCGGTTCGTAGCCGAGTACTCTATCCAGCTGAGCTACGGATGCATCGGGATACTGCTTTCAGAAATAGTAAATGGTGCATCCGGGAGGATTCGAACCTCCGACCGCTCGGTTCGTAGCCGAGTACTCTATCCAGCTGAGCTACGGATGCATCGGGATTTACTACTGTACTACTCGATATTCACATCACTTCTAAAGCAATATGAAGTAATAGATGGTGCATCCGGGAGGATTCGAACCTCCGACCGCTCGGTTCGTAGCCGAGTACTCTATCCAGCTGAGCTACGGATGCAAAATGGCGGTGAGGCGGGGATTCGAACCCCGGATGCAGCTTTTGACCGCATACTCCCTTAGCAGGGGAGCGCCTTCAGCCTCTCGGCCACCTCACCACACAACGCCTCTCTCGAGTGCTTCAAGGAACTCGTTAAGAGCTTCTCGTCGCTGCGTGGCGCATATATTACTTTCTGGGACTTATAAGTCAAACAATTTTCCAAAAGCTTTTATCGTTTGCACAAATCACACGCAATTAGCATGTAAAAGCCACAAAGAGGGTGTTTTATAAGCGGATTTTAACGGATTCCAGACAGTTTCAGCAGAGCAGCATAAAGGTTGAAGGGCGTATTAAGGCAACGAGAAAGATGAAAATTTGAGCGGTTGAAATCAAACGGTAACGTTAAGCGGGAAAAATAGCGGAAGGGTTGCGTCTCGCCCGACAGCGAGACGCGACAATATCAGTAACTGGACTGCTGGGATTTTTCAGCCTGGATACGCTGGTAGATCTCTTCACGGTGGACAGATACTTCTTTAGGGGCGTTAACACCAATACGAACCTGGTTACCCTTTACCCCTAAAACTGTCACGGTGACCTCATCCCCAATCATGAGGGTCTCACCAACTCGACGAGTCAGAATCAGCATTCTTTGCTCCTTGAAAGATTAAAAGAGTCGGGTCTCTTGTATCCCGGCATTATCCATCATATAACGCCAAAAAGTAAGCGATGACAAACACGTAATGTGTAAGCAGTCACGGCATCACATTCTGTTAAACGTAAGTTTAGCCGATATACACAAACTCAACCTGACTTTATCGTTATCGATAGCGCAGTGAACAAGACGCCATAACGTTACCGCTATGGCGTCTGTTTGTGCTTTGTCGTTATTACAGTTTCGCACTCACCCAGCTTTCAACGCTGGCTAATGCTGCTGGAAGCGCCGCCGCATCCGTACCGCCGGCTTGCGCCATGTCAGGACGACCGCCACCTTTGCCACCCACCTGCTGGGCGACCATACCGATCAGTTCCCCTGCTTTAACACGGTCAGTCACATCCTTAGAGACCCCCGCAATCAGAGAAACCTTACCTTCTGCCACCGTCGCCAGTACGATAACCGTCGAACCTAACTGGTTCTTCAGATCGTCGACCATAGTGCGAAGCATTTTAGGCTCAACGCCAGCCAGATCGCTGACCAGCAGCTTAACGCCTTTAATTTCTACCGCTTTGCTGGAGAGGCTTGCGCTCTCCTGCGCCGCGGCCTGTTCTTTCAGCTGCTGGAGCTCTTTTTCCAGCTGACGGGTACGATCCAGCGCAACGCGCACTTTCTCGCCCAGGTTCTGGCTATCGCCTTTCAGCAGCTGCGCGATGTCGTGCAGCTGATCGCTCTGCGCATGCAGGCTGGCAATTGCGCCTTCACCGGTTACTGCTTCAATACGACGCACGCCCGCAGCCGTTCCTGATTCGGAAACGATGCGGAACAGGCCGATATCACCGGTGCGGGATGCGTGCGTACCGCCGCACAGTTCGGTGGAGAAATCACCCATGCTCAGCACGCGAACGCGCTCGTCATACTTCTCGCCAAACAGCGCCATCGCGCCTTTTTTCTTCGCGTCCTCGAGATCCATAATATGGGTTTCGATTGGCAGGTTACGGCGGATCTGCGCGTTCACCAGGTCTTCAACCGCACGAATTTCGGACGGCTTCATCGCTTCAAAGTGCGAGAAGTCGAAACGCAGCACTTTGTCGTTAACCAGAGAACCTTTCTGCGCAACGTGGGTACCCAGCACGTCGCGAAGCGCGGCGTGCATCAGGTGCGTTGCAGAGTGGTTCAGACGAATGCGCGCGCGGCGTGCTTCGTCAACGTTGGCCTGAACGCCCTCGCCCACTTTCAGAGAACCGGAAACCAGTTTGCCCTGGTGACCGATCGCCTGGCCATATTTCTGGGTGTCGGTGACGGCAAAGCTAAAGCCATTCCCTTTCAGTTCGCCCTTATCGCCAACCTGGCCGCCGGATTCGGCATAGAACGGCGTTTTGTCCAGAATGACCACCGCATCCTGACCCGCGCTGATGCTGTCTACGGCTTTGCCGTCAACAAACAGCGCGGTCACTTTGCCGGTCAGTTCCAGCGCATCATAGCCTTTAAATTCAGAGGCGCCGTCAACGCGGATCATCGCGTTGTAGTCGGCGCCAAAACCGCTGGATTCGCGCGCGCGGCGGCGCTGTTCTTCCATCGCCGCTTCAAAGCCCGCTTCGTCAACTTTGATGTTGCGCTCACGGCAAACGTCCGCCGTCAGATCAACCGGGAAGCCGTAAGTGTCGTAAAGGCGGAAAGCGGTTTCGCCGTCCAGCGTGTCGCCCTTAAGCTTCGCCAGCTCGTCGTCCAGCAGCGCCAGACCGCGTTCCAGCGTACGGGCAAACTGCTCTTCTTCGGTTTTCAGAACCTGTTCAACCTGCGCCTGCTGGCGTTTCAGCTCGTCACCGGCAGAGCCCATCACGCCAATCAGTGGCCCAACGAGTTTATAGAAGAAGGTGTCCTTCGCGCCCAGCATGTTGCCATGGCGGATCGCACGACGAATGATACGACGCAGCACATAGCCACGGTTTTCATTCGACGGGATAACGCCGTCAGCAATCAGGAACGCACAGGAACGAATATGGTCTGCGATAACGCGCAGTGATTTGTTGCTCAGATCGGTTGCGCCCGTTACCTCAGCAACGGCTTTGATCAGGGTGCTGAACAGGTCAATCTCATAGTTGGAGTTAACGTGTTGCAGAACGGCCGCGATACGCTCAAGGCCCATACCGGTATCTACGGACGGTTTCGGCAGCGGCTCCATGGTGCCGTCGGCCTGACGGTTGAACTGCATGAAGACGATGTTCCAGATCTCAATGTAGCGATCGCCATCTTCTTCCGCGCTTCCCGGAGGGCCACCCCAGATGTGGTCGCCATGATCGTAGAAGATCTCGGTGCACGGACCGCAAGGGCCGGTGTCGCCCATCTGCCAGAAGTTATCAGACGCGTAAGGCGCGCCTTTGTTGTCACCGATACGGATGATACGTTCGCGAGGGATACCGACTTCTTTTTCCCAGATTTCATAGGCTTCGTCATCGGTTTCGTAGACGGTAACCCACAGACGCTCTTTCGGCAGGTTGAACCAGTTTTCACCGGTCAGCAGTTCCCACGCAAACTGAATTGCATCATGTTTGAAGTAGTCGCCGAAGCTGAAGTTACCCAGCATTTCGAAGAAAGTGTGGTGGCGTGCGGTGTAGCCGACGTTTTCCAAATCGTTGTGTTTACCGCCCGCACGCACGCAACGCTGTGAGGTTGTGGCGCGGGAATAATTACGCTTGTCGAGACCAAGGAAAACATCCTTGAACTGGTTCATCCCGGCGTTGGTAAACAGTAAAGTCGGGTCGTTATTCGGTACCAGGGAGCTGCTGGCAACAACCTGGTGTCCCTTACTATGGAAAAAATCGAGAAACGCCTGACGGATCTCAGCGGTGCTCTTGCTCATAATTATCCTGAAATCAAGCTAACGAAATGTCGTAGCAAGCCTGTATCTGTAAACTGCTGGACAGGCTCGCGACTGAAAAAGTGGGAATAAGATAAGTTTTCTTTAAAGGGAAGTAAAATCCCGCATGCGTTCAATCGGCAAAATTACGCCAGATATCCTGAATATCTTCCATGAGAAAGCCGCGGTAGAGCAAAAAGCGTTGGATTTTGACTTTTTCTGAAAATTCGCGCGCCAGCGGTTCACCGTATTTACGCACGGCCTGCTCGCGCGCCAGCTCGCACCAGTCGATGTCGCATTCGCGCATCGCTTTTTCAATGGATTCCCGGGCAACGCCTTTCTGGTTCAGCTCCTGGCGGATACGTGCGGGGCCATATCCCTTGCGGCCGCGGCTGGCCAGAAACCGCCCGGCGAAACGATCATCGTCCAGATAACGCTGCTCGTAGCACCAGGCGATGACGCGATCGTAATCTTCAGCCGTGGCATCAATCTCTTCCGGACCGTTTTTGCTCATGACGGGCGCTGACAGCTTTCGCCGTAGCTCCTGTTCACTGTGGTCACGCACGGCAAGAATGCGTACGGCACGGTCCAGCAAGCGCGAGTAGGCGGGTCGGCGTGTTGTCGGTTCACTCATAAAAAACCTGCAGATTCAGAAATGCAAAAAGGGCCGCATCAGCAGCCCTTCATCTTTACACGAGAGACTTAAAAGTCTTCGTTGGTTTCTTCAGCATCCGCAGCATCAACCACGAAATCCGGTTTGGAGTCCTGGTTGCTCAACAGAAGCTCGCGTACTTTCTTCTCAATCTCTTTTGCGGCAGCCGGGTTGTCTTTCAGCCAGGAAATCGCATTCGCTTTACCCTGACCGATCTTGTCGCCGTTGTAGCTGTACCAGGCACCTGCTTTTTCAATCAGCTTCTCTTTCACGCCGAGGTCAACCAGCTCGCCGTAGAAGTTGATACCTTCACCGTAGAGGATCTGGAATTCAGCCTGTTTGAACGGCGCGGCGATTTTGTTCTTCACAACCTTCACGCGGGTTTCGCTGCCCACCACGTTTTCGCCCTCTTTCACCGCACCGATACGGCGAATATCCAGACGAACAGACGCATAGAACTTCAGCGCGTTACCACCGGTGGTGGTTTCTGGGTTACCGAACATCACGCCAATTTTCATACGGATCTGGTTGATGAAGATCAGCAGCGTGTTGGACTGCTTCAGGTTACCCGCCAGCTTACGCATCGCCTGGCTCATCATACGAGCCGCGAGGCCCATGTGTGAGTCGCCGATTTCACCTTCGATTTCCGCTTTTGGCGTCAGTGCGGCAACGGAGTCGACCACGATAACGTCAACCGCACCGGAACGTGCCAGCGCGTCACAAATCTCCAGCGCCTGCTCACCGGTGTCCGGCTGGGAACACAGCAGGTTGTCGATATCAACGCCCAGTTTGCGGGCATAGACAGGATCAAGCGCGTGCTCGGCATCGATAAACGCACAGGTTTTACCTTCGCGCTGTGCCGCCGCAACGACCTGCAGCGTCAGCGTCGTTTTACCCGAGGATTCCGGTCCGTAGATTTCTACGATACGGCCCATTGGTAAACCACCTGCGCCCAGGGCGATATCCAATGAAAGCGAACCGGTGGAGATAGTTTCCACGTCCATGGAGCGGTCTTCACCCAGGCGCATGATGGAGCCTTTACCGAATTGCTTTTCGATCTGGCCCAGTGCTGCCGCCAACGCTTTCTGTTTGTTCTCGTCGATAGCCATTATTACTCCTGTCATGCCGGGAGAAGCGGCTGCGCTTCACCGTGGATTTCTGTTCTGTTGATGCAATTATACTGTATGGTCATACAGTATCAAGTATTTTGTAGAAATTGTTGCCAGAGCGTTTTCAACGCATATTCCGTTGCCTGCCGGCGCACGCTTTCACGATCGCCGCTAAAGCATTCGCGGCGGGTGATCCCCTCACCTTTTGAGGTGGCGAACCCAAACCAGACGGTGCCAACGGGCTTCACGTCGCTGCCGCCGTCAGGCCCCGCGATGCCGCTAATGGAAATGGCATAATCCGCGCGCGCCTCTTTGAGCGCGCCAATTGCCATTTCAATCACTACCGGTTCGCTGACCGCACCGTGCTGCTCCAGCGTCGCTTCATGCACGCCAATCATCTGCGCCTTAGCTTCGTTACTGTAGGTCACAAAGCCGCGTTCAAACCAGGCGGAACTGCCCGCGATATCCGTGATAACTTTGGCAACCCAGCCGCCGGTGCAGGACTCCGCGGTGGTGAGGGTTGCACCACGCTGCTTCAGCGCCAGCCCTACCACTTCGCTCAGCTGCATCAATTCATGGTCAGTCATTCTCGCTCCAGGCTTCGGAAAAACGTGCAGCACAAGATAGCACTTTCCGGTGAGATATGGGGACGAGGTTCCGGTTTTACGAGGGGCATTCAGAAAAAAGCCGATGCGCGCGCACCGGCTCAGGAAAAGGGGTGACGAGAAAGAATTACTGGCTAAACGGTGACGCCGCCGGGACGCGCGCCTGGGACACCGCCAGCCCAAGCTGCCATACCGCCATAGCGTAATGGGTGCTGTGATTATAGCGGGTAATGGTGTAGAAGTTCGGCATGCCGTACCAGTACTGGTAGCCGGTCCCCACGTCCAGACGCAGCAGGCTCACCTGGTCCACGTTGCCCAGCGGCTGCGTTGGCGTTAAGCCCGCCGCCGTCAGCTGCGCCACGCTGTATTTGGTTTTAAAGCCATTATCCAGCCCGAACGCCTCGCCGTTAGCCTGCACCGCAACCTGCCCGCCCGGGGTCCAGCCGTGCGCCTTAAAGTAGTTAGCGACGCTGCCGATGGCATCCTCAGGGTCCCACAGGTTGATGTGTCCATCACCATTAAAATCAACGGCATATTGCTTGTAGGACGACGGCATAAACTGGCCGTAGCCCATCGCGCCGGCAAACGAACCCTTCAGATCGAGCGGGTCATCCTGCTCGTCGCGCGCCATCAGCAGGAAGGTTTCCAGCTCGGACGAGAAGTATTCAGCGCGGCGCGGATAGTTAAACGACAGCGTCGCCAGCGCGTCAAGAATGCGGGTTTTGCCCATCACGCGGCCCCAGCGCGTCTCCACGCCGATAATGCCGACGATGATTTCCGGCGGCACGCCGTAGACCTGCCACGCGCGGTTCAGGGCATCTTCATACTGATTCCAGAACGCCACGCCGTTTTGCACGTTGTCCGGGGTGATGAACTGCTTGCGATAGCGCAGCCATGCGCCGTTTGGCCCGGTTGGCACCTGCGCCGTCGGCGCCTGCCTGTCCATCAGGCGCAGGACGTAGTCCAGACGTTTCGCCTGGGACAAAATTTCATGCAGCTGCTGGCGGTCAAAGCCATGCTTGCTGACCATCTTATCGATGAACTGCTCGGCGGCCGGATTGTTCGCAAAGTCGCCGCCCATCTGCATCATGTTGTGCTGCGGCTCCAGCAGAAAGCCCCCGGAGGGCGCGCCAGCCGTTTGCTGGGCTGCTTCAGTTTTCGGTTTGCTATTACAGGCAGAAAGCAGAATCAGCGCGGGTAACAACGCTGCATAACGACGCTTGAGCATGTGACATCCATTTAACGAATCGATAAGTGCCAATTATGGTAAAGCATCCCCAACACCACAAGGAAGCGGTTATGTGGCGGTATGCAAAATCTTTCACCTTTAACCATGATCGCCAGAAGGGTATGCATTACTATTAACGCCCCCGCTGCTGAGCCGGGGATGGAACGATCGAAACCGGAGAGAACAATGAGTGATTTTCTGTTAAAGGCAGGCCGTCAAACCCTGATGCTGGAGCTGCAGGAGGCGAGCCGCCTGCCCGAGCGGCTGGGTGAAGATTTTGTCCGCGCGGCAAACACCATTATCCAGTGCGAGGGAAAAGTGATTGTGGCAGGCATCGGAAAGTCCGGCCATATCGGCAAAAAGATTGCCGCCACGCTTGCCAGCACCGGAACGCCTGCGTTCTTCGTCCACCCGGCCGAAGCGCTGCACGGCGACCTGGGCATGATCGAAAGTCGCGACGTGATGCTGTTTATCTCCTATTCAGGTTCGGCGAAAGAGCTGGATCTCATTATCCCGCGCCTGCAGGAAAAATCGGTCGCCCTGCTGGCGATGACCGGCAAATCCCGCTCGCCGCTGGCGCTGGCCGCGAAGGCCGTGCTGGATATCTCCGTGGAGCGCGAAGCCTGCCCGATGCACCTTGCGCCCACCTCCAGCACCGTCAATACGCTGATGATGGGCGACGCGCTGGCGATGGCGGTGATGCAGGCGCGCGGCTTTAACGAAGAAGATTTTGCCCGTTCGCATCCGGCAGGTGCGCTCGGCGCGCGCCTGCTCAACAAGGTGCACCACCTGATGCGCACCGACGATGCCATCCCGCAGGTTAAGCTCGAGACCAGCGTGATGGACGCGATGCTCGAACTGAGCCGTACCGGGCTGGGGCTGGTGGCCGTGTGCGATCGCGAGGGTGTCGTGAAGGGCGTATTTACCGACGGCGACCTTCGCCGCTGGCTGGTGGGCGGCGGCAAGCTGGAATCAGAGGTCGCCAAAGCGATGACGCGCGGCGGCCTGACGCTCAATGCCGACAGCCGCGCCATCGAGGCCAAAGAGGTACTGATGAAGCGCAAAATCACCGCCGCGCCGGTGGTCGACGAAAATGGCAGGCTGTGCGGCGCCATTAACCTGCAGGATTTCTACCAGGCCGGCATTATTTAAGGCCCAGACGTTTCGCCAGCCGGTGCAGGTTGGCGACGTCCATCTCCAGCGCCCGCGCGCACGCCGCCCAGCTGCGGTTGTTTTGCTCTAGCGCCAGGGCGATCCTCTGGCGCTGAAACGCCTCCGTCGCCTCGCGCAGGTTCTCGCAGGCAATCTCAGGCACCTCGCGGTTAATCACCAGCGCGTTTTCGTCATGCCGCGCAAAGTGGCTGGCGTGAATCACCACCTCATCCCCCGAGCGCGTCGCCCGCGCCAGCACCACCGCCCGGTGAATGGCGTGCTCAAGCTCGCGAACGTTGCCCGGCCAGCCGTAGCTCAGCAGGTGTGCTCGCGCGCCGGGGCTGAGCACCACGCGGGAGAGCCCCATTTTCAGCCGACACTGCTCGCAGAAATACCCTGCCAGCAGCACCACATCTTCACCGCGCTCGCGAAGCGGGGGTACGGAAAGGGGAAACACGCTCAGGCGATGGAACAGATCGGCGCGAAACGCCCCGGCCAGCACCGCCTCGCGCAGGTCGCGGTTGGTGGCCGCCAGCACGCGCACGTCAACGCGCAGGCTGCGGTCATCGCCGACGCGCTGAATATCGCCGTACTGCAGCACGCGAAGCAGCTTGGCCTGTAACGACAGGGAAAGCTCGCCGATTTCATCCAGGAATAGCGTGCCGTTGTCCGCCATCTCAAACTTGCCGCTGCGGTTGCTGATGGCCCCGGTAAACGCCCCCTTCACGTGGCCGAACAGCTCGCTCTCGGCCACGCTTTCCGGCAGGGCGGCGCAGTTAAGGTAGACCAGCGGGTTCACCGCGCGCGGCGAGGCCTCGTGGATGGATTTCGCCACCAGCTCTTTGCCGGTCCCCGTTTCGCCGAAAATCAGCACGTTAAGATCGGACGCTGCCACAATCTCGATCTCTTTCTTAAGCTGGAGCATACCCGGCGACAGGCCAATCATCTCCGTATGCGTGACCTGCTCAAACGACGCCGGGCTGCCCGGCAGAATGTTCTGGCTCTCCAGCTGTTCAATCAGCAGCGCGTTGTTGAGCGCGCCGGACGCCAGGGCGGCGATCAGCCGAAGCTCTTCGTCGCTGAAGGTGTCGAACTGGTCAGGAGACATGCCGTCGAGCGTCAGGGCTCCAATCAGGTTTTGCCCGGCAAACAGCGGCAGGCCGATGCACGCGTGGACCTTCAGGCTTTCCTGACCGGGAATAAGGCCGTCATACGGGTCGGGCAGCGCGCTGTCCGCCGGGAAGCGCACCACGTCTCCGGCGCGGGCGATGGTCTCGAGGCGCGGGTGGCCTTCAAGCATAAAGCGCCGCCCCAGCACGTCCTGCGCCAGCCCGTCGATCGCCAGCGGAATAAACTGCCGCCCCTCGTAGCGCAGCAGCGCCGAGGCGTCGCAGCCCAGCACGTGGCGCAGCGTGGAGATCAGCCGCTGAAAACGATCCGGGTGGCCGATACCGGTTTGCAATTCAATGGCGATCTTCGCCAGCACCTCTACGGAAAAGCTCATCTGCGCCTCGCTGTCATTTTGACAATGCATCATGTCATATTGACAATAAAACACATAGTCATAATGACTACTCACTTCGGATAATAAAAATTAAAAGCATTTAAAATCAATAAAATAAAAGTTGGCACGCAACTTGATATAGCTAATCCATCTTTTTTGAAACACGCGATATTAAAGCTGAGGTTGCTATGTCTATTCTGGTTAAAAATAACATTCATTGGGTTGGTCAACGTGACTGGGAGGTACGTGATTTTCACGGCACGGAATACAAAACGCTGCGCGGCAGCAGCTACAACAGCTATCTCATCCGTGAAGGTAAAAACGTCCTGATCGATACCGTCGATCACAAATTCAGCCGCGAGTTCGTGCAGAACCTGCGCGGCGAAATCGACCTAAACGACATCGACTACATCATCATCAACCATGCGGAAGAGGACCACGCCGGGGCGCTGACCGAGCTGATGTCCCACATTCCGGACACGCCAATCTACTGCACCACCAACGCCATCGACTCCATCAACGGCCATCACCACCATCCGGAGTGGAACTTCCACACCGTGAAAACCGGCGACGCGCTGGATATCGGCAAC
This sequence comes from Enterobacter sp. RIT418, assembly GCF_003057745.1. Classification (GTDB taxonomy): domain Bacteria; phylum Pseudomonadota; class Gammaproteobacteria; order Enterobacterales; family Enterobacteriaceae; genus Enterobacter. The sequence goes on from NZ_QBJD02000002.1 coordinate 77,463, forward strand.
GGCAAGCAGCTGATCTTCGTTGAAACGCCGATGCTCCACTGGCCGGACAGCATGATGACCTACATGACCGGCGACGCGGTGCTGTTCAGCAACGACGCCTTCGGCCAGCACTACTGCGACGAGCGCCTGTTCAATGACGAAGTGGACCAGACCGAACTGTTCGAGCAGTGCCAGCGCTACTACGCCAACATCCTGACGCCGTTCAGCCGCCTGGTAACGCCGAAAATTACCGAGATCCTCGGCTTTAACCTGCCGGTGGATATGATTGCCACCTCCCACGGCGTGGTGTGGCGCGAAAACCCAACCCAAATTGTAGAGCTGTACCTGAAGTGGGCGGCGGACTATCAGGAAGATCGCATCACCATTTTCTACGACACCATGTCCAACAACACCCGCATGATGGCGGACGCGATTGCTCAGGGCATCAACGAAGTCGATCCGAACGTGGCGGTGAAAATCTTCAACGTGGCGCGCAGCGATAAAAACGAGATCCTGACCAACGTCTTCCGCTCAAAAGGCGTGCTGGTGGGCACCTCAACGATGAACAACGTGATGATGCCGAAAATCGCGGGGCTGGTGGAGGAGATGACCGGGCTGCGCTTTCGCAACAAGCGCGCCAGCGCCTTTGGCTCCCACGGCTGGAGCGGCGGCGCGGTTGACCGCCTCTCCACGCGTTTACAGGATGCCGGTTTTGAGATGTCCATGAGCCTCAAGGCAAAATGGCGCCCGGATATCGACGCGCTGGAAGTCTGCCGCCAGCACGGGCGTGACGTTGCGCGTCAGTGGGCGCTCGCACCGCTTCCTGAAGCCACGGTAAAAACCGCTGAACAACCGCCAGCCTGCACCGCAGCGGCCAGCGCCGATCTCGGCCCGCGCATGCAGTGCAGCGTCTGCCAGTGGATTTACGATCCCGAGCTGGGCGAGCCGCTGCAGGACGTTGCCCCGGGTACGCCGTGGAGCGACGTGCCGGATAACTTCCTCTGCCCGGAATGCTCCCTCGGCAAAGACGTCTTTGACGAACTGGCAACGGAGGCAAAATGAGCAACGGGATCGTCATCATCGGCTCGGGCTTTGCCGCCCGCCAGCTGGTGAAAAATATCCGCAAGCAGGACGCGAGCGTGCCGCTGACGGTGATCGCCGCCGACAGCATGGACGAGTACAACAAGCCGGATTTAAGCCACGTGATGAGCCAGAACCAGCGCGCCGCAGACCTCACCCGCCAGACGGCGGGGGCGTTCGCGGAGCAATTTAACCTGCGGCTGTTTCCGTACACGTGGGTGACGGACATTGACGCCGCCGCCCGCGTGGTAAAAGCCAAAGACCGGACGTGGCAGTACGACAGGCTGGTGCTGGCAACGGGGGCAACCGCCTTCGTGCCGCCGGTTGAGGGCCGCGAGCTGATGATTACGCTCAACAGCCAGCAGGAGTATCAGGCCAGCGAAGCCGTGCTGCGCGACGCGCGTCGGGTAATGATAGTCGGCGGGGGCCTGATTGGCACCGAGCTGGCGATGGACTTCTGCCGGGCGGGCAAATCGGTCACTCTCGTCGACCATGCGGCCAGCATTCTCTCGGCGCTGATGCCCGCAGAAGTAAGCAGTCGCTTACAGCATCGCCTGACCGATATGGGCGTGCACCTGCTGCTGAAGTCGCAGCTTCAGGGCCTGGTCAAATCCGAGGGCGGCATTCGCGCGACGCTCGACCGCGGCCGCAGCGTTGAGGTAGATGTGGTGGTCGCCGCCACCGGCCTGCGCCCGGAAACCGCACTGGCGCATCGCGCCGGCGCGGAAACGCACCGCGGCGTGAAGGTTGACAGCTACCTGCAAACCACCCGGCCCGATATTTACGCCCTGGGCGACTGCGCCGAAATCAACGGCCAGGTTCTGCCGTTCCTGCAGCCCATTCAGCTAAGCGCGATGTATCTGGCGAAAAACCTGCTCGGCGGCAGCGCGCCGCTGAAGCTCCCCGCCATGCTGGTGAAGGTGAAAACGCCTGCGCTGCCGCTGCACCTCGCGGGCGAAACGCAGCGACAGGATCTCAGCTGGCACATCGCCGTGGAATCACAGGGGATGGTGGCGCGCGGCGTCGACGACAGCGGCCAGCTGCGCGCCTTTGTGGTGAGCGAAGAGCGGATGAAGGAGGCGTTCGCGCTGCTGAAATTGCTACCAGCTTAACCCTCGAATTGCCGGGTGGCGCTCCGCTTACCCGGCCTACTTTACAACACAACGGCAACCCCTATAGCAACAAAAGGACCGCGTGTTTCAGGAACGCACCACCAGCGCGTCGTACCCGCGCCAGCGGTAGTTAACCATCGAGATCAGCCAGCAGGCGACGAACAGCCCCACCACCACAAATCCGGCGTTGCCGAGGTTGTCATTCACGCCCGCCACAGCGTCCCACAGCCCGCCGCTGAGGCCAAACTTATCCATCAGCAGCCCCAGCGCTTCCAGCCCGCCGATAAACAGCGCCACCACCACCGAGGTGCCGGTGATCGTCATGTTGTAGTAAAGCTTGCGCTGCGGCTTGTTGAACGCCCAGCCGTACGCGCCCACCATCAGCAGGTTGTCGAGCGTGTCCACCAGCGCCATGCCGCTGGCGAAAAGCGCCGGGAAAACCATGATCGACCAGATCGACATGCCGTGTGAGGCGCTGGCGGCGGAGATCCCGAGCACGCCAATTTCCGTCGCAGTATCAAAGCCCAGGCCAAACAGGAAGCCGACGAGGTACATCTGCCAGCTTTTGTTCACCAGGCGGAAGGTCTTGCCAAACAGCCAGCTCATCGCCCCGCCCTGCGCCGCAGGCAACACCGCATCGCTCACCTCGCGTCCGTTTTTCAACGCCTGGAAGCTGCGCCAGACGCCGCGCAGAATGACCATATTGACCAGCGCCATCGCCAGCAGGAAGGTGGCGGAAACGGCGGTGCCAATCAGGCTGCCGGTCTCGTGGAACCACGCCATGTTTTTCTGAAACGCCGTGGCGGTCGCCGCGATGGCAATCGATGCCAGCACCACGATGGTGGAGTGGCCGAGCGAGAACCAGGCCCCCACGCCCGAAGGACGCTTGCCCTGCTGCATCATCTTGCGCGTGACGGTATCAATCGCCGCGATGTGGTCGGCATCCACCGCGTGGCGCAGCCCGTAGCCCCAGGCCAGCAGGCTTGCGGCCATCAGCGCCGTGCTGTCGCTGAAGCTGTGCCATGCCCATCCCCAGGCCAGCAGGTTAGCCATGATTAACGCCAGCAGCAGCGCCGCCGCGCGAGGTTCATTGCGTAAGAGTCGTAACATTTTAAGTCCTTTGTGAACATGTCCGGGCAGCGGCAACAACGGCCTGTCCGAACGAGATTGCCCCGTCGCCTGAAGGCAGGCGATGAGGAAAAAGAAGCGTGAAGTCAGAAAGATAGTGGCGCAGGCGCGCGCGCAGCAGGCGGTTATGCATTACGCCGCCGCTCAGGCAGATCGTTGAAAGCGACAGGCGGCGGGCGTGACGCGCGGCTAACTCCGCCAGCCCTTTTGCCAGCGCGTCGTGAAACGCCCACGCCCGCTCGCTGGGCCCGGCCTGCCAGTTCAGCCACTGCTGCCAGAACAGCGCGAGGTTCTCCACCGCCAGCATGACCGGGTGTTCGACGCCATCGCAGCGCGCCGCCAGCGCTTCCAGACGACAGGCCGCCTCGCCTTCATAGCTCTGCTTTTCAGGCACGATGCCCAGCGCGCAGGCCACCGCGTCAAAAAGCCGACCGCAGGAAGAGGCCAGCGGCGCGTTGATCCCGCGGGCTATCGCCCTTGCCAGCAGCGCCCAGCCCTGCTGCTGCACCACGCATGTTTCGGGGCGCTGCTGCCAGTCCGGCACAAACGCCAGGCAGTGGGCGAGGAGGCTGCGCCAGGGCTGCATAGCGGCCAGATCGCCGCCCGGCAGCGCTACGGCAGGCAGGCCACCTAAATGTTCGCAGTCGCGGTAATTGACCCGCAGGCACTCGCCGCCCCACAGCGCGCCGTTCTCGCCCATGCCGATCCCGTCCAGCGTCAGGGCGATCGCATCGCCTGCATCCAGCGCCCAGCCGTTTTCGGCCAGGCACGCCGCCGCGTGGGCGTGATGGTGCAGCACCGTCTCAACGGGCAGCCCCTGCGCCTCCGCCCATTTTCGCGCGCGATAGCCCGGGTGCGCATCGCACACCGCGCGCTCCGCCCGGAACCCGTAGATCTGCTGCATCACCGACAGCGCCGAGCGCCACTGGGCCTCGACGCTGTCGTCGCTGAGATCGCCAAAGTGCTGGCTCAGCATCCCCTGGCTCCCGCGCACCAGGCAGAAGGTATTTTTCATCTCGCTGCCGGTGCAGACCATGGCGGGAATATTGTCGAAACCGGCGGGCAGCGTGAGGGCATCCGGCACGAAGCCGCGCGCCCGGCGCAGCACCGCGCCGTCGCGATCGACAACCGAATCATCCATTCTTTGCAGGATGTCGCGGTTGTGCAGCAAAAAGCCGTCGGCGATATCCCCCAGCGCGTCCAGCGCCTCCTGATTGGTGACGGCGGGCGGTCTGCCGCTCAGGTTGCCGGAAGTCATCACCAGCGGGCGGGCGCAGTCCGATAGCAGAAGGTGCTGTAGCGGGCTGGCGGGCAGCATAACGCCCACCGCGTCCAGCCCCGGGGCAATCGCCTCCGGCAGCGCGGGCAGCCACGCTTTGGGCGTTAAGACGATAGGGGCCGCGGGCGATTGCAGCAGCGCCTGAACCGGCGCGGGCAGGCCGTCCGCCTGGCCGATCATCACCGCCAGCGGCTTTGCGGGACGCCGCTTGCGCGCCCGCAGCGTCGCCACCGCCTGCGGGTTTTGCGCGTCGCAGGCCAGGTGGAACCCTCCCAGCCCTTTAATCGCAACGATGCCGCCGCGCTTTAGCATCTCAACCGCTTCGCGCAGGGCGGCCTCGCGCGTGGTGCAGGCATCACCCGCTCGCCACTCCAGCTCGGGCCCGCACGCCGGGCAGGCTACCGGCTGGGCGTGAAAGCGCCTGTCGGCAGGGTTAAGGTACTCGGCTTCACACGGCGCGCAGAGCGGAAACCGCGCCATTGACGTTGCAGGACGGTCATAGGGCATGGCGCGGATGATGGTGAAGCGCGGGCCGCAGTGGGTACAGTTGATAAACGGATAGCGGTAGCGACGCTCGCCGGGGTCATACATTTCCGCCAGGCACGCCGGGCAGGTGGCGGCGTCCGGCACGATCTGCGTGTCCATCGCGCCGCCCGCGCTGTGGCGGATGGTGAAGCCCGCGGGCGCGGACGCCCACGTGAACGGCTGCGCGTCAACGCTGTCGATGCGGGCCAGCGGCGGGCACTCCTGCTGCAATCCGGCGGTGAAGTCCGCCCCATCCCCCACCAGACGCACCAGCACGCCTTCCCCGTCGTTACAAACGTCTCCCGCCAGCTGTAGCCGGTGCGCAAGCTGCCACACGAAGGGCCGAAAGCCCACGCCCTGCACCTTGCCGCGCACCCGCAGCTGGACGCCGCCGCTGATCATCATCAGTCAGAAAAGCAGGGATGACGAGGTGTCGAACGCCGCGCGACGGCGCTTCTCGGCGCTCATCTGCTCGAGCTTGTCGCGATCCACGCAGACCAGCGCGTGCGTCGGGCACGCTTCCATGCAGGCCGGGCCGCCTTCGCGCTGGTAGCAGAGGTCGCATTTGTTGGCCTCGACCTTCTCGGCGCGCACGCTCAGCCCCATGCCGCTGTTGCGCACAACCGGGCGAACCACGACCTCCATCGCGCCGTACGGGCAGGCCACCACGCAGGTTTTACAGCCAATGCAGCGCTCCTGCATGACGTGGACAAAGCCTTTTTCGCGCTTAATCGCCCCGTTCGGGCAGACGTTGGCGCACGGCGCATCTTCACACTGGCGGCAGATGGCCGCCGTTGAAATATTCACGCCCTTAATGACGTGAATGCGCGGCAGAAATGATTCGGGGGTCAGCGAGGCGCAGTCCTGCTCCGCCTGATGGGATACAACGCACGCCACTTCACAGGTACGGCAGCCAATGCACTTACTGGCATCGGCCATCATAAAACGGTTCATCTGCTTCTCCAGCATAACAATCATGCGCGAAGCTATTCATAAACCATGCCAGTTTTTATCGTATTGATTTTATTGAGATTTAAAAAGAAAACGGCACTGTCATCGTCATAAGTGACGATGACAGATGTCGACGTCAGCGGTGCGGCCCGTCGATGACGGAATCGCGAAGGAGCAGCTCGCCCGGGAAGGATTGCTGCGAGGTAAACTCACCGCCGTCCAGCATAAAGATCAGGCGGCTGATGGTCTCTTTAATCATCTCCGTTACCGGAATACGCACGCTCGACAGCGACGGCGTGAGGTAAGGCGCGATCGCCACGTCGTCAAAACCGATTACCGACACCGCGTCCGGCATCGCTTTACCGCACTCGTGCAGCCGCTTCATGGCCCCAATCGCCATGTCGTCATTGCTGGCCACCAGCGCGGTAAACGTCTCGCCGCGCGCAACCAGGCCGGAGACGGCCTCCGCGCCGCTGATCGGAGTCCACTTTCCCTGCGCCACCAGCGTTTCGCGCAGCGGAATGCCGTGCTGCGCCAGCGCCTCTTTGTAACCCGACAGACGTTCAACGCCGGTTGGGGAATCCGGCGAGCCGGTGATAAAGGCGATATCGCGGTGCCCTTTTTCAATAAGCTGTTCCACCGCCTGCCGGCACGACGCCTTATGATCGGACCAGACGCAGTGGCTGCTGTTTTTCCGCAGGCGGCGGTTAAGCACCATAATCGGCTGCTCGCATCTCTCGACGATCTCGTCCATCTCGTCCACGCTCAGAAAGCGCGGATAGATGATCACCGCGTCGCAGCGCATATCGAGCAGATACTGTATCGCCTCGCGCTCTTCGTCGGCGCTGTGCTTGCCGTCCGCCAGAATCAGCTGACGCCCCTTCTCTTCCGTCATCCGCGCGGCGTGGAACAGCAGTTCGCTAAAGTAGACGCCGTGATAAAGGGTGTTCGTCACCACCAGCCCCAGCGTCTGGGTGCGTTTGGTCGCCAGGTTACGCGCCAGCAGATTAGGCCGATACCCGCTCTCTTCGATCGCCTGAAACACCCGGTCTTTGGTCTCCTGGCTGACGTAGCCATTGCCCGACAGCACCCGCGAGACCGTCGCTTTTGAAACGCCTGCCCGCTTCGCCACTTCCAGCATCGTGGTCATGTTGTTATTCCTTTGAAACTGATTAGGCGCAGTGTACTGCACCGCAGAAAAATTGTCCCAGCGGCAATCACGCGCGCCGAATTGCTCGTGGTGATCAGCATCACGAAACGAAAAAATGTATAAAAAGCGATCTTGTTTGATTGAAAGAAACTCATGATGATTATGTGAAACCGGTTTCCTACATTTCCTTAAAACAACAACAGGACCACCTCCGATGGCCAAAAACTATACCGCGCTGGCGACCGACGTCATCAGCGCGCTGGGCGGCAAAGAGAACATCGTCGCCGTCACCCACTGCATGACGCGCCTGCGCTTCGTCCTGAAGGATGAAAGCCTCACCGACGCCGCGCGCCTGAAAAGCATCAGCGGCGTGCTCGGCGTGGTGCGTAACGACAACCAGTGCCAGGTGATTATTGGCAACACCGTTTCTCAGGCCTATCGCGACGTGGTGAGCCAGCTGCCCACGGACCTGCAGCCTGCCGTCCCGGAGGGCCCTCAAAAGCTCACGCTGCGCCGGATCGGCGCGGGTATTCTCGACGCGCTGATCGGCACCATGTCGCCGCTGATCCCGGCGATCATCGGCGGCTCGATGGTCAAGCTGCTGGCGATGATCCTCGAAATGACCGGCGTGCTGGAGAAAGGCGCGCCGACCCTGACCATCCTGACCGTCATCGGCGACGGCGCGTTCTTCTTCCTGCCGCTGATGGTGGCGGCTTCGGCGGCGGTGAAGTTCAAAACCAATATGTCGCTGGCGATCGCCATTGCGGGCGTGCTGGTCCATCCGAGCTTTATCGAGCTGATGGCAAAGGCCGCGCAGGGCGAGCACGTTGAGTTCGCCTTTATTCCGGTGACGGCGGTGAAATACACCTACACCGTCATTCCCGCGCTGGTGATGACCTGGTGCCTGTCGTATATCGAACGCTGGGTCGATCGTATTACCCCGGCGGTGACGAAAAACTTCCTCAAGCCGATGCTGATCGTGCTGATCGCCGCCCCGCTCGCCATCGTGCTGATCGGGCCGCTGGGGATCTGGATCGGCAGCGCCATCTCCGCGCTGGTGTATACCATCCATGGCTATCTGGGCTGGCTCTCCGTGGCGATTATGGGCGCGCTGTGGCCGCTGCTGGTGATGACCGGGATGCACCGCGTCTTTACGCCAACCATTATTCAAACCATTGCCGAAACGGGCAAAGAGGGCATGGTAATGCCGTCGGAAATCGGCGCGAACCTGTCGCTTGGCGGCTCGTCGCTGGCGGTAGCCTGGAAAACCAAAAACCCGGAGCTGCGCCAGACGGCGCTGGCGGCCGCGGCTTCAGCCATCATGGCCGGGATCTCCGAACCGGCGCTGTACGGCGTAGCCGTGCGCCTGAAGCGCCCGCTGATTGCGAGCCTGATCAGCGGCTTTATCTGCGGCGCGGTGGCCGGCATGGCGGGCCTTGCCAGCCACTCGATGGCGGCGCCGGGGCTGTTCACCAGCGTGCAGTTCTTCGATCCGGCCAACCCGATGACCATCGTCTGGGTATTTGGCGTGATGGGGCTGGCGGTGGTGCTGTCGTTTGTTCTGACGTTGCTGCTAGGCTTTGAGGATATCCCGGTCGAAGACGAAGCGGAAAAGGCCCGCGCCCTGCAGGCCGCACCGACCAGCGCGGCAAAAGCATAAATTTTACGAGGTAGACATGTCAGTTTTTCCACAAGGATTTTTATGGGGCGGCGCGCTTGCCGCCAACCAGAGTGAAGGGGCCTATCGCGAGGGCGGAAAAGGGCTGACGACGGTCGATATGATCCCCCACGGCGCAAATCGTCTGGCGGTAAAGATCGGGAAAGAAAAGCGCTTTGCGCTGCGCGACGACGAGTTTTACCCGAGCCACGAGGCGATCGATTTTTACCATCGCTATAAAGAAGACATCGCCCTGATGGCGGAGATGGGCTTTACGGTGTTCCGAACCTCGATCGCCTGGAGCCGCCTCTATCCTAACGGCGACGAGCCGCTGCCGAATAAAGAGGGGATTGCCTTCTACCGCGCGGTCTTTGAAGAGTGCAAAAAGTACGGCATCGAGCCGCTGGTGACCCTGTGCCACTTCGACGTACCGATGCATCTGGTCACCGAGTACGGCTCGTGGCGCAACCGCAGAATGGTCGATTTCTTCGCCCGCTACGCGCGTACCTGCTTTGAGGAATTTAACGGGCTGGTGAAATACTGGCTGACCTTCAACGAAATTAACATCATGCTGCACAGCCCGTTCTCCGGTGCCGGGCTGGTGTTTGAGGAAGGCGAAAACGAAGACCAGGTGAAATACCAGGCCGCCCACCACGAGCTGGTGGCGAGCGCGCTGGCGACCAAAATCGCCCACGAGGTAAACCCGGATAACCAGGTCGGCTGCATGCTGGCGGGCGGAAACTTCTACCCGTACTCCTGCAAGCCGGAAGACGTGTGGATGGCGCTGGAGAAAGACCGCGAGAACCTGTTCTTTATCGACGTGCAGGCGCGCGGCCGCTATCCGGCCTACTCTGCCCGGGTGTTCCGCGAGAAAGGGGTGACGATAGTTAAAGATCCCGGCGACGATGAGCTGCTGAAAAACACCGTCGATTTTGTCTCGTTTAGCTATTACGCCTCGCGCTGCGCGTCGGCGGACATGAACGCGGGCAACACCAGCGCGGCGAACATCGTCAAATCTCTGCGTAACCCGCATATTCAGGTGAGTGAATGGGGCTGGGGCATCGACCCTCTCGGCCTGCGCATCACCATGAACATGATGTACGACCGCTACCAGAAGCCGCTGTTCCTGGTGGAAAACGGCCTCGGGGCGAAGGATGTTATTGATGAAAACGGCGAGATCAACGACGACTACCGCATCAGCTACCTGCGCGAACATATCCGCGCGATGGGCGATGCGATCGAGGACGGCGTGCCGCTGCTGGGCTACACCACCTGGGGCTGCATCGATCTGGTTTCAGCGTCGACCGGCGAAATGAGCAAGCGCTACGGGTTTGTCTACGTTGACCGCGACGATGCCGGAAACGGCACGCTGAACCGCAAGCGCAAAAAATCGTTCGGGTGGTATAAGAAGGTGATTGCGAGTAATGGGGGGGACTTGGCGTAGCCTGTCCTTACCCCTCTCCCCATAGGGGAGAGGGAACCGTTTGGTGCGGTTTTCAGCCTCTTTACTCCGGGAATAAAGGACTGCTCGGCGCGGTTTTCACCCTCTCCCCTCTGGGGAGAGGGCCGGGGTGAGGGGCGGAAAACCCCCGTCCCCAACCCACCCTTCAAGCCGTGAATAAACCTCTTCCACCGCCGCTTTCACCGGCGGCGTCATCGGGTAATAAAACCCAACGATGTCCGGCTGAATGCCCAAAAACAGCACCTCGCCCACGTCGTCCTTGATCTGATCGACCAGGTAATTCAGCGGCATATTGTGCGTCGTCATCATAAACATCTCGGCGATGTCGTCCGGATCGATCAGGCGGATCTCGCCGGGGTTGAGCCCCATATCGGTAGCATCGACGATCAGCAGCTTTTCAGGGCGCAGTTCGCGAATGGCAACCACGTCGTTTTCCGGGGCGCTGCCGCCGTCAATCACTATCCACTTGCCCTGCGGGTTTGCGGCACACATTTCCGCCAGCAGCGGGCCTGCGCCGTCGTCGCCCATCATGCTGTTGCCGACACACAGTAAAACGTCAGTCACGTAATCTCCTCACCATCAGATAGATGGCGCTCTCCTGATGAATATCGTGCAGCATGCCAAGCAGCGTTTTGCTCCACGCCTGCTGCTCCGGGGTTTGCCTGCCGAGCGCCGCATCGAAGGCGTTGGCGAGCATCGCAATATGGTTAGCGTCGATGACGATCTCACCGTATTTCGGCACGCCCTCCATCTTGCGCCGCGCCGTGCTGCCCTCCTCCAGCGTGGCGATCCACGCCAGATAATCGGGCCACGGGCAGCTCAGCGCCGCTTCCAGACAGTCGATCACCCCGAGGTGGTGCCCAATCGCCAGGCTGTAATAGACCACCTGCTGCGCCGCATCCGGCGTGGCATCGTTCTCATCAATAAACTTGCGGCTCAGCTGGCTGAACACCACCGTCTCACTCATCGGATGCGCGCCTCGTCTACAATGCTGTTCAGGTTCGCCACGATCTCATTCAGACGCGGATCGTTCTCCGCCTCCAGCCAGCGCGCCACCTGATGGTCGCCCTGGCTCAGCAGGCGCAGATAGTCGTCGGCAATCTGGCGACCGTAGCGATACCCCGCCAGCCTGCGCGCCGTGCGGTCAACCTTCACGCGCAGCGGCTGCACCATGTCCGGATGCAGAATGGCCGCAGGCTGGTTGTCCAGCTCGCCAGGCTCGCGGGCGTGGATTTTCTGCTCCAGCAGCCCGAGCGCCATCGCGAAGCCGTACAGCGTTGCGGCCGGCGTCGGCGGGCAGCCCGGAATGTAGACGTCCACCGGCACGATTTTGTCAGTGCCGCCCCACACGCAGTACAGGTCGTGGAAGATGCCGCCGCTGTTGCCGCAGGCCCCGTACGAAATGCAGATTTTGGGATCGGGCGCGGACTGCCAGGCGCGCAGCGCGGGCGAGCGCATGGCGCGGGTGACGGCTCCAGTGAACAGCAGGATGTCCGCATGACGAGGGGACGGCACCACTTTGATCCCGAAGCGTTCGGCGTCGAACAGCGGCGACAGCGTGGCGAAGATTTCAATCTCGCAGCCGTTGCAGCCGCCGCAGTCCACGCGGTAGACGTAGGCCGAGCGTTTGATTTTTTTCAGCAGCGACGCCTTCATGCTGGCGATGGATTCCTCCACCGTCATCGGCACCGGCATGCCATTGTCGTCGCGCGGGCCGAGTAAGTTTTCCATTAGCTGGCCTCCCTCATGTGGCGGGTGATATCAATGCGGTCGGACGGCAGCAGGCACTTTTGACGCTTGCACTCCGGGCAGGTTTCAAAGCTTTCGCGGTGATGCTCCGCCCGAACGTCGCCGTTGTGCTGCAGCAGCGCGATGGCGTAGTCGATCTCTTTTTGCACGGCGAACGGGCGTTCGCACACGCGGCAGTGGCACAGCGCGAAGCGCGACTGCTGGAGAAAATCGGCTTTTTTCCACACCGCCAGCTCGTACTCCTGCGACAGCCGGATGGCCGCCGTCGGGCACACTTCTTCACAGCGGCCGCAGAAGATGCAGCGCCCAAGGTTGAACTGCCACGCCAGCTCGCCGCCTTTCAGGTCGGTTTCCACCGTGAGCGCGTTTGACGGACAGGCGTTGACGCAGGCCGCGCAGCCAATGCACTGCTGCGGGTTGTGCTCGGGCTTGCCGCGAAAGTTTTTATCGACCGGCATCGGCTCCAGCGGATAGCTGCTGGTCTGTACGCCGGTTTTGATCGCTTTTTTGATAAAGGTAAACATGTTTGCTCCTGCTTTCGTGCGGTTTTCTGACCCTCACCCTAGCCCTCTCCCTGAAAGGGAGAGGGAACCGTTCGCACCCTCGCCCCTTTGGGGAGAGGGCCGGGGTGAGGGGGTACAGACCGCACTACGTCAACTATTTCAGCGGCGAGTTCTTACGCTCGATGCTGTAGCGCTCAAGCTCTTTGTACGGCACCACCTGGCTTTTCTTCCTGCGCACGTCCACCACCGTCATGCGGTCGGTGCAGGAGTAGCACGGGTCGAGGCTGCCGATGATGAGCGGCGCGTCGGACACCGTATTGCCGCGCAGCATGTAGCGCAGCGTCGGCCAGTTGGCGTAGGTCGCGGCGCGGCAGCGCCAGCGGTACAGCTTCTGGTTGTCGCCGGTCATGCTCCAGTGGATGTCGTCCCCGCGCGGCGCTTCGGCAAAGCCGAGGGCGAAGCGGTTCGGAATGTAGGTGAAGCCCTCGACCATCAACGGGCCGCCCGGCAGGTTATCCAGGCCAAAGTCGATCATGTTCAGCGCCGTGAAGACCTCGTTGATGCGCACCTTCAGCCGAGAGATAACGTCGCAGCCCTGCTCGCTGTGCACCTCCATCGGCAGCAGGCCGTAGCCGACGAACGGGTGATCGGCGCGGGTGTCGCGGGCGTGGCCGCTGGCGCGCACCATCGGGCCGACGTTGCTGAAGTCGCGGGCAATTTCCGGATCAAGACGGCCAATCCCCACGGTGCGCTGCTCGATGTTTGGCGTGCTGAGCAGCATATCCACCAGCTCCTGCACGTCGCGGCGCATCTGCTGCGCCAGCGCACGGGTCTGGATCATGTCGTCCTTCAGCAGGTCGCGGCGGATCCCGCCGATCAGGTTCAGGCCGTAGGTTTTACGCGCCCCGGTGAGGATCTCCGCCATCTTCATCGACGCTTCGCGCACGCGGAAGAACTGCATAAAGCCGGAGTCGAAGCCGACAAAGTGGCAGGCCAGGCCGAGGTTCAGCAGGTGCGAGTGCAGGCGCTCTACCTCCAGCAGAATGGCGCGGATCATCTGCGCGCGCTCTGGCACCACGATCCCCATGCCGTTTTCCACCGAGGTGGTGTAGGCGGTGCTGTGGGCAAAGCCGCAGATGCCGCACACGCGGTCGGAGAGGAAGGAGACTTCGTTATAGCCCATGCGGGTCTCCGCGAGCTTTTCCATGCCGCGGTGGACGTAGAACAGGCGGTAGTCAGCGTCGATAATGTTTTCGCCGTCGACGAACAGGCGGAAGTGGCCCGGCTCGTCGGAGGTGACGTGCAGCGGGCCGATCGGCACCACGTTGTTCTTCTTGCTGCCCAGCTCGTTAATGAACTCGTAGGTTTCGCTGTCGGTGGTCGGCGCCGGGCGCTGGCGATAGTCCATGCTGTCTTTACGCAGCGGATAAAGTTCGTCCGGCCAGTCGTCCGGCAGCACCAGGCGGCGCTCGTCCGGCAGGCCGACCGGCACCAGCCCGTACATGTCGCGCACCTCGCGCTCGCCCCAAACCGCGGCAGGCACGCGCGGCGTAACGGACGGATACTCCGGCTTGTTCGGATCGACTTCGACGCGCACGGTGAGCCAGCACTTCTCGCCCTGCTCCATCGACATCACGTAGTAGACGGCGTAATTGCCGCACAGCTGGCGCTCGTCGTTGCCGAACAGCACCGACAGCCAGCCGCCCTGCCGGTAGTAAAGAAACTCCACCACTTCCGGCAGGTAGTTCACCTTGATGGTGACCGTTATCTGGTCTTTGGTCTGCCAGGACTCCTCCAGCACCACGCCAGGGAAGGCCTGATGCAACGCGGCGAGATACTGCTGACCTTTCTTTTCTTCAGACATAACTACTCTCTTTAATCACGCCACCAGCAAGGAGACGAACGCTAAAAATGCAAAGCCAAAACCGGCCCAGGTAACGCGCGAGGTGGCGTTGAAGCGCAGGCGCGCCATGCTGTTCTCAAACAGGGCAATCACCAGCACGCCGACCACCAGCTTGAGCGCGGCAATCACCGCCGCCAGCACCAGCCCCGCGGCGGAGAAGTGCGTCATCTGCCCCCACGGGAAGAAGACGCCGACAAACATCTGCAGCACCACCAGCTGCTTCAGGCTGATGCCCCACTTGAGCACCGCAAAGCCGTAGCCGCTGTATTCAGTGAGCGGCCCTTCCTGAAGCTCCTGCTCCGCTTCCGCGAGGTCAAACGGCAGCTTGCCCATCTCAATAAAGGTGGCAAACGCGCAGGCGCAGAGCGCCAGCACCAGCGGGATAGAGCGGGAAACGGGCCAGTGATAGACCGTATCGGCGATATGGCTGATATGCGTTGAGCCCGCAACCTGCGCGGCCACCCACAGCCCCAAAAGCAGGATCGGCTCAACCAGCACGCCGAGCATCGCCTCGCGGCTGGCGCCAATGCCGGTAAACGGGCTGCCGGTGTCGAGGCCCGCAATCGCAAAGAAGAAGCGCGCGATGGCGAAAAGGTAGATAAGGGTAATGAGATCGCCGAGCGCGGGCAGCGGCGACCCCACCGTGACCACCGGCAGCGCGGTGGCGATGGTGAGCATCACCCCGACCATCACAAACGGCGTCAGGCGGAAGACCCAGCCCGCGGCGTCCGGCGCCACGCTCTGGCGCGAGAGCAGCTTGAACAGGTCGCGGTACTCCTGAAGCACGCCGGGCCCGCGGCGGTTGTGCATCCGGGCGCGCGCCACGCGCGTGATGCCGGAAAGCAGCGGCGCGGCGGCAAAGAGCACCAGCGCCTGAAGTATTGCCAGTAACAGACTCATGTCAGGCTCCTCGAGAAATCACAATCACCACCAGTACCGCCAGCTCGATCAGCGCCAGGCGGCGGAACAGCGCGGGCGCGGCGGCGCTCTGCCAGCCGGGGATCAGGCTGGCCGGGTTAAGCCAGCGGCGCAGCTTCAGCACGGCGGCAAAGTTCTCCTTCACCGGCATGGCGAAGCCGTGGGCGGTAATCACCATTGACTGTTCGTGTTCGTAGCCGCAGGCCCACGCCGCGCCGCGCGAGCGCGCGGGAAGCCGATCGCGCCTGAAGAACAGCATCAACACGAACGGCAGCAGCGGCGCGGCAATCAGCAGCAGCGCCATCATCGGCTGAGAAACGGCGGTATGCGCCGTCGCGAGCGGCAGAGGAATCGCGTTGCCCAGCAGCGGCAGCAGCCACGGCGCGGCCACGCCGCCCGCGATGCAGCACAGAGCGAGTGCGACAACGCTTATCGCCATCAGCAGCGGCGAGCAGCAGGCGTTTTCCGCTTCCCGCGTGCGCGGCGCGCCGAGGAAGGTCACGCCATAGACTTTCGCCATGCACATCACCGCCAGCGCCCCGGTGATCGCCAGCCCCACGGCCAGCAGCGGGCCAAGCAGGCGGGCGATAAACGCGTCGCTCTGGCCGAGCGCGAAGAAGGACTGGTAAATCACCCACTCTCCGGCAAAGCCGTTCAGCGGCGGCAGCGCCGCCATCGCCATCAGCCCCACCAGCATCGCAAGCGAAATGACCGGCATTTTCTTGCCGATGCCGCCGAGCTTTTCGATATCGCGATGGCCGGTGCGGAACCAGACGCTCCCCGCGCCGAGGAACAGCGTGCTTTTAAACAGGCTGTGGCTGATGAGGTGATACAGGCCGCCGATGAACCCGGCGGCGATCAGCGCAGGCTGGCTGAGGGCCAGCCCGGCCACGCCCGCGCCGAGGCCCAGCAGAATAATGCCGATGTTTTCCAGCGTGTGGTACGCCAGCAGGCGCTGGATGTTGTGCTCCATCAGCGCGTACAGCCCGCCGACGAACGCGGTGATCATCCCCGCGACAAGCAGCGCGATGCCCCACCACAGCGGCGGCTGGCCGCCCATCAGCGACAGCGTCAGAATGCCGAACAGGCCAACCTTCATCACCACCGTCGAGAACAGCGCGGCGGCGGGCGCGGAGGCATTGGCGTGCGCCTGCGGCACCCAGCCGTGGAGCGGGATAATCCCCGCAAGCAGGCCAAAGCCCGCGACGCCCAGCAGCCAGACGTCATTGCCCAGCGGCTGGCCTCTCAGCACGGCAAAATCCAGGGTGCCGAAACGCTGCCACACCAGCCAGCAGGCCAGCGCCAGCAGCAGCGTGCCGAGGCGGCCCAGCGCAAACCAGAGCTTGCCGGAGGCGCTGCAGCCCGTCAGGAATACGCCGCAGAGGGCCATAATTTCGGCCATCACCACCAGCGCCCCGAGGTTGCTGGCAATCACGGTTAATACCGCCGTCGCCATCAGCAGGTTAACCAGCAGGCCGTTGGCTTTGACGTGCTGGTGACGATGCCAGTCAATATTAAACAGGCTGATAAACAGCCCGCAAAGGCCAAACGTCACCAGCCAGATGGCGTTAAGCGGCGTGAGCAGAACCGTATGGCGAATCAGCGGCATTACCGCCTGGGCAGCGGTTCCGCCGAGCAGCACCGCGCTGCCGGCAAACAGCGCCATCAGGCTGCCTGCCGCCCCGCCGATTCCGGCAATCCAGCCGCTCAGGCCCTTATGAAACGAGAACAGCAGCGCCAGCACGGCGGCAGCGGCAAAGCACGCCACCGCGCCGTTAATCATGGATATCGCGTTCATTTCGCCCCCTCCTGATGCGCCTGAAGCAGTGACAGATCGCCAACGTCGGTATTGATCGTTAGCTCACGCTTGCGCCTGCTGGAGCGGGCGATGTCGCGAATGTTGACCAGAATCAGCGCCTTCGTCGGGCAAGTGCGCACGCAGGCCGGGCCTTGCTCATCAAAGCTGCACAGGTCGCACTTCACCGCCACGGCGCGCACGCCGGGCACCCAGTCCAGCAGCGTGCTGACGCGTGCGGGAGCCGGAGGCGCAGGCGGAGCCTTCGGCGAGTTGGCGTTCGCCGGGATATGCAGCGGGCGGCTGCCGGAAAACTCAATCGCCCCGAACGGGCAGGCAATGCCGCACAGCTTGCAGCTTACGCACAGGCTTTCATTGAGCTGGACTGCGCCATCCGCGCGGGTGATGGCGTTAACGGGGCAGACGCCCGCGCAGGGGGCATCTTCACAGTGGTGGCAGAGCTGCGGGGCAGACTCTTTTTCATTACGCATGACGCGAAGGCGCGGCATCGACTGCAGCCCGTGCAGGCGGTGCGTCTCCGAACACGCCGCTTCACAGGTGCGACAGCCAATACAGACCGTCGAGTCAGCAATTACAAAACGGTTCACCGGCAATCCTCTGGTGATAGTCATTTTTGACGAAAAAATCTGTCTTATCGACACTTCTCGACACTGGATAATCAGGCCACGCTGGCGGATGTACTTGTGGCGATAAGCTGCTTAAGGTTGACCGGGAGATCGTGCTCGACCGCGGCGTACAGGCCGTTGTAAACCGGCGCGATTTTTTCCAGGTAATGCTCCAGCACCTGCTGGCGGTCGCGGTTGCTGACGTGCCCGTCGACCATGCCGTCGGCCATCAGCTCGGCCTGCGCAATGCGCTCCTTCTCACCCTCTTTCGTCTCGACGTAGTACTCGATGGTGTGGCTGTTGAAGGTGTCCGCCAGGGTGACGTAAATCGTGAAGTGGTCGAACAGGACGAAGCGCATGTCGCCCTGCGCCGCGCAGCTTACGGCATGATGCAGGCGAGCCTTTGACAGGGTGATCCCCTGAACCAGCGCGTTGCAGTAAAGGTGCCATTGATCCTGAAGCTGATGGTGGCGCTGTGCGATGTAATCCGCTTTTTCGCTTATTTCCCAAATCGTCATAAAAGGTATCCGGTTAATGGAGATAGCAGCCGTAATGCAGATTCCATGCCAGTTTTTAACCTATTGATTAGAATGTGTTTTTTAAATAACCCCGCTGTCATGACGGTGATGTCGATGTGTCATTTCGACAGCGACGTCATCGTCACGCCCTAACGTAAATTAAGCTGGCACCGTTATTGCATTAAGCCTTCCCGTTATTAAGGAGGCGTCATGCACGAAATCACCCTCTGCCAGCGGGCGCTGGAGCTTATCGAACAGCAGGCAGTGCAAAACCACGCGAAACGCGTTACCGGGGTATGGCTGAAAATCGGCGCGTTTTCCTGCGTCGAAACCAGCGCCCTCACCTTCTGCTTTGAGCTGGTGTGCCGCGGCACGCTGGCGGAAGGCTGCGAACTTCATATCGAAGAGCAGCAGGCGGAGTGCTGGTGCCCAGAGTGCCAGCAGTACGTCACCCTGCTGTCATCAAAGGTCCAGCGCTGCCCCCGGTGCCAACGCGCCGGGCTGCGCATCGTGGCGGATGACGGCATGCAGATCCAACGTCTCGAAATCGAGAGGGAGTAACCTATGTGCAGTACCTGCGGTTGCGCTGAAGGCAACCTGTATATTGAAGGGGATGAACATCGCCCCCACTCCGCGTTTCGCTCCGCGCCCTTTTCACCCGCGCCGCGTCCGGCTGCGGCATTGACCGGCCTGACCTTCACGCCTCGGCAATCCGCTGCGGGCGATCTGCACTACGGCCACGGGGAAGCCGGAACCCACGCGCCGGGCATCAGCCAGCGCCAGATGCTGGACGTTGAAATCAACGTGCTCGACAAGAACAACCGGCTGGCGGCCCGCAACCGCGCCCGCTTCGCCGCCCGCCAGCAGCTGGTGCTGAACCTGGTCTCCAGCCCCGGCTCCGGCAAAACCACGCTGCTGACCGAGACCCTGAAGCGGCTGAACGCCCGCGTCTCCTGCGCGGTCATTGAGGGCGACCAGCAAACCGTCAACGACGCCGCGCGCATTCGCGAAACCGGCACGCCCGCCATTCAGGTGAATACCGGTAAAGGCTGCCATCTCGACGCACAGATGATTGCCGATGCCGCGCCGCGCCTGCCGCTGGCGGATAACGGCATTCTCTTTATCGAGAACGTCGGCAACCTGGTGTGCCCGGCGAGCTTCGACCTTGGCGAGCGGCATAAGGTCGCGGTGCTCTCCGTGACCGAAGGTGAGGACAAGCCGCTGAAATATCCGCACATGTTTGCCGCCGCCTCGCTGATGCTGCTGAACAAGATCGACCTGCTGCCGTACCTCAACTTCGACGTGGACAAGTGCCTGGCGTACGCGCGCGAAGTAAATCCTGACATTGATATCCTGCTGGTGTCCGCCACGCGCGGCGACGGCATGGACGCCTGGCTTAGCTGGCTGGAGAACGAACGATGTGCATAGGCGTACCGGGGCAAATCCGTTCCATTGAGGGAAATCAGGCAAAGGTGGACGTCTGCGGCGTGCTGCGCGATGTCGATCTCACGCTGGTGGGCGACCGGGATGAATCCGGCGCCTCGCGGCTGGGCCAGTGGGTGCTGGTTCACGTGGGCTTTGCCATGAGCGTGATTAACGAAGCGGAAGCGCGCGACACGCTCGAAGCGCTGCAAAATATGTTCGACGTCGAGCCTGACGTGGGCGCGCTGCTGTACGGCGAGGAGCGGTGATCCATGCGTTACGTTGACGAATACCGCGCGCCGGAGCGGGTCATGCGGCTTATCGAACGGCTGAAAAAACGCGCCGCCCTGCTGGACTACACCGCACAGCGGCCGCTGCGAATTATGGAGGTCTGCGGCGGGCACACCCATGCTATCTTCAAGTTTGGCCTCGACCAGCTGCTGCCGGAAAACATCGAGTTCATCCACGGCCCCGGCTGCCCGGTCTGCGTGCTGCCGATGGGCCGCATCGACAGCTGCATTGAGATTGCCAGCCAGCCCGACGTCATCTTCTGCACTTTTGGCGACGCGATGCGCGTACCGGGTAAAAATGGCTCTCTGCTTCAGGCCAAAGCGCGCGGAGCGGACGTGCGAATCGTGTACTCGCCGATGGACGCCCTCAACCTGGCAGCGGCAAACCCGATGCGCAAGGTGGTCTTTTTTGGGCTCGGTTTTGAAACCACCATGCCCGCAACTGCGATCACGCTCCAGCAGGCGAAAGCCCGCGGCAGCAAAAACTTTTTCTTTTTCTGCCAGCACATTACGCTGATACCCACGCTGCGCAGCCTGCTGGCAGAGCCGGGAAACGGCATCGACGCCTTTCTGGCCCCCGGCCACGTCAGCATGGTCATCGGCACCGAGGCCTACGGCTTCATCGCTGACGATTACCGTCGCCCGTTAGTGGTTGCCGGATTCGAACCCCTTGATCTACTGCAAGGCGTACTGATGCTGGTTGAGCAGAAAATAGCGGCCCTGAGCGTGGTGGAAAACCAGTACCGGCGCGTGGTGCCGGACGGCGGAAATATTCACGCCCGCCGGGCGATTGCCGATGTGTTTACGGTAGAGGGCGACAGCGAGTGGCGCGGGCTGGGGCTGATTGCCGAATCCGGCGTTCACCTGAGGCCCGCGTACCGCCAGTTTGACGCCGAAACGCACTTTCGCCCGCACCCGCAGCAGGTGTGCGACGATCCCCGCGCGCGCTGCGGCGAGGTGCTCACCGGCAAATGCAAGCCTCATCAATGCCCGTTACTGGGTAAAACCTGTAACCCGCAGACCGCCTTCGGCGCGCTGATGGTCTCCTCCGAAGGAGCCTGCGCCGCGTGGTATCAGTATCGCAATCAGGAGTGTGAAGCATGAACACGGTGGAAATGGCGCACGGCAGCGGCGGTAAGGCGATGCAGCAGCTGATCAATCAGCTGTTTATGGAGGCGTTTAACAACCCGTGGCTGGCGGAGCAGGAAGACCAGGCGCGCCTCTCTCTCTCCACGCTCACCGCGCGCGGCGACAGGCTGGCGTTTTCTACGGACAGCTACGTCATCGACCCGCTGTTTTTCCCCGGCGGCGATATCGGCAAGCTGGCCGTCTGCGGGACGGCGAACGACGTGGCCGTCAGCGGCGCGGTGCCCCAGTATCTCTCGTGCGGTTTTATCCTCGAAGAGGGCCTGCCGATGGAGACGCTTAAAGCGGTCGTCGGGAGCATGGCGCACACCGCGCGCGAGGCGGGCATCGCGATCGTGACCGGCGACACCAAGGTGGTACAGCGCGGCGCGGCGGATAAGCTGTTTATCAACACCGCCGGAATGGGGGCGATCCCCGCCGACGTTCACTGGGGCGCACGGCACCTGTCCCCCGGCGACGTGCTGCTGGCCAGCGGAACGCTCGGCTGCCACGGCGCGACCATTCTGAACCTGCGCGAAGGGCTGGGGCTGGACGGTGCGCTTCGCAGCGACTGCGCGGTGCTGACGCCGCTGATTCAGGCGCTGCGCGCGGTACCGGGCGTGAAGGCGATGCGCGATGCCACCCGCGGCGGCGTGAACGCCGTGGCGCACGAGTTTGCCGCCAGCAGCGGTTTTGGCGTTGAGCTGAGCGAGCGCAGCCTGCCCGTGAAGCAGGAGGTGCGCGGGCTGTGCGAGCTGCTCGGCCTCGATCCGCTAAACTTCGCTAACGAAGGCAAGCTGGTGATCGGCGTGGAGCGCCAGGCGGCTGACGCCGTGCTGTCGACGCTGCGCGCCCATCCTTTAGGAAAGGAGGCCGCCATGATTGGTGAGGTGGTTGAACGCAAAGGGGTACGCCTGGCCGGGCTTTACGGCGTCAAGCGTACGCTCGATCTGCCGCACGCGGAGCCGTTACCGCGAATCTGCTAGAGCCGCGCCATAAGCGGCCAGCGCTGTTTTTATTTTTGCCAGTTTCTATTGGAAAGCAATATGCCGTATACACCGATGAGCGATCTTGGGCAGCAGGGCCTGTTTGACATCACGCGCACACTTTTACAGCAGCCCGATCTCGGCTCGCTGAGCGATACCCTGACGCGGCTGGTCAGGCAGTCCGCGCTGGCGGACAGCGCCGCCATTGTGCTCTGGCACGGCGGGACGCAGCGTGCAAGCTACTACTCAACGCGTGAGAACGGAAAAGTCTTTGAATATGAAGACGAAACCTATCTGGCGCACGGCCCGGTGCGCCGCCTTCTCTCACGCCCGGAAGCGCTGCACTGCAGCTTCGATGAATTTCAGCAGGCCTGGCCAAGGCTCGCCGAAAGCCCTCTTTATCAGCCTTTCGGCCACTACAGCCTGCTGCCGCTGGCAGTCGATGGGCGAATTTTTGGCGGCTGCGAATTTATCCGCACCACCCATCAGCCGTGGAGCGAGGCGGAGTATGAGCGGCTGCACACCTTTACCCAGATTGTCGCCGTCGTCGCGGAGCAGATCCAAAGCCGCGTCAGCAACAACGTCGATTACGATCTGCTGAGCCGCGAGCGCGATAACTTTCGCATTCTGGTGGCCATCACCAAC
The DNA here is from genome assembly GCF_003057745.1 of Enterobacter sp. RIT418. Taxonomy (GTDB): domain Bacteria; phylum Pseudomonadota; class Gammaproteobacteria; order Enterobacterales; family Enterobacteriaceae; genus Enterobacter. The sequence goes on from NZ_QBJD02000002.1 coordinate 100,266, forward strand.
GCCGTGCTGTCCCGGCTCGACATGGACGAGCTGGTCAGCGAAGTGTCGAAAGAGATCCACCACTATTTCAAAATCGACGCCATCAGCATTGCGCTGCGCGGCCACCGCAAGGGCAAGCTGAATATTTACTCCACCCACTATCTTGATGAAGAGAACCCGGCGCACGAGCAGAGCGAGGTGGACGAAGCGGGAACCCTGTCCGAGCGGGTCTTTAAAAGCAAAGAGATCCTGCTGCTAAACCTGAGCGAGCGCGACGCGCTGGCTCCCTACGAGCGGATGCTGTTTAACACCTGGGGTAATAAAATCCAGACGCTGTGCCTGCTGCCGCTGATGTCCGGCGATACCATGCTCGGCGTGCTGAAGCTGGCGCAGTGCGACGAGGCCGTATTCACCACCGCCAACCTCAAGCTACTGCGCCAGATTGCCGAACGCATCTCTATTGCGCTGGATAATGCGCTGGCCTATCAGGAGATCCACCGCCTGAAAGAGCGGCTGGTGGATGAAAACCTGGCGCTGACCGAACAGCTGAACAACGTGGACAGCGAGTTCGGCGAAATCATCGGGCGCAGCGACGCGATGTACAGCGTGCTGAAGCAGGTTGAAATGGTGGCGCAGAGCGACAGCACGGTGCTGATCCTCGGCGAAACCGGGACGGGTAAGGAGCTGATTGCCCGCGCCATCCACAATTTAAGCAACCGCAACAGCCGCCGCATGGTGAAGATGAACTGTGCAGCCATGCCCGCAGGCCTGCTGGAAAGCGATCTCTTTGGCCACGAGCGCGGCGCGTTTACCGGCGCCAGCAGCCAGCGGCTGGGGCGCTTTGAGCTGGCGGATAAAAGCTCGCTGTTCCTGGACGAAGTGGGCGATATGCCGCTGGAGCTGCAGCCGAAGCTGCTTCGCGTCCTGCAGGAGCAGGAATTTGAGCGCCTCGGCAGCAATAAGCTGATCCGGACGGACGTGCGCTTAATCGCCGCCACCAACCGCGATCTGAAAAAAATGGTCGCCGACCGCGAGTTTCGCAGCGACCTCTACTACCGCCTGAACGTGTTTCCGATTTGCCTGCCGCCGCTGCGCGAGCGCCCGGAGGATATCCCGCTGCTGGTCAAAGCGTTTACCGCCAAAATTGCCCGCCGCATGGGGCGCAACATCGACAGTATTCCCGCCGAGACCTTACGCATCCTCTCGTCCATGGACTGGCCTGGCAACGTGCGCGAGCTGGAAAACGTTATCGAACGTGCGGTACTGCTGACGCGCGGCAGCGTGCTGCAGCTTTCGCTGCCTGAAGTGTCGCTGCCGGAGGCGCCAATGGCCGCAACGGACGTGGCGCGAGAAGGTGAGGACGAATATCAGCTGATTATGCGCGTGCTCAAAGAGACGAACGGCGTTGTCGCGGGGCCGAAAGGGGCCGCGCAGCGTCTTGGACTGAAGCGCACGACGCTGCTGTCGCGCATGAAGCGTCTGGGCATTGATAAAGAGAGCCTGGCGTAGCCGTCGCTACTTTTTAGGGCGGTATTTTTCCGGCAGTTCCGGCACCGGGCGGCGATCGTCAATCAGATGACGAAGCGTCAAGATCGGGTGCCGCCACAGCATACGCGGCCCCGCCCAGCGCATCACCTGCTTCATCTCTTCCCGCTTTGCGGGCGGGTAGCAGTGAACCGGGCACTGCTTACAGGCGGGCTTTTCCTCACCAAAAACACATTTATCCAGACGCTTATCGGCGTAAGCCCGGAGCGCCTGGTAATGCCCCTCTTCTTCCACGGCCTGCGGGCACTGCTTTTCATACAGGGCGATCATTTTAGCGATCGTCTTTTTTTCACGTGCGATGCGTTTCCCGGACATAGGTCATTACCCCTTTAAAACATGCATAGATAATACCTCTTTAAGAAGCCGTTTTCAGGTGTTGCATTTTATTTTCTGAAGACGCCTTCCAGTTTTGGGCCGACTCAGCGAGAGAATTACGGGTATTTTATACAGGCATCAAGAACCAGCGCTGCACGTATAAACCGGAGGCCGTATGCCAGAGATCGTCATCCCCAAATCCTATCGCCGCCTGAAGGTCGGCTATTTCAGAAAACGCCATGAAGATCGTAAAACGAAAATCCCAACGCGCTACAGCGTTCACGCTGCGCTGAGCTTAAAAGGCGACTGGCTTGAAAAGGCAGGATTTACCACAAATTCGCAGGTTCGGGTGGGCGTTGAGCACGGAAAAATCGTCATCGAACTCATGCCGGAAGGCGTCTCGTAAAGTCGCGACTTTTTTCTGCGCGGGGCTATTTTTTCATGCGACAATAGAGGAAACCAGCGGCCACCGAGCCGTATAAAGAACATCATTATCAAAGAAATGGATATCATAACTCCATGAGCACAATCGACAATTTAGATGCACATACGCCGATGATGCAGCAGTACCTGAAGCTGAAAGCACAGCATCCGGAAATCCTGCTGTTTTATCGTATGGGCGATTTTTACGAGCTCTTTTATGACGATGCCAAACGCGCGTCGCAGCTGCTCGATATTTCCCTGACCAAGCGCGGCGCCTCGGCTGGCGAACCCATTCCGATGGCCGGTATCCCGCACCACGCGGTGGAAAACTACCTTGCAAAGCTGGTGAACCAGGGCGAATCCGTTGCGATTTGCGAGCAAATTGGCGACCCGGCCACGTCGAAAGGGCCGGTTGAACGCAAGGTTGTGCGCATCGTTACGCCGGGCACCATCAGCGATGAGGCCCTGCTTCAGGAGCGCCAGGATAACCTGCTGGCAGCGATTTGGCAGGATAGCAAAGGCTTTGGCTACGCGACGCTGGACATCAGCTCCGGACGCTTTCGCCTGAGCGAGCCCGCCGACCGCGAGACGATGGCCGCCGAGCTTCAGCGCACTAACCCGGCAGAACTGCTGTATGCCGAAGACTTCGCGGAAATGGCCCTCATCGAGGGGCGCCGCGGCCTGCGCCGCCGTCCGCTGTGGGAGTTCGAAATCGATACCGCGCGCCAGCAGCTTAACCTGCAGTTTGGTACCCGGGATCTGATTGGCTTTGGCGTTGAAAACGCCCCGCGCGGCCTGTGTGCCGCGGGCTGTTTGCTGCAATACGTCAAAGATACCCAGCGCACCACCCTGCCCCATATCCGCTCCATTACCATGGAGCGCCAGCAGGACAGCATCATCATGGATGCCGCCACGCGCCGCAATCTGGAGATCACCCAGAACCTGGCCGGCGGCGTGGAGAACACTCTCGCTGCCGTGCTGGACAGCACCGTCACGCCGATGGGCAGCCGCATGCTCAAGCGCTGGCTGCATATGCCCGTTCGCGACACCGCCACGCTGATCGGCCGCCAGCAGACGATTGCCGCTCTGCAGGATCGCTACACCGACCTGCAGCCGGTACTGCGTCAGGTGGGCGATCTGGAGCGTATTCTGGCGCGGCTTGCGCTTCGCACCGCCCGCCCGCGCGATTTGGCGCGGATGCGCCACGCCTTCCAGCAGCTGCCGGAGCTGCGCGCCCAGCTGGGCACCGTCGACAGCGCGCCGGTTCAGGCGCTGCGCGAAACGATGGGCGAATTTACCGAACTGCGCGAACTGCTCGAACGCGCCATCATCGACGCCCCGCCGGTTCTGGTGCGCGACGGCGGCGTGATAGCGCCGGGCTATAACGAAGAGCTGGACGAATGGCGCGCGCTGGCTGACGGCGCAACGGACTATCTTGATAAGCTGGAAATCCGCGAGCGCGAGCGCCTCGGGCTGGATACGCTGAAGGTCGGCTATAACGCGGTGCACGGCTACTATATTCAGATTAGCCGCGGTCAGAGCCATCTGGCCCCTATCCACTACGTCCGCCGCCAGACGCTGAAAAATGCCGAGCGCTATATCATCCCGGAGCTGAAAGAGTACGAGGACAAAGTGCTCACCTCCAAAGGCAAAGCGCTGGCGCTGGAAAAACAGCTTTATGACGAGCTGTTCGATAAGCTGATGCCGCACCTTGCCGACCTGCAGTCAAGCACTGCTGCCCTGGCGGAGCTGGATGTGCTGGTCAACCTGGCTGAACGCGCCGACACGCTGAACTACACCTGCCCGACCTTCAGCGACAAGCCCGGCATTCGCATCAGCGAAGGCCGCCACCCGGTGGTTGAACGAGTGCTGAACGAGCCCTTCATCGCCAACCCGCTCAACCTGTCTCCGCAGCGAAGAATGCTCATTATTACCGGCCCCAACATGGGCGGTAAAAGTACCTACATGCGCCAGACGGCGCTGATTGCGCTGCTGGCCTATATCGGCAGCTACGTCCCGGCGCAAAACGTTGAGATTGGCCCTATCGACCGCATCTTCACGCGCGTGGGCGCGGCGGACGATCTGGCCAGCGGACGCTCAACCTTCATGGTGGAGATGACCGAAACCGCCAACATTCTGCATAACGCCACGGAGCACAGTCTGGTGCTGATGGACGAGATCGGACGCGGCACCTCGACCTACGACGGGCTGTCGCTGGCCTGGGCCTGCGCGGAAAATCTGGCCAACAAAATCAAGGCGCTGACGCTGTTTGCCACGCACTACTTCGAGCTGACGCAGCTGCCGGAAAAAATGGAAGGCGTGGCGAATGTCCACCTTGATGCGCTGGAGCACGGCGATACCATCGCCTTTATGCACACGGTGCAGGACGGTGCGGCAAGCAAGAGCTACGGCCTGGCCGTGGCCGCGCTGGCGGGCGTGCCGAAGGAAGTAATTAAGCGCGCGCGTCAGAAGCTGCGCGAGCTGGAAAGCCTGTCTCCGAACGCGGCGGCAACGCAGATCGATGGAACCCAGATGTCGCTGCTGGCGCCTGCGGAAGAGACCTCGCCTGCCGTCGAAGCGCTGGAAAATCTCGATCCAGATTCGCTCACGCCGCGTCAGGCGCTGGAGTGGATTTATCGGTTGAAGAGACTGGTTTAGGTCTTCGCGGTCTGATGCCCTCAGCCCACAGGGAGAGGGTGAAAACATGAAAACGGCAACCTAAGTTGCCGTTTTGCTTATAACAGCGGCGGGATTGTCGGCACCTGAGGCGCCTCATCGATATCCTTTTGCGTCATGCGGAACGCTTCAGGATAGTGCTCGCGGCTGGTGCGGCGCAGCGGCTCGGTATCGCGCCAGGTATACAGACAGTGCTGGCACTGGTAAACGGTCCAGACGCCTTTCACCGGGGACGTCGCCATCACTTCAATATGCTCATCGGCACAACGTGGACAAATCATCTTTTCCTCCTTATTGGCGTGCGGCCAGCATCGCGGTCAGTTTCTCAGCCCAGGCTTTGGTTTCAGGCAGATCCTGTACCGGCTGGCTGTAGTGGCCACGGGTATCCGGCGCGACGGGGGTGGTAGCATCAATAATCAGCTTGTCGGTGATCCCCGCCGGGCTGGATCCTGGGTCAAGCTCTAGCACCGACATGTTCGGCAGCTGCACTAAATCCCCCGCCGGATTCACCTTCGACGACAGCGCCCACATCACCTGCGGCAGGTTAAACGGATCGACGTCCTCGTCCACCATGATGACCATCTTCACGTAGCCCAGCCCGTGCGGCGTGGTCATTGCGCGCAAACCTACCGCGCGGGCGAAGCCGCCGTAGCGTTTTTTGGTCGAGATAATCGCCAGCAGGCCGTGGGTATACATCGCGTTTACCGCCTGCACTTCCGGGAACTCCGCCTTCAGCTGCTGATAGAGCGGCACGCAGGTCGCCGGGCCCATCAGGTAGTCGATTTCAGTCCACGGCATGCCGAGGTACAGCGATTCAAAAATCGGCTTAGTGCGGTACGAGACTTTATCGATGCGCACCACCGTCATGTTGCGCCCGCCGGAGTAGTGCCCGGTGAACTCGCCGAACGGCCCTTCGATCTCGCGCTTGCGGCCTTCGATCACCCCTTCCAGGATCACTTCTGAACCCCACGGCACGTCAAACCCGGTGAGCGGCGCGGTGGCAATTGGGTACGGGCTTTCGCGCAGCGCGCCCGCCATTTCATACTCAGACTGATCGTATTTCAGCGGCGTGGCGCCCATCAGGGTAATAATCGGATCGTTGCCAAGCGTGATCGCAATCGGCAGATCTTCCCCGCGCTCCTCTGCCTTATGCAGATGCAGCGCGATGTCATGCATCGGTACCGGCTGCAGGCCGAGCTTGCGCTTGCCCTTCACCTCCATGCGATAGATGCCGACGTTCTGCTTGCCGAAGTTATCGGGATCGAGCGGATCGCGTGAAACGACGCAGGCTTTATCAAGATAGAAACCACCGTCTCCGTCGTTCAGGCGAAACAGCGGAAGAATGTCGAACAGGTTAATGTCTTCACCGTCGACCGTGTTCTCCGCCCATGCAGGATTGGCGCGGCGCTCTGGCGCAACGGGAAATTTACCCCAGCGGCGAATATACTCGTCGATCTGTTTTTTCACCGGCGTATTGGCCGGCAGCCCCATCGAGATGGCGTGGTTCTGCCAGGAGCCGATGGTGTTCATCACCACGCGGGCGTCGGTAAAACCGCGAATATTGTCGAACCACAGCGCGGGCGCGCCGTCCCCGATGCGGCCGGTGGCGTTCGCTGCCGCCGCTAAATCCGGCTCGGCGTTCACCTCTTCCTCGATTTTCAGCAGTTGCCCTTGCTCATCGAGCGCCTGCAGGAAGCTTCTCAAATCATCAAATGCCATTTTTATTCTCCTGTGAAAACTGTTTCGCCTGCTGCAGGCCGTTCCAGCGGCGCGCCTTTTTATGCTCAAGGCCAAACTGGTCAAGCACGCGGGTTACGATGTGCTGGGTAATGTCATCGGCGGTTTGCGGGTGGTTATAGTAGGCGGGCATCGGCGGCACCATCGCGACGCCCATGCGGGAAAGCGCCAGCATGTTCTCAAGATGAATAGTGCTCAGCGGCGTCTCTCGCGGGACCAGCACCAGCTTGCGCCCCTCTTTCAACACCACGTCCGCCGCGCGTCCGACCAGACCTTCGGCGTAGCCCGCGCGGATGCCCGACAGCGTTTTCATGCTGCACGGAATGACGATCATGCCATCGGTGCGAAACGAGCCGGATGAAATGGTGGCAGCCTGATCGGCAGGGCTGTGAACAACGTCCGCCAGCGCGGCGACGTCCTGCGCGGTAAAGGGCGTTTCCAGCTCAATGGTCGTCTTGGCCCACTTGGACATCACCAGATGCGTCTCAACGTCCGGCATCTCACGCAGCGCCTGCAGAAGCGCCACTCCCAGCGGTGCGCCGGTGGCGCCCGTCATCCCAACGATCAATCTCATTCAGCACCTCATCGATTTCGTTCGCATACGAACATACTGGGTAAACTATACTCATATGAAGATGGTGGCAAGATCGTTCGTGCACGATCGCATTGAATGCTAAAAAATGCCGCGTTAAATTCCTGCTGATAAGCGGCTATGATAGTGGGCTATTTTTTCCGTCGGAGTGGTCATGGAGCTAAGACAAGAAGCGTTCCACCTGTTACGTCAGCTATTTCAGCAGCATACCGCGCGGTGGCAGCACGCCCTGCCGGACCTGACCAAGCCGCAGTACGCGGTGATGCGATCGATTGCCGAGAATCCGGGCATTGAGCAGGTTGCCCTAACTGAAGTGGCGGTAAGCACCAAAGCGACGCTGGCCGAGATGCTGAGCCGCATGGAGGCGCGCGGGCTGGTTAAGCGCGAGCACGATCCGGCAGATAAACGCAGGCGGTTTGTTTTTTTAACCCCCGAAGGCGAAGCGCTGCTTGAAAGCCGTAAATCTATTGGTAACAGCGTGGACGAGGCCTTTCTCGGACGGCTCAGCAAAGAGGAACAGGCGCATTTCACAGCGCTTATCAAAAAAATGATGCAGCCCTAGCTCACCCGCGCGCGCATGAAATCGATAAAAGTACGTACCTTCGCCGACACGTGCCGGGCATCCGGGTAGACGGCATAGATCCCCTGGGGCGCAAATTCATAATCCGGCAGGACGGCCACCAGCTCGCCGGAGTCCAGCGCGTCTTGTACCAGCCATTCGGGCAAAAGCGCGACGCCGCATCCGGCCAGCGCAAAGGCCATCAGCGACTGGGCGCTGTCTGCAAACAGGCGAGGGGGCTGTTTTATGTCCAGAACCGCTTTTTCCCCGTCCCTCCCCCTCACCTGCCAGCGCAGCGTCGCGGATAAGCGTTCATGAATGATCCACTCTGCCTCTGCCAGCGCTTCAAGCGAGTCAACGTGATGCATTTTCAGCCAGCCAGGGGACGCCACCGGCAGGATCGTAAATTGCGAAATCAGCGCCGCGTGGTAGCGGGAATCGGCAAGCGTGCCCAGCCGAATGGCGACGTCGAAACGCTCTGAAATCAGATCCGCATGCAGGGACGACGAGGCGTGCCGCACGCGCAGCTCGGGATGCAGAAGGCTGAACTCGGCCAGCAGAGGCACGACAACCCGGGAACCATACTCGGGCGTAGTGGTGATGCGTAATTCTCCCTTCAGACCCGCGTGGTTTGCGCGCACCTCGTCCTGCAGGTTTTCAGCATCCTTCAGCAGCGCGGCGCTTCGCAGATGAAAAAGCGAGCCGGCCTCGGTGAGCGTCAGGCGTCGGGTGGAGCGCAGCAGCAGCGTGACGCCCAGCTCGGCTTCAAGCTGGCGAATATTGAAGCTCACCACCGCTTTCGTTAGCCCCATCGCGTCTGCCGCCGCGGTGAAACTGCCCGTATCCACGACCGCTGCAAAAATCGCCGCGCGCTGCAAATTCAGCATTGTAGCCTCATATTCGTCAAAATTTTTTTGACAGTATATCGCTGATTGGCACGTTTATCCGCCACGCGCCGCCCGATACGATACGCCACCTTATGGGAGGATCATTTATGACGTATCGCACCAGGGTCGCGGCCGTATTCCTGCTGGGCTTCTTTCTCGACCTGATCAACATGTTTATTGCCAGCGTCGCCTTTCCGGCGATGGGCCAGGCGCTTCACGCTACGCCCGCGTCGCTCGCCTGGGTGAGCAATGGCTATATTGCCGGGCTAACGCTGGTTATTCCGTTTAGCGCCCTGCTGGCGCGCCTGCTGGGACCCAAGCGCACGATCTTACTCTCGCTTTTTCTGTTTAGCGCGGCGTCCACCGCGGCGGGGCTGGCAACCTCGCTCGACAGCCTGATTGCCTGGCGCGTGGTTCAGGGGCTGGGAGGCGGGCTGCTGATCCCGGTTGGGCAGGCGCTGGCGTGGCAGCAGTTCAGGCCGCACGAGCGCGCCAGGCTCTCCTCGGCGGTGATGCTGGTTGCCCTGCTGGCACCGGCATGTTCCCCCGCGATCGGCGGGCTGCTCGTGCAGACACTGGGCTGGCGGTGGATCTTTTTTGTGACTCTTCCCGTCGCCGCGGTGACGTTTGCGCTGGCCTGGCTGTGGCTCAGCGCTGAAAAGCCTGAGAAGGCACCTTCGCGCCTGCTGCATCTTCCGCTGCTGAAGGATCCGCTGCTGCGGTTCTCGATGCTGGTGTACCTCTGCGTGCCCGGCATGTTCATCGGCGTGAACGTGGTGGGGATGTTCTACCTGCAAAGCGTCGCCGGGCTGACGCCAGCGGAAACGGGCATGCTGATGCTGCCCTGGTCGCTGGCATCCTTTGTGGCAATTACGGCGACGGGACGCTACTTTAACCGCACGGGCCCCCGCCCGCTGATTGCCCTCGGCTGCCTGCTGCAGGCCGCGGGGATTTTACTGCTGATGAACGTCGGGCCGGAAACGGCGCGCGCGCTGGCCGTTCTGGCCTTTGCGCTGATGGGCATCGGCGGCAGCCTGTGCAGCAGCACGGCGCAAAGCAGCGCGTTTTTGACCATTCCACACGCGGAGATGCCCGACGCCAGCGCGCTGTGGAACCTCAATCGCCAGCTCAGCTTTTTTATGGGCGCCCTGCTGCTGGCAGAGCTGCTGAGCCTGACGCAAGGCTATCTGCCGCCGTCGAGCGCGTGGCGCTGGACGTTTATTTTCGCAGCCGGCGTGACGTTACTGCCCCTGCTGCGCGTTTTCCATCTTAATAACCCGACGATACTGATGCAGATTCGACAGGAGAAACCATGACAAGCTATGAAAAAGAGATTCTGGACGTCCACGTTGCGCTGGAAAACTGGCTCGGGGAGGGCGAAGGAGATATGCACGCGCTGCTTGCGCGCTTTCGGCCAGACTTTCTGATGATTCCGCCGGGGGGAGTCCATATTGACCATGCCGGGCTGGCCAGCTTTCTTGATAGCCAGCGCGGCAGCCGCCCCGGCCTGAAGATTGTGGTTGATGAATTAACGACGCTTCAGGCGTGGGACAAGGGCGCGGTGCTGCACTACAGAGAGACGCAAACGCGGCCAAACCTGCCCGTCAACGTGCGCTGGTCCACTGCCGTGCTGAATGAGGAAGGCGATAACATCGCGTGGCGACTGCTGCACGAGACGGCCCAGCCGTAGCGCAAAAGAAAAAGGCCCGTCTCACGACGGGCCTTTTTTGACGAAAGGGTGCTTATTCGCGGAACAGCGCTTCGATATTCAGACCTTGCCCCTGCAGAATTTCACGCAGGCGGCGCAGACCTTCAACCTGAATCTGACGAACGCGTTCACGGGTCAGGCCAATTTCGCGGCCGACGTCTTCCAGCGTTGCAGCTTCATACCCCAGTAAACCGAAACGACGTGCCAGCACTTCACGCTGTTTGGCGTTCAGTTCGAACAGCCATTTAACGATGCTCTGCTTCATGTCATCGTCCTGCGTGGTGTCTTCCGGGCCGTTGTCTTTTTCATCGGCCAGGATGTCCAGCAGCGCTTTTTCGGAGTCGCCACCCAACGGGGTGTCAACCGAGGTAATGCGCTCGTTGAGACGCAGCATACGGCTTACGTCATCAACCGGTTTATCGAGCTGTTCGGCAATCTCTTCGGCGCTTGGCTCGTGGTCCAGCTTATGGGACAACTCGCGCGCGGTACGCAGATAGACGTTCAACTCTTTGACGATGTGGATCGGCAGTCGAATCGTACGGGTTTGGTTCATGATTGCCCGTTCGATGGTCTGACGAATCCACCAGGTCGCGTAGGTTGAGAAGCGGAACCCGCGTTCCGGGTCAAACTTCTCAACTGCGCGGATGAGACCTAAATTACCCTCTTCAATCAGGTCCAGCAGAGCCAGACCACGATTGCCGTAGCGGCGGGCAATCTTCACGACCAGACGCAAGTTACTTTCAATCATGCGACGGCGCGAGGCAACATCACCACGCAAAGCACGACGTGCGAAATAGACTTCTTCTTCGGCCGTTAACAGTGGGGAGTAACCAATCTCCCCAAGGTAAAGCTGAGTCGCGTCCAGTACACGCTGTGTGGCGCCCTGCGATAACAGCTCTTCTTCAGCCAAATCGTTATCACTGGGTTCCTCTTCTACTAAGGCTTTTTCGTCAAAAGCCTCTGCTCCGTTCTCATCAAATTCCGCATCTTCATTTAAATCATGAACTTTCAGCGTATTCTGACTCATAAGGTGGCTCCTACCCGTGATCCCTGAACGAGACACCCCGGCTGGCATGCCCCGTCAAATTATCGCTGCGGCAAATACTGCAGCGGGTTTACGGATTTCCCCTTGTAACGAATTTCAAAATGCAAGCGTGTAGAACTGGTTCCGGTGCTACCCATGGTAGCGATTTTTTGCCCCGCCTTAACTTCTTGTTGTTCCCGGACCAGCATTGTGTCGTTATGGGCGTAGGCACTCAGGTAATCATCGTTATGTTTGATGATAATAAGATTACCGTAACCGCGAAGCGCATTACCGGCATACACTACGCGACCGTCTGCAGTCGCAATAATTGCCTGTCCTTTGCTTCCTGCGATATCGATCCCTTTATTCCCCCCTTCAGAGGTAGAGAAGTTTTCGATAACTTTGCCGTCGGTTGGCCAGCGCCATGAAGATATAGACGCGCTGGACATCTGACTGCTTGCAGTCGGTTGGGAAGAGCTAACCACAGGTGCCGTAACCGGTGCTGTGACAACAGTCGCAGTACCTTTATTATTCGGCAACATTTTGTTAGCACTCTGATCACCTGAATCCTCAGAATACGTAATTACAGGTTGCGAAGCAACAGCCGTGGTGGTTTTTTGTGCAGGCTTGACGCTGTTATTTTGCGCGGTCACGTCTGCCGCCGAGACGGTGTTGCCTGGCGTGAGCGGCGTACCCGTCGCGTTGCCAACCTGAAGCGTTTGCCCCACTTCCAGGCCATACGGGGCCTGGACGTTATTGCGCTGCGCCAGGTCACGGAAATCGTTCCCGGTGATCCAGGCGATATAGAACAGCGTGTCGCCGCGCTTCACGGTGTAGGTGCTGCCGCCGGTATAGCTTCCTTTCGGAATGTTCCCATACTTGCGGTTATACACTATGCGGCCATTTTCGGTCTGAACAGGCTGTTGTACTGGCTGAATCTGCGTTGGCTGCGTAACAGGTGTCTGTACAGGCTGGATCTGTGGCATTTGCTGCGCCTGGGGCGTTGAGGTGCCCATTTTCGGCGGAGGCGTAATGAGCATTCCACTGGACGTGTTACCCGAGCCGCTATTTCCGCCGACGGAGCTGACCGGCGCAGGCGTGTTATTGGAACTTGTACAGCCCGCCAGCCAGAGCGAAACCAGTGACAGTGCCGCCACGCGGCTGATGGTGAATTTTGGGCTTCCCGCGCTCATTTATCCCCCAGGAATGTGTTAACTACCAGTGACTTAAAATAACCGTGATGGCACGAACCTTTTGCGCCACACCATACGCTGAATTTGCCTGAATAACCCTGGATAAATCCGAGTCTCAGGCCAGCTCTCCCTTCACGAGAGGCACAAAGCGCACGGCTTCCACGGTATCGATAATAAACTCGCCGCTGCGTCGACGAACGCGCTTCAAAAACTGATGCTCGTCCCCGACGGGCAAAACCAGAATGCCGCCGTCGTCCAGCTGCGACAGCAGCGCAGCGGGGATCTCAGGCGGTGCCGCCGTGACGATGATGGCATCAAACGGGGCGCGAGCCTGCCAACCCTGCCATCCATCACCGTGGCGTGTCGAAACATTATGTAAATCAAGTTGTTTCAGGCGACGACGCGCCTGCCACTGCAGGCCCTTAATCCGCTCGACGGAGCATACATGATGCACCAGATGCGCCAGGATCGCGGTTTGATACCCCGAGCCCGTGCCAATCTCCAGCACGCGGGACTCTGGCGTCAGTTCCAGCAGCTCCGTCATGCGCGCCACCATGTAGGGCTGTGAAATCGTCTGGCCCTGCCCGATAGGCAGCGCCACGTTCTCCCACGCCTTGTGCTCAAACGCCTCGTCAACAAACTTTTCGCGGGGAACCTGAGCGAGTGCATCAAGCACATGCTCATCGGCAATCCCCTGCGCGCGTAATTGTTCCAGAAGAGTTTGTACACGTTTGCTTACCATTACGCGTTCACCCCGACCCGCTCCAGCCAGTCCGACACCACATCATGCGCGCTATAGGCGGTTAAATCCACGTGCAGCGGCGTAACGGATACGTAGCCTTCATCAACGGCGGCAAAGTCCGTGTCCGGCCCGGCATCGCACTTCTCGCCGGGAGGGCCGATCCAGTACAGCGTGTTCCCCCGCGGGTCCTGCTGCGGGATCACCTGATCGGCAGGATGACGGCTGCCGCAGCGCGTCACGCGGATGCCTTTGATCTCGTCAAGCGGCAAATCAGGGACGTTAATATTCAGGATGCGTCCAGTGCGCAGCGGCTCGCGGCCAAGCGCGCGAAGAAGCGTGCAGGTTATCGCCGCCGCCGTGTCGTAATGGGTGTGGCCGTTGAGGGAAACCGCCAGCGCCGGGAAGCCGAGGTGACGCCCCTCCATCGCCGCCGCAACGGTGCCGGAGTAGATCACGTCATCGCCCAGGTTTGGCCCGGCGTTAATGCCGGAGACGACGATATCGGGACGCGGGCGCATCAGCGCGTTCACGCCCAAAAAAACGCAGTCGGTTGGCGTGCCCATCTGTACGGCGATATCGCCGTTATCATAGGTAAAGGTACGAAGAGACGACTCCAGGGTTAAGGAGTTGGACGCACCGCTGCGGTTACGATCGGGAGCCACGACCTGAACGTCCGCAAACTCACGGAGGTGTTTCGCCAGCGTCTGAATGCCCGGCGCGTGTATCCCATCATCGTTACTCAGCAATATTCGCATAATCACCCGACGTGTTGATAAGTTCCCTGACTACGCTGGTGGCAAAGCTACCTGCCGGCAGCCAGAAGCGTAACTCAACGGTTACGTCATCCCACCAGTTCCAGCTAAGCTGTTGCGGATAGAGCAGCATCGCCCGGCGTGCCGCGTCGACTTTTTCCCGCACCAGCAATGCTTGTAATTCCGGCATATCCGCAACGGCGGACTGCTCCGCTGCGAGCGCGTCGCCCTGCGTGCCCCAGTCGCCCGTACCGGGCAATGCGGCGGTAATCATCAGCGCTTTTGCATCCACGCGCGCCTGTACGTCGGCCATTTCCTCCGCCGTCGCCACGAACCAGCTCCCGCGTCCCGCTAATTGTAGCGCATCGCCGACAACAACTTGATTCGCGTCCGGTTTTTTCAGCCGCTCGCTCACAATCTGATTAAACAACGCGCTGCGGGCCGCCGACAACCAAAAACTGCGCTTATTCCTGTCCCGGACCGGCGCGTCGCTTTGCGCCCAGCGCAGCGCGCCGAGCAGGTTGCTGCCGCCGATACCGAAACGCTGCGCGCCAAAGTAGTTCGGCACGCCCCGCTCGCCGATAGCGCTCAGGCGCTTTTCCACGTCGTCACGGTTGGTCACTTCGCGCAGCACGAGGGTAAACGCGTTGCCTTTCAGCGCGCCCAGACGCAGCTTGCGCTTGTGGCGGGCATATTCCAGTACCTTACAGCCTTCAAGCTCAAATTTGCTTAAATCAGGCATCGCGTTGCCCGGCACGCGGGCGCAAAGCCACTGCTCGGTGACCGCATGTTTATCCTTCTGTCCGGCAAAGCTCACTTCGCGGGCGTGAATTTTCAGGAATTTCGCCAGCGCGTCGGCCACGAAGCGCGTATTGCAGCCGTTTTTCAATATCCGCACCAGGATGTGCTCGCCCTCGCCGTCCGGCTCAAACCCTAAATCTTCTACCACCACGAAATCTTCAGGATTGGCCTTCAGCAGGCCGTGCCCCTGAGGTTTGCCGTGCAGGTATGTCAGGCTGTCGAAGTCCGTCATTTGGCCGCCTTCACCAGCAGCGCCACGGCTTCACAGGCAATGCCTTCGCCGCGGCCGGTAAAGCCAAGCTTCTCGGTGGTGGTCGCTTTGACGTTAACGTCGTCCATATGGCAGCCGAGATCTTCGGCGATGAACACGCGCATCTGTGGAATATGCGGCAGCATCTTTGGGGCCTGGGCGATGATGGTGACATCGACGTTGCCAAGGGCGTAGCCCTTCGCCTGAATGCGGCGCCAGGCTTCGCGCAGCAGCTCGCGGCTGTCCGCGCCTTTAAACGCCGGATCGGTGTCCGGAAACAGCTTGCCGATATCGCCCAGCGCGGCAGCGCCGAGCAGCGCATCGGTCAGCGCGTGAAGCGCCACGTCGCCATCAGAATGCGCCAGCAGCCCTTTTTCGTAAGGAATACGCACGCCGCCAATGATAATTGGGCCAACGCCTCCAAAGGCGTGTACATCAAAACCGTGTCCAATTCGCATTATGCTTTCTCCGGAGAGGTCGAACGGGTGAGATAAAATTCCGCGAGCTGCAGGTCTTCGGGGCGCGTCACCTTAATGTTATCAGCGCGTCCTTCAACAAGCGTTGGGTGGAAACCACAATACTCAAGCGCCGAGGCTTCGTCCGTAATGGTCGCCCCTTCGGTAAGCGCGCGCGTCAGGCAGTCGTGGAGGAGTTCGCGGGGGAAAAACTGTGGCGTCAGCGCGTGCCATAGATCGACGCGCTCAACGGTGTGGGCGATGGCCCGTTTGCCAGGCTCGGCGCGCTTCATGGTGTCGCGGACCGGAGACGCCAGAATGCCGCCAACCTTGCTGGTTTCGCTCAGCGCCAGCAGGCGCGCCAAATCGTCCTGATGCAGGCACGGGCGCGCGGCGTCATGCACCAGCACCCACTGCGCGCTTTTGGCAGCACGAAGGCCAGCCAGCACGGAATCGGCGCGCTCGGCGCCGCCGTCGACGACGGTAATCTGCGGATGGTTTGCCAGCGGCAGCTGCGCGAAGCGCGCATCGCCAGGGCTGATGGCGATCACCACGTGCGTCACCCTGGGGTGCGCCAGCAGCGCAGCCACGGCGTGCTCGAGGATCGTTTTATCGCCAATAGAAAGGTACTGCTTAGGACATTCTGTCTGCATGCGCCGGCCAAAACCTGCGGCCGGCACCACGGCACATACGTCCGAAAAAGTTGCTGCCATGTCGTAATCCTGGGCCTGATTATCGATTGTTTTGTGCTGAGCCCTGATTGCGTTTAGACGCATCCGGAACCAGACGATAAAACGTTTCGCCCGGCTTAGTCATACTGAGTTCATTGCGTGCGCGTTCCTCAATCGCCTCTTGCCCGCCATTGAGGTCATCAATTTCGGCAAAGAGCTGATCGTTTCGCGCCTTAAGTTTGGCGTTTGTCGCCTGCTGAGCCGCCACGTCATCGCTCACCCGGCTATAGTCGTGCAGCCCGTTTTTACCGAACCACAGCGAGTATTGCAGCCAGACCAGCAAAGCCAGCAACAGCAGCGTTAGTTTACCCATCCTGCCCCCTGAAAAACGGCATCATCATCCCAAAACGCCCCTGGACTCTACGCCGGGGTCACAGAGATGCCGCAACATCGCGGGCAAATGTACCACATTTTTTTCGCAGAATCGCCCTGCACAATATTGCCACACGGTTGTTTACGGTTTGAATTATGGCTGAAGTTAGCCCATGAGCCACAAAAATAACAGACCAAACATCGCCACCACCGTCACAATCGTGACCACGGCGCTGTAAAGCAGCCTGCCGTTGAGGAGCGAGTGCAGCGCAATCCCTACCACGACCGCAACGGGCATCAGCGCGAGGAAGAAAGGCCAGGTATACAGAAAGAAGAACAGCGTATTACCGCCGTAGATAAGAAAGGGAATGCCCAGCGCCAGCAGCCACGAAATGAAGCCGAGCGCGGCCCCGGGGAGGGACCAGGTCGTCTCGTCTTGCGTCGTCAACGGCTCTGATCCGGTGATAATGTAGTTTTCACTGTTGCGCATAGCTAATCCTGTGACTGTGACCTATCGTCCGGGACAACGGCTCCCGAACGATACCGTCTCAGGATCTGATAATATCGTCCCGCCTGAGCAGGTCTAATAATTGGCTTACTAAATTTGTTACCAATTGTTGACCCTCCAGGTGAATCTCAGGGGAATCAGGCGCTTCGTAAACCGAGTCGATTCCGGTGAAGTTTCGCAGCTCGCCCGCCCGCGCTTTCTTATAAAGCCCTTTCGGATCGCGCGCCTCGCAGATGTCCAGCGGGGTATCGACAAACACTTCGATAAAGCGATCGCGCCCGACGCGCTCGCGCACCATCTGCCGTTCCGCACGGTGCGGCGAGATAAACGCGGTCAGCACCACCAGACCGGCATCCGCCATGAGGCCGGCAACCTCGCCCACCCGTCGAATATTTTCTTTGCGGTCTTCGTCGCTAAACCCTAAATCGCTGCACAGGCCGTGGCGCACGTTGTCGCCGTCCAGCAGGTAGGTGCTCACGCCCTGCTGGTGGAGCGCCTCTTCCAGCGCGCCCGCGACGGTGGATTTACCGGAGCCGGAAAGCCCGGTAAACCACAGCACAACCCCACGGTGGCCGTGGAGCTGTTCCCGCTGGGCAACGGTAACCGGATGAGGATGCCAGACGACGTTCTCATCGTGAGCGGCCATTACTTGCCTCCCAGCAGATCGCGTGCGCCCCAGTGCGGGAAATGCTTACGCACCAGCGCGTTCAGCTCCAGCTCAAAGGCGCTAAATTCGCCGGTTGTGGCTGCCTGCGCGTTAGGCTCGCGCACCATCCCGGCCCCCACGGTGACGTTGCTCAGCCTGTCGATAAAGATCAGCCCGCCCGTTACCGGATTTTGCGCATACGGATCGAGCACCAGCGGTTCGTCGAAGGTCAGATCCACCAGGCCAATGCCGTTCAGCGGCAGTTCGTCCACCTCGCGCTGGGTCAGGTTATTGATATCAACCTGATACTGAATACCGTCCACGCGGGCGCGGGTTTTCTTGCCCGCGATTTTGATGTCGTAGCTCTGTCCTGCGGTCAGCGGCTGCTCGGCCATCCAGACCACGTCCACGGACGCGCCCTGCACCGCCGCCAGCGTTTCGCCCGCCTCCACCAGCAGATCGCCGCGGCTAATATCAATTTCATCCTTCAGCACCAGCGTCACCGCCTCGCCCGCGCCCGCTTCCGCCAGGTCGCCGTCGAAGGTCACGATGCGCGCAATGGAGGATTCCACGCCGGACGGCAGCACCTTAACGCGCTGCCCCACCTGCACGGTGCCGGAGGCAATCGTGCCGGAGAAGCCGCGGAAGTCGAGGTTTGGACGGTTAACGTACTGCACCGGGAAGCGCATCGGCTGGGTTTCCACCACGCGCTGAATCTCGACGGTTTCCAGCACTTCCAGCAGCGTCGGGCCGCTGTACCACGGCATGTTCGCGCTCTGGGAAGCCACGTTGTCCCCTTCCAGCGCGGAGAGCGGCACGAAGCGAATGTCCAGATTGCCCGGCAGCTGCTCGGCGAAGGTCAGGTAGCTCTGGCGGATCTCGTCGAAGCGCGCTTCGCTAAACTCAACGAGATCCATTTTGTTCACCGCCACCACCAGGTGCTTGATCCCCAGCAGCGTCGAAATAAAGCTGTGGCGGCGGGTTTGATCCAGCACGCCTTTGCGGGCGTCGATCAGCAGGATCGCCAGATCGCAGGTGGACGCGCCGGTCGCCATGTTGCGGGTGTACTGCTCGTGCCCCGGGGTATCGGCGATAATAAATTTGCGCTTCTCGGTGGAGAAATAGCGGTACGCCACGTCAATGGTGATGCCCTGCTCGCGCTCGGCCTGCAGGCCGTCCACCAGCAGCGCCAGGTCGAGCTTTTCGCCCTGCGTCCCGTGACGCTTGCTGTCGTTGTGCAGGGAAGAGAGCTGATCTTCATAAATCTGGCGCGTATCGTGCAGCAGGCGGCCAATCAGGGTGCTTTTCCCGTCATCGACGCTGCCGCAGGTCAGGAAGCGCAGCAGGCTTTTGTGCTGCTGTGCGTGCAGGTACGCTTCAACGCCGCCTTCATCGGCAATTTGTTGTGCAATCGTGGTGTTCATGGCGGCTCCTTAGAAATAACCCTGGCGTTTCTTCAGCTCCATGGAGCCTGCCTGGTCGCGGTCAATCACGCGGCCCTGTCGTTCACTGGTGGTCGAGACCAGCATCTCTTCGATGATTTCCGGCAGCGTCTGCGCGCTGGATTCCACCGCGCCGGTCAGCGGCCAGCAGCCGAGGGTGCGGAAGCGCACCATGCGTTTTTTGATCACTTCGCCCGGCTGCAGGTCAATGCGATCGTCATCGATCATCATCAGCATGCCGTCGCGCTCCAGCACCGGACGCTCCGCCGCAAGGTACAGCGGCACGATCTCGATATTTTCCAGGAAGATGTACTGCCAGATATCCAGCTCGGTCCAGTTGGAGAGCGGGAAAACGCGAATGCTTTCGCCTTTGTTGATCTGGCCGTTGTAGTTGTGCCACAGCTCCGGGCGCTGGTTTTTCGGGTCCCAGCGGTGGAAGCGGTCGCGGAAGGAGTAGATACGCTCTTTCGCGCGGGATTTTTCTTCGTCACGGCGCGCGCCGCCGAAGGCCGCGTCAAAGCCGTATTTGTTCAGCGCCTGCTTCAGCCCTTCGGTCTTCATGATGTCGGTGTGCTTTGCGCTGCCGTGCACGAACGGGTTGATGCCCATCGCCACCCCTTCCGGGTTTTTATGCACCAGCAGCTCGCAGCCGTAGGCTTTGGCGGTGCGGTCGCGGAACTCGTACATCTCGCGGAATTTCCAGCCGGTATCTACGTGCAGCAGCGGGAACGGCAGCGTGCCCGGATAAAACGCTTTACGCGCCAGGTGCAGCATTACGCTGGAGTCTTTGCCGATGGAGTACATCATCACCGGGTTAGAGAACTCGGCCGCCACTTCGCGGATAATATGGATACTTTCCGCTTCGAGCTGCCGCAGGTGAGTAAGTCGTTTTTGGTCCATAACCGTTCCTTAAGCCAGAGTCACCACAGATGAACGAAGGTTCTCTGCGTCTGTTGTATGTTGAAACCAGGCGAGCGTGTCGTGCAGCTGCACCACTTCCCCGACCACGATCAGCGCGGGCATCGGGGCGTCTTTCGCCAGGGCTGCAAGATCCTGTAATGTGCCGATCGCCACGTGCTGATCGGCGCGCGTGCCGCGGGAGATCACCGCGACCGGCGTGGCCGCATCGCGACCGTGTTGAATAAGCTGGGCGCTGATGTCCGCCGCCTTCATGGTGCCCATGTAGATCGCCAGCGTCTGGCGGCTTTGCGCCAGGTGCGACCAGTCAAACGGCGCGCTGTCGGGCTTGTAATGGCCCGTCACAAAGGTGACGCTCTGGGCAAAATCGCGATGGGTGAGCGGAATACCGGCATACGCCGTGACCGCAGAGGCCGCCGTGATGCCGGGCACCACCTGGAACGGTACGCCTGCCTCGGCGGCCGCCTGCAGCTCTTCGCCGCCGCGCCCGAAGATAAACGGATCGCCGCCCTTCAGGCGCACCACGGTTTTGCCGGCTTTCGCGGCGTCTATCAGCATCTGGTTGGTATCGTGCTGCGGCACGGCGTGCTCGCCCGCGCGTTTGCCCACGCAGATTTGCTCCGCGTCGCGGCGAATAAGCTCGCGCACCCCGTCGCTGACAAGGTGATCGTAGAAAACGATATCCGCCTGCTGGATAACCTGCAGGCCGCGCAGGGTTAACAGCCCCGCGTCACCCGGCCCCGCGCCGACGAGAATAATCTCGCCCTGCACCCGTTCCGGCTGCGCCAGAGAGGCTTCCAGCACCCGTTCAGCTTCCTGCTCGTTGCCCGCCGCCATCAGGCTGGCAAAGCGCCCGCGAAAGGCGCGGTCCCAGAAGCGGCGGCGGCCATCGGTAGTTTTGACCTGAGTCTTGAGACGATCGCGAAAGCGTCCTGCCACGTCCGCCATGCGCCCAAGGCTTGCGGGCAGCAGCGCTTCAAGCTTTTCGCGCAGCAGCCGGGCCAGCACCGGCGCGTTGCCGCCGGAAGAGATAGCCACCAGCAGCGGAGCGCGATCGACAATCGACGGAAAGATAAACGAGCATAGAGGCTGGTCGTCCACCACGTTTACCAGGCGGTGGCGCGCGTTTGCCGCATCGAACACGCGGCGGTTTAGCGCGCGATCCTCGGTGGCGGCAATCGCCAGCACCACGTTGTCCAGCAGCGCGTCATGGAAGTCTTTGCCCTCAATAACCAGCACGCGTGCGCCCGCACGTCGCAAAAAGGCAATTTTGCGATCGGCGATCTCGCCCGTCCCCACAACCAGTACGGGGCGATCTTGAATAGCAGCAAAGAGAGGCAGGTAATCCACGGCGCAACAGCTCAACTAAAAATGAGGAATAGAGGGACTATAGGGGGCGGCTTAGAGCGAATGAAATTACGAATTGGAATGAGTAGTTACTCAATGGAATAACGCGATGGAAAAGCTAATGTCAAAAAGTGCTTAACGCGCGAAATTTCGGGTATTTAAGCGCAATTCAAATTGTGTAAGCGGGATCACGGTTTCATACTAAGCGAGTTAAAATTTTGCTCTGTTTTTAAGGACTCACTATGTTTTCCGCAACGCGCCACCGTATTGCTGCCCTGGCGCTCGGCGTTTGCTTTATTTTTTCCGCCCAGGCAAAAAATCAACCGTATGGTGAAATCGCCAGCCAGCAGGCGCGGCATATTGCTACCGTGTTTCCTGGCCGCATGACCGGCACGCCGGCCGAGATGCTCTCCGCCGATTATATTCGCCAGCAGTTTGCCGACATGGGCTACCAGAGCGACATTCGGGCATTCCACAGCCGCTACATTTATACCTCGCGCAATAAAACGCAGAACTGGCGCAACGTGACGGGCAGTACGGTGATTGCCGCCCATGAGGGAAAAGCGCCTCAGCAAATTATCATCACGGCACACCTGGACACCTTTGCTCCACTAAGCGATGCCGACACCGATAATAATCTCGGCGGGCTGACGCTGCAGGGAATAGACGATAACGCCGCGGGCCTGGGCGTGATGCTTGAGCTGGCCGAGCGCATGAAAAATATCCCAACGCAGTACGGCATTCGCTTTGTCGCCACCAGCGGCGAAGAGGAGGGTTCGCTCGGCGCTGAGAATCTTCTTAAGCGCATGAGCGCAGAAGAGAAGAAAAATACCCTGCTGGTGATTAATCTCGATAATTTGATCGTCGGCGATAAGCTTTATTTCAACAGCGGAAAAAGCACGCCGAACAGCGTGCGGAAATTAACCCGCGACCGGGCGCTGGCGATTGCCCGCAGCCACGGCGTTTATGCCACCACCAACCCCGGCGGTAATCCGCATTATCCAAAAGGCACGGGCTGCTGTAACGACGGGGAAGTGTTTGATAAAGCCGGCATTCCGGTGCTGTACGTGGAGGCCACCAACTGGGGGCTGGGGAAGAAAGATGGTTACCAGCAGCGCGCCAAATCGAAAGCCTTCCCGGACGGGACGAGCTGGCACGACGTCAGGCTCGATAACCAGCAGCACATTGATAGCGCGCTGCCGCAGCGCATTGAGCACCGCAGCCGCGACGTGGTGAAGGTGATGCTGCCGCTGGTGAAGGAGCTGGCGAAGGCAAAGAAAGCTTAGTGCTGCCTGATGCCCTAACCCTGACCCTCTCTCACAGGGAGAGAGGGACATGGGATCACCCTTCGTGCAGCCCGCACTCGCGTTTGAGCCCAAAGAAGCGCGTCTCTTCTTCCGCCATGCCCGGCTCCCATTTGCGCGTGGTGTGGGTGTCGCCGACCGAAAGGTAGCCCTGGTCCCAGAGCGGATGGTATTTGAGCCCGTGCTTTTGCAGGTACTGGTAAATCGTGCGGTTATCCCAGTCGATGATTGGCAGCACTTTGAATACGCCACGCTGTATCGCCAGCACCGGCAGCGTCGCCCGGCTGCCGGACTGCTCGCGGCGCAGGCCGGCAAACCACGTCTGCGCGTTCAGCTCTTTCAGCGCGCGGTTCATCGGTCCGACCTTGTTGATCTCATTGTATTTCTCAATGCCCTCAACGCCCTGCTCCCAAAGCTTGCCGTAGCGCGCCTCCTGCCAGGCCGCACTGTGTTCCGCGCGGTAAATTTTCAGGTTCAGCTTGAGCTTGTCCGTCAGCTCGTCAATAAACTGATAGGTTTCCGGGAACAGGTAGCCGGTATCGGTAAGGATCACCGGAATGTCCGGTCGAATTTGATTCACCAGATGCAGGCTCACCGCCGCCTGTATACCAAAACTTGAAGAGAGTACGTACTCTCCCGGCAGGTTTTCCAGCGCCCACGCCACGCGCCCTTCGGCGTCCAGCTTTTCCAGCTGACCGTTGGTTTCCGCCAGCGCCAGAATGCGTTCGACTTTTGGCAGTTCATTAAGGTCATTTAGATCGAGTATGGACATAGAGACCTCGTTTTTGTGTTTCCCCTCCCCCCGGCCCTCTCCCCTGAGGGGCGAGGGTGAAAAACCAGGTTAGGGTGAGGGGATTTGGGTTACTCCCAGAAATCCCTCGCGGGATCGAGCACCGGGCGAATAATGCCCGCACGCACCGTAAAGTCGCCGAAGCCTTCACCCGCTTCGCGCTCTTTCGCCCAGCGCCCGACAAGCTCGTCGATGGAGTCGAGAATTTCCGGCTCCGTGATATTTTCGCGGTACATGCGCGGGATGCGCGTGCCCATGCGGTTCCCGCCAAGGTGCACGTTATAGCGCCCCGGCGCTTTCCCAACCAGGCCCAGCTCGGCCAGCATCGCGCGGCCGCAGCCGTTCGGGCAGCCGGTCACGCGCATGACGATATGCTCTTCAGGCAGACCGTGTTTTTCCAGAATCGCTTCCACTTTATCGGTGAACGACGGCAGGAAGCGCTCGGCTTCGGCCATCGCCAGCGGGCAGGTCGGAAACGACACGCAGGCCATGGAGTTTTCACGCTGCGGCTTGACCGCGTTCATCAGCCCGTGGTCGCGCGCCAGCTTCTCGATCTGCGCCTTATCGCTTTCCGGCACGCCCGCGATAATCAGGTTCTGGTTAGCGGTAATGCGGAACTCGCCTTTATGGATCTTAGCAATTTCCAGCAGGCCTGTTTTCAGCGGACGGCCCGGATAATCCAGAATACGGCCGTTTTCAATAAACAGCGTCAGGTGCCAGTTATTGTCGATGCCCTTCACCCAGCCGATGCGATCGCCGCGGCCGGTAAATTCGTAAGGACGGATTGGCTCAAACTTGATGCCCGCGCGACGCTCCACTTCCTCTTTGAACGTCTCGACGCCGACGCGCTCAAGGGTGTATTTGGTCTTGGCGTTCTTGCGATCGGTGCGGTTGCCCCAGTCGCGCTGGGTCGTCACCACCGCTTCCGCCACGGCCAGCGTGTGCTCAAGCGGGAGGAAGCCAAACTCGCTCGCGGTGCGGGCGTAGGTTTTCTTGTTTCCGTGCTCGATGGACAGACCGCCGCCCACCAGCAGGTTAAAGCCAACCAGCCTGCCGTTTTCGGCAATCGCCACGAAGTTCATGTCGTTAGCGTGCAGATCGATGTCGTTCTGCGGCGGGATCACCACCGTGGTTTTGAACTTGCGCGGCAGGTAGGTCTGACCGAGGATCGGCTCTTCGTCCGTGGTCGCGACTTTTTCCTGATCGAGCCAGATCTCCGCGTAGGCGCGGGTGCGCGGCAGCAGGTGCTCGGAGATCTTCTTCGCCCATTCGTACGCCTCGGCGTGCAGCTCGGACTCGTACGGGTTCGAGGTGCAGAGCACGTTGCGGTTCATGTCGTTGGCGGTCGCCAGCGCGTCCAGGCCAACGGAGTGCAGCATCTGGTGCACCGGCTTCACGTTCTTCTTCAGAATGCCGTGGAACTGGAAGGTCTGACGGTTGGTCAGGCGGATGCTGCCGTAAATCGTATTTTCACCCGCAAATTTATCAATCGCCTGCCACTGTGTGGTGGTAATCACCCCGCCCGGCAGGCGGCAGCGCAGCAGCATCGCGTGGCGCGGCTCCAGCTTTTGCTCCGCGCGCTCGGCGCGGATATCGCGGTCGTCCTGCTGATACATGCCGTGGAAGCGGATCAGCAGGAAGTTGTCGCCTTTGAAACCGCCGGTCAGGCCGTCATTTAAATCTTCGGCAATGGTGCCGCGCAGGTAGTTGCTCTCTACCTTCATGCGCTCGGCATCCGTCAGTTTGCCTTCGACCACCAGTGGGCCAGGATGTTTTTCGCTCATTAGTAGACATCTCGCTGATAACGGCGCTCAACGCGCAGCTCACTTAAAAATTCATCCGCCGTTTCGGCATCCATACCGCCGAATTGGGCAATCACGTCCAGCAGCGCCTGCTCAACGTCTTTCGCCATGCGATTGGCGTCGCCGCAGACGTAAATGTGGGCACCGTCATTGATCCAGCGCCACAGCTCTGCGCCCTGTTCGCGCAGTTTGTCTTGTACGTATATTTTTTGTGCCTGGTCGCGAGACCAGGCCAGATCGATGCGGGTCAGCACGCCCTCTTTGACGTAACGCTGCCACTCAACCTGGTAGAGGAAATCTTCGGTAAAGTGCGGGTTGCCGAAGAACAGCCAGTTTTTACCGGGCGCTTCATCCGCCGCACGCTGCTGCATAAAGGCGCGGAACGGCGCGATGCCGGTCCCCGGGCCAATCATAATGACCGGCGTTTCCGGGTTCTCGGGCAGGCGGAAGTTGTCGTTGTGCTCGATAAAGACGCGCACTTCGCCCTCTTCCTCCACGCGGTCAGCCAGGAAGCTGGACGCTCCACCGGCGCGCGCGCGGCCTTCGATGTCATAACGCACGACGCCGACGGTCACGTGCACTTCGCTCTCCACTTCCGCCTGCGAAGAAGCAATGGAGTACAGGCGCGGCGTCAGCGGACGCAGCAGGCTTACCAGCGCCTCGGCATCCAGCTGCGCCGGAGAGAAACGCACCATGTCGACAATTGGCGTCGTCGCCGCATAATGCTGCAGCTTCGCCTTATCGCCCACCAGCGGCAGCAGGGACTCGCTGCGCGTTAGGGTGGCATAATTTTCGACAATGTTCGTGGTGTTGACCGTCAGCTCGAAATGCCACTGCAATGCTTCGGAAAGCGCCAGCGTTTTGCCGTCGACGGTGACCGGCTCGTCGCCCTTCAGCCACAGCAGCTCGACCAGCTCTTTCACCAGCGCCGGATCGTTCTGGTACCAAACGCCCAGCGCGTCGCCCGGCCGATAGCGCAGGCCGGAATCGCCCAGGTCGATTTCGATATGGCGCACGTCTTTTTCCGAATCACGGCCGGTAATTTTTTGATTAACGGAGAGCGTCGCGGTCAGCGGCTCTTCTTTCGTATACGGGCTGGTGTGAATGTCGTTCACCGCGCCGGCGGCGGTGACCGCCGCCTGGGCCGGCGTTTCCTGCGGCACCCGGGCTTTTAGCACGTCAACGATGCGCGCGCGCCACTCGGCGGCGGCAGGCTGATATTCGACGTCGGCGTCTACGCGGTCCAGCAGGCGTTCGGCGCCCAGCTCGGCCAGCCTGCTGTCGAAGTCTTTGCCGGACTGGCAGAAGAATTCATACGAGGTATCCCCCAGGCCAAACACGGCAAAGGCCGTGCCGTCCAGCTTTGGCGCTTTCTTCGAGAACAGGAACTTGTGCAGCGCGACGGCTTCTTCTGCGGGCTCACCTTCCCCCTGCGTTGAAGCGACCACCACCAGCAGTTTTTCTGACGCGATTTGCTTAAATTTATAATCCCCGGCGTTGACCAGGTTCACGTTCAGCTTAGCGGCCAGCAGGTCATCACGCAGCGCTTCGGCCACGCGGCGGGCGTTACCCGTCTGCGAGGCAGAGATAAGCGTAATCGCCGGGATCTCAACGGCCGCAGGAGGAGCCGACGCCACGGCGCCAGGCTGCTGGTTAAGCATTCCCCAAAAATAGCCGGACACCCAGGCAAGCTGGGTCGGTGAAAAATCAGTGGTTGCGGCCTGGAGGCGCGCCAGCTGCTCCGGGTTAAGGGGAAGCAGGTTCGAAGGTGGGGCCTGTGTCGTCATGCGTCGTTTTGTTCCAGTAGCAAAGCGGAATTTATGCAAAAAAACCAAACTAGCGATAAGGTTAACGGCGAGGATAATAACAATTAAAGAAGGGATGGAAATAATAAATAACCAAATGGACTAACCTGTTTTAGCTATCGTTCTTAACGATAAAAACGATTAAGTAATTCTATGATTTTATTGCATAAAATTGAAAAAACGCCTCACTTCGGATGCTGGTTCAGGTAAAAGCCGTTTTAGTTAATGCTAAAAAATGTACTTTCCGGTACTATGCGCCGGTTTTTTCCGCATTTTTTGAGAGTTCATGATGTCCACCACACTGTTTAAAGATTTCACCTTCGAAGCCGCCCACCACCTTCCGCATGTGCCTGAAGGGCATAAATGCGGCCGCCTGCACGGGCACTCGTTTATGGTGCGTCTTGAGATCACCGGTGAGGTCGATCCGCATACCGGTTGGATCATGGATTTTGCCGAGCTGAAGGCCGCCTTTAAGCCGACGTACGATCGGCTCGATCACTACTACCTGAATGACATCCCGGGCCTTGAAAACCCGACCAGCGAAGTGCTGGCTAAGTGGATTTGGGATCAGATGAAGCCGCTGGTGCCGCTGCTAAGCGCGGTGATGGTCAAAGAGACCTGTACGGCAGGCTGCGTGTATCGCGGAGAGTAAAAATAGCCCGGCAAAACCGGGCTTTTTTTTAGGCAATATTCAAATACTTGTGCGTCTGCATCGACAGGCGCCAGTTGCGCGCGATGCAGGTTTCAATGCACAGGCGCGTCGCGTCGTCTTTCTGGCTGATCGGCTGCAGGGCAATCACGCGCTGCTTTTCATCCGTCAGCGTTGCCAGCAGCTCGTCCAGCGCTTCGATATCGCGCACGCGGCCCACCGGATGTTTGATCTCGTCCGCGCGCTCCAGCGCCTGAGAGAGCACGTCGTACCCGCCGCGCATATTCACCTTCGGCGATACCGTCACCCAGGTAGCGTGCGAGCAGCGCACCTCGTGCGTGCCGCTGGTCTCAATCTGGCAGCTGTAGCCGTTCTTTTCGAGCAGTGCGGTCAACGGCGTGAGATCGTGAATGCACGGCTCGCCGCCGGTAATCACCACGTGGCGCACCGTCCAGCCCTGACGACCAATAATCGCCAGCAGATCTTCCGCGCTGCCCCCGCCCCACTTATCGCTCTCTTTGGTTTTCGCCAGAATGCTAAACAGCGATACTTCCCGATCTGCGAGCTTATCCCACGTATGTTTAGTATCACACCAGGCGCAGCCAACCGGGCATCCCTGTAAACGAATAAAGATTGCGGGAACGCCGGAAAAGTAACCCTCGCCTTGCAGGGTCTGGAACATCTCGTTAATCGGGTACTGCATAGTCATCTCAGTTAAGGGGATAAACGATAAGTATCGCAGATCCCCGCCTGATGATCATGCCCCATCGGTGCTTTGCGCGCCGATCGCCGCCATAAACCGCTCGGTGATCTGCTGCGGACGGGTAATCGCCCCGCCGACCACGACCGTATGCGCGCCCAGCGCGAGGCACGTCGCCGCCCGCTCCGGCGTGTCCACGTTCCCTTCCGCCACCACCGGGATCGTGACGGCCGCCAGCACGTCGCGAAGAAACGCGCAGTTATCGTCCGGCAGGGCATGGCCCTTCGTTCCTGCGGTGTAGCCGTAGAGCGTGGTGCCGACGCAGTCAAACCCCAGCGCCTGCGCCGTCGCGGCCTCTTCCACCGTGGAAATATCCGCCATCAGCAGGAGCGAGGGATAGCGGGCGCGGATTTGCGCCACCAGCGCGTCGAGCGATTGCCCGCCGGGACGCGGACGCGCCGTGGCGTCCAGGGCAATAATCTCCGGCGAGACGCCCATCAGCGCATCCACCTCTTTCATCGTCGCGGTGATAAAGACGTCACTTCCCGGATAGTCGCGCTTGATGATGCCGATAATCGGCAGCGAAACCTGCTTTTTAATCGCATCGATATCCACCACGCTATTCGCGCGGATCGCCGCGGCTCCGCCCTGCGCCGCCGCCAGCGCCATTCGCGACATAATAAACGGGCTGTGCAGAGGTTCGTTTTCCAGCGCCTGACAAGAGACGATCAGCTTTCCCTTCAGGTTATCCAGTACGGTTTTCATGACGATAAGCTCTCTTCTACTTCATTTTTGATAATTGTGACGTGCGGGCCGTAAATGACCTGAACACCGTTGCCGCGCATAATCACGCCGCGCGCGCCGGTGGCCTTGAGCGCCGCTTCATCCACCTTGCTCCCCTCCTTCACCGTGACGCGAAGGCGCGTGGCGCAGCAGTCCACCTCTTCCAGATTGTCTTTGCCTCCTAGCCCGGCAATCACGGCGGCGGCGCGTTCGCTTTGCGACAGCGCGACGTCGTCCGCCATGGCCTCTTTTTCACGGCCCGGGGTCAAGAAATTGAAGCGGTTAATCAGATAGCGGAAGGTGAAGTAGTAAAGGAAGAACCACGGCACGCCCACCAGCGGCACGAACATCCAGTGAGTTTTGGCCTCGCCCTGAAGAATGCCGAACAGCACGAAGTCAATAAATCCGCCGGAGAAGGTCTGCCCGATGGTGATGTGCAGAATATGCGCGAGCATAAACGCCAGTCCGTCAAACACCGCGTGGATGACATACAGCACCGGCGCAACGAACAGGAAGGAAAACTCAATCGGCTCCGTGATGCCCGTCAGGAAAGAGGTTAACGCCGCGGAGAGCAGCAGGCCCGCAACGCGCTTTTTGTTTTCCGGCTTTGCCGTGTGGTACATGGCAAGACAGGCGCCCAGCAGGCCAAACATCATGGTGATAAAGCGCCCGGACATGAACCGGGAGGTGCCTTCATAAAACTGGCGAGTGGTCGGGTCCGCCAGCTGGGCGAAGAAGATTCGCTGTGTGCCTTCCACCAGATGGCCGTTGACTATCTCGCTGCCCCCGAGCGCGGTAGTCCAGAAGGGAAGATAAAAAATATGGTGTAACCCAAACGGCCCAAGCATGCGCAGGATAAAGCCGTAAAGCATCGTGCCCACATAGCCCGTGGCGTCCACCAGGCCACCTAAGCCGAAAATCAGCTTCTGGAAGTGCGGCCATACCACGGTCATTGCCGCACCAACCAGGATGGCCGCCAGAGAGCTCACGATGGGTACGAAGCGGGAACCGCCGAAAAACCCCAGGAACTGAGGCAGCGCAATCTTGTTGAAGCGGTGGTGCAACGAGCAGGTCACAAGACCAATCACCACGCCGCCAAACACGCCGGTTTCCAGCGTCTGGATGCCCAGCGTCATCCCCTGCCCCACGGCGCCCGGATTTTCCAACGCCAGCTTGCCGGTCAGGATCAGCAGCGCGTTGATGGTGGCATTCATCACCAGAAATGCGAGCAGCGCCGCCAGCCCCGCGGTGCCTTTATCGTTTTTCGCCAGCCCGACCGCGACCCCCACCGCAAACAGCACCGAAAGGTTCGCAAAGACAATCGAACCCGCGCTGCTCATGATGGTAAAGATAGCCTGCAGCCAGCCGACGTCTAAAAAAGGGTACGCCGTCAGCGTGTTTGGATTCGACAATGCCCCACCGATCCCCAGCAGCAATCCCGCCGCGGGCAGTACCGCGATCGGCAGCATGAAGGATTTGCCAAAGCGCTGCGCCTTTTCAAACCATCCGCCTGAAGACGCTCCACTCAACTTTTGCATCATTTTTTTCATTCCTCTGTGTGTTGGTGGTAATTTTTATCATATAAATAATTAAAACCGAAAATTATCACCAACAACCTGGACGGAGATCATACTTTTTAAAATGACTGGCATCTTTCCCCTGCTTTCCGCCACACTAGCCAACGGAGAAACGCATTAAGGATTTTGCATGTCAGAAAATGAAAATCTGCTGCTGAGGCTGCGTCAGGAGCTCTCTGGATACAGTCCAACGCAGCAAAAACTGGGAGAGTTCGTGCTTCACGATCCGGCGCGGGTGCTCTACCTCACCATTACCGAGCTGGCGCGTGAAAGCCACACCAGCGAGGCAAGCGTAACGCGCCTGTGCCGCACGCTGGGCTGTAAGGGCTATAACGAATTTAAAATGGCGCTGGCGCTCGATATCCAGCAGGGGCAGCCCGCCCGTCAGCACGGCGATGCGATCGACAGCGCTGTCGACGAATCCGTTCAGGCGCTGCAGGACACCGCCAGGCTGCTCGACAGGGCATTACTGGAAAAAGCCGCGCTTGCGCTGCATCAGGCGCGGTCCGTGCAGATTTACGGCGTGGCCGCCAGCGCGATTCTGGGGGAGTATCTGCACTACAAGCTGCTGCGTTTTGGCAAACCGGCGCAGCTGTTTAGCGATATGCACCGTGCGGCAATGAACGCGGCTACGCTTTCTGAAGACTCGCTGGTAGTCGCGATTTCCAGCTCCGGTTCAACGCGCGATTTGCTCCACGTGGTTAAGCTGGCGCGCAAGCGTGGAGTTCCGGTGCTGGCGCTCAGCAATACGCCGCGCAGCCCGCTGGCCTCACTCTGCGATATACAGCTGGTGGCAGCCAAGCCTGAAGGACCGCTAAGCGCGGGGGCATTGAATGCAAAGGTAGGTGTGATGCTGCTGATCGAACTGCTGAGCACGTCGCTTATCGCGCTTGATGGGCACTACGGCGAGGTCAGTCAGCAGACGGCCAGCGCAACGCTGCCTCTTCTGCTTTAGGCCAGACATAAAAAAACCCGCCGAAGCGGGTTTTTTT
Organism: Enterobacter sp. RIT418; assembly: GCF_003057745.1. Classification (GTDB taxonomy): domain Bacteria; phylum Pseudomonadota; class Gammaproteobacteria; order Enterobacterales; family Enterobacteriaceae; genus Enterobacter. Next base: position 132,210 of record NZ_QBJD02000002.1, read on the forward strand.
AGAACTAAAGCTCAGGATTACGCCTGACCTTTGATCTCTTTACGACCATTGTATGGTGCTTTTTCGCCCAGCGCTTCTTCGATACGAATCAGCTGGTTGTACTTAGCAACACGGTCAGAACGGCTCATAGAACCGGTTTTGATCTGGCCAGCAGCGGTACCCACAGCCAGGTCAGCGATGGTTGCGTCTTCAGTTTCGCCAGAACGGTGAGAGATCACAGCGGTGTAGCCAGCGTCTTTCGCCATTTTGATCGCAGCCAGCGTTTCGGTCAGGGAACCGATCTGGTTGAATTTGATCAGGATGGAGTTAACGATGCCTTTCTCGATGCCTTCTTTCAGGATCTTGGTGTTGGTTACGAACAGATCGTCACCAACCAGCTGGATTTTGTCGCCCAGTACTTTGGTCTGGTATGCGAAACCATCCCAGTCAGACTCGTCCAGACCGTCTTCGATAGAAACGATTGGGTACTGTTTGGTCAGGTCTTCCAGGAAGTGGGTGAATTCTTCAGAGGTAAACGCTTTGTTGCCTTCGCCCGCCAGAACGTATTTACCGTCTTTGTAGAACTCAGATGCTGCACAGTCCATCGCCAGGGTGATGTCTTTGCCCAGCTCGTAGCCTGCAGCTTTTACAGCTTCAGCGATAACAGCCAGCGCTTCTGCGTTAGAACCCAGGTTTGGCGCGTAGCCACCTTCGTCACCAACAGCCGTGTTCATACCTTTAGCTTTCAGAACTTTTGCCAGGTTATGGAACACTTCAGAACCCATACGAACCGCTTCTTTCAGGGATTTCGCGCCAACTGGCTGAATCATGAATTCCTGAATATCAACGTTGTTGTCCGCGTGCTCACCACCGTTGATGATGTTCATCATTGGTACTGGCATGGAGTATTTGCCTGGGGTGCCGTTCAGTTCAGCGATGTGCTCGAACAGTGGCATACCTTTGGCAGCAGCAGCTGCTTTAGCGGTCGCCAGGGACACAGCCAGGATTGCGTTCGCACCGAAGTTAGATTTGTTTTCAGTACCGTCCAGATCGATCATGATCTTGTCGATGCCAGCCTGGTCTTTAGCGTCTTTGCCAATGATTGCCTGAGCAATAGGACCGTTTACAGCGCCAACCGCTTTCAGTACGCCTTTGCCCATGAAACGGGATTTGTCGCCATCGCGCAGTTCCAGCGCTTCGCGGGAACCAGTAGAAGCACCTGATGGAGCAGCTGCCATACCGACGAAACCACCTTCCAGATGAACTTCAGCTTCAACGGTCGGGTTACCACGGGAGTCGATGATTTCACGACCGATGACTTTAACGATTTTGGACATTAGATTTTCCTCAGTACAAGTTAAACTAAAACTCCAGACAAACAACGCGTACCAAGGGTACGCGTTGTCGTTCTAACTTTTTACTTCGCCTGACGCTTTTGATAGTCGCTGGCGGCTTTCACGAAGCCTGCAAACAGCGGATGTCCATCACGTGGCGTTGAAGTAAATTCCGGGTGGAATTGGCAGGCAACGAACCACGGATGGTTTGGTACCTCAATGATCTCGACCAGCTGATCGTCCCCGGAGCGGCCCGCAACGCGCAGACCCGCAGCTTCAATTTGTTTCAACAGCATGTTGTTGACTTCATAGCGGTGACGATGGCGCTCGGTGATGACCGGCTCGCCGTACAGCTTGCGAACCACGCTATCGTCGGACAGCTGGCAGGCCTGTGCGCCAAGACGCATCGTGCCACCCAGATCGCTCTTCTCAGTACGGACTTCGACGTTACCGTCTTCGTCACGCCACTCGGTAATCAGCGCCACAACAGGGTACTTACAGTCTGGCACAAATTCCGTAGAGTTCGCGTTTTCCATTCCCGCTACGTTGCGCGCAAATTCGATCAGCGCAACCTGCATACCCAGGCAAATGCCGAGGTAAGGAATATTGTTTTCACGCGCATAGCGCGCAGTGGCGATCTTGCCTTCTACACCGCGGTAGCCGAAGCCGCCAGGGATCAGAATCGCATCCAGATCTTTCAGGATTTCAACGCCGCGCGTTTCAACATCCTGTGAATCAATCAGCTTAATGTTCACGGAAACGCGGTTTTTCAGACCACCGTGTTTCAGCGCTTCGATAACGGACTTGTAGGCATCCGGCAGTTCAATGTACTTGCCAACCATACCGATAGTCACTTCGCCTGCCGGGTTCGCTTCTTCGTAGATCACCTGTTCCCATTCTGACAGGTTTGCTTCCGGACAGTTCAAGCTGAATCGTTTACAAATATAATCGTCCAGGCCCTGAGATTTCAACAGGCCAGGGATTTTATAAATGGAATCGACATCTTTCATTGAAATAACGGCTTTTTCCGGCACGTTACAGAACAATGCAATTTTTGCGCGTTCGTTCGCAGGGATAGCACGGTCAGAACGGCATACCAGGATGTCTGGCTGAATACCGATGGAAAGCAGCTCTTTAACGGAGTGCTGGGTCGGTTTGGTTTTCACCTCACCTGCGGCCGCCATGTAAGGCACCAGCGTCAGGTGCATGAACAGCGCGTTTTCACGGCCAATATCTACCGCCAGCTGGCGAATCGCCTCCAGGAACGGCAGAGATTCGATGTCACCCACGGTACCGCCGATTTCAACCAGCACCACGTCATGACCTTCGCCACCGGCAAGGACACGCTCTTTAATGGCGTTAGTGATGTGTGGGATAACCTGAACGGTTGCACCAAGATAGTCACCGCGGCGCTCTTTACGCAGAACGTCGGAGTAAATACGGCCCGTCGTGAAGTTGTTACGACGGGTCATTTTGGTGCGGATGAAGCGCTCGTAGTGGCCAAGATCCAGATCGGTTTCAGCGCCGTCTTCAGTAACGAACACTTCCCCGTGTTGGGTTGGGCTCATGGTGCCAGGATCGACGTTAATGTACGGATCCAGTTTCATCATGGTCACATTGAGGCCACGGGCTTCAAGAATGGCTGCGAGGGAGGCTGCGGCAATGCCTTTACCCAGAGAGGATACGACCCCGCCGGTCACAAAAATATAGTTCGTTGTCATGCTGAACCTGAGAAGTTAGGGTGAAACGATGGAATAACCAGGACGGGAAAGTAGTATACCCGAACACGGCGAGCGCCACAAACATTCATTCTCCGTCTCCATCTCAGGCCATGACAAACATAAGGAGTGAGAAAATAGCCCCTTTTGGGTAAATGTTTTTGACACAAATCAAGCGCTTGTCATTTAAAAAATCACACAAATAGCGCTTGATCGCAAAATTCCGTTAGAGATCAGATTCCTGGCGTTTTACTTCCTGCCATACCTCTTCCATCTGATCGAGGTCGATTCCGGTCATTTCCAGGCCGCGTGAGGCAACGATACGCTCAACTTCGCGAAAACGGCGCTCAAACTTGATGTTCGCTTTTTGCAGCGCGGTTTCCGCTTTTACACCCAGGTGGCGAGAAAGGTTGACGGTTGCGAACAGCAGATCGCCCATCTCCTCCTCCAGCTTCGCTTCATCCACCACGGCCTGCTGCGCTTCGTGCATGACTTCGTCAATCTCTTCATGCACTTTATCCAGCACCGGGCCGAGGGAGGTCCAGTCAAAGCCTACGCCAGAGCAACGTTTTTGGATTTTATGGGCGCGCATCAGCGCGGGCAGGTTCAGCGGGATGTCGTCCAGCGCAGAGTGCTGGGATTTTTCCGCGCGTTCGGCGCTTTTAATTGACTCCCAGCGGGCCAGCACTTCCGCACTATCACCCGCGGTGGCATCGCCAAAAATGTGCGGATGACGGCGCTCCAGCTTGTCGCTGATGGCGGCGCAGATATCATCAAAGTTAAAGCGCCCTTCTTCCTGCGCCATCTGGGCGTAGAACACCACCTGGAAAAGCAGGTCGCCGAGTTCCCCGCGCAGGTCGTCAAAATCCTCGCGGGAGATCGCGTCCAGCACCTCATAGGTCTCTTCGAGAGTGTAGGGCGCGATGGTGGCGAAAGTCTGCTCTTTGTCCCACGGGCAGCCGTTTTCCGGGTCGCGCAGGCGTTTCATGATGCCGAGCAGGCGGTCGATTTGAGTCATAGTGTTTTCCATTAAAAAACAAGCCGGGTGGCGGCAACGCCTTACCCGGCCTTCAGAAGAGTGTGTTTAACCGCCGTGCAGACGACGCGCGTCAATCACGTCCGGCACCTGGTTCAGTTTGCCAAGCACGCGGCCCAGCACCTGCAGGTTGTAGATTTCGATGGTCATATCAATGGTGGCAAGCTGCTCGCGGGTATCGCTGCGGCTGGCGACGCCCAGCACGTTAACCTTCTCGTTGGCGAGAATAGTCGTGATGTCGCGCAGCAGGCCGCTGCGGTCGTTGGCGGTGACGCGCACCACCAGCGAATAGCCCGCGGAGTAGCTCTCGCCCCAGACGGCTTCCACGATGCGCTCCGGCGCGTGCGACTGCAGTTCAGCAAGCTGGTCGCAGTCCGAGCGGTGGATGGAGATCCCGCGCCCCTGGGTGATAAAGCCCACGATATCGTCGCCCGGAATCGGCTGGCAGCAGCGGGCAATGTGGTGCATCAGGTTGCCTACGCCCTCAACCACCACGCGGCCGTTATCCTTGCTGCGCTGCTGCGGCGCGTAGGTTTTCTGCTGCAGCTGCTTCAGCGCTGCCGCATCCTGCTCTTCGGCGCTGGGCTTGTTGAACTGCGCCTGCAGGAAGTTGACCATCTGATTCAGACGAATATCGCCGCCGCCAATGGCCGCTAACAGCTCGTCCAGCTCGTTGAAGTTGTAGCGCGGCAGCAGGAATTTCTCCGCCTCTTTCAGGCTGATCCCAATATGTTCCAGCTCGTCGTCAAGGATCTGGCGACCGGCAAGGATATTCTTATCGCGATCCTGCTTGCGGAACCAGGCGTGGATCTTAGAGCGCCCGCGGCTTGTTGTGACATAGCCCAGGTTTGGATTGAGCCAGTCGCGGCTTGGGTTCGGCTGTTTCTGAGTGATGATTTCAATCTGGTCGCCCATCTGCAGCTGATAGGTGAACGGCACAATGCGCCCACCGATTTTCGCGCCGATGCAGCGGTGCCCCACATCGCTGTGGATGTGGTACGCAAAATCGAGCGGCGTCGAGCCTGCCGGAAGATCAACAACGTCGCCTTTCGGGGTAAAGACGTAAACGCGGTCATCAAAGACCTGGCTGCGGACTTCGTCGAGCAATTCACCGGAATCCGCCATTTCTTCCTGCCACGCAATCAGCTTACGCAGCCAGGCAATGCGGTCCTCATGGCCGGAGCGCGCGCCGCCGGTCGTGCCCTCTTTGTATTTCCAGTGCGCGGCCACGCCCAGTTCGGCGTCTTCGTGCATCTGCTTTGTGCGGATCTGTATCTCAACCGTTTTGCCGCCGGGCCCAAGCACCACGGTGTGAATAGACTGGTAGCCGTTCGGTTTTGGGTTCGCGACGTAGTCATCGAACTCGTCCGGCAGGTGACGGAAGTGAGTGTGCACTATCCCGAGCGCAGCGTAGCAATCCTGCAAACGTTCCGCCACGATGCGCACCGCGCGCACGTCAAACAGCTCGTCAAAGGCAAGATGCTTTTTCTGCATTTTGCGCCAGATGCTGTAGATATGCTTCGGACGACCGTACACTTCCGCGCGCACGTTCTCCTCCTTCATCGCCTGGCGCAGTCCGCCGACGAACTCCTCGATATAGTGCTCGCGGTCAATGCGGCGCTCGTGCAGCAGTTTGGCGATGCGCTTGTATTCCGCCGGGTGCAGGTAGCGGAAACAGTAATCTTCCAGCTCCCATTTAAGCTGGCCAATCCCCAGGCGGTTCGCCAGCGGAGCATAGATGTTTGTACACTCCTTGGCGGCCAGCACGCGCTCGTCTTCCGGCGCATCCTTCACTTCGCGCAGGTGGGCAATACGCTCGGCCAGCTTGATGACCACGCAGCGGAAGTCATCCACCATCGCCAGCAGCATCCGGCGCACGTTGTCGACCTGCTCCGATGAGACGGAATCAGTGTGTGCCGCCTTAAGCTGGCGGATGGCTGCCATATCACGTACGCCGTGGATCAACGCTACCACGGGTTTCCCAACGCTTTCGCGCAGCACGTCTTCACTAACGACGTCAGCGTCAGCGAGCGGAAACAGCAGCGCGGCCTGCAGCGTTTCGATATCCATGTTCAGCATGGATAAGATTTCAACCATCTCCACGCCGCGCCACAGAAGGAGGTCGGCGTCCGAATGCCCCGTAGTGGTGCGCAAACAGTAGGCCCAGGTTTCGGTTAAGCGTTCACACGACTGCTGGCTGGAAATCCCCAGACTTGCGATCCATTTTTGTGGGTCAAACTCCCCAGCCTTATTGAGATGTGCACTTCTTACCGCAACCATCGTCCTCTCCTTTAGGGACAAGGGCCTGTCGAAGTCGACAAGCCAAACAAATTAGATACGTTCAAACAACACCATCGATTCCAGATGTCCAGTGTGCGGGAACATGTCCAGCATTGCCAGACGCTGAATCTGGTAACCCGCCGCCGTTAATGCCTCGCTGTCCCTGGCAAGCGTTGCCGGGTTACAGGAAACATAGACCACGCGCGTCGGCGCGAGGGTAATAATATGTGCCATTACGCCCGGGGCGCCTGCGCGCGCTGGATCGAGGAGAATCTTGTCAAAACCCTGCGTCGCCCAGGGCTGCTTCGTAACATCGTCCTCGAGGTTCTGATGAAAGAATGTCACGTTCTGCAAGCCGTTCTGCCGGGCATTCTCCTGCCCTTTCGCCACCAGCGCCTCGACGCCTTCTACGCCCACCACACTCGCCGCCCGTTGCGCCAGCGGCAGCGTGAAGTTGCCCATGCCGCAGAAGAGATCGAGCACGCGATCGGTGGGTTGAACGTCCAGCCACGCCAGCGCCTGCGCAATCATCTTCTGGTTGACGCCGTCGTTCACCTGGATGAAATCACGCGGGCTGAACGTTAAGCGTAGCCCGTTTGCGGCGTACCAGGGCGCTTCTCCCGTTAGCGGCTCCAGTATCTCGCTTTGCGGCGCGAGGAAAAGCGCGAGCTCCTGGGAATGCGAAAAGCGTTCCAGTTTTTCCCGGTCTTTTTGCGACAGCGGTGCGGTATGGCGTAAAACCATCAGCGGGCCGTTGTTCGCCTGGACCAGCTCAGCGTGGCCGAGATGACGAACGCCCTCCAGCGACGAGAGGCAGGCGCGTACGTCAGGAAGCAATGCCTCAAGGCGGGGCACCAAAATGGGGCACTGCGTGATATCGACAATATCGCTGGAGCCTGATTGACGAAAGCCCATCTCCAGCCGCCCGGCCTTTGGAGAATAGTTCAGGCTCAGGCGCGCGCGGCGGCGGTAGCCCCAGGGCTGGTCGGCAATAATCTCATTAACGTCGTGCTTGAGCAGGCGGGCCAGCGCGCGGCTTTTGCTCTGCTGCTGCAGCGCAACGCTGGCGTGCTGCTGCTGACACCCGCCGCAGACGCCAAAGTGCGGGCAGCGCGGCACGGCGCGTTCAGGGCTATCATTAAGACGACGCTTTACCCGGCCGCGGGCGTACTGCCGTTTATCTTCCGTTAGCGTGATTTCAGCGCGTTCCGTTGGCAACAAGCCTGTAACAAACAAGGCCTTACCGTTGTGGCGTGCAACGCCCTGACCAAAGGGATCGAGGTCCGTTGCTTCAACAGTTATGATCTGACGCGTCGTCACGCGTCGCTTTGCAGAGTAGAATTGCGCCATCGCCGAGATTTTTCTCAAATATACATAATTGTCCTAATTGTCCCATAACGGAACGCCATGACCAACTACAGCCTGCGTGCTCGCATGATGATTTTGATCCTCGCCCCCACCGTGTTAATCGGTTTGCTGCTGAGTATCTTCTTTGTGGTGCATCGCTATAACGACCTGCAGCGTCAGCTTGAAGACGCGGGAGCGAGCATTATTGAACCGCTCGCCGTCTCCAGCGAATACGGGATGAACCTGCAAAACCGTGAATCCATTGGCCAGTTAATCAGCGTGCTGCACCGCCGTCATTCCGAGATCGTGCGGGCCATTTCCGTGTATGACGAACATAACCGCCTGTTCGTAACGTCAAATTTTCATCTCGACCCGGCGGAGCTGCAAATCCCGGACGGTACGCCGTTCCCGCGCCATCTGAGCGTATTGCGCCGCGGGGATATCATGATCCTGCGCACGCCGATTATCTCCGAGAGCTATTCACCTGATGAATCCGCCACCTCCGACGCCAAAGCCGGCAATAACATGCTCGGGTATGTTGCGCTGGAGCTGGATCTCAAGTCGGTGCGGCTACAGCAGTACAAAGAGATTTTTGTCTCCGGCATGATGATGCTGTTCTGCATCGGTATTGCCCTGATTTTCGGCTGGCGATTGATGCGCGACGTGACGGGCCCGATTCGCAACATGGTGAATACCGTTGACCGCATTCGCCGCGGCCAGCTCGACAGCCGCGTGGAAGGATTTATGCTCGGCGAGCTGGATATGCTCAAGAACGGCATCAACTCTATGGCAATGTCGCTGGCGGCGTACCACGAGGAGATGCAGCACAACGTCGATCAGGCGACCTCCGACCTGCGCGAAACGCTCGAGCAGATGGAAATTCAGAACGTCGAGCTGGATCTGGCGAAAAAGCGCGCCCAGGAAGCGGCGCGTATTAAGTCCGAGTTCCTGGCCAACATGTCGCACGAGCTTCGCACGCCGCTCAATGGCGTCATCGGCTTTACCCGCCTGACGCTCAAGAGCGAGCTGAACCCAACCCAGCGCGATCATCTGCATACCATCGAGCGCTCGGCCAACAACCTGCTGGCGATCATTAACGACGTACTGGACTTTTCGAAGCTCGAAGCGGGCAAGCTGATCCTGGAAAGCATTCCGTTCCCGCTGCGCAGCACGCTGGATGAGGTGGTGACGCTTCTTGCCCACTCGTCGCACGACAAGGGCCTGGAGCTGACGCTCAACATCAAAAACGACGTCCCGGATAACGTCATCGGCGACCCGCTGCGCCTGCAGCAGGTCATTACCAACCTGGTAGGGAACGCCATCAAGTTCACCGAAAGCGGTAATATCGATATTCTGGTGGAGAAACGGGCACTCAGTAACAACAAGGTGCAGGTTGAAGTGCAGATCCGCGATACCGGGATTGGTATTCCGGAGCGCGATCAGTCGCGCCTCTTCCAGGCGTTTCGTCAGGCGGATGCCAGCATCTCGCGCCGCCACGGCGGTACCGGTCTGGGGCTGGTGATCACGCAAAAGCTGGTCAAAGAGATGGGCGGAGATATCTCCTTCCACAGCCAGCCAAACCGCGGCTCAACCTTCTGGTTCCATATCAATCTCGACCTCAACCCAAACGTGCTGACGGACGGCCCGATGACCGGCTGCCTGAAAGGCATGCGACTGGCTTACGTTGAGCCTAACGCCGCGGCGGCGCAGTGTACGCTGGATATTTTAAGCACCACGCCGCTTGAGGTGATCTACAGCCCGACCTTCTCGGCGCTGGCTATCGATCATTACGATATTCTGCTGATGGGTATCCCGGTGACCTTCACCGGCGAGCTAACCATGCAGCAGGAGCGGCTGGCTAAGGCCGCCTCAATGACCGACTATCTGCTGCTGGCTCTGCCTTGCCATGCGCAGATTAACGCCGAAGAGCTGAAAAACGACGGTGCCGCCGCCTGTCTGCTTAAGCCGCTTACCGCTACGCGCCTGCTTCCGGCACTGACGGAATATTGCCGCCTGAGCAAGCACGCCCTGCCGCTGATAGAGGAAGAAAGCAAGCTGCCGATGACGGTGATGGCGGTCGATGACAACCCGGCGAACCTCAAGCTGATTGGCGTGCTGCTGGAGGATCAGGTTCAGCACGTTGAGCTGTGCACCAGCGGGGCGCAGGCGGTCGAGCAGGCCAAACAGATGCAGTTCGATCTGATTCTGATGGATATTCAAATGCCGGGTATGGACGGCATCCGCGCCTGCGAGCTGATCCGCCAGCTGCCGCACCAGCAGCAGACGCCCGTGATTGCCGTTACCGCCCACGCGATGGCTGGCCAGAAAGAGAAGCTCCTTAACGCCGGGATGAACGATTATCTGGCGAAACCGATCGACGAAGAAAAGCTGCACAACCTGCTGCTGCGCTACAAGCCCGGTCAGATTGGCGGATCATATACGTTTTCTGCCCAGCCGAGCGAACCGGTTATTGAGGCTAACCCTAACGCGACGCTCGACTGGCAGCTGGCGCTGCGCCAGGCCGCGGGTAAAACCGATTTGGCGCGCGAGATGCTGCAAATGCTGATCGCGTTCCTGCCGGAGATCCGCAACAAAGTGGAAGAACAGCTGGTGGGCGAGAACCCGGAAGATTTGCTGGACGCTATCCACAAGCTGCACGGCAGCTGCGGCTACAGCGGCGTGCCGCGGCTGAAAAACCTCTGCCAGCTGCTGGAGCAGCAGCTGCGCGGCGGCACGCCGGAGGCCGAGCTTGAGCCCGAGTTTCTGGAACTGCTGGATGAGATGGATAACGTGACGCGGGAAGCGAGGAAGGTGCTGGGGGTGTGATACGAAGATCGGGCCCCCTCACCCTAACCCACTCCCCATAGGGGAGAAGGGACAGCTCGGTGCGGTTTTTTCTCCCTCGCCCCTTTGGGGAGAGGGCCGGGGTGAGGGGAATCCCCCCTACAACCCTTTCCCAACCTTAAGCACCGCCGCGATATTCCGCGCGGTCATGCGCAGGTTCGCCTGGGCATTTCCCAGCGCGTCTTCAAGCGAACAGATGCTATAAAGCACGCTAAACACCGCGTCGATGCCGTGGTCATGCACTACGCCGACGTCTGCCGTCAGGCTGCCAGCGATACCGATCACCGGCTTGCTGTAGCGCTTTGCCACCTTCGCCACGCCCACGGGCACCTTGCCGTGAATGGTCTGGCTGTCGATACGGCCTTCTCCGGTTATTACGATATCCGCGTCCGCAACCTGCTCATCCAGACGCAGGGCGTCGGTTACAATCTCAATGCCCTGGCGCAGCGTCGCGCCGCAGAAGGCGTACAGCGCCGCGCCCATGCCGCCCGCCGCTCCGCCGCCCGCAAGAGAGAGCACGTCGATATCCAGATCCCGGGCGATGATCTTTGCATAATGCCCCAGCGCGTTATCCAGCGCGGCGACCATCTCGGCCGTTGCCCCTTTCTGCGGCCCGAATACCGCGGTGGCGCCTTCAGGCCCGGTCAGAGGATTCGTGACGTCGCAGGCCACCTCAATGCGGCACTCGGCCAGACGCGGGTCCAGCCCGCTGAGATCGATCTGCTTAAGCGTCGCCAGCTCCCCGCCGCCATAGCCAAGCGGCTGCCCCTGTTCGTTCAGCAGCGTCGCGCCCAGCGCCTGCACCATTCCCGCGCCACCGTCGTTGGTGGCACTGCCGCCAATTCCGATGATGATATGGTTTACGCCCGCGTCCAGCGCGTGGCGAATCAGCTCACCCGTTCCCCACGAGGTCGTTTTCAGCGGGTTACGCGCTGAAGCAGGCACAAGCTCAAGGCCGCTCGCCGCAGCCATTTCAATAAAGGCGCTCTGCTTATCGCCGGAGATGCCATAAAATGAGGAGATGCGCGTTCCGAGCGGGCCAGTGACCTCAACGACTACGCGCTCGCCGGAGGTTGCCGCCACCATGGCATCCACCGTTCCCTCCCCGCCATCGGCAACCGGGATTTTCACATATTCCGCATCAGGCCAAATTTCACGGAAACCGTCCTCAATAGCCGTCGCCACCTCAAGGGCGCTCAAGCTTTCCTTCCAGGAATCCGGTGCGATAACGAGTTTCATATAGCATCCTTACGCATGTTGACTTTGTTAAGCATACATCAGGGAAAACGACCGCTCGTGGGAGCGGTCCCAATGCCTTTAGCGTACCATGCACGGACGCTTATTGTCGAATGTCCAGTCAGGGATCAGATACTGCATGGCAAGCGCATCATCGCGCGCGCCGAGGCCGTGTTTTTGGTATAGCTCGTGAGCCTGCATAAGCCGATCCATATCCAGCTCCACGCCCAGCCCCGGCGTAGTAGGAACCTGAACCATACCGCCCTTAATCTCGAAAGGCTGCCTGGTCAGGCGCTGATTTCCCTCCTGCCAAATCCAGTGGGTATCAATGGCGGTAATGTTACCCGGCGCGGCGGCGGCGACGTGGGTGAACATCGCCAGCGAAATATCAAAGTGATTGTTGGAGTGCGAGCCCCAGGTCAGGCCAAATTCGTGGCACATCTGCGCCACGCGCACCGAGCCCTGCATCGTCCAGAAGTGCGGGTCCGCCAGCGGGATGTCAACCGACTGAAGCGAGAGCGTGTGCCCCATCTGACGCCAGTCGGTGGCGATCATGTTGGTGGCGGTCGGCAGGCCGGTAGCGCGGCGAAACTCTGCCATCACCTCGCGGCCGGAGAAGCCCTGCTCCGCGCCGCACGGATCTTCCGCATACGCCAGCACGCCTTTCAGCTGCTTGCCAATGGCGATCGCCTCGTCGAGTGACCAGGCTCCGTTCGGGTCCAGCGTGACGCGCGCCTGCGGGAAACGTTTTGCCAGCGCAGAAATCGCCTGTGCCTCTTCCTCACCGGCCAGCACGCCGCCCTTCAGCTTGAAATCGTTGAAGCCGTATTTTTCGTAAGCCGCTTCCGCAAGACGCACCACCGCGTCCGGGGTCATGGCTTCGTCGTGACGAATGCGATACCAGTCGCACGCCTCGTCCGGCTGGCTTTGGTAAGGCAGCGGCGTCTGCTTGCGGTTGCCGACGAAGAACAGATAGCCCAGCATTTCGACTTCGCTGCGCTGCTGGCCCTCGCCGAGCAGGGAGGCCACGTTGACGCCCAGATGCTGGCCAAGCAGATCCAGAAGCGCGGCTTCAATGCCGGTCACAACGTGAATGGTGGTGCGCAGATCGAACGTCTGGAGGCCGCGACCGCCCGCGTCGCGGTCGGCAAAGGCGTTACGCACGGCGTTCAGGACATTTTTATATTCTCCCAGCGCTTTGCCGACCACCAGCGGAATGGCGTCTTCCAGGGTCTTGCGGATCTTCTCGCCGCCGGGGATTTCGCCCACGCCGGTATGACCGGAATTGTCCTTGATGATAACGATGTTGCGGGTAAAAAATGGCGCGTGGGCTCCGCTCAGGTTCATCAGCATGCTGTCATGTCCGGCAACCGGAACGATCTGCATGTCGGTAACGACGGGAGTGGAAAATGTGCTCATTGTTCAATCCTTTTATCAGTGACGTCCAAAAACAGGGCGCTTGCGGTCAAAAGTCCAGCCGGGGATAAGGTACTGCATCGGGCCCGCATCGTTACGTGCGCCACCCGGCAGTTTTTTATAGGCTTCGTGCGCCTGATGGATCTGATCCCAGTCAAGCTCTACGCCCAGCCCCGGTGAATCCGGCACGGCAATGGTGCCGTTTTTAATCTCCAGCGGATTTTTGGTCAGACGGGCTTCCCCCTCCTGCCAAATCCAGTGGGTGTCGATAGCGGTCGGATGACCCGGCGCCGCCGCGCCTACGTGGGTAAACATCGCCAGCGAGATATCGAAATGGTTATTGGAGTGGCAGCCCCAGGTCAGGCCCCAGTCGTCGCAAAGCTGCGCTACGCGGACCGCGCCGGAAAGCGTCCAGAAGTGCGGATCGGCCAGCGGGATGTCCACCGCGTTGAGCATGACCGCGTGGCCCATTTCGCGCCAGTTGGTGGCGATCATGTTGGTCGCGACCGGCAGCCCGGTGGCGCGACGAAATTCCGCCATCACCTCACGGCCGGAGAAACCCTGCTCCGCGCCGCACGGGTCCTCCGCGTAGGTCAGCACGTCGCCGAGGCCTTTGCACAGGGCGATGGCCTCATCCAGCAGCCACGCGCCGTTGGGATCGACGGTGATCCGCGCCTCCGGAAAGCGTTTTTTCAGCGCGCGGGCGCTTTCAATTTCCTGCTCGCCCGGCAGCACGCCGCCCTTCAGCTTAAAGTCCTTAAAGCCGTAGCGATCCTGGGCAGCTTCCGCGAGGCGGACAACCCCCTCGCTGGAAAGCGCCTCCTGGTGGCGAAGGTGATACCACTCGTGGCGCCCCGGCGAACTCGCCAGATACGGCAGATCGGTTTTGTTACGATCGCCGACATAGAACAGATAGCCCAGCACGGTCACCGCGTCGCGCTGCTTGCCCGGCCCCAGCAGCTCACACACCGGGACGTTGAGCGCTTTGCCCAGCAGATCGAGCAGCGCGGCTTCCAGCGCGGCCACCGCGTTGACGCGCAGCTCGAACGTCCAGGCGCCTTTGCCGAAGGTGTCGAAGTCCGCGGACTGGTTGCCCTTGTGCACCCGCTGAACCACCTTGTTTAAACGGGCTATTTCCTGCCCGACGACCTGTGGAATAGCCTCTACCAGCGTCTGGTAGATGACCTCTCCGCCGGGCGCCTCGCCGACGCCGGTATGGCCCGCGCTGTCGGTGAGTACCACGATATTGCGGGTAAACCAGGCGTTATGCGCGCCGCCGATATTCAGCAGCATGCTGTCCTGTCCGGCCACCGGAATGACCTTCATATCGGTTACGACCGGGCTCGATTGGGTTGTCATCATCCGCGCTCCGCAACAGGTTTAAGCTCGACGCGCTTAATGTCGCCCACCAGCACCAGGTAGCTCAGTACGGCCACCAGCGCGTGGATGCCCACGTAGATTAACGCGCCGTTGAAAGAGCCCGTCGTGCCGACGATGTAGCCGATGGCAATTGGCGTCACGATCCCGGAAATGTTGCCGAACATGTTGAACAGCCCGCCGCTCAGGCCGCTGATCTCCTTCGGCGCGGTATCCGCCATCACCGCCCAGCCCAGCGCGCCAATTCCCTTCCCGAAGAACGCCATCGCCATAAAGCCGATGATCATCCACTCTGCGTTAACGTAGTTGCAGAACACCATGGTCATGGAGAGCAGCATGCCCAGCACGATAGGCGTTTTGCGCGCGATATTCAGCGAGCCCGTTCGGCGCATCAGCCAGTCGGAAATTACGCCGCCCAGCACGCCGCCGACGAAACCGCAGATGGCCGGAACCGAGGCCACAAAGCCCGCTTTCAGAATCGACATACCGCGCGCCTGCACCAGGTAAACCGGGAACCAGGTGATGAAAAAGTAGGTTAAGGCATTGATGCAGTACTGGCCCAGGTAGATGCCAATCATCATGCGCGAGCCGACGAGCTGCTTGATTTGCGCCCATTTCTGGCTGAACGGCACTTTGGCCTTCTCGGTTTTCAGATCCATATTGATCAGCGCGCCGCCTTCGGCAATGTACTCCAGCTCTTTTTTGTTCACGCCGGGATGCTGATTCGGCTCGTGGATCACCTTGAGCCAGATAAAGCTGATAACGATCCCCAGCCCGCCCATGAAGAAGAAGACGTGCGACCAGCCCACCTCATGCGTCAGCCAGCCCATGATCGGCGCGAAGATGACGGTCGCAAAATATTGTGCCGAGTTAAAAATGGCGACTGCCGTTCCCCTCTCCTGCGCCGGGAACCAGGCCGCGACGATTCGGCTATTGCCGGGGAAGGAAGGCGCTTCCGCGAGCCCTACCAGGAAGCGGAGGGTGAAGAGCGCAATGATAATGCCGAAGCCGCTAAAGATGTCGACAAAGCCCTGCAGCAGGGTAAACATCGACCAGATAAAGATGGACCAGAAGTAAACGCGTTTAGAGCCAAAGCGGTCAAGCAGCCATCCGCCGGGAATTTGGCCGATAACATAGGCCCATGAAAATGCAGAGAAAACATAACCCATACCGACCGGATCGAGCCCGATATCTTTTGCCATTTCAGAGCCGGCAATCGACAGCGTTGCGCGGTCCCCATAGTTAAAGGACGTGACGATAAACAGCATCACCACAATCCAGTAGCGAGCGTTGGTGCGCTTTTCAGCGCTGCTCGCCGCGTGGCTTAATGTACTCATTGATGCACTCCTGAATCATAGCTTTCGCCTGGTTCATTCTGTAACGCACCTGTAGGGTAATCAGAATGAGAGGTTAGCGGTTGGCAGTTTTGGTACGGCTACGTGCCGTTTTATAGTGACGGGAAAAGTATAAGTAAGGGGGGGTAAGTCCCTCACCGTGCAGGAACACAACATTGAAGGGAGTGTGGAACGTTGTTTGGGGCATAAGCCCAAAGCGGTGGAAGATGGTTCACGGAATTGGCGTTTGGCGGGGGTGATGCAGGCCCGCGCAGGCGAAGCGCGGGCATGATGTTATTTGAGGAGCGTCGCCCAGTGCTCAACCCAGGGATTGGATTCGCTTTCGGGTTCCGGATGTTCGCCGGCGTCGATCAGCAGCATTTCACCCACGCGCTGGGCGCTCTGCTCCTGAAGGAGCGCGTCGAACTGCTTGCCGCCTCCGCAGAAGTTAGCATAGGAGCTGTCGCCGAGCGCAATGATCCCGTAACGCACGTCGGGCTGGTAGCCCAGCTGGTCTTTAATGCCCTGGAACAGGGGAACAATGCTGTCCGGCAGATCGCCCTGCCCCGTTGTCGACGTCACGACCAGGATGTATTTGTCTTTATACTTTTCCCAGTCGGCCAGTTCCGGGTCTTCGTAGACCGTAGCCTTATGGCCCTGATTTGCAAGGATCGCTTCGGCTTCTTCCGCCACCAGCAGCGAGTTACCGTACATTGTGCCGACAAAAATACCCACTTCAGCCATGCTTTGCTCCGTTAATTTTCACAGTTATTGTTCATCCTGAACGCTGCCCGCCGCAAACTCAACCCTTTCATTTTCGGGGAGTTGTCCCAGCCAGCCAAACTGTGACAGCGCCTGCATCCACACGTCGTCCAGCCCTGCGCGAAGGGTCAGCGGCCTGCCGGTAAACGGGTGGGTCAGGCTGAGTTCGCTGGCGTGGAGCATCAAACGGTTGCAGCCAAAGTGCTCTGCCGCGCTGCGGTTCTGGCGCAAATCTCCGTGCTTGCTGTCGCCGATAATCGGGTGGCGAAGGTGCGCAAGGTGGCGGCGAAGCTGGTGCTTGCGCCCGGTTTTGGGCAGAAGCTCAACCAGGCTGTAGCGCGTGGTGGGAAATTTACTGGTCGCCACCGGCATTTCCGCAGTGGCCATCCCGCGATAGTCGGTAACCGCAGGCTGCGGGCCTTTATCATCGCGGGCAAACTTATCGGCAATCTTGTCCAGCTCTTCCACGAGCGGGTAGTCAAGCCGGTCCGACCCGGTCAGCCAGCCGCGCGCGATCGCGTGATAGCGCTTTTGGATCTGGTGCAGTTCAAACTGCTGTGACAGCAGGCGCCCCGCCTCGCTTGAAAGCCCCATCAGCAGGACGCCAGAGGTTGGCCTGTCGAGACGATGGGCGGTAAAAACGTGCTGACCAATCTGGTCGCGCACGGTCTGCATTACCACGACCTTCTCGTCACGATCGAGCCAGCTGCGGTGTACCAGCCATCCCGATGGCTTATTCACCGCCACCAGCCACTCGTCCTGATAGAGGATTTCAATCGTCATGCATCAGCACCGGCAAAAAGCGCGTCCAGGCGAGCCAGCTCGGCGAGCACAGCCTCGCGGGCGGGATGGGTTTGCTCCAGCGCCATTTCATAATAGGGGGAAACGGCAAACGCCTGCGGCAGCGGGTGGCCGCCTTCAAGCAGCGCGTGCATGCGCGGAATCAGCACCCACTGCAGCCACTCAAAGGGTGCCAGGGTATCGAGGCAAAACGGCTGGGTGCTGGCGAAGGCTTCAGGCTGCGGCGCGGTCTCCTGCCACAGCTGGTGATGGCGAAGAAGGGCTTCGATGGCGTGCAACTGCGCACGAACGCTCTCGTGATGCGTCATGGTAACCTCAACTGAAAATCTGAACGGCGCGCAGCATAGCATTGCAGGAAGCAGAAATAAAAAAAGGGAGCACTGTAAAAACAGTGCTCCCGGTTCGTTCCGCAGCATTCCAGCTACAATTTGTGCTCCCTGCTCATCCGTGACAACTTTTCCTGCGCCCAGGGGCGTGTTCATCCGTTAACCGTTGCATCCTGCTCACATCGTCCTGACGTGATTGTTTCATCCTGAAACGTCCTGGCCTTCCTGACCCACCGACCATCCTGACCGGCTCTCTTTCTCCTTCCTGGAGGTGTCCCTTACGCGTCCAGCGTTATCCTCTTTGCTTCATCCTGAAGCCTTCCTGCAGCGCCATCCTGACGTGTCCTGTGTGAAAAACGTCATCATCCTGATGTTCGTTCTTCGTGTCGGCGTCCTGTCGACGGAGATAGAATCCTCTATTCCGCTTCGTCTTACAACCCACCTTATTCGTAGTGTAAGTCTTAAGAAACGCTATCCAGGGTCGCAACAACACCCTAACCAATTGATTTAACAATGAATGATATTTTAAAAAAATTAAGGCAATACTGAAAGTAACGCCGATCTCCTACAAACCTTGTAAGAGATCTCTCACACGTTCGATAGCATCCTGGATTACAGAAGCGGCTCAATTCTGGTAAGGAAATCCGCAAGAGAAGGCGCGAGCACGTCGCGATTGCGGGTACCGATGGTCTCTTTAATCACTTCACCTGACAGATTGCAGACGGAAATGACGTCCAGCTCGCTGTCGAGCGTGGCGATAAAGAGCGTCGGAGAAAGCTTAAGGCGTTTTTGCGTAACCAGGTGACCAATCAGGTTCTCCTGTACGCGCTGGAGATCGTCCTCACTCCAGGTTTGCAGCAGGGTTATTTCCACATCAGCAAAGCGCGCGGTCATATCACCGGCAAACTGGGTGGTATAAAACGCGTGAACCGCGGGTTGTACCACAAGGTCCATTGCGCGTTCAACCGCATTTACATTTTGTTCGTCCGTAAAAGGTTTCGGCTGCCAGATGACGCTGTCTTCAAGCGTAGAGATAATGCACGGCGAAGGCACGCCATATAATTCAGCGCTTTGCGGCCACGTTCCCTGTTTTTCATGCCAGGCGTCGCAATAGCGGGTCGTAAAGTTCGTCAGGGCATTAGCAGTTTCGATATCCACCGATTTCTCTCTTCGTGTAAGACAGGATAAACTCAGCCCATAAGTGTACCTGTAAAGTGGCAACGAAACATGTCTTACGAAAATCATCAGGCGTTAACGGGCTTAACGCTGGGCAAATCGACCGATTACCGCGACACCTATGATGCCTCGCTGCTTCAGGGCGTACCGCGCAGTCTTAACCGCGATCCGCTCGGCCTGCGCGCCGACGCGCTGCCGTTTGTCGGCGGTGATATCTGGACGCTGTACGAGCTCTCCTGGCTTAACGCGCGCGGCCTGCCGCAGGTCGCCGTCGGCCACGTAGAGCTGGATCATGCCAGCATCAACCTGGTGGAGTCGAAAAGCTTCAAGCTGTATCTCAACAGCTTTAACCAGACGAAATTCAGCAGCTGGGAAGACGTTCAGCGCACGCTTGAGCGGGATCTACGTGCGTGCGCGCAGGGTGACGTCTCCGTGTCACTGTATCGCCTGCACGAGCTGGAAGGCCAGCCGATCGCCCACTTCAGCGGGACCTGCATCGACGATCTGGACATTGAGGTGGACAGCTATGAGTTCAGCACCGATTACCTTGAAAACGCGGCAGGCGGCAAGGTGGTGGAAGAGACGCTGGTCAGCCACCTGCTGAAGTCCAACTGCCTGATCACCCATCAGCCTGACTGGGGCTCAGTGCAGATCCAGTACCGCGGCCCGCGGATCGATCGTGAAATGCTGCTGCGCTATCTGGTGTCATTCCGCCACCATAACGAATTTCACGAGCAGTGCGTGGAGCGCATCTTCAACGACCTCCTGCGTTTCTGCCGACCGGAAAAGCTGAGCGTGTACGCGCGCTATACCCGCCGCGGGGGTTTAGACATCAACCCGTGGCGGACCAACACCGACTTTGTGCCCGCAACGGGCCGCCTGGTGCGCCAGTAATATAAATATTTTTCACAATATGCGCGGTCTATTCCGCGCTTAGAGTTGTGAAACGTCATAAGCCAGGGCTATTGTAATCAACAGGGAAAGACGATTTTCGTCCCGTAAGGAGCTCACTTGATTACACATATTAGCCCGCTGGGCTCAATGGATATGTTATCGCAGCTGGAAGTGGACATGCTTAAACGCACGGCCAGCAGCGATCTCTATCAACTGTTTCGTAACTGTTCACTTGCCGTCCTGAACTCCGGAAGCCTGACCGACAACAGCAAAGAGCTGCTGTCACGCTTCGAAAGCTTTGATATCAACGTGCTGCGCCGCGAGCGCGGCGTGAAGCTTGAGGTGATCAACCCGCCGGAAGACGCCTTCGTTGACGGGCGCATTATCCGTTCGCTGCAGGCCAACCTGTTTGCCGTGCTGCGCGACATCCTGTTTGTTAACGGACAAATTCATAACGCCGGGCGCTTCCAGCACCTGGATCTTGAAAGCTCCGTTCACATTACCAACCTGGTGTTCTCCATCCTGCGCAACGCCCGCGCCCTGCACGTTGGCGAAGCGCCAAATATGGTCGTGTGCTGGGGTGGCCACTCGATTAACGAGACGGAATACCTCTATGCGCGCCGCGTGGGCACGCAGCTCGGCCTGCGTGAGCTAAACATTTGTACCGGCTGCGGTCCGGGTGCAATGGAGGCGCCGATGAAGGGTGCCGCCGTGGGCCACGCGCAGCAGCGCTACAAAGAGGGCCGCTTTATCGGCATGACCGAACCGTCGATCATCGCGGCTGAACCGCCGAACCCGCTGGTCAACGAGCTGATCATCATGCCGGATATCGAAAAACGCCTTGAAGCGTTTGTCCGTATCGCCCACGGGATCATCATCTTCCCGGGCGGCGTGGGGACGGCGGAAGAGCTGCTTTATCTGCTTGGTATCCTGATGAACCCGGCGAACAAAGATCAGGTACTGCCGCTGATCCTGACCGGGCCGAAGGAGAGCGCCGACTACTTCCGCGTGCTGGATGAATTTATCGTCCATACGCTGGGCGAAGCGGCACGCCGCCACTACCGCATTATTATTGACGATGCGGCTGAAGTGGCGCGTCAGATGAAAAAAGCCATGCCGCTGGTGAAAGAGAACCGCCGCGATACGGGCGATGCGTACAGCTTTAACTGGTCAATCCGCATTGCCCCGGATCTCCAAATCCCATTCGAGCCGTCGCACGAGAATATGGCAAACCTGAAGCTCTACCCCGATCAGCCGGTTGAAGTGCTGGCGGCCGACCTGCGTCGCGCCTTCTCCGGGATCGTTGCGGGCAATGTGAAAGAGGTTGGCATTCGCGCCATTGAGGAGTTTGGACCTTACAAAATCCACGGTGACCCGGAAATGATGCGCCGCATGGACGACATGCTGCAGGGCTTCGTTGCCCAGCACCGCATGAAGCTGCCGGGCTCCGCGTATATTCCGTGCTACGAAATCATTAAGTAACGTTTCAACTCCCGCATAACGCCGGATAACGAGCGATCGTTATTCGGCTTTTTTATTACCGATGCCATTCATAGCCCTGCTTTATATCAAATGCAGAGTTCACTCAAACGCAAACGATTACCTCGCCTGGTGAACCGAAAATAATTGCCCTTAAACCAAATTTAACGCCAGAAAACTCCAAAAACCCACTTTTTTACAGCAAAAGGCTCCTATCTCGCGGCGCAGGCTTTCGGGCTGCATGTTGTTAATGTTAGCCTTCGCGCCCGTAAATTCTCTTTGACGTTTTTTTAGTAGATAAATGGTC
Organism: Enterobacter sp. RIT418; assembly: GCF_003057745.1. Classification (GTDB taxonomy): domain Bacteria; phylum Pseudomonadota; class Gammaproteobacteria; order Enterobacterales; family Enterobacteriaceae; genus Enterobacter. The sequence goes on from NZ_QBJD02000002.1 coordinate 153,856, forward strand.
TAAATATATCCATATCAAAAGTGGATTATTGCAATTGGGATCGCGATCACTGAAGGATTCATAACTAGAATGTATCTTTCCGCCCGCCAATAGTTACGGGCAAAAATTATTAAAAAACCGTCACTGAACGAATTTCATATTACCGTCAGGCACTTTTTCATCGGATTTGACTAGAAACCTGACAATTTGCTTCCTCCAGGAGATATAGATGGAAACCACTCAAACCAGCACCGTTGCTTCGATTGATTCCCGAAGCGGTTGGCGCAAAACGGATACCATGTGGATGCTTGGCCTGTACGGCACGGCAATCGGCGCTGGTGTACTGTTCCTTCCTATCAACGCAGGCGTCGGCGGCCTGATCCCGCTGATCATCATGGCGATCATCGCCTTCCCGATGACCTTCTTCGCACACCGCGGCCTGACCCGCTTCGTGCTGTCCGGTAAAAATCCGGGCGAAGACATTACCGAAGTGGTTGAAGAACACTTTGGCGTAGGCGCAGGCAAGCTGATCACCCTGCTCTACTTCTTCGCGATTTACCCAATCCTGCTGGTTTACAGCGTGGCGATTACCAACACCGTTGAAAGCTTCATGGCACACCAGCTGCATATGACGCCGCCACCGCGCGCCATTCTGTCTCTGATCCTGATCGTGGGCATGATGACCATCGTTCGCTTCGGCGAGCAGATGATCGTTAAAGCGATGAGCGTGCTGGTATTCCCGTTCGTTATCGCGCTGATGGTGCTGGCCTGCTACCTGATTCCTAACTGGAATGGCGCAGCGCTGGAAACCCTCTCGTTAAGCAGCGCGTCAGCAACCGGTAACGGCCTGTGGATGACTCTGTGGCTGGCGATCCCTGTGATGGTGTTCTCCTTTAACCACTCGCCTATCATCTCCTCCTTCGCGGTTGCGAAGCGTGAAGAATACGGCCAGGGCGCTGAGAAAAAATGCTCCAGCATTCTTGCCCGTGCGCACGTGATGATGGTTCTGACCGTTATGTTCTTCGTATTCAGCTGCGTGCTGAGCCTGTCCCCGGCGGACCTGGCAGCAGCGAAAGAGCAGAACATCTCCATTCTGTCTTACCTGGCGAACCACTTTAACGCACCGGTTATTGCGTGGATGGCGCCAATTATCGCGATTATCGCTATCACCAAATCCTTCCTGGGCCACTACCTGGGCGCGCGTGAAGGCTTTAACGGCATGGTGATCAAGTCTCTGCGCGGTAAAGGCAAGAGCATTGAAATCAACAAGCTGAACAAAATCACTGCGCTGTTCATGCTGCTCACCACCTGGGCGGTAGCGACCCTGAACCCAAGCATCCTGGGGATGATTGAAACTCTGGGCGGCCCGATTATCGCGATGATTCTGTTCCTGATGCCGATGTACGCGATTCAGAAAGTGCCTGCGATGCGTAAATACAGCGGCCATATCAGCAACGTGTTCGTTGTGGTTATGGGTCTGATTGCCATCTCCGCCATTTTCTACTCACTGTTCAGCTAATACCTCCCGCGCCGCCTTCGGGCGGCGCACTCCTCTCCTCTGACTGATAGCAATGGACGCATCATGATTAGCGTATTCGATATCTTCAAAATCGGTATTGGTCCTTCCAGCTCTCACACCGTCGGACCAATGAAGGCTGGTAAACAATTCACGGACGACCTGATTGCGCGCGGCATTTTGCACGACGTGACCCGCGTGGTTGTCGATGTATACGGGTCCCTTTCCCTGACCGGTAAAGGTCACCACACCGATATCGCCATTATCATGGGCCTGGCGGGCAACCTGCCGGACACCGTTGATATTGATGCGATCCCTGGCTTTATCCAGGACGTGAACACGCACGGCCGCCTGCTGCTGGCGAACGGCGAGCACGAAGTCGAATTCCCGGTCGATCGCTGCATGAATTTCCATGCCGACAACCTGTCGCTGCACGAAAACGGCATGCGTATCACCGCGCTGGCAGGCGACAAGGCGATTTACAGCCAAACGTATTATTCCATCGGCGGCGGTTTTATCGTCGATGAAGAGCACTTCGGGCAAACCAACAGCTCGCCGGTGCAGGTGCCTTATCCTTATAAAAACGCGGCAGATTTACAGCGCCACTGCCAGGAGACGGGCCTCTCCCTTTCCGGGCTGATGATGAAAAACGAGCTGGCGCTGCACAGTAAAGAAGAGCTGGAACAGCACTTCGCGAACGTCTGGGACGTGATGCGCGGCGGCATCGAGCGCGGCATTACTACCGAAGGCGTCTTGCCCGGTAAACTTCGCGTTCCGCGCCGTGCGGCCGCGCTGCGCCGCATGCTGGTCAGCACCGACAAAACCACCACCGACCCGATGGCGGTCGTGGACTGGATCAACATGTTCGCGCTGGCGGTTAACGAAGAGAACGCCGCGGGCGGGCGCGTGGTGACGGCGCCAACCAACGGCGCGTGCGGTATCGTTCCGGCGGTGCTGGCGTACTACGACAAGTTTATTCGTGAAGTGAACGCTAACTCGCTGGCGCGCTATCTGCTCGTGGCGAGCGCGATCGGCTCGCTGTACAAGATGAACGCCTCCATTTCCGGTGCGGAAGTGGGCTGTCAGGGCGAAGTCGGCGTGGCCTGCTCAATGGCTGCAGCTGGCCTGGCAGAGCTGCTGGGCGCAAGCCCAACGCAGGTGTGCATCGCGGCGGAAATCGGCATGGAGCACAATCTCGGCTTAACGTGCGATCCGGTTGCAGGCCAGGTACAGGTGCCGTGCATCGAGCGTAACGCGATTGCCTCCGTCAAAGCGGTTAACGCCGCGCGTATGGCGCTGCGCCGTACCAGCGAGCCGCGCGTGTGCCTCGATAAAGTGATCGAAACCATGTACGAAACCGGTAAAGACATGAACGCCAAATACCGCGAAACCTCTCGCGGCGGCCTGGCGATGAAGATCGTCACCTGCGATTAAGCCTCTCAGGAAGCCTCGTTTTGCGAGGCTTCTTCCCGTTTTTCCCACCGCACATAGTTTCAGGCTGCTGACAGTGTTACCCTTCACCCATTAGATAGAAGGGAGATTATCTGTGGCCGTTCATTTGCTTATCGTCGACGCGCTTAATTTGATCCGCCGTATTCATGCGGTCCAAGGCACGCCCTGCAAGGACACCTGTCTGCACGCGCTGGAGCTGCTTATTCGCCACAGTGAACCTACTCATGCGGTCGCCGTGTTTGATGACGAAGCGCGAAATACCGGCTGGCGGCACCAGCGCCTGCCCGACTACAAAGCAGGACGCGGGCCCATGCCGGACGATCTGCATGCGGAAATGCCCGCAATACGCGCCGCCTTTGAGCAGCGCGGCGTTCCCTGCTGGGGTGCACACGGCAGTGAAGCCGACGATCTGGCCGCGACGCTTGCGGTCAAAGTGGCCAGCGCCGGACATCAGGCCACCATCGTCTCAACCGACAAAGGCTACTGCCAGCTGCTCTCTCCGACTATCCGTATTCGCGACTATTTTCAAAAACGCTGGCTCGACGCGCCGTTTATCGCCAGTGAGTTTGGCGTATCACCTGAGCAACTCCCTGACTACTGGGGGCTTGCCGGAATCAGCAGTTCTAAGGTTCCAGGCGTAGCAGGCATCGGGCCGAAGAGCGCCTCGCAGCTGCTAAAGGACTTTGGAACTCTGGAGGGGATCTACGCCCGGCTTGATGACGTACCGGAGAAATGGCGTAAAAAGCTGGAAGCGCATAAAGAGATGGCGTTTATCTGCCGGGAGATTGCAACGCTACAGACAGATTTGCATCTCGACGGGAATTTGCAGCAGCTAAGGTTAGAACGGTAATAACCCCTCTCCCCAGAGGGGCGAGGGTAAAAAAACTGCACGGGGCAATCCCCTCTCCCCTCCGGGGAGAGAGTTAGGGTGAGGGGAAATTTTGATTATCGCTCGTCGCGACGCCCGCCCACCGCTGCCCACCAGCGGCGAATGTGTACCGTCACTTCCTCGCGATCGTGATACAGCTGACGCGCCTGGATCTCCGCATTAATCCCGTGTTCGTCCAGCTGCGCCTGAATGTAGGCCAGGTTCTGCGAAACTTCCTCATAGCGCTTCTTCATCGGCAGCTTGAGGTTGAAAATGGTTTCGCGGCACCAGCCGTTGACCAGCCAGGACGCCATCAGCGCAGCCACCTTCGCCGGCTTTTCCACCATATCGCACACCATCCAGGAGATGTTGTTGCGGTTTGGACGATAGCGAAAACCGTCTTCACGCAGCCAGGTCACCTGCCCGGTATCCATCAGGCTCTGCGCCATTGGGCCGTTATCTACGGAAGAGACCCACATGTTGCGCTTCACCAGCTGATAGGTCCACCCGCCAGGACACGCGCCGAGATCGACCGCGTACATGCCGTTAGCCAGACGCTCGTCCCACTCGTCGGCCGGGATAAAGACGTGGAACGCCTCTTCCAGCTTCAGCGTTGAACGGCTCGGCGCATCCGCCGGGAAGCGCAGGCGCGGGATCCCCATAAAGAACGGCGAGTTGTTGATGGTGTACGAGTAGCCGGCGTAGCAGCAGCCAGGGGCGATAAAGAAGATATGTACCACCGGACGTTTTGGCGTCTCGTAGTTCGTCAACACGCCCGCATCGCGCAGCGCGGCCCGCAGCGGCACGGTGAACTTACGGCAGAACTTCATCAGCTCTTTGCTTTCGTTGGTGTCAGCTACCTCAACGCGCAGTTCGCCGCCCTTCTCAACAACGCCTTGCAGCATACCGACAATGGGCGAAACGCGATCTTCAGGAGGAAGATCTTTCAGCAGCTCACCGGCAACAAACATCTGGCGCGCAAAAATAAGCGAACTAAACGGCAGCTCACGCACCAGCTTTTCAGCATCGTCGGGCTGGTAGCATTCAAACACCACGTAGCCCGCGTTCTCTTTCACGCGCGCAAAACCGAAGACTTCGCGCTTCGCCGCTTTATCCGTAATTTCCGCGGCGCACTCTTTCTCAAACCCCGGGCGACAATATAAAACAACCTTATTCATGAACAACGCCCTTGCGTTTCAGACGGATAGCTCCGATAAACATTAATACCCACCCCACCAGGAAGCTGACGCCTCCGACCGGGGTAACAAACGCCCACAGGCGCAGATGCGACAGCGCCAGGCAGTAGAGGCTGCCGCTAAACAGCACGGTCCCCAGCGCCAGGAAAACGCTACTCCAGTAAAACCAAATGCTGATGCGGCGCTGCATCGCCACCGCCAGACCAAAGATAGCGAGGGTATGGAACGCCTGATATTCAAGGCCGGTCTGAAGCCAGCCCATTTCCACTACCCCTAGAGATTTGCTTAACACATGTGCCCCAAAGGCGCCCAGTGCCACAAAAATAAAGCCACTCACCGCGGCAAAAATCAGCATGAATCGGCTGGTCATGGTTCAATCCTAAAGTGATGCGTGCTCAGCACACAAAAGTTATTGTTCATACCTGAAGCGGAATTTTTCTTGCTCGTTCGCCGCTTTGGACAGTATCCACTGCCGGAAGGCGGCTATTTTACCCAGTTCTGCCTGACTGTCATGACAAACCAGATAAAATGCGTTCTTGCTGACCAAAACATCATTAAAGGGACAAACCAGACGGCCTGCCTCAATCTCGGACTGGGCCATGACGTTGTTCGCCAACGCCACGCCCTGCCCGTGAATGGCAGCCTGTAACACCATCGCACTGTGGCTAAAAATGGGGCCCTGCTGCACGTTTATATGATTAAGACCTAATTGACGCGTATAAGTTTGCCAGTCGCGGCGAGAAGCATCGTGTAAAAGCGTATGTTGCGCCAAATCAGCGGGTGCTTTCAGCGCCTTTTCGCCCGTGAGCAGCAGCGGCGAACAGACCGGCAGCAGATATTCTGCGTACAATTTTTCAACGCGCAGGCCCGGCCAGTTGCCGCGACCATAGAAAATGGCAACGTCCACGTCATCCGCCAGCTTGTCCTCCTGGCGGTCCACCGCCTGAATACGAACATCGATTCCCGGATAAGCTGAGTTAAAGCTTGAGAGCCTCGGCACCAGCCAATGAATGGCAAAACTGGGCAATAAACTGACGGTAAGCGCCCCTTTTGCACTTCGCGCCTGAAGCTTTCGGGTGGCCTCGGTGAGCTGGGAAAAAATCTCTTTGATATCCTGAAAATAGCTCTGACCTTCTTCAGTCAAAAGCAGAGAACGGTTGCGGCGGCGGAACAGCTTAAGGCCCAGAAAATCCTCAAGAGACTTGATTTGGTGGCTTACTGCGGCCTGCGTCACAAAAAGCTCATCGGCTGCGCGGGTGAAGCTAAGGTGACGTGCTGCTGCATCAAATACACGTAATGCATTAAGAGGTGGCAATCGCTTGGACATGGTTATCTGGCTTAGATGTTAACGAGATTTAACATATAGGAAACAACGTTTAACCTATTAGTTTTTTTTATCTGAGCCATTATAATTTGTCCGTTGAGGAACTACCAGCAAATACCTATAGTGGCGGCACTTCCTGAGCCGGAACGAAAAGTTTTTTGGAATGCGTGTTCTGAAGGGCTTTTGGCTTACGGTTGTGATGTTGTGTTGTTGTGTTTGCAATTGGTCTGCGATTCAGACCACGGTAGCAACGCTACCAATTTTTCACTTCCTGTACATTTACCCTGTCTGTCCATAGTGATTAATGTAGCACCGCCAATTTGCGGTGCTTTTTTTTGCTTATCTCGCTGTTAATGCTCGATTTCTTTCATTTCTTTCACATCACTGCGATTGATTTGCTGCTTGTTGCCGTTCGCATCTTTGTAGGAAATCATCCCGGTATCGTTATCGGTTGTCGGTTTCCCTTCAGATACGATAGAACGGCCATCGTTCGTGTGCATAACGTAGTTATTACCGGAGCAGGCGCTCAGGGCAAAGGTAAATACACAGGCGGAAATAACTGCGGCTGTCTTTTTCATGCTTATTCTCCTTTAGCAATAAATGCTATTCAAACATCGTTTTAAAACAGGCTTAAACATTCACCTAACACTATTTAGCATAACCTGCTTTTTCAATGTCGCCAGGATAAGCAGACAAATCTGATAGATATCAACTCCCTTGCCCTGCTGCTGAAATTGCGCGACGATCGCGGTATTGAGATGAGGAATAACATGAACGCTTTCAGTCCCGCGCAGTTTCGCGCGCAGTTTCCGGCGCTGGTTGATGCCGGTATATACCTTGATAGCGCCGCGACCGCGCTGAAGCCGCTGGCGGTGATTGAGGCAACGCAGCGCTTCTACAGCCTGAGCGCGGGAAATGTGCATCGCAGCCAGTTTGCCGAGGCCCAGCGCTTAACCGCACGCTACGAGGCTGCACGCGATCGTGTTGCGCGCCTGATCAATGCCGAAAGCGGAAAACATATCGTCTGGACGCGCGGCACGACCGAGGCCATAAACATGGTCGCCCAGTGCTACGCCCGTCCCCTGCTGCAGCCGGGCGATGAGATCGTTATCAGCGAGGCCGAGCACCACGCCAACCTGGTACCGTGGCTGATGCTGGCTGAACAGACGGGCGCCCGGGTCGTTAAGCTTCCTTTGGGGGCTGATTTACTTCCTGACGTGGCCCGACTGCCCGAATTCATCACTCCACGCAGCCGCATTCTGGCGCTGGGGCAGATGTCTAACGTCACCGGCGGCTGCCCGGATCTGGCGCGCGCCATTGATATCGCTCACGCCAGCGGCATGGTGGTGGTGGTTGACGGCGCGCAGGGCGTGGTGCATTACCCGGCGGACGTTCAGAAGCTCGATATCGACTTTTATGCTTTTTCCGGGCACAAGCTTTACGGCCCTACCGGCATCGGCGTGCTGTACGGCAAGCCGGAGCTGCTGGCACAGATGACGCCGTGGCTAGGCGGCGGCAAGATGATTACCGAAGTGACCTTCGACGGATTCAAAACGCAGGATGTGCCCTATAGTCTGGAGGCCGGTACGCCGAACGTTGCAGGCGTGATTGGCCTGAGCGCCGCGCTGGACTGGCTGGAAGAAACGGATATCGTTCAGGCGGAGAGCTGGAGCCGGGGGCTGGCGACACTTGCGGAAGAAGCGTTGAAAAAGCGCCCGGGCTTTCGCTCGTTCCGGGTGCAGGACTCTAGCCTGCTAGCCTTTGATTTTGAAGGCGTTCATCACAGCGATATGGTGACGCTGCTGGCCGAATACGGCATCGCCCTGCGCGCCGGGCAGCACTGTGCTCAGCCGCTGCTGGCCGCCCTTGGCGTGAGCGGAACGCTGCGCGCGTCCTTCGCGCCCTATAATACAAAAAGCGACGTCGACGCGCTGGTTTCCGCCGTTGACCGCGCTCTTGAACTCCTGGTGGATTAATGACTCTTTCAGCCTTGGCCGGACATCCTTTTGGTACCACGATTACGGAAGCGACCTTAAAGCAGACCTTCGCCCCCCTCACCCAGTGGGAGGAGAAATATCGCCAACTGATTTTGCTCGGCAAACAGCTGCCCGCGCTGTCGGACGAGCTGAAAGCGCAGGCAAAAGAGATAGCGGGCTGCGAGAACCGCGTCTGGCTGGGGTTTTGCACATCGGGGGGTAAGCTGCACTTTTTCGGCGACAGCGAGGGGCGAATCGTTCGCGGCCTGCTGGCGGTGCTGCTGACCGCCGTGGAAGGAAAAAGCGCCGCAGAGCTGCTGACGCACTCTCCGCTGGCGCTGTTCGACGAGCTGGGGCTTCGCGCGCAGCTTAGCGCCTCGCGCGGTCAGGGCCTGATTGCACTCAGCGACGCGGTGCTAGACGCCGCGCGTCAGGCTCAGGCCTGACGCTCCGCCTTCGCCATCATCTTTTTCAGGGCATGCGATACGGCCACAAAGCCAAATGAGGCGGTCACCATGGTGGCCGCGCCAAACCCTGAAGCGCAATCCATTCGCTTAGGGCCTTCCGCCGTGCTTTTCATCGCACATACCGAACCGTCGGACTGCGGATAGACCAGCGCCTCGGTCGAGAACACGCAGTCGACGCCCAGCTTGCCTTTGCTGTTTTTCACGACGTTAAAATCGCTTTTTAGCCGCTCGCGAAGCTTAGCCGCCAGCGGATCCTGGATGGTTTTTGCCAGATCCGCGACCTGGATCTGCGTCGGATCGATCTGCCCGCCCGCGCCGCCCGTGGTGACCAGCGGCACTTTATAGCGGCGGCAGTAGGCGATCAGCGCGGCCTTTGGGCGCACGCTGTCGATAGCGTCGATCACGTAGCTGTAGCCTTTACTCATATACTCGGCCACGTTATCGGCCGTCACGAAGTCATCAATCACCGTAACGCGACATTCCGGGTTGATCAGGCGAATACGTTCCGCCATCACCTCAGACTTTGCCAGGCCGACGCTGTCGCGCAGCGCGTGAATTTGACGGTTGGTGTTGGTTACGCAGACGTCATCCATATCAATCAGCGTAATCGCGCCGATACCGGTTCTGGCCAGCGCCTCTGCCGCCCAGGAGCCTACGCCGCCAATCCCGACCACGCAGACGTGCGCATCCGCAAACAGCTGCAGGGCCTTCTCACCATAAAGACGTGCCGTACCGCCGAAACGCTGGCGCCAGGCATCGCTGATTACAACAGACATAACACCTCAGATGTAAAAAGGGTGAGGTTAATCCCTCACCCCTGCTCGTTTATATGCCGCTCAGAATACCACACTCAGCCGCTGAATACGTTTCCCGCCCCCGGCGCGGTTTTCAACACCCACACGCGCCCGTAGTGGTTATACCAGCCCGCGCGGTGTCCGGCATCCGGACCGATTCCCTGGTAAATGTCGAAGTGCTGGCCTTTGATTGCACCGCCTACGTCCAGTGCCACCATCAGGCGTAGCTCGTACTGACCGTTAAATTTACCGTTATTGTCGAGCAGCGGCACTTCCGCAAGCAGCGTAGTGCCGGCGGGGATAATAGAACGGTCCGAGGCCACGGACGCGCGGCCAATCAGCGGTACCGCGCTTGCTCCTTTCACTGGCGCAAAGTTCTGCGGTTTAAAGAAGACGAACGACGGGTTCTGCTCAAGCAGCTCGCGCACTTCGGCTTCGCTGTGTTTTTCGCCCCACTCGCGGATCGCCTGCATCGACATATCTTCTTTCTTCACTTCGCCTCTGTCGATCAGCACCTTACCAATGCTGCGGTAGGCATGGCCGTTTTTACCGGCGTAGCTAAAGAAGTTCAGCGGCGAGCCGTCGCCAAAATCAATGTATCCGCTTCCCTGAACGTCCATGATGAAGTTGTCCATCAGGGAGTTGCTGTACGCCAGGACATAGTTTTCGCTCAGCGCGCCGGAATATATTTCCGCGCGGGACGGCAGGCGGCCACGTTTTGGCGGCATGCGATAAATAGGGTACTGGAACTCTCCCTGGCGGGTATGTCGTGCCTGGATAACCGGCGTGTAGTAGCCGGTGAACTGGACGTTGCCGTAGTTATCCGCCCCTTCCATCTGCCAGGCATCAATACCAAACTGGCGCATATTGCGGGTATCGCCGCCCGCGCGCAGCCAGTCCTGTACCGCGCTATAAACATTGTTCTGTGAGCTATACAGACGCGGCGACGCGTTGCGGATCTGGTAGACCTGCTCGGAAAAATCACCGGCGTTAATCGGCGCGCCTACGGCATCCGGCTGGTTAACTAAGGAGAAAGGCTGGGATAATTTCCCGTCTTTATACTGTTGACCGCGATCGGTCGGTTTAGAAGAGCAGGCCGCAAGAATGGCTACCATTGCGCCCGTCATTAGATACTTCGCCCATCGTCCTTTCATTATATCTCGTCTTTAAGTTGCCCATTTCCGCGTGATGAAGATAACAAACCGTCATGGCTAATGAAATGCAATCGCATGCCCTTTGGCAAATTTTGCGCAAAAAACAAACCAAACAGCGCTATAGCGTTCAATTTACAACCAAAATCATGATTTATGTGAAAAAGGGGTTGCATCACAAACCTATCCGAGTATAGTGCGCATCCACGGACGCGGGGTGGAGCAGCCTGGTAGCTCGTCGGGCTCATAACCCGAAGGTCGTCGGTTCAAATCCGGCCCCCGCAACCAATTAAAATTTGATGAAGTATCTTCTACGACTGTAGAAAGACGGACGCGGGGTGGAGCAGCCTGGTAGCTCGTCGGGCTCATAACCCGAAGGTCGTCGGTTCAAATCCGGCCCCCGCAACCAATCAAATTTGAAGAAGTAAATTTCTACAAGAGTAGAAAGACGGACGCGGGGTGGAGCAGCCTGGTAGCTCGTCGGGCTCATAACCCGAAGGTCGTCGGTTCAAATCCGGCCCCCGCAACCAATACTTCTAAAACAATAAACACCCTTAAGGGTGTTTTTTTGTGTCTGCCGTTTAGGAAATTGCCGGGAACATCCCGGCGAATGAAACTATCCGAGCCGCGCCAGCGTCGCCCCGTCCGAGAAGTATGCCTTAATCCCCGCCAGAATAGATTCTGCCACTTCCTGCTGGAACTTCGCCGTTTTGAGCTTCCGCTCTTCCTCTACGTTACTGATAAACGCCGTTTCGACAAGGATAGATGGAATATCCGGGGCTTTCAGTACCGCAAACCCGGCCTGCTCCACGCTGTTTTTATGCAGCTTGTTAATATTGCCAAGCTTGCCCAGCACCGCCTTACCAAACTTCAGGCTATCGGTAATGGTAAGAGACTGGACCATATCGAACATGGTGTGATCGACGTAGCGGTCACCGCTTTTCCCCACGCCGCCGATAAGATCCGAGGCGTTCTGCGTGTCGGCAAGATATCTCGCCGCGGTACTGGTTGCGCCTTTTGTGGAAAGCGCAAACACTGACGAACCGCTAGGCTGGCGGCTGGTAAACGCATCCGCGTGGATGGATACAAAAAGGTCCGCACGCTGTTTTTGCGCTTTCGCCACGCGGACCTTCAGCGGAATAAAGACATCCTCGTTACGCGTCATGTAGGCGCGCATATTGCCTTCTTTATCGATCAGCGCCTTCAGGCGGCGAGCGATCTGCAGCACCACGTCTTTTTCCCGGGTGCGATATTTCCCCACCGCGCCGGAGTCCTCCCCGCCGTGTCCCGGATCGAGCATGATCACAATCGGACGATCGCGCCCCGCCCTGCCCGGCTGCGGGCCGCTTTGCGCAGGCGGAACCTGACGATCGAGATCGCCTTTGTTGTAATCTTCGAGGAGCGCCAGCAGCGGGTCCTGAATGTCCGTGGCATTCGCCGGATAGAGATCCATCACCAGACGCTCTTTAAACGTGGCAACGGGCGCCAGCGCGAACAGCTGCGGCTTAACGTTCTGCTTGAGCTCGAACACCATGCGCACGGTTTGCGGATCGAACTGCCCGACGCGCGCCGACTTGATGTAAGGATCGTCAGCCCGAATTTGGGCCGCCATGCCTTTAAGCACCGAGTTCAGGTTTACGCCTTCAAGATCCACCACAACGCGCTCGGGGTTGCTGAGTGCAAACTGCTTATATTTCAGCACCCGATTGGATTCGACCGTTACGCGCGTATAGGTCGACGACGGCCAGACGCGAACCGCAACGATCTGACTGGTGGCGGCAAGACCTACCTGGCTGACGCTGAGCAACCACATCGCTCCGGCCCCTTTTAACAGGCGGCGACGGCTTATTGCTGAATTGGATCCCGACATGCTTCTCCCGAGCAAGTAACCTGATTAAAAACGAAAACGTCCAAATTGACCGAAAACTTTAACGAATGACGCATAAACTGTCATCTATAAAAGGGTAAACATTCACACGCTAACGCACGTATTACTTATACATTTCTGTGCGTCGCGGAAAATTTAGGCTTGCGCGCGCGCCCACGATCGAATAAAAATACATTAAATTCGAATAAACATTCATTAAGGGTTGTGCCATGGTGAAGGAACGTAGAACCGAACTGGTCCAGGGATTCCGCCATTCTGTTCCCTATATCAACACCCATCGCGGGAAAACGTTTGTGATTATGCTCGGTGGCGAAGCCATTGAGCATGAGAACTTCTCCAGCATTGTTAATGACATAGGGCTACTTCACAGCCTCGGCATTCGCCTGGTCGTGGTGTATGGCGCACGTCCACAAATCGACGCCAACCTGGCGGCCCACCACCACGAGCCGATTTATCATAAAAATACCCGCGTAACGGACGCCAAAACGCTTGAGCTGGTTAAGCAGGCCGCGGGCCTGCTGCAGCTGGATATCACCGCGCGCCTGTCGATGAGCCTGAACAATACGCCGCTTCAGGGGGCGCATATCAACGTTGTGAGCGGTAACTTTATCATTGCCCAGCCCCTCGGCGTGGACGACGGCGTGGATTATTGCCACAGCGGGCGCATCCGCCGCATCGACGAGGAGGCGATCCACCGCCAGCTGGACAGCGGCGCCATCGTGCTGATGGGCCCCGTGGCGGTTTCCGTCACCGGAGAGAGCTTCAACCTGACCTCAGAAGAGATCGCCACTCAGCTAGCCATCAAGCTGAAGGCGGAAAAAATGATTGGCTTTTGCTCCTCGCAGGGCGTCGTTAACGATGAAGGGGCGATCGTGCCGGAACTTTTTCCCAACGAAGCGCAGGCGCGCGTCGAATCCCTTGAAGCCGAAGGTGACTACTACTCCGGCACCGTTCGCTTTCTGCGCGGCGCGGTAAAAGCCTGCCGCAGCGGCGTGCGCCGCAGCCACCTGATTAGCTATCAGGAAGACGGCGCGCTGCTGCAGGAGCTGTTCTCGCGCGACGGCATTGGAACGCAGATAGTAATGGAGAGCGCGGAGCAAATCCGCCGCGCCACCATTAACGATATCGGCGGCATTCTGGAGCTGATTCGCCCGCTTGAACAGCAGGGCATTCTGGTGCGCCGCTCGCGCGAACAGCTGGAGATGGAAATCGACAAATTCACCATTATTCAGCGCGATAACCTGACCATCGCCTGCGCCGCGCTCTACCCCTTCCCGGAAGAGAAAATTGGCGAAATGGCCTGCGTGGCCGTCCACCCGGACTACCGAAGCTCATCGCGCGGTGAAGTGCTGCTGGAGCGCGTGGCGGCACAGGCGCGCCAGATTGGCCTCAGCAAGCTGTTCGTCCTGACCACGCGCAGCATTCACTGGTTCCAGGAACGCGGCTTTACGCCGGTGGACATTGATTCACTGCCGGAGAGCAAGAAAGAGATGTACAACTATCAGCGTCGTTCAAAGGTGCTGATGGCGGATTTGGGATAAAGGTTATGCCCTCACCGGAAAGTGAGGGCGACGGCTTAATGCATTTCGAATATCGCGCTCAGGCCGCTTCTGCGCTCCGTGCGGGTCGCAATGGCCTGCGCGAGAATACGCTCATCGGCATACAGCGACAGCCGCTGGCGCGCGCGCGTAATCGCGGTATAAATCAGCTCGCGCGTAATCACCGGTGAAAGCTGCGTCGGCAGAATCAGCGCCGCATGGTTGAACTCCGATCCCTGGGATTTATGCACCGTCATCGCCCAGGCGGTTTCATGCTCAGGAAGACGGCTCGGCTGCACGGATTTCACGCTGCCGTCCGGCATCTGGAACCACACGCGCGTCCCCTGACCGCGGTCCAGCGCGATGCCGATATCACCGTTAAACAGGCCCAGCGCGCTGTCGTTGCGCGAAATCATCACCGGCCGCCCCTCGTACCAGCGGGAATGCGGCTGGCGGGTGATTTTGCGCTTCTGAACCAGCAGATGTTCCAGCCTTTCGTTCAGACCCGACACGCCGAACGGCCCTTCCCGCAGCCCGCAAAGAAGCTGGTATTCGCCAAAGGCGGCAATCACCTGCTCTGGCGCGGCGTTTTGCTGCACGCAGCTCAGGAAATGGTGGTAGCCCTGAAGAGCCTCTTCCAGCATGACCTGATACTCCTCTCCACTCTGGAGCGACTTTTTCTCAATGTCCGCAAAGCTGCCGTCAAACACCGCGCGGGTCGTATGGCGATCGCCCCGATTAACCGCGGCCGCCAGCCGTCCAATGCCGGACTCGCTGCCAAAACGATAGCTTTTTTGCAGCAGGCACAGGCTGTCGCGCAGTGCGCCGGCCCGAGGCGAGCTATCGCCTTCCAGCACGCAGCCGGTCAGCCGGGTCAGCTCCTGAGCACGCTCAGCGGTGTAGCCCAGGCTGGCAAAGGTGCAAATATCCCCCAGTACCGCGCCCGCCTCGACGGAGGCCAGCTGGTCCCTGTCGCCCAGGAAAATCACCCGCGCGTGCGGCGGTAGGGCATCAATGAGCCGCGACATCATGGTCAGATCGATCATCGAGGCTTCATCCACCACCAGCACGTCCAGATGCAGCGGATTGCCCGCATGGTAGCGCAGGCGCTGGCTGCCGGGCTGTGCGCCAAGCAGGCGGTGCAAGGTGCTGGCCTCGCTGGGGAAAAGCGCGCGCCGATCGTCGTCGAGCGGAAGCTTCTGCACTGCGCCGCCCAGGGATTCCGTGAGGCGAGCCGCCGCTTTACCGGTCGGGGCCGCGAGGCGGATCCGGCACTTTTGGTCGCCGGAAAGCTGGATCAGCGCCGCGAGCAGCTTTGCAACGGTGGTCGTTTTGCCCGTACCCGGGCCGCCGGAGATAACGGAAATTCGCCGGGTTAAGGCGACGGCAGCAGCCACTTTTTGCCAGTCGACGGCCTCGCTCGAGGGAAACAGGTCATCCAGCGTTTGCCTGAGCCGGGCTTCGTCGCAGGGGAGCGGCGCGTTGGTTTCACTAAAAAAGCGTGCAACGGCCAGCTCGTTTCGCCACATTCGGTTCAGGTACAGCCGGCCAGCAATGAGGATGAGCGGGGCCTGGCCCTCTCCCTGACTGACGGCGCTGGAGTGCATAAGCTCGGCTTCCCAGTCCACCGGCTCGCCAAGCAGCGCGAAGCAGGCCTGAAGTGCCGGGGGCATTTTCTCATCAACCGCCAGGCGCGTCAGGGGCAGGCAGACGTGACCTTCCCCGGCATCTTTGCTGAGCATCGCCGCCGCCAGCATGACGGCCGGCTGCTCATGCGCAACCATCATGGCGAACTGGACGTCCAGCGGGCGCAGCAGGCGCTGCTCCGCCGCATTAAGCAATAGTTCCTGCATCGTCATGCCAGCGCCTCCGTGCCTGCTGCAAACAAGCTGTCCATTTTTTCAATTAACGCCTCGTCCGGCCGGGTACTAAAAATGCCCGAGCTCGCGTCGTCCGCATTCACGCCGCGCAGGAACAGGTAGATCACGCCACCAAAATGTTTTTCGTAGCGGTAATCCGCAATGCGATGGCGCAAATAGCGATGCAGCGCCAGGGTGTAAAGCTGATACTGCAGATCGTATCGGTGCGACTGCATGGCAGCCGCCATCGCCTGCTGCGTGTAGGCTTCGCTGTTTTCACCCAGCCAGTTTGATTTGTAATCCAGCAGGTAGTAGCGCCCGTCGTGGCGAAACACAAGGTCAATAAAGCCCTTGAGCATACCCTGCACCTGACGGAAATTCAGCGGCGGGCAGCCGGCAGATAGCGCATCGTGCTCGCGAATAAGCGCGTCAAGCGCATCCGCCCTGAGCGGGCTCGCGATGGGGAGATAAAACTCCATTTCCACCTGTTTATCTTTGGCCGACAGCTGGCGAAGCGACATGCCGCTTTCGGTGAGCGGCGCGCGCAAAACTGCGTCGAGCCACGCGGTCAGCACCGGCTGCCATTCTGCGCCATATCCTCCGGCCTGGAGCATCCTGAGCACCCACTCTTCTGAAACAGGCTGCGTAAAATCCAGCTCTTCGAACAGGCTGTGTAAAAACGTCCCCGGCGATGCGCCGCGTGGAAACTGATGCGGCGTAAGAGCGGGTTCTGCGGGAACATCCCCTACCCCTGCGGCATCCACGTCCAGCTTCGGCATCAGGTCCAGTGCGATATTTTGCCCATGCTGCTGCAGGCCGGAATAGCTTGTCACCCGCCAGTCGTCGGCAACGGTTCGCGTAACTGGTCGGGCATGCAGGGCATCTTCACGCGACTCGGGCATGTGCCAGCGGCTGCCGTCCGGCTCTGAAGGGGTATGCAGCGCAATAGCTTCACCGCAAAGCGATTCAATGCACTGGCGCAAACCGGCAGCATCCTTTGGCTCTCCGAGCTGAATGAGACGGCCCAGCGCGCTTAAATGAAAATCGGTCTCGCCCGTTTTTTCACCGCGGCGACGGAAAAGCGGCGCGACGCCCAGGCTACAGTGCCAGACGGAACGGGTCAGCGCCACGTACAGCAAGCGTAAATCCTCCGCCAGACGCTCGGCCTCTGCCAGCTCAACGCTGGACTCTGCCTTGCTGAGATCGAGCACCGCTTCAAACGATTCGCGGTCGTGGTAGAACGCCTGATCCTGCGCGCGATAGTTGGCGATAAACGGCAGCCAGACCAGCGGATACTCTAGCCCCTTCGACTTGTGGATAGTGACGATTTGCACCAGATGCTTATCGCTTTCAAGGCGCATCTGCTGGCTCGCCGAGTTGCTATTGGGGTCCGCGATCTGCTGCGCAAGCCAGCGGACCAGCGCATGCTCGCTTTCAAGCTGCGTTCCCGCCTCCTGCAACAGCTCGCTGATGTGCAGGATGTCCGTGAGCCGCCTTTCGCCGCCGGTCGTCGCAAGCAGATTTTCTGCGATATGGCGCTGCTTCATAACGTCGCGCAGCATCGCCATGACGCCCCGCTTTTGCCAGCGCTCGCGATAGCGTACAAACTCGTCAACCACTGCATCCCAGGCGTGTTCATCACTGTTGAGCGCATCAATATCGCGCGCATTCAGCCCCAGCATGGCGCTGGCCAGCGCGCTGCGCAGCGTGCTTTCCCGCTCCGGAGCCAGCACGGCCTGCAGCAGCCAAAGCATCTCCTGCGCTTCCAGCGTATCGAATACGCTGTCGCGGTTAGAGAGGTAGACGGATGGAATATTCAGCAGCGTAAGGGCATCGCGGATCAGCGCGGCTTCCTGGCGGCTGCGGACCAGCACCGTAATGTCTGATGCCTTAACCGGTCGAGACGTTTCGCCTCTCCACAGCAGCGCTTCACCGCGCACGCCCGCGCTGAGCCAGTCCCGGATTTGAGCGGCACAGTGCTGCGCCATGGCGTTTTGATAATCCGCAACGCCGTAGCCCTCGCCGTCAAGCAGCCAGAAGCGCATCGCGGGCTGTGCCGCACCGTTATATTCAAAACGTAAAGCGGCATTTTTGGGCGCGGATTTTACGGGTAAAAAAGGGATCTCGCGGAACATGAACGCCGCATCCATCCGGCTAAACAGCGCGTTGACGCTCTCAACCATCGCGGGAGACGAGCGCCAGTTGGTGTCCAGCGTGTAGTGCGCCTCAACCTCGCTTCGGGCCTTCATGTAGGTAAAAATGTCTGCGCCACGAAAGGCGTAAATGGCCTGCTTAGGATCGCCGATCAGCAGCAGCGCGGTATCCGGCTGGCGCTGCCAGATGCGGCGAAAGATACGATACTGCTGCGGGTCCGTATCCTGAAACTCATCTATCATTGCCACTGGGAAGCGGGTGCGGATAGCCGCCGCAAGAGCGTTCCCATTTTCACTGCTCAGCGCGGCATCGAGACGGCTGAGCATATCGTCAAAGCCAAGCTCGCCGCGGCGGCGTTTTTCTCGCGCCACCGTTTCACGAATTTCCGCCATCGCACGGGTAATCATCAGATCGTTGAGGGTCAACGGCTCGGCCAGCAGCGCCTCAATGGCGACGAAAAGCGGATGCTCGGGAACAATGCCATCGGGTTTGGTACGCTCTACGAGAAAGCGCTGGGAGAACTTCTCCAGGGCATCGGGCAGCTGATATCCGCGTGTATCCTCCTGCGCCCAGGCGCTAATCTTCTCGATCCATTTCCCCTGGTTGCCACGGTTAAACTTGCGCCGGTCGATCCCGGAGCTTTCGAGAACGGCATCAATATCGCTAACCGAT
Organism: Enterobacter sp. RIT418; assembly: GCF_003057745.1. GTDB lineage: Bacteria > Pseudomonadota > Gammaproteobacteria > Enterobacterales > Enterobacteriaceae > Enterobacter. Next base: position 172,690 of record NZ_QBJD02000002.1, read on the forward strand.
TCATTCCACTGCTGCTTGAGGGCCGCAATTTTCGCCACGATCTTTTCATGGCGCATAGACAGCGTTTCGTCCGCAGGCGGCGGCGACTTGATCACCGGCGCTTCGCCCTGCAGGTAGCTGTTTATGGCGCGTAAAAGATCTTCCGGCCCCTTCCACAGGGCGTGTACCGCTTCGGCGATATCGCGCGGCAGCGGGTAGCAGTGGCGGCGCCAGAAATCCGCGCAGGCCTGATAGCGAAGTTCAGATTCATCTTCGATAAGCTGCTGCTCAAACAGCATGCCGGATTCAAACGCATTGAGGCTCAGCATGCGCTGGCAAAAGCCGTGGATGGTAAAAACGGAGGCTTCGTCCATCTGCCGTTCAGCTAACAGCAGCCACTGCGCGGCCTGCTGCCTGTCGCTGATTTCTTCCAGCAGGCTCGCATAGAGAGGGTTGTCCGTGCTCTGGCGCAGGCAGGCGATGCGCAGCTCGTGAATATTGGCGCGAATACGGCCGCGCAGCTCGGCGGTGGCCGCTTCTGTAAAGGTCACAACAAGCAGTTCTTCCACGCTGAGGGGGCGTGGAAAAGCCGCGCTGCCGCCCAGCCCTAACAGCAGGCGCAAATAGAGCGCGGCGATGGTGAAGGTTTTTCCCGTTCCCGCTGAGGCTTCAATCAACCGTTCGCCCTGTAGAGGTAAACGTAAGGGATTAAGCGGCTCAGCGGTATTGGTCATTCTTTCTTACTCCAGGGCATTGATTGCTGTAGCGCGCTGACGCTCTTCCAGACCTTCCAGCCTTTCGGGTTAACGTATTCTACCTTCCCGTTCTGGCTGCCGGAAACCTGCGACAGAATGGCCATTCCCTGCGGTTGAATCACCGCCTGATGGAAGAAGTCGGCAACCTTCTGCGGCGTCAGCTGTTTTATCTCGGCGACGATTTTATCACGCGAATCGAATTTCATATTGCCGCGATCGAAATCTTTGCTCAGCTGCGAGGCTTCTTCTCCAAGCGTTTGCGGCGGCTGCATTACCTGTGCAATGACCGCCTGTTGAATTTGCGCGAACTCCTCCGGCTTCATGGCACGCAGCTTTTCTTCCACCTGCGGGAAGAAGGCCTGATAGCGCTGCCAAAGATAGGCAGGCTGTTTATCGCTGCTTTGCAGCAGGAAGCCCAGCCCCCACTGACGGCCCACGTTCATTGAGAAGGCAAATACCGCGTAGCCCAGCTGCTCTTCGGTGCGCAGCTGATTGTAGAACCACGGCTGAATAATTTGCCCCAGCACCGCGCTTTGGGCGGAGCTGGCAAATTCGTCATAGCCCGTCGGCACAAAGACGGCCGCCAGCGCGGAATCGGTGCTGTTACCGGCTTTTTCGAAAATCACATTCTGCTTTTTCTCAACCAGCACATCCTGATTTCGACACCATTCGTCGCCTTTTGAACCCAGCTGGGCGCGCACGTTCTGCGCCAGCGTTTTTGCCTGGTCTTCACCCATATTCCCCACAATCAGGAATTCCGGACGGGTATTGGATTTCAGCGAATCGCGATACGCCATCACCTCTTTTAGCGTCAAGGAAGGCAGCAGCGCGCGGCGATCCTCACGCTGGAAGTAAGGGATCTGCGACAGCATCTGCGCGGGCATAATCGCCTGATCGTAGGCTTTACCTTTTTCGGCAGAGTCCATCATCTGCGAGTACCACGACTTCGCCTGCTCGAACTGCTCTTCGGTAGGGGTGTAGCTGAAATACCCTTCCAGAAGCGCCTGGAACAGCTGCGGCAAACGCTGGGTGTAGCCGTTGGCATTCACCATCAGGCCGTTGTTAGCGTTGGTCGAGAAGCTAATCCCGCCCACCGCGGCCTGGTTGCTGAGCTGGTCCAGCGCGATACCGGCCAGATAGTCATTCAGGGCGAACATCACCTGATTTTTGGCGCTGTCCATCGCTTTTGGATTACGCAGCACCACGCTGACGTCGGCTTTCGGCTCGCTGGCAAAATAGCGGCTTGGGGAGTAAACCACGCGCAGCGTGGGCTCATCGATGATGAGTTCAGGATGCGGATACGCCTTCGGGGCCTTAATCAGCGAAAAATCATCAGGAATATAGGGATTCAGCTCAGGCAGCTGCAGCGCGATCTCTCCCGCCTTTTTCTGCCAGCCCGCGAAGGTTTTCTCGCTAATTTTGTCGACCTGATAAGGCGCATCAACGAAGTAGGCCGTTTTGTTGTGCGGCTCGTTCGGGCTGATATACCAGATGCGGGCATTCTGCGGCGTCATCATTGCCAGACGCGCTTTTATCGCCTCCGCATCGTACTTATCGGCGATATTCACAGCATCCAGGGTGTGCTCGATCGGCACGCGGATCATCGTGTCGGCCAGCCACTCCACGTAGTCCATGTCCCGCGTGATCGACGGGTAGCGGAAATCAAGATCCAGCACGTGTGCCAGTTCATCGAAGTAGCGTTTATCGACCCCTTTTTCACGCAGTAAAGAGAGGTAGCTGAAGATGGCCGCCACCACTTCATCGCGGTGAGCCTGTCCTTTATCCGTCAGCGTTGCGGAAATCGCCAGCACGCCGCTGTTGCCGTTTACGACGGGATCGGAGTCAGCGCGAATGCCTTCCACCAGCCCCTGCTTTTGCAGCCAGTCAGAAAGCGTGCCCGGGCTTCGGTTACCAATAAGATAGGTCACCAGCTCATCCGTTTTGCTGCGAAACTGCGCCGTGTTGTTGTCGATACGGAACTCAACGCGTAATACTTTTCGCGGCAGCGCCGGAACGTAGTGAATGACGATCCCTTTTTGAGCGTCAGTGACCACCGGAACGTCAATGGTAGGCTGCTTGATATTTTTATTCGGCACGCGGCCAAACGTCTGCGCGGCCATGCCGGCCAGTTCCGGCAGCGGTTTGTTGCTGTAGATAACCGCTTTCATGATGTTCGCAGAGTAGTATTTATCACGAAACGCATGCAGTGCATCCACCACCGGGCTGTTCGGTTTGTCGGCCAGCGTTTCAAGATTACCGCCGGAGAAACGTGAGCCAGGGTGCGCCGGGTTGATGGTTTCAGCGCTGACCTGCGCCATACGCATGCCATCGCGGGTACGGGCCATCGTCAGTTCAGCATTCACCGCATTGCGTTCGCGATCGGCATATTTTTTATCCAGCAGCGGCGCGGCTATTGCATCCGCCAGACGATCGACCGCGCCGGCAAGGGCGTCGTTTTCGACTTCAAGATAAAATGCGGTGCGATAAGGCGCGGTGCTGGCGTTATGGCTTCCGCCATGCATTTTGAGAAATTCAGACAGGCTATCCGGCTGCGGGTATTTTTTTGAACCCATCAGCGTCATATGTTCCAGATAGTGCGCAAGTCCCTGATGTTCCTGCGGGTCCTGCAAAGAGCCGACAGGCACAACCAGCGCCGAGAGGGATTTTACCGCCTGAGGATCGGAAACGAGCAGGACGGTCATTCCGTTATCAAGACGAATAGCCTGATACTGGCGAGTGTCTTTCTCGCTCTTACGGATAGTTTCCTGAACGGGCTGCCAACCGGTATCTGCCTGAGTAACGGGTGCCCAAAGGGCGACAAATATCACTAACGCTTTAAACAAGGTGCTGCCTGGCATTACGACCTCTTTATCACGGCTACATCATTAACAAATTGCGTGCTGGACGCGCCAGCATCTCTTTCTTTGGGTACATCAGTCCGTGATAAGGAGTGCATCATAAATGAACACCCCGTACTGCGCAATTTTTATACAGCACTCAGGACTGATTAAATTTGAACAGCGGTAACAGGTAGCGCTGCGCCTCTTCCGTGATTGCCTCGAAGTACTCGGGCTCAAGCGTTCGCCATAAGCGCTGGTACCAGACGTCTTCGCCCTCGCCGCGCACCATCATGTTACCTTCATATGCCTGCACAAATTTACTACGCGCTTTTTTCAGCGAAGCGTCATCCGTTAACATGGCATCATTCTGCACGTCATAACAGGCTTTTATCCACGCCCCTCCACTTTCTGGCAGCAGAAGCAGCGGTTTGTTCATTCCCTGACGGTAGCCTTCGATATACAACGATAAATAGCGTAGCGCCTGCTCCGCCGCCATCGGCGGGAAACGCCACTCGCCCTCTTTGCGCACGAACAAACGGCTTTCGCCTTCGTAACCACAGGCACTGTAGACAAGATGTTCCAGCCAGAGTTGCAAACCTTGTGAAACGCTAAGCATGGATGGGCGCCAGCGCAGCAGCCCGTCCGGCTGTACCTGAGTCAGCCAGCCCGTGAGCTGAACGCCGTTACAGTCGAGGTCTATCTCAATGCTTTTTCCGGGCTGCCTGAGCTCAATCACCCGTTCAGCGAGCGCTTTCATCTCCTGGCACTGTGCGTCCCATACTATTTCCCCAAACGCGCCGTAGGGCAGCTGGCCCGCAGCACGATATCGGCGGAACAATGCGTCGGCCTCTTCTTGCTCAACGAGCGCATTAAGAAGCTGAAGGTTAAGCCTGTAGCGCTCCAGCCCATCGAGGATAAACGGCTCGGCGTCAGGAATTTCGCTCTCTTCAGAGCGGAAGTTGACCTGTAATCTTTGCTGGAAGAATGCCCGAACCGGATGGGCCCAAAACCTCTGCAGCTGCTCAAAGGTCAGGGTTTTAATATCCTGCGGTTCAAGCTCCTGAATGAAATCGTCGTGCGCTGTACCCTCGAGCCGCGCAGCGGGAAGCCACTCCTGGGCATAGCTTTGGTGTTCGTTGGCAACGTAGTTAGCGGGATCGAACGGCATGCGGCTGTGCAAGCAGGTAATATGCGCCTTCACCCGCTGCTCGCTTTCATCACAGTTGCGGTCCTCATCCCCCTGCAGGTAGTGGCTTTGACCAATGTAGTCCACCAGCTCCTGCACCAGCACCGACGGGAAGCGCTCGCTGTTGTCCTGGATTGAACGGCCGATATAGCTGATATACAGCGTGCTCTGGGCGGAGATCAGCGCTTCCAGGAACAGGTAGCGGTCATCATCCCGACGGCTACGGTCCCCCCGCTTCGGCTGGGCGCTCATCAGGTCGAAGCCCAGCGGCGGTAATGCGCGAGGGTAGATGCCGTCATTCATGCCGAGAAGGCAAACGACCTTGAACGGAATCGAACGCATCGGCATCAGGGTGCAAATATTCACCGGCCCGGCAAGGAAACGCTGGCTTATGCGCTCCTGATCGAGCCGCTGCGTCAGTTCATCGCGCAGCAGCGACAGAGGAATGTCCTCGGCGTAATGTGAGTTAACGCCCTCTTCGATAATCGCCTGCCACTGCGTTTCGATAAGCGCCATCGCCGCTTCGGTTTCATCGTCCGGCAGGAAGAAGTCGTTGAGCATTTCACGGCACACCGGCAGCCAGGATTCCAGCGCCCGGGGCTGCATCAGCTCGCGCCGCCAGCGGTTAAGCTGCATCAGCAGTGAGGCCAAATGGCCGACCAGCTCAGCGATCAACCCGCTGGACTCATCATAAGGCAGCACGTCGTTCCACTCGCCCTGGCTGCTCTCCATCGCGTACCCCAGCAGCATACGCGTCAGGCCAAACTGCCAGGTGTGCTGACCGGTAGGCGGGAGTTCAAACTCCTGGACATTATCGTCGTCCATACCCCAGCGCACGCCCGATTCGTTGACCCACTGGCGAAGGTAGCGCAGGCCATCTTCATTGATATCAAACCGCGCGGCCAACACCGGAACATCCAGCAGCGCCAGCACGTCTTCAGAAATAAACCGGCTGTCGGGAAGAGAGAGCAGGCTCAAAAACGCCTGCAGTGCAGGGTGAGACTGGCGGGCACGGCGATCCGATATCGCATAAGGCAGGTAGCGTTCGCCCGTTGCGCTGCCAAACACGGCCTGGATGAAGGGGCTATAGCTGTCGATATCGGCCACCATGACCACAATATCGCGCGGCGTGAGCGTAGGGTCGTCCTGCAGCATCGCCAGCAGGCGGTCATGCAGGATCTCAACCTCGCGCTGGGGGCTGTGGCAGACGTGGATCGTAATGCTGCGATCGTCAGGCGCCAGCTCACGCTTGTTGTCGCTGTGCTCGAACTCTTCGGCAGTGATCCCCATAACGGCGCGATTTTCCAGATCCAGAATATCCCGCTGAACGTTGTGCAGCAGGCTATCCGGCGTAACCTCCGCAAAGGCATCGACATCGCCTTCACCCGAGGAGGTGATGTCTGAAAGCATGTGGATGTAGTCGCGACCCAGCTTGCCCCAGGACGCAAGAAGCGGGTTCGGCAGATTTTGTATTCCCTCCTCATCTAAAAGCTGTGCGGCGGTTTCGCTGTCTTTAAACAGAGGGACCGAGCGTTCTTCAAAGAGGCGTTTTCTCTGTCGGGTAACCAGACGCGAGAGCCAGCGCGCATCCTGAATATCGCCCCAGTAGTGCCGACACGGGTTGGTAAAGAGGATATGGATATCAACGTGCTTGCCCAGCGCTTCAAGCGCTTTCAGATAGACAGGCGGCAGCGCGGAAATACCGCAAATAAACACGCGAGACGGCAGCCGGGCAGGCCGCTCAGCCGCGTTTTCCAGTATTGAGATAAACCGATCGTATAAGTTAGCACGGTGCCACTTAGGCTGACCGAGCTTCTCGGTATATTCAACCAGCGCTTTCCACAGCGGAGCCTGCCAGATCTGCGCCTCCGGCAATCCTTCTACTAATTCCCCGGCTTCCCAGCGAATAAGCCATTCCGCGCGGTACACCAGATACTGGTCATATAGGTCGGCAGTGCGCGACGCCAGCTGGAACAGCTTACGCTTGTCGGTATCGTCGTTAAGATAGTGTCGCAGCATGGCAAATTCGTCATGCGCCAGCATCTCCGGCAGCAGGGCCATCAGCTTCCAGCTCATGCTCTGCTTATTGAACGCGCTCTCCTCCGGGATATCCGGCAGCACGCGGACAAACATTTCCCAGATAAAACTCGCTGGCAGTGGGAAGGCGATGTTGGCGGCAATGCCAAACTTTTGGGAAAGCGACATTTGCAGCCACTGCGCCATACCGGTACTTTGCACCAACACCATTTCGGGCTCAAAAGGATCGTCCAGGCGCTCGCGCTCGACGATAAATTCCATCAGCGCTTCCAGCACATCCAGACGATTTGAGTGGTAAACCCTTAACATAAACGCTCCCGACTACTGGCTAACCGGACAATGCAGGCGGGTCATCTCGCCGTGCCGTCCCTGAGGAGAAAAAATCGTAACCGTGATGCTGACACATCCGGACTGCATTGTCTGCCCCCGGCTGACCCGCCAGCCCGCAGGAAGTGCATCCGGTGAAAGCTGCGCCTGGCTCCAGGCATGGTGCCACAGCTGGCGATACTGGCTGAGCAACGCAAACCGCGACGCTAAGGCTCGGTGGTAGCCCGCCAGCGCCGTCACGATAATCACCATCAGGATCATCGCCAACAGCACCTCGACCATGCTGAACCCCTGCTGTTTTTTCAGGGCAACTGACATTGAGAGCGCTCCTTAAGCGGACAGAAGTCACTCCAGCCGTGGGGAGAGAAAAGGATCTGCCCTTCGGCTATCGTGCCCGTTCGCCACAGTAAAAGATCGTTGCTGCCAGCGATGAGCAGAACGCGCGACTCGTTCAGCCGTCGCAGGCAGACCCGCGAAGTATTAACCTGCCTGCACTGCGCGTCAGGCTGTATCAACCAGCGCTGTACGCGTCCCCACTCCAGCGCTGACTGCACGCTGGCCTGATGGCGAACAGAAAGGCTTTCACCGCTAACCTGTTTACCGTAGGTCGTTAGCTGCTGGTTCAGACCGGTGAGAAGCAGCGTGCCCAGTACCAGCACAAGGAGAACCATCGCCAGCGAAGACATTCCTTGCTGGCGGCTCACAGGTTGAACCCTGTTACCGCAAAATGGGCCGCCACGGTCGCACCTGGATGGCCTTTGCGCATGGCAACCAGCTCAATATTTAGCTCAGGGGCGAAGCCTGAATGCGTCGCCTTGCTCACGGTAAATGTCTTCACGATAAGCCTGTCCGGGTCCGTGAGTTTGTCCCACCCTTTTCCTTCACATGAGGTCGCGCCGCGCAAGGATTCCAGCGCTCCGGACTCAAGGCGAAAACCCGTGCTATCGCTTTCTGATGCGGAGATATCCCAGCTTCCGTTGCTGTTTGCATCCCACTTAACGATAGCGCAACTGCCGTGCCCGCCGATATGCAGCCCTTCCCCCACACAGTTTCCCGCACAGTACCCCGCTCGCTGTAGCTGCTTGCCAATCGCAAAGAGCCGCTGCCAGATTTCTTCCTCAAGCTCCCGGCGCACGGACTGCTGCAAAAGGGCGGCCTGCAGCCCGGGTAAAAAGCGCGATGTGCTTAGCAGCAGAGCGCTGCTGATGGCCATCGCAATAAGCACTTCGATAAGTGAAAAGCCTCGTCGTTTTAACGGCATGCGTCTTCCCCTTTTGGCTGGCACATTCTGATGCGTCCGCTGTTAGAGACGACAATCAGCCACTCTCCCGCCGCGCTATGAACCCGAATCCTTCCGGCCCACGCGGTATCCCTGAGGCCGTAAAAACCTAGCGAAGGGGTTATCTCACTCACCGTCACCTCGGGCCAGAGAGGCTTGAGCATGAATGGGCTGCCGTTCTCGCATTGTGAAACCGCCGTGCTTTTCAGACAGATATCTTGCCCCTCGCCCTCAGCCACTACGTGGTGATCGCGGTTATGCCGGTTAGCGTCGTTGCGCAGAAACACCAGGTAGTCGCGCACCTGTCCGGCGGTTTGCCATAGCCGCTGGCGCTGCTGCCAGCTGTTCCAGCCGTACAGCCCGGCAGCGCTGAGAATGACCACCAGCGATATAGCCACAAGCGTTTCGATAAGCGTAAAGCCGTTCTCTTTTTTCATGCCGCGAGTGTGGCGAAGAGGAAGCCAACAGGCGAGTGGGTTATGCGGACATTGCGAGACGTTTTCCGGGGAATTTTGTGAGTTGCAACGCGTTGCAACATCGCTGGAAAAGCGCTCGCAAAACAACGAACAGGCAAAAAAAAACCGGCGCTAATAAGCACCGGTTGTGGGAGTATTTATGTCATCAGATGGCAACGGGTGCCTTGATACCCGGGTGCGGGTCGTAGCCTTCAATTTCAAAATCGTCGAAGCGGTAGTCAAAGATGGACGCCGGCTTGCGTTTGATCACCAGCTTCGGCAGCGCGCGCGGTTCGCGAGTGAGCTGAAGATGGGTCTGTTCCATGTGGTTGCTGTAGAGATGGGTATCTCCACCGGTCCAGACGAAGTCGCCCACGTCCAGATCGCACTGCTGCGCCATCATGTGAACCAGCAGCGCATAGCTGGCGATGTTAAACGGCAGGCCAAGGAACACGTCGCAGGAGCGCTGATAGAGCTGGCAGGAGAGCTTTCCGTCGGCCACATAGAACTGGAAGAACGCGTGGCACGGTGCCAGCGCCATTTTATCCAGCTCGCCGACGTTCCAGGCAGAAACGATGATGCGGCGCGAGTCCGGATCGTTTTTCAGCTGGTTCATCACGGTGGTGATCTGGTCAATGTGGCGGCCATCAGGCGTTGGCCACGCCCGCCATTGCTTACCATATACCGGCCCCAGGTTGCCGTTCTCATCTGCCCATTCGTCCCAGATCGAGACGTTATTTTCGTGCAGATACGCAACGTTGGTATCGCCTTGCAGGAACCAGAGCAGTTCATGAATGATCGAGCGCAGGTGGCAGCGCTTGGTAGTCACCAGAGGAAAGCCTTCCTGTAAGTTGAAGCGCATCTGGTGGCCAAAAATGGAGAGCGTACCGGTACCGGTGCGGTCGTTTTTCGGCGTGCCCTCATCAAGCACTTTTTTCATCAATTCAAGATACTGTTTCATGGTTCCTCAGGAAAGTTGTTGCTGTGGACGACAACGATACGCCCAAATCATCATAATGGCACCCGCGACAATCATCGGAATGGAGAGGATTTGCCCCATGCTGATGTACTGTACCCACTCGCCGGTAAACTGCGCATCCGGCTGACGGAAGAACTCGACGATAATACGGAATGCACCGTAGCCGATCAGGAACAGGCCAGAGACGGCACCCATCGGGCGCGGCCTGCGGATGAACAGGTTCAGAATGATAAACAGCACCACACCTTCGAGGGCCAGTTCATAAAGCTGGGACATGTGGCGCGGCAGTACGCCGTAGGTATCGAAAACGGATTGCCATTCCGGATGCGACGGCAGAAGCGCGATATCCTCCGCGCGCGAGCCTGGGAACAGCATCGTGTACTTAAAGCTCGGATCGACGCGTCCCCACAGTTCGCCGTTGATAAAGTTGCCGAGACGACCGGCTCCCAGACCAAACGGGATGAGTGGCGCAATAAAATCGGATACCTGGAAGAAGTTACGCCTGGTGCGTTTTGCAAAGATAACCATCACCAGAATCACGCCGATCAGGCCGCCGTGGAACGACATCCCACCGTCCCAGACGCGGAACAGATACAGCGGATCGTTCAGGAATACCGGGAAGTTATAGAACAGCACGTACCCAATGCGGCCCCCCAGGAACACGCCGAGGAAGCCCGCGTACAGCAGGTTTTCCACTTCGTTTTTCGTCCAGCCGCTGCCGGGTTTGCCGGCACGACGGCCCGCAAGCCACATGGCGAAAACAAAGCCCACCAGATACATCAGACCGTACCAGTGAAGCGAAACGGGTCCTATTGAGAAAATGACCGGATCAAACTCCGGAAAATGCAGATAGCCACTGTTCATCTGTCACCACAAGATGTTGTTATTTCCGCTGAAAGTGGACAGCGGTCGAAATGCGCGTCTGCTGTGAGCAGAGGCTCCAAGGTTGCGAATCATAGCATAAGGCGGGCGCGGAGGATGCGCCTGAGATGTAAAAGATATGTATAAGGTTTTATGCGCGCTGGTACCCTCACCGCTGCCCTCTCCCACAGGAAGAGGGAGAAAGGCTTTAGCGACCGCCGCGGATCAGGCCGCCCATGCCGCGTCGTTCCATAAAGGCGGCCACCTGATGACGAACCTCAGCGGCAAGCTGCGCCTCGAGGCTGCGTTCAGCCAGCTCGCGGGCATCGTTGATGTCGATGTGGCGCAGCAGATACTTCACGCGGGCAACGGAGCGTCCGTTCATTGAAAGATGGCGGAAGCCCAGACCTATCAGGATCGCCACGCACATTGAATCACCGGCCATTTCTCCGCACAGGCGCAGGTCGATACCGTACTGCTCCGCCTCGCGGGCGATCATAGCCAGCGCCCGAAGCATGGCCGGGTGCAGGCTATCGTAGATGCTCGCCACGCGCGTATTGTTACGGTCCACCGCCAGAATGTACTGGGTCAGGTCGTTGGTGCCGACGGAGATAAAATCGACGCGGCTTGCCAGCTGGCGCAGCATAAAGACCATTGAGGGAACTTCAAGCATTACCCCGATGCGCGGCTTCGGGATCGCGTAACCGATCATCTCTTCGACTTCACGTCCCGCGCGCTCAATCAGCCGACGCGCTTCGTCAACCTCATCAATGCTGGTCACCATCGGTAACAGGATGCTCAGGTTGCCGGTCGCAGCATTCGCGCGCAGCATGGCGCGCACCTGGATCAGGAAGATCTCCGGCTGATCGAGCGTGATGCGGATGCCGCGCCAGCCCAGGCACGGGTTTTCCTCGCTGATGGGCATATAGGGCAACTGCTTATCGGCCCCAACGTCAAGCGTGCGTAGCGTCACCGGCTTGTCGTTGAACATTTGCAGCATGCCCTGATACTGCGCGACCTGTTCCTCTTCTGAGGGGAAGCCGCTTTGCAGCATAAAGGGAATTTCGGTGCGGTATAAGCCGATACCGTCAATGCGGCCACCGAGCTTCTCTTCGTGCTCGGGGCTTAGGCCCGCGTTGAGCATGACCTTAACCCGCTCTCCGCTTTTCAGCTGCGCGGGCAGGTTAACGTCGTCCTCTGCCAGCTTGCTTAATTCATTCTCTTCGCTGATAAGCCGCTGGTACTCTTGCAGCAGAACCGGTTCCGGATCGACCAGCAGCTCACCGCGATAACCATCCACTACCAGCATACGACGATGCAGGACCGATGGCTGGATATCCGCGCCCATCACGGTCGGGATGCCCAGCGCGCGTACCATAATGGCCGCGTGGGAGTTGGCGGCGCCGTCACGCACGACGATGCCCGCCAGCCTGTTCTGCGGCAATTCTGCCAGCGTGGTTGCAGAGAGCTCATCGGCCACCAGAACGAAACGTTCCGGCCAGGCATTCGCCCCCTGAATGGTATCATCCAGATGGAACAGCAGCCGCTGCCCAAGCGCGCGTAAATCCCCCGCGCGCTCTTTCAGATAGCCGTCGGTCAGCGCCGCAAATTGCTCGGCAAATTTCTCAATGACCTTTTTAACCGCCCATTCAGCCACCGAGCCTTTATCGACCTCAGCAAAGAGTTCACGACGCAGGCGAGCGTCAGACAGCAGGTGCGAATAAAGGTCAAAGATGGCCGCCGTCTCTTTTTGTGCCCCCGCGGCGAAGCGTTTGCTGTAGCGACGGAACTCGTTCGCCGCCTCTTCCAGCGCGGCGGTGAGGCGTTCGCGTTCGAGCGCTTCATCCAGGGTCGAGGCCTCGTAGACCTGCTCCATCAGCGGCAGCGTGGCGTCCATCCAGCCTTCGGCAATCGCCACGCCCGGCGAGGCGGGCAGCGCGCGAATGCGCGTGTGGCGGTACTGGCCGAACAGGGCGGCAAGCTGAGACTGGGAGAGAATAGCGGCCATCTGCGTGGCCAGCGTCACCAGGAAAGACTCTTCGCTTTCGTCATACTGGCGAAGCTCGCGCTGCTGGACCACCAGCACCCCGAGGAGCTGGCGGCGCTGAATAATCGGTACGCCGAGAAACGCCCGGAAGCGCTCTTCTTTTACGGAAGGAATATATTTAAAGCTGGGGTGTTTTTGCGCGTCGGCAAGGTTAATGGGCTCGGCCAGTCGCCCGACCAGACCCACAATCCCTTCATCAAACGCCAGAGTAACGGTGCGACCGCGAGGTTTTTTTAATCCGCGGGTTGCCATCAGGTAATAGCAACGCCGATCGTGGTCGGCCAAATAGACCGAACAGACTTCGGTCTCCATCGCAAGACAGATGTCGGTCACCAGAATGTTTAGCGCCTCGTTCAGACGAGGCGCACTGGCGACCTTCTCGACTATTTCGCGCAAGCGGGTGAGCATGATTTGCGTAACTTAACCTCTTTTACGTCGCCAGGCAGGTGCGTTTTGCGGCTTAGGCGGGATCTCCTGAAGCTGCATCACAACACTTGCGAACTCTTTCATCACCCTACGGTAGACGTCACGCTTAAACGACACGACCTGACGAACCGGATACCAGTAGCTCACCCAACGCCAGCCATCGAACTCCGGCGTGCTGCTGGTTTGCATGTTGATATCTGAATCGTTGCCCACCAATTGCAGTAGAAACCATTTTTGTTTCTGGCCGATACAAACCGGCTTTGTGTCCCAACGCACCAAACGTTTCGGTAACTTGTAACGCAACCAGTTGCGGGTCGACGCCAGGATGCGAACATCCTTACGGCTTAATCCAACCTCTTCAAAAAGCTCCCGGTACATCGCTTGTTCTGGGGACTCTCCTGGGTTTATCCCGCCCTGCGGGAATTGCCAGGAGTGCTGACCATACCGCCGGGCCCACATCACCTGGCCCTGACGATTACAAATTACAATTCCTACGTTCGGGCGGTAGCCATCGTCATCAATCACCGGACTACCCCAAACTAAACCTGATATATGAATGATTGTTTCACACTACAGGGAGGCGGTAAACCACTCTCTTACAGGCCCGCAGCCTAATAACATTTGAATAACTCACAATTATCAGCTGAGTTATAAACAGATAAGCGGCCATAAGGCCAATTTTATTCACCTTTTCTGTGGATAGAGTTGTGAAGAAGTACGGAATTACCGATGAACAACCTGGATACCGCCAATTTACCCGTTTTTAGCCAGTTAAATTTATTTCATATATTTCATGACATTAAGAGTGAGATCGCTATTTATAAACACCTTTACGTGACGATCGTCACACCCTGGATCGCGTCGTTGATGAAAGATCGAACAGCGTCGGTTTTATCCACAGAATGTGCCAATAAGTTAGTCACAATTTGTGTGAATATTCGATTTTCATCGCACGTCAAGGCTGTAAATGGAAACAGTAGTCGAGGTTATTCCCAGTTATCCCACTTTTCTGTGGATAACATGGTGTAAGATCCTGTTCATTGCCAGTGACCAGAATTGAACAACCGGAATTTACGCCGCGTAAAGAGGGAGAATAACAATTAAAAGAATCTAAAAATCATACACATGGCGTATTTACCCAGAAAAAGTTAGACTCTATCCACAAGGTGCATTTTCTTAGTTCATTTTTTAATCAAAAGGTTAACATCATGCATTCGCTGGCCCCGCTGCTCTCTCCTCCTTCAAGTGAAGCGCAACTTCTCGCCCAGGCGCAGCGCCTGGCGGGCCTTTCGCTGGGAGAACTGGCAGCGATCGCGGGTTTACCTGTGCCAAAGGATCTCAAACGCGATAAGGGCTGGATCGGCATGCTGCTGGAACTGTGGCTTGGCGCCAGCGCGGGCAGCAAACCGGAACAGGATTTCGCCGCGCTGGGCGTTGAGCTAAAGACGATCCCTATAGACGGCCAGGGCAGACCGCTGGAAACCACCTTTGTTTGCGTGGCCCCGCTGACGGGCAATAGCGGCGTGACCTGGGAAACCAGCCACGTTCGGCATAAGCTCAAGCGCGTTCTTTGGGTGCCCGTAGAGGGCGAACGGCAGATCCCGCTTGCGGACAGGCGCATAGGCGCGCCCCTGCTCTGGAGCCCTGATGAAGAGGAAGAAAGGCAGCTATCCCAGGACTGGGAAGAGCTGATGGACATGATCGTCCTGGGCCAGGTGGAGCGCATTACCGCCCGACACGGCGAGGTGCTGCAGCTTCGCCCAAAGGCCGCCAACAGCAAGGCACTGACCGAAGCGGTCGGCGCCCGTGGCGAACCGATCCTGACGCTGCCGCGCGGCTTTTATCTCAAAAAGAATTTCACCGGCGCGCTGCTGGCACGTCATTTCTTACTGAATACCTAATGTTTTAACCAAAATTGCGCACTGGCTAACATAATCACCTGGTATTTAAGATTTTCCCGCTTTCCCCTGTCGAATTATCGGGTTATTACTACACTATGATGTGATACGAGCCAGGTGAGGACGATAACGATGAAAAAATGGGCAGTGATAATCTCGGCGGTCGGTTTAGCGTTTGCCGTTTCAGGCTGTAGCAGCGATTACGTGATGGCGACCAAAGACGGTCGTATGATTCTGACGGACGGCAAACCCGAAGTCGATGATGATACCGGTCTTGTAAGCTACCACGATCAGCAGGGCAATAAGATGCAAATTAATCGCGACGAAGTCTCACAGATTATTGAGCGATAACCGATAAAGGTCAGTATCTTACTGGCCTTTTTGATTTTTTTCCTTCCCCTTTCGCTTCCCCTCTGCCATGTTTATATTCCTTTGTCGGGAGGTTCCTGACGCGGTTTATAGGTCAATTGAAGGAAGCCGGCTATGCATTATCACCGTATCCCCCATAGCGCACTGGAAGTCAGCCAACTGGGGCTGGGCACGATGACGTTTGGTGAACAAAACAGCGAAGCCGATGCCCATGAGCAACTCGATTATGCCGTCAGTCAGGGCATTAACCTGATTGACGTGGCGGAAATGTACCCTGTTCCTCCTCGCCCGGAAACGCAGGGCCTAACCGAAACCTACGTGGGTAACTGGCTGGCAAAACGCGGCAATCGCGAAAAGCTGGTTATCGCCTCGAAAGTCAGCGGCCCTTCGCGCAATAACGACACGGGGATCCGCCCGAATCAGATCCTCGATCGCAAGAACATTCGCGCCGCGCTGGATGCCAGCCTGAAGCGTCTGCAAACCGATTATCTCGATCTTTACCAGGTTCACTGGCCGCAGCGCCCAACCAACTGCTTCGGTAAGCTCGGCTACAGCTGGAGCGATAGCGCTCCCGCCGTGAGCCTGCTTGAAACGCTGGAGGCGCTGACGGAGTGCCAGCGCGCGGGCAAGATCCGCTACATCGGCGTGTCGAACGAAACGGCGTTTGGCGTGATGCGCTATCTGCATCTCGCGGACAAGCACGATCTGCCGCGCATCGTCACGATCCAGAATCCTTACAGCCTGCTAAACCGCAGCTATGAAGTCGGCCTGGCGGAAGTGACGCAGTACGAGGAGGTGGAGCTGCTGGCATACTCCTGCCTGGGCTTTGGCACGCTAACCGGTAAGTACCTGAACGGCGCGAAGCCCGCCGGCGCGCGCAACACGCTTTTCAGCCGTTTCACCCGCTACAGCGGCGAACAGACGCAGAAGGCCGTGGCGGCCTACGTGGATATCGCCAGGCGTCACGGCCTGGACCCAGCCCAGATGGCGCTGGCCTTCGTGCGTCGCCAGCCGTTCGTGGCCAGCACCCTGCTTGGCGCAACGACGATGGAACAGCTGAAAACGAACGTTGAGAGTTTCCATCTGAACCTGAGTGAAGAGGTGTTAGCGGAGATTGAGGCGGTGCATCAGGTTTATACATACCCGGCACCGTAATAAAAGCAAAACGGCAACAGAGTTGCCGTATTTGGTGTTTGCGCCCTCTCCCGTGGGAGAGGGCTTCAGGCCGCTTCTGGCCACTGATGTCAACGCCGACGCTGCCAGATCCACAGCCCGCTAATCGCCAGCGCAAACAGCGCGCCAAACCCGATGCCGATCGCCACCACCGGCGCGCCCGCCTTCACCGCCAGCGAATAGAGCCCCAGCATCAGCAGCATGGCGATGTTTTCGCCCAGGTTTTGCACCGCAATCGCATTGCCTGCCCCCACGGTCTGCTTGCCGCGCTCCTGCAATAACGCGTTCAGCGGAACCACGAAGAAGCCGCCCAGCATACCCATCAGGATCAGCAGAGCATACGAGGGCAGCAGCGCATGCTGGACCGAGAAGATCAGCACCACAACGCCGATAAGTATCCCCGCGGGCATACAGCGCGCGACCGTCTCCAGCGTCACCAGCTTAGCCGCCGCCCCCGCGCCGACGACAATCCCAATCGCCACCATCGCATTAAGATAGGTCGGCGTGGCGTTGTCTACGATACCCAGCGCCACGGGCACCCACAGCACCAGCAGAAAGCGCAGGGTAACGCCCGCGCCCCAGAACATGCTGGTACCCATCAGCGAAAAACGGGTTTCGCCGTTGCGCCACAGCACGCGGCAGGCGTTGAAGAAGCTGCTCGTCATCGGCCCAAAACGCCAGGACTGGCCCGGGCGCGCCACCGGCAGCGCAGGAATAAACAGGTTAGCGATAACCGCCCCGCCGTACACCACGGCGCAGACGCCCAGCGCGGCCAGCACGTGCCAGTCGGCCAGCACGCCGCCCGCTACCGAGCCCACCAGGATTGCCGCAATAGTCGAGGACTCCATCAGGCCGTTGGCCTTGACCAGCTTATCGCCGGTCGTCAGTTCGCCCAGAATGCCGTACTTCGCCGGAGAATAGGCCGCCGCGCCAATGCCCACCAGCGTGTAGCCGATAAACGGGTTGATGCCGAAGCAGATGCTGGCGGCACCGAGCAGCTTAAGGCCGTTGGCGAACATCATCACCCGGCCTTTTGGGAAGCTATCGGCCACCTGCCCCACAAAAGGCGCAAAGATGATGTAAGCACCCACAAACACCATCTGCAGCACCGGCTGGCTCCAGTCGGGGTAAAACTCGGCCTTGAGCAGCGCCAGCGTGGCAAACAGCAGCGCGTTATCGCCGAAGGCAGAGAGAAACTGGGCGGCAATGACCGCCATCATGCTTTTCGACCAGATAGAGGTGTTAGTGTGTGCTGACTCACGCATTATGCTGTTCCGCCTCTTCAACCATGCCCTTAAGGGTCACGAAATCGGGCTTGCCGCTGCCCAGCACCGGAAGCTGTTTGAGGTAGCGAATATCGCGCGGTACCGCCAGCTCGGGAATGCCGTGCTCGCGCGCGTGCTTGAGCAGCCGATCGCGCCTGAGCTCGCTGTCGGTGGTAAAGAGCACCAGCGCTTCCCCTTTGCTGGCGTCGCTTTTCACAACGGTGGCGTGAAGCCTGTCGGCAGAGACCGCCATCGCCAGCTGTTCTACCGTCTCAAGCGAGACCATTTCACCCGCAATCTTGGCGAAGCGCTTTGCGCGTCCCTGGATCTGCACGTAGCCCTGCTCGTCGAAGCGGACAATATCGCCGGTATCGTACCAGCCGGTCTCGATGTCGCCGTTGACGTTTTCCGCCGTCGGCGCTTCCAGCACGCCCGGATTTTCGACCCGCAGATAGCCGTTCATCACGTTTGGCCCCTTCAGCTGCAGGCGACCACCGTCCTCAATGCCCGGCACCGCCAGCAGGCGCGCGTCCAGCCCCGGCAGCAGCCTTCCTACCGTGCCCGGCTTCGCAGCCATCGGCACGTTGATGGAGACCACGGGCGCGCACTCCGTCACGCCGTAGCCTTCCAGAATGCGCAGGCCAAACTTATCCTGCCAGATTTGGCGCGTGCTCTCCTGGAGCTTCTCGGCCCCGGCAACCACATACCGCACGCGGAAGAAGTCGTACGGGTTGGCAAAGCGGGCATAGTTGCCGAGGAAGGTTGACGTGCCGAAGAGGACGGTACAGTTGCGGTCGTACACCAGCTCCGGCACGACGCGGTAGTGCAGTGGGCTCGGATACAGAAAGACCTCCGCACCGGTCAGCAGC
Source organism: Enterobacter sp. RIT418 (assembly GCF_003057745.1). Lineage (GTDB taxonomy): Bacteria > Pseudomonadota > Gammaproteobacteria > Enterobacterales > Enterobacteriaceae > Enterobacter. The sequence goes on from NZ_QBJD02000002.1 coordinate 191,435, forward strand.
GGCGTAAACAGGCCCACCGTGAGGCCAAACGAGTGGAACAGCGGCAGCGCCGACATAAAGCGGTCTTTTGCCGTAAAATCGGCGATAGTTTTGATCTGCTCTACGTTCGCCAGAATGCTTTTGTGGCTATGCACCACGCCCTTCGGATGGCCTTCGGAACCGGAGGTAAAGAGGATAATCGCGTCGTCTTCCGGCTTCTGCTTCACCTGCGCCAGATGCGGCATCAGTAGGTGGGCGAAGATCCACAGCTTATCGCACGTCGTGACGTCCGCTTTTAAGTCTTCAAGGAATACCCAGCGAACCTGCGTAAGCTGTTCCGGCAGGTGCCACAGCTTGCCCTTGTCGAGAAACTGACGGGAGGTGAAGACGGTGTTGATTTGTGCCGCCGTGATGGCGCTGGTCAGCCCCTTGACGCCCGCCGTGTAGTTCATCATCGCCGGGATGCGCCCGCGCGCGACGGCACCGAAGATCACCGCCGCGCTGATCCCCGCGTTCGGCAGCATCAGGCCAATCTTTTCGCCGCGCTTGCTGTACTTCTCAAGAATACGCCCCACGAACAGGGTCTTGGTCAGCAGCTTGCGATAGGTGTCCGGGGTAAAATTAACGTCTTCAATACAGTTTTTCTTCGCGCCGTAGCGGTACTGCGCCGACAGCAGGGACTCGTACAGCGTTTCGCGCGGGCGAACCGCCATGCGCGCTTCCATCATGATCTGGTGGAGCATTTCACCGGCAATTTTACGGCGGTCGCGGGCGCGCGGCGCGTCCGGCATCGGCAGCGACGTCGGCGGCAGAATGTGGAGGGTAATTTTCGGGAACAGACGCTGCTTCACCAGCCCTTTCAGGCGGCTGAAGTGGGTTAGCTCCGCGCCTTCAATGCGCAGCGGCACAACGGTTGCCCTGGACTTCGCGGCCACAAACCCCGCGCCGTCATAAATTTTCATCAGCGAGCCGGTAACGGAGATCCGTCCCTCCGGAAATATGACCACCGGGCGGCCCTGCTCAATCAGGCGCACCAGATGCTTAATCATCATCGGCTTCGTCGGGTCGAGCGGTACAAAATCAATCAGCGGCGCCAGCCAGCGCATAAACCACTTTTGGCTGATGGAGGTGTAGACCGCAAATACCGGACGCCCGGGTAAAAACAGCGCCAGCAGGATGCCGTCGATAAAGGAAACGTGATTGGGCGTAATGAGCACGCGTTCGCCATTAAGCGCCTGGGTATCGCCTGTTACGCGGACGCGAAACAGAATGCGGAAGAGTGTACGGAAGAACCCAAATAGCATCTCAACTCCTTTTGCCAGCCAGTGTGAGGGGTTAGGTTAAAGAGTGGCAGATTACACGAGAAGTGATAGGGGAGCGACAGCAAAAATAGAGGCGAAAAAAACCTGCGCATCCGCGCAGGCTGGTGCAAGAGATGAGTACGAAACCGTACTAAGAATTCTCACCAATCAATACCTCTGGGATCTTGATTGTGGTCGTTCGCTATCGGCTTCGCCAGTGGGAAAACGCAAGGGAATGAACCGAAATGCAACCAGGTGTGAATATTCGCTTTTGCTGTTACAGGTTGAAGTTTCAGGCAAAAAAAAACCTGCGTATCAACGCAGGCTGGTGTAAGTCGTGTTCATCAACCGGAGCTGATTCCACCTATCAATACCTCTGGGATCTCGACTCTAGCAACACGCTCTCGACGCTGGCTACCGGACAATCGCAACAGCCTGAGGCAAAGTGTAACTAAAGGTTCTAATTGACATTCTTTTGTCATGCTTAGCATGTGTAACGATTACACCAGCCCGGGGTGTTCTGCGTCACGTTTGTCGAGGTTCAAAACCCGTCCCCCTTGAATGCGCGCCGCTTTTCCGCAACACTAATTGGTGTGTAAACGCTTACCCCTAATAAGAAGGTATTAAATGGCGACAATTAAGGACGTGGCCCGGCTGGCGGGCGTTTCCGTCGCAACCGTCTCGCGCGTGATTAACGCGTCTCCTAAAGCCAGCGAGGCATCCCGCCTGGCCGTACAAACCGCCATGGACACCCTGAACTATCACCCCAACGCCAACGCGCGCGCGCTGGCCCAGCAGTCGACCGAGACGATTGGGCTGGTCGTAGGCGATGTCTCCGATCCCTTTTTCGGCGCGATGGTCAAAGCCGTGGAGCAGGTGTCGTACCAGACGGGCAACTTTCTGCTGATCGGCAACGGCTACCATAACGAACTGAAAGAACGCCAGGCGATTGAACAGCTGATTCGCCACCGCTGCGCCGCGCTGGTGGTTCACGCCAAAATGATCCCCGACGCCGAGCTGATTCATTTGATGAAGCAGATCCCCGGCATGGTGATCATCAACCGCATCATTCCCGGCTTTGAACAGCGCTGCGTGGCGCTCGACGACCGCTACGGGGCCTGGCTTGCCACCCGTCATCTGATCCAGCAGGGCCACACCCGCATCGGCTATCTCTGCTCCAACCACCCTATTTCCGACGCCGAAGATCGCCTGCAGGGCTATTACGACGCGCTGCGCGAAAACGGCCTGCCGTGCAACGACAGGCTGGTGGCTTACGGCGAGCCGGACGAAAGCGGCGGCGAGCAGGCGATGACCGAGCTTCTCGGCCGCGGGAAGAACTTTACGGCCATCGCCTGCTACAACGACTCGATGGCCGCCGGAGCAATGGGCGTATTAAACGATAACGGAATCGACGTGCCGGCAGAGATTTCGCTGATTGGCTTTGATGACGTGCTGGTTTCTCGCTACGTGCGACCGCGCCTGACCACCGTGCGCTACCCGATTATAACCATGGCGACGCAGGCGGCAGAGCTGGCCCTCGCGCTTGCGGATAACCGCCCGCCGCCGGAGATTACGCATCTGTTTAGCCCGACGCTGGTCCGCCGTCACTCCGTGGCATCCCCCGTGGAAGAACAGAGCGAATAGCGATACAGATGAACCGTTTTATCCGGGTATTCCAGCCCGTCACCGATGTACTGCCAGCCGTAACGTTCGTAGAAGTCACGGCAGGCTGACCAGAGGTGAAGCTCGGCGTACCCTGCCTGCCTGGCATACGTCTGTACGTGCTGCTGTAAACGCCCCGCCAGCCCCTGCCCGCGCGCCGATTCGTCAACGTAAAGCGACGCCAGCCAGGGATAAAGATCCTGACGCGCGATCAGGTCGCAGCGCCACAGCCCCACGGTGCCCAGCAGTCGCTCCCCCTCCACGGCGATAAACGTGAGCGGCAGCGCGTCCGGCGTCAGGCTGTGTTCAACAATGCTCTGGAAAAAGGCGCGCGGAAGCCCGTCGCCGAAGGCTTTCCAGATCCAGTCAATGACCTGTTCGGTAAACCGCGGTGCGGCGTACAGTGGTTGAATGTTCATCTCGGCTTTTCCTTAACGAGCGGCACGGCTCAAGACGGTCAGTGCCGCCGTTCGATCGGGCTTTTGTTGAGTGAGAGGCGGGTAGCATGCCAAAGATCGCCCGCCCGTTCAGCATGTTTTGTCTTAAAGCGCACAGCGCAGCGGGTGCTGTGCCAGAAGAGGATGCCCCCTTCGCCCTTCAACCCTTTATGCCGTTCGGGCGGATCGTCTCCAAAAGCGTGATCGCGATAGATTTTTTGCCCTTCCCGCGCCGCTTAAGGCCCGGATGGTCTGTGGTAAACTGCAGATCGTTACGTGGAATCAGGAATGTCTAATGGCAACAATGCTGGATGTCTCACTGCGCGCGGGCGTGTCGAAGGCCACCGTCTCGCGCGTGCTGAACGGCACGGGTCAGGTTAAAGAGAGTACGCGTCAGCAGGTTTTCAAGGCGATGGAAGAGCTGGGCTATCGGCCAAACTTCCTCGCGCGTTCGCTCGCCAACCAGACCAGCAACAGCATCGGTCTGGTGGTGTCGACCTTTGACGGTTTTTACTTTGGTCGCCTGCTGCAGCAAGCCTCCCGGCAGACCGAAACGCACGGCAAACAGCTCATCGTCACCGACGGCCACGATGCGCCCGAGCTTGAAGAGCAGGCCGTACAGATGCTGGCGGATCGCAAGTGCGACGCTATCGTGCTGTACACCCGCTACATGAGCGAAAAAGCGATCATGAAGCTGATCCACTCCGTGCAAACGCCGCTGGTGGTGATCAATCGCGAGGTCAGCCAGGCGGCAGATCGCTGCGTGTTCTTCGAGCAGCAGGACGCCGCGTTTAAGGCGGTGGATTATCTGATCGGCCAGGGACACCGGGAGATTGCCTGCATTACCGTTCCGATTCATACCCCGACCGGGAAGGCGCGCCTGATGGGCTACCGCAAGGCGCTGGAAAAGCACGGGATTTGCCTCGATGAACGACGCATAAAGTATGGCGATGCGGGCATGACGCGGGGATATGAACTGTGCAAGGAGCTGATTGGCGAAGGGGTGACGTTTAGCGCCCTGTTTGCCTGCAACGATGATATGGCGCTGGGCGCGTCCAAGGCGTTGCACCAGGCCGGGCTGCGCATCCCACAGGACGTTTCGCTGTTTGGTTTTGACGACGCGCCGAGCGCGAAGTGGCTGGAGCCCGCGCTTTCGTCGGTCTATTTGCCTATCGATAATATGATCGTGACGGCTATCGATCAGGCGATTCGGCTGGCAAAGAACCAGCCGGTCGAAGCGATCCCGCCGTTTACCGGCACGCTAGTCCTGCGCGACTCGGTAACAACGGGGCCGTACTTTACTCAGAAACGTTCAAGCGCGATCAGCTCCTGAATCGTCTGGCGGCGGCGAATCAGCTTCGCAGCGCCGTTATCAAACAGCACTTCCGGCAGCAGCGGACGGCTGTTGTAGTTGGACGACATGGACGCCCCGTACGCGCCGGTATCGTGCAGCACCAGATAATCTCCGGGTTTAACGTCCGGCAGGGAGCGGGTTTCCACTTTTCCGCCTTCCTGCTGGGTAAATACGTCGCCGGATTCACACAGCGGCCCCGCCACGACGGTCTCTCTGCGCGGCGCGTCGGTTAGGTCGCGGCCATCGGCGGCCAGCGCGCTGATATGGTGGTAGCTGCCGTACATTGACGGGCGCATCAGATCGTTAAAGCCCGCGTCGATCAGCACGAAGTGGCGGCTTCCCATCTCCTTCACGCTGCGAACCTGCGCCACCAGCACGCCGGACTCCGCCACCAGGAAACGTCCCGGTTCGATCTCCAGCTTCACCGCATGGCCAAGGTGCGCGGCGATGTTGTCGCGCGCGGCGCTCCACAGGCCGTAGTAGTGATCGGTATCGATCGCCTCTTCCCCCTCGCGGTAAGGAATGGACAGTCCGCCGCCTGCGGAGATCGCCTCCAGATCCTGATCAAAGTCGATCACCTGCTGAACCATTGCGCCGCAGACCTGCTCAAGGTGACCGTAGTCCACGCCCGAGCCGATGTGCATGTGAATGCCCACCAGCTTCAGGCCGTAGCGCTGAAGCACCGCAAGCGCGGCCGGAAGGTCGGCATACCAGATGCCGTGCTTGCTGTTTTCGCCGCCGGTATTGGTTTTTTGGCTATGGCCGTGGCCGAAGCCCGGGTTGATGCGCAGCCAGACGCGATGGCCTGGTGAAACCTGCCCGAGCTGTTCCAGCATATCCACCGACCCGGCGTTCACCGGGATCTGCAGTTCGTGCACGCGCGCAAGGGTCGCGTCGTCGATCAGATCGGCGGTAAAGACAATCGCGTCGCTATCGGCTTTCGGATCGAACCCTGCCGCCAGCGCGCGCTCAATTTCGCCTAAGGATACGGAGTCCACCTTCACGCCCTGCTCGCGCATCAGGCGCAAAATATGGATATTAGAGCAGGCCTTTTGCGCGAAACGCACTACGTCAAACTGATGCAGCGCGGCGATCTTCTCGCGAATAATCTGCGCGTCGTAGACCCACACCGGGCAGCCAAATTCGGCCGGCAGGCGCAGCAGGTTTTCAGCGTTCAGGTCAGTTTTCGTCTGGTTAAGCGGGCGTGGCATGGTGTACTCCGGGGATCGTCATTTTTTTCTATTACGCCACACTGAATAGGGAATAAAAAATATCGTTTTTTCGCGAGTCTATGCAAAAATGATATGGATAACTTCCTGCCACAGGTGCCCTATGCCCGTCATCAACTTACGCCACATTGAGATTTTCCACGCGGTGATGACCACCGGCAATCTCACCGAAGCCGCGCAGATGCTGCATACTTCACAGCCGACCGTCAGCCGCGAGCTGGCGCGCTTTGAAAAAGTGCTGGATCTGAAACTATTCGAACGCGCGCGCGGCAGGCTGCACCCCACGGTTCAGGGATTGCGCCTGTTTGAGGAGGTTCAGCGCTCCTGGTACGGGCTGGACAGAATCGTCAGCGCCGCGGAGAGCCTGCGGGAATTTCGCCAGGGCGAGCTGTCCATCGTCTGCCTGCCGGTGTTTTCGCAATCCTTTTTACCGTCGATGCTTCAGCCCTTCCTGACCCGCTATCCTGACGTTAATTTCTCGATCGTTCCGCAGGAATCCCCGCTGCTGGAGGAGTGGCTTTCCGCGCAGCGCCACGATCTCGGCCTGACTGAAACGCTTGTCACTCCGGCGGGCACGTCGCGCACGGAGCTGCTCTCTTTAGACGAGGTGTGCGTCCTGCCTGCCGGACATGCGCTTGCGGATAAAAGCGAATTAACGCCCGCAGATTTTCACGGCGAGAACTACATCAGCCTGTCGCAAACCGACAGCTATCGCCAGCTGCTGGATTCGCTGTTTGCGGAGCATCAGGTGAAAAGAAGAATGGTGGTAGAAACGCACAGCGCCGCCTCAATTTGCGCCATGGTGCGCGCCGGCGTCGGGGTTTCCGTCGTTAACCCGCTTACGGCGCTGGACTACGCCGGAAGCGATATTGTGATTCGGCCGTTTAGCGTATCGGTTCCGTTTACCGTGAGCCTGATTCGTCCGCTGCACCGCCCGGCGTCCGCGCTGGTGGATGCCTTTACCGCACATCTCATTGAGCATGTTAAACAGGTAGCGCTTCGCTTACCTGGCCGACCAAACCCGTTATGACAGCATAAATTCCACGGCATCCGCGGCGTGAATAGCGGTGGTATCAAATACCGGAACAGGGCTTCGCTCGGCCGGGACCAGCAGGCCGATCTCCGTGCAGCCGAAGATAACGCCTTGCGCGCCCTGCTGCGCCAGCTTTTCAATCACGCTAACGTAGTACGCGCGGGACGTTTCGCTGAAGGTGCCGAGGCAAAGCTCCTCGAAGATAATCTGATTAATGCGCGCCCGGTCGGCTTCGTCCGGGATGATGCTTTCAATACCAAACTCGCTGCTTAAGCGCCCGCGGTAAAAATCCTGCTCCATGGTGTAACGCGTGCCCAGCAGCGCCACCCGCGATACGTTCGCGGCGCTAATCGCCCGGCCCGTTGCGTCGGCAATGTGCAGAAACGGCAATGAACAGGCCGTTTCGATATGGGACGCCACCTTATGCATAGTGTTGGTACAGAGCAAAATCCCTTCCGCGCCCGCACGCTCCAGCCCGAGCGCCGCCTGCGCCAGGATCTCGCCCGCTTTATCCCATTCGCCGCTCGCCTGGCAGGCCTCGATGTCGTGAAAATCCACGCTGTGCAGCAGCAGGCTTGCCGAGTGCAGGCCGCCCAGCCGCTGTTTTACGCCCTCATTAATAAGGCGATAATAGGGAAGGGTTGATTCCCAGCTCATGCCACCCAATAACCCGATTGTTTTCATGGTTCCTCCCGTACGTTTACCCCAGTGAAGCAAACTTAGCGGCCCGTTTCCAGCGAGAGCTATTTCTGACATAAAAAAAGGCGCTATGCATAGCGCCTTGTTTGTCACTTTACGGCTTATTCCGCCGCGCTTTGCACATGCGGGCGTCGGGAACGCATGGCCTCACGCAGCAGGACGCTGCCGCACGCCAGCAGGCCGCCAATGAATGCAGCCAGCACGATAATCAGCGCTTTGCCCGGGCCGTCTTTTTTGATCGGCATTGACGGTGAAAGCTGATATTTAAACGGCTCAATATCTACGTCGTCAAAAGACAGCTTTTGCAGCTGCGTCAGGTAATATTCGCGGTTCTGGAAATCAGCGTTCAGCTCGGCCACGTCTTTCAGGTTCTTTTCAATCTGCAGCTTCTGGGCAATGCCGTCCGCCCCCAGCGCAACCGAGTAGTCCGGATCGTCTTTTACCGCCTGGCCGTTGCTGTAAACCGGCTTCTTAATGCCCGCCGCATTCGCCACTTTGAGGGAGTAGTTGAGGCGCTGCAAGTTGGTGTTGTGGGCATTGGTCAAACGCACGCGATCCAGCTCCAGTTGCTGTTCCACCATTTTGGTTTTCAGGGCAACCTGATTGCGGATATTTTGCATCGTCTCCTGCTCCACGAGGCTGGAGATGTACTTGATATACCCTTCCAGCACCGCCTGGGCATCTCCCGCGGTTGGGGCGGTGAAGCTTAGCGTCCACGAGGCATAGGGCGCTTTGTCCGCATCTTTCGCCAGGGTATTGTCGACGGCTTTCATCCTGTCGGAAATGTTGACCACCGCACGGTGCAGCTCCAGCGGATCGACGTCAGCCTCTGTAAGCTGAGCCATCACGTACGGCGATGATGTCATGTACTCTTCCAGCAGGGACTGAGACTGAAACTTTTTAATAAACAGGTTAAAAACGTCCCCGCGCGAAACCTTCGCGTCAATATCCAGCACCTGCAGGGAGACCAGCATCTGGCGCAGCGGGTTCCACTGCGTCTGTTCTGCCGGAGTGATAACCGATTTACTGGTCCACTTTTGCGGAAGCAGGAAGGCCACCACCAGCCCGGCCAGCGCAAAGGCAAACGTTATGGCGGCGATGCGTTTTTTGGCCGCAAGCAGAATGTCTAACAGGCCCAGGAGATCGATCTCTTTTTGATCGTTTGCCGCATAGGCGTGGTGAGGAAAATCCACATCCGTATTTTTTTTGAAGTCCATGACTGACATATCAATTCTTCTGTTTGTTCGGTGGGGGGAAGCGGTCTGTCTGAGCGTGCAGTTTCATTGATGATACAAGAAACTAAGAATCTTCTGATAGTACATATAAACCAAATTGATATGTCGCTATCATATTTAGTAGTTATTTCTGAATACCCCTATTTTTCATAAGCCGTACAAATATCGCTATTCGACTCCCAGAGAAAAGAACACTCAATAAGCACGAAAAAAAGCCGGGAGGCATTTCGCCTATCCCGGCCTATATACTTCACTGGCCCGGCAGGCGCCGGGCAGCAGCATCACAAACCGATATTCCTCAGCTTCTCACCGGCCATCAGCTTGCGTTCAATGTGCTCCAGCGTCACACCTTTGGTTTCTGGGATCAGCCAGAACGTAATGCCAATAAACGCCACGTTCAGCGCGGTATAAAGCCAGAACGTCCCGGCGGCACCAATCGCGTCCAGCAGCGTCAGGAAGGTTGCGCCGATGATCATGTTCGACACCCAGTTGGTGGTGGTCGAACAGGTGATGCCAAAGTCACGGCATTTCAGCGGCTGGATTTCAGAGCAAAGGATCCACACGACCGGCGCGGCGCTCATCGCATAGCCGGCAATACACATCATGGTCATCCCCACCGACAGCCAGGAGAGCCCGCTCGACGCCGTACCGTTGTCAAACTGCATCAGGCAGTAGCCGAGGATCAGCGTGCCGATCGCCATGACGCTAAAGCCAATCTTCAGCGCCGGCTTACGCCCCGCCTTATCCACAGTAAACACCGCAATGAAGGTGGCGAACATAAAGGTCAGCCCGACGACCAGCGTGGCGATCATCTGCTGTTCGGTGGTGGTAAACCCGGCCATTTTGAAGATGCGCGGCGCGTAGTACATGATGATATTCATGCCGGTAAACTGCTGCATTGCCTGCAGCAGCATGCCGAGAAACACCGCGCGGCGCACGTTGCGGTTCACCCTGAACAGCGCCCATCCGCCCTGCTTGAGCTTCAGGCTTTCGCGGATCTCGTTCAGCTCTTCGCGCGCTTTTTCGGAGGTGTCGCGCAGCATGCGCAGCACCTCTTCCGCCTCAACGTGACGCCCTTTTTGCGCCAGCCAGCGCGGGCTGTTCGGCAAAAAGATGACTAACACGATGAGCAGTACCGCAGGCAGCGCCAGCACGCCGAGCATCGCCCGCCAGTTGCCGCTGTAGCTGAAATACGTATCGGACAAAAACGCCAGCACAATGCCGAGCGTGACCATCAGCTGATACATGCTGATCATCTTGCCGCGCACGTTTTCGCTCGCCATTTCAGAGAGATACAGCGGCGCGGTATAGGAGGCGATCCCGACGGCAACGCCCAGCAGCACGCGGGAGAGCAGCAGCACCTCGACGTTCGCCGCAAAGGCAGAGCCAATGGAGCCCGCGACAAACAGGATCGCCCCGACCATCAGGCTGTATTTACGCCCAAGGCGGAACGAGAGCCAGCCGTTGAACAGCGCGCCGATGGCTGCGCCGAGCATCATGCTGCTCACCACCCACTCCTGCAGGCGGTTGCTCAGCGTAAAGTGATCGGTAATAAAGGGCAGCGCGCCGGCAATCACGCCGATATCCAGACCAAACAGCAGGCCGGCAACCGCGGCGGCAATGGAGACAAACTGGTTCATGCGGCGGGTATCGCGTAACACGCCCGACGCCAGGGTAGAGTCATTTATTGATGTCATAATTTCCTGCCTGAACAGCTAAAACATGCAATGAAATTACGAGAAAGCCAGAGAAAGTGTCAGGCGGGAATCCGCGAAGATATGGATGATTTCGCTGTGGCATAGCGATCTGTGATGGACATTACAATTTCAATGAGCGGTGAAACACCTCCACTATTTATTAATCCTCTAATTTATAAGCATTAAAACTGTGATATTCATCATTTATGCTTTTTTGATATGGATTTTTCGTCTTGAGCCATATGGATCATGACTATTTTTGCGAAAAAAAACCTCCGCTCAGGAGCAGAGGTTCATACCTGCATAAGCAGTTACCGCGCCAGCCAGCCGCCGTCCACCGCCACGGTATAGCCGTTGATGTAATCAGATGCAGAAGACGCGAGGAACACAATCGGTCCCTTGAGATCGTCCGGCAGCCCCCAGCGGCCCGCCGGAATGCGGTCCAGGATCTCGCTGCTGCGCTGTTCATCGGCGCGAAGCTGCTGGGTATTGTTGGTCGCCATATAGCCCGGCGCAATCGCATTCACGTTAATGTTGTGCTTCGCCCACTCGTTCGCCAGCAGGCGGGTGACGCCCATTACGGCGCTTTTCGACGCGGTGTAAGACGGCACGCGGATGCCGCCCTGGAAGGAGAGCATGGAGGCGATATTGATAATCTTGCCGCCGTTGCCCTGAGCAATAAAGTGCTTCGCCGCGGCCTGAGACATGAAGAACACGCTCTTGATGTTCAGGTTCATTACGTCGTCCCAGTCGCGCTCGCTGAAGCTGATCGCGTCTTCGCGGCGGATCAGGCCCGCGTTGTTGACCAGAATATCGATATGGCCAAACTCCGCCACCGCGCGTTCCAGCAGCTCGGGAATAGCGTCGATTTTGCGCAGGTCGGCGGTCAGGCTCAGGAAGCGGCGGCCCAGCGCGGTCACGCGCTCAATGGTTTCCGTAGGCTCAACGATGTTGATACCCACAATATCGCAGCCCGCTTCCGCCAGGCCTAGCGCCATGCCCTGGCCCAGGCCGGTGTCACAGCCCGACACAACGGCCACTTTACCCTGCAGAGAAAATGCATCCAGAATCATGTTTGTTCCTTACTCGTTCAGCGCCCGTCATCAACAGGCAGATTGGTACAACACCGCCCGCGACTAGCGCAGATCCTTAACCGCAACGTGGTCCATGTCATCGAAGACCTGGTTCTCGCCGACCATGCCCCATATAAAGGTGTAGGCTTTGGTCCCCACGCCGGAGTGAATCGACCAGCTCGGCGAAATGACCGCCTGCTCGTTGTGCATCACGATGTGGCGCGTCTCCTGCGGCTGCCCCATCATGTGGAACACGCAGGCATCGTCATCCATGTTGAAGTAGAAATAGACCTCCATGCGGCGCTCGTGCGTGTGGCACGGCATGGTATTCCACAGGTTGCCCGGCGCCAGCTCGGTCAGCCCCATGCTGAGCTGGCAGGTTTCCAGCACGTCCGGCACAAAGTATTTATTGATGGTCCTGCGGTTACTGGTGAGGTCGTCGCCAAGCGTGACCGGCGCAACGTCGTCAGGCGTCACCTTTTTGGTGGGATACGCCGTGTGGGCCGGGGCGCAGTTGTAATAAAACTTCGCCGGTTTGCCGGCGTCGACGCTGGCAAAGACCACCTCTTTCGCGCCCTGACCAATATAGAGCGCATCGCGATGGCCAATCTCGTAGCATTGTCCATCGACCGTGACGGTGCCCGGGCCGCCGATATTGATCGTACCCAGCTCGCGACGCTCCAGGAAGTAGCTCACGCCGAGCTGTTTACCCACCTCGCCGCCGACGGAGACGGTTTGCGCCACCGGCATGATGCCCCCCACAATGATGCGGTCGATATGGCTGTAGACCATGGTGTACCTGTCGGCTTCGAACACCTGCTCAACTAAAAATTCACCGCGCAGCCCCTGAGTATCCAGCGTTTTCGCATGCGCACTGTGGATGCTTTGTCTGACGTCCACGTTAACCTCCAGAATTGACCGTGCCCGCAGGCAGAAAAATTAACGAAACAACGTTCCGTTTTCATGATGGAGACATACTATCCGCTGAGAATGGGCTTTTCAATTACATTTAAAACATCGTTTCATTTTTTCCGCATCTTAATACCAGAAGTGTAGTGACGATCACGAATGAGGGATATCTAAGAGGAAGAAAAAACTGAGGTGAAATAATTTTATTATGTAAAACAATATATTAATAAGACTTTGAATTTTGACATTCTTAAAAACAAACCCTGCAGAAATTTAAAGATGGTTCACGCGTAAAAAAAACCTCCCAACGGGAGGCTTTCGTTAAGCTGAAGAATTTCGTCTAGCGCTCAATAGCCAGCGCGACGCCCTGACCGCCGCCGATACAGAGCGTGGCAAGCCCTTTGCGGGCGTTACGCTTCATCATTTCATGGACGAGCGATACCAGTATCCGGCAGCCCGATGCGCCAATCGGATGGCCAAGCGCGATCGCCCCGCCGTTAACGTTAACCCGCAGCGGGTCCCACTCCAGCATTTTTCCGACCGAGATGGCCTGCGCCGCATAGGCTTCGTTCACTTCGATCAGATCGACATCGGCCAGCGACCAGCCCGCGCGCTCGAGGCAGCGCCGGGTGGCATACACCGGGGCAATGCCCATGAGCGCAGGGTCCACGCCCACGCTGGCAAAGGCCTTGATGCGCGCCAGCACGGGAAGATCGAGCTCCTGCGCTTTGCTTTCGCTCATCATCATCACCGCGGCGGCGCCGTCGTTAATGGAGGACGCGTTGCCCGCCGTGACCGATCCCATCATTTCAAAAGCCGGATGGAGCTTTGCCAGCCCTTCCGCGCTGGCGTCGGTGCGCGGCTGTTCGTCGGTATCGACGCTCATGCTTTCACCGTTCTGGTGCCGGGTGCTGACGGGGACAATTTCATCGCGAAAGCGCCCGGAATCAATCGCGGCGCGGGCCTTTTGCTGAGAGCTTAGCGCATAGGCGTCCTGAAGCTCGCGGCTGATGCCGTACTCGCGCGCCAGGTTTTCCGCCGTCACGCCCATGTGATAATCGTTGAAGGCGTCCCACAGCCCGTCGTGAACGAGGCTGTCGAGCAGCTGGCTGTTGCCCAGCTGCGCGCCGGTCCGGCTGTCGGTGAGCACGTGCGGCGCGCGGCTCATGTTTTCCTGACCGCCCGCAATCACCACTTCCGCCTCGCCGCACTGAATGGCCTGGGTGGCAAGGTGCAGCGCCTTCAGGCCCGAGCCGCAGACGTCGTTGATGGTGATGGCGGAAACGGTGTTCGGCAGGCCGCCCTTCAGCGCAGCCTGACGGGCAGGGTTTTGCCCGGCGCCGGCGGTCAGCACCTGACCGAGGATCACCTCATCGACTTCATGCGCGGCAACCCCGCTGCGTTCCACCAGCGCTTTAACCACCACGCTGCCTAAATCAACGGCGGAGTGGCGCGCCAGTGCGCCCTGAAAACAGCCAATGGCCGTACGCAACGCGCCCACGATAACGACATCTTTCATCACGACCTCTGGGTAAAATGACATGACGATAGTAGATGCATTGTTATCAACAATTAACGCAATTGTTTAAAATTAGTGAGTTTAATCACAAGGATTAGCGCGCGTCCTGCAAATACTGGCGCAGCCAGCTTCCCGCCACGCCCGGCGGCGATCGCTTATTCCACAGCAAATCGATGGCGATCGAACGCGGCCAGCCGGGCACGTTCAGCTGCACCAGCGATTTCGACGCCGCAAATTCTTCCACCAGCGCGCAGGGCAGAGCGCACCAGCCGAATCCCTGCACCGCCATGCTCAGGAGCAGCAGGTAGTTCGGCGCGGACCAAACCGGCCCCCGCGCCAGCGACGGTTCGCGCTCAAGATAGGTGTTCAGCCGCAGCTCTCGCCAGCCGTGCAGCTCGTCGGCCTGGGTTTCGTGCTGCCCGGCCAGCGGATGGGTGGTTGAGACGTAAATCGCCATTCGGGTCTGCATGGGAAGCCGGGTCACGCCGATGCCGATCGGGTAACTGTCGCGCGCTTCCGTCAGGCCGACCTGCGCCCGCTCCTTCTGCAGCAGGTCGATAACGTCCTCTTCCTCACCGATCAGGCACTCAAATTCGGTGTGCGGAAAGCGCTGGTCGAACTGGGTCATCAGCTCTTCCAGCACGGCCGGGTTTAGCGTGTCGGAGAGCACGAACGTCAGGCGGGCCTCGGTCTGCGCCGTGAGCGTTACCGCCAGCTCGTCCAGCCGCGCGCTGGCGGCGAGGATCGACTGCACGTACCCCAGCACCTGCTGGCCCTGTGCGGTAAGCACCGGCTGGCGCGCCGAGCGGTCGAAGAGCTCAACGCCCAGATCCGCCTCCAGGTTGGCGATGGCGGTGCTAATGGTGGATTGGCTTTTACGCAGGCGACGCGCGGCGGCGGAGAAGGAACCCGCCGCGACGGTTTCAACAAATGCCGTAAGGGCTTCGGGAGAATAGCGCATAGAAGTATCTATTTTATCGATGGATACCATCTTTTATATATCATCTTTTGCGATAAAAATAGGCGCCCACACCGCCCATACCGGCGAATGAATGAGGTCAATGCTATGCAACAACAAGATGCACTCCAACGTAAGCTGCCGGAGCGGATCTTCCATGCCGTCTGCTTTGAAGGGATCGCGACGGCCATTCTCGCCCCCACGGCGGCGTGGCTCATGCAGCGCTCCGTGGTTGAAATGGGCGGGCTGACCATCATCCTGGCGACGACGGCGATGCTATGGAACATTATCTACAACTTCGGCTTTGACCGCTTCTGGCCGGTGCAGCGCGTAAAGCGCACGGCGAAAGTGCGCGCCCTGCACGCGCTGGGCTTTGAGTGCGGGTTTATCGTCATCGGCGTGTCTATCGTTGCCGCCGTGCTGGGCGTGACCCTGCTCCAGGCCTTTACGCTGGAGATTGGTTTCTTCCTGTTCTTCCTGCCGTACACCATGTTTTATAACTGGGCATACGACACGCTGCGCGAGAAAGTCATCAAGCGACGCCAGCAGCGACGCGCCCTGGCAAGCTAACGCTCCCCCTGGCCGGACGACCGATCCGGCCAAACGCCTTCGAAGCAACTGCGCTCTCCCTTCAGAATTATGGTAAATTGCTCTTCTTTTTGTTCGTTTTATAGTTGATACGTTGCTCTAATGTCGAAAATTTGGTCAAAAGAAGAGACTCTCTGGAGTTTCGCTCTCTACGGCACGGCCGTGGGCGCAGGGACGCTTTTCCTGCCTATTCAGCTAGGCTCCGCAGGCGCGATTGTCCTGCTCATTACCGCCCTCGTGGCTTACCCGTTAACCTACTGGCCGCACAAGGCGCTGGCGCAATTCATCCTGTCGTCAAAGACCAAGGGGAATGAAGGGATCACCGGCGCGGTCAGCCACTACTACGGCAAGAAAATCGGTAATCTGATTACCACGCTCTATTTTGTCGCCTTCTTTGTGGTGGTGCTGATTTATGCGGTGGCGATCACCAACTCGTTTACCGAACAGCTGGCAAAACGCATAACGGTTGATACGCCCGTGCGCATGCTGGTGAGCTTCGGCGTGGTGCTGGTGCTGAACCTGATATTCCTGATGGGCCGGCATATCACCCTAAAGGTGATGGGCTTTCTGGTTTTCCCGCTGATTGCCTATTTCCTGTTTGTCTCCCTCTACCTGACGGGAAGCTGGCAGCCGTCGCTGCTGACCGGCCAGGTCTCGTTCGATCGGCATACGCTGCATCAGGTGTGGATTTCGATCCCGGTGATGGTTTTCGCTTTTAGCCATACGCCGATTATCTCGACGTTCGCCGTTGACCGTCGCGAGAAATACGGCGACGCAGCCATGGGTAAATGCAAAAAAATCATGAAGGTGGCGTACCTGATCATCTGCCTGAGCGTGCTGTTCTTCGTGTTTAGCTGCCTGCTCTCTATTCCACCGTCGTACATCGTGGCGGCGAAGGAGGAAGGGGTGACCATTCTGTCGGCGCTGTCGATGATGCCCTCTTCTCCGGCGTGGCTTGGCATTTCCGGCATTGTCGTGGCGATTATCGCGATGTCGAAATCGTTCCTCGGAACCTATTTTGGGGTGATTGAGGGGGCGACGGAGATCGTGAAATCGTCGCTGAATCAGGCCGGCGTGAAGAAGAGCCGCGCGTTCAACCGCGCGATGTCGATTCTGATCGTGTCGCTGATTACCTTCGCTATCTGCTGCATTAACCCGAACGCGATCTCGATGATTTACGCCATCAGCGGCCCGCTTATCGCCATGATTTTGTTCATCATGCCGACGCTGTCAACGTACCTGATTCCGTCGCTTAAGCAGTATCGTTCCCTCGGCAACCTGCTGACGCTGATCGTCGGCCTGCTGTGCGTATCGGTGATGTTTGTCGGCTAATCACCACCGCGCCCGACGCTCCGCCGGGCGCGCATTTTAGTCCCGCCCCAGCGTTTCCAGCGGAAACGGCCTGTCCTGCACCACCGTTTTCATCACCAGCGTAGAACGCAGATGCTGCACGCCGGGCATCGCCGACAGCTTTTCGTCATACAGCTGCTGAAACGCCGACAGATCGCGGGTCACCACGTGCATCAGATAATCGGGATCGCCGAACAGGCGCTGCGCCAGCACGATCTGAGGGATCTCTTCCACCGCGTCTTCAAAAGCGCTAACCGCCTTCTTGTCCCCCTCTTTCAGCGTCGCAAAGACGATAGCCAGAAAGTTAAACCCCATTTTTGCCGGATCGAGATTGGCGCGATAGCCGGTAATGGCCCCGCTCTGCTCAAGCGCCCTCACGCGCCGGTGGCAGGGCGAGAGGCTCAGGTTCACGCGTTCAGCCAGGTCCGTGAGAGATAAACGCCCGTCAGACTGTAGCTCCGCAAGAATTTTTCGATCGATGCTGTCCATTTAGAAGATTTTCTCAATTTCACCGTATTACGAGCATAACATTGAAAGCTCATTTCGCGCGGATATCGTTATTCTTTCACTCACTGAATGAGAGGAGCACTGGAGTTTTACAGACGATGGAAATGAGCATCGTGGCCGGATTTTGGGTAGTGTCTTTTCTGCTCATCATGACGCCGGGAGCGGACTGGGCCTACACCATAAGTGCGGGTATCAACGGGCGGCGCGTCGTGCCTGCGGTCATCGGGCTGATATCGGGCCATCTGCTTGCCACGCTCATCGTGGTGGCAGGCGTTGGCGTGGTCATTGCCCGCCACCCGCTGGCGCTTACCGCGCTGACCCTCGCAGGCGCGCTCTATCTTCTGTGGCTGGGCGTCTCGCTTTTGCGTCATCCCGCCGCGCCGGAAAAAGCGCAGGGACTGGATGGCAGCTGGAACCAGTGGGCGGTAAAAGGCCTCTGCATTAGCGGCATGAATCCTAAAGTGTTTTTGCTGTTTCTGGCCCTGCTTCCGCAGTTTACGGACCCAAAAGGAAGCTGGTCGATAGCGATGCAGATGTCCGCGCTCGGGTTTATGCACCTTTTTACCTGCACGCTGGTTTATCTGCTGGTGGGATATGGCGCAAAAGCGGTACTGACCACGCGCCCTCAGGCAGCGCGCGTGGTGGGTCGGGCATCAGGTGCGATTATGGTGGCGATCGCAGCAATTTTGCTGTTTGAACAACTGCGATAAAAAAACACCGGCTGTATCGCCGGTGTCGTTTTACCTACGCGCGAATGTCGTCATATTCCCGCGTATTATCAAACTCATGCCTGGCAAACGGACACAGCGGGATGATCTTGCGGTTCTCACCGCGCATTTTTTCCACCACTTTCGCCACCAGCTGCTTGCCCACGCCCTGCCCTTTCAGGCTCTCATCGACGTCGGTATGCTCGATAATGCTCAGATGCTCGCCGGTCGGCACGAAAACAATCTCGGCAACCTGATTGCCCTGTGCGTCATTCACGTAAAACGTGTTATGGCCTTCCAGAATTTCCATGGTTCCTCGCTTATTTATGGCGGTACTTCAGCGCACCGCTCGGGCAGGTATCGATCACGCGTACGACCGTGTTTACGTCAACTTCATCTGGAATGATCCACGGCTTGCGCTTGAGGTTGAACAGCGCCGCGCTCCCACGCACGCAGTTCCCCGAGTGCTTACAGATGCCGGTGTTAAAGTAGACGTCAATTTTTTCACCGGTGTAGGCCCGGTAGCCTGCATCCAGTAGCTCTTTATCCATCACATTGCCTCTGTTGTTTTTATCTCAGGTAAGCATAGCGCGTAAGCGGAAGCATCAATAACGCACTTCCTGCCCGCAGGTGGTGCTGATAAAGTAACCCGCAATCGGCAAACACACCACACGTCACGCTATGATAAAACGGATTGATTATCAGATAGAAAAGTACCATTTTACCGAGCTAAACGAGACGCCCGAGCGCGCTCGCCAGTGGATGGAAGTGCTGGACGAATGCCGTCAGTCTCAGGCAGGCGCGGAGGAAAGATTGCGCATCGCGCTGCTGAACATGGATTATGTCACCAGCTTTGAGCTGCCTTTCCGGCTGTTGCTGATACGCACCCCGCAGCTCATTGCCGGGCTTAAGGATAAATTCCAAATCAATCGTAAAAGCGCCCTGTTCAACGGCAAGCGTTTTGGCTGTATCTGGAGCCTGAAGGCAAACATGAGCGATATGCCGGAAGAATTTCAGTATCGGCTGGTGACCCGCATCCGCCGCGTGGACTCCGCCGGGACGACCGCTGCGCCCTATCAGCAGATTGCCAAAGAGCTGAAAGCCCCGCGCGAGCGGTTGAAACGCGCCCTTGATGAAGGCCTGACGGTTTCAGCGCTGGACGGACTGTTCTGGTTTGGCCTGCAGCGTATCGCGGCGGATGTGCTGTACCTACGTAAAAAAGGCATGACGATTGAAACGCACGAAGCAGAGGTCTTTGATAGCCTGACGGGCACAACGAGACACGTTCCGGTTTATCGGCTGGGGAAGCGGTAGCATCCTGGTAATAAGGCGAAGAAGGGGCGTTAATTCTCGATGACGAGTAAGTTAAAGCTGCGGCAGGAGATTACGCAAGAATTGGGGAAGAATCTGGAGCGGGCGAAGGGAATCGAACCCTCGTATAGAGCTTGGGAAGCTCTCGTTCTACCATTGAACTACGCCCGCGTTGAGGTGCGTAAGGCATTATAGACCTTACGCATTTTCAGACAAGCCTTCATTGCTTCTAACCGGTGATTAAATAATCACTTAGCGCAGCGGTTGCTGCCCTGCGGCGGAAGATAACGCTGCGGATCGATGGCCGTCGCCTTATAGCGAATCTGGAAATGCAGCTTCACCGAATCCGTTCCCGTGCTGCCCATCGTGGCAATCTTCTGCCCCGCCTTCACGTTCTGACCGTTATTCACCAGCATTGTGTCGTTATGCGCATAGGCCGTGATGTAGTCTTCACCGTGCTTAAGCATGATCAGATTACCATACCCGCGCAGCTGGTTGCCGACGTAGACGACCTTCCCTGCCCCGGAGGCATAAACAGGCGTACCGCGCGCGGCAGCGATATCAATGCCCTTATTCCCACCCTCAGAGGTTGAATACGGCATAACCACTTTCCCGCTCGCGGGCCATAGCCAGCAGCGCTGCCCTACCGGCGGCCAGGAGGATTTCGGCACGGCGTAGGACGGAGTGACTTTTGCGGTTTTGCCTTTAGACGACGTCGATTTTTTTGCAGCGGATGATTTGCCGTTAACCTTCAGCTTCTGCCCAACCTCAATGGTGTAAGGCGCGGAGATATTGTTCATTTTCGCCAGGTCTTTTACGCTGGTGCCCGTCATCCGCGAAATGCGGTACAGCGTGTCACCGCGCTTAACGGTGTACACCGCGCCAGAGTAGCTGCCCATATCCGATGATTTGCTTCCCGAGCATCCCGCCAGAACCAGCGTCAGCAACAGGCAGAAAATAGCAGCAATGGGGTTTCTGGTCAGGCTTCCTGCAAACAAAACGGCTCCTCGCTCGGGGTGAATGGCGCACTATGATAGCAGCCCTCGCGGATACAGGTCATGCCCTTTTCCGCTCAGTGTGCCAACCCGTTTGCACGGGAATGCCGTATAATAAAGCAGCCTCTGACGCTGTGCGGGCCTGTTCCCGTGCGTAATAAGCGCAGCATCATTCGGCATTACGGCACTGGAGCAAGAATGAGCATTCAAGAACACGTCATTTTGATTGATGAGCAGGGAAAGGTAATCGGCACCCAGGAAAAATACGCCGCCCACACAGCAGACACCCCGCTGCACCTGGCTTTCTCTTCCTGGCTGTTTAACGAAAAGGGCGAATGCCTGGTCACACGACGCGCCATGGGCAAAAAAGCCTGGCCCGGCGTCTGGACAAACTCCGTCTGCGGCCATCCGCAGTCAGGTGAACAGATTGAGATGGCGATCGTTCGCCGCTGCCGCGACGAGATTGGCGCAGCGATCGTCGATATCACTCCCGTCGCGCCTGAGTTTCGCTACCGTAAAATTGATCCGTCCGGCATCGTCGAAAACGAAGTGTGCCCGGTATTTGCCGCCCGCATTACCAGCCCTTTAGCTATCAATCCCGACGAGGTAATGGAATATCAGTGGGTCGATCCGGAGGCGCTTTTTCAGGCGCTGGACGCCACGCCGTGGGCCTTTAGCCCGTGGATGGTGCTGGAAGCGAACGCTGCCCGCGACGCGCTCAGAGCCTTCGCAGCCAAATAAAAAAAGCCCCGGCGATAATCGCACGGGGCATTTTTATATCCTGAAAACTTATTTCACCGGACGCATCGCCGGGAACAGGATCACGTCGCGGATGGTGTGGCTATTGGTAAACAGCATCACCATGCGGTCGATACCAATGCCCAGGCCAGCCGTTGGCGGCAGGCCGTGCTCCAGCGCGGTCACGTAGTCTTCGTCGAAGAACATTGCTTCGTCGTCGCCTGCGGCCTTCGCGTTAACCTGATCCTGGAAGCGCTGCGCCTGATCTTCCGCATCGTTCAGCTCGCTAAAGCCGTTGCCGATTTCACGGCCGCCGATGAAGAACTCGAAGCGGTCGGTGATTTCCGGGTTCTCGTCATTACGACGCGCCAGCGGAGACACTTCAGCCGGGTATTCGGTGATGAAGGTCGGCTGAATCAGGTGCGCTTCGGCCACTTCTTCGAAGATCTCGGTCACGATACGGCCCAGACCCCAGCTCTTCTCAACCTTGATACCGATGCTTTCCGCAATGGCTTTCGCAGAGTCGAAGTTGTCCAGCTCGGCCATGTCGGTTTCCGGACGGTATTTCTTGATCGCTTCGCGCATGGTCAGTTTTTCAAACGGCTTGCCGAAGTCGAAGACCTCTTCACCGTAAGGTACTTCTGTGGTGCCCAGAATGTCCTGCGCCAGGGTGCGGAACAGGGATTCGGTCAGCTCGATCAGATCTTTGTAATCCGCGTAAGCCATATAGAGTTCCATCATGGTGAACTCTGGGTTGTGGCGAACGGAGATACCTTCGTTACGGAAGTTACGGTTGATTTCAAACACGCGATCGAAACCACCGACCACCAGACGCTTCAGGTACAGTTCCGGCGCGATGCGCAGGTACATGTCGAGGTCCAGGGCGTTGTGATGGGTGATGAACGGACGCGCGGACGCGCCGCCAGGGATCACCTGCATCATTGGGGTTTCCACTTCCATAAAGTCGCGGTTCACCATGAACTGGCGGATGCCGGCCATGATCTGGGAGCGAATTTTGAAGGTCTTGCGGGATTCATCGTTAGAGATGAGGTCCAGGTAACGCTGACGGTAGCGCGCTTCCTGATCCTGCAGGCCGTGGAATTTATCCGGCAGCGGGCGCAGGGCTTTGGTCAGCAGGCGCAGCTCGGTACAGTGGATAGACAGCTCGCCGGTTTTGGTTTTGAACAGCTTACCTTTCGCGCCGAGGATATCGCCCAGATCCCACTTCTTGAACTGCTCGTTATAGATGCCTTCCGGCAGGTCGTCACGGGAGACGTACAGCTGAATGCGGCCGCCAACGTCCTGCAGGGTCACGAAAGACGCTTTACCCATAATACGACGGGTCATCATGCGGCCCGCAACGGCCACTTCGACGTTCAGCGCTTCCAGCTCTTCGTTCTCTTTAGCGTCGAAGTCTGCGTGCAGTTGGTCTGAGGTGTGGTCACGACGAAAATCGTTCGGGAACGGCACGCCCTGCTCGCGCAGCGCGGCCAGCTTCTCGCGGCGGGTTTTCAGTTCGTTGTTAAGATCGACTACCGCGTCAGCGCCCTGTGCTTGTTGTTCAGACATGTTGGTTCCTCATAACCCTGCTTTCAAACTTGCTTCGATAAATTGGTCCAGGCTGCCGTCCAGCACCGCCTGCGTGTTACGGGTTTCTACACCGGTACGCAGGTCTTTAATGCGGGAGTCATCGAGGACGTAAGAACGGATCTGGCTGCCCCAGCCGATGTCTGACTTGTTGTCTTCCATCGCCTGCTTCTCAGCATTTTTCTTCTGCATCTCCAGCTCATAAAGCTTCGCTTTCATCTGCTTCATGGCCTGGTCTTTGTTCTTATGCTGTGAACGGTCGTTCTGGCACTGCGTCACCAGCCCGGTCGGAATGTGGGTGATACGCACCGCAGATTCCGTACGGTTAACGTGCTGACCGCCCGCGCCGGATGCGCGATAGACGTCGATACGCAGGTCCGCCGGGTTGATGTCGATGTCGATATCTTCGTCAACTTCCGGGTAAACGAACGCGGAGCTAAACGACGTATGGCGGCGGCCGCCGGAGTCGAACGGGCTCTTACGCACCAGGCGGTGAACGCCAGTTTCGGTACGCAGCCAGCCGTAGGCGTAGTCGCCAATAATTTTGATGGTCACGGATTTCAGGCCCGCGACTTCACCTTCAGACTCTTCGATAATCTCGGTTTTGAAACCGCGCGCTTCGGCCCAGCGCAGGTACATACGCGTCAGCATGCTGGCCCAGTCCTGCGCTTCGGTACCGCCAGAACCTGCCTGAATATCGAGATAGCAGTCAGCGCTATCGTATTCGCCGGAGAACATGCGACGAAACTCCAGCTGCGCCAGCTTCTCTTCCAGACCATCGAGTTCCGCTACGGCTTCGTTAAAGGTTTCTTCGTCGTCAGCTTCAACAGCCAGCTCCAGCAGGCCGGACACATCTTCCAGCCCCTGGGACATTTGGTCCAGCGTATCTACGATGGCTTCGAGAGAGGAACGCTCTTTGCCCAGCGCCTGTGCGCGCTCGGGTTCATTCCAGACGTCCGGCTGTTCCAGCTCGGCGTTTACTTCTTCCAGACGCTCTTTCTTGGCATCGTAGTCAAAGATACCCCCTAAGAACGTCGGAGCGCTCCGTGAGGTCCTGAATGCGGTTTTTTACCGGATTAATTTCAAACATGGTCTGTTTTCTTTTATGAGCTTGTAAAAATGCGGTGATAAGAGCGGGATTGTACCGAATCCACGCTCTTTTTTATAGAGATTACTGACGCTAAATTGGCCAGATATTGTCGATGATGAGCTGAAGAGAGCGGTTGCCGCGAAACTCATTAATATCGAGCTTATAGGCAAGCTCAACTTCACGCACGCCGTTGTCCGGCCAGATGGCGGTGTCGACGTTAAATGCAATGCCGTCCAAAAGCGGGCCGCCGCCAACCGGTTCAACCATCACCTTCAAATGGCGTTCGCCCACGATGCGCTGCTGCAGCAAACGGAAACGCCCGTCAAACAGCGGCTCGGGGAACATTTGCCCCCACGGGCCGGCATCGCGCAGCATCTGCGCCACCTCCATGGTCATTTCGGCCGCGGACAGCGGGCCGTCGGAGACCACTTCGCCCTGCAAAAGCGCCGGGTCAATCCAGTCGGTGACCAGCTCGCCGAAGAGGCGTTGAAACTCGTCAAACTTTGCCTCTTCCAGCGACAGCCCCGCCGCCATGGCGTGGCCGCCGAACTTGATCATCAGATCGGGATAAAGCGTATCCAGACGCTCCAGCGCGTCGCGCATGTGCAGCCCCTGAATGGAACGGCCAGAGCCTTTCAGCGTGCCGTCTCCCGCTGGCGCAAAGGCAATGACCGGACGGTGGAAACGCTCTTTGATGCGGGAAGCCAGAATGCCCACGACGCCCTGATGCCATTCCGGGTGATACATCGCCAGACCGCCGGGCAGCGTATCCGCGCTGCGCTCCAGCTTTTCGCAGAGGGTCAGCGCTTCGGCCTGCATCCCCTGTTCAATCTCTTTACGCGTCTGGTTAAGCGCGTCCAGCTCGTTGGCCAGCACGCGCGCCTCGCCGATGTTATCGCACAGCAGCAGCGCGACGCCCACGGACATATCGTCCAGCCTTCCGGCCGCGTTCAGGCGTGGGCCAAGCGCAAAGCCGAGATCGCTTGCCGCCAGCTTCTGCGGATCGCGATTGGAAATCTCCAGCAGCGCCTTAATGCCCGGCCGGCATTTGCCCGCGCGGATGCGGCTCAGGCCCTGCCAGGTCAAAATACGGTTGTTGGTATCCAGCGGCACGACGTCCGCTACGGTACCGAGCGCGACGAGATCCAGATACTCCGCGAGGTTGGGTACGGCGATGCCGCGAGACTCGAACCAGCCCTTATCGCGCAGCAGCGTGCGCAAGGCCAGCATCAGATAAAACGCCACGCCAACGCCCGCCAGCGATTTCGACGGGAAATCGCAGTCGCGCAGGTTGGGGTTAATGATGGCTTCAGCCTCCGGCAGCGTATCGCCGGGGAGGTGGTGATCGGTAACCAGCACCGGTATCCCCAGCTCATGCGCGCGCTGGACGCCCGCGTGAGAAGAGATCCCGTTATCCACGGTCATGATCATCTGCGCGCCGCGCGCGTGCGCCTGATCGACCACTTCCGGGCTAAGACCATAGCCGTCTTCAAAGCGGTTTGGCACAAGGTAGGCGACGCTGTCGCAGCCCAGCGCGCGCAGGCTGAGCACGCTCAGCGCGGTGCTGGTGGCGCCGTCGGCATCAAAATCACCGACAACGACAATGCGCGTCCCGTCGAGAAACGCGTTGTAGAGCATCTCGGTGGCTTTTTCGATGCCGCTCAGCTTCTGCCAGGGCAGCATCCCCTTCACGCTTCGCTCAAGATCGTCAGCGTTTTTTACGCCGCGGCTGGCATAGAGCCGCTTGAGCAGCGGCGGGAGCTCCGCGGGTAAATCAGCATCATCAACCGCCTCGCGGCGGCGCAATTTTATCGGTGCTTTCACGCTGATTATTTACCACCAAGCTGTTTCTGGTGCGCGTCGAGGAACTCTTTCATCTCTTTCGGACCCTGATATCCCGGCACCACGGAGCCGTTGCTCAGCACGATCGCTGGCGTACCGTTCACGCCAAACTGCACGCCCAGCGCGTAGTGGTTGGCAATGTCGATATCACAGGAGGCTGGCTTCACGCCTTTGCCGTTCATGGCATCGTCGAACGCCTTGTTGCGATCTTTCGCACACCAGATTGCCTTCATGTCCTGCTCTGGCTGGCTGTTAACGCCCGCGCGCGGGAAGGCCAGGTAGCGCACGGTAATGCCCAGCGCGTTATAGTCTTTCATCTCTTCGTGCAGCTTGTGGCAGTAGCCGCAGGTGATGTCGGTGAACACGGTAATCACGTGTTTTTCCTGCGGCGCTTTATAAACAATCATCTCTTTTTCGAGCGCGTTCAGGTTTTTCATCAGCAGCTGGTTCGTCACGTTGACCGGCTGCGCACCGCTGACGTCGTACATTGGGCCCTGAATAATATGCTTACCGTCTTCGGTCACGTACAGCACGCCGCTGTTGGTTAACACGGTTTTCATCCCGGCAACCGGCGCAGGCTGAATATCGCTGCTGGTGACGCCCAGCTTGGTCAAAGACTGTTTAATCGCGGCATCGTCAGCATGGGCAAAGCCGGTAAATGAAGCTGCCAGCAGGGTGAACAGCGCTAAAGACTTTTTCATAGTTAATCCTGTTACGATTCGTCGGCACTCACGCGCGCGGGTGGTGCTGTTGATGTAGCTGCCGCAGGCGTTCAGTCGCGACATGGGTGTAAATTTGCGTAGTTGAGAGATCGCTGTGGCCAAGCAGCATCTGCACGACGCGCAGGTCAGCGCCGTGGTTTAGCAGATGCGTCGCAAAAGCGTGACGCAAAACGTGCGGCGAAAGCTTCTCGCTGTCGATACCCGCCAGCGTGGCATAATGCTTGATGCGATGCCAGAACGTTTGCCGCGTCATCTGCTGCGCGCGCTGGCTCGGGAACAGGACGTCAATAGAAACCCCGTTCAGCAGCCAGGGGCGACCGTGCTCAAGGTACGTTTCGAGCCAGTACACCGCCTCTTCGCCCAGCGGCACCAGCCGCTCTTTATTGCCTTTGCCGATAACGCGAACCACGCCCTGACGCAGGCTAACGTCGCTCATCGTCAGCCCCACCAGCTCAGATACGCGTAAGCCGGTCGCATACAATACCTCAAGCATGGCTTTATCGCGTAACTCCAGCGGCAGGTCAACCGCCGGCGATTGTAATAATCTCTCAACTTGTGCTTCGCTCAGATCTTTCGGCAAACGCTGCGGGAGCTTTGGCGAGGCCAGCAGCGCGCTCGGATCGTCCGCGCGGATCTTCTCGCGATAGAGATGCTGGAACAGGCGACGCATTGCGCTCAAAAGCCGCGCGGAGCTGGTTGCTTTATAGCCCCCCTCCATGCGCTCGCCAAGCAGCGCCTGAAGATCCTCGCTTTGCGCGGTCTCAAGGCTAAGCCCTTTATGGGCCAGCCACTCTACCAGCATGGTGAGATCCCGTCGATAAGCGCTGAGCGTGTTCGCGGCCAGGTTCTTCTCCAGCCAAAGCGCGTCGAGAAACTGTTCGATGAGCGCGAGATCCTTTTCCACATCAGCCCCTTTGATTCTGCAATCCGCCCATTATGCCTGATTGCCAACGGTTTCTGGTACACTACGGGCATAGTCTACGCAAGAATTGAGATTGTTACGCGATGAATATTGGTCTGTTCTATGGCTCCAGCACCTGCTACACCGAAATGGCGGCGGAAAAAATTCGCGACATTATCGGCCCGGAACTGGTGACGCTGCATAACCTGAAAGATGACGCCCCCACGCTGATGGAGCAGTACGATGTGCTGATCCTTGGGATCCCGACGTGGGATTTCGGCGAAATACAGGAAGACTGGGAGGCTATCTGGGACCAGCTTGATGCGCTCAATCTTGAGGGCAAAATCATTGCGATGTACGGCATGGGTGACCAGCTAGGCTACGGCGAATGGTTCCTCGACGCGCTCGGCATGCTGCATGACAAGCTGGCACCGAAAGGCGCGTCATTTATCGGCTACTGGCCAACCGAAGGCTATGAGTTCACCAGCAAAAAACCTATCATCGCTGACGGCCAGCTGTTCGTGGGGCTCGCGCTGGACGAAACCAATCAGTACGACCTCAGCGACGAGCGCCTGCAAACCTGGTGCGAACAAATTTTGGGTGAAATGGCGGAAAAATTCAGCTAACGCAAGCCTACTGCTGCGTCGGCTGCTGTAACATCATCCGGCGCAGATCGCGCCACTCTGCCGCATCCATACTGTCTGCCGCCAGCCAAAGGTGTTGCCGACGTCCCCCGTCTACCCTGCGCAGCCGCAGCATCATCCCGGCATTCAGCATCCAGGGCGTTCCGATGATGTCCCACTCCTGGCCCTGCCAGCGCAGGCGCGAATCGACCAGCAGCTTAATTTCGCCCTGACGCGCGTTAATCCGACGCTGGCTGCGCACGCTATCAAATACCACAAACGACAGCAGCAGCAGCCATAAAGGGGTGTAGCTAAGCGGCCACGGCATCAGTAAAACTAAGGCCGCGACCAGACCGTGGAGCAACAATGACATCCACTGCGAGCGCCACGAGACGCGAAGATCAGATTGCCACAGGACCACGTTCCCGATTCCGTGTTTGAATTAATTGCACCATCCGTTGCAACTCGGTGTCGGCGGGTTTGCCGTGATTCATCAGCCAGTTGAATAAATCAGGGTCATCTGACTCAAGCAGGCGCACAAACAGACGCTTATCGTCGTCGCTTAAGCTGTCGTACTCATGCTCAAAGAAAGGCATGATGGAAATATCAAGTTCGCGCATGCCGCGTCGACATGCCCAGTGAATACGGGCCTTGTTGTTAATATCCATGTTCAGTTTCCTGCTTTACGTTTGGCACAGTCGGATTCCCGTTCGCTATTCGTTATTTCTCTTCGGGAACAGTAGCTAGTGTAACGTGTTTTTGAACGTTTCTTTACTGGAATATTGCTAACCTCGAGCAGGCTTCCAGAATAATCCTCATAAAGACAGTGGATTACACTTTTTTGCGTCGCGCTACGCATAACCGGTTCATGGCACGAATGGCCTGCTGAAAGCGCTTGCAATGGCTACAGTCTCTTTTACCATTAGGCATTATCGAAGCGTTAAGCAATTCAGGACATCATTATGGCTTTTACTCCATTTTCTCCTCGCCAGCCCGCCGCCTCCGCGCGTCTGCCGCTGACGCTTATTACTCTTGAAGACTGGGCGCTGGCGACCGCAACCGGCGCCGATGCTGAAAAATACCTGCAGGGCCAGGTGACGGCCGACGTCAGCCAGATGACCGAGCACCAGCACCTGCTGGCTGCCCACTGCGATCCGAAGGGCAAAATGTGGAGCAACCTGCGCCTGTTCCGCGATCGGGACGGCTTTGCCTTTATTGAACGCCGCAGCCTGCGCAATGCCCAGCTCGTCGAGTTGAAAAAATACGCGGTCTTCTCCAAAGTCACTATCGCACCGAACGACGAACGGGTTCTGCTAGGCGTGGCGGGCTTCCAGGCGCGCGCAGCGCTGAAAAACCTCTTTGCCGAACTGCCGCATGCGGATAAACAGCTGGTCGGCGAAGGTGAAACATCCATTCTGTGGTTTGAACACCCGGCGGAACGTTTCCTGCTGGTAACGGACGAAGCCACCGCAGAGCGCGTTACCGACGCATTGCGCGGTGAAGCGCAGCTCAATAACAGCCAGCAGTGGCTGGCGCTGGACATCGAAGCAGGTCTGCCGGTGATTGACGCCGCAAACAGCCAGCAGTTTATTCCCCAGGCGACCAACCTCCAGGCGCTGGGCGGCATTAGCTTTAAGAAAGGCTGCTATACCGGTCAGGAAATGGTGGCTCGCGCGAAATTCCGTGGAGCGAACAAGCGCGCGCTGTGGACGCTGGCTGGCCACGCCAGCCGGGTACCGGAAGCGGGGGAAGATCTAGAGCTGAAGATGGGCGAAAACTGGCGCCGTACCGGCACCGTGCTGGCTGCCGTTCAGCTCGATGATGGCCGCCTGCTGGTGCAGGTCGTCATGAATAACGATATGGAACCGGACAGCGTGTTCCGCGTGCGCGATGATGCGAAAACGCTGGGCATTGAGCCGCTGCCGTATTCACTGGAAGAGTGATGCTGTATCGCCCGGTGGCGAGGTAAATGCAAAACGGTAACCGAAAGGTTACCGTTTTTTATGTTTGCTCTCTCTCCCTGTGGGAGAGGGCCGGGGTGAGGGCACCAAGCCGCAGCGGATAAACTACGCCTGCCCCACGTACAAATAGATTGCCAGGAAGTGGCACACGCTGCCGCCAAGCACGAAGCCGTGCCAGATAGCGTGGTTATAGGGAATGCGCTTGCAGACGTAAAAAATTACGCCCAGCGAATAGACCACGCCGCCCACCGCCAGCAGCGTCACGCCCCCGATCGCCAGCTTAACGGCCAGCTGGTACACCACAATCAGCGACAGCCAGCCCATCGTCAGATAGGTCACCAGCGACAGAATTTTAAACCGGTGCGCGATGGTCAATTTGAATAAAATACCCAGCAGCGCCAGGCTCCAGATCACGATCATCAGGGTGCGCGAGAGCGGCGAGTTTAATCCCACCAGCAGAAACGGCGTATAGGTACCCGCGATCAGCAGGTAGATAGCGCAGTGGTCAAATTTTTTCAGCCAGGTTTTGGCCCGCTGATGGGGAATGGCGTGATACAGCGTCGAGGCCAGAAACAGCAGGATCATGCTCCCGCCGTACAGGCTGTAGCTGGCGATTGCCATCGCGCTGGCATTCGTGTCCACCGCCTGCACCAGCAGCAACACCAATCCGACAATGCCAAAAACCAGCCCCACGCCGTGGCTAATACTGTTGGCTATTTCCTCAGCCAGCGAATATCCCTGTGCAATTAATGGCTTACTCACCATACGAAACTCCGGGAAAAAAGATGAATATTCATCGTCTGACTATGCTAACTGAGAATGATTCCAGTGAACACCTGTTAGCTAAAATAAAATTCAATGCGATACTTTCAATTTATAATCAATCAGTTACACATTCATTTCAGCTCACATCTGTTTCAGGTTATTGTTAAAGACATTTAAAATCAATCACATAAAACCGGTCCTGATTCGGATAGATTTCTCTGATTACGCTTTTCAGCGTCTCAAGCGTCATGTTCTCCTGCTCCGCGTGTTTTTCCGTCAGCGTTTCCAGGGTCACGGTCGATGTTCCCAGGACTTCGACAGTGCAAAAGTATTCGTCATCCTCGTAGCGCCCGACGCGCAGCACGTCGCCCCGCCTGAAGTGGGACTCGCTTTCATCGCGGATAGTAATGGTTTTACGCCCGGCCAGAATGTCGTCCTGAAAGCGCTGAAAAAAAGTGATGTCGTTTGGCTGCATGGTATTATTCCCTGAATGAAATCCGATGAGTGAGTTTAGCCATAGTGAGCATGTTCTCCCATTCCGCCGTTGCCAGCCTCAATAATCTGGAGATGATGGTCTACAACTTTGTCATCAAAAACCGCGACAAGGTGATGTATATGACCATCCGCGAACTGGCGGATGCGGCTGGCGTCTCAACGACCACTATCCTGCGCTTTTGCCGCAAGCTCAACTGTGAGGGCTATTCGGAATTCCGCGTGCGCTTTAAGCTCTTTCTGGAGCAGAATGAGCCTCAGCAGGCGAATTTTGGCGCCAGCGAAATTATCAGCTTCTTTAAAAGCGTCAACAATGAAGAGTTCGATAGTTTATTAGATCGCGCAGTTGATATTATTATGTCCTCCGAGCGTATTATATTTGTCGGCGCAGGCACGTCTGGCTCTTTGGCAAAATATGGCGCACGCTTCTTCTCCAATATTGGGAAATTCAGCAACCATATCGACGATCCTTATTTTCCGGTCACCAACGACATGGCCAAAAACGCGCTGGCGATTGTGCTTTCCGTGTCCGGAGAAACCGAAGAGATCCTGCGCTTTGCCAGCCAGTTCAGCCTGCACAACTGCAAGGTGCTGTCGATTACCAGCCACGAACACTCGCGGCTGGCGAAGCTGGCGGACTTTAACCTCTCCTGGCATGTTCCCCAAACGCGTATCGGCGGCGTTTACGACATTACCACCCAAATTCCCGTGATCTATATTCTGGAATCTCTTGGCCGCAAGCTGGCGAAGAAATTAACGGAATAAAACACCCTGTTTTTTGGATGTGACAAATCACATTATGCGCAAATTGTTATATCGTGACATTTAATATCGCTTTGCTAGACTCGGCCATATTAGCCCTTTATTGAGAGTAGCAAAGATGAAAAAACTGACCTTACCAAAAGACTTTTTATGGGGCGGCGCCGTTGCCGCACATCAGGTTGAAGGCGGCTGGAACAAAGGCGGCAAAGGCCCCAGCATTTGTGACGTGCTGACCGGCGGCGCGCACGGCGTACCGCGCGAAATCACGCAGGAAGTGATTGAGGGCAAATATTATCCGAACCACGAGGCCGTCGACTTCTACGGCCACTACAAAGAAGACATCAAGCTGTTCGCCGAGATGGGCTTTAAGTGTTTCCGCACCTCGATTGCCTGGACCCGCATCTTCCCACAAGGCGACGAAACCCAGCCGAATGAAGAAGGCCTGAAGTTCTACGACGACATGTTCGATGAGCTGCTTAAGTACAACATCGAGCCGGTGATCACCCTCTCCCACTTCGAAATGCCGCTGCACCTGGTGCAGGAATACGGCGGCTGGACCAACCGCAAAGTGGTCGATTTCTTCGTGCGCTTCTCGGAAGTGGTCTTCGAGCGTTATAAAAGCAAGGTCAAATACTGGATGACCTTTAACGAGATCAATAACCAGCGCAACTGGCGCGCGCCGCTGTTTGGCTACTGCTGCTCGGGCGTGGTCTATACCGAGCATGAAAACCCGGAAGAGACGATGTACCAGGTGCTGCACCACCAGTTCGTGGCCAGCGCGCTGGCGGTGAAAGCCGCGCGCCGCATCAACCCGGACATGAAGGTCGGCTGCATGCTGGCGATGGTTGCGCTCTACCCGTTCTCCTGCAAGCCGGAAGACGTGATGTTCGCGCAGGAATCCATGCGCGAGCGCTATGTGTTCACCGACGTGCAGCTTCGCGGCTACTACCCGTCCTACGTGCTGAACGAGTGGGAGCGCCGCGGCTTCTCCATCAACATGGAAGCGGGCGACGAGCAGATCCTGCGCGAAGGCACCTGCGACTATCTGGGCTTCAGCTATTACATGACTAACGCGGTGAAGGCCGAAGGCGGGAGCGGCGATGCGATTTCTGGCTTCGAGGGCAGCGTGCCGAACCCGCACGTTAAGGCATCGGACTGGGGCTGGCAGATCGACCCGGTAGGCCTGCGCTACTCGCTTTGCGAACTTTACGAGCGTTATCAGAAGCCGCTGTTTATCGTTGAAAACGGTTTTGGCGCTTACGACAAAGTGGAAGAAGACGGCAGCATCAACGATGACTACCGCATCGACTACCTGCGCGCCCACGTGGAAGAGATGATGAAGGCGGTCACCTATGACGGCGTGGATCTGATGGGCTACACGCCGTGGGGCTGCATCGACTGCGTGTCGTTTACCACCGGCCAATACAGCAAGCGCTACGGCTTTATCTACGTGAATAAGCACGACGACGGCACCGGCGACATGTCGCGTTCCCGCAAGAAAAGCTTCGAGTGGTATAAAGGCGTGATTGCCAGCAACGGCGAGGCATTGTAATACGATTTAACCCCTCTCCCCTTTGGGGAGAGGGGTTTACTTCCCGCCCGCCAGCTCAATAAAACTCCCCGTCACGTACGACGCCTTTTCGCTCAGCAGCCAGACAATCGCCTGCGCCACCTCTTCCGGCTGGCCGCCGCGCTGCATCGGCAGCAATGATTTCACGCGATCCACCCGGCCAGGCTCTCCGCCCGACGCATGAATATCGGTATAGATCAGCCCCGGACGCACGCAGTTCACGCGTATTCCCTGCGCGGCCACCTCCAGCGCGAGCCCGGTGGTGAGTGAATCCACCGCGCCTTTCGAGGCCGCGTAATCCACGTATTCTCCCGGCGCGCCCAGGCGCGACGCGGCGGACGAGACGTTCACGATCGCCCCGCCCTTGCCGCCGTGCTTGTGCGACATGCGCTTGACCGCTTCGCGGCAGCAGAGGAAATAGCCCGTTACGTTGGTGGCGAGCACGCGGTTGATGCGCTCGGCCGACAGGTTCTCGATGGTGGATTGCTCAAACAAAATACCCGCATTATTGACCAGCGCGGCAAGCGGCTCGCCTTCGCGGTCGATGCTGTCGAACATCGCCAGCACCTGCGCTTCATCGCTGATGTCGGCGCGCACGGCAAAGGCTTTGCCGCCCGCCTCGACAATCTGATTGACCACTTCCGTCGCGGCCTTAATATTGTGGTGAAAGTTCACCGCCACGGTGTAGCCCTCGCATGCCAGCTGCAGCGCGGTGGCTTTACCAATTCCGCGGCTGGCGCCGGTAACCAGTGCAATTGCCATTGTCTTCTCCCAATAAAAAAGCCGGGTGGCGGCTTCGCCTTACCCGGCCTACGTTACTACAGCAAAAAAATTACTGGTATTCGCTCATCGGCACGCAGGAGCAGAACAGGTTGCGGTCGCCGTACACGTCGTCGAGACGCTTCACGGTCGGCCAGTATTTGTTTGCCACGCCCGCCGGGAAGACCGCCAGCTCGCGGGAATAGCCGTGATTCCACTCCGCCACCATCTCGTGCTGGGTGTGTGGCGCATTGACCGGCGGGTTGTCGTCGAGCGTCCACTCGCCGTCCTGCACGCGATCGATCTCCATGCGGATGGCAAGCATCGCGTCGATGAAGCGGTCCAGCTCGGCTTTGCTCTCAGACTCCGTTGGCTCCACCATCAGCGTACCCGCAACCGGGAACGACATGGTTGGCGCATGGAAGCCGTAGTCGATCAGACGCTTGGCAATATCCAGCTCGCTGATGCCCGTCGCGTCTTTCAGCGGACGAATATCAAGGATGCACTCGTGCGCTACGCGACCGTCGCGGCCGGTATAGAGCACCGGGAAGGCAGATTTCAGGCGCGTGGCAATGTAGTTGGCGTTGAGGATCGCCACCTGGCTTGCCTGCTTCAGCCCTTCCGCGCCCATCATGCGGATGTACATCCAGCTGATTGGCAGAATAGAGGCGCTGCCGAACGGTGCCGCGGAGACCGCGCCCTGGCGGGTCAGCATGCCTTCAATTTGCACTACGCTGTGGCCCGGCACGAACGGTGCCAGGTGCGCCTTCACGCCGATTGGGCCCATGCCCGGGCCGCCGCCGCCGTGCGGGATGCAGAAGGTTTTATGCAGGTTCAGGTGCGAGACGTCCGCGCCGATAAAGCCCGGCGAGGTGATGCCCACCTGAGCGTTCATGTTCGCGCCGTCGAGGTATACCTGACCGCCGAACTGATGAACCACTTCGCACACTTCACGGATGGTCTCTTCGTACACGCCGTGGGTGGACGGATAGGTCACCATGATGCAGGAGAGCTTGTCTCCCGCCTGCTCGGCTTTCGCACGCAGGTCGGCCAGGTCGATGTTGCCGTTCTTATCGCAGGCCACCACCACCACTTCCATTCCCGCCATCTGGGCAGACGCCGGGTTTGTGCCGTGCGCGGAGCTTGGGATCAGGCAGATATCGCGGTGGCCTTCATTGCGGCTTTCGTGATAGTGGCGGATTGCCAGCAGGCCCGCGTATTCACCCTGCGCGCCGGAGTTCGGCTGCATGCAAAGCGCGTCGTAGCCCGTCAGCTTCACCAGCCAGTCGGAGAGCTGGTTAATCATCAGGTGATAGCCTTCCGCCTGCTCCGGCGGGCAGAACGGGTGCAGCTCGGAAAATTCAGGCCAGGTAATTGGGATCATCTCCGCCGCGGCGTTCAGCTTCATGGTGCAGGAGCCCAGCGGGATCATCGCCTGGTTCAGCGCCAGATCCTTGCGCTCCAGAGAGTGCATGTAGCGCATCATCTCGGTTTCGCTGTGGTAGCGGTTGAAGACCGGGTGCGTCAGGATCGCGTCGTTGCGCAGCATGCTCTCCTGAATCGAGCGGCTGTCGTGCGCCACCTCTTTGTCCAGCGCGTCAACGTCCAGACCGTGGTCGTCGCCCAGCAGCACGTTGAACAGGTTCACCACGTCGTCACGGGTGGTGCTTTCATCCAGCGTGATGCCGACGGCGTTGTGAATGTCGCTGCGCAGGTTGATTTCCGCCGCGTCGGCGCGTGCCAGCACGGCCGCTTTGTCCGCCACGTCCACGCACAGGGTGTCGAAGTAGTGGTCATGACGCAGCTTAAGCCCTTTCTGCTGCAGGCCGCAGGCCAGAATGTCGGCCAGGCGGTGAATGCGGCTGGCGATGCGCTTCAGGCCGGCCGGCCCGTGGAAGACGGCGTACAGGCTGGCGATGTTCGCCAGCAGCACCTGTGAAGTACAGATGTTGGAGTTCGCCTTCTCGCGGCGGATGTGCTGCTCGCGGGTCTGCATCGCCATGCGCAGGGCGGTGTTACCGGCGGCATCTTTCGATACGCCGATGATGCGGCCCGGCATGGAGCGTTTGAATTCATCTTTCGCGCCGAAGAACGCCGCGTGCGGGCCGCCGTAGCCCATCGGCACGCCGAAGCGCTGGGCCGAACCGAAGACGATATCCGCGCCCTGTTTGCCCGGCGCGGTCAGCAGCACCAGCGCCATAAAATCGGCGGCAACGCTGACGATAACTTTGCGGTTTTTCAGCTCGGCGATCAGCGCGCTGTAATCATGTACTTCGCCCGTTGTGCCAACCTGCTGCAGCAGCACGCCGAAGACGTCCTGGTGATCCAGCACTTTGTCCGCGTCGTCGACAATCACGTCAAAACCGAAGGTTTCCGCGCGGGTGCGCACCACGTCCAGCGTTTGCGGATGCACGTCCGCCGCCACGAAGAAGCGGTTGGCGTTTTTCAACTTGCTGACGCGTTTTGCCATCGCCATCGCTTCGGCAGCGGCGGTCGCTTCGTCCAGCAGCGAGGCGGACGCGATATCCATGCCGGTCAGGTCCAGCGTCACCTGCTGGAAGTTCAGCAGCGCTTCCAGGCGACCCTGGGACACTTCCGGCTGATAAGGGGTGTAGGCGGTGTACCAGCCCGGGTTTTCCAGCATGTTACGCAGGATAACCGGCGGCAGCTGCACGTTGGTGTAGCCCATGCCAATGTAAGACTTATAGCGCTTGTTAAGGCCGGCAATGGCCTTCAGCTCCGCCAGCGCGGCGAACTCGGTGGTGGACTCCCCGATCTGAGGCGGCGTCGCAAGCTGGATGTCCTTTGGCACGATCTGGCCGATCAGTGCGTTTAATGAATCCGCGCCAACCGTTTTCAGCATCTCCTGCTGTTGCTGAGCGTCCGGCCCGATGTGACGTTCAATGAAGGCGCCACGGTTTTCAAGCTGGCTTAAAGTCTGTGTCATGAGCGATGGTTCCTGAAACGTGCAGTGAATGTGTTTTCTCCCTCTCCCTAAGGGAGAGGGATAATGGCTTACTCGTTTTCTAACAGTGCTTCGTACGCGGTCGCATCCAGCAGCGCGGCAACCTGCGCCTCGTCGCTGGCTTTGATCTTAAAGATCCAGCCGCCTTCATACGGCTCGCTGTTCACCAGCTCCGGGGAGTCGCTCAGGGCGTCGTTGACGGCCACAATTTCACCGCTGACCGGCGCGTAGATATCGGAAGCCGCTTTTACGGACTCCGCAACCGCGCAGTCATCGCCCGCGCTCACGGTGGTGCCCACGTCAGGCAGGTCGACAAACACCATGTCGCCCAGCAGCTCCTGCGCGTGCTCGGTGATCCCAACGGTGTAAGTGCCGTCCGCCTCTTTGCGCAGCCACTCGTGTTCTTTGCTGTATTTCAGTTCTGCTGGCACATTGCTCATTGAAGTTCTCCTGATAAAAATGATTAGGCGACCGGCTTACCGGCGCGAACAAAAATCGGTTTGGTTACGTTGACCGGCATTTCACGGTTGCGGATCTGCACCACCGCCGTTTCGCCAATGCCCGCCGGGACGCGCGCCAGGGCGATACTGTAGCCGAGCGTCGGGGAGAAGGTGCCGCTGGTGATCACGCCTTCGCGGTGATTGCCGTCGGCATCGGTGAAGCGCACCGGCAGCTCGCCGCGCAGGACGCCTTTTTCCTTCATCACCAGGCCAACCAGCTGTTCGGTCCCTTTTTCACGCTGCATTTCCAGCGCTTCGCGCCCGATGAAGTCACGGTCGGCCGGTTCCCAGGCAATGGTCCAGCCCATGTTGGCGGCCAGCGGAGAGACGCCTTCGTCCATCTCCTGGCCGTAGAGGTTCATTCCCGCTTCGAGGCGCAGCGTATCGCGCGCGCCCAGGCCCGCCGGCTTCACGCCCGCTTCGACCAGCGCGCGCCAGAAATCGGCGGCCTTCTCGTTCGGCATCGCAATTTCATAGCCCGCTTCGCCGGTGTAGC
This sequence comes from Enterobacter sp. RIT418, assembly GCF_003057745.1. Lineage (GTDB taxonomy): Bacteria > Pseudomonadota > Gammaproteobacteria > Enterobacterales > Enterobacteriaceae > Enterobacter. The sequence goes on from NZ_QBJD02000002.1 coordinate 229,751, forward strand.
CGGTGGTCGCAATAAACAGGTCGCCCGCCTGCACCCCGAAGAACGGCTTCATGCCTTCGGTGGCTTTGCGCTGCTCGTCGCTGAACAGAGAGGCGGCTTTCGCCTGCGCGTTTGGCCCCTGCACGGCGATCAGCGACAGATCGTCACGGACCGTGATGTCGATAGCATAAGGTTCGGCGTGTTGGGTGATCCAGGAGAGGTCTTTTTCGCGGGTGGCGGAGTTGACAACGAGGCGGAAGAAATCTTCAGTGAAGTAATAGACGATAAGGTCATCAATCACGCCGCCGGAGGCATTTAGCATACCGGTATAAAGCGCTTTACCCGGCGTCTTTAGCTTCGCAACGTCGTTTGCCAGCAGATAACGCAGAAACTCCCGGGTGCGGCTACCGCGCAGATCGACAATCGTCATGTGGGATACGTCGAACATACCGGCATCGGTGCGCACCGCGTGGTGCTCATCAATCTGCGAGCCGTAGTGCAGCGGCATCATCCAGCCGTGGAAGTCCACCATGCGGGCGCCGCATAACACGTGCTGTTCGTACAAAGGAGTCTGTTGAGCCATCTTTTCCTCGTTGAAAAATTCCACCGTGAAACCCGGTATCGGCCCCGTATATGGCGCCGACGCAAACGTTCTCTTTTACCTGAACTTACCACCGAAGCCGGCGGTAAACCATAAGCTAAAGAAGGTCATCACATTAGCTTATGACTAAAAAACGCTAAAAAGCCTACAGAGTTATTCACTGGAAAAATGCGATTAAGCCCGCACAAAATTAACATTGATCTAACAGTATTCAGCACAGGGTGATATTTCGTGCGGAAAAATGGGCCAGATTTTCGTCATGAAAAAAAGGCGAGATTAGATTATCTAATGCGAAAAAACGCGTGAAATTAGATTATTTCAAATGAGGTTATTTCCCCGGCGCGGAGGCCGGGAAAAGAAAGTGTGACGGGGGTCAATACTATTGGAGCCAGTCGGGAAGATCGTTAAGGCCCATTGCCTGACGGAGAAGCTGCGGCTTAACGCCGGGAAGGGTGTCGGCAAGCTTAAGGCCGATATCGCGCAGCAGTTTTTTCGCCGGATTGCCCCCGGCAAACAGCTCGCGGAAGCCCTGCATGCCGGCCAGCATCATCGCCGCGCTGTGCTTGCGGCTGCGCTCGTAGCGCCGCAGGTATAAATGCTGGCCGATGTCTTTCCCTTCGCGGTGCAGGCGACGCAGCTCTTCAACCAGCTCGGCCGCATCCATAAAGCCGAGATTCACGCCCTGCCCGGCCAGCGGATGAATGGTATGCGCCGCATCGCCGACCAGCGCCAGGCGGTGCGCCGCAAACTGGCGCGCGTAGCGGCCGGTCAGCGGGAAGACCAGACGCTCGCTCTCAAGCGTGCACAGGCCAAGGCGGTTATCAAACGCCACGCACACCGCCTGGTTAAAGGCTTCCGGCGTGGCGTCCTGCATCTGCTGCGCTTTTTCCGGCACCAGCGACCAGACGATCGAGCACAGGTGCGGATCGCTGAGCGGCAGGAAGGCCAGAATGCCGTCGTTGTGGAAAATCTGGCGCGCGACGCCGCCGTGCGGCTCTTCGGTGCGGATGGTCGCCACCATCGCGTGATGGCGGTAGTCCCAGAAGGTCAGCGGGATATCGGCCTTGTTACGCAGCCAGGAGTTGGCGCCGTCAGCGCCCACCACCAGACGCGCGGTGAGCATATCGCCGCTTTGCAGGGTAATAAACGCCTCGTTTTCGCCCCAGGCCACCTGCTGGATCTGCGCGGGTGCCATCAGCGTCACGTCGCTACAGGCCTGCGCTTTTTGCCACAGCGCGTGGTGAATCACCGCGTTTTCGATGATGTGCCCCAGGTGGCTGTACCCCATGCTTTCGTCATCAAACGCGATGTGGCCGAAGCTGTCTTTATCCCACACTTCCATACCGTGATAGCAGCTGGCGCGCTGGGCCACGATATCTGACCAGACGCCAAGCCGCGTCAGCAGCTTTTCGCTGGCCGCGTTAATCGCCGATACGCGAAGCGCCGGCGGCGCATCCGGCGCGACGGGCTGAGGCAGCTTTTGCTCCAGCACGGCCACGCGCAGGCCGCTGCCCTGTAATCCGCAGGCCAGCGCCAGCCCGACCATTCCGCCGCCTACAATGGCGACATCAACATTTTGCACGGTGATAACTCCTTAACGCGCGACCCAACCAAGGGTCCGCTGCGCCAGCACGTCACGTGCCGGAATGAATAATTCCATCGCCACCAGCCCGAGGTTGCGGCCTGCCACCAGCGGCGCCCAGCGGTTGGCAAACAGATGGACTAAACCATCGGTCACGCCGATCGTCGCCTCTTTGTCGGCCTGACGGCGCTTCTGATAATGACTCAGGACCGCATACTCGCCGCAGTCTTTTTGCTCGCGCCACGCCTGCGCCAGCGTTTCCGCAAGGCTCATGACGTCGCGCAGGCCAAGGTTGAAGCCCTGCCCGGCAATCGGATGCAGGGTCTGCGCCGCATTGCCGACCAGCGCCACGCGATGGGAGATAGACTGCGATGCGGTAGTCAGCGACAGCGGATAGACCGCGCGTTTGCCCGCATGGGTGATACGTCCGAGCCGCCAGCCGAAGGCCCGCTGCAGCTCGGCACAAAAACGTTCGTCGGACCAGGACTGCACCTCGTCGGCCTTATCCAGCGGATGGCACCAGACCAGCGAGCAGCGCCCGTCCGACATCGGCAGCATCGCCAGCGGGCCGTGCTGCGTGAAGCGCTCGAAGGCCCTGCCGCCATGGGCCTGGGACGTCGAAACGTTGGCAATGACGGCAACCTGCCCGTACGGCTGCTGCTGCCACGCTATGCCGCACCGCGTGCCGATGGCAGAACGCGAACCGTCCGCGGCAACCAAAAGCTGGCCCTCAAGAACGGTGCCATTTTCCAGCGTCACGCTGACCGCGCCTTCGCTGCGGCTAAAGCCGGCAACGCGCGTCGGGCAGTGCAGCGTAACGCCCGGGGCATCCTGCAGCAGTCGGAACAGGCGCAGACCGACGTCGTGCAGCTCAACAACCTGCCCCAGCGCGTCAATGCGGTAGTCATGGGCATTCAGCGTGACAAACCCCGCGTGCCCGCGGTCGCTGACGTGGACGGTATTAATCGCCGTTGCGCGATCCGCAATCGCCTGCCAGATGCCAATGCGCGCGAGGTGCTGGCAGGTTCCCTGCGCCAGGGCGATGGCGCGGGCGTCAAAGCCTGGGTGATCGGCGGCCTGAGGCGCAACGGCCTCCACCAGATGCACCGGAAGCTGGCCGTTCGTCAGCTGCGATATTGCCAGCGCCAGCGTGGCGCCGGTCATGCCGCCGCCAACAATGATCACGCTCATACGCGCGCCGCCGCCATCAGCGCCTCGATATCGTCCGCTTTCTTGACGACGCTCGCGGTCAGGTTTTCGTTACCCGATTCGGTGATCACAATGTCGTCTTCAATGCGAATGCCAATGCCGCGGTACTCCGGCGGGACGTCTGCATCCGGCGCAATGTACAGCCCCGGCTCGACGGTCAACACCATGCCCGGCTCCAGCACGCGCGAACGTTCGGGGCCATAGGCGCCCACGTCGTGCACGTCCAGCCCAAGCCAGTGGCTCAGGCCATGCATAAAGTACGGGCGGTGGGCATTCTCGGTAATCAGCGTATCCACGTCGCCCTTCAGGATGCCGAGCTTCACCAGGCCGGTAATCATGATGCGCACGACTTCACCGGTCACTTCCTGAATGGACGTACCCGGACGGTAAAGCGTCAGCGCCGTTTCCAGCGATTCGAGCACGATGTCATACACCGCGCGCTGTGCCGGGGTGAATTTGCCGTTCACCGGGAAGGTACGGGTAATGTCACCCGCGTAGCCCTGGAATTCGCAACCGGCGTCGATCAAGACCAGGTCGCCATCGCGCAGCGCGCTTTCGTTCTCGGTGTAATGCAGAATGCAGCCGTTTTCACCGCCGCCAACGATGGTGTTGTAGGAAGGGAAACGCGCGCCGTGGCGGTTAAACTCATGATGAATTTCGCCTTCGAGCTGATACTCGAACATGCCCGGGCGGCACTTTTCCATCGCGCGGGTATGCGCCAGGGCGCTGATTTCACCCGCCCGGCGTAGCACGTTGAGCTCTTCTTCGGATTTGAACAGGCGCATCTCATGCACCATCGGACGCCAGTCCGTCAGCGTGGCCGGGGCGGATAGATTCTGCCGCGAGCCTTTACGCAGCTTGTCGAGCGCGTTGAAGACGATCTCATCGGCGTAGGCGTACTCGCCCTGAGCGTGGTAAAGCACGTCCAGACCGTTAAGCAGCTGATAGAGCTGCTGATTGATTTCGCTGAACGCCAGCGCGCGGTCCACGCCAAGCTTCGCTGGCGCCGCCTCTTGCCCGAGGCGGCGGCCAAACCAGATTTCAGCCGTCAGGTCGCGCACGCGGTTGAAGATAACGCTGTGGTTGTGGGTGTCGTTGCTCTTAATCAGGACCAGTACCGCTTCCGGCTCGTTGAAGCCGGTGAAATACCAGAAATCGCTGCTCTGGCGATAGGGGTATTCGCTGTCGGCGCTGCGCGTGACTTCCGGCGCGGCAAAAATCAGCGCGGCGCTGCCCGGCTGCATTTGCGCCAGCAGCGCCTGACGACGGCGCGAATACTCGTGATTTGAGATAACCATGACACCCTCCTGTGCGTTCTTGTTCTTAATGTAAGGTCGGCTTGCGGACTTCAGGCGCGGTTGGCTGCGCGCGCGTAAAGTTGTCGTGGCACAGCAGAGAGGCCACGCGAACGTACTCGATGATCTCTTCGAGCGACATCTCCAGCTCTTCCTGATCTTCGTCTTCGTCGTAGCCAAGCTGCGCGATGTTGCGCAGGTCGTCGATCGCCTCGCCCGCTTCGCCGGTTACCTTATCAAGCTTAGGCTGAGTAACGCCCAGGCCAAGCAGATAGTGGTTTACCCAGCCCGCGAGCGCATCGGCGCGATCGAAGACGCTCACGTCGTCTCCATCAGGCAGATAAAGCTGAAAAAGGAAGCCATCGTCTTCCAGTGAATCGCTGATTGCCGCGTGCATTTTTCTCAGTGCTTCCGCCAGCTCGTGACCAAACGCCAGCCCCTCGTTGGTGAGGTCGTGGATCAGCGGCTGCCAGGAGCTATCGCCGTTTCCACCGCACAGCATGCCACTGATCAGACCGTGCATTTCAGCGGGGGTTAAACCGACTCCCTGCTGGTTCAGTAACTGGTTTAAATCCTTGTAACCAGGCATTTCGTTCTGTATAGACATGAGCATTCGTCATCAAAGGGGGAAGATTCATGATATGCTACCACTTTGGACCCTGGTGATACCAGAAAAGGGCTTGTATCTTCACATCAGGGTAGCTATAGTGTCGCCCCTTCGCAGCCCCCGGGGCAGTAAGCGAAGGCCGCGCAGTCAATCAGCAGGAAGGTGGCATGTCTGCACAACCCGTCGATCTCCAGATTTTTGGCCGTTCACTGCGAGTGAATTGTCCGCCTGAACAAAGGGATGCCCTGAATCAGGCTGCGGACGATTTGAATCAGCGGTTGCAAGATCTAAAAGAACGCACTAGAGTCACAAATACTGAGCAGCTGGTTTTCATCGCCGCGTTGAACATCAGCTATGAACTGACTCAGGAAAAAACGAAGACCCGCGACTACGCGGCAAGCATGGAGCAGCGCATTAAAATGCTCCAGCAGACCATTGAACAGGCGTTGCTTGATCAAGGTCGCAATCCCGAAAGACCGGGACCAAAGTTTGAATAACACTTCGCAGTTGTCTATGGTAGAGTAACTGTGAAGACAAAATTTCTCTGAGATGTTTGCAAGCGGGCCAGTCCCCTGAGCCGATATTTCATACCACAAGAATGTGGCGCTCCATGGTTGGTGAGCATGCTCGGTTCGTCCGAGAAGCCTTAAAACTATGACGACACATTCACCTTGAACCAAGGGTTCAAGGGTTACAGCCTGCGGCGGCATCTCGGAGATTCCCCTCTTTCTTCTCTACCAACGACCATGACTCAACTCCCGGAAGTTTCTCCCTCACGCCAGGAAATTCGCCAGCTTATTCGTCAGCGCCGTCGCGCGTTAACCGCGGAACAGCAAACCCAATTTGCCCAACAGGCCGCCGCCCGCATGATGGCGTATCCGCCCGTTGTGATGGCCCATACGGTTGCCCTCTTTCTCTCCTTTGACGGCGAACTGGACACCCAGCCGCTTATCGAGCAGCTGTGGCGGGCGGGGAAAAAAGTCTGTCTTCCCGTATTGCATCCGTTTAGCGCGGGGAATTTGCTGTTTCTGCACTACCACCCGCACAGCGAGCTGGTGGTGAATCGTCTTAAAATCACCGAGCCGAAGCTCGACGTGCGCGACGTACTGCCGCTTTGCGAACTGGACGTGCTGATTACGCCGCTGGTGGCGTTTGACGAGCAGGGCCAGCGCCTGGGAATGGGCGGGGGTTTCTATGACCGAACGCTGCAAAACTGGCAGCAGTATGGGTTACATCCGGTAGGTTACGCGCACGATTGTCAGGGCGTGGAGGCGTTACCGGTTGAGGAGTGGGATGTGCCGCTGCCTGCGGTAGTGACGCCATCGACGTTGTGGGAGTGGTGAAACAGGCGTGCAGCCTGATGCCCTCACCCTGCCCTCTCGCATAGGAAAAGGGAGAAACATACAAAACGGTAACTATTGTTACCGTTTTGCATTTACCTCGCACTATCAGTAAAGCAGACGCGCGCGGATCGTTCCCGGAATCGCCTTCATGCTCTGCAGCGCCTTCTCGGCGACATCCTCATCCGCTTCGATATCGATCACCACGTAGCCCATCTGGGCGTTGGTTTGCAGATACTGCGCGGCAATGTTCACGCTCTGCTCGGCAAAGATCTGGTTGATGGCGGTCAGCACGCCCGGGCGGTTTTCGTGGATGTGCAGCAGACGACGCCCGCCGTGCAGCGGCAGCGAAACCTCCGGGAAGTTCACCGCGGAGAGCGTAGACCCGTTATCCGAGTATTTGCTCAGCTTGCCCGCCACTTCCAGCCCGATGTTCTCCTGCGCTTCCTGCGTCGAGCCGCCGATGTGCGGCGTCAGGATCACGTTATCAAACTCGCACAGCGGAGAGGTAAACGGATCGCTGTTGGTTGCGGGCTCCGTCGGGAAGACGTCGATAGCCGCGCCGGCCAGATGCTTGCGCTTCAGCGCGTCGCACAGGGCAGGAATATCGACAACCGTCCCGCGCGCGGCGTTGATTAGCAGCGATCCCGGCTTCATAAGGGCAAGCTCTTCGGCCCCCATCATGTTTTTGGTGGACACGTTCTCCGGCACGTGCAGGCTCACCACGTCGCTCATGTTCAGGAGATCGGAAAGATGCTGAACCTGCGTGGCGTTCCCCAGCGGCAGCTTGCTTTCAATATCGTAGAAGAAGACGTGCATTCCCAGCGATTCAGCCAGAATGCCCAGCTGCGTGCCGATATGGCCGTAGCCGATGATCCCAAGCTTCTTGCCGCGCGCTTCGAATGAACCGGACGCCAGCTTGTTCCACACGCCGCGGTGCGCTTTGGCGTTGGCTTCAGGAATGCCGCGCAGCAGCAGCAGCAGTTCACCAATCACCAATTCCGCCACGGAACGGGTGTTTGAGAACGGGGCGTTGAAGACGGGAATACCGCGTTTGGCGGCAGCATTCAGGTCAACCTGGTTGGTGCCGATGCAGAAACAGCCGATAGCCACCAGCTTTTCCGCCGCGGCAATGACCTCTTCAGTCAGATGAGTACGGGATCGCAGTCCGATAAAATGGGCATCACGGATGGACGCTTTCAGCTCTTCGGTATCCAGCGCCCCTTTGTGAAATTCGATGTTGGTGTAACCTGCCGCGCGAAGGCTATCAATCGCTTTCTGATGCACGCCTTCTACTAGCAGGAATTTAATCTTGTCTTTCTCCAGTGATACCTTTGCCATTTACCCGACCCTGTTTTTTTATCTGAACTGATGTTGTGCTGGATTGAAATCCGCTCTAGCCAACATATCAAAAAAAACTATTGCAGCAATATGAACGTTTGCGTCGGCACTCTGAAGAAAAGTCATACAGGGCAAAATGACAGAGGAAAATGCTGTGGAAATTTACGAAAGCGGCAGGATCGGCAAAGCAGGCGTAAAAACGTGACACAAGTCACCGAATTTGGCGGTTCAAAATTTTTTTAGCGGGAGGAGGGCTCCCCCCGTCAGATCATTTTACGATGGTTTTAACGCCGTCGGCCGTGCCGATCAGCGCCACGTCCGCGCCGCGGTTGGCGAATAACCCCACGGTCACGACGCCTGGAATGCCGTTGATCGCATTTTCCAGCGCGACCGCGTCCAGAATCTCAAGGCCGTGAACGTCGAGGATCACGTTACCGTTGTCCGTCACTACGCCCTGGCGGTATTCCGGACGTCCGCCCAGCTTCACCAGCTGGCGGGCAACCGCGCTGCGCGCCATGGGGATCACTTCGACCGGCAGCGGGAAGTTCCCCAGAATGTCGACCTGCTTGGAGGCGTCAGCGATGCAGATAAATTTGTCTGCAACGGAAGCGATGATCTTTTCACGCGTCAGCGCCGCGCCGCCGCCCTTGATCATCTGCATGTGGCCGTTGATCTCGTCCGCGCCATCAACGTAAATGCCAAGACGGTCAACTTCGTTCAGATCGAAAACGGTAATACCAAGGCTTTTCAGCTTTTCCGTGGAAGCATCAGAGCTGGAAACCGCACCCTCAATTTGCCCCTTCATCGTGCCCAGGGCATCGATAAAGTGCGCCGCCGTCGACCCGGTGCCAACACCGACAATCGTTCCCGGCTGCACGTACTGGAGAGCGGCCCATCCTACTGCTTTTTTCAGTTCATCCTGCGTCATGATCGTTCTGCCTGTGGTGTGAAAACTCAGGGCGCATTATAGAACACCGGGGGTGGATTTCGTCTGTCACGAAGGGAAAATTGTGTCATAGTGCAGAATAAGTAAATTTCAGGAGTATTGACCCGCAATGAAACGTCCGGATTACAGAACATTACAGGCCCTTGATGCCGTTATTCGCGAACGCGGTTTTGAACGCGCGGCGCAGAAGCTGTGCATCACCCAATCCGCCGTATCACAGCGTATTAAGCAACTGGAAAACATGTTTGGGCAGCCGCTTCTGGTTCGCACCGTTCCGCCTCGCCCAACGGAGCAGGGCCAAAAGCTTCTCGCTCTGCTGCGCCAGGTTGAACTGCTTGAAGATGAATGGCTCGGCGATGAGCAAACCGGCTCCACGCCGCTGCTGCTGTCGCTGGCGGTGAACGCCGACAGCCTGGCAACCTGGCTGCTGCCCGCGCTTGCGCCGGTGCTGGTCGACTCCCCTATTCGCCTGAACCTGCAGGTTGAAGACGAAACCCGCACCCAGGAGCGCCTGCGCCGGGGGGAAGTGGTTGGAGCGGTGAGTATTCAGCCGCAGGCGCTGCCAAGCTGCCTGGTGGATCAGCTGGGCGCGCTGGACTATCTCTTCGTCGGCTCAAAGGCCTTTGCCGAACGCTACTTCCCGAACGGCGTAACCCGCGCCGCGCTGCTGAAAGCCCCTGCCGTGGCGTTTGACCATCTTGACGATATGCATCAGGCTTTCCTGCAGCAAAACTTCGACCTGCCGCCGGGCAGCGTGCCGTGCCACATCGTTAACTCCTCAGAAGCATTCGTGCAGCTTGCGCGCCAGGGCACTACCTGCTGCATGATCCCGCATCTGCAGATTGAGAAAGAGTTGAAAAGCGGCGAGCTGATTGACTTAACGCCTGGGCTTTACCAGCGCCGGATGCTGTACTGGCACCGCTTTGCGCCGGAAAGCCGCATGATGCGCAACGTTACCGACGCGCTGCTGGCATTTGGTCACAAGGTGTTGAGGCAGGATTAATCGCTTGAATTCCCTCTCCCTGTGGGAGAGGGTTAGTGTGAGGGCAAATTACTGCGCCTTAGCCGCCTCAGTTTGCTGAGTTTGAGTTGGCTCCAGCTGGAACACCACGTCAACCTGGTCGTCGAACTGAATGGTTGGCTGCTCGTAAGTTTCCTGAGCGGATACCGGCGCCGCGTCGGCCTTCATCATGCGAACCATCGGGCTTGGCTGGTAGTTAGAGACGTGGTAACGCACGCTGTAAACCGGGCCGAGCTTGCTCTTAAAGCCGGATGCCAGCTGTTCTGCCTGGTGAATAGCGTCGTTAATCGCCGCTTTACGCGCTTCGTCTTTGTATTTCTCCGGTTGCGCAACGCCCAGCGAGACGGAACGAATTTCGTTCAGCCCTGCCTTCAGCGCCGCGTCCAGCAGCGAGTTCAGCTTATCGAGCTGGCGCAAGGTCACTTCAACGGTACGCACCGCGCGATAGCCTTTCAGAATGCTTTTACCGTTCTGGTAATCGTAATCCGGCTGGGTGCGCAGGTTCGCAGAGTTAATGTCTTTTTTCGCTACGCCGTTCTGCTCCAGGAAAGAGAGATATTGCGCAACGCGATCGTCAGCCTGCTTCTTCGCTGAGGCAGCATCTTTCGCGGCAACGTTAACTTCAATTGCCAGGGTTGCCACGTCCGGAACCGCATCCACGCTCGCCGTGCCTGAAGTGACAATGTGCGGGCCGTCAGGCAGTTCGCTCGCCTGAACCGACATTGCACCAAAACCGACTAATGCCGCCAGGGCCATCACTTTAAACTTCACTGTCATTCCTCCATGTTGCGAAGAGTGCCCACAAACAGGGCGCATGCCAGCAAGATTAGCGCGTCCTGCGCGGTTGTCCATCGGATAACGCTTAGTTGAACAATCCCTGAACATGCTGGACCCCGTCTTTGGCCAGCTGAAAAGCAATGAACCACATCACCAGCCCCACCAGCGTATTGATGATCCGCTGCGCTTTCGCGGTGCGCAGCCGCGGGGCCAGCCAGGCCGCCAGAATCGCCAGACCGAAAAACCACAGGAACGACGCGCTGACGGTGCCTAACGCAAACCAGCGTTTCGGCTCAACGTCCAGCTGCCCGCCCAGGCTCCCCAGCACCACAAACGTATCAAGATAAACGTGCGGATTAAGCCACGTGACCGCGAGCATAGTGACGATGATTTTCCAGCGCCCCTGCTTCATCACCTCGGCGTTTGCCAGCTCGAGGTTATTGCTCATCGCCGTTTTCAGCGCGCCGAAGCCGTACCAAAGCAGAAACGCGACGCCGCCCCAGGTGACGATCGCCAGCAGCCACGGAGACTGCATCAGCAGCGCGCTGCCGCCGAAAATGCCGGCGCAAATCAGCAGCAGATCGCTTACCGCGCACAGCAGCGCAATCATCAGGTGATACTGGCGGCGAATGCCCTGGTTCATCACGAACGCATTTTGCGGGCCAAGGGGAAGGATCATGGCTGCCCCTAAGGCAAGCCCTTGAAAGTAATAAGAGAACATGACGTAAGTCTCGCAGAATTGTCTTTGGAGCAGACTATACGTGGAGAATTACATTAGAGGAAATGGATAATATTAATCGGGGATTAGCAGGGCTTATGAAGAAAAAGCCCGGCGGCGCTGAGGCTTACCGGGCCTGTGCGAAAGCGAATTATTCGGCTACTTTCTCGCGCTTGAGATTAACGTCCATCTGCGGGTACGGGAAGCTGATGCCGTTGGCGTCAAAATCACGCTTGATGCGTTCCAGCACGTCCCAGTAAACGTTTTGCAAATCACTGCTTTTGCTCCAGATACGCACCACAAAGTTAATGGACGACGCGCCCAGTTCGTTAAGACGCACGGTCTGCTCGCGATCTTTCAGAATACGATCGTCAGAGGCAATGATATTGGCAATCAGGGATTTCACCTGATCGATGTCCGAATCATACGCCACGCTAATAATCAGCTCGTTACGACGCACCGGCTCGCGGGAGAAGTTAATGATGTTTCCGGCGATAATTTTGCCGTTAGGGATCACAACGATACGGCCGTCAACGGTGCGCATGGTGGTGGAGAAAATCTGCACCTGAAGCACGGTCCCGGCGATGCCGCCGAGGTCAACGTATTCACCGGAGCGGAACGGACGGAAGGTCACCAGCAGTACGCCAGCGGCGAGGTTCGAAAGTGAGCCCTGCAGCGCCAGGCCAATAGCCAGACCTGCCGCACCGAGTACCGCAATGACGGATGCCGTTTGCACGCCGACGCGACCAAGCGCCGCAATCAGGGTAAAGGCGATGATACCGTAGCGCACCAGCGCGGAGAGGAAGTCCGCGACCGTCGCGTCGATGTGTCGCGCGACCATAACCCGGTTAACGGTATTCGAGACGATGCGCGCCACGATCATACCGACGATGATAATCGCGATTGCCGCGACGATATTTACCGCATAACTCAGCAGCAGCGCCTGGTTGCGCACCAGCCAGGTCCCCGCATTGTTGATGCCATCTACTACACCGAGATCGTCCATTCATTTATCCTTATGCTAAATCAAACCACAAAAATCTATCCCTCATGGAGACGGGCAGGTTAGTAAAGGGTAAACAAAAAGAGCAAGTATTGCCAAACAGATCACAAAATCAGATGTTGCAGCATGTTGAAAAACCATAAAAAAAGGCCCGCATATGCGGGCCTTCTGATGCTGTCAGCAGCGCAAATTACAGAACGTCAACCGCGTTCAGCTCTTTGAATGCCTGCTCCAGACGAGTAATCATGGAAGACTGGGCAGCACGCAGCCATACGCGTGGATCGTAGTATTTCTTGTTCGGCTGGTCTTCGCCTTTCGGGTTGCCCAGCTGGCCCTGCAGGTAAGCTTCGTTGGTTTTGTAGTATTGCAGGATACCGTCCCAGGTTGCCCACTGGGTGTCGGTATCGATGTTCATTTTCACTACGCCGTAGCTTACGGAATCTTTGATTTCCTGAGCAGAAGAACCGGAACCGCCGTGGAAGACGAAGTTCAGGCTGTTGTGCGGCAGGTTGTGTTTCTTAGAAACGTATTCCTGAGAATCACGCAGGATGGTTGGGGTCAGAACCACGTTACCTGGCTTGTACACGCCGTGCACGTTACCGAAGGACGCCGCGATGGTGAAGCGTGGGCTGATTTTGCTCAGCTCGGTGTACGCGTAATCAACGTCTTCTGGCTGGGTGTACAGGGCAGAAGCGTCCATGTGGCTGTTGTCCACGCCGTCTTCTTCACCGCCGGTGCAGCCCAGTTCGATTTCCAGGGTCATGCCGATTTTGGCCATGCGCGCCAGGTACTTAGAGCAGATTTCGATGTTTTCGTGCAGTGACTCTTCAGACAGGTCGATCATGTGAGAAGAGAACAGTGGCTTACCGGTTGCCGCGAAGTGTTTTTCACCCGCGTCCAGCAGACCGTCGATCCACGGCAGCAGTTTCTTCGCGCAGTGGTCGGTGTGCAGGATAACTGGGACACCGTAGTGCTCTGCCATCTGGTGTACGTGGTGCGCACCAGAGATCGCGCCCAGGATTGCCGCGCCCTGTGGAACGTCAGTTTTCACGCCTTTACCCGCGATGAACGCCGCGCCGCCGTTAGAGAACTGAACGATAACCGGTGCTTTTACTTTTGCAGCGGTTTCCAGTACGGCGTTGATGGAGTCGGTACCCACGCAGTTAACTGCTGGCAGAGCGAAGTTGTTTTCTTTAGCTACCTGGAACACTTTCTGTACGTCATCACCAGTGATCACGCCAGGTTTTACGAAATCAAAAATTTTAGACATGTTGCTTAGTCCTGTATCTTCGGCCGTTAGAAAAGGTGCGAGCTCTTAAAAGCGCGCTGAAAATTGGGCAGGTTTCCCTGCCCTTGAATGGCTTACTTCTTAGCGCGCTCTTCGAGCATTGCTACTGCTGGCAGAACTTTGCCTTCCACGAATTCGAGGAATGCGCCGCCACCAGTGGAGATGTAGGAGATCTTGTCAGCAATACCGAACAGGTCGATAGCTGCCAGGGTGTCACCACCGCCTGCGATAGAGAACGCTTCGCTGTCTGCGATTGCGTTAGCAACGATTTCGGTGCCTTTACGGAAGTTAGGGAATTCAAACACGCCAACCGGGCCGTTCCACAGAATCGTTTTCGCGTTTTTCAGGATTTCAGCCAGTTTCTCTGCAGAAACGTCGCCCAGGTCCAGAATCTGCTCTTCATCTTTAATGTCGTTAACAGATTTCAGGGTCGCGGTTGCGGTTTCGGAGAACTCGGTCGCTACGCGAACGTCAGTCGGAACAGGAATATCGCAGGTGCTCAGCAGGCGTTTCGCTTCGTCAACCAGGTCTGCTTCGTACAGGGATTTACCGACGTTGTGGCCTTGAGCAGCAACGAAGGTGTTCGCGATACCACCGCCAACGATCAGCTGGTCAGCGATTTTAGACAGGGAATCCAGAACGGTCAGTTTGGTAGACACTTTAGAACCACCAACGATAGCGACCATTGGACGAGCAGGTTCTTTCAGGGCTTTGCCCAGCGCTTCCAGTTCGTCAGCCAGCAGTGGACCTGCACAGGCTACGTCGGCAAATTTACCGATACCGTGGGTGGAAGCCTGCGCGCGGTGTGCAGTACCGAAAGCATCCATTACGAACACATCGCACAGTGCCGCGTATTTTTTGGACAGAGTTTCGTCGTCTTTCTTCTCGCCTTTGTTGAAGCGAACGTTTTCCAGAACAACCAGCTCACCGGCAGCCACTTCAACGCCGTCCAGGTAATCTTTAACCAGACGAACCGGGTTAGACAGTTTGTCTTTCAGGTAATTAACAACCGGCAGCAGGGAGAACTCTTCGTTGTACTCACCTTCGGTTGGACGGCCCAGGTGGGAGGTTACCATCACTTTAGCACCCTGCTTCAGCGCCAGTTCAATGGTTGGCAGAGAAGCACGAATACGCGCGTCGCTGGTCACTTTGCCATCTTTAACCGGTACGTTCAGATCGGCACGGATGAAAACGCGTTTACCTGCCAGATCCAGATCGGTCATCTTAATTACAGACATGGTGAATCCTCTCGTTGATTCTTGATAAAGTCTTGAAGACGCACGCTGCGTCTTACCTGAAACCTTTCGCGGCCATTGCTAACGTAGTGTCAAGCATTCGGTTAGCAAAGCCCCATTCGTTATCACACCAGACCAGCGTCTTGATAAGGTGTGCACCACTCACGCGCGTTTGCGTGCCATCAACAATGGCGCTGTGCGGGTCGTGGTTAAAATCTACTGAGACCAACGGTAATTCCGTATAGTCAACTATACCATGAAATGCTCCCTGTGCCGCTTTTTGCAGCAACAGGTTGACTTCACAGGCTTTTACCGGTTTTTTCACGGTCACGCTCAGGTCGATTGCGGTGACGTTAATCGTGGGAACGCGCACGGCAATCGCTTCAAAGCGGTCGTTAAACTGCGGGAAAATACGGGTGATCCCCGCAGCGAGTTTGGTATCAACCGGAATGATGGACTGGCTCGCTGCGCGAGTGCGTCGCAGGTCCGGGTGATAGGCGTCGATCACCTGCTGATCGTGCATGGCGGAGTGGATCGTGGTTACGGTGCCGGACTCTATGCCATACGCATCGTCTAACAGTTTAATGACCGGAATAATGCAGTTGGTGGTGCAGGAAGCGTTAGAGACGATGCGGTGGTCAGCCTGAAGCTCAAGGTGGTTTACGCCGTAAACGACGGTGGCGTCGAGGTCGTTACTGCCGGGATGGGAGAACAGCACTTTTTTCGCCCCCGCGGTCAGATGCGCTTCACCGTGTTCGCGGGTGCCGTACACGCCGGTACAGTCAAGCACTACGTCTACGCCCAGCTCTCGCCACGGCAGCCCTTCTATGCTGGGCTCATGCAGCACGCGAATGACATCATCACCGACGAAAAGCAGGTCTCTTTCCTGGCGAACGTCCCAGGCAAAGCGCCCATGGCTGGTGTCATATTTCAACAAATGCGCCATGCCCGTAGCATCCGCCAGTTCATTGATTGCCACCACGGTGATTTCCGCACGACGCCCGGATTCATACAAAGCACGAACCACGTTGCGCCCGATGCGGCCGAAGCCATTAATCGCTACGCGTACGGTCATAGATCTCCTGCAACGCTTTCCCTGAGTGTGAGGTGGCTGAAAGAGTAATCCAGCGACGCCCGAAGGGGAATGCTGCCTGTCACAAACTGCGATTGATTGGTCATTTGTCGAACACATCATCGACTGAAACGCTTCAGCAAGAATAAGCGAATCGGTGAATAAAAGGAATGTCTGTCCAGACCAATAAGCCAGCTATATGACTTGCGTCACATTTTGGGTGGAATAAATTACAGTGCCGTTACAGGAACCAGGAATAGCAGATACAAAAAAGCCGGGTGGCGCTGACGCTTACCCGGCCTGCATTTTATGCCATTTGTAGGCCCGGTAGCGTCAGCGCCACCGGGCAAAACCGCAATTACAGCAGTTCTTTCGCCTTAGCGACAACGTTCTCTACGGTGAAGCCGAACTCTTCGAACAGCTGCTCTGCCGGAGCCGATTCACCGAAGGTGGTCATACCGACGATAGCGCCGTTCAGGCCCACGTATTTGAACCAGTAGTCAGCGATACCCGCTTCAACCGCCACGCGAGCGGAAACCGCTTTAGGCAGAACGGATTCACGGTAGGCTGCATCCTGCTTGTCGAACGCATCGGTAGACGGCATGGAGACCACGCGCGCCTTCACGCCTTCGGCAGTCAGTTTTTCCCATGCAGCCACGGCCAGCTCAACTTCAGAACCGGTAGCGATGAAGATCAGCTCTGGCTGACCTGCGCAGTCTTTCAGCACGTAGCCGCCGCGAGCGATGTTCGCCAGCTGCTCTGGAGTACGCTCCTGCTGCGCCAGGTTCTGGCGGGAGAGGATCAGCGCGGTTGGACCGTCGTGACGCTCAACGCCATATTTCCACGCTACCGCGGATTCCACCTGGTCACATGGACGCCAGGTAGACATGTTCGGGGTTACGCGCAGAGAAGCCACCTGCTCTACCGGCTGGTGGGTTGGACCATCTTCGCCCAGACCGATGGAGTCGTGGGTGTAGACCATCACCTGACGCTGCTTCATCAGCGCAGCCATACGCACGGCGTTACGCGCGTATTCAACGAACATCAGGAAGGTAGAGGTGTACGGCAGGAAACCGCCGTGCAGGGAGATACCGTTAGCAATGGCGGTCATACCAAATTCACGCACGCCGTAGTGGATATAGTTACCCGCGGTGTCTTCGTTGATTGGCTTAGAACCGGACCACAGGGTCAGGTTAGACGGCGCCAGGTCAGCTGAGCCGCCGAGGAATTCAGGCAGCAGAGGACCGAACGCTTCAATCGCATTCTGCGACGCTTTACGGCTGGCGATCTTAGACGGATTTGCCTGCAGTTTAGCGATGAACTCGTTCGCTTTCGCGTCGAAATCAGACGGCATTTCGCCCTTCATACGACGAGTAAATTCTGCCGCTTCCTGAGGGAACGCCTTCGCGTAGGCAGCGAACTTCTCGTTCCACGCAGACTCTTTCGCCTGGCCCACTTCTTTCGCATCCCACTGGGCGTAGATTTCAGAAGGGATTTCGAAAGCAGGATATTTCCAGCCCAGCGCTTCACGGGTCAGCGCAATTTCAGCGTCGCCCAGCGGCGCGCCGTGGGAGTCGTGCGTACCCGCTTTGTTCGGGGAACCGAAGCCAATGATGGTTTTGCACATCAGCAGGGACGGTTTGTCAGTGACTGCACGTGCTTCTTCTACCGCACGTTTAATCGAGTCAGCATCGTGGCCGTCAACGCCGCGCACAACGTGCCAGCCGTAGGCTTCAAAGCGAGCCGCGGTGTCGTCCGTAAACCAGCCTTCAACGTGGCCGTCGATGGAGATACCGTTGTCGTCGTAGAACGCGACCAGCTTGCCGAGCTTCAGGGTACCGGCCAGGGAGCACACTTCGTGAGAAATGCCTTCCATCATGCAGCCGTCGCCCATGAACGCGTAGGTGAAGTGGTCAACGATGTCGTGACCAGGACGGTTGAACTGTGCCGCAAGGGTCTTCTCGGCAATCGCCATACCGACTGCGTTAGCAATACCCTGACCCAGCGGGCCGGTGGTGGTTTCAACGCCCGCGGTGTAACCCACTTCCGGGTGACCTGGAGTTTTGGAGTGCAGCTGACGGAAGTTTTTCAGCTCGTCGATAGGCAGATCGTAGCCGGTGAGGTGCAGCAGGCTATAGATGAGCATAGAGCCGTGGCCGTTGGACAGCACGAAGCGGTCGCGGTCAGCCCATGCCGGGTTCTGCGGGTTGTGGTTCATGAAATCACGCCACAGGACTTCGGCGATATCAGCCATGCCCATAGGGGCGCCCGGGTGACCGGATTTGGCTTTTTGTACTGCGTCCATGCTCAGCGCACGAATAGCATTTGCAAGCTCTTTACGTGAGGACATTTTAACTCCAGATCGGACTGTTAAAGGCCATGCCCTTGACGACAGCGCGTTTTGGGCTACGCCGGAAAAAAGTGCCAACAATGTAACCCAAGCCGCAGGGCATGTACATGGACCATTCTTTTGCCGCTTAAGAAATCTCTGGATCATGCTCGCATGTTGCGCAATCTGCTCGCCCGCCCGTGTCGATATTCTTTATACTTAGCGCAGCACCGGCTTCGCTTACGGTGATTTTCGGATTTTTTTTAGTTTAACGGGTACGGAAGCAACTACATGAAAATGCGTGCAATTGTGCTGGCTCTGGGAACCACTCTCCTGCTGAGCGGCTGCCAGAATATGGATTCTAACGGCCTGATGTCCTCAGGCGCGGAAGCTTTTCAGGCCTACTCCCTGAGCGACGCACAGGTCATCGCGCTGAGCGATCAGGCCTGTAAAGATATGGACGCGAAAGCCACACTCGCGCCGGCTAACAGTACCTACACGCAGCGTCTGAATAAGATTGCTTCCGCACTCGGGGACAACATCAACGGCCAGCCGGTGAACTACAAGGTTTACGTCGCCAAAGACGTGAACGCCTTTGCGATGGCGAACGGCTGCATCCGCGTTTACAGCGGGCTCATGGACATGATGACCGACAACGAAGTCGAAGCGGTGATCGGCCATGAGATGGGCCACGTCGCCCTGGGCCACGTGAAGAAAGGCATGCAGGTTGCACTGGGCACCAACGCCGTTCGCGCGGCGGCGGCCTCTGCGGGCGGCATCGTCGGAAGCCTGTCTCAATCACAGATTGGCGACATGGGCGAGAAGCTGGTCAATTCCCAGTTCTCTCAGCGCCAGGAATCCGAGGCCGATGACTACTCCTACGATCTGTTGCGCAAACGCGGCATTAATCCATCCGGTTTAGCCACCAGCTTTGAAAAGCTGGCGAAGCTGGAAGAAGGCCGCCAAAGCTCCATGTTTGACGATCACCCGGCCTCCGTTGAGCGCGCGCAGCATATTCGCGACCGCATGGCCGCAGACGGAATTAAATAATGTTGGAAGGAGGCATATTTGCCTCCTTTTTATTTCGCATGATTTGTTAATTAAACCGCACGTATCGGTAATTATCACCGAGATATTAATTCGTCCGCTTGAGAGCGCGTGCAGCAAGGGTTCGCGCACAGAAACGTCTGATTACATAATTATTGCATTCATTACCCTTTCAGGTAATTATCGCGATGCAGCAACCCACTTTAATATAATCCAGACAGAGACGTTCCCTCCGTGAAAAAAGAATTATCGTTAATTGCATTAGGCTTATTTTCCGCATTACCCGCCGTTGCCAGCCAGCAGTCAGACAGCCAGGGTTTTATTGGCGACAGCCATTTAGATCTGTTTTTACGCAATGCGTATATCAGCCGTGATTACCATCAGGGCCAGCAGGATAAAGCCGAATGGGGCCAGGGTATCGTCGCGACCTTTGAATCCGGCTATACCGAAGGGCTAATCGGTTTTGGCGTGGACGGCATTGCCCAGTACGGCGTGCGCCTTGACGGGGGCCGCGGCAAAAGCGGCGCGGGCGGCATCGACTTCTTTAAGCAGGAAGACGACGGACGCGCAAAATCGGACCTCGCAAAGTTAGGCGCAACGGCCAAAATGCGTATCTCCAACACCGTGCTGAGCTACGGCAACCAGCGCCCCGCGCTGCCGATTGTGACGGCCGACAGCTCGCGCCTGCTGTATGAAAGCTACACCGGCACGCTGCTGACGTCGAAAGAGATCGACGGCCTGGAGGTTAACGCCGGCTACTTTACGGACGAGCAGCGAAAAAGCGACGACCGCCACGACAGCGGGCTAAAAAGCCTGACCTTCGGCGGGGCGAGCTACCAGTTCAACGACCAGTTCAGCGGCGCGCTGTATGCCTCTCACAACGAAGAGGTCATGAACAAGCAGTACCTGGGCCTGAACTTCAAACAGCCGTTTAGCACCGGTCAGCAGCTGATCCTTGACTTCAACGGCTATAACTCCCGCCTGGATCAGGGCTACGCAGACAGCCTCGATACCGGGCGCAGCAACACTATCTGGAGCCTGGCCGCCAGCTACATCTGGGACATTCACACCTTTAAGGTGGCGTATCAGCAGAGCAGCGGCAGCACCGGCTACAGCTACGGCGGCTATCGCGATCGCGGCGGCGTCGGTGACGGCGGCAACACCATCTGGCTGGCGAACTCCTACTGGTCAGATTTTAACGCGGAAGACGAACGCTCATGGCAGGCGTCCTACGGCCTCGACTTCGGTGGCCTCGGCCTGCCGGGCCTGAGCTGGACCACCGCCTACGTGCGCGGCGACAACATCAAGACCGCTGAAACCAGCAACGGCAAAGAGCACGAGTGGTTTAACCAGATCCAGTACAAGGTGCAGAACGGCCCGGCGAAAGACCTGACGCTGCGCCTGCGCTACTCGGTGCTGCGCGTCTCCAGCAACGCCAGCGATTACAACGTGGGTGGGGATGAGATCCGCGCCTACGTGGAATACCCGTTTAACGTGTTCTGAGTTTGTCCCCTCACCCCAGCCCTCTCCCCAAAGGGGAGAGGGTGTTTTAAGTCCCCTCGCCCCTTTGGGGAGAGGGTTAGGGTGAGGGGAACAATCCGCACCTCAGTAAAGCGATTTCTGCGGCGGCCCGGCGAACTTCAGCGCGCCAATCTGCCCCATCCGCACTTCTACCACCGACGGCCCCGGCATCGCCAGCGCTTCGGTCATCACGGCGTCAAAATCCTCCGCCCGCTCAACGCTCCAGGCCTGCAGGCCTATCGCCTGCGCCAGCAGCGTAAAGTCCGGCGTGTGAAGTTCGTTAAAATACTGGCGACCGCCGAAATACTTATCCTGAATACCGCGCATCACGCCGTAGCCCCCGTCGTTCATGACCAGTAGCGTCACGTTGGCTTTCTCCTGGGCAAGCGTTGCCAGCTCGCCCAGGTTCAGGCTCAGGCCGCCGTCGCCCACCAGCCCCACCACCTTACGCTGCGGGTTAGCAATCGCGGTGCCGATTGCCATCGGCAGCCCCATGCCAATCGCTCCCGCCAGGGAATGGATATTCATCAGCGGGCCGTTGGCGCGGAACAGGCGGCTGCCCCACAGGCTGCCGGACACGGTGATATCGCGCACCAGCAGGCCATCCTTCGGCAGCGCCTTTTCAATCGCATCGTTGAGCTTCGCATACGCTCCGCACTGTTCGCGCAGCCCCTGCTCGGCTTGCTCAACCGCCTGCTGAACCTGCGCGTCCCACCGGGCGCTGCCCCACTCGCGCCCCTGAGCTTTTTCTGCCAGCGCGGTCAGCAGCGCGGAACAGTCGGCAATGAGCGTATCGTCCATCAAATAGTTACGGCTTGCCGCCGCCGGATCGATATCAATCTGCACGCGCGGGTGCGGCAGTTCGAGCGTCCAGGAGCGGGTTTCGTTGCTGCGCAGGCGCGAGCCCGCGACCAGCGTGAAGTCGCATTTTGCGATAAGCGCTTCGACGGACGGCGAGTTGTGGAACGCCCGCAGGCTGGCGCGATGGGCGTCCGGCAGCACGCCGCGCGCGTGGGTGCTGGAAATCACCGTTACGCCCGCGTCCGCCAGCCGTTTCACCGCGTCAGCGCTTCCCAGCGCCCCGCCGCCGAGCCACAGCAGCGGCTGTTTCGCCTGCTTCAGCTGCGCCCACAGCGCGTCGACGGCGCCAGCATCAGCGGGTGAAGCCGCGGGCGCTTTCACCGCCGCCGTCACCAGCGATGCAGGGATTTTTGCCCCCTGAATATCAATCGGGATCTCCACCGACACCGGGCCACACGGCGGCGTCTGCGCCTCCTGTATCGCCTTGTGCAGGATCGCGATCGCCTGATTCGCGCTGCTGATGCGGTACGCCCGCTTTGAGCTGGCCTTGAGGAAGGTCAGCTGATCGCGGGTTTCATGAATAAACCCGGTGTCGGCGTCCAGCCACGCCTTTTCAACCTGGCCGGTCAGGTGCAGCAGCGGCGTGCAGGCGTTCATTGCCTCAACCAGCGCGCCGACGGCGTTACCCGCGCCCGCGCCGGTGCTGGTCAGCGCCACGCCGAGGCCCGAAAACCGCCCGTGCGCGTCGGCCATGGTGACGGAACCCGCTTCGCCGCGCGCGGGCACAAAGCGAATGTTGCCGCGCTGTCCTACCGCATCCGCGATCGGCAAATTGTGAATGGAGATGACGCCGTAGATGGCCTCAACCTGGTACTGCTCCAGCGTTCTGGCGATGGCGTCGCCGACGGTTATCATTTCGCTCATTGCTTACCCTTTCTCAGTCGCACCAGTGGTTGACGCTATTACCCGTCGCCAGATAAATGCTCTTTTGCTGCATCCAGGCTTTTAATCCCTGAATGCCCTTTTCGCGGCCCAGACCGCTCTCTTTAAAGCCCCCGAACGGGGTCGAAATCGCAAACACTTTGTAGGTGTTGATCCACACCGTGCCCGCTTCCAGCTGCTCGCTCAGGCGCAGCGCGCGCCCGGTATCGCGCGTCCAGATGCCCGCCGCCAGCCCGTATACCGAGTCGTTGGCCTCGCGGATAAGCGTGGCTTCATCGCTAAACGGCATCGCCACCAGCACCGGGCCGAAGATCTCCTCCCGGCAGGCGCGGGCGGCGTTGGTCAGCCCATCGATAATCGTCGGCTGGAAGAAGCTGCCGTTCGCCAGAGACGGGTCGGCCGGGATCTCCCCGCCGCACAGCACGCGGCCCCCTTCGCGTTTTGCCAGCGCAACGTACTCCATGACGCTCTGGCGGTGCTTCTCGTTAATCAGCGGCCCGACGTGAACGCCATCGGTAAACGGATGCCCAACGCGCAGGCCGCGGGTGAGTTCCAGCAGGCGCGCCATCAGCGGCGCGTAAAGGCTCTGGTGGATGAACAGGCGCGATCCGGCGATGCACGCCTGCCCCGCCGAGCTGAAAATGCCATAGCAAATGCCCCGCGCGGCCTGCTCGACGTCCGCATCCTCCAGCACGATGGTCGGGGATTTCCCGCCCAGCTCGAGCGATGCCGGGATCAGCTTTTCCGCCGCCACGTGCGCCAGATGGCGACCGGTGGTCGTGCCGCCGGTAAAGGAAATTTTCCGCACGCGAGGGTGGCGCGCCAGCGCGTCGCCAATCACCGAGCCTTTGCCCGGCAGCACGCTCAGCAGCCCGGCGGGCAGGCCCGCCTGCTCAAAAATACGCGCCAGCTCCAGCGCCATCAGCGGCGTGGCCTCTGCGGGCTTGAGGATCACCGCGTTACCCGCGGCAATCGCCGGGGCGACCTTCTGCATTTCGCTGGCGATCGGCGAGTTCCACGGCGTGATGGCCGCCACCACGCCGAGCGGCTCGTAGCGGCTCAGCGTCAGCAGGTCGGGCTGGCGCGGCGTGGGCAGTTCGCCTTCCAGCAGCTCGCAGGCGGCGGCGAAGTAGCGGGCCGTGCCCGCCGCGCTCATCACCAGCCCGCGCGCTTCCGCCAGCGGCTTGCCGTTATCGCGGCTCTGCATCTGCGCCAGCGCGTCAACGCGGGATTCAATCAGATCGGCAACCTTATGCAGGATCTTCGCGCGCACGTGCGGCAGCGCGTTGCGCCAGGCCGGATCGCGCCACGCGCGTTCGCCGGCTTCAATGGCGTCTTCCAGATCGTCCAGGCCAGCCGCGTTCAGCGTCGCGTTGAGCGATCCGTCGGCGGGGAAATGGCTCTGCATCGCGCTGCCGCTGCCGCGTCGCCACTGCCCGCCGATAAAAATCTGTTGCTCGTCCATATCAGGTCCTCAGCGCAGGGCCAGCTCGCGGCAGGCGCGTACCGCGCTCAGTGCCGCAAGGGTGGAGGTTTTAGGGTTAGACGCCAGCGGCAGCCCGCTCAGCTCAAGGTGAAATTCGCCAAACAGCCCCTCGACGTGCAGCGTGTGGGTATTTCGCTTTGTGGCCGGATCGACCATCAGCTGCACGCGGGTGTCGTCCATTCCGACGCCGCCGAGCGCCACGGTCGCCGCCACGTTGGCGTTGGCCGGAAAGAGTCGCGCCGCCTCGCGGGCGCTGCCCTCGAAGAAGACCTTCGCTTCCGACACCGCATTGAGGTCGATAAGCTGCTCGGCGTAGCTGCCGCGCCAGCTGGCCGGGCTTTTGCGTGACCGGTAGGTGACGCGCTCAAGGCCGCCCTCCTTTGCCGCCGCCAGCCCGTCGATGCCCGCCACCGCGCCGGAGAGCAGCGTCAGCTTTCCGCCCGCCTTCAGCAGGCGCGCTTCCAGTTCGCTGTCGGCCAGCGCCCCGGTTGAGATTACCGCAAGGTGCCAGCCGCGGCGGAGAATCGCTTCGCCATACTCGACGACCGCCTGCTGGCTGGCGCATTCCAGCACCAGATCCGGCGACTCGGCGCAGTCCATCGGCGAGGCCAGGGCCGCCACCGCACCGCCGAGCTGCGCGTGAATCGCCGCATGGTGAGGCTCGCGTGCCACAATCCAGCCGATAGCCACCCCCGCGGGCAGGCGCTCAATTACCGCCTGCGCCATCGCGCCAAAACCAATTAACATGACTTTTTTCATGATGCGTCCTTACAGATGGCGGCAGAAGCCGCCGGAAACGTCCAGCGCCGCGCCGGTGGTGAACGACGCCAGCGGCGAGGCGAGGAACAGCAGCGCCCGCGCGGGCTCCTGCGGCTTGCCGAGGCGCGCCATCGGAATGCCCCGCCGGCGCGCGATATCGCCGGTCCATTCCGGCCAGCTCTGGCTTTTATCGCTGCGGCTTTCAAAGCGGCGCTGCCACTGGCCGGACTCCACCATGCCGAGCAGGATCGAGTTCACGCGAATGCCTTTGCCCACCAGCTCTTTTGAGAGCGTCAGCGTCATGTTGAGCAGCGCCGCGCGGGCGGCGGAGGTGGCAATCATGTGCTCCTCCGGCTGGAGCGCCAGCAGGGAGTTTACGCAGGTGATCGAGGCAATATCGGACTGCTCCAGCAGCGGCTGAAACGCCTGCACCGGGTTGATGACGCCAAACAGCTTAAGCTCGGCCTCGTGCAGCCACGCCTCGCGCGGGGTGTCGCTGAAGTGGGCCACGTAGCCCTGCCCGGCGTTGTTGATCAGCATGTCCGCCGCGCCAAAGCGGGATTTCACCGCCTGCGCGAAGGCGTGCACCTCTTCGGCCTTCAGCACGTCGCAGCGGTAAGAGAAAATGTCCCCGTCGGGATATTCGTTTTGCAGCGCCGCGTGGGCGCTGGCGAGGCGGTCCGGATCGCGGCCGCAGAAGGCGACCTTTGCCCCTTCGCCGAGCAGCAGGCGCAGCGTTTCGAAACCAATGCCCGAAGACCCGCCGGTAACGACCGCCACGCGCCCGTCAATGTGTGCATTCATCGCGCACCTCTTCTTTAATGCGTAAAAGCCGTTGGTTAAAAAACGCGTCGTTATCGAGATAGCTGGCGTGCCCGGCCTGGGGAATCGCGGTAAACGGCATGCCGTAGCGCAGCGCCAGCCCCTGCACCAGCTCCGGCTGGGTAATGGCGTCCTGCTCGCCGCACCAGACCTCAAACGTGCCGGAATAACGCTTCAGCCAGCCGTGAATATCGTCGTGCGCCAGCATCCACGCGGCGGCCAGGTAGCCCTCCGCCCGCAGGCTGCGCATACCAGACGCGACGGTGGCGATATCTTCCCCACGCGCGCCGGGGCGCAGCAGCTTCGCCGCGCGGGTCTGGGCAAGAATTTCACCGCCCAGCGCCATCTGCTGCTCGCGGTTGCGCCAGACCTGCTCGCGCTGCTCCGGCGCGGCCTGGCCGTAGCCCTGCGCGGCATCCGCCAGCACCAGGTGCAGCACGCGCGCCGGGAACTTCGCCGCAAACGCCGAGGCCACCAGCGCCCCCAGCGAATGGCCCACCAGCACCGCCTGCCAGACGCCCGCGCGGTCGAGCATCGCTGCCAGCGCGTCGGCATAGTCGCCCGCGCTGGCGCGCTCCACCGCCAGCATCGGGCTGTCGCCGTAACCGGGCATGTCCCACGCCAGCACGCGAAAGCCGCTCAGCGCCATCTGCTTATGCCAGGAAGCCGCGCCGGAGCTGATGCCGTGAAGCAGCATCAGCGGGATGCCGCTTCCCTGTTCACGAAAGCCCGTCATCACGCCCCCTGGTTCCGCTTCACTTTTGACAGCGGATGATCGGCCGGATAGGTCGGGATTTCCGGCCTGTTGGTGCCCAGCATCACGCACATCAGCGCCTCTTCTTCGCCGTGGTTAAACAGACCGCGATAGATGCCCGCCGGAACGGAGATCAGGTCGCGCTCGCGCAGCACGGTTTCGGTGTAGCTGTCGCCGTCCTGGATCATCAGCGTGATCTGCCCCTTCAGCATGAAGAACACCTCTTCCACGTCGTCGTGCAGGTGCAGCGGCCCTTCGCACTTCGATGGCAGCACCATGGTAGAGAAGGTAAAATGTTCCGCCTGGACGGTGTTGGTGTCGCTCGCCACGCCCGTCGCGCCGGTGCCGATGTAGCGCATCTGCGCCCGGCGGTATTTCGGGTCGAAGTCGGCCTGAAACTTCAGCGCGTTCCAGTCGTACTTGCGGCCTTCAAAGCGCGCAATCCGCGACTCGACCCACTCTTCCATGGTCAGGTTTTCAGGTTTGATGCCGGTTTTACGGGTTACGGTTGAATCACTCATGACGCTCTCCTCAGTAACGTTTCAGCAGCGGCAGTAACAGGACGCAGCCTACTGCCGCCATTACCGCCAGAAAAATCAGCCCGGAATCCATGCTGTGGGTGAAGGCGATTAGCGCGCCCATCACCGCAGGCGACAGCGCGCCCGCAAAGTTTCCCAGACCGTTGAAAATGCCGCCCGCGGTGGCGCTCACCCGCGGGTGGGTGGCCTTCGCCAGCAGGGCGAAAATGTTCGGCGCGCCGGTGCCCCACATAAAGGTGCTGAAGCTCATCGCCGCGATGATGGCGAGCGGGGTGTCGAGGTGCATGACCGCCGCCAGCCCGACGGCCGCACCGGCCATGGAGATAAAGCAGGCCGCCGCGCGCTTATCGACGCGGTCAGAGAGCCACGCGCCAATCACTTCCCCCGCCAGCATGGCGATGAACGGCATCGACGACAGCCAGCCCGCGTGCTCCAGATGAATGCCCTTGCCTTTGATCAGGTAGCCCGGCAGCCAGCCGTTGATGCCCCACAGGTAGGTGAGAAAGGCGATGTTGAAAACGCAGATGATCCAGAAGTGCGGGCTGACAAACAGTTCACGGCGGGCGGCGCGCCGCTCTTCCTGCGACGTTTGCGTGCTGGTCGGTTTCGCCTCCAGGCGAATACCGCGCAGGCCAATGCGCACGAAGATCAGCACCGGAACGGTCAGCATCGCCATCACAAAGAAGGTGCTCTGCCAGCCGAAGGTGTTCAGCAGCCAGAGGGAGAGCGGGAAGCCGATTGCCGCGCCCACCGGCGTGCCGAGCAGCCACAGCATGGTGGCCCGCGCCTGCAGGTGCTGCGGGAAGTTGTGCCGCACGATGGCGAAGGCCAGCGGGAACAGCGGCCCTTCCGCCACGCCGAGCAGGATGCGCAGAACGATCATTAGCGTGTAGTTATGGGTAAAGCCCATCGCCACCATCAGCACGCACCACACCGCCATCATGCCGGTGAGCAGGCGCAGCGGGGGGATTTTGTCTCCCAGGCCGCTTAAAAAGACCGACGAAAAGCCGTAGCTCAGCAGGAACGCGCTCATCAGAATGCCGAGGCGCGTGGTGTCAAAATCGATGCCCATAGCCTGCTGGAAATGGCCGTCGGAAAACAGCGCCGCAATGCTGATTTTGTCGAAAAACGCCAGCAGCACGCAGGCCAGCAGCGACAGCGGGATCGCCCAGCGAACCGCCTTTTCGGGCGTACGGATGCCCTCGCCGCTCGCCTGTTCCGGCGCGGCGTTGGTGTCTAATGTGGTCATCTCTCCCCCTACGGGTGCGCGTTTGCTATCGCAGTGACATCAGTGAAAAGGCCGGGTCGGCGAGCGGCACGTCGGACAGATCTCGTCCAGCCGCCATCCACCGCTTTGCCAGCTTGACGGTGCGCGGGTCGTTAAACGCCACCAGCTGCGTCAGGCGTCCGTTCTCGTCCAGCGAGAAAAAGAGCGCGCCGTCGCGAACGAGCGTTTTGCTTCCCGCCTGCGGAATGCCGAGGATCTGAATATTGTGCTGGTATTGATCCGACCACAGCCACGGCGCCTCGTCGTAGCCGGGCGCGTCCGCGCTGAGCATCGCTTTCGCCGTCGCCACCGCCTGGTTCTGGGCAAAGGCCCAGGACTGAATGCACAGGCCGTAGCGGTGGTGCTGCGCCACGTCGCCCGCGGCGAAGATCGCCGGATCGGACGTGCGGCCCTGCGCGTCCACCACGATCCCGCGGTCGGTTTTCAGCCCGGCGTCGCGCGCCAGCTCCAGGTTGAGATCGACGCCGATCCCGACGACAACCGCATCGAACGTTTCCCGCCTGCCGTCGCAGTGAATGACCGGCAGACCGTCACTATCCTCCAGCTCCAGCGCGCCGCAGCCGGTGCGGATATCGACGCCCTGCTCGCGGTGGATCGCCGCCAGCCGCTGCGATACGTCGGCGCTCACCGACCGCATGCACAGCGCGGGCTGCTGTTCGAACAGGGTGACCGCCACGCCGCTTTTGCGCGCGGAGGCGGCAATCTCCAGCCCGATCCAGCCGCCGCCGACAATTGCCAGAGTTTTACTTTCCGCCAGACGCCCCTTCAGGCGCTGCGCGTCCTGCCAGTGGCGCAGGGTGTACACCTGAGGATGATTCATCCACGCCTCGCCCGGCAGGCGCGCCCGCCCTCCGGTCGCGATTAAAAGTATGTTGTAACTAAGGCGTTCGCCGCTGCTTAAAAGCACCGTTTTGGCGACGCGGTCGATCTGCTCCGCGCGCAGCGGGCGATACCACGTCAGGTTCAGCGCCCGCTGAGCGTCTTCCGAAAACAGGCGCGGCAGGGCGGCATTGGCGTCCAGCAGAGAGGCTTTCGACAGCGGCGGACGTTCGTAGAAATCCCACTCCTCTTCCGCTACCACGCAAATCTCGCCGTCAAAGCCCTCGTCGCGCAGGGTTTTCGCCGCCCAGCCGCCCGCCTGGCCGCCGCCGATAATGACAATGCGCGACGTCATACCGCCTCCGGCTTTTTCTGCTGGCGGCGGGTGTCGTGATCAATCCCGCCTTCCACCGCCCATTCGGTAAAGGAGACCAGGGAGTGCTCCAGCTCGCGCGGCTGCCAGTTTTCGGTCAGGTAGTCGTCGTTGGTGTAATACTCAAACGCGCCGCCGGTCGGGCTGTTGACGTACCAAAAGTACGCCGACGACACCGGATGGCGGCCCGGCCCGATAAAGGTGCTCCAGTCGTTTTTGTTCATCGCGATCCCGCCGCCGATCACCTCGTGGATGTCGCGCACGGTAAAGGCGACGTGGTTCAGGCCGCGCTTGCGGTTCGGCAGCTGTAACAGGAACAGGTTGTGGTGGCCGCCGCGCGGGCCGCAGCGCAGGAATACGGCGCGGTTGATGTAGCGGTCAGAAACCTGGAAGCCGAGCACCTCGCGGTAGAATGTCTCCACCGCGGCCAGCTCCTCAACGAAAAACACCACGTGGCCGACGTTGATCGGCTGGGCGCGGTCGTACACCGGGCTTGGCGTGTCGATGCGGCGCATGTCGCCCCACTGGTTAATTGGCTCGACGTTCAGCTCGACGTCGGTCTGCTGGCTGACCTGTACCCGCAGGGTCATGCCGTTCGGATCGCGGCATTCCAGCGCGTCGCCCACTTCGCGAAAGCCCGGCTGCTGCGCGAGCCTCGGGCGCAGCGCGTCCAGCTCCTGCGCTGTGCCTACGCCCCAGGTCATGCGGCGCAGGGTGTTGCCTGCTTCAAACGCGGGCGGCAGGTTCGGGCTATCAATAGGATTCAGCTCGACGCGCGCGCCGCTCAGGGTGGTAAAACGCTGCCCGCTGGCATCGCCCGTCAGGCCAAAGTCCTGCATAAATTTGGCGCAGTGCGTCAGATCATCGACGCCAAATTCCAGCTTTTCAATTCCGATTACGCTCATCGTTGTTGCCTCATGTTGCCCGAACTGGGCGTAAAACATGCCCGACGCAGTCAAGCGCCTGACGCTAACTCACTGATTTAACTGGCCTGTGATAAATACCCTAAGAAGCCAGAAATTTTATCCGCCGCGAGGCTGACCTCGCT
The DNA here is from genome assembly GCF_003057745.1 of Enterobacter sp. RIT418. Lineage (GTDB taxonomy): Bacteria > Pseudomonadota > Gammaproteobacteria > Enterobacterales > Enterobacteriaceae > Enterobacter. Next base: position 260,293 of record NZ_QBJD02000002.1, read on the forward strand.
TTGCAGGCGCTCGCGGTCGGATTGCGGGATCTCTTCCGACGGCACCAGAATGCTGACCACCGCCGCCACGCGCCCGCTTCGGTCATACACCGGATAGACGATGGAGGAGATGCCGTGGCGGAAGAAGGATTCACCGATGACAAACCCGCGGGCTTTATCCTGCTGCACCATCTGCCACAGGGCTTCACGCTCGTGAAGCTGCCCCGGCGTGTTGCCCGGCAGCCGCTCGTGCGGGAACAGCTGTTCAAACTCCGCGCGGGAAATATCGGTCAGCAGCATGCGGCCAAGCGAGGTGCAGTGCACCGGCAGGCGGGTGCCAATGCTGACCTGGTTGATGCGCGAGCCGGCGGCGCTGACGCGGGCGATGTAAATGATGTCGCGCCCGTCGCGGATCGCCAGGTGGCTGCTGCACTGGCTGACGTCGCGCAGCTGCTCGATAACCGGCTGCCCGACCTGCGCCACGTCCAGCGAGGCGATGTACTCAAAGCCCAGGCGCAGCACGTTCATGCCGAGCGAAAAGGTGTTGGTGCGCGCGTTGCGCTCGAGAAAGCCCATGTATTCCAGGGTCTGCACCACGCGGTAGGCGGTGGCTTTCGGCATATCCACCAGCCGGTGCAGCTCGGCAAAGGTCAGATCGCGATGCTGCTCGCCGAAGGCCAGCAGCAGCTGCAGGCCGCGTTCAAGCCCCGGCACCAGATACTTCACTTCCTGATCGTTTGCCATTTCGTTTACCCGTTAGTTGAAAACAAAGCCGCCGTTCACCGGGATCAGCTGGCCGGTAATAAAGCGCGACAGATCGCTGAGCAGCCACACCACGCTGCCGGTGACATCGTCCGGCTGCTGCGCGCCCGCCAGCGCGCGCCCGTTTTCGTACAGCTGATGACGCTCGGCGGGCACATATTCGGTTGCCTCGACGCGGGTCAGGCCCGGCGCAATCGCGTTGATGCGAATACGTTTTTCGCCCAGCTCGCGCGCCATCGAGCGCGTCATGGCGATCACTGCGCCTTTGCTTGCCACGTAGGCCATCAGGCGCGGTGCGCCCCACAGCGCGGTGTCGGACGCCACGTTGACAATCCCCGCCCCGTCGCGCAGCAGCGGGACGGCCGCGCGCGTCACCAGCCAGGTGCCTTTAACGTTGACGTTCATCACCCGATCCCAGAGATCCGGATCGTAATCAAGCATGTTTTTACCGCCGACGCCGGTGGCCATCGCCGCGTTGTTGACCAGCCCGTCAATCTGCCCCTGCTCGCCGACGGCGCTGAACGCATGTTCTATGGAATGCGGATCGGCCAGATCGATAGCGTGGGATTCGATCGCATATCCCTGCTCGCGCAGCCCGTGCGCGCTCTCGGCCAGTTCGCCTTCGAGGATGTCGCACATCACCACCGCCGCGCCCTGCTCCGCGCAGGCTTTGGCAAAGTGGTAGCCCAGGCCGCGCGCGGCGCCGGTGACCACGATGCGTTTTCCGCTCAGCAGGCCGTTCATCAGGCGGCACCCTGCTGTGCTTCACGCGCGGCAAGCTGCTCTTTCGCCGCCTTTTGCATCATGCGGCGCAGGCGGGAGAGGCCGACGTCGTGCTGGTAAAGGTACTCGTGCTCGCGCGCGTTCGGCGCCAGGCTTTCCAGCACCACGCGATCCTGCTCCAGCACCTCCCAGTGCAGTTTTTCCAGGCGGTTGCGGTACATAAAGCGCCACATGTCGCGCTGCCAGCCCTGCACGCGGCGGATGCGCCAGAAGAAGACGCGGCAGTTGTCGTTATCCTCCGGCACCACCATGCCGACGATGAAGAAGTGGCCGCCCGGCCCGAAGCGCTTCTTATAGGGAATGGAGAGACGCATCCAGCAGGTGCCGCTGTTGCCCAGCTCGACCCAGTCGAAGTTGACGCCGCTCTGCCCCTTCTTCTCGAAGATGAAGCCGGTTTGGGTCGGCTGCAGGACCATGTCCGCCTTGCGATCCCCTTCCGCCATCGAGTGGGACGACGAATGGAGATAGGTGCCGTGCATCGGATCCATCACGTTTTCCAGCGCGTACTGGTAGTTGCATTTCCACGCGGCGGTGCAGAGGAAGTTGCTGAAATTTTCCGTGTCGGCGAGTTCGTCCGGGAAGCTCAGTTCCTCCGGCTGCTGTTCAGCGGTGACGCCAAACCACAGGAAAATCGCGCCGTGCGCCTCCTGCACGTTATAGCTGCGCACGCACTGCTGGCCCACCAGCGGGCATTTGTCCACGGCGGGCACGTCTTTTACCTCGCCGTTGCCCGCCACTTCCACGCCGTGGTACCAGCAGGCGATGCGGTCGCCGAGGTTCCAGCCCATCGACAGGCGCGCGCCGCGGTGCGGACAGCGGTCCTCCAGCGCCTGCACCTGACCGTCTTTGTTGCGCCAGACCACGATCTGCTCGCCGAGGCGGGTAATGCCCACCGGCGCGGACTGCACTTCCCAGCTCGCCAGTACCGGATACCACAGGCCGCGCAGGCCTTTATCGAGATAGTTTTGTACGGTAGTCGTCATCGCCTTGCCCTCAGTAGCCGTTAACCTGTAAGAATGCCTGGAAGCTGGCGGTGCTCCACGGCTCCCCCTGCTGGTCGTGCATGTGCACCGCGTTTAGCCCGTTCACCAGCTCCGGCAGCGTTTCAACGCCCTGCTCAAAGAGTTCTTCCAGCGTGGCAATCAGGTTTACTTCCCAGCTTTCCGGCTCGCGGCTGCGGGTTTGCCAGATCAGGTTCGTGTATTCACCCGGCTTGTGGATCGCGCCGTTGCCGCCCTCGGCGGGAGGGGCAAACTGGCGGCTTTCCGGCAGCGCCGGGTTGAAGTTCAGGGTGTCGCTCATGCCACGGTCTCCTCGACGAAGGTAATCTGGATTTGATTTTCAAAGACCCGAACCGGGTAGCGGTTGAGGTTGCGGCCGCCGGGGCCGTGCAGGCACTGGCCGGTTTTGACGTCGAAGACCGCCTCGTGCAGCGGGCACTCCACTTTGCCATCTTCCACAAAGCCCTGGCTCAGCAGCGCATAGGCATGAGGGCATACGTCCTCCAGCGCGTAATAGTCGCCGTCAATCAGGTAAACGCCGATCTCTTTACCCTCGACGTTGCCGCTAAAAGGGAAATCTTCCTGTACTTGTTCTGCGTCACATACGCCTATCCAGCTCATCACGATCCTCCAGGCTTTTGTTTCATATATGAAACTCTGTTTCTTATTTAATACGGTCAATATAAAAGCGATGAATGTTTCGTCAAGCGTCAATGTGACGAATTTGTTAAATGAATGGTATTTAATGAGCTAAGTGTGCAAACGATCACGAAAAAATACAGCGATATGAAATTTTCATTATTCAGGCGTGAATGAATACCTTTTTATGATGACCGATAATTTTCATAAAAGCCTATTGACTTCTTTTCTTTTTATTCTTTAAAAATTAATAACCCGTGCCTTAACGCAGTTTCACAGGTGAAACTCATTTTATTTTTAACCTTAATAATCAATGAGTTTCACCTGTGAACCATTTTAGGTGCGTGACAATCACATTCCTGAAAAATAAAACAACACAATACGGTTAAGGCAAATTCGATGACGGCAAAATGGCAAGGCACGATTGCACTTCTGTTACTTATTATTATTTCCTACGTCGACCGGGTAAATATCTCGGTAATGATTTTAAACCCGGAGTTTGCCGAACATTTTCAGCTAAATGAAAACAGAATGTTACAAGGAATGCTAATGACCTGCTTTCTTCTGGGTTATGGCTTTTCCGCACTGCTCCTGACGCCGGTTATCGAAAGCAAGTTCCACTACCGCCACGGATTGTTAAGCAGCATTGTCGTTTGGGCCGCGGTTTGTGCCGTGTCCCCACTGCTGGGCTCGCTGATGGGAATGCTGATAGCACGCGTCATTCTGGGCGTTGCCGAAGGCCCGCTGTTTTCGCTTAAGACGCGCTATATCAGCGATAACTTTTCTCCCGCAGAGATCGGCAAACCTAACGCCGTTACCGCGCTGGGCGTCTCGCTGGGGCTTGCCGTCGGCTTTCCCTTCGTGACGTGGCTGATGTCACATCTGGGCTGGGCGGGCTCCTTTTACGCGCTGGCGCTGATCAATCTCGTGCTCGGCGGCGGCTTAGTCTGTCGCTTTCTGCCCGCGCCCCGCAGCGTGGAAAAAACGCGAAAACCGGGATTCATGCAGACGTTTTCGCTTGCGTGGCAAACGCCCCTGCTCGGCTGGATCTTGCTGGTTGAGATCGCCACCCTCAGCTACCTGTGGGGCAGCAGCGCCTGGCTCCCGGCATGGCTGCGCGATGAGCACCATTTCTCGCTGCACGCCACCGGCCTGCTTGCCGCCGTGCCGTTCCTCCTCAGCCTGGGGTCGAAGTTTCTCGGCGGGGTGCTGCTGGATAAAATGCGCCCGGAGCAAGCGCCCGTGCTGTTTGTGGTGGGCGGCCTGCTGACGGCGCTCTCGGTGATTGCGCTGATGCTGAGCCACCAGCCCGTCTGGCTGGCGCTGTTTATGCTGAGCGCCAACGTGTTCTGGGGGCTTCAGGGCGCGGCCATTCCGGCGGTCATCCAGCATCACGCCGCGCGCGAGGCGGTGGGCAGCGCGTATGGGATCGTTAACGGGATAGGGAATCTCTGCGCGGCCTTTATTCCGCTGCTGATGGGGATGGTGATGAAGTCGGTCGGGTCGGTCAGTTCGGGATTTTCGGTGCTGGTTGCCTCGCAGGCTATCACGCTGGTGGCGGGCGGAATGCTGCTGCTGCGCATGCGTCGCGCAGCAGCAGTGAGCGCGTAAGGCTTACTCGCCTTTTTTCGCGGCCTGTATATAGAGCATCTCGAGCGCCAGGGTCGCCGCGGCCAGCGCGGTGATCTCGGACTGGTCGTAGGCTGGAGCGACTTCAACAACGTCCATACCGACAATATTCAGGTCTTTGAGGCCGCGCACCAGCTTGATCGCGCGATCGGAGGTCAGGCCGCCGATGACCGGGGTGCCGGTCCCTGGCGCAAAGGCCGGGTCCAGGCAGTCGATATCGAAGGTCAGGTAAACCGGCATATCGCCCACGATCTGCTTCACCTGCGCAATGATGTCGTCCACGCCGCGATCGTTCACCTGGCAGGCGTCCAGCACGGTGAAGCCATTGTCTTTGTCGAACTCGGTGCGGATGCCGATCTGTACGGAGTGGTTAGGGTCGATCAGGCCTTCTTTCGGCGCCGTGAAGAACATGGTGCCGTGGTCAAACTCGCAGCCGTTCGCGTAGGTATCGGTGTGCGCATCAAAGTGCACCAGCGCCATCTTGCCGAAATGCTTCGCGTGGGCGCGCAGCAGCGGCAGGGTCACGAAGTGGTCGCCCCCGAAGGAGAGCATACGCTTACCGGCAGCCAGCAGCTTCTCGGCGTGGGCCTGCAGCTTTTCGCTCATTTCGCGCGCGTCGCCAAACGCGTACACCAGGTCACCGCAGTCGACCACGTTCAGACGCTCGCGCATGTCGAAGTTCCACGGGAAGCGGTTGTGCTCCCACGCCAGGTTAGTCGAGACCTGGCGGATGGCCGCGGGCCCGTGGCGGCCACCGGCACGACCTGAGGTCGCCATATCAAACGGCACGCCGGTGATCACCCAGTCGGCATCGCTGTCGTACGGCTGGAAGTTCATTGGCAGGCGTAAAAACCCAAACGCGTTAGAAACCAGTGAGTTATCGTATTGATGGCCTAAAGTGCTCATGTCCTGACCTCATGTAGAGTCGATACGGTATAAAAGATGAAAAAAAATCCCCTCCGCGTCGTTAAACCCGACGAGGAAGGGATTGATGTGCTTACTGCTTTGGGTCTAATGCTAGCGCCTGAGGCCCTAAGATTCAAGTTAACAGTCAATATGATAAATCAACTCCGTATTCTGACTAATTTGCAGATGCGCATTCATACCCATAATATTATTTATACAAAATATTCTTTTATAAAAATACCATACAATTAGCAGGCTATATATCGAAATCAACCCGCGATTAAGAAAGCAACCCATAAAATAATTATATACATCACTTTAAAATTAAGAATTTATTTAGGGCTATCTGATAGCCGTGCCGCTGTTGAAATCTATACAATCCCTCCCCCGAAATATTATATGGATATTGTTATGAATAAGTTTTCTAAATTTGCATTACTGGTCGTTCTCTCGACGGGAGGCAGTGCAGCAGCGGCTGAAGATGGCGTCATCACGTTTGATGGCACTATTAGCGATGCAACCTGTACGATTACCGGCGGCGATGCGACCGGTGAATCCGCATCCCCGGACTTTACCGTTCGCCTGCCATCCGTGAGCGTCTCTGCGCTGTCTGCTAACGGCGAGCGCGCCGGGGATACGCCTTTCCACATTACGCTGAGCGGCGCTAACTGCGCGAACGGCAAAGTTGGAAGCGTTTTCTTCGAGCTGGCACAAAGCAAAAATATCAACGCAACCACCGGTAACCTGGTCAACTCCGTCAGCAAAGCCGACGGCGGTTCTGACAAGGTTGAAATCGGTTTGCTGGATGCTAACAAAGCTATCCTGAACCTGAATACCGCGAACAATACCGCAATTACAAAAACCGTTACCGGCAATACCGCCCGCTTCGATTACTGGGCGCAATATGTCGCTACCGGTGGCGCAGCAACGGCGGGTAAAGTGACCACGGATGTTGTTTATTCAATTAAGTATCAGTAAGTAAACTCAGCGGGTATTAAAGAGTGGAAGACTCTGTCTGTAAAAAGATGGAGGGTTTTTTGACGCTTAAATACCCGCTTCTTCATGCTCTTTATTTTCGTTTCAGGCGCTGCTCCATGTTAAGCAAATTTATTCAATCTTTATGCGTATTAACGTTGTTCGTATGCTCGCAGTCTGACGCCACAATTCAGATACTGGCCACTCGCGTTGTGCTCAATGCTGCAGAAAAAGAGCAAACGGTTCGTATCAATAACGTCGGCAATGAGCCCCAGCTCGTTCAGGTCTGGCTTTCCAGCACCGACAAAACGGATGGCGTGAAAAAAGAGGATCTTCCCTTCTTTATTAATCCGCCGGCAGCCCGTATTAATGCCCAAAAAGGGAAAGTTTTTCGTATTTTCCAGATGGAAGACGCGGCAGCGAAATATCCAAAAGATCGCGAAAGCGTGCTTTGGCTGAATGTGCTGGATATTCCACCGGAAACTGCAGCGGATGCGGATAAAAACCAGGTAAAAATGGCGTTTCGCACGCTGATAAAAATGTTCTATCGCCCTGCCGGATTAAAAGGAACCCCTATGGAAGCGGGCGATAGTTTGACCTGGCAGCTGCGTAAGGCGGCGGTCGGCTACGACGTCGTAGGCACCAACAATTCACCGTTCCACGTCAGCATGACGAGCGTCTGGTTGACCAACGCTCAGGGCAAAGAGGTGGAAGTCACCGGAGAGATGATTGCCCCATACAGCACGATCACCTACCACTTCCCGAAAGTGGCGGCGGTGAGTGGAAACGGTACGTTCAAATATAACTACATCACCGATCTCGGTGCCTACATCAAACGTACTTACAGTTTTTAATTTGCTGATGGATATTAGTCCAGGATGGTAGCATGATTTTTCGGACGCATAAGCACCTCAGGCCAGGTGTAAAAAAACGATTACTCAGTCATCTTATCGCCTTTGCGATATTTTCTCCGCTTATGGCGCAGGCCGCCAGCGAAAAAAAAACCGTGTCGTTTTCGCGCGGTTTTATGAATTTCTATAACAGCGGTATCGACCTTAACCAGTTCGATGGCACCGAGAAGGTGTTGCCCGGGGAATATAAGCTCGAAGTTTACGGTAATAATAAAAAAATCGACTCCTGGCCCGTCAAATTTATTGCAGCGAATAATGAGCAAGGTGTAAACGCGTGCATTACGCCTGAAATGATCATTCGCATGGACGTTGACACTCATAAACTGCCGGAGAACTGGAAAGCCACATCTTGCCTTATTCTGCCAGAGCTGATTTCTGGTGCGACAGTCACTTATGTTCAGGACGAAGAGGTTCTGAACGTCACCATTCCGCAGGCCATGCTGCTGAATACGCCGGATGGCTACATCAGCCCTGAGCTGTGGGACACGGGCGAACCGGCCCTGATGACGGCCTATACTCTGAGCGCCTCGAATATTCATAACCGTACCCTACAGGACTCCACCGATTACGTTTACGGCAATCTCCAAAGCGCCCTGACGATGGGGGCGTGGCGCTTCGTTACCTACGACACTGCGAATATGGGCAGCGGTAATAATAACGAAGGCTTTAAGCACCTGCAGGCTTACGCTGCGCGCGCCATCGGGTCTATCGCGTCTGAAGTCACCATGGGCGATCTCAGCACCAGCGGTGAGTTTTTCGATACCGCTTCGCTGCGCGGCGTGCGCCTGGCAACCGATGACCGCATGCTGCCAGACTCGGTACGCAGCTATGCGCCCGTCGTGCGCGGTGTAGCAAACAGCAATGCCACCGTCACCATCAGGCAGGCGGGCAATACCATCTATGAAAAGGTCGTTCCGCCGGGCGAATTTATCATTAACGACCTCTACGCCACCGGCTATAACGGCGATCTCGACGTCACCGTGAAAGAGACCAACGGCAAGGAAACGACATTTACCGTCCCGTACTCCAGCGTTCCGCAGCTCCTGCGTGAAGGCTTCTCTCGCTATTCGCTGGCCTCCGGAGAGATCCGCGACACCTGGCTTCATGAAGATCCGTGGATGATGGAAGGGACCTTGCAGTACGGCCTGCTCAATAATCTGACGGCCTATGCGGGTGCACAAAGCGCGTTCGAGGGCGATTTTAATGCGCTGATGGCGGGCTTTGCGGTTAATACCTCGCTTGGGGCGCTGGGGATCGACGTCACACGCTCCTTCACCCATTTCGAAAATCAGCCTTCAGTACAGGATTGCGGCACATTCTGCGATATGAGCCTGCGCATTAGCCTTGCGAAGAATCTGCCGAACACGGGCACCAACTTCAGCCTGATTGGCTACCGCTATTCGAGCAAAAACTATTACTCGCTGTCCGATGCCGTTGCCCTGAAACAAGCCTTAGAGGCTGGCGAATCCCGCTATTTCCCTGAACGCTACCGCGAGCGCGTTGAAGCCAACATCAACCAGATGCTCCCTTCCGGCTGGGGAAGCTTCTACGTCAGCGGTTTTGTCGGCAACGTCTGGAACGACGAGCTGGGACGCACGGAAAAATCTAACTTCGTCGTGGGGTACAACAACCAGCTGGGCTCTGCGACGTGGGGCGTATCGTTTGGGCGTACCAACGACGCGGATGGCGGTTATGAAGATACCGTCTACCTGAACGTCTCCATGCCGCTGGGCCCGCGCTATAAGAAGCGCCCTCGCATGGGCGCAAACTTCAGCTATAACAGCGATGAAGCCACGTTCAGAACGTCGCTGAACGGATCGGCCGGTGAACGCTCGCAGTTCGGCTTTGGCGGTTACTTTAGCCAGTCCAGCGCGCCGGAAAGCAATTTTGGTATGAACCTCTCCTACACCGGCGATAGCGCGTCCGGCGGCGTGGCCTATAGCCAAACGCGCGACAGCTTTATGGGAGGCGTGAACCTCAGCGGGGGAATGGTCGCTCACCGGGGCGGGCTCAATTTTGTTCCGATGCTGAGCGACACCATAGGTATCGTCGAAGCCAGGGGTGCGGAAGGCTCTCGCGTCTATCCCGACTCCAACACCGTCATCAAAGACAACGGCTACGGCATCATCAGCTATTTGAACCCGTACAAATACAACGAGGTTTACATCGACCCGAAAGGGACCGCGATGAGCGTAGATGTGGAAGACACGCGCAAAAAAATCGTCCCAACCGCGGGTTCCGCCGTTCTGATCAAAATGGATACCCAGCAAAACAAGCTGACGTTTGTTCAGTTCCTCCAGCGTTCGGCGGAAACCATTCCATTCGGAGCTTCCGTTACCGACGAGAAAGGCAACGATTTGGGCATGGTGGGCCAGAACGGCCTGGCGATGGTTGCGCTAAAAAATGGCGTCAACAGCCTCACGCTCGCCTGGAAACAGCAAAAGGAAACGAAGCGCTGCGTCGCCACCGTCCAGCATGACGCCAGCGTTAACGCCGGCACGTCTAAAGCGGGCAAAGACGCCTTCTCTGCACAAAAAATCATCTGCACAACTCCAGGAGGGAAGCAGTGAGAAAAATAATTATCCCGGCAATGCTGCTGGCGTGTGGGTCTTTACTGTGTCTGGTGAGTACGGGCCTTTACGCAGCCACCTGTAAACTGGATTCCGCACCGTCCGTTTTATCCATCAACGATAGCATTACCCTGAACCCGGCCTCGAGCGGCACCGCGGGTACCGTGCTGTGGTCGAAAACCTATTCAGTTCCAAGCCTTAAATATTCCTGTGATGCCAGCGCGGGCTCACAGTGGTTTTCAGAATACAGCCGCGCCTATCTCACCACCGCCATTGACGATGTTTATGCCACGGAAATCAGCGGAATCGGTATCCGCGTAAAATGGCCTTCAAACGCCAGCGGTGCCTGGCTTCCCGGTGATTCAGGCACGCCCACCTCCTGCGCCAACGGCTGCTCCATCAACAACTCCACCGTGCTGGTGGAGTTCGTGCAAACGGGCAGACTTAGCCAGGGTGAAAACTATATTCCGGCCGGGGAGCTGGCGGCTGCTAACGTCGTCCCCACGACGGATGCCGGTGAAAGGCTGCGTATCATGACCATTAATCTGGGAACGGCAATTAAGGTCGTGACGCGTTCCTGCGCAATCTACCCTTCCAGCAACACTATTGACCTGGGGACATTTAGCCTCGCCTCGTTCACGCTAGACAACGCCTTCCAGGGAGATAAAAAGCCGTTCTCTATTACCATTAACTGCCCGACAACGGAAGATATTGGCATTACCTTTTCTTCGGTAAGTAAAGTTCCTTTTGGCGCGGTATCTGGGGTCATTGGAGCAGAAGAAGGTGAAGGCTATGCAAGTAATTTTAGTATTCGCCTGTTTGAGAAACAGAGACAAATTTCGAACGCCCTCAAGATTAACACGGAATACCCTTATACCGTGACCGGTACAGTCGTTAATAACTACGAGGCGCAAATTTATGTTCCCGCCAGCATCAATCGTGCAAACCAATTAACCGCCGGCAAGGTCGTTGGCGCAGTGCAATACACAATGGTAATTAAATAATATCAAGGAGCGATATATGCATTTCCGTTATTCAAAAATAGCGCTGCTCGTGGTGCCGTTTATTTCTGCTGCACATGCTTCAGGTGTATTGCCCTCACAGCAAAACAAGCAAGAGCTGGATCGCCTGGAAAGGCAAAATAACCAGTACCTGATTGAAGAAGCAAAGCGCACCGAGAAATTCCTGCAGCAGCAGCGCACCCAGCGCGAATCGGAGCCTGGCGTAGGGGTCGGCGCGAGCTCATCGGTCACATTCAAAATCGATAAAATTGAGATTATGAATGACGACCTGTTTGCGTCATCCCCCGAGCGCGAAGCCATTATTGAACGCTACCAGGGCAGAGAGCTCGGTAAAGCAGAGATTTTTATGGTGGTAAAAGAGCTCACCGACTTTTACATCTCACGCGGCTACGTCACAACGCTGCTTGGCATTGAGCCGGGCAATATCAAAAACGGCGTACTGAAGCTGCGCGTGCTGTGGGGAAAAATCAACGATTTCAGAGTCAACGGCCAGGCGCCGACCTTCCGCGAGCGCACTCGCCTGTTTAGCGCCTACCCGTTTGCCCAGAGCAAGATTTTAAATATGCAGGATATCGACCAGGCCGTCGAAAACCTGCTGCGCGTGTCGCATAGCGACAATATTCAGGTTGAACCTTCCGTTTTAGACGGGGCATCCGATCTAAACCTGCTCACGCAACCGCTGTTTCCTTTTGCCGTCAGCGCAGGCGTTAATAACTCGGGCACAGAAGCAGAGGGCTGGCAGCAATATTACGGCAGTATCACGACCAAAAATATTGCCGGCCTCAACGATATTTTCAATGCTTACTATTCAGAGAATAACCTCAAGAATAATAACGACAATCAGCGTGCCTGGTCACTGAGCTATAGCCTGCCGCTGGGGTACTGGGGGTTCGATACCTCCTATTATAAATCAACCTACGATAAAACGATTGGCGGTGATTTCGGTCAGTACGCGTCGGACGGCTCCTCAGAGCGTTCATCCGTGCGCATCAGCCGGATGTTCTCCCGTAACGCCTCCGGCAAAACCAGCGGATGGGTGAAAGTTGAAAAGCGGGATAACGACAACCGTTTTGAAAATACGCAGATCGATGTGAGCTCCAAGCGCTACACCACGCTTTCTTCCGGCCTGACCTACGTTGGCGGACTGATGAACGGCTGGTTCTACGGCGATCTGAGTGCGACCGCGGCGATGCCCTGGTTCGGCGCCGCGTGGAAAGGCGATCGGGATCTCGAGGGCTTCGATCTCAACTACGTAAAATATAACGGCATCGCCAGCTGGACTCGCCCGCTTTTCCAGTCTGGTCGGCTGGGTGGCGTATATGAATTAAGCACGGGGTTCCAGTACACGCCCGATACGCTTGTCAGCGAGGCGAAAATGACGCTCGGCGATGAATTTACGGTTCGCGGCTTCAAAGATAGCTATTTGATGGTCGACAGCGGAGCCTGGATCGCCAATACGCTGCAACTTCCTTTTGATATTAACCTGGCAGGCATAAGCCAGTTCACGCCTTATTTAGGGTATGACTTCGGTTTCTCCAAAGATAACTGTCCGAAAGGCGTTAATACCTGCGACAGCCAGTTCATGATGGGTGCAGCCGTGGGTGCAAAGCTCACGGGAAATTATTTCTCATCAAATTTAACCGCCGGCTGGCCTGTCAAAAAACCGGATTCTATGGATGGAAACACCGTCGATAACACGGTCGTTTATTACAAGCTGGAAGTGAACTTTTAATTAAGGATTGATAATGAAAAATAACAGCGCATCAAAAGGAAAAATAACGGCGGGGACCTTGCATAAGCATTTATGCCCGCTGTATTTGTCATTAGCAGGAATATTATCAGGGACCGCTGAAGCGGCCATCACCCCGGATGCCAGCCAGAAAAACGGTCCATCCATGGGGCAGACGGCAAACGGCACGCCGATGGTTAACATCGCCAACCCGAACGCTAAGGGCGCGTCGCTCAACAAATTTACGCAGTTCGACGTTGATAAACAGGGCATGGTGTTTAACAACAGCAAGAACGACGGCGTGACCAGGATTGGCGGCTATGCCATTAAAAACGCCCAGCTGCAGCAGGAAGCCAGCGCGATTATCAGTGAAGTGACGGGGGCGCGCGCGTCCTATATCAACGGCACCATGGAAGTCTTTGGCAAAAAAGCCGACGTCATTATTGCCAACCAAAACGGGATTTCCGTTAACGGGGCAACCACCGTCAACGCCAACAGCCTGACGCTGAGCACCGGTAAGGTACAAGAAAACAAAGACGGCAGCTACAGGCTGGCCGTTGAAAAGGGCAATGTGACCGTCACTGGCCAGGGCATCTCTACCGAAGGCCTGAGCTACTTCGATATTGTTAGCCGTAGCGCCGTGCTGGAAGGAGAAATTGCAGGCGCAGCTGACCTGAAAGTGGTGGCAGGTAAGAACGACTATAATCTTTCGGATCGTAGCCATACCGTTCGCAGCAAGGGCGACGGCACAGCCCCTGCGGTGGCGATCGACGGCAGCGCGCTCGGCTCAATGTACGGTGGCAAAATTCAGCTGATCAGCACCGAAAGCGGCGCTGGCGTGCGCCATGCAGGCAGTATTATTGCCAGCAGCGACATTGACATCAGCGCTGAAGGCGACGTCAGCCTTACCGCGCTGAAAAGCGGTAATGACCTTAACCTGTCCGGTAAAAACGTCACCCTCGCAAAAGCCGCTGCCAGCGGTACCGAAGCAAAAAATAATATTGTGATTCGCGCGCTGTCGGGCGTTAACATCAGCAACGATGTGATTTCCCGCAACGGCACTATTCGTATTGATGCCAGCAGCTTGTTGCAGAATGCCGCGGCGCTGATCGCTGAAAATAGCAAAACTACCAGCATCCCGGCGATTCAGATTAACGTTGAAGGCAGCTATACCCTCTCTGGAAAATTAAAAGCGCTGGACGCCAGCGGCAACGCGATCAAAAACGGTGTCGTTACGCTGAAAAAAGGCGATTTCGTCGTGCTGGTTGACGGTAAGGAAGTCGCTTTCAGCACGATTATTTCAGACACCGAGCTGGTCAGCCACGGTGGGGATATCCAGATCGCCGCGGGCAGCGTAAACAACAGCGAAGGCGTCATTCTGGCGAAAAAAGGCACGCTTCAGGTAAACCTCAAAGACGGCTTTGAAAATACCGGCTCGGTTAGCGCAACGGGGAATATAGTTATTGCCTCCGGCTCGCTCAAAAATAACGGCATCCTGTATGCGACTGAACAGCAGACGCTGACGGTCGGTAGCCTCGATAATAGCGGCCGTATTTTTGCCGATAAACAGCTGGTAATGCGTGCAAGCGCGCTGAACAACAAGGGCAATATTGGCGTCTCTAACGGTTCTCTGCAGATCGCAACCTCCGGCGACGTGACCAACAGCGGTACCATCAGCAGCGAAGATGGGCTTATCGAACTGGACGCCGACGGCGCAATCAATAACAGCGGTACTCTCGTCAGCAATCAGAACGACGTTGCCGTCACCAGCAGGGGCGCTCTCGTAAAAAATGACGGTCAAATTCAGGCGCGCAATGTTGATGTGACCGTAGCAAAAGGCAAGCTCGACAACCGCGGCGCGGTGAAGGCCAAACAAAACGTTAAGGTTAAATCGTCAGAGCTGAACAATGCCGGTATGCTGAGCGCCCCTGGCGACATGACGCTGGATGTGAGCAAAACGCTCGTCAATACCCAGGGCGGGAACATCCTCTCTGACGGCAGCCTGACGGTGAAGGGCAGCGGCAAGCTGGATGTAGTGAATGAAGGCGCAGGCTGGATCCAGGGCAAATCCCTTGTTGCTGAAGGGCTGGCATCGCTTGCCAACACGGGTGATGCCGTACTGCTGACCACCGGGGATTTGAGTCTTTCTGGCTTAACGTCGCTCACCAACGATAATGCAACCATTCAGGCTGCAAACCTGTCGCTGGGCGACATCGGTACGTTGACCAACACCAACGGCGGCACGCTGTACTCCAGCGAGAATATGCTGCTGTCCAACATCGACACGCTGAACAACAGCAACGGTGCGCTGATCAACGCCGCTGGCGCGTTAACCCTGTCCGTTATCGATAAGCTCAATAACAGCAACGCAGCGACCCTCGTCAGCAAAAATGACGCCTCGCTGTCCCGCATGGGTACGCTGAACAACACCGCCTCCTCGGTTATCCAGGCGGGCGGCACGCTGAGCGTCTCCGATGTCAACACCCTGAACAACACGTCCGAGTCGGCAATTCTTGCCAGCGGTGATATGACGCTGGACGGCGTAAATACGCTGAACAACCAGTCCGCGATTGTGGGTAACAAAACCGTTACCCTTAGCCACGGGGATACGCTGAAAAACGAGGGCGTGATCCAGAGCGGTACGGACCTGATCGTTCGCAACATTCGCAACCTGATCAACCAGGGCAGCGATCACGTGCTGAGCGCCATGCGCAGCCTGACGATTAACGATATCGAAACGCTGCGCAACGCCGACCAGGCCGTTATCTCTGCCGGTATGAACACCGTGCTGAACGCGATTGGCATCGTGGTTAACACCGCAGGCGGCGTGATTCAGGCCGTTGACGGCGCGCTGAGCATTACGGCCGATACGCTGAATAACAGCGGAAGCGCAGCTACCAGCGCTGGCAGAGTCGATTATTCGACCCTCGTCGCCGCGGGCGATGTCTCGATTAACGCCCAAAACGTGACCAACGCAGAAAAGGCCAACATCGTTTCAACCGACAGCAACCTGACGCTGAACGTGGCCAACAGGCTGGACAACCTCGATGGCTCCGTGCTTTTTGGCAGCAACGGCACTACCGTCAACCTGCAAGACGGCACGCTGCGCAACCTCGACGGCTCCCTGATTGCGGGTTACAACGTCAACCTTAGCGCCAAGCATCTGGAAAACACCACCGATGCCAGCGTTATCGCAGACAATAAGCTGACGTTGGATGTAGGAAGCCTGAACAACATTGAAGGCCACCTCGAGGCAGGCCATACCCTGGCGCTGGACGTGGACGACGATCTGACCCTGGATGGGAAAAACAGCAGTATTCACGCGGGTAATCAGCTGAACCTGACCACGCACGGGAACTTCACCAACAACACGCAGGTGGAAGCGATTGGTACGCTTAACGTTAACGCGGATAAAGCGTTCGTTAACAACCAGTCCATAGTGACCGGGGGGGATTTAAACGTCTCTGCGAACAGCATCACCAACAACCGCAGCTCCCTGATGTGGGCGCTGGGTAAAATGGACCTGCAAGCGCGCAACAACATGTTCTATAACAGCATCGGCGGCAACGTGCTGAGCATGGGCGATATGTCGATTATTGCCAAAACCATCTGGAACTACGCGGGCCTTATTCGTTCAGAAAAAAATATCAATCTCGATGCTGAGCTGATTAAAAACCAGAGCACCTACACCGGCGGCGGCATTTCCGACACGCTCACCCAGGACTCGGTAGGCCACTGGAAAACGATTGAAAACGTCACGACCAAGGTCGATATTTCCACCGTGATGCACATGGTTGGCCAAACGTCCGATATCGCGCTGGATAAGCTTGCGGAAATTAGCGCCGGCGGCGACATCAACATTAACCAGCGTAATATTTACGATCAAAAGTCGCTGCAAAACCTCGGCGGCCTG
The DNA here is from genome assembly GCF_003057745.1 of Enterobacter sp. RIT418. Classification (GTDB taxonomy): domain Bacteria; phylum Pseudomonadota; class Gammaproteobacteria; order Enterobacterales; family Enterobacteriaceae; genus Enterobacter. Next base: position 277,112 of record NZ_QBJD02000002.1, read on the forward strand.
ATTCAGGCAGGAAACGATATCAACATTAAGGGGGACGTGCTCAACACCCCGAAATACGTCTCTGAATCGCTTTACGACTACCTGACGATCCCGCTCGATGAACCGATCACCATCACCTACTACTGGCGCGTGGCGATTGATCACTACACCACATGGAAATTTGACTCACTTTACCAGTACCTGGACTTTATGTTCGGCTTTGGTACCGCCGCATCCGTTACGGGTAAAGAGCCTGCGGATAAAGGCTATTTCTTCAATTCGCTGCTGAATACCGCCAATGAATCCCCGCTGCTGAACAGCACGATGATCAAGATTTTCGGCGAAACCTGGAACACCAGCACGCGGGGTGACCTGGTCAAAACCTGGAGCAATCTCTCGAAGGAAGACTATGCCCCGCTGAAAAGCAACATGATTTACTTTGTTCCTCTGGAAAAAGGCGAAATCACCGCGGGCCGCAACTTCAACCATTCAGACGGGCTTCTGGATAACGGTATTGCACGCGCGGGCATCGTGAACACCCGTGCCGACGTGAAAGATATCGACGTGGGCGATTACAGCGTAGACTCCGTGGTGGCAGGCTATGACATTAACGTCAATACCAAAACCATCGATGAGCTGTCCATGGGGATTAGCCCGCTGCCGTCCATCAAGGATATGACCAGCCTGCCGGGCATGTTTGAAGTCTCTGAGGATTTCAAAAAAGCGCAGGATGCGAAAAAGAACGGAACCGAATACGCCCTCCCGTCAAACAACCTCATTCCGGTGTTCGAAACCCGTCCGGAAATGATCGACCAAAGCCAGTATACCGGCGCGGATGACTTCTTCGACGAGGTTGATTACACGCCAGAAGCGCCGATCAACGTTATCGGTGATAACTACTTTATCTCTGAGCTGATCCGCCGCGAGATCAGCAATTCCGTCGGCAGCTTCTTTGCCATCCGTGACGGCCTGGAGGGGGATGCGCTGGTCAAACGCCTGATGGAGAACGCGGGTGAAGCAGCAAAAGACAGCGGGCTGGGCCTCACCGTGGGCGAGGCATTAACCGCCGAGCAGCGTGAAAATCTCGATCGGGACATCGTCTGGTTTGTGACGCAAAACCTGAACGGCGTGGACGTGATGGTTCCGGTGGTTTACCTGAGCCAGCAAACGCAGGCCCAGATAAAATCGGGCGATGTTAACGGCGGCACCGCGACCCTGCACGCGGGTAACGACATGAACATTGACGCGGGCTTCGTCAACAACGTGAACGGGTCCATGTCGGCGAAAGGCGATATTTCCGTAACGTCGGTGGAAGGTCTCAACAACGTCAGCAACGGGATGAACGCGGGTATCAAGGCGGGCGGCGATGTTTCTATCACTGCGACCTATGCCGATATTAATAACAACGGCGCGCAGATCGCTGCGGGTAAAGATGTGAATCTTTCTGCGGCCAATGGCGACATCGTCATGACCGCCAGCGTGGGCCGTGAAGAGAGCGGCAAGCAAACTTATCACGCCTTCAACGACGGCGTGGTCGCGAGCCAGAACGTCACGATGGAAGCGAAAAATATCACCTCCAACGCTTCCGATATTAATGCAGGCTAGGACATCACCCTGAAGGCAACCGAGGGTAACGTCACCTTCAACGACCTCCATGAGATTGACGCCTCTCACTCCATTGATACCACGCTGACCGGCGCCGGGAGCTATATCTCCGTCGATAAGCAAACCGAGAGTGCTGAAGCCGTTGGCGCTAACGTCAGGGCCGCAGGCAATCTGACCATTAACGCCAGCAACGACGTCACCCTGGAAGGCGGCACCTATAACGCAAACACCGGTGAGATCAAAGCGGGCAACAACGTGACGCTGAAGACCTCCGAAGACGTGGCGTTCACCGAAGAGACCACCACCTCCCGCCAGTTTGTTGCCGATGCAAGCGCCAGCGGCGGCGGTAAGACCGTGACGGCCGAATACGGCAAAAATAAAAACACGTTTACCAAAGTGGATTCCGGCGAATACGTCAGCCCGGGCTCTCAGTCCGCAACCTCTGCGATTGGCGCTAAGCCTGGCAAAGCCCCAACCGGCGACACGGCGTCGTTCCGTTTCGGTATGGAAACCATCACCGATACCAAAACCACGAACGAAAAGACCAATACCAACGCAGCGCTTAACTTTGGCGATTCCGGCAAGATTGAAGCAGGTAAAACGGTGGATATTGGCGGTGCCGACCTGAAGGCGGGTAATGATCTCAGCCTGACCGCTGAAGACGTTGCCAGCACAAAATACGTTGATGAATCCAAAACGGAAAGCAGCCGTAAGGAAACCTTCATTGGCGTCTCCGGCGAAGCGCACAGCACGCTGGTCGACAGTGCGGATAAGGTTGGCAACCTGATCGAAAAATCCAAAGAAGGCCAAAGCGTCAACGGCGGAATGACAACCCTGGAAGTGATGGGTGATGCCTCCAACATCCTGCTCAATGACCTGGCCGGCGGCTCCGTCACCATCGGCGGCAAAACGCAGAAAACCACGGAAACGAAAACCGCCACGGCGGAAAACATCACCAACGTCAACGCGGGTAATCTTTCCATCAACACCAGGAAAGACACCACGCTTAACGGCGTTGAGATCAATGCGAACAGCGTTGACATCAACGCGGGCGGCGACGTGTCAATGAACGCCGCAAAAGCGACAACCGCCACCGCCTCTTCAACCGAAACGCACAGCGCGGGGATTACTGCAGGCGTCGGTATGGATCTGACGGGCGTGAGCGGCGGCGTGTCTGTGGATTACAGCGGCAGCATCGACCACGCGAAAGCGGATACCGTTAGCCATACCAACAGCGCAATGAACGCCTCCACCGTGAAGATTAACAGCGGCGGCGACCTGAACATGACCGGCGCAAACATCACGGCTGACACCGCAAAGGTAGACGTGGCGGGAGACATGAACGTTAAGTCCGTTCAGGACATTGACTACTCCGAGGCCGATCGCGCCAACTGGGGCGCTTCCGTTGGCGTGGGGATCTCCTCCGCTGGGGTGACGCCAAGCTTCGCCGCAAACGGCGGCGGCGGTTCGGAAAGCCATGACGGCGCCCAGACGGCGAAACAGTCCGGCATCAATATCACGAACAGCCTTGACGTCACCACGGGCGGCGACCTGAACATGACGGGTGCGCACCTCGTGTCTGAAAACGGCACCGGTTCTGTGAACGTCGGCGGCGATATCAACGCGAAAACGCTCGACGATCGCATCGAGCAGGACGGCGTATACGGCGGTGGCGGCATCGGTATTGGCGGCACGCCGGGCAAATCGGGCGGCACGCCTTCCGCGAACATCTATGTTGATACCGTGGACGAGATCCACTTTAACGAAACCCAGAAGTCGACGATTGCCGTGGGTGAAACCACCAGCAAGTCGGTTAACGGGAACGTGAATACCGACAAAGAGGCGCAGTCAGCCGTAACGCGGGATGAGAAAGAAGCGGGCAACAACATCTCCTTCACGCTGGCCGATCCTGGTCTGCGTAAGAAATCGAGTGATGCCGATGTTGATACCCCGTCAACGCCAGACGTCGATACCCCGGACGATCACCATTCGGGCAACGGCGGCTGCAAGAAGGGCTGTGGTGCAACGCAGATCCAGACCGAATCGGCGAGAACGCTGAAGGTTGACACCGTCAGCACTGAGACCGCGAGAAGCGTTGATGTGCCGAAAGTGACGCCATCTCAGGCGCAAACCCTGAAGCCTAAAGCAGAAGCGGCCAGCACGGTGAAGACAGAAACTGTCAGTACTGAAACCGCGAAAAGCGTTGAGGTACCGAAGGTTACGCCGTCTCAGTCTCAGACTCTGACGCCGAAATCAACCACTACCCTGGTGACTAAACCTGATACGAAGCCAGTGAAAAAGTGGGCGGTACCGGATACCAACTACCCAACGCTGTCGCCAGGTTCCGCGACCGGCAAAACCGGGATGGATGCACCGAAGACGCCAAAACACAAGCAGTGGAACGGCGACATGACCCACGGCGTAACGCCGTCCAGCAGCGCCAACGGCACCGACGTGAAGCTGTCTCCGGGCTCATCCACCGGCCAGACCGGCATGGACATGCCGAAAACGCCTGAGCACAAGCAGTGGAACGGCGACATGACAAACGGCGTGGCGCCGTCCAGCAGCGCCAACGGCACCGACGTGAAGCTTTCTCCGGGCTCATCCACCGGCCAGACCGGCATGGACATGCCGAAAACGCCTGAGCACAAAACGTGGAACGGTAATATGAACAGCGCGATGAATCAGCCCGTTCAGTGGAAACCACTGATGCAGGAAATGCCGATTAACATCTACGCTGCCGTCACTATTGAGTTCCATGAAAGCGCGTTCAGCTAGGCCCTGAACCGAAACGTCTGCCGTTCCGGCAGGCGTTGCGGAAGTAAAAAAAAGGGTCTGACCGCGGTCAGACCCTTTTCTTATTCAGTACGCGAAAGCGTTATTCGTCTTCGAGATAGGTGTATCCGTACAGCCCCGCCTCAAACTCCTCGAGGAACTGCTGCTGCAGCGCATCGTCCAGGCCGGTGTTTTTCACCTGATCGCGGAACTGGGTTAACAGCTTGCCCGGATCGAGCTGAACGTACTCAAGCATATCCGCGACGGTATCCCCTTCATCAGAAAGCTCTACCTCTACGCTGCCGTCAGGGAAGACAAACACGTCAACCGCTTCGGTATCCCCGAACAGGTTATGCATGTTGCCGAGGATCTCCTGGTACGCACCGACCATAAAGAAGCCCAGCATCGGCGGGTTCTCCGGATCGTATTCTGGCATTGGCATCGTCGTTGCAATACCGTCGCCGTCCACGTAGTGGTCGATAGCGCCGTCGGAATCGCAGGTGATGTCCAGCAGTACGGCACGGCGCTCCGGCGCGTGGTTCAGCCCTTCCAGCGGCAGAACCGGGAACAGCTGGTCGATACCCCAGGCATCCGGCATCGACTGGAACAGCGAGAAGTTGACGTAAATCTTATCCGCCATGCGTTCCTGCAGCTCGTCGATAATCGGACGGTGCGCGCGGTTGCTCGGATCGAGCTGCTTTTGCACCTCGTGGCACATGTTCAGATAAAGCTGCTCGGCCCACGCGCGCTCCTGCAGGCTAAAGGTGCCTGAGGAATAGCCGACGTGAATATCGTGCAGATCCATCTGGCTGTCGTGCAGCCACTCGCGCAGGGAGCGGCGCGTGCCCGGCTCGTGCATCTCCTGCCAGGTTTCCCACATGCTTTGCAGGGAGCGAGGCGCATCGTCTGCCGGAGGCGTCGCTTCGGTGGTTTCGCTGCGCTCAACGCCGATAATATTGGACACGAGCACGGTGTGGTGCGCGGTCACCGCGCGGCCGGACTCGGTAATCACCGTCGGGTGCGGCAGGCCGTGCTCTTCGCAGGCGTCGCCGATGGCCCAGATAATGTTGTTGGCGTATTCGTTCAGGCCGTAGTTAACGGAGCAATCGGACTGCGAGCGCGTGCCCTCATAGTCCACGCCCAGGCCGCCGCCGACGTCGAAGCACTGAATGTTAACGCCAAGCTTGTGCAGCTCAACGTAGAAACGCGCCGACTCGCGCACGCCGGTGGCGATATCGCGAATGTTGGCCATCTGCGAGCCGAGGTGGAAGTGCAGCAGCTGAATGCTGTCCAGACGACCGCGCTCGCGCAGAATTTCCACCAGCTGCAGCACCTGGTTCGCCGCGAGGCCGAACTTGGATTTTTCGCCGCCGGAGGACTGCCATTTACCGGAACCCTGCGACGCCAAACGCGCACGCACGCCGAGGCGCGGCACCACGTTCAGACGCTCGGCCTCTTCCAGCACGATGGCGATCTCGGTCATCTTTTCGATCACCAGATAGACCTTGTGGCCCATCTTCTCGCCGATCAGCGCCAGGCGAATGTATTCGCGGTCCTTATAGCCGTTACAGACGATCACCGAACGGGTCATGCCCGCGTGCGCCAGTACGGCCATCAGCTCGGCTTTAGACCCGGCTTCCAGGCCCAGCGGCTCGCCGGAGTGGATCAGGGATTCGATGACGCGGCGGTGCTGGTTTACCTTGATCGGGTACACCAGGAAGTAGTCGCCTTTATAGCCGTAGGATTCGCGCGCGCGCTTGAACGCGGCGTTAATCGAACGCAGGCGGTGTTGCAGGATCTGCGGGAAGCAGAACAGTGCAGGCAAACGCTGGCCCTGCGCTTCGCGGGCTTTCACCAGTTTAGCGAGATCCACGCGCGCGTCAGGGACGTCCGGGTCCGGGCACACGCTGATGTGGCCCAGCTCGTTGACGTCGTAGTAGTTATTGCCCCACCAGGCAATATTGTAAGTGCGCAGCATTTTGCTGGCTTCCTGGGAGCTCATCGCAACCTCCTGCATGGAACGTAGTACACCCTGTTCGCCCGCTGACGAAGGCGAAACGGAAGACATGTCGTCAGACATAGCGAACCTCAACTCGTTGTATTAAGTGTAAAACAGTTGACTACTATCGCAGCGTTATACGGCGATAACAACCCATAAACGGCCCCATTTCCCAGCAGAGTATGCTGAAATCCAGACCGTGCGACCGGTTTCTTATTCATATCATTGTAAAACACGTATCCGAACTGTGTATGGCAAGGTTCGGCGAAACCACGAGATAACTCTTGTATTAACAAGAGCGCCCTTGTTCAGTTTTCACAAAGCGTGACCGGCCCTGGAATCCTGAGAAGCGCCGAGATGGGTATAACATCGGCAGGTTTGCAGACTAGAAATGCGGGTTGCGGGAATCAAATGCGCGCCAGAACGGCTGCGCTGAATTAGCGGAAAACGATGGTTCATTATCTCGTATCACCTCCACGGCCGCTTCTGCTGAAACGGACCACAAGCCAAAGCTAAGAGTTCACTGCTTAACCCGGCTGGAAGTGGCAACACGATGAGGTCATCGAGCGCTTTTTTTTAGAAGCCGCGCGCCGCGTTTTATACCGAGAAGGCCGCTAAAAAGCAAAATAAAAATGCGCGTGTTGCCAGCAGCGTCAGGAAATATTTCCAGCATTGGTTTTAGCACAGTGAGAGCTGAGTCAAAAAAAACTGGAAATCGGTCTAAGAAGTGACCTAAAATAGCCGTCCAGATGTTAATCCATCTATACTGATTAACACTCAGACTGCCAGTGTCATTAACCTTCAGGCCTTGGTAGAATTATCTTCTACGGCTATTCAAGACAGCAGTTCGAGCTAACCAAATTCCTATTAGGTAAAATAAAACATGGCAAAACACCTGTTTACATCCGAGTCCGTATCAGAAGGACATCCTGATAAAATTGCTGACCAAATCTCCGATGCCGTGCTGGATGCGATCCTTGAACAGGATCCTAAAGCGCGCGTAGCGTGTGAAACCTATGTCAAAACCGGCATGGTTCTGGTTGGCGGTGAGATCACCACCAGCGCTTGGGTTGATATCGAAGAGATCACCCGTAACACGGTGCGTGAAATCGGCTATGTGCATTCCGATATGGGCTTTGATGCCAACTCCTGCGCGGTGCTGAGCGCAATTGGCAAGCAATCTCCGGACATCAACCAGGGCGTTGACCGCGCCGATCCGCTGGAACAGGGCGCGGGCGACCAGGGCCTGATGTTCGGCTATGCCACCAACGAAACCGACGTGCTGATGCCAGCGCCTGTCACCTACGCACACCGTCTGGTGCAGCGTCAGGCTGAAGTGCGTAAAAACGGCACCCTGCCGTGGCTGCGCCCGGATGCGAAAAGCCAGGTCACCTTCCAGTACGACGACGGCAAAATCGTCGGCATTGATGCGGTCGTTCTGTCCACCCAGCACGCAGAGGATATCGACCAGAAATCCCTGCAGGAAGCGGTGATGGAAGAGATCATCAAGCCGGTTCTGCCAACCGAGTGGCTGAACAGCGCGACAAAATTCTTCATCAACCCAACCGGACGCTTTGTTATCGGCGGCCCAATGGGCGACTGCGGCCTGACCGGTCGTAAAATTATCGTTGATACCTACGGCGGCATGGCGCGTCACGGTGGCGGCGCGTTCTCCGGTAAAGATCCGTCGAAAGTGGACCGTTCTGCCGCGTACGCCGCGCGTTATGTGGCGAAAAACATCGTTGCCGCAGGCCTGGCCGACCGCTGTGAAATTCAGGTTTCCTACGCGATCGGCGTGGCTGAGCCAACCTCCATCATGGTGGAAACCTTCGGCACCGAGAAAGTGCCTTCTGAACAGCTGACCCTGCTGGTGCGCGAGTTCTTCGACCTGCGCCCATACGGCCTGATTCAGATGCTGGACCTGCTGCACCCGATCTACAAAGAAACCGCCGCGTACGGTCACTTTGGTCGCGAACATTTCCCATGGGAAAAAACCGACAAAGCCGCCCTGCTGCGTGAAGCTGCCGGTCTGAAGTAATCGACTAACAGCGTTAAACAGGCCAGCCTTTGTGCTGGCCTTTTTTATGTCGGGTGGCGGCAGGTAGCCCTCGTTGAAACCGCTTACACCATGCCAAATAACTCGCGCTTTCAGAATAATCCCTTTGTCCGATCGCCTTTCTTCTGCTGTTACATTTCATTTCAGTTAAGTCTGAATTATGCGCAAACGCGATGCGCATCAATGAAATTCCCTCTATATTTTCAAAGCTTTAATTATTTTTACGATGCATGCGCAGTGTAACCGATTACACCATTGTGATTTGTCTCACATATTTTTACGCGCTGCTCACCTACCCTTAACATCGACAAAACTGATAACCCAACTGGAGGGCATAATGCCTGACAATAAAAAACAGGGGCGCACGTCCAATAAGACGATGACCTTTTTCGTCTGCTTCCTCGCAGCCCTGGCAGGATTACTCTTTGGCCTGGATATCGGCGTTATTGCCGGTGCATTACCCTTCATCACCGACGAATTCCAGATCAGCGCACACACGCAGGAATGGGTCGTAAGCTCAATGATGTTCGGTGCCGCCGTGGGCGCCGTGGGCAGCGGATGGCTCTCCTTCAAGCTCGGGCGTAAGAAAAGCCTGATGATCGGGGCGATCCTGTTCGTCGCCGGCTCGCTCTTCTCCGCCGCCGCGCCGAACGTGGAAGTGCTGATTATCTCCCGCGTGCTGCTGGGCCTGGCGGTGGGCGTCGCGTCCTATACCGCGCCGCTTTATCTGTCTGAGATCGCGCCAGAAAAAATTCGCGGCAGCATGATCTCCATGTACCAGCTGATGATCACCATCGGTATTCTCGGCGCCTACCTGTCCGACACCGCGTTCAGCTACAGCGGCGCATGGCGCTGGATGCTTGGCGTGATTATTATCCCGGCCATTCTGCTGCTGATCGGCGTCTTCTTCCTGCCGGACAGCCCGCGCTGGTTCGCCGCCAAGCGCCGCTTCCACGATGCCGAGCGCGTGCTGCTTCGCCTGCGCGATACCAGCGCAGAGGCTAAAAACGAGCTGGAAGAGATCCGCGAAAGCCTGAAGGTCAAACAGTCCGGCTGGGCGCTGTTTAAGGAAAACAGCAACTTCCGCCGCGCGGTATTCCTCGGCGTGCTGCTCCAGGTGATGCAGCAGTTCACCGGGATGAACGTCATCATGTACTACGCGCCAAAAATCTTCGAGCTGGCGGGCTACACCAACACCACCGAGCAGATGTGGGGCACCGTTATCGTTGGCCTGACCAACGTGCTGGCGACCTTCATTGCCATCGGCCTGGTGGACCGCTGGGGCCGTAAGCCAACCCTGACGCTGGGGTTCCTGGTGATGGCGGTGGGTATGGGCGTCCTCGGCACCATGATGCACATGGGCATTCACTCCCCAACCGCGCAGTACGTCGCCGTGGCCATGCTGCTGATGTTCATCATCGGTTTTGCGATGAGCGCCGGACCGCTGATCTGGGTGCTGTGCTCCGAGATCCAGCCGCTGAAAGGGCGCGACTTCGGCATCACCTGCTCCACCGCGACCAACTGGATCGCCAACATGATCGTCGGCGCAACGTTCCTGACCATGCTCAACACCCTGGGCAACGCGAATACCTTCTGGGTCTATTCCGGTCTGAACGTGTTCTTCATCGTGCTGACCCTGTGGCTGGTGCCTGAAACCAAACACGTCTCTCTGGAACATATTGAACGTAACCTGATGAAAGGTCGCCCGCTGCGCGAAATCGGCGCACACGACTAATCTTCCGTCCGGGGAGGTGCCTCTTGCGCCTCCCCGCTCCGCGCTTTATGCTCTGCCCCTATGAAAGCTCCCCGTCTCCCCATCGCCATCCAGCTCGCCGTTATGCGCAGCCTGCGGGAAAAACTCGCCCAGGCGAACCTCAAGCTTGGCCGCAATTACCCCGAACCTAAGCTTGTCTATCAGCAGCGCGGAACGGCCGCGGGCACCGCCTGGCTGGAATCCTATGAGATCCGCCTGAACCCGGTGCTGATGATGGAAAACCAGCAGGCGTTTATCGATGAGGTTGTGCCGCACGAGCTGGCGCACCTTCTGGTGTGGAAGCACTTTGGCCGCGTGGCGCCGCACGGCAAAGAGTGGAAATGGATGATGGAGGCAGTGCTGGGCGTTCCGGCGCGCCGTACACACCAGTTCGAGCTTGAGTCGGTGCGCCGTAATACTTTTCCCTACCGCTGCCAGTGCCAGCAGCACCAGCTTACCGTTCGTCGCCACAATCGCGTGGTGCGTGGGGAAGCGACCTACCGCTGCGTGAAATGCGGCGAACCGCTGGTCGCGGAATAATCATTAGAACGTTCAGGAACTTTCCTGATCTGGCTGATTGCATACAAGAACAACATTCGCTACGTTGCGGGCTCGTTTTGACACGGAGTCTAAGATGTCCCGTAATTTCTCTCTCGCCGTTGCGTTTCTGACGACGGCACTCTCTGGCCACGCGCTGGCCGACGGTATCAACAGCTTTTCCCAGGCCAAGGCGGCCGGCGTTAAGGTCAACGCCGACGTGCCGGGCGATTTCTACTGCGGCTGCAAAATTAACTGGCAGGGCAAAAAAGGCGTCGTGGATCTCGAATCCTGCGGCTATAAGGTGCGTAAAAACGAAAACCGCGCGGGCCGCATCGAATGGGAACACGTTGTTCCGGCCTGGCAGTTTGGCCACCAGCGCCAGTGCTGGCAGGACGGCGGACGCAAGAACTGCTCGAAAGATCCGGTCTACCGCCAGATGGAAAGCGATATGCACAACCTGCAGCCCGCGGTGGGCGAGGTGAACGGCGACCGCGGCAACTTTATGTACAGCCAGTGGAACGGCGGCGATGGGCAGTACGGCCAGTGCGCCATGAAGGTCGATTTTAAAGAAAAAGTGGCCGAGCCCCCTGCCCGCGCGCGCGGCAGCATCGCCCGCACCTACTTCTATATGCGCGACCGTTACGATCTGAATCTTTCCCGCCAGCAGACGCAGCTGTTCAACGCCTGGGACAAGCAATATCCGGTAACGGAGTGGGAATGCCAGCGCGATGAACGCATCGCCAGAGTTCAGGGCAATCACAACCCGTACGTCCAGCGGGCTTGCCAGGCGCAAAAGAGCTAACCTACACTAGCGGCAATCGATCTATACCGCACAAGACACGGAATTTCTGACTATGCGCATTCCCCGCATCTACCATCCTGAACTGATTACCGCAGGCCGTGAAATCGCCCTGTCTGATGACGCCGCCAACCACGTGGGCCGCGTGCTGCGCATGGGCGCAGGCCAGGCGATCCAGCTCTTCGACGGCTCCAACCAGGTGTTCGACGCGGAAATCACGCGCGCCGATAAAAAAAGCGTTCACGTTAACGTCATGCGGGCCGAGGTGGATGACCGCGAATCCCCGCTGCATATCCACCTGGGCCAGGTGATGTCGCGCGGCGAAAAGATGGAGTTCACCATTCAGAAATCCATCGAGCTGGGCGTAAGCCTCATTACGCCACTTTTTTCCGAGCGCTGCGGCGTTAAACTGGATGCAGAACGTCTGAACAAAAAGATCCAGCAGTGGCAGAAAATTGCCATCGCTGCCTGTGAACAGAGCGGCCGCAACCGTATTCCGGAGATCCGCCCGGCGATGGATCTGGAGGACTGGTGCGCAGAGGAGGAAAGCGGCCTGAAGCTGAACCTTCACCCGCGCGCCAGCGCCAGCATCAATACGCTGCCGCTGCCCGTTGAGCGCGTGCGCCTGCTGATAGGCCCGGAAGGCGGCCTCTCGGCTGACGAAATTGCGATGACCGCACGCTACCAGTTTACTGATATCCTGTTGGGACCTCGCGTTCTGCGCACTGAGACAACGGCGCTCACCGCCATCACCGCGCTACAGGTGCGGTTTGGCGATCTGGGTTGAAGCATAAATGGAGAAGAACATGATCAAGCTCGGCATCGTGATGGACCCCATCGCAAAGATTAACATCAAGAAAGACTCCAGCTTCGCTATGCTGCTTGAAGCGCAGCGTCGCGGCTATGAGCTTCACTACATGGAGATGAACGATCTCTACCTGATCAACGGTGAAGCCCGCGCGCGTACCCGCATCGTTAACGTCGAGCAGAACGTCGACAAATGGTACGAATTCGGCAGCGAGCAGGATATTGCCCTCGCCGATCTTAACGTCATCCTGATGCGTAAAGATCCGCCGTTCGACACCGAGTATATTTACTGCACCTACATCCTCGAGCGCGCCGAAGAGAAAGGGACGCTGATCGTCAACAAGCCGCAAAGCCTGCGCGACTGTAACGAGAAGCTCTACACCGCCTGGTTCTCCGACCTGACGCCGGAAACGCTGGTGACCCGCAGCAAAGCGCAGCTGAAAGCCTTCTGGCAGAAGCACGGCGACATCATCATGAAGCCGCTGGACGGCATGGGCGGCGCGTCGATTTTCCGCGTGAAAGAGGGCGACCCGAACATTGGCGTGATTGCCGAAACGCTTACCGAGCTGGAGACGCGCTACTGCATGGCGCAGAACTACCTTCCCGCGATTAAGGACGGCGACAAGCGCGTGCTGATCGTCGACGGCGAGCCGGTACCTTACTGCCTGGCGCGTATTCCGCAGGGCGGTGAAACCCGCGGCAATCTGGCCGCCGGTGGCCGCGGCGAGCCGCGTCCGCTGAGCGAAAGCGACTGGGAAATTGCCCGCCGCGTGGGCCCAACCCTGAAGGCCAAAGGGCTTATCTTCGTCGGGCTGGACATCATCGGCGACCGCCTGACGGAAGTAAACGTCACCAGCCCAACCTGCATCCGCGAAATCGAAGCGGAGTTTCCGGTGTCAATCACCGGCATGCTGATGGACGCCATCGAAAAACGGATACAGAAGTAACCCACCAAAGAGTGACAGCGTTGCCGTTTCTCAGCATACTGGACGCTGTCGCTTTTTAAACCAGGAAACAGACCCTCTGACAATGAATTTACAGCATCACTTTCTTATTGCCATGCCTGCACTCCAGGACCCTATTTTCCGCCGCGCGGTCGTTTATATTTGTGAGTACAACGAAGATGGCGCGATGGGGATTATCATCAATAAGCCGCTGGAAAACCTTCAGGTAGAAGGGATTCTGGATAAGCTGAAAATCACGGCGGACGCGCGTTTACCGGAGATCCGTCTTGATAAACCGGTGATGCTGGGCGGGCCACTCGCAGAAGATCGTGGTTTTATCCTGCATACGCCGCCGGTCTTTTCTTCAAGCATTCGCATCTCTGATAACACCGTGATTACCACCTCCCGGGACGTGCTGGAAACGCTGGGCACCGCGGAACAGCCTTCCGAAGTGCTGGTTGCCCTGGGCTATTCCTCATGGGAAAAGGGCCAGCTTGAGCAGGAAATTCTGGATAACGCCTGGCTGACGGCCCCCGCAGATATGAACATCCTGTTTAAAACGCCTATCGCCGATCGCTGGCGCGACGCGGCGAAGCTGATTGGCATCGATATCCTGACCATGCCCGGCGTGGCGGGACACGCATAATGAGCGGAACCCTCCTCGCCTTTGATTTCGGCACCAAAAGCATCGGCGTTGCCATCGGCCAGCGCATTACCGGCACCGCGCGTCCGCTGACGGCGATAAAAGCGCAGGACGGCACGCCCGACTGGTCGCTGATCGAACGTCTGCTGAAAGAGTGGCAGCCCGATGAGGTAATCGTCGGCCTTCCGCTTAACATGGACGGCACCGAACAGCCGCTCACCGCACGCGCCCGTAAGTTTGCCAACAAGATCCACGGCCGCTTTGGTTCGGTGGTGAAGCTGCACGATGAGCGCCTGAGCACCGTTGAAGCCCGCGCCGGGCTGTTTGAGCACGGTGGTTTCCGCGCGCTCAACAAGGGCAGCGTGGATTCCGCCTCAGCGGTGATCATTCTCGAAAGCTATTTCGAGCAGGGCTACTGACCGCGCGATATCCGCCCCTGCGCGCGGCGCTCGGCAAGGCTTTGCTCAAAATTCTGCATTCCCACCTGCAGTCCGGTCTGAATCACGCCGGGCAGCTGGTGCGTCTTTCCTTCGCGGATGAGATTCGCAACCGCTGAGGTATTGATCAGCAGCTCAAAAATCCCCACTCGTCCGCCCTGCACGTCCGGAAGCAGCTTTTGCGCCAGCACCGCGCGGAGGCTTCCTGCAAGCTGATGACGCACGGGATCTTTTTCCTCGGCGGGAAAGGTATCCACCAGACGCTCAACCGCCTGCGCCGCGCCCCGCGTGTGCAGGGTCGCCAGCACCAGATGTCCGGTTTCCGCCGCCGTGAGGGCCAGGCGTATGGTTTCGCTGTCGCGCAGTTCGCCGAGTAAAATCACGTCCGGATCTTCACGCAGCGCGCCGCGCAGGGCGTCAGAGAAGGAAGGCGCGTGCTGCCCCACCTCCCTCTGCTGGATGAGGCAGCGCTCGCTCTGATAAACAAACTCGACCGGATCTTCCAGCGTCAGGATATGCCCGTCGGTGTGGTGGTTGAGAAAATCGACCATCGCGGCAAGCGTGGTGGACTTCCCGCTGCCGGTCGCTCCAGTGACTAAAATCAGCCCGCTCTCGCTGGATAGCAGCTCGGGCAGCGCCCGCGGTGCGCCAAGCGATGAAAGCTGCGGGCAGGCCAGCGGCAGCAGGCGCAACGCCACCGACGCTCCCTTCATGTGCTTAAACGCGCTGCCGCGCAGGCGCTGAAGGTTGGCAAGCATGACCGAAAAATCGACCTGCCCGTTCGCCCACCAGGCCCCCTGCTGCTCGTCGTTAAGCCAGTTTTTTAATAACGCCTCAACGTCGGGAGGCGGAAACGGCGCGGGTTCAAGCCTGCCGAGCCTGCGCCAGCGCGGCGGCGAATCACTGCACAGGTGTAGATCGGAGACGTTATGCTTTACACTAAGCGCCACCATTTCTTCCAAAACCATACGATCATCCTCTGAAATGAACGACATTGCGCATAACCTGGCACAGGTCCGGGATAAAATCTCAGCCGCTGCAACGCGTTGCGGCCGTGCTTCAGAAGAAATTACGTTACTTGCAGTCAGCAAAACCAAGCCTGCGAGCGCTATCGCAGAAGCGATTGCCGCCGGGCAGCGTGCGTTTGGCGAAAACTATGTGCAGGAAGGCGTGGATAAAATTCTGCACTTTCGTGAGACGGAGAATACCGATCTGGAGTGGCACTTTATTGGCCCGCTGCAGTCGAACAAAAGCCGTCTGGTGGCAGAGCATTTTGACTGGTGCCACACCATTGATCGTCTGAAGATAGCCACTCGTTTGAACGAACAGCGCCCGGCAACAATGCCTGCACTTAACGTGCTGATTCAAATCAACATCAGCGATGAAAACAGCAAGTCCGGCATTGCGCTTGACGAGCTGGATGCGCTGGCCGCCGAGGTGGCTGCGCTGCCGCAGCTAACCCTGCGCGGGCTGATGGCCATCCCCGCACCTGAGTCAAGTTATGAAAGGCAGTTTGCCGTGGCACGGCAAATGGCTGTAGCATTTGAGGCGCTTAAAGCGCGCTATCAAACGGTAGACACGCTTTCTCTGGGCATGTCGGATGATATGGACGCCGCCATCGCGGCAGGCAGCACTATGGTGCGCATCGGTACGGCAATTTTCGGTGCGCGCGACTACTCCAAATAATAAGGAAAACTGAGGAACGCCATGAAGACGTTGACTTTCCTGCTCTCAACGGTCATTGAACTGTACACGATGGCGCTTTTGCTGCGCGTCTGGATGCAGTGGGCCCGCGTTGATTTTTACAACCCATTCTCGCAGTTTGTGGTGAAAATTACCCAGCCAGTGGTTGGGCCGCTGCGCCGCATTATTCCTGCGATGGGGCCCATCGACAGTTCCTCCCTGCTGGTGGCCTTTATCCTTAGCGTGATCAAGGCCATCGTGCTGTTTATGGTCATCACCTTCCAGCCGATCATCTGGATCGCCGCCGTTCTCATTCTGGTGAAAACCGTCGGGCTGCTGATCTTCTGGGTGCTGCTGGTGATGGCGATCATGAGCTGGGTAAGCCAGGGCCGTAGCCCGGTGGAATACGCGCTGATCCAGCTGGCCGAGCCGCTGCTGCGCCCGATCCGTAACCTGCTCCCTTCCATGGGCGGCATTGATTTCTCGCCGATGATCCTTGTCCTGCTGCTGTACGTGGCGAACATGGGGATCGCCGAACTGCTGCAGGCCACGGGCGACATGCTGCTGCCGGGGCTGTGGATGGCGCTATGAGTGCGGTGAGCGCCTGCGCTGACGGGCTGGTTTTACGGCTGTATATTCAGCCGAAGGCCAGCCGCGACAGCATTGTTGGCCTGCATGGCGACGAGCTAAAAGTCGCCATTACCGCCCCGCCGGTGGACGGCCAGGCCAATGCGCACCTGACCAAATATCTGGCAAAACAGTTTCGCGTCGCCAAAAGCAACGTCATCATTGAAAAGGGCGATCTTGGGCGACATAAACAGGTAAAAATCCTTAATCCGCAAGCAATCCCGACGGAAGTCGCGGCTCTGACAGAACAGGACTAACCCATGCAGAACGTTGTTCTCGCTACCGGTAACGCCGGTAAAGTGCGCGAGCTGGCCTCGCTTTTAAATGATTTTGGGCTGGACGTGGTGGCGCAAACCGAGCTTGGCGTTGATTCCGCTGAAGAGACGGGCCTGACGTTTATCGAAAACGCGATCCTGAAGGCTCGCCACGCCGCGCAGATCACGGGCCTGCCCGCGATCGCTGACGACTCCGGCCTGGCCGTAGATTACCTCGGCGGCGCGCCGGGTATTTACTCCGCCCGCTATTCCGGCGAGGACGCGACCGACCAGCAGAATCTTGAAAAGCTGCTGGTTGCCCTGAAGGACGTGCCGGACGAGCAGCGCACCGCGCAGTTTCACTGCGTGCTGGTCTACATGCGCCACGCGGAAGATCCGACGCCGATCGTTTGCCACGGCAGCTGGCCGGGCGTGATTACCCGCGAAGCGGCGGGCAGCGGCGGCTTTGGCTATGATCCGATTTTCTTTGTCCCGACCGAGGGCAAAACCGCTGCGGAGCTGACCCGCGAAGAAAAAAGCGCGATTTCCCACCGCGGGCGCGCGCTGAAACTGTTACTGGAAGCGTTACGTAATGGCTAATTTGCCGCCTTTGAGTCTCTATATTCACATCCCGTGGTGCGTGCAGAAATGCCCGTACTGCGATTTCAACTCGCACGCGCTGAAGGGCGAAGTGCCGCACGATGACTACGTTGCGCATCTGCTGGCCGACCTGGACGCCGATGTACCTTACGCACAGGGACGTGAAGTTAAGACCATCTTTATCGGCGGCGGTACGCCGAGCCTGCTGTCAGGCCCGGCGATGCAAACGCTGCTGGACGGCGTGCGTGCGCGCCTGAACCTGGCAGCGGATGCTGAAATTACGATGGAAGCCAACCCCGGCACCGTTGAGGCCGATCGCTTTGTCGACTATCAGCGCGCGGGCGTGAACCGCATCTCCATCGGCGTGCAGAGCTTTAGCGAGCCGAAGCTGAAGCGCCTGGGTCGCATCCACGGCCCGGAAGAGGCGAAGCGCGCGGCAAATCTGGCGACGGGGCTGGGTCTTCGCAGCTTTAACCTGGATTTGATGCACGGCCTGCCGGACCAGTCTCTGGAAGAGGCGCTGGACGACCTGCGCCAGGCGATTGCGCTGAACCCGCCGCATCTGTCCTGGTATCAGCTGACCATTGAGCCGAACACGCTGTTTGGCTCGCGCCCGCCGGTGCTGCCGGACGACGACGCGCTGTGGGATATCTTCGAGCAGGGCCACCAGCTTCTGACCGCGGCGGGCTACCAGCAGTACGAAACGTCCGCCTACGCGAAGCCGGGCTACCAGTGTCAGCACAACCTGAACTACTGGCGCTTTGGCGACTATCTGGGGATTGGCTGCGGCGCACACGGCAAGGTGACCTTCCCGGACGGACGCATTCTGCGCACCGCCAAGACGCGCCACCCGCGCGGGTATATGGAAGGGCGCTATCTGGAACGCAGCCACGACGTCGAGGCCGCGGATAAGCCGTTTGAGTTCTTTATGAACCGCTTCCGCCTGCTGGAAGCCGCGCCGCGCGCGGAGTTCTCTCTCTACACCGGACTGCCGGAAACGGTGATCCGCCCGCAGATTGACGAAGCGCTAGTGCAGGGGTATCTCACCGAGTGTGATGAATACTGGCAGATCACCGAGCACGGCAAGCTGTTCTTAAACTCCCTTCTCGAGCTGTTCCTCGCCGAAGATCCTGAAAGCTGAATCAGGATTTTGCATCCCGCTCTGCCGGCTGAAGGAAAGGCTGGCAGAGTGTGGGGATGGAAATAATTCGTTCATACGCAAAGCAGCTCAGACGCGAGCTGACACAGGAAGAGAGACGGCTTTGGTATTTACTGCGCAGCCGCCGTTTCGAAAATTATAAGTTTCGCCGACAGCACCCGGTAGGTAACTACATTCTGGATTTCGCCTGCTGCGCGGCTCGGCTGGCCGTTGAGCTGGATGGAGGACAACACGATGAAAATCAGGAATACGATCGCCAAAGGACGATTTGGCTGAATGCCAAAGGCTGGCATGTGATTCGCTTCTGGAACAACGAACTGTGGAATAACGAAGAAGCAGTGTTAGAAAAGATCCTTGAGATGCTTCAAGCGCTGCAACCCTCACCCCGGCCCTCTCCCTGAAAGGGAGAGGGAGTAACCCATTGAAGAAGGTTAAGGTGAGGGAGCAAACCATCCCCTCGCCCCTTTGGGGAGAGGGTTAGGGTGAGGGGCGAAGTGAATTACTTCAGCGTCCCCACCAGCGCCTTCCGGCTGTCTTCCAGCGACACCACGCGCTGGCACACGTCTTTGCCGAACTGCTGGAAATCTGCTTCCTGATTCTTCCACTCGTTCTGAATCGAGGTCTGCAAGCCGCCCAGGCTGCCCAGCACGCCCTGCAGCGGGTTACCGCCGCCTTTCAGCACGGCTTTCGCGCCCATTTCGTTAATGCTGTCCTGCAGGATGCCGCCCATCGCCTGGTTCACCAGGTTTTGCCCGTCGGCGCGAACCTCATCAATCGCCTTGTAGTGGAACGTCAGGCCGTCGGTGCGGTGCTCGATAATGCGGTTCATCTGCTCTTTGAGCTGCTTGTCCAGCTTCGTCAGGCGGGTGCGCATGTTGCTGCTCTCACCCACCTCTTTGGTGATGATCTTATCCAGCGCCACGCGGCTTTTCTCAACGCGGCTTAATGCGCCCTGGTCAATCCACGGCAGCGCGGTGCGCAGTTCGGCCTGGTAATCTTTCGCCTGCTCGCGCTGTGCGGCGGTCAGGTTATACGCTTTGCCGTTAAAGGTCACGCTGCCGTCCGGGGTAATCACCAGATTGCCGTTCTCGCCTTTGACCTGCACGGTTTGCGGGCTTAACACCACGTCGTCACGCGGGGTGACGCTACATTGATAATCCGCATGAGCGGTGGTTCCGATTGCCATTAAAGCAACAGCCAGCAACGTTTTGCGCATCTTAAACACTCCCTCAGACAAAATGGGCCAGCTTATGCTGGCCCCTTACTTGCTTTATTAGTCCCACCAAACGTCGAAAAGTTCGCTGATGCGAACATCTTCCGCCTTGTGGTCTTCAAGCCATTTGCGCACCAGCGCCTGATGTTCTTCGGTGCATTTTCCCACTTCCTGGGTGCAGATCAGCCCTTCCCACGCGAGGTAGCCGCTACCGTCAAAGGCCAGCTTGTTCGGCTCGATCACGTCGTTGATGAACGCATCAACGTCCTGGTCGATCTGCTCAACGCTGGTGCCTTCCGGGAAACGCCACGCAACGGAGAAACCGATTTCCTGGAATTCTTCGATGTGCATTTTTTTACGCAGACGACGGCTACGATTCTTTGCCATTATTTTACCCTCTCGAACATTAAGTCCCATACGCCGTGGCCAAGACGATGGCCACGCTGTTCAAATTTCGTTACCGGACGTGAGTCCGGACGCGGTACATAGTCGTTGCTTGCAGACTGGTTTTTATACCCGTCCAGAGACGACATCACTTCCAGCATGTGCTCTGCATAAGGTTCCCAGTCGGTCGCCATATGGAAAACGCCGCCCAGCTTTAGCTTACTTTTCAGCAGCTCTGCAAACGGCGCCTGAACGATACGGCGTTTATTATGACGCGCTTTGTGCCATGGGTCAGGGAAAAAGAGCTGAACCATGTTCAAAGAATTGTCAGGAATCATTTTGTGCAGCACTTCCACCGCGTCGTGACACATCACGCGCAGGTTCTCAACGCCCTCTTCGTGCGCCGTTGCCAGGCATGCGCCTACGCCCGGCGAGTGCACCTCAATGCCGAGGAAATTCTGCTCCGGGCGCGCTTTCGCCATGGTCACCAGCGAGGTGCCCATGCCAAAGCCGATCTCCAGCGTCACGGGCGCATCGCGGCCAAACAGCTCGGTAAAGTCGAGCGGCTGCTCGCTGAACTCAACGCCCATCACCGGCCAGTAGTTGTCCAGCGCGTGTTGCTGCCCTTTTGTCAGGCGGCCCTGACGGCGGACAAAGCTGCGAATCCGGCGCAGCGGGCGACCGTTTTCATCAAATTCCGGTGAAATGACGTCGTTTTTCATAAAAGAGTTGTCTGCTTGTGAGAGTGTTCGGGAAACGGGCATTATCCAAAGTTAAGGCGTCTATGCAAGCATGGGAAAGATCCGGTTTACAGCGGATGGGCGCTGTGCTGCAATCTGCGTCCCTGAATATGCGAATCGATGACCATGCAAGCCTCTCAATTTTCAGCCCAGGTGCTGGAATGGTACGACAAATACGGCCGTAAAACCCTGCCCTGGCAAATTGAAAAAACGCCCTACAAAGTATGGCTCTCCGAGGTGATGTTGCAACAAACGCAGGTTGCAACGGTGATTCCCTATTTCGAACGCTTTATGGCGCGCTTTCCTACGGTCACGGATCTGGCGAACGCGCCGCTAGACGAGGTGCTGCACCTGTGGACGGGGCTGGGCTACTACGCCCGCGCGCGCAACCTGCACAAGGCGGCGCAGCAGGTGGCGACGCGTCATCACGGCAAATTCCCGGAAACCTTCGACGAAGTGGCTGATTTACCCGGCGTCGGGCGCTCAACCGCGGGCGCCATTCTCTCCCTTTCTTTAGGCAAACATTTCCCGATCCTCGACGGCAACGTGAAGCGCGTGCTCGCCCGCTGCTATGCGGTCGACGGCTGGCCGGGCAAAAAAGAGGTCGAAAAGCGCCTGTGGGAGATTAGCGAAGACGTTACGCCCGCTAAAGGCGTCGAGCGGTTTAACCAGGCGATGATGGATCTCGGCGCGATGGTCTGTACCCGCTCAAAGCCGAAGTGCGAGCTCTGCCCGGTCAATAACCTCTGCGTGGCCTACGCCAATCAGTCATGGGCGCAGTATCCGGGCAAAAAGCCCAAGCAAACGCTGCCGGAGCGCACCGGGTATATGCTGCTGATGCAGCACGGCGATGAAGTCTACCTTGCCCAGCGCCCGCCGAGCGGCCTGTGGGGTGGTCTATACTGCTTCCCACAGTTTGAAGATGAAACAGCATTACGCGCGTGGCTTGAACAGCGCGGAATCGCTGCCGATAACCTCACGCAGCAGACCGCGTTTCGCCACACCTTCAGCCATTTCCATCTGGATATTGTGCCTATGTGGCTTCCCGTGTCTTCATTCACCGCCTGCATGGATGAAGGGAGCGGTCTCTGGTATAACTTAGCGCAACCGCCATCAGTCGGACTGGCGGCTCCCGTGGAGCGCCTGTTACAGCAATTACGTGCTGGTGCAATGGTTTAGCACCGGCAACAAAAGAGGAATGATTATGGCCAGAACCATTTTTTGTACTTTCCTGCAGCGCGACGCTGAAGGCCAGGACTTCCAGCTCTACCCGGGCGACCTGGGAAAGCGCATCTATAACGAGATCTCCAAAGAAGCCTGGGGACAATGGCAGAAAAAGCAGACCATGCTGATCAACGAGAAAAAGCTCAGCATGATGAACCCGGAACACCGCAAGCTGCTGGAGCAGGAGATGGTGAACTACCTGTTTGAAGGCAAAGACGTACACATCGAAGGCTATACGCCGCCGGAAAAATAACTGCGTGCGGGGGAAGCCCCGCCGTTAAAGCAAACACAACACGCACTCCCGGAATGATGAAAAAATTATTAGCGCTCGCTCTAGTTGCGCCGTTGCTTGTCTCGTGTTCCTCAAAAAAAGGCGATGATTACAACGAAGCCTGGGTTAAGGACACCAACGGTTTTGACATCCTGATGGGGCAGTTTGCCCATAACATCGAAAACATTTGGGGATTTAACGAAGTTCTTATTGCCGGACCGAAGGACTACGTTAAGTACACCGACGCCTATCAAACCCGTAGCCACATCAACTTTGATGACGGTACGATTACCATCGAAACCATTTCGGGGACCGAGCCCGCCGCGCACCTGCGCCAGGCGATTATCAAAACCCTGCTGATGGGCGACGATCCCGGCTCGATTGACCTCTATTCCGACGCCGACGACATCACCATTTCCAAAGAGCCGTTCCTGTACGGCCAGGTCGTGGACAATACCGGCCAGCCGATCCGCTGGGAAGGACGCGCCACTAAGTTTGCCGACTACCTGCTGCAAACGCGCATGAAGAGCCGCACAAACGGCCTGAAGATTATCTATAGCGTCACCATTAACCTGGTGCCGAACCACCTCGACAAGCGTGCGCATAAGTACCTCGGCATGGTGCGCCAGGCGTCGCGTAAATACGGCGTGGAAGAGTCGCTGATTCTGGCGATCATGCAGACCGAATCCTCGTTTAACCCGTACGCGGTGAGCCGTTCCGACGCGCTGGGCCTGATGCAGGTGGTGCAGCACAGCGCCGGTAAAGACGTCTTCCGCTCGCAGGGGAAATCGGGCACGCCGAGCCGCAGCTATCTTTTCGATCCGCAGAGCAACATTGATACCGGCACCGCCTATCTGGCGATGCTGAACAACGTGTACCTGGGCGGGATTGATAACCCGACGTCACGCCGCTACGCGGTGATCACCGCCTACAACGGCGGCGCGGGCAGCGTGCTGCGGGTGTTCTCAAACGATAAGGTGCAGGCGGCCAACATCATCAACAGCATGGCGCCGGGCGACGTCTACTCGACGCTGACTACGCGCCATCCGTCGGCGGAATCCCGCCGCTATCTGTACAAAGTGAATACGGCGCAGAAGAGCTATCGCCGCCGCTAGAAAACTAACGCCCCTCACCCTAACCCTCTCCCCAGAGGGGAGAGGGAACTTGAACACCCTCTCCCCTCTGGGGAGAGGGCAGGGTGAGGGGAACAAACCGCACCCACTCCCCCCCATACGAAAACGTTATTTGCATCACAATCCAGTCTGCAAATTAATATGGATTGCATTTTTTTGCGGGAGGTAACAAAACATAACCTCACCTGCTGATAGAATTGCATCAAATAACAACCCTGAATGTTCCTATAACAACATATCTCCCGCTCACTTGTGAGGAAAGTAACATGAACCTTAAGCTGCAGCTTAAAATATTGTCGTTTCTGCAGTTCTGCCTGTGGGGTAGCTGGCTGACTACACTCGGCTCCTATATGTTTGTGACGCTCAAGTTCGACGGTGCGTCCATCGGTGCCGTCTACAGCTCGCTGGGCATCGCGGCGGTCTTTATGCCAACGCTGCTGGGCATCGTGGCGGATAAGTGGCTAAGCGCGAAGTGGCTGTACATGCTTTGCCATCTGGTGGGGGCGGGGACGCTGTTTATGGCGGCCGAAGTGACCACGCCGGGGGCGATGTTCATGGTGATCCTGCTTAACTCGCTGGCCTATATGCCAACGCTTGGGCTGATCAACACCATCTCCTACTACCGCCTGAAGTCTGCCGGACTGGATATCGTGACCGATTTCCCGCCAATCCGCATCTGGGGCACCATCGGCTTTATCATGGCGATGTGGGGCGTGAGCTTCGCGGGCTTTGAGCTGAGCCACATGCAGCTCTACATCGGCGCGGCGCTCTCCGTGCTGCTGGCGCTGTTCACCCTGACGCTGCCCACCATTCCGGTTTCTAACCAGCAGAAAAACCAGAGCTGGAGCACCATGCTCGGCCTGGACGCCTTCGCGCTGTTCAAAAACAAGCGCATGGCGATCTTCTTTATCTTCTCCATGCTGCTGGGCGCGGAGCTGCAAATCACCAACATGTTCGGCAACACCTTCCTGCACAGCTTCGATAACAACCCGCTGTTCAGCGGTAGCTTTATCGTTGAGCACGCGTCGGTGATGATGTCCATCTCGCAGATCTCCGAGACGCTGTTCATCCTGACCATACCGTTCTTCCTGAGCCGCTACGGCATTAAGAACGTGATGCTGATCAGCATCGCGGCGTGGATGCTGCGCTTCGGCCTGTTCGCCTACGGCGACCCAAGCCCGTTCGGCACCGTGCTGCTGGTGCTGTCGATGATTGTCTACGGCTGCGCCTTCGACTTCTTCAACATCTCCGGTTCGGTATTTGTGGAAAAAGAAGTGAAGCCTGAAATTCGCGCCAGCGCGCAGGGCATGTTCCTGATGATGACCAACGGCTTCGGCTGTATTCTGGGCGGCGTGGTGAGCGGTAAAGTGGTTGAGATGTACACCACCAACGGCATCACCGACTGGCAGCCGGTGTGGCTGATTTTCGCCGCATACTCGCTGGTGCTGTTCTTCGCGTTCATCGCGCTGTTCAAGTACAAGCACGTTCGCGTGCCAAACGGTGCGCAGCCGGTAGCGCATTAACTGTTGTGCCCGGTGGCAGCTTCGCTTACCGGGCCTGCAAAACCAGACCGTAGGCCGGGCAAGCGTCAGCGCTACCCGGCTATTTTATTGCAGAGAGCACCCACCCCACCGACAGCAAATCCGCGCTGCCGCCCGGACTCAGGTTCCGTTCAATCAATGCGTTATCCATATCAAGCAGCGCCTGATTATCCCAGCCGTTAGCCAGCAGGTCCCGCGCGTAGCCCTGAACGTAGCGCAGCCCGTCAATGCCGCCGCGCGACACCAGGTTGCTGTCCTGATTGACTGACATCAGGCGCAGCAGCAGCCCGTGAAGCGAGCGTCCGCTCCACGCGTCCAGCGCCCTGCGAGCCGTGGCAAAACCACTTTCCGCCTCGCCGCGCGCGCCGGTCATGCCGTACAGCTGATACTGTCGCTCCCCCGCCGTCGCCTGCCCGCGCCGTGCCGCCAGCTCACGCGCCACCAGCCCGCGGCAAATGTTACTCACCTCACAGCAGAGGCTGTCTGCACAGAGATTTTTCACACGCCCGGCGGCGAAACAGAGCAGGCCGAGCGCGAAAATGCCCCCTTTATGCGTGTTAACGCCTCCCGTTGCCTCCAGCATCGCCTGCTCGCAGGCCATCCCCATCGGGCGGATAATCCGTAGCTGTGCGTCAGCGGGTTTATCGGCATGCGCGTGACCAAGTTCAGCGAAACGTGAAAACCACGGCGCAATCGCCGCAATGCTGCGGACGAACAGCGCGTGGTCCATATCGCGATGGGAACCGTTATTGAGCCTGTCCACCAGCCCCGGCTTCGGCGTCAGCTCCAGCTCCTGCCACAGCGCCGCTTCGGCAAGCGCGGGCACGTCCGCCGGGCGCGGTTTAGTCGCGAGCAAACCAGTCATCGATCGTCTTCTCCACGCGGGCCACGACCTGCTCAACGGGATGCTTGCGCGAGCGCGAGCAGGCGTGGGCGGGCTCGTCGCAGATCAGGCAGCGGCGCAAATTTGCCCCCAGGGACTGACGCCCGACGTGGCCGTTTACAGGGCAGATGACGTCCAGATCCCACAGCCTGCCGAGCGGGTGCGTCTGCTCCAGCGCCGCGCAGTGGGCCTTAATTTCCGCCGCCGGATGGGCAACGCACCACAGCGCTTCCGGCCCGGTCGGCAGCCACAGCACCTGGCGGTCCAGCACCTGCCAGCGCATCTCCCACAGCAGCTGATCGCACATTTGCAGCGCCACGCCCATCGTGTTGCGGTAGCGCAGGCTGTCTTTAACTTCCCCCGGCGTCACCAGCGTGAGCGAGATAACCGGTTGATGATAGTGGGCAAGCCAGTCAGCCTGACGGGCCACGCGGCGCTCTTTCGCCGCCAGCAGCTCGTCCAGGCTGACACCCGCCCGTACGGGTGTCTCTGAAATCATACTTACTCCTTCACCTGCCGCACGGTGTCAATCACGCTGCCGTCGCGGTAGCGGATAACGCCGACGATCTTGTCGGTAAACTCAATGGGCTTTGGCTCGCCGGTCAGCGATATCGCCCGCTCATACAGCGCGGTGATATCCACGACCTGTAGCCCCGCCGCCAGCAGCCGCTCGCGGATCTCCGGGCGCGCCGGGTTCACCGCAATGCCGTGATCGGTGACCAGCACGTCGATGCTCTCGCCCGGCGTCAGGCGGGTAGTGACGCGCTTTACTACCGTCGGAATACGGCTGCGCAGCAGCGGCGCGACGACGATAGTCAGGTTCGCCGCTGCGGCCACGTCGCAGTGGCCGCCGGACGCGCCGCGCATCACGCCGTCGGAGCCGGTGATGACGTTAACGTTAAATTCGACGTCGATTTCCAGCGCGCTGAGGATCACCACGTCGAGCTGGTCGCAGCTTGCCGCCTTGCTGCCGGGGTTGGCGTAAACGTTGGTGGAGATCTCCACGTGGTTCGGATTGCGCGCCAGCGAGGCCGCCGCCTGGCCGTCAAAGCACTGGGTATCGAGCAGCGTTTCGATCAGGCCTTTCTCGTGCAGATCGACAAGGCTGCCGGTGATCCCGCCGAGCGCGAAGCGCGCCTTCACGCCGCTGCGCTCCATCTTCTCTTCCATGAAGCGCGTACAGGCCGTGGCCGCCGCGCCGGAGCCGGTCTGCATCGAGAAGCCCGGTTTGAAGTAGCCGGAGTGTTCAATGACGTCCGCCGCGTAGCGGGCAATCATCAGTTCGCGCGGGTTGCTGGTGACGCGCGCCGCGCCGACGCTGATTTTCGCCGGATCGCCCACGCTCTCGACCTGCACAACGTAGTCCACGCGGTCCTGCACGATGCTGGCGGGCATGTTGGGGAACGGCACCAGCGCTTCGGTCAGCAGCACCACCTTACGGGCAAACTGCGCGTCCACCATGGCGTAGCCCAGGGAACCGCAGCACGATTTGCCGTGCGTGCCGTTGGCGTTGCCAAACTCATCGCTGCACGGCACGCCGAGAAACGCCACGTCGATGTTCAGCTCGCCGTTCTGCAGCAGCTTGACGCGCCCGCCGTGGGAGTGGATTTGCACCGGCTCGTCCATCAGCCCGCGGGAGATGGCCTCCGCGAGTTTGCCGCGCATGCCCGACGTGTAAATCCGGGTGATAACGCCGCTTTCAATGTGCTCGATCAGCGCGTCGTTGCAGGTCATCAGCGAGCTGGAGGCCAGGGTCAGGTTTTTGAAGCCCATTTTCGCCAGCAGCGCCACGACGGAGTTGATCACCCGGTCGCCTTCGCGAAACGCGTGGTGGAAGGAGATGGTCATGCCGTCCTTTAAGCCGCTGCGCGCTACCGCCTCTTCAACGGAGGCGCAGAGCTTGCGGTTGTGCTTCGCGTCGCTATCCGCCAGCCACGGCGTCGCGCTGTGGGCCGTTTCAAAGGGTTTGAGGTCCCGAAGATGGGGAAAATTCACGTGAAGAAGTTCTGTCTGATTCATTATCTCATCCTTACCGACGCACGCCGGAGGCCGCCGCGCGCTCAAGCACCACCTGCGCGTGGTGAATAATCGGCGCATCAACCATTTTGCCGTTGAGCGACACCACGCCCAGGCCGTTGCGCTCGCCCTCTTCCGCGGCTTCAATCACGCGCCTGGCGTGATCCACTTCCTGCTGGGTCGGCGCGTAGGCGTTGTGCAGCAGGTCAATCTGGCGCGGGTTAATCAGCGATTTGCCGTTAAAGCCCATCTTGCGGATCAGATCGACCTCGCGCAGGAATCCGGCCTCGTCGTTCACGTCAGACCACACCACGTCGAACGCGTCGATACCCGCGGCGCGGGCGGCATGCAGGACGGCGCAGCGGGCGTAAAATAGCTCTGTACCGTCGCCGCGCTCGGTCTGCATATCCATCACGTAGTCAAAGGCCGCCAGCGCGATGCCGATCAGGCGCGGCGAGCTGCGGGCAATCGCCACGGCGTTGATCACGCCAATGGCCGATTCAATCGCCGCCATGACGCGGGTGGAGCCGACCTCGCGCCCGCACTCGCGCTCGATGCGCTCAAGGTGGCCTTCAAGTTCATACACGTCTTCGGGCGTATCGGTTTTCGGCAGGCGGATCACGTCCACGCCCGCGTACACGGCGGCCTCCAGATCCCGCAGGCCAAACGGCGTGCTGAGCGGGTTAATGCGCACCACGGTTTCAATATCCTGATACATCGGGTGCTGCAGCGCGTGGAACACCAGCATCCTTGCGGTGTCTTTCTCGCGCAGGGCCACCGCGTCCTCAAGGTCAAACATGATGGAATCCGGGCGGTAGATAAAGGCGGTGGAGAGCATGGCGGCGTTGGCGCCCGGCAGGAACAGCATGCTGCGGCGGAGTTTGCTCATTTCAGCGCCTCCCAGCCGATGGCCTGCTCGTCGGCGGCGCGCAGAAGCGCGCTCTGCAGGCGGGCGCGAATGACGCAGTCCAGCGCCCCTTTGTCTTCGATAATGATTAATCCCTGGCGCACGCTCATGGCGCGCAGGGTGTCGTTAACGACCCGGCGGATCTGTTCGCCAAACTGCTTCATCACTTCACTGTGGATGACAATCTCCAGCTCGCCGTCGGCGGGGGCGATTTTCACCATCAGGTCGCTGGACTCCTGCGTTCCGGCCAGCGCCTCCCTTACAATTTTCATGTTCAATTCCTGGTAGTTATGCAACTTCCGCACGCTCGCGATAGTGCGCTTCGAGGTGCGCGAAGGTGGAGTCCGGGACGATCTCCCGGATCCGGGAAAACCGCTGTGTTTTGAGTAAACGCCGCACTTCCGACGCCGAAATGGCGTTGCCGGCGGCCTTGAGGCGCGGCATCTCCACCACCTCGATGTGCGTGGCGAGCAGGTCGTGCAGCGTCTGGTTGTACTGACGGGTGATATCGCAGAACGGCTCCGAGCCAATAAAGCGGTGGGTGATGCCCAGCGCCGGGGCGATAAAGTCCCGGAAGATCAGCACGTCGATCTCGCTCCACGCCTGCTGCACCTTGCCGCTCTCCTTGAGGAAGTAGGCCGGAAAGGTGGCGCGGGAGATGATGTACTGCGAGCCTTCGTGAACCACCACGTTCGGCAGGTGCGCCACGCCCGCGCGCACCATTTCAATGCGCGCGCGGAACGGAAAGAACGAGGCGTCTTCGCGCACCACGAACAGGTGCAGGGCATCGCACCGACCCGCCGCCTGCTCCACCAGATGGCGGTGGCCGAGGGTGAACGGATTGGCGTTCATCACGATCGCGCCGATCTTCTCCCCGCACTTGCGCTTCGAGCGCAGGGATCGGCAGTAGCGTTCGATCCCCTGCGGCGCGTTCTCCATCAGCACCGCGCTGTTGCCGCTCTGGGCAATCGGCCAGAAGCCGCTGCGGCCAAACCGCTCCCGGTTGCACGGGCGGGTGCAGAGGAAGAGGTGAAAATGGCCGCGCTCCAGCGCCGCGTTCTCCACTTCCGCCAGCAGCCGCGCGCTGAGGTTCTCGCCGCGCAGCTGCTCGTTGACCGCCACGCACTTGATGACGTTGGCGGCCAGCCCGGCGCAGCCCACCAGCTGCGGGCCGGACCAGGCCTCGACGAACAGCTCGATGTCGTTGTCCAGCCCGAGGCCGCTGTCGGCCAGCAGGTAGCGGATCTGGCTCAGGCGCTCCGGGTGCTTCGCCACCAGCGTGTGGCGAAACTCAACGGTGGAATGCGTGTGCATGCTGCCGCCTTTCTCAGTGCGTCGCCGAAAGCGCCTGCTCCGGCGCTTCGACGATCACGTTGCTCAGGTGACCGATGCGCTCGATCTCCACCTCAATGCGATCGCCCTCCTTCATGAACAGCGGCGGGTTACGCTTTTTACCGACGCCGCCCGGCGATCCGGTGATGATCACGTCGCCCGGGCTTAAGCGGGTAAAGGTGCTGATGTATTCGATCAGCTCCGCGACCTTGTGGATCATGCTGCTGGTGTTGTCTTCCTGCACCATGCGGCCGTTCAGCCAGGTGCGGATCGCAAGCTGGTGCGGGTCCGGGATCTCATCCGCCGTCGCCATCCACGGGCCAAACGCCCCGGTCTGCCGCCAGTTTTTGCCGGCGGTGAACCAGGTGTGCTGCCAGTCGCGCGCGGAGCCATCCATGTAGCAGCTGTAGCCCGCCACGTGGCGCAGCGCGTCGTCGCGGCGGATGTTCTCCCCGCCTTTACCGACGATCACCGCCAGCTCGCCCTCATAGTCGAACTCGCTGGAGCAGCGCGGCTTCAGCACCGGCGCGTTGTGCCCGGTCTGGGAGTCCGGGAAGCGGACGAACAGCGTCGGGGCCGGGTTGTGCTGGTCAAACTCCTTGCGCTTGTCGGCGTAGTTCATGCCCACGCAGAGGATTTTTTCCGGGCGTTCAATCACCGGCAGGAAGGTGATGGCGCTCATCGGCACGTCCACCGCATCGTTCAGGTAGCGGGTGGCCTGCGCCAGCCCGTTGCCCTGCAGCAGCGCCTTGAGGTCGCCGTAGCGGTCGCCCAGGCGGCGGCCTAAATCAATCACGCCGTCGGCCTGGACGATGCCGTAACTGCGTTTTCCCTGGTGTAAAAAGCTTGCGAGTTTCATTGTTTTTTCCTGAAAACTTAAACGAGGAAGTTGCCGAGTATCAGCAGCGAGACGGAGACGTTAATCGCGCCGCCGATGCGGGTAGCAATCTGGGCGAAAGGCATCAGGCTCATGCGGTTGCCTGCGGTCAGGATCGCCACGTCGCCGGTGCCGCCCTGCCCGCTCTGGCAGCAGGAGACGATGGCAACGTCAATCGGGTGCATGCCGATCTTTTTACCCACGAAGAAGCCCGTCGCCACCAGCGCCGAAACGGTGCTGACGATCACCAGCAGGTTGCTGACGGTAAAGGCGGCGACCAGCTCGTGCCACGGGGTAATCGCCACGCCAACGGCGAAGAGGATCGGATAGGTGACGGAGGTCTGGAAGAATTTGTAGACCACCTGAGATCCTTCCAGCAGGCGCGGAGAGGCGCCGTTGCACAGCTTCACCAGCACGGCGATAAACAGCATGCCAACCGGTGCGGGCAGGCCGATCAGCTTGTGGCCAAGCATGCCCAGCATGTAGAGCAGCACCGCCAGCAGCGCGCCGGAGGCGATAGTGGTCACGTCCGCCTTGCCGGAGAACGCGGGCTGAGAAACGCCCGCATCGGCATTCGCGCGGTTAGGCATCAGCTGGCCTTCACCGGTGAGGTGCGGGTAGCGCTTGCCGAGCTGGTTCAGGCAGCCGGAGATGATGATTGCCGTCAGGCCGCCGAGCATTACCATCGGCAGCACGCGGCCGAGCGCCACGCCCTGGTCCATGTGCAGCAGGGTGGCATAGCCGATGGAGAGCGGGATCGCCCCTTCCCCGACGCCGCCCGCCATGATCGGCAGAATGATAAAGAAGAAGATCTGGAACGGCTCCAGGCCCAGCGCCATGCCGACGCCCATGCCGACAATCATGCCGACGATTTCACCGCACAGCATCGGGAAGAAGATGCGCAGGAAGCCCTGAATCAGCACCGTGCGGTTCATGCTCATGATGCTGCCGACGATGATGCAGCAGATGTAGAGGTAGAGAATGTTGGTGGATTTGTAGAATTTGGTGGTGGACTCGACCACCACGTTCGGCAGCAGGCCGTAGTAGACCAGCGCGGAAGGGATAAAGGTGGCGCAAATCGCCGCCGCACCCAGCTTGCCGACAATCGGCAGGCGTTTGCCGAACTCGCCGCAGGCAAAGCCGAAGAAGGCCAGCGTGGCGACCATCACCACGATGTCGCTCGGCAGCTTTCCGCCCAGGCAGTCAATCGCGATGAGCGCTCCCGCTAATACAAACAGCGGCAGAGGAATAATCCCGACTTTCCAGGTATCCATAATATGCCACCAGCGCTCCTTGAGCGATGGCCGCTGAATTTCAATCGGGTCGTGGGTAACAGAGAAAGAATCGTCAGTCGTGCTCATAATAAGCCCCTTAGTTATTTTGTACGTTCAGCTTAGGGGTGCAAAGGCTTACTTTATGTGAGGAATGACATATTCAGCGCGAAGTTTTAATGGCAGCTATGGTTTTTATGGTTTCTTTTATTTTATGTGATTTATCGCTTATTTATCGCCGTGGTTTTTATGGTTTCTATTCACGTGCGGATGAGCAAATCGATAAGGTTAATTAATCCTTAAGACAGCGGTTTATTAAGACAAACCTTTTCCAGGTTGCGCTGTGCAAGGGATCACAACTTTTCGGCAAAACCCGCGCCGGTCGGGAAAAAGGTGATATATTGCCCAAATTCAATGATTCCGTGCGTGATAGTGATGAAAGTATCGTTTCAGATAAAGCTGTTTATTTCGCTGGTCGCCTTTTTCTCGGTGCTGTTTGCACTGCTGGGCGGATATTATTATGTCGACGTTGGCCGACAGCTTTATCAGGAAATGAGCGCGCGGGCGAAAATACAGGCCGAAGAAATTGCGCTTATTCCTAATTTACGCCGGGAAGTTGAAGAGAAAGATATCCAGGCCATTCACGACTTCATGCAAAAAATAGCCGCGCACAGCGACGCCAGCTTTATTGTCATTGGCGATAACAAGGGGCTGCATCTTTTCCATTCCGTCTTTGCCGACAGGGTGGGCAAAACGCTGGTCGGCGGGGATAACGACGCGGTGCTCCACGGCCAGAGCATCACCACCATCCGCAAGGGCGGCCTGGGCATTTCGCTGCGCAGCAAAGCGCCCATCTTTAACGATGCGGGGCAGGTGGTGGGGATTGTCTCGGTGGGGTATCTCACCAGCTATCTTGATACCATTACCGTAAATAAAGTGGTGAATATTCTGATTGCCGCCCTGCTGCTGCTGGTCGCGCTGTTTATCTTCTCGTGGTTCTTTACCCGCAGCATTAAGAAGCAGATTTTCTCCCTTGAGCCGCGCGAGATCGGCCTGCTGGTGCGCCAGCAAAAGGCAATGATGGAGTCGATCTACGAAGGGGTTATCGCTATTGACGACGACCTGCGCATCGAGGTGATCAACCAGGCGGCGCGCAAGCTGCTCGGCCTGAGCCAGCCCGCCCGCGCGCTGCGCGGACAGCTGATTGGCCAGGTGATTGCGCCCGTGCCGTTCTTTGCGCCGCAGACCATGCTGGCAAAAGACACCCACGATGAGATCTGCCGCTTTAACGATCTCACCGTGATCGCCAGCCGGGTGCGGATCATGCTCGAAGATTCGCTGCAGGGCTGGGTGATCACCTTCCGCGATCGCAACGAGATCGACTCGCTGAGCGCCCAGCTGAGCCAGGTGAAGCGCTACGTGGATAACCTGCGCATCATGCGCCACGAGCAGCTCAACCGCATGACGACCCTCTCCGGCCTGCTGCATATGGGGCGCTATGAAGAGGCGATTGGCTACATTCAGGCGCAGTCGGAACACGCGCAGGAGCTGCTGGACTTTATCTCGTCGCGCTTTAGCTCGCCCACGCTCTGCGGCCTGCTGCTGGGCAAGGCCGCCCGCGCGCGGGAGAAAGGCGTGGAGCTGAACTTCGACCCGGCGTGCCGGATGGATAAACCGTTCGCGCCGCTGCTGGAGTCCGAGCTGATTTCGATAATCGGCAATTTGCTGGATAACGCCATCGAAGCCACGCAGCGCGCGCCGCTTCCCCACGAGCCGGTTGAGGTGCTGATCAAGCTGAACGAGCACGAGCTGATTATTGAAGTGGCCGACCGCGGCGTGGGCATCAGCCCGGCCCTGCGGGAAAAAATATTTGAACGCGGCATCACCACCAAAACCCGCGGCGATCACGGCATTGGCCTGTACCTGATTGAAAGCTATGTCGCTCAGGCCGGTGGCACCATTGAAGTGGCGGATAACGCGCCGCGCGGGGCCATTTTCTCACTGTTTATTCCCGCCGCGGGAGCCGCCCGGCGTCCCGCCCAGGAACTGGAAGATACCGACTATGCAACATGAACTTATCGACGTACTGATCGTTGAAGACGAACACGAGCTGGCGCAGCTGCACGCGGAGCTTATCGCTAAACATCCGCGCCTGAGGCTGGTCGGCGTGGCGTCATCGCTGGCCGACGCGCATAGTCAGCTGGAAAGCAAGCGGCCGCAGCTGATGCTGCTGGACAACTATCTGCCGGACGGCAAGGGCATTACGCTGATCGGCAACCCAATGCTGGCCCGCGCCAACTGTTCGGTGATTTTTATCACCGCCGCCAGCGATATGGACACATGCAGCCAGGCCATCCGCAACGGCGCGTTCGACTATATTCTCAAGCCCGTCTCCTGGAAGCGGCTGAGCCAGTCTTTGGAGCGCTTCGTGCAGTTCGCGGAGCAGCAGCGCGTGTGGAAGATCGTTGACCAGCAGAACGTTGACTCGCTGTATCAGCTTCAGGCAAAAAACTACCGCCAGGACAACGGCAGCAAGGGCATTGAGGAGAACACGCTGGCGCGGGTACAGGCGCTGTTTAACGACAGGACGACGCACTGTTTTTCCGTGGACGAGGTGGTAAGCGAAACGGGGCTGAGCAAAACCACCACCCGGCGCTACCTGGAGCACTGCGTGGAGGCGGGGTTTCTGAGCGTGGAGATGCTGTACGGGAAGATTGGGCACCCGAGGAGGATGTATAAACGTAGTGCGGTTTGAAGAAAAGTTCCCTCTCCCTGTGGGAGAGGGTTAGGGTGAGGGCAACAGCCCGCACTATCTCAACACATACCCATACAGCCGCTTAATTCCGTCCGCATCTTTTTCGCTGTAAACCCCCTGCAGCTCCGGCGAGAAGCCCGGCAGCAGGTTGACGCCCTCTTCCAGCGCCAGGAAGTAGCGCTGCACCGCGCCGCCCCACACTTCCCCCGGCACCACGCACAGCACGCCCGGCGGGTACGGCAGCGCCCCTTCGGCAGCAATGCGCCCGGCGGCGTTGCGGATGCGCACCAGCTCCACGTTGCCGCGAACGTATTCCCGGTTCGCATCCTGCGGATTCATCGCCACCGCGGGCAGGCTCTCCCGGCGGAACATCGCCTTTTGCAGATCCTTCACGTTAAAGCTGACGTACAGGTCGTGCATCTCCTGACACAGCTGGCGGATCGTGTAGTCGCGGTAGCGCACCGGATACTTCTGATAGATGGTCGGCAGCACGTTCGCCAGCGGCGTGTCGTCTTCAATGTGCTGCTCGAACTGGCCGAGCATCGCCACCAGCTGCGCCATTTTCTCGGCGCTTTCCGCGGGCGTCAGCAGGAACAGGATCGAGTTGAGATCGCACTTCTCCGGCACGATGCCGTTTTCACGCAGGTAGTGGGCGAGGATGGTGGCCGGAATGCCGAACTCCGCGTACTCCCCCGTTTCGGCATCAATTCCCGGCGTGGTCAGCAGCAGCTTGCACGGATCGACAAAGTATTGTTCGTCCGCATAGCCCTCAAAGCCGTGCCACTTCGCGCCCGGCGCAAAGCTGAAGAAGCGCCGCTCGCGGGCAATGGTGTGGGTAGCGTGATCCTGCCACGGCCGCCCCGCCACCGTCGGTGGGATAAAGGGTTTGATCATATGGCAGTTGGCGACGATCGCCTTGCGCGCCTCGATGCCCAGCTCCACGCACTCCGCCCACAGCCTGCGCCCGCTTTCGCCCTCGTGGATTTTGGCGTTGACGTCCAGCGCGGCAAACAGCGGATAAAACGGGCTGGTAGAGGCGTGCAGCATGAAGGCGTTGTTCAGCCGCTTGTGCGGGCAGAAGCGCGCCTGGCCGCGAATGTGGTTGTCCTTTTTATGGATCTGCGACGTTTGCGAAAACCCGGCCTGCTGCTTGTGCACCGACTGGGTGACGAAGATCCCCGGATCGTTCTCGTTCAGCTCCAGCAGCAGCGGCGAGCTGTCGGCCATCATCGGAATAAACTGCTCGTAGCCTACC
This sequence comes from Enterobacter sp. RIT418, assembly GCF_003057745.1. Lineage (GTDB taxonomy): Bacteria > Pseudomonadota > Gammaproteobacteria > Enterobacterales > Enterobacteriaceae > Enterobacter. The sequence goes on from NZ_QBJD02000002.1 coordinate 313,574, forward strand.
CACGCCGAGTCGAAGAGGATGTAGTCGCACAGATGGCCGATCCTGTCGATCACCTGACGGGCGTTGTAGATCGTCCCGTCGTACGTGCCAAGCTGGATCACCGCCAGGCGGAACGGCCTCGGCTCATCCGCTTTTTCCGGCGCCACCTCGCGGATCAGATCCCGCAGGTACGCGTCGCTAAAGCAGTGAGCGTCAATGCCGCCGATAAAGCCAAACGGGTTGCGCGCGGCTTCGAGATAGACGGGCGTGGCACCCGCCTGAATCAGCGCGCCGTGGTGGTTTGACTTGTGGTTGTTACGGTCAAACAGCACCAGATCGCCGCGGGTGAGCAGCGCGTTGGTGACGACTTTATTGGCCGCCGAGGTGCCGTTCAGCACGAAGTAGGTTTTATCCGCGTTGAAGACCTTTGCCGCAAACTTCTGCGCGTGCTTGGCGGAACCTTCGTGGATCAGCAGATCGCCAAGCTTAACGTCGGCGTTGCACATATCGGCGCGAAACACGTTCTCGCCAAAGAAATCATAGAACTGCCTTCCCGCCGGGTGCTTTTTGAAGAACGCGCCGTGCTGATGGCCCGGACAGGCAAAGGTGCTGTTCCCCATCGCGACGTACTGGCTCAGGGTGTCAAAAAACGGCGGCAGCAGCGCCGCTTCGTACTGCGCGGCGGCAGACTCCAGTTCCAGAAACTCCTGCGCCTTACCGGAAACGATCGCCGTAACGCCGTCCGGCAGCGCCATCGGCTCCTGCGAGAAGATAAACACCGGCAGCTGAAAGCCCGTGCGCTTCAGCAGAGCAAGGATACCGCTGCCGCTTTCCGCGGCCGTCATGACGACTGCCGCCACGTCGGTAAAGTCAGTGTTGTCCAGCGTCACCTTTTCGCGGTGCGTTGAGACGGCGGACACCAGCTCGCGGCTGACGGCAATTTTCAAAGATTTCATAAGCGCAAATACCCGTTTAAAGGGAGAACGGCCCCGGACAGAATCGGCATTCTGCCGGATAACGCGTCTGAGCGTAATACGTTGTGCTTCTGAGATCGAATCATTATGCATAACCTCATTCAATGCTAACTCACTTGAGCCGCTTTCATGCCATACTCATGCGCTATCAATGATTAAATAACAGGAGCTTACCGTGGTCATCGGGCCTTTCATCAATGCCGGAGCCGTTTTGCTGGGCGGCGCTCTCGGTGCCGTACTGAGCCAGCGCCTGCCGGAGCGTATTCGCTCATCCATGCCCTCTATTTTTGGCCTGGCCTCGTTGGGCATCGGTATCCTTTTAGTGATCAAATGCGCCAATCTGCCGGTGATGGTTTTAGCCACCCTGCTCGGCGCGCTGATCGGCGAGTTTTGCTATCTGGAAAAAGGGATCAACAGCGCGGTCGGTAAGGCCAAAAACCTGATCGCCCGGCCGGGCAAAGCACAAAACGGCTCGCACGAGACGTTTATTCAGAACTACGTCGCAATCGTGATCCTGTTTTGCGCCAGCGGCACGGGGATTTTTGGTTCGATGCAGGAAGGGATGACCGGCGATCCGAGCATACTGATCGCCAAAGCGTTTCTGGATTTCTTTACCGCCACCATTTTCGCCACCACGCTGGGGATTGCCGTGGCCGCAATTAGCGTGCCGATGCTGCTTATCCAGCTCGCGCTTGCCACCTGCGCGACGCTGATCCTGCCGCTCACCACGCCCGCTATGATGGCCGACTTTACCGCCGTCGGCGGGCTGCTGCTGCTGGCAACGGGGCTGCGGATTTGCGGCATCAAGATGTTTGCGGTAGTCAACATGCTGCCCGCGCTGCTGCTCGCCATGCCGCTTTCCGCGCTCTGGACGCACTTTTTTGCCTAAGATTGCGACGAACTGGTGAGAGAGTGTGCAGTCTGTAACGAAAACAACAAATTTCGTTGACGGCGGCAGGTGAATCGGGTTTAATGCGCCCCGTTGCCCGGATAGCTCAGTCGGTAGAGCAGGGGATTGAAAATCCCCGTGTCCTTGGTTCGATTCCGAGTCCGGGCACCAAATTCATATTAACGGACCTCCACGGAGGTCCGTTTTTGCATTCTAAGCCCGCCGAAATCAACGCTTCTACAATCCCTTAACTCCACCCAACTCAATCAACTTCAACCCGCATCAAGTCCCTTGCGAGGGTACAACTGTGGGTATAGTCTGATTCGATAAAATTTATACCCCTTTTACTATCAGGAGACACCGCTAATGGCGCTCACTGACGCTAAAATCCGTGCAGCTAAACCGGATGAAAAACCCTATAAACTTGCCGACAGCGGCAACATGTTTTTACTTGTTCACCCTAACGGTTCCCGCTACTGGCGACTCCGTTATCGGTTTCTGGGCAAAGAGAAAACGCTCGCTCTGGGCGTTTATCCAGAAGTCTCGTTATCAGAAGCAAGGGAAAAACGCGATACGGCGAGGAAGCTGATAGCTGAAGGAACTGATCCGTGCGAACAGAAACGGATCAAAAAGTCGGTACCCGAAACAGCTCAGACATTTGAAGGCATCGCAAGACAGTGGCATAAGAGCAACAAAAAATGGTCAGAGTCACATAGTGAGAAGATACTGAAAAGTCTCGAGACTCATGTTTTCCCCTTTATCGGCTCACGTGATATTACCACCCTCAGAACCCCAGATTTACTGGTCCCCGTTAAGGCTGCCGAAACCAAAGAGATATACGAGATCGCAGCCCGCCTTCAGCAGCGCATCACTGCAATCATGCGCTATGCTGCCCAGTCAGGCATTATCAGCTATAACCCTGCCGTGGATATGGCTGGCGCTTTAACAACGGTGAAACGCCAGCATCGCCCTGCCCTCGCCTTAAATCGCATTTCAGAGCTTCTTGAACGACTTGATGCATACAGAGGACAACCTCTCACCCGGCTGGCAACTAAACTCACCCTGCTTATCTTCATCCGTTCCAGTGAACTACGTTTTGCCAGGTGGTCTGAGATCGACTTTAAGAATGCCATGTGGACCATTCCTCCTGAGCGGAAACCTATTGAGGGGGTCAAATATTCCCATCGTGGCTCAAAAATGCGTACAGAGCATCTGGTACCACTCTCAACGCAGGCACTGGATATTCTGCAGCAGATCCACACCATCAGCGGTGAATATGAGTTGATTTTCACTGGCGACCATAATCCCTGGAAACCCATGAGTGAGAACACGGTTAATAACGCATTACGCCTGATGGGCTACGATACAAAGATCGATGTCTGTGGTCACGGCTTCCGGGCAATGGCCTGCAGTTCGTTGATTGAATCAGGATTATGGTCCAGGGACGCAGTTGAACGCCAGATGAGCCATCAAGAGAGAAATGGGGTACGTGCGGCTTATATCCATAAAGCGGAGTTTCTAGATGAACGCAGTTTGATGCTGCAGTGGTGGGCTGATTTTCTCGATGCAAATAATGAAAATCCGGTCTCACCTTTCGATTACGCCAGGCAACAACACTTATAATCCATTCTCCCGGCATTCCTGCCGGGAGAATGTTTTCTTATTTTTTCTTTTCCCAGTATACCTTTATTCACAGAAGGGGGGAGCAGCTGTGTTTAAAGTTAACGGCTGACTGCTAATCTGCCACCCATTTTTATGGCTCTGTCGCGTTAAAGAATGGAAGATGAAGAAAACTGCGCAGCCTGTTTTTCAGACAGCCAGCAAATCAAATTGTTCTGCCGATGATAATCCGTCTCCGGCTGGGTGATGACATTGTCCCTTAAGTATCATGTGGATTAACTCAATTCCTGCCAGTACCGTCTGCGCACGCCGGAGTGATTTGAATCCCATCATCGAGCGTATCCGGCGTTTGATGTTTCGGTGATCCTGCTCAATCAGGTTATTCAGATACTTGCTTTGCCTTATGGTAATGGCTTCTTTCTCAGGTTTGTCGGCATTCAGCGTGGCCAGAGCCGCAGTATTGGCGCCGCTTTTATCTATCGTCACCACCTTAGGCTCGCCGTGGTTACGGATGGCCTTGCGAAAGAAACGCAGGGCTGCTACAGCGTCCCGTCTGGACGTCAGCAGAAAATCGATGGTCTGCCCCGTGCTGTCGACTGCGCGGTACAGGTATTTCCACTCACCTTTAACTTTTATGTAGGTTTCATCCATTGGCCACCGGCGACCCACTGCACGTTTATGCCTGCGGAACGCCCTGTCCAGAAGCGGCACCAGGCGGATAATCCAGCGATGCAGCGTGGAATGGTCAACGGTAGCGCCGCGCTCTGCCATCATTTCTTCAATATTACGCAGGCTCAGGGCATAAGCCAGATACCAGCGGACACACTGGGCGATAATATCGACGGGATAATGCAGCCGCCTGAAGGCATTTCGGATCAAAGACATTGTCAGGTAACATCATAAAAAAACAGAATATTACCCGACCTCTCCTTAATGCGACAGAACTGGCGCAGTAGATAATTTATTAGATAAATTAAGTAACATTGAAACGCCAGATAAAAAAAGAGAAAGTTAATGTTTTAGTTTCAGGGGCATGTATCGGATCACGTCGAGACTAATAAACCTTAGTCAGTCATCTGCCAGATCCATTGTAACGCGTTCCCGGAAATTCAACATCAAGATTTCCCTTGATAACCGTCCAGCGATCTTCCCAGAATCTCCAACTATAAACGGGTCTCGTAGCGGTAAAAGGGATGTGAACATCCTGCAAATAGCCATTTGGTGCAGCAAGATAACCTACGCGAATATCTAAGTCACGTAACGCAGCCCTGAGCTGCTGAAGATAAGCTCCGGCCCCAACGTTGCAGGAATCCAGCCTTAATACACCGACGTTCTTTAAACCCATAGCAGCCAGTTTTTCCGCCATGACCTTTGCCGTAAACTGAGTTTCTTCTCGGGCTTTAACAGACCTCCCTTGTTCATTTGTTTGATAAAACTCCCTGGCCTCAAAAGGAGAGTTTCGGTTACCATGCACGACTACGTCGAGCCGTGAAAAAACATCAAGACTCGCTAATGAATCAGCTTCAGGGGAGTTAAAAATAGTATTGTTGTGATTATTAGCCATCTCGCCAAAAAAATTATCATAAGGAATATTCCTTTTCTTCACGGTACTTTTTGCGTACTTATCAAATTGTGCTGGGTGTAATCCACCATATTGGCCAATTTGTACAACATAGTGTTTTGCAGGGGTATTAGTCCAGTCGCTACGGCAGCTTTGATTATCTGAATTGCTTTCTTCATATGAAATCTCAGAGGAAACATGTTGCTTCGACATTGTGACTTGATTTTGTACGCATGCTCTTCTCATTATAAAACCTCTTAATTAGTTTAGTTAGATGTAGCATTACCCTTCATCACCTCCATCGGTTTAAAGAATCATCAAATGTGATGGCTACCTATTCCAATATTTATATTTGACGCGTTCTCCATTTTTAACCCTCGCCATTTTGGTGCTCTCTGGTTTTTTGCTTGAACTTATAGTTAATTATCCCATTGGTTTTATCTGGATTGCGCTCGTTAAGTATTTAATCTTTATCTGATGCGTCAGGGGGATTTTTAGTGACATAGCTAAGTTAGCCACCCAAATAGATGTACGCAATAGCCTCTATTTAACACGAAAATAAATAATCTGATATTTGCCCCTGGAAAATCATTAAAATAAAAAATTATAAATTAAAAACTTAGCTTGCCAATTTAATTTAAACAACCGTGTTGCGAATCATTCAATAATGCAAGCATTATTAATATGGATGAGTTATAAGAATTGCATTATCTACAAAAATATTTGTTTTATTTCCATGACGCAAGTTTTTTCTTCTTTCTCAGTGAGTGTGACATAAAATAGCATCAATGGTGTACTGTTACTGCTTTGTCTTACCTGGTAGCTCCCTCTCCCCAGGCTGAACTGTGTTCAGCATACCAATCACTCATGGTAGCCCCAATGTTGAGCACGATACCCTGACTCAAATAAGAAAGTGTCGAGCCTGTCCTGTGAGCCGTACCATATCGCTTCCCCGCCAGCAGTGGGATATCTAAGTGATAAATGCCACTTTAGGGGCTTGACGTTCAATTCCACATAACAACTTATAGTTGGCATCGGTGATGTGCTTTCTTTTGCTGAACGTGGCTGGCTATGAGGCTAACCATGAAAATCATCGATAAAAAGGCCGCAATGGCAATTCAGCGACAACATCCGGATTCCCGTATCTTTCGCTAATGCACAGGCAAATACCAATGGCACGGCAGTGCCAGTCATTACACCGGTCAAGATGTCGCGGAGATTTCCGGCGTGCTGGCGGTTTACGCAGAACGCCGTCGAGACAATCACGGCCCGTATACACGCCTGATGTGCATCACCACCAATTGACACTAAATAAGGAGTCGAAAATGCAAAATTCATGGGGACTGAAGCGCGACATCTCGCCGTGCTTCGATGCGAGGCTTGTGCAGGAAGGTTGTCGCCTGCATTTTATGGCGGACCCTGCAGGCTTTAGTGGAACATTTAACGAAGAGGAGGCCATACGTCTGGACCAAGCGTTTCCGCTAATGATGAAACAACTTGAACTGATGCTGACAACCGGTAAGCTGAATCTGCGTCATCAGCATTGTGTTACGTTGTATCATAACGGACTCACTTGCGAGGCTGACACTCTCGGCTCTCATGGCTATGTTTACATCGTTATTTATCCTCAGGCATCTGCAACCAAGTAAAACCTTCTCATCTTGTATCAGCACCCAACTCATGCACATTTCATCTGTACCGGCCACGGTGCCTATTTCGTCACGCCTGTCGCCCGTACAGGCCTGGCAGCAACTGTTAACGTATCTTCTGGAACATCATTCCGGTCTGGCACTTAACGACACGCCATTTCATGACGACACGGCCATTGAGGAGCATATCGATGCGGGAATAACGCTTGCCGATGCTGTTAATTTCCTAGTCGAAAAGTACGAACTGGTTCGTATCGACCGCAAGGGATTTACATGGCGCGAGCCCCTCCTTCATTACCGCAACGGATATTCTGCGTGCCAAAAAAGCATCGGGCTGTTGCCCAGATCTTTAATTTTTCTAAGTACATGCTGCTTATGTGTTGCTATTTCCGCTACAGTAGCGGAAATAGTGACGGCATCGCATCTGACATTTAAAAAAAAATCAAATAAATATTGATAATATTTCTCATTTTACCATGAGCAAAGATCGAAGCCTTATGAGTCCCTAAGTGCTGCAAACCAATCTCTCATTCCCCACCAAAAGAAAATGGTAAAAATTTCAGGCACCTTCTTAGGCACCATCGAAAAATTGAATTAGACATTAATTTAATACATTCATTGAATTACGAACCCACTTTAGACTCCACCAGCGCTGCGCTTTCTGCGCCGCATCCAGCACCGCCGTCAGCTCAGTATCCTGCTCCCACTGGTGCGTGAACCCTTCTCAGGCGCAGATGAATGTTGAGTGATGGACATAACCTACATCTGGACCCACTCAGGCTGGCTGTAACTGGCCGAGGTTATTGCTCAGTTCTCACGCAACGTTTTCGGCTAGTCAATGCAACCCCGAATTTTACTTCTAAAAAAATTATCTGGCACTGTTACCAGACACTTTTTGTAATGAACGGTTTAAATCACTTGATATTTCCGTCTCCCCCCCCCCAAATACCCTAAGTGGCTATCATAATGGATTATGAATTTATGAATGACACGAGAAAATCGTTCATAATTCAAATATACGCTTAAGAACTCACATTTATTTTAAAATATTTTATTCAGTCAAATATCAACATAGCGATGCTAAATTATAACCCACGGCGTCATTACAGGGCAAACCAAAAGGAATAATTACTTATCAGATGACTACAAGAATCAACACATCTGACAATTATGAGAGTGGTGAAAACAACTGTGCAAACTGGATATTTTATAACTTATCACAAAACACTCACCTATACATCATAATTATGTTGGAAAAATATAATCCTCGCCATTAAAACTATCAATTATAATGTCATCATTTCGATGCACATACTTTAATTTAATGTGTTGGTAGGGAATATCCAGAATTTCAATCTTTGTAACATCCGTTACTTTAAAAACATATCCAGGAGGAATAACACCTTCACGCGCCAGCCTTACATCACGCTGGACATCTTCACCTGCCCTGGAAAGTTCATTTACGATAACATTATATAACCCACCAGCCGGAATAATTTTTTTGATTGGAGCAAACTCGCTATTTTCTATTTCAAAAATAACATTAACCTCATTGGATGCACTGGATGCACTTTCTGAAAAATACCTTGCTACAAATAGTGAATCAGAAAAAAAGGTTAACTGATGTGATTGAATCAACGTACCAGTTTTAAAACGTTTCAGACTTTCCATTGACATAGCATTTCCATGAAAAACTCCTTTACCGCTCCTAAATTTTGCAGCACTTAGTGAATCAATAACGCTTAACATATTAACCACCTTAATCTCATCGATACTTTGCACCTGGCTTCCATGAAGAAAATTATTTTTAATCATATCCTGACGTTCGTTATAAGTACCATCAGAAAGGGATGTTTTTATTTCCCGAACATCCTCAGGAGCTATCCTGTTAATATCGGTTATTAAATAACGCTGGGGAGAATCAAATACCTCAACCCCATTATAAAGCGAGCTTAATAACTCAGGGTTCTGCAGGTCACTTTGAGATTGAGCGTAAATAGTTATAGGATAACCAGCCTGGTTGACTGGCCCATCTGCATTCCAGACAATGTCGTTTTCCAAATTAATCGTTGAGGCCGATGATTTAGCATTGTAGTGCATTTTATTGGTGAGCCATCCATTGTTTATGCCAATTGCCTCCTTATCACCACAATATAACATAGCATGTTTAATTTCCTCAACACCATGAGATGTTTTTTCCACAAAAGCAATACGCGATCCTAAAGGTATATTTGTCAACATTTCTTTAGTTCGGATAACAAGCGGGTCCTTACCAATAAAATCAATGAACTCTAGAGCTCGGGTTGAAGACATCAGCCCCTGCCCCTCTTTTTTCCCTATTTCATGTGCGGCTATCTGGATACTAATGACAAAATTCCAGGAAATGGATGTATCGACTTTCCCAATATTCTTTCCGGCGGCAAAAAACTTCGCAACTTTGGCAGAACATTTCCCCTTGAGAGCAGCCGAATTACTCCGCTTACTTCTACCGCGTAAAGAAGACGTTGGCGCACTACACATCCAATCAGTAATTTCAGGTTCCTCTATGAACATCCCTTCCTCATCACGTCGGTAAAGTGCTCTCTCTTCTGGCTCTACACCCATCATTTCGTCTTTAAGGCTGAGGGTACGGAACCCTTTGTAGTTCTCATCCCATACGCTTCGCACCAGCCGTCCCTCCTCCACGGGAATATAGTATTCACCTGCGATATAATATGCCCCGGCCTTTTCTCCTTCCTGAATACTTTTTCCACTGAACGTTACCATCTTACTCTTTACCTGCTCCTGCGCCTTTTCATAGCGCTCCCTGGCACTTTTACCCGGCCAGAAATCTGCTGCTGCCATCAGCGCCGTTACCGCAATGCTTTCTCCCAGCGCCCACAGTCCCTCATGCCGCGCCGCCGGGTTATCCGCATCGCTGCGATACTGCTCTGCCACTGACCATATCTGCAATCCTGCTGCACCGTAGTTCAGTACCGTACCCGTCAGCTTCACCCCCCCTTCCACCAGGCTCAGCTCCACGCCCTCCAGCGCCAGCAGCTCTAACGCAAAGGGCTCTGCAAACGGGATGACCATTGCCACAAGCCCCGCCACTTCTGCCACCTCCGCCAGCCTGCGCGCAAAATCCGCCTCATCCAGCTCCGCCTGATTGCGAAAATAGTAGTTCCCCGTCTCCTTCGCCTTGTCCTTAAACGCACCGGCCAGCGTGTTTAACGGATTATCTCCCTGCTCTGCCACAAACATTTCGGCACTCAGCTCCAGAACGGGCGTGTCCTGGTTTTCATAGACTGACGTCCCGAAATGAAATGCCGGCAGCGTCCCCGGCGCAAAAAAGGGCGTTATTTTTTCGTAATCCCCTTTTGCCACATACCGTGCGCTTCCGTCTCCGAAATCCAGCGTGCGCAGCTTTATGGTACTCACCGGCGTGCTGCCGCTCAGAGAAACAACAAAATACTCATCAGCTCCCATGCCCGGCAGCAGGATAAGCTGGTCTGCCACCCTTCCCGTTCCTTTGTGTTTCAGGAACAGTGGCCTGGCCATCCCCAGACGCATCGCCCGCGCCCCGGCTTTCAGCTGCGCTTTCTGCGCCGTATCCAGTAACTCCGTCAGCTGCGTATTTCGCCCGTTTATCAGGTCATCCAGCCGGGTATTTAACTGCCACGCCAGTCTGAGCACCAGTACCGCCGTCAGCTCCGGATCCTGCTCCCACTGGTGCGTGAACGCTTCCCAGGCGCTGCGGAACATGACCGGCGTTGGCGCATCCTTAAACAGCTGCCGCAGCCCACTGTTGTTCTCCACATCCGGTGGGTACTGTATATTGCAGCTTTCCACCCTTCCCCCCACCTCCACTTCCGCCTCTGTCTGGCGACCACAGAAGAATGAGGGCGTTTCTCCCTCTGCCACCCGCCCCCTTTTCCAGTGCTGACCAACATCTGCAACGTCACACCGCTCATTCTGCCAGGGGAGCTTACGGGCGGCATACCACAGGCTTTTCGGGTAACTGAAATCATAGCGCTCACGGCCGCTGTCCATCAACGGGCAGATTTCCCTCATCATGGCCTGACCGCTGACGGTGATATTTTTTTGCAGAATATCGGCCGGCGCACCGTAAGCATCGACCAGCCAGCGCCCCGTAAACGCCGTCACATCCGCCACTTCATTGATTTTTTTCGCCGTCAGCAGGGTCTGCAATGTCTGCATCGCGTTCAGTGCCCCGGCTGCCGTCGTCATATTCCCCCCGCCTGAAACCCGTTCATGAGCAGTGATATAAGCCAGCCGCTCCGCCACCGGCGCCGTTTTCATCCAGCGGCTTACATTTGCCGGAAGCCCCGAAGGAAGCCAGCCGTTGACTGCCGCCAGAAGCTGCTTCACCTCATCCAGCACCTTGTCATTATTCAGCTCCGCACGGTAAACATCCGGGGCATCCCCCTCCAGCGTCAGCCGTAATGACTCATGAGGGTGCAGATCTGTATATCTCGCCGTCTGCTGCTGGCTGTCGGCATCACGGACAAGCGCCTGCAGACGGATATCCGTGACGGTCTGTTCAAATGCGCCGCTCAGGTCGTTAGCCACATCCGTCCACTTTGAGATATGCACCAGTGAGAGCAGCGTCAGGGGCGTTTTTCCGGTGTCTGCTGCCAGCCCGGTCAGTGCACGGTGCAGCGCCGGTGCCGACTGCCGGATGTAAACCTGCTCAGCGGAAAGAACCGGTTCGTTTTTGGGAGCTTCTGCGTCATCAAAGTCAAAATCGGGCTCACACAGGTCAGACATAGCTGTCTGGAAATAACCCCGGGGGCAGAGGAATGCCGGAACCGCCAAGCTGGCGTCTGCAACACCCGGCTCAAACGGCAGCCGGGGGGGTAGCCAGTTGTACAGGGCTGCTCCGGCTTCCTGACTCCAGATGATAACCCGGGTCAGCAGGTTGTCCGTCCGGACCATCAGCGCCTCTTCTTCCGCTGATACGCCCCGAGGATCATTGACAGTTTCTGCCCGGTCCTGCTCCGGGAGAGTGGCTGCCTGTAAAGGCTCCCCGGCAAGAAATGTCATCGCCCCGCGCAGTGCTGTATCAGGGATATCCGCCATCCCGGGCTCCCGCTCACCGCGGAGCAGCCTGTCCAGCACCGTTTTTTGTGCTTCCTCCATTCGGGTTGTCCAGCGGAACGCCTGAATCCCTCTTCCGGTGCCCTGTGACAGCCAGCCGGTCAGCGCCACATCCCACACGCTTGTTGTTTCGTCCGGACTAAGCTGGCGCATCAGGCAGTGAACTCCCCGAAAAGCCTCCGGGGCCTTATCTGCCTTATTAAGCTCCCGGGATAAAAACTGACTTACCACCGGGCTTGCCTGCCTCCCCCCCTCTCCCCTCGATAGAAACGGCATTGCCGGGGATGACGGCGACCACATACGAGCGTGCTCAGCCTGTACAGCCTCATAGGCCCTGCCGTGCCCCCTCACCTCCACACCATCAGTTTGCTGCCCCCCAGGAGTCCATCGTTCACGGACAATCTGCAGAACCGGCGTGGCAGGAACAGAAAGTAACTGCGTATTGCCCGGCAATCTGCCGGAAATATCTGCCGGATCAGCATACAGCGATGTAATGGAACCAGGTTGACGGTGCGGAACCGCGGAAAACAGGTTGATGATATTGTGTAGTGAGGTCAGTAGCTCCGGTATACCCACCAGAAACCGACCGACTGCGGTTACCGGCCTGTCAGGCTGAGTACCCGGCGTCAGCAGACGCCAGGCCACCGCCAGCAGCGCCGTTACCGTCAGCAAAACGAGGCTGGCCTGTGTCCACTCAGCTTCAGCCCGGGCCGCATCGCTGAGCAGGCTCAACACCGCTCTCACCGGGCTGCCTTCCGGCATCAGCGAAAGGGTGTGCAGGATAATCGCCATTACCCGCCGGACCCCCAGGCCAAGAATAAAACGCACCGCCCCATCAAAAGCATTCTGTTCAATCAGGGCACTTATCAGACCAAGCGTTGGACTGGCCTGAATAATATGGCTGCATGCCTCTTTAATAATGCCATGCACAAAACCCAGGCTGGTCTGCTTTATCTCCCGCCAGACTTCCGCCCAGCTGAGGTCGGAAAATACCCGCAGCGCCTCTGCTGGTTTTCCGGTTTGAGGAAGCGTCGCTAGATATCGAAGATACCACCGCGCTGCCATCACTTCTGGGGCATCCCCCCTGGCACTCAAAAAAGCGGCAATGGATAGCTCTCCCGCCTCCTCCAGCCACTCCAGATCAGGCGCAGCAGGCAGTACATTGTCTTCGCCAGCAAGCTCAAAAAAATGGCGGCTGAAGCGCTGCTGCCAGTCACTCTCACAGTTGACTATCTGGATGGTATCGCCATGGGCTTGTAGCACATGTCTGACAAACGTGGCCATGCGGGAAAGCCGGGGGGAAGCAGGAGCCTCAGGGAAGGAAATTCCGCCTCCGGCGGCAGGCTGCTGCTCCGGCTTCCGGGATTCATTCTTTTCAGAGGCCGATGGTTTAAATAAATGTTCAGGCATAGCAGAAAAACCTTTAGTAATAAATGGCAGGAAATCTATTGAGGGAAGCTAATGATATACGAGGAAACTCAGCCTGAAATATTTAAAAATAAGCAGACAGGAAGCAACTTGTTAAAAAATAGCTCCTCGCCGAGTTGGCGTAAAAACTGCGCCACAGGAGAAAGCCGCAATGGCTATGGTGTTTCCTCAACAGAAATATTGGTACCTTCATTTACAGAGAAATATTGATGTCGCCTCCCTTCAATATGTACTTCTTTCTTCATGCGACGTTGTTTTTTTGCATATATGATGGCATAAGAGAAATCGTATCCGCGGAGTAGTGTTGACATCGCCCTAAATAAAACCCGGCCTTCAAATATCCAGACCGCGCCAGAAAAATACATTTAGTAGTGACAAGTATTTTAATATTCCAGTGGTATTTCCGGAGTGTTGCGCAAGCGTCTATACTTTATTATCATACAGTTTACGCCCTCATAAATCTTCGCTTGTTTCCATATTCAGAAGGTGCTGTAGCATTGCCCTGAACAACTGTTACTCATTGTTGATCGGTGTTCTTCCTAAGAAACAACTCTCGCTTAATGTAATCTCACGCACCAACTGCTTCACCTCTATTTGTATTCATTACCTCGCCCTTATACCCGATACATCCGCCAATTTCCCCACCAGTTGACGTAAAGGGATCTAAGAAGTCGTATAGGAAAGAGCCATTGCCCAACTCTCATGCTTTAAAAGATATAAGACCAACCTCATTAATCTTAAATTTGTCTTTTAAGGACTGTGCTAACTGAGATGGTGCATATTGTTGCTCGCCCCCTCTTGTAGCAGGGAGCGATTGCCTACCATGCCCAATTATAATGAGCTTATCACTTAAACTAGCGTCCTTAATAAATTTGAAATTTAATAAAGAAAAACCTATGACAGGCTGGTTGAGACTATGTTTTCTACGGGTATATTGTAGCGCCCTATGAAATATTTCGCATTTTCAATGCATTGCCTATCATACCCAAGCATTAATAAATAATAGCTCTTCCGCTTCATATTAATATTATTTGTCAAAGAAAATAAAAAGGTAGGCAATTAAAACATGCTTACGGTTTGCCACTCCATGATCTTTTCAGTTTTTTAACACCTTCCTTAACTCCATTCCAGCATCAAAGGATGCATAATTCAGCCTTACGTAAAGTGATATAACCCATCCCTGGAATTAATATGTTTACCCTAATCCTTTGAATTCATAACCTGCAATTTTACGCATGTTATTGTTTGTATAAAGCACGAATATAAACATCTAACTCCGCAATCTGAGGGCTATCTTTCGCCACGCCGCGATCTGTAAATCAACGTGAAAGTCATCATTAACATCAAGAGATTAATTGAACCTTTATCGTCCATCCATCTTTTTCTTCTGAGAGACAGCCAAAATCGCTATTGTCGCCTGATGATTTAACGTGAAAAAAGTTTGACCTTTCGTGCGATATAGTGATACCATCAACATCTTTATCGCAATCACTATCTTTAATTTTAAACACGCTTTGTGAAATTAATTTCACTCTTCCCTCATCGTCATAACTAATATCATACCGAGGAGGTGAATCCGCCTGGACGACGAAATTAACACCCTTCGAGAAATCAAAATTACGTGCAGCAAAAATGCTTTGATGGCCCTGATGTGCTACCTCAGTTAAATGCCTGGCTTTTGATTCCCCAATAAAATCCGTCACCACCGAATTATTTATATAATCTGAACAGCTAACCCCCTCTTTATTTATCCGTTCAGTTCCACCAGGATAATTAAATATGTATAACGAGCGATGCCAATCTTTTTGAAACGGGATTGAAACCACCTGGTCCGGTGGGATTTCTTCCTCCTTAATTGGTTTAAACTCTGGGCTATCGAGAGTGAAGGTTACAGTATATATCATTTTCCCTTCCTTACGAACAGTGTTTAGTACTATTTTTTCCTCAGGTACATCTACCGGAAAATTCATAACGGCATCCAGCTTTACCAGCGCTGGTTCAACGAGATAGGAAGAATATGTGCTTACCTCACGCTGGGGTACTATCTCATCGCTCCCGGATGTCGCCAGTTGGCTACCATAACCCGCCCCGGAATTAATTAAAGCCTGCGCTGCCGTGGGTGACCGCTTAAAAGCTGATGCCGACACCTCCGCTTCTGGCAATTTCACATCAGAGCTGGCATTTTCCTGACGATTACAAGAAGTACCTTGCGGATTATCTCCATTGGAACCCGTGCTCTTACGTTTATTCATATACATACTTTCACCTTAAGCCTTTGATGATTTAATCCTGCACAATGCGTTACATACCGGTTCCTATCAACATAGTCATAAAAACATAAAAAAACTTCAACTACATTCATCAGGATCAGGTAATGCATTTCAATTTACCACCCAATCTGTTCGTTTAGATACTCATATAAATTACTGCAACTGGATTTATTCCAGAATTACTC
Source organism: Enterobacter sp. RIT418 (assembly GCF_003057745.1). Taxonomy (GTDB): domain Bacteria; phylum Pseudomonadota; class Gammaproteobacteria; order Enterobacterales; family Enterobacteriaceae; genus Enterobacter. The sequence continues at coordinate 329,229 of NZ_QBJD02000002.1, forward strand.
TTTCAATACCCAACATAGCTATTACTTTTATCTCTTCATTCGTTAACTGACTAATATCAGACAAATATTGAGGAGTATCTAACTCGGATTGAATTTCCCCATGAATGTCGCGAAGGGTTATAATTATATCATCAAGTGCGGCAGTGAATTTATATGCGGTTGAAATTAACACTTCATCATCAGAATTAGCACCCGCTTTTTCAGCCATGAAATCAGTCACACCTCTCAGATGCGCTCCGAAAGCCCCGCTCATTTTGTCAAGGAAACATCTATCGCTCAATATGTTACTTTCCTTTAGTAAATATTTGAGAATGCTTCGATTGTAGTTTCTTCTGGCAACTGCATCATAAAACATCTCCGGATTCTTTGCATATTGTTGATGCCATGCCTTATCCGTTATATTCAAAAAAGCATTAACAAATTTCAAAATTACTTCCTGACTAACTGTAAATTCATCCTGCGATTTTTTCATGGCAGATTTCAATGCCATTCCAACTTTAACAGGAACCCCAATAATAGGGACGAGCAATGCAGCATCAGCAACACCATGATTGATAGCACTTTCCCCACCTTCTTGTTTATAAGCTCTATAGGTGGAAAGAAAGGGGATGAGACTCAACGCAAATTCTTTGATAAATTTTACTTTATCTTTCGAATGAGTTAACTGAATCGGATTTTCAGCACTCTCCCCGTCGGATGAGATAGAATTCATTGAATTTTCCGAATCTTTATTTTTATTATTGCATTTACCCTTATACACTCTCTATACTCCGCAAATGATTATCTCGTGTTGGCTATGTTGATAATTAGCAAAACAACAATCCCCCCAATGATTAAGTAGTTATCTGGCCTCCTGACCAGCAATCAGTGGCGATGTTCCTCTCTAATCATAGCGCCAGTAAAATCCTGCCCCAGTTATCTGGTAATAATTATTTACTAAAAACTAAGTATTCAGTCATTCTGATCACCTCCCGTATAAGTTAAACATTTTAGATGTTATGTATCTTAATATTAAACCAAAAGCATGACACATAACTTTACTTTAAAACATATTCGTTAAGAAGTGATTACAAAGTCGTTGGATACAATAAATAGTGAAACTAATTGCTTTCATTACCGGATTGTTCAGTTGTATCCTCAAGGCATGCATTTAAGTGAAAGTGCATCCTCGATACTTAAGAGAACAAGCAACTATGACCACCGTTATTTTTAACTCATTGC
>NZ_QBJD02000020.1 GCF_003057745.1 Enterobacter sp. RIT418
ACTGCCAGGCATCAAACAAGTGAAGAGGCCATCCGGAAGGATGGCCTTTTTGCGTTTTTGAACCTCCAGGCTTTGTAGAGCGTATAAGCCGGCACTGCCGTCCTGCAAGTCAGATCGCACGCCACTTCACAATAAACTCCGCAATCTCATCCACATCATTCAAATCCAGCATTGGAACTTCAAGCGGCAACACGACATCGCTGGCCACTGCAATCACATGCTCATCAAGCGTTAACTCGCAAGCGTCATGCCCTGCATCGCTTCTGAATAGCAGGATCTTAGGCACGGTCTCATGCTTAAACCCCTCAACCAGCACCAGATCCAGCGTGGAATGATCCATCCTGCTAACCAAATAATTAAGATCTAAAGGCATCTCGTCCGGTGTCTCGGTCATTAATGCCCAGCGCTGGCTGCTCGCTACCATCGTTTGAGCAGCGCCCGCCTTACGAAGCTCAAAGCTGTCCTTACCCGGCTTATCGACATCCATATTATGATGAGTGTGCTTTATCAACCCAGGACGTAGGCCTCTGACGCAAAGTGCGGGTATCAGTTTTTTGAGAAGCGTTGTCTTACCAGTGCCGCTCCAGGCGGAAATCGCTAAAACGGGCGTCATTGTTTCTCCTGCATCATTTGCAAATCTTCAGTGGTATTCACATTCAAAAATGCTGATTTTAGATCGCTAAAATCTACGGAATGACCGCCAGACCGGCGCATAAATACCATCACGCGCCGTTCGCCGGATGTAAGATAGTCTTGTAAACCCTGTATTAACGAGTTATGCACTAAAGCAATCGTCGGATGGTCGCGTTCGCCGTCATGCACCCAGACGGCAGGCGCATCACCACGCTGCTCTATCAGACGTCCTACCAGACACGATGGAATAAACGGCGTATCGCATGAACAAAAGAGAAACCACTCTCCCTGGGACTGCTGCATGACCGAGAGCATTCCAGCCAGTGGACCTGGAAAATCAGCAAGACTGTCGTGATAAACGGGATACCCGCTTTGCTGATAAACGTGAATGTGACGATTGGCGCTGATGGCCATTTCCGATACCTGATCTGCAAGTTTATCAGCGACATGCTGCCATAACGGCTTACCGTTCAATATCTGCAGACCCTTATCTTTTCCGCCCATACGCGTTGCTCTTCCACCTGCCAACACGACGCCGATGATTTCCCGGTGCTGATTCACGAATATCGCCTCTTTTATTGTGGGATTGACCCTGCTAACGTGTCTCTCTAAATGAAAGGAGCACTACCATGAAATGTAAACGTCTGAATGAAGTTATTGAACTCCTCCAGCCCGCCTGGCAAAAAGAGCCAGAGCTGAATCTGGTGCAATTTTTACAGAAACTGGCGAAAGAGTCAGGTTTTGACGGTGAACTGGCAGACCTTTCTGACGACATTCTGATCTATCACCTGAAAATGCGCGATTCTGCCAAAGATGCCGTCATTCCGGGTATTCAGAAAGATTATGAGGAAGATTTCAAAACCGCGTTGCTGCGGGCGCGTGGCGTAATTAAAGAGTAAAAGCTTGTAAGCGGAGCCACCGATATCGCCACAAAATGATATCCTGAATCATTCGTATAATTTCCGGATGATCGGATGAACGACCAGGCTTTCACTTTCCAGACATTACACCCGGATACCATCATGGACGCTCTGTTCGAGCAGGGTATTCGGGTGGACTCCGGACTAACACCGTTAAATAGCTACGAAAACCGCGTCTATCAGTTTCAGGACGAGGAGCGTCAGCGTTTTGTTGTAAAATTCTATCGCCCTGAGCGCTGGACAGCAGAACAAATTCAGGAAGAACATCAGTTTGCCCATGATTTGCTGGATGACGATGTGCCCGTTGCTGCGCCCCTGAAATTTAATAACCAAACGTTGCTTACGCACGAAGGTTTTTTCTACGCCGTATTTCCAAGTCTGGGCGGCCGCCAGTTTGAAGCCGATAATATCGATCAGATGGAATGGGTTGCTCGCTATCTGGGGCGCATTCACCAGACGGGACGTAAAAAAAGCTTTATTGCCCGCCCGACTATCGGTATTCAGGAATACCTCACCGAACCACGACAGATATTCGAAACGTCGACGCTTATCCCGAAAGGGTTAAAGGTTAATTTCCTCAATGCGACTGACAAGCTTATCAGTGCGGTAAAGGCCTGCTGGCGCGACGATATTTCCACGCTACGCCTGCACGGCGATTGTCACGCGGGTAATATTTTATGGCGCGATGGCCCCTTGTTTATCGATCTGGATGATGCCCGCATGGGGCCGGCCGTTCAGGATCTGTGGATGCTGCTCAATGGTGATAAAGCCGAGCAACGCATGCAGCTTGAAACTATCATTGAAGCGTATGAAGAGTTTAGCCCCTTTAATTCAGACGAAATTGCACTGATTGAACCTTTACGCGCGATGCGTTTTGTTTATTATCTCGCATGGCTAATCAGACGTTGGGATGACCCCGCATTTCCCCGTAATTTCCCGTGGCTTACCGGGGAGGATTACTGGCGCAACCAGATATCCACATTTACCGAGCAGGTAAAGGTTCTACAGGAACCGCCTTTGCAATTAACGCCAATGTATTAATAGGACACACCAGGAGAGAGTTAATCATGAAAAAAGTATGGCTGGCGCTGGCAGGTATGATTCTGGCATTTAGCGCTTCCGCTGCGCAGTTTACCGACGGCAAACAGTATACCACGCTGGAGAAGCCCGTTGCTGGCGAGCCTCAGGTGCTGGAGTTCTTCTCGTTCTATTGCCCGCACTGCTATCAGTTCGAGGAAGTTCTTCATGTTTCTGATAACGTGAAGAAGAAGCTGCCTGAAGGCACCAAAATGACTAAATACCACGTCGAGTTCCTTGGCCCATTGGGCAAAGACCTGACCCAAGCGTGGGCGGTTGCGATCGCGCTGGGCGTGGAAGATAAAATCACTGCACCAATGTTTGAAGCTGTACAGAAAACTCAGACTGTGCAGACCACCGCAGACATCCGTAAAGTGTTCGTAGATGCTGGTATCAAGGGTGAAGACTACGACGCGGCCTGGAACAGCTTTGTCGTAAAATCCCTGGTTGCTCAGCAGGAAAAAGCCGCTGCCGATCTGCAGCTGCAGGGCGTACCGGCGATGTTTGTTAACGGTAAATACCAGCTGAATATGCAGGGTATGGACACCAGCAGCATGGATATCTTCGTACAACAGTACGCTGATACCGTGAAATACCTGGTTGAGAAGAAGTAAGTTGCCCTAAATAAAAGAAAACGCCGGTCACTGACCGGCGTTTTTGCATGAAGATTTTATGTGGTCTATCTGTTCGTCTTTATCTTTCCAGAGCGTATTGAGCCAAAGCTGGAAACGACGTTTAAAATGTTTATCGTTAACGTAATCGCCATGCAGTTCGCTAGCAATTGGCACGAGATTAACCCGTACCACAATACGCGTCAGCTTTCCGCGAAGCATATCGTAGAAGGGCGTCTTATCATTCTCCGGATAGCAGAGCGTCACGTTCAATAATTTATCGAACTGCTCCCCCAACACATTTAGCGCCATGGCGATACCGGCAGCCTTCGGAGGCAAAAGATTCTGATAAGGGGAACGCGTCTGACGGTGCTTCTCTTCAGTAAAGCGAGAACCTTCGACAAAATTGACGATCGTCGTTGGATGTACGCGAAACTTCTCACAGGAGCGGCGCGTGGTTTCAACGTCTTTCCCGCGACGCTCAGGATGACGAAGAAGATACCCGCGTGAATAGCGTTTCATAAACGGCATATCCAGCGCCCAGCAGGCGAGACCGATAAAAGGCACCCAGGCGAGCTGCTGTTTCAGAAAATACTTATTCATCGGGATATGTTTGCGAAACAGCACGCATAAAACCACGATATCTGCCCAGCTATGGTGATTGCAAATCAGCAAATACCAGTTCTTCTTGTTCAATCCTTCCAGGCCTTCAACATCCCATTTGAGATGAGGATTCAGGCAAAGCAGAAGCGCGAGCCCCTCACACCAGCAGTACATCATGAAATTACAAAATGCAGAGACGGCGCGCCACACTGTAGGGATGGGAAGCAGCAGTTTAAATATCCCGGCGATAATGATCGGCACTGAACAGGCGATGGTAACCAGGATCGTTAAAATGATGCTTAAAGGTAGGGTAAATACAGCGAGCAGTCTCGACATGATGAGCTTTTTCAGATAGTTAGCTATAAATGAGCGACCCAGGAGACGCCGCAGGGCGCTGATTTTATCAGAAATAAGACAAAAAAATGGCGGTTTAAACCTGTTAATCGACGCTTTTCACGTTCACTTGACATTTCAACTCTTCAAATTGAGGGCGTAAGGCTTATATCCACACAGACTAAATAGCGAACAAGAGGCAATATTAAGATTGTTGAATTGTTAATTCATTGATTTATATTAATAATTTAATGGTGGGCTGACACGATGCTTACGTATTATTCTTCCGTATTGAAATTATTCACAAACTTATCCACAGTTTCAATTTTGCGATCGATCCTCACGATCGCAAAATCTTTTCCTGTAAAGGGCGCTAAAAACTGATGTTTTTATGCTTCTGTGGCATCCTTTACCCATAAATTGATTAAAGGCACGGACATTATGGTTCAGATCCCAGAAAACCCTCTTATTCTCGTCGACGGCTCCTCTTACCTGTATCGGGCGTATCATGCGTTTCCTCCTCTGACCAACAGCGCGGGAGAACCTACCGGCGCGATGTACGGCGTACTCAACATGCTGCGCAGCCTTATTCTCCAGTATAAGCCTACGCATGCGGCAGTTGTTTTTGATGCGAAGGGCAAAACCTTCCGCGACGAGCTGTTTGAGCATTACAAGTCCCACCGTCCACCGATGCCTGATGATTTGCGAGCGCAAATTGAACCGTTGCATGCCATGGTGAAAGCAATGGGTCTTCCGCTGATGGCGGTCTCTGGCGTAGAAGCTGATGACGTCATTGGTACGCTGGCGCGAGAGGCCGAAAAGCTGGGGCGTCCAGTGCTGATCAGTACCGGTGATAAAGATATGGCGCAGCTGGTGACGCCGGGAATCACCCTGATTAACACCATGACCAACACCATTCTGGGTCCGGAAGAAGTGGTGGCTAAATATGGCGTACCGCCAGAACTGATCATCGACTTCCTTGCCCTGATGGGCGACTCCTCAGATAACATCCCCGGCGTACCGGGCGTGGGCGAAAAGACGGCGCAGGCGTTGCTGCAAGGTCTGGGTGGCCTCAATACGCTGTATGCCGAATCGGACAAAATCGCCGGGCTCTCTTTCCGCGGTGCGAAAACCATGGCGGGAAAACTGGAAGAGAACAAAGAGGTGGCGTACCTCTCCTACCAGCTGGCCACCATTAAAACCGACGTGGAGCTGGAATTGACCTGCGAACAGCTTGAAGTCCAGGAGCCCGCCGCGGATGACCTGCTTGGCCTGTTTAAAAAATACGAATTTAAACGCTGGATCGCGGATGTGGAAGCCGGCAAATGGCTGCAGGCAAAAGGGGCAAAACCTGCTGCAAAGCCTAAAAACACCATTGTGATTGATGCTGAAGAGCTGGTTGAAGAAGACGCGACGGAGCTTTCGTTCGACAACTATGAAACCATCCTCGAAGAGCCGCAGCTGCTCGCATGGATCGAGAAGCTGAAAAAAGCGCCGGTGTTTGCTTTCGACACGGAAACCGACAGCCTTGATAATATTTCGGCCAATATGGTGGGCCTGTCGTTTGCGACAGAGCCTGGCGTTGCGGCGTATGTTCCCGTCGCGCATGACTACCTTGATGCGCCGGATCAGCTCTCACGCGACCGCGTATTAGAACTGATGAAGCCTCTGCTTGAAGATGAAAAGGCGTTGAAGGTAGGTCAAAACCTCAAATACGATCGCGGTATCCTTCAGAACTACGGCATTGAGCTTCGCGGGATCGCTTTCGACACGATGCTGGAATCCTACATTCTGGACAGCGTGGCGGGCCGTCACGATATGGACTCTCTCTCCGATCGCTGGCTGAAGCATAAAACTATCACTTTTGAAGAGATTGCAGGCAAAGGCAAAAATCAGCTGACCTTTAACCAGATAGCCCTGGAAGAAGCGGGCCGCTATGCGGCGGAAGATGCTGACGTTACGCTTCAGCTGCACCTTAAAATGTGGCCAAAGCTGCAAAAGAACGAAGGTCCGTTAAACGTATTCCAGCATATCGAAATGCCGCTTGTTCCGGTGCTTTCCCGCATCGAACGTAACGGCGTAAAAATCGATCCAACGGTACTGCATAACCACTCCGGCGAACTTGCGCAGCGTCTGACCGAGCTGGAGCAAAAAGCGCACGAGCTTGCCGGTGAGCCGTTTAACCTTTCATCACCAAAACAGCTGCAGACTATTCTGTTTGAAAAACAGGGCATCAAGCCGCTGAAGAAAACCCCTGGCGGTGCGCCGTCAACGTCTGAAGAGGTGCTGGAAGAGCTGGCGCTGGACTACCCGCTGCCAAAGGTTATCCTCCAGTACCGAGGCCTGGCGAAGCTAAAATCGACCTACACCGACAAGCTGCCGCTGATGATTAACCCGAAAACCGGGCGCGTTCATACCTCCTACCATCAGGCCGTTGCGGCCACGGGGCGGCTTTCATCCACCGATCCTAACCTGCAAAACATCCCGGTACGTAATGAGGAAGGCCGTCGTATTCGCCAGGCGTTTATCGCTCCGGATGACTACCTGATTGTCTCAGCGGACTACTCGCAAATCGAGCTGCGCATCATGGCGCATCTGTCTCGCGACAAAGGTTTGCTGACGGCGTTTGCCGAAGGGAAAGACATCCACCGTGCGACCGCGGCGGAAGTTTTCGGGCTGCCGCTTGAGAGCGTGACGAACGAACAGCGCCGCAGCGCTAAAGCCATCAACTTTGGCCTGATCTACGGGATGAGCGCCTTTGGCCTGTCGCGCCAGCTCAACATTCCGCGTAAAGAGTCGCAAAAATACATGGATCTCTACTTTGAACGCTACCCTGGCGTGCTGGAGTATATGGAGCGCACCCGTGCGCAGGCGAAAGAGAAAGGCTATGTCGAAACGCTGGATGGTCGTCGTCTCTATCTGCCGGATATTACGTCCAGCAACGCTGCACGCCGTGCAGGGGCGGAACGCGCGGCGATTAACGCGCCGATGCAAGGTACGGCTGCGGACATCATTAAACGCGCGATGATCGCCGTGGACGCCTGGCTGGAAAAGGAAAAGCCTCGCGTGCGCATGATCATGCAGGTTCACGATGAACTGGTGTTTGAAGTACATAAAGACGATCTGGAACCTGTCTCTAAAAAGATCCACGAACTGATGGAAAGCAGCATGAAACTGGACGTGCCGTTGCTGGTGGAAGTTGGCAGCGGTGAAAACTGGGATCAGGCTCACTAGAGGTTATAGGAATAACGCCCTTTTTATGTAAGTTAGCAACATAACTTAGGGCGTTTTGTGACGATCATTAGATTTCCCTATGTAAAGAGTGAAAAAAAACTACAAAAAGTGCTTTTTCTGCGGTTAAAAAAGCGGTAGAGTTAACGACGTAGGGTACAGAGGTAAGATGTTCTATCTTTCAGACCTTTTACTTCACGTAATCGGATTTGGCTGAATATTTTAGCCGCCCCAGTCAGTAATGACTGGGGCGTTTTTTATTGCGGCAAAGAAAAAAAACGCGGTCATTGCCGCGCTTGGTATTACTCTTCTTCCGCTTCCGTCGCGGGTTCAAGCTCATTAAACCAGCTGTCGAGCTTCTGGCGAAGCTTATCCACACCCTGCTTTTTCAGTGAGGAAAAAGGCTCGACCTGCACATCACCATTAAAGGCCAGCACCGCTTCGCGAACCATATTCACCTGCGCTTTACGTGCGCCGCTTGCCAGCTTATCGGCTTTTGTCAGCAGCACCAGAACCGCGATATCGCTCGACACGGCCCAGTCAATCATCTGCTGATCGAGATCTTTCAGCGGGTGGCGAATATCCATCAGCACCACCAGACCTTTCAGGCACTGGCGCTTTTCAAGGTATTCACCCAGCGCGCGCTGCCATTTGATCTTCATCTCTTCGGGCACCTGCGCGTAGCCATAGCCCGGCAGGTCGACGAGACGTTTGCCGTCTGCCACTTCAAACAGGTTGATCAGCTGCGTGCGGCCAGGGGTTTTTGAGGTGCGCGCCAGGTTTTTCTGGTTTGTCAGCGTGTTAAGGGCACTGGATTTCCCCGCATTGGAGCGGCCAGCAAATGCCACTTCAATACCCGTATCGGAAGGTAAGTGGCGAATATCAGGCGCACTGGTGACAAAATGCGTCTGTTGATAGTTCCAGGTAGTCACGTGGTCGTCTCCAAAATCGTAAGCTGTGGGGGATTATACCTGAATGCGGGCAAAAGGCTTTTCCCATCGTAACGGGCCTGTAGGTTAAAACCCTTCTGTCTGTAAGAGATCTGCCATAAAGTCTATGGGAGATTTAAGAGAAATCGCAGGCGTTAAATACAGCAATGTATTTAAAATCAAAAGGTTGATTTAGGGTAATTATCTGAAAATTGATTTTTGTTCCTTTTGGTTGCTTGTTACTTTAACGGAAAAAGGTAAAGTGTGCGTCAAGGCGAGGATGCCACAGGATAACGACTTAAGGACAAGGGTCAGGAGCGCCAGGAGGCGAAGACTCAGGATTGTCAGGATGACAAGCGCCTGGAGGCGTTAAAACAGGAAATGGAACCGTATCACGGACGGTATCAGCCAAGGGATAAACAGGGTTTGTTGTTGGCAAACATGGAATGTCTGGCCCGTTAAGGGTTGTGAGTCAGGAAAAAAGGCGACAGATTGCTCTGTCGCCTTTTTTCTTTGCTTGCTTTCTGCTAGATTTCGCCGCAATTCTATACTGAAGAAAACGACTTAAAGATAAAACATCATGAAAAAACCGACTACCGCAGCGGGCGCTAAACGTCCTGCAAAAGCACGCCGCAAAACGCGCGAAGAACTGAACCAGGAAGCGCGCGATCGCAAACGCGATAAAAAGCATCGTGGTCATGCTCCGGGCAGCCGTGCAGGCGGTAGCGGTGCTGAAGGCGCGTCTGCAAAAAACAAAGCGCAGAAAGATCCGCGCATCGGCAGTAAAACTCCCATTCCTCTGGGCGTGACAGACACCCCGGTCACTAAGCAGCACAAACCAAAGAGCGAGAAACCTATGCTTTCACCGCAGGCTGAGCTGGATTTGCTGGAGAACGATGAGCGCCTGGATGCGCTGCTGGAACGTCTTGAAGAGGGCGAGACCCTCACCGCAGAAGAGCAGTCATGGGTTGATGCCAAGCTGGATCGCATTGACGAGCTGATGCAGAAGCTGGGCCTGTCTTACGACGATGAAGACGACGAAGAAGAAGACGAAAAGCAGGAAGATATGATGCGTCTTCTGAAGGGTGGAAACTAACGTTTGCATCCGGCAGGCACGCTCGTCCTGCTTATAACCCTTCCGGTTATATGTTATCTGGTGTGGTTATTCGTTAAACTACGGCGGTTGTCGCGGCGACAGAAGTGGCTGCGCACCCGAATGATGGCCCGCAATGGGGCCAGAAAGGGCCGCCGTATACGAACGCGACACCAACGGAAGGAGTGAGCATGTCTGTACCATCTATCGACTGGGATTTGGCCTTAATCCAGAAATATAACTATTCCGGGCCGCGTTATACCTCATACCCCACCGCGCTAGAGTTTTCTGATACCTTCGGCGAGGCGGATTTTCAGCAGGCCGTTGCGCGCTATCCCGAGCGCCCGCTATCGCTCTACGTCCACATTCCGTTCTGCCACAAGCTCTGCTACTTCTGCGGCTGCAATAAAATTGTGACCCGCCAGCAGCACAAGGCCGATCAATATCTGGATGCGCTCGAGCAGGAAATTCTTCACCGCGCGCCGCTGTTTACGGGCCGTCACGTCACCCAGCTTCACTGGGGCGGCGGTACGCCGACCTATCTCAATAAAGCGCAAATCAGCCGTTTGATGACGCTGCTGCGCGGGAACTTCACGTTTAACGACGACGCCGAAATCTCGATCGAAGTCGATCCGCGGGAAATTGAGCTGGACGTACTGGATCACTTACGCATCGAAGGCTTCAACCGCCTGAGCATGGGCGTGCAGGACTTCAACAAAGAGGTGCAGCGCCTGGTGAATCGCGAGCAGGACGAAGAATTTATCTTCGCCTTACTCAACCGCGCGCGCGACATTGGATTTACCTCGACCAACATCGATCTTATCTACGGCCTGCCGAAGCAGACGCCGGAGAGCTTCGCCTTCACGCTGAAGCGCGTGGCGGAGCTTAATCCCGATCGCCTGAGCGTCTTTAACTACGCGCACCTGCCGACGCTGTTTGCGGCACAGCGCAAAATCAAGGATGCGGACCTGCCGTCTGCCCAGCAAAAGCTGGATATCCTGCAGGAAACCATTACTTCCCTGACCGAAACCGGCTATCAGTTTATCGGTATGGATCACTTTGCCCGCCCGGACGACGAGCTGGCGATCGCCCAGCGTGAAGGCATGCTGCACCGCAATTTCCAGGGTTACACCACCCAGGGCGACACGGATCTGCTCGGCATGGGTGTTTCCGCTATCAGCATGATCGGCGACTGCTATGCGCAGAACCAGAAAGAGCTTAAGCAGTATTATCAGCAGGTTGATGACTGCGGTAACGCCCTGTGGCGCGGGATCGCATTGACCCGCGACGACTGCATTCGTCGCGACGTGATAAAAGCCTTAATCTGCAACTTCCGCCTCGATTTCAGCGACGTGGAAATGCAGTGGGATCTGCACTTCAGCGATTACTTTGCGGAAGATATGAAGCTGCTGGCGCCGCTGGCAAAAGATGGGCTGGTGGATATTGCTGACGGTGCAATTGAGGTGACGCCAAAAGGGCGCCTGTTGATTCGTAACATCTGCATGTGCTTCGATGCTTACCTGCGCCAGAAAGCGCGTCTGCAGCAGTTCTCGCGGGTGATTTAAGCGGTTTTGCCGGGTAAAGCTAAGCCTTCACCCGGCACAGAAAAATTACTCCATCCCCAGCTCTTTCAGCTTGCGCGTCAGGGTATTGCGCCCCCAACCGAGCAGGCGCGCGGCTTCCTGCTTGTGGCCCTGCGTATGGCGCAGCGCGGTGGTCAGCAGCGTCCGTTCCAGCTCCGGCTGGGCCTCCGAAAGCAGGTTTTGATGACCGGAACGCAGCGCGCGGTCGGCCCACTGCGCCAGCAGCGTCGCCCAGCTGTCCGGCAGCGCGTGGCCGGTGCTGCTTTCAGGCACGGTCGCTTCAAACAGCTCACTCGGTAAATCCTGAATCAGCACCTCCTGTCCGGCGGCCATCACGGTCAGCCAGCGGCAGGTATTCTCAAGCTGACGCACGTTGCCCGGCCATGCCAGGCGGGTGAGGGCGGCGTCGGTTTCCGGATGCAGCTGTTTCGCTTCGACGCCCAGCTCGCGGGCAGCCACCTGCAGGAAGTGGCGCGCCAGGCGCGGAATGTCTTCGCGACGCTCGCGCAGCGGCGGCAGATGCACGCGGATAACGTTCAGGCGGTGGAATAAGTCTTCACGAAATTTTCCCTCCTGCACGCGCAGCTCCAGGTTCTGGTGCGTCGCGGCGATAATGCGCACATCCACCTTAACGGGCGCGTAGCCGCCCACGCGGTAAAACTGCCCGTCGGCCAGCACGCGAAGCAGGCGCGTCTGCACGTCCAGCGGCATATCGCCAATTTCATCCAGAAAAAGGGTGCCGCCATCGGCCTGCTCGAAACGCCCCTGACGTATGGTATTCGCCCCGGTAAACGCCCCTTTCTCATGGCCAAACAGCTCGGACTCAATCAAATCCTTCGGGATCGCCGCCATATTCAGGGCGATAAACGGCGACTTTGCGCGCGGGCTATGGCGATGCAGCGCGTGCGCAACCAGCTCTTTACCGGTACCCGACTCACCGTTTATCAATACGCTGATCGACGAGCGCGACAGGCGGCCAATAATGCGAAAAACGTCCTGCATCGCGGGCGCTTCGCCGATAATGTCCGTCGTGGGCCCAAACTCCGGCGCGTTGCGCGGCTGCTGCTGTTCCTGATAGTGGCTAATGGCGCGCTCGACCAGGGCAACCGCCTCGTCGATATCAAACGGCTTAGGCAGGTAATCAAACGCGCCCTGCTGGTACGCGCTCACGGCGGCATCCAGGTCTGAGTGGGCGGTCATTATGATGACCGGAAGCATAGGATGACGCTGTTTGATCTGCTTGAGCAGCGCCAGCCCGTCCATGCCCGGCATACGAATGTCTGACAGCAGCACGTCCGGCGTTTTGGTGGTGAGTGCGTCGAGCACCTCGCTGCCGCTCTCAAACGTTGTGCAGCTTAATCCGGCCCCCGTAAGCGCGCGTTCAAGCACCCAACGGATGGAGCTATCGTCATCGACTACCCAGACTATCCCTCGTTGCATACTCGTCACCTTTATTTTTTAATCGGCAGGAAAACCGAGAACTCGGTATGTCCCGGCCAACTGGTAAATTCAATTTTGCCTGAGTGTTGGTCAATCAGGCTGCGGGCAATGGATAATCCCAGACCAGTACCGCCTTCGCGCCCGCTCACCATCGGGTAGAACAGCGTGTCCTGCAAATGCGGTGGAATGCCCGGCCCGTTATCCTCAACGTCGATGCGCGCCGCCAGGCGGTAGCGCACGCCGTGCAGCGTGAGCTGGAACGCCGTGCGGGTGCGCAGAATAATTTCGCCCCCTTCCGGCCCCAGCGCCTGCAGCGCGTTACGCACGATGTTCAGCAGCACCTGTTCAATCTGGTCAGGATCGTGCGCCAGCTCCGGCAGGCTGGGATCGTAGTCGCGCACCAGGGTGACGTTTTCCGGCAGCTCCATCGACACGAGCTTCACCACGCGCTCCGCCACCTTGTGAATGCTTTCTGAGACATGCATACCGGGGTGCTGCGGCCCTAACAGTCGGTCTACCAGGTTACGCAGTCGATCCGCCTGCTCGATGATGACGTTGGTGTATTCCGCCAGCGAGGGGTCGGGCAGCGCTTTGGTTAACAGCTGCGCCGCGCCGCGCAGGCCACCCAGCGGATTTTTGATTTCGTGGGCCAGGCCGCGCACCAGGTCGCGAGCGGCTATTTGCTGCGCATGCTGAAGCTGTTCCTGGCTCAGGCGGCGCTGGTTGTCCATCGGCGCCATCTCCAGCAGGATCATACCGTCAGGAAGACGTTGCGCCGTCAGGGAGAGAATGTGCGAGCGCCCGTCAATCACCAGCGTCACTTCGTTGTCGGTAAACCCCTGACCGGCGAGCAGGCTTTCGCGCATCAGCTCAACGTTCAGCGAGAAATAGCTCAGCAGCTCCGGGAGCGGGGTGCCAAACAGCTTGCGCGCGCTCTGCGCCAGCAGCTGCTGTGCCGCCGGGTTGGCGTAATGCACGGCCAGCTCGTCATCGACAAGCAAAATGCTGGTAATCAGGGAATTGAGGATCTGCCCAGCATCGGGCAGCGTGCCGGTTGCCATTCAGCAGTCTCCTGGAGTTGATTGCACTAATTTAGTGCAGTATAGCTTTTTGTCGTCAAAAAGCGCGAGGAATCAGGCCGTTGGCGGAGAAAAAAGCCCATCCGAAGATGGGCCAAAAAGTTTCCACGGCAACTAAAACCTGCGTCTTTCTCGCTACAGCCGCGTTGCTGTAGCAAGAAATCCATTGGTTTTTAACACTCTCACGATGCATCGTGCAGAGTTTTCATTCTGCTTTAAACGCTGTAGTAAAGCTCGAACTCAACCGGGTGCGGCGTCATGCGTACGCGGTCGTTTTCTTCGGTGCGCAGCGCGATGTAGGCGTCGATCGCTTCATCGGTGAACACGCCGCCCGCGGTCAGGAACTCACGGTCTGCGTCCAGCGCCTGCAGGGCTTCTTCCAGAGAGCCTGCAACCTGTGGGATCTCTTTCGCTTCTTCTGGCGGCAGGTCATACAGGTTTTTATCCATGGCTTCGCCTGGGTGGATCTTGTTCTTGATACCGTCCAGGCCGGCCATCAGCAGCGCGGCGAAGCACAGGTATGGGTTAGCCGCCGGGTCCGGGAAGCGCACTTCGATACGACGCGCTTTCGGAGAGGCAACCACCGGGATACGGATAGAAGCAGAACGGTTACGGGCAGAGTAGGCCAGCATGACCGGCGCTTCGTAGCCTGGGACCAGACGCTTATAGGAGTTGGTGGTTGGGTTCGCCAGGGCATTGATCGCTTTCGCGTGCTTAATCACACCGCCGATGTAGTGCAGCGCCTGCTCGGACAGACCGGCATACTTGTCGCCAGAGAACAGGTTGGTGCCGTTCTTGGACAGGGACATGTGGCAGTGCATACCGGAACCGTTGTCGCCAAACATTGGTTTTGGCATGAAGGTCGCGGTTTTACCGAAACGGTGCGCCACGTTGTGCACAACGTATTTGTAGATCTGAATCTCATCCGCTTTCTTGGTCATGGTGTTGAAGCGGGTTGCGATTTCGTTCTGACCAGCGGTCGCGACTTCGTGGTGATGCGCTTCAACGACCAGGCCCATCTCTTCCATGATCAGACACATGGTGGAACGGATGTCCTGTGAAGAATCGACCGGAGGAACCGGGAAGTAACCGCCTTTCACGCCAGGACGGTGACCTTTGTTACCACCTTCGTATTTGGTGGAGGAGTTCCATGCGCCTTCGATGTCATCGATAGCCACGTGGGAACCGGAAATCGTCGCGCCGAAGCGGATGTCGTCAAACAGGAAGAATTCTGGCTCTGGCCCGAACAGCACGGTGTCCGCGATGCCGGTAGAACGCAGGTACTCTTCAGCGCGTTTCGCGATGGAGCGCGGGTCGCGGTCGTAGCCCTGCAGCGTGCCTGGCTCAAGGATATCGCAGCGGATGATCAGCGTAGACTCTTCGAAGAACGGGTCAATGAGCGCGGTAGAGGCATCTGGCATCAGAACCATGTCGGATTCGTTAATGCCTTTCCAGCCGCCGATGGAGGAGCCGTCAAACATTTTGCCTTCTTCAAAGAATTCGGCGTTCACCTGATGAGCAGGAATTGTGACGTGCTGTTCTTTACCTTTGGTATCGGTGAAGCGCAGATCAACAAACTTCACTTCATGTTCGTTCAGCATCGTCAAAACGTGTTCAGCGGACATACTTACTCTCCAGATTGGTCATTGTCGTCGTGGTAACGAGGTCTTCAAATCGGCCGTGCTGCCATTTTTTTACTGTATTTCTGTAAAGCGAAAACTGTGCCAACTTTTAAAACACCCCAAAAAGGCGTTATCATGCGCACCATAGTGCAAAAGTGCTGCACTACAATGGATTTGTTGCACCAGTATAGTGCTTCAATGTGAACATTGAGCACCATATTGGTGCAATTTACGTTAAAGTGCCCTTTTACCGCTCCGTGAAAGCGATCACAAAGCATCTCTGCAATACTTGTTTGCGGGGGATGTTTGTGATCCTGTTTTGTAGTGCGATTAATCCGTGTACAATAACGCGCTATTTCTAAATGCCTGAGGCAAAGTTGTGATCGAAAAATTGCGTAACATCGCCATCATCGCGCACGTCGACCATGGTAAAACTACCCTGGTTGATAAGCTGCTGCAGCAGTCCGGTACGTTTGATGCTCGTGCCGAAACTCAAGAACGCGTGATGGACTCCAACGATTTGGAGAAAGAGCGTGGGATTACCATCCTCGCCAAAAACACCGCCATCAAATGGAATGACTACCGTATCAACATCGTTGATACCCCAGGCCACGCCGACTTCGGTGGTGAAGTTGAACGTGTAATGTCCATGGTAGACTCCGTTCTGCTGGTCGTTGACGCAATGGATGGCCCAATGCCGCAGACGCGCTTTGTGACCAAAAAGGCGTTTGCCCATGGTCTGAAGCCAATTGTTGTTATCAACAAAGTTGACCGTCCTGGCGCGCGTCCTGACTGGGTTGTTGATCAGGTATTTGACCTGTTCGTTAACCTTGACGCGACCGACGAGCAGCTGGACTTCCCTATCGTTTACGCTTCTGCGCTGAACGGTATCGCCGGTCTGGACCACGAAGACATGGCTGAAGACATGACCCCGCTGTATCAGGCGATTGTTGACCGTGTACCGGCTCCAAACGTCGATCTCGACGGCACCCTGCAGATGCAGATCTCTCAGCTGGACTACAACAACTACGTTGGTGTTATCGGCATTGGTCGTATCAAGCGCGGTAAAGTTAAGCCTAACCAGCAGGTTACTATCATCGATAGCGAAGGCAAAACCCGTAACGGTAAAGTCGGTAAAGTCCTGACTCACCTGGGTCTTGAGCGTATCGAGAGCGACATCGCTGAAGCGGGCGACATCATTGCCATCACCGGTCTGGGTGAGCTGAATATCTCCGACACCATCTGCGACCCGCAGAACGTCGAAGCGCTGCCGGCCCTGTCCGTTGATGAACCAACCGTATCCATGTTCTTCAACGTCAACACCTCTCCGTTCTGCGGTAAAGAAGGTAAGTTCGTTACCTCTCGTCAGATCCTTGACCGCCTGAACAAAGAGCTGGTACACAACGTTGCGCTGCGCGTTGAAGAAACCCCAGATGCGGACGCCTTCCGCGTTTCCGGTCGTGGTGAGCTGCACCTGTCAGTTCTGATCGAAAACATGCGTCGTGAAGGTTTCGAGATGGCGGTTTCCCGTCCGAAAGTTATCTTCCGCGAAATCGACGGCCGTAAACAAGAGCCGTTCGAAAACGTGACGCTGGACGTTGAAGAGCAGCATCAGGGTTCTGTGATGCAGGCTCTGGGCGAGCGTAAAGGCGACCTGAAAAACATGAATCCAGACGGCAAAGGCCGCGTACGTCTCGACTACGTGATCCCAAGCCGCGGTCTGATCGGCTTCCGTTCAGAGTTCATGACCATGACCTCTGGTACCGGTCTGCTGTACTCCACCTTCAGCCACTACGACGATGTTCGTCCTGGCGACGTGGGCCAGCGTAACAACGGCGTTCTGATCTCTAACGGTCAGGGTAAAGCGGTTGCGTTTGCACTGTTCAGCCTGCAGGACCGCGGTAAGCTGTTCCTGGGTCACGGTGCAGAAGTGTACGAAGGCCAGATCATCGGTATTCACAGCCGTTCTAACGACCTGACCGTAAACTGCCTGACCGGTAAGAAACTGACCAACATGCGTGCGTCCGGTACGGACGAAGCAACGGTTCTGGTTCCACCGATCAAGATGACCCTGGAGCAAGCTCTGGAATTCATCGATGACGACGAACTGGTAGAAGTGACTCCACAGTCAATTCGTATCCGTAAACGTCACTTGACCGAAAACGATCGTAAACGCGCTATGCGCGGTGCGAAAGAAGAGTAATACGGTCAATCCGTAGGCCGGGTAAGCGCTTGCGCCACCCGGCAGGTAAAAAGCCGCTGATTTCTCAGCGGCTTTTTTATTAGAACGAATACCGTAATCCCAAGCGAATACGGTACTGCTCGCGGTTGTAGTCATTCCATCTGTCCAGCCACTGCAGTTCGAGGTACGGCAGCCAGTTTTTGTCGATCTTATAGCTGAACTTATTGGTGATTTCCCAGTGGTGGTCTTTGCCATTTTTACTGTGGTAATCATTCGCGCGCTGGAAAAAGTGTGGTTCAAAAGTGTAGAAAAACGCATCCGTCACTTTGAAGTTCCAGTAGTTGGCAAATTCGTGCGTGTCGTTCTTATCCATCTGCCCGTTATAGTCCGGCGTATCGTAATTGTTATGGTTATAGCGATAGCGAAACGTCAGGTTAAACCAGTCGATAAATTTATAGTTGGTATCCAGGTAAACGGCCCCGCCGGAGCCCGCGCTGCTGTCGTTAATTAACCCACCGGGCTGGAACGTCAGTTTGTCAGTGGGCTTAAAGAGCGGATACCACCCCTCAATTTCGTTATAGCTGTGCTTTAGCTCATCCCATTTCCCAACGTTATAGGCGTTGGTGAACATCAGCCCCGCGCCCATATCGAAGTTATAGCCCGCGCGAAGGATCACTTCGTGCAGCTCAGAGGCCGTGTTGTAGGCTTCACGGGTTTCCACATACGCACCGGCAAATGCGGTGCAGGACACAGACGACACGATAAGTGTAGTAATGATTCTTTTCATAATTTGTCCATGTATCAGGTACAGAAGGGCCGCCCTTCCTGTAGACAGGAAGGGCGAGGTGGCCAGATTTATAGTTATAAAGTGACTGCTGACGCTTTATTGTGGGTAGTTATCTCAGGGGTATTTGCTGAATCTCTTTTCCGTTGTCCAATCTCCTCGATAATAAAGGCGAAGCGCGCTTCGTTGAGTTTATAAAAGAGTCCCATCGTGATGGCGGCAATAATGGCCAGGCCGCACGGCCAGAGGAAAATTAGCTGGCGCAAGCCCAGCAGCGTGCTGGCGCTCTGTACCGCGTGGGGAATATAGCCTATCTGGGTCAGCATAATTCCCGGCAGGAATCCGGCGAGCGCGGCGGAGATTTTGCGCGAGAAGGTATAGCCGGTATACACCGATCCTTCGGCGCGGATACCCGTTTTCCACTCGCCGTAGTCGACGGTATCCGGCACCAGCGCCCAGTTGAGGCTATTCACAAACGCCGTGCCAAAGAAGGCCATGCAGGAAAAGAGCACGAACAGCAGGGAGCTGGTTCCCCAAAAGAAGTTCAGCACGTCGCCTACCGCCCACAGCGCCAGCCCGCCCAGATAAACTGGCTTCTTGCCAAAGCGCTTCACCGCGCCCGGCACCAGAAACACGCCTACCAGAATGCAGCCCATGCTGAAAAAGCCCATCCACGACAGCAGATGAAGATCGTTCAGCACGTACTGGGTGTAATAGACCTGAATCGCCAGCTTGATGTTAAACGCGGCGAGGGTACAGAGATTAGCGATGCACAGCACCAGCAGCGGCGGATTGCGAAAAATCGCGCAGAACGATTTCAGGATGCCGGGCTTGTGGTGATCGGGCGTGACCTCAACGTAGCGCTCCTTCACGCCGCTGTAGCACCACCACATGCAGAACAGTCCGCCCGTGACGAAAATCAGCGCGGCAACCAGATAGCCGAGAGAGGGCTGGTGGACGAACAGCGCCTGAATGGGCATAAAGCCAACGGTGCAGAGCAACAGCCCGACCGTTGCACCGCCCTGACGCCACGCCGCCAGCTGCGCGCGCTCGTTGGGGTTTTTGGTGATAGCGGGCACCATCGCGCCATACGCGCAGTTCATCAGGCTATAGCACAGCCCGAACAGCATAAAGAGCGCGGTGGCAAGCGCGGTTTTTACCGTCAGGCTAAAGTCGTTGGCCATAAACTGCGCCGTCGCGACCAGCGCGACCGGAACGGAGGCGTAAAGAATAAACGGCCTGAATTTTCCCCTCGCACCGATGTTGCGCCGGGAGTCCAGCAGCACGCCGGTCAGCATGTCGGTAAACGCGGTAAAGAATTTCGCGACCAGGAAAATAATGCCGCCATAGAACGCGGGCATGCCCAGCTCGTCCGTGTAAAACTTCAGCAGATACAGCGTGCCAATACACAGCATCAGGTTCGAGCCAAAATCGCCCATCCCGTAGGCGCACTTCTCGCGCAGGCTCAATTTCAGGGTTAACGGATCAGTATTGTGTGTCATGGTCGATCCCCGGAGCGCCCCGAAGAGCGCTCGCTCAAATCATTCAGGCCGTACGTTTGCGCAGCTCAATCTCTTCGACGATGCGCACATACATCTTCTCGTTGAGGTTGTAGAAGCAGCCCATCGCCACGATGGTGATGACCGCCAGCAGGCTTGGGTAGATAAAAATCAGCTGCCGCAGCCCCTCAACCGTGCCGGCGGATTGCACCACGTTGGGCACATAGCCGATCTGCGTCAGCATAATGCCGGGGAAGAAGCCCGCTAGCGCCTGGGAAACCTTTCTGAAGAAGGTGAACCCGGTATAGACCGTCCCCTCGGAGCGCACGCCGGTGCGCCACTCGCCGTACTCCACGGTATCGGAGACCAGCGCCCAGTTCAGGCTGTTCACAAACGCGGAACCGAAGAACGCCAAGCAGGAGAACGCCACGAAGCTCACCGAGCCGCCGCCGAAGAAATAGTTAAGCAGATCGCCCGCCACCCAAATGGCCAGTCCGCTGATATAGACTTTCTTCTTGCCGAAGCGTCGCACCGCCCCCGGCATCATAAAGACGCCGATAAAAATGCAGCCCATGCTGAAGAAGCCCATATACGACAGCAGGATCGGGTCGTTCAGCACGTACTGCGTGTAGTAAACCTGAATGGCGAGCTTGACGTTAAACGCGCCCAGCGTGCACAGGTTAGCGATGCAGAGGATAAACAGCGGGCGGTTCCCGGCGATGGCGCGAAACGACTGCAGCAGCCCCGGCTTTTGCGCCGGATTAGCGGGCTGTGCCTCAACGTAACGCTCGGTCACCCCTTTGTAGCACCACCACATAAAGAACAGCCCGAACAGCGAAAACAGGGTCGCGGCAAAGATGTAGCCAAGCTGGTCGTTGCCCTCAATCAGGTTCATCACCGGCACAAAGCCGACGGTGCACAGCAGCAGGCCGAGCGTGGCACCGCCCTGGCGCCAGGCGGCCAGCGAGGCGCGCTCGTCCGGGTTTTTAGTAATCGCGGGCACCATCGCGCCGTAAGAGCAGTTCATCATGCTGAAGAACAGGCCGTACAGCATAAACAGCACGGTTGCCATCACCGTTTTGCCGGTCACTTCGAACGGCGTGCCGACGAAGTTGGCAATCGCCAGCAGGGTCACCGGGAACGCCGCGTACAGCACGAACGGCCGGAACTTCCCTTTCGGGCCAATCTTGCGCCGGGAGTCGAGCATGATCCCGGTGCCCATATCGGTGAAGGCGGTAAAGAACTTGGCAATCAGGAAGATGATCCCGCCGTAGGTGCCCGGCAGCCCCAGCACGTCGGTATAAAATTTCAGCAGGTACAGGGTGCCGATATCCAGCAGGATATTAGAGCCGAGGTCGCCCATTCCGTAGGCGAGTTTTTCTTTAAACGGCAGGCGTAGGGTTGCCGGATCGGAAGTATGTTGACTCATTATTGTTCTCCGTCTGCCCGCAGGTTTCCCCGCGGGCGAGCCTTATCAGATATGACGTAAGGTGCTAAACAGATCTGCCCATTCGCTGTGCTGGCGATAGAAGACCGGCGGCTTGCCGAGCGGAGCATCAACGGTCACGTCGCCGCCCTGGCAGCACTCCCCGGTCCACGCATTCACCCAGCTGTCCTGCGGCAGATAGAGCGTCCAGTCCGTGCGCCCCTCTTCGTGAACGGGTGCCACCAGCAGATCGCGGCCAAACAGGTACTGATATTTCAGCGTGTAGGCGCGCGCGTCGTCCTCGTAGTGCAGGAACAGCGGGCGCATTACCGGCAGGCCGCTTTTGGCGTTCTGCGCGACGGCGGCTTTGATATACGGCTTCAGCGTGGTGAACACGGTGGTCATGCGCGCGAAGTGGGCGATGGTTTCCGCGTCGCCGTCGAACTGCCAGTTATCGCCAGGGCGGTTGCCTTCGTGCGTGCGCATCATTGGCGTGAAGGCGCTGAAATCGCACCAGCGCAGCAGCAGCTCTTTGCTGCGCTTCATCTCGAATAGAGTGGTATAACCGCCGATGTCGCTGTGGTGCAGGCCGTGGCCGGTCATCGCCAGAGACAGCGCCGCGGGTATGACCGAGGCCAGGCCGTCGTCGAGGCTCCAGTCGACGTTCTGATCCCCCGCCCACATCATCACGGAATGCTTCTGGCTGCCGGTGTAGCCTGCACGCATAAAGAACAGGATCTCGCCGAGCTTGCCGGTCTCCTCCAGCGCCTCGTAGTTACATTTGGCCCACAGGGCTGGCCACGCGTTGTGCATGATCTCCGCGCTGACGCCGTTGTGCAGGAAGGTATCGGTCGGCAGATATTCACCGAAGTCGGCCATCCATCCGCCGCAGCCCAGTTCGATCAGGTTCTTTTTGATGACCTCTTTGTACCAGTCGTAGGCTTCAGGGTTGGTCAGGTCGATAACGCCCGCATAGAACTCGCCGAACTCGACGTGGTAGTCCTCGCCGTCGGCATTTTTGGTCAGATAGCCGCGCTTCGCCGCCTCTTCGCAGAGATCTCTGTCGCTGGCGACGTACGGGTTGATGTAGGAGAGGAACTGCACGCCCTCCTGCTTCCACTGCTGAATACGCTCATCAAGCTGCGGATACAGCTCGCTGTTCCACTTCCAGTTCCACATCACGCGCTTGCCGAAGGAGGTCATGCGGATGCCGGACCAGTCCTGCGCCCAGATGCCGTTCACCTTCACGCCGCCTTTGCGCATAACGTCGAGCTTCTGCTGACAGACCTCGGTGCCGCCCTGAATACCCAGCGTCACGCCGTCGTAAACCCAGTCAGGCAGTTCAGGCTGGCGCCCCAGCAGTCCGGTGAGTTTTTCCAGCAGATCGATGTAGGTTTCCGCACAGTCGAAGCGCAGCGTGGCGTTATCTTCCCAGAACGCCAGCTCGTGGAAGTCCGGCGCGCTGAAGTCAAAATTCATGTAGCAGCTGTTGTCCACGTGGCAGTAGTACTTCTGCGTGCTCACGAAGGTGGGCTGTGGGAAGAAGGTCCAATAGTAATCGCCGCCCGCGTTCTCCTTGCAGTCGGCCTGCCAGGTCACGTAGGTTTGCTTGTTGCGGCCCACGCCCTGCTCGCTGGTCCACAGCGGGAACGGCTTGCCGCGCAGATCGAAATAAGAGAACTGCTCGCCGCAGCCGTAAATGTGATCTTCAGGCTGGGCCGCCAGCCGCAGCCAGATGCGGTTATGGCGGTGGGCATCGTTTTTAAGCTTCAGCTCCAGACGGCCTTCCGCATCCACGCCCACCAGCAGCGTGGCGCTGACCGCATCGCCGCGGGTAAAGCGGATCGCCCAGCCCGCGCTTTGCTGCGTGACGGTCGCGTCCGTCAGCGCGATCTTTTCGTTCAGTTTGTCCTTGATGCTGAAATTGCCGCGAAACATCTCAATATCAGCCTCACCTGCGCCGATCCACAGGCAGGGCGCATCCGCGGTGTGGGACAAAATCAGGCGGTTCTCCCAGCTGAGGGTGAAACCATTTTCATTATTTTCCAGATTTATATTGTGTAGGGTACGCATAAAAACTCCGTCTTTATTATTCGGCAAGGCTATCCAGTAATCCGGCGGCTACGGCAGGGGCTAAGCCCGGTGCCAGCGGCAGGCGGGGGATCACCAGGCAGTGCAGCAGATGGTAAATATCCTGCTTGCCGTCCCAGACTTTGGTGGTCACTTCGTTATTGGTATCCAGCTCCTGCCACCAGGAACCGTTCTCGTAGTCCATCAGGTACTTGATGCAGTAATCCCACCACGTCTGATACCAGGCTTCGTACTGCGCCTCGCCGGTGACCGTATACAGCGCATAGGCCGTGCCCATGGCCTCGACGATCGGCCAGCGCACGCGCTCGCGCACGATGGGCTTGCCGTCCCAGCCCACGGAGTAGACAAACCCGTCTGCGCCGTCCGGTGCCCAGGCGTCGCGAATGGTGGCGTGGAACAGCCCTTTGGCATCTTCCAGCAGCCACTCCGGCGGGGTTTCAAAACGGGCTTCCAGCGCGGCGCGCAGGTGCAGCATCAGGCGGCCCCACTCGATCCAGTGGCCCGGCGTGCCGCCGTAGGCGCGGAAGCGGTGGGCAGGATTGTCGATGTTGTAATCGCGGATCGGGTTCCAGTCAGTGTCGAAATGCTCGTTAACGCGGTACTCACCCTTGCGCGCCACGTCGTGAATAATCACCGAGGCGATGCGCAGGGCGCGGTCGAGCCACTTGCGGTCGTGCGTGACGTCGTAAACGATCAGGAAGGCTTCCACGGCATGCATATTGGCGTTGCCGCCGCGGTAATCCTCGGTTTTGCTGAAGGCCTCATCCCAGGATTCGAGGCACATTTGTTCCTCTTCGCTCCAGAAATAGCGCTCGATCACCTCAATCGCATCGTCCAGCAGCTGGCGCGCCTGCGGGTGGCCGGTGGTCACGGCGCTTGCCGCGCCCAGCAGCACGAAGAAGTGCTGATAGCCCTGCTTGGAGGCGTCAATCACCCCTTCATCGTTCACGCAGGCGTACCAGCCGCCGTGCCGCTTGTCGCGCAGCGGGCCGTTGAGGGCGTTAATGCCGTGCTCAACCAGGGCGTACGCGCCGGGGCGACCCATGTTTGCCGCCACCGCGTGCACGTGCAGCATGCGGGCGGTGATCCACAGGTGCGTGCCCATGTCGCTGCGCACCTGCCCGTTATTGCCCAGCCAGCCAAAGCCGGTCGGTACGGCGGCGTTTTTGCCGAAGTCGAAAATGCGGTCAGTCTCGTGTTCGAGCCAGCGGTTGTGGCTCAGCGTGTTAAACCATTTCATGTTCAGATCCTTTCTTAACGGCGAGCCATCATTTCGTCGACGATCTCACCCAAACGCTGCAGTTTCGGCACGGAGACGTCGCGCAGCATCATGTCGGTATCCGGCAGGCCCACCACGGACGACCATACGGCGCGACCGGCTAAAAAGCCTGACGCCCCCGCCTGCATGGCAACCTGCACCGCGCGCGGGAAGAGCTTGTCGTCCACGCCGGAGGAGAGGATCACCCACGGCATGTTGATTTCCGCGTTCAGCTTCTGCGAGGCGGCCAGCAGCGCCTGCTGCGTGCCTTTGCCATAGAGCGGCATTTCCACTTTGTAGAGGTCCGCGCCGCTGTCGCCTAGCTCTTTTGCCGCGTCGATAATCGCCTGCTCGCGGTCAAAGGCGGCACCGCGACGCGGCGGGCGTACCACCGGCTCAATGATGCTAAGCAGCCCGTTGCTGTGGCACAGCGTATTGAACGCCTTCACCATCTCCAGGCGCTGCTGCGGATCTTCGTCGCTGCGCCACAGCACCAGCAGCTTCAGCGCCTTGCCGCCGTCGCGTTTGACCGCCTGCGCGTCGATGTTCTTGTCAATCACCACGCTGTCCACCGGAATACCGTTCCCCGGGATAAACTCGTCGGCCGCGACAATCATCGCGCAGCTTTTGGCAACGGCCTGCTGTTCCACAATCTGGCGGTAGCAGAACTGCTGGTCAACGAGGATCGCAGAGGCGTACGGAGACAAAATTTTCGCCGCGCTGACCTTAAAATCCGTCAGGTGCTGGTCGGTTACCGGCACCTGCGCGCCCGCAGCGGCAAACATCAGGCGCATCGCTTCGCGCTGGTCCACGGCCAGCATCGCAAAACCGCCGGAAGGTCGGGTGATATCTTTCAGGGTGTACATCGTCATTCCTCAGTCCTTTTCGTATCAGTGTGATTTTTTCAGCCCGGCGGATGCGCGAACCTGTTCAAGAATGGCCGTCCAGTCTTCGCGACCGCGCCCGGCGGCGCGGGCCTGGTTGTAAACTTCGCGGGAAGCCGCGCCCAGCGGCATCGGAACGTGGAGCTGGTTGGCCACGTCGAGCGCGATCCCCAGATCCTTATGCGCCAGGTCGATCATGAAGGCGGGTGAGAGATCCCCTTTCAGCACCTTGTTCGGCCACGAGGTCGTGAAGTGGCCTTTGCCCGCGGGCGTGCCGCTCATCACCTTCAGCGCCACGTCGAAGGAGAGGCCGAGCGCTTCGCACAGCACGGCGGCTTCGGCGGAAAGCGCATTCAGGGCAATGCTCATATAGTTATTGATAAGCTTCACGCGGATGCCCATGCCCGGCCCGCCGGCGTTAATCAGCTCGTTGCCCATCGCCATGAGCACCGGCGTGGCGCGCTCAACCTGCTGGGCCGTGCCGCCCGCCAGCAGAAGCAGGGTTCCGGCGATGGCGTGATCGGACGTACGCCCGACAGGCACGTCCATCATGCTGAAGCCTTGCTCTGCCATGTCGCGGATCAGCGCGTCGGTTTGCAGCGGATGAATGGTGGACATATCTATCACCAGCGCGTCGCGGGATAGCCCTTCGCACACGCCGTGCTCGCCGAAGAGCACGCGGCGCACCAGATCACCGTTTGGCAGCATGGTAATGACGAATTCGGCGTCCGTTGCGGCCTGAGCGGGCGTAGCCGCCGCCCGTGCGCCGCTCTCCACCAGCGCCTGAACCGCCTGCGGGTTCACGTCAAAAACCTGTAGCCGGTGGCCGTGCTTCAACAGATTCTTCGCCATTGGCGCGCCCATCTGCCCTAAACCGATAAATGCGATTGCTGACATGCTTCTCTCCTGTCACATCGTGTCAATTTCTGCGCGTTTTTGTTGTCTGTTTTTGATCGTATTTGTAATTTATAGTCAAAAAATAGACATGGGTCACTTTTTAAACATTTGGTGAAATTAAAATGAGCACATCAGAAAACGCAGAAGGAATTACCATGACTCGCATCGTTTGTGTCGGCATTACCGTGCTGGATCGCATCTGGTATCTCGATGATTTACCAAAGGAAGGTGGGAAATATGTCGCGAAAGACTATACGGAGGTGGGCGGCGGCCCGGCGGCAACTGCGGCGGTGGCGGCGGCTAAACTGGGCGCAAGCGTGGATTTTATTGGCCGCGTGGGGGACGATGAGACCGGCAGAAGGCTGCTCGCGGAGCTGGAATCCCTGGGGGTGAACACCCGCTACACGCGCGTATTCAAAGGTGCCCGCTCGTCACAATCCGCGGTGCTGGTGGACGCAGGCGGAGAACGAGTGATTGCCAACTACCCCAGTCCCGATCTGCCCGCCGGGGCAGACTGGCTGCATGAAATCGACTTCTCCCAGTGGGATATTGTCTTAGCAGACGTGCGCTGGCATGACGGGGCAAAACAGGCATTTACCCTGGCCCGTCAGCAGGGCGTACCGACGTTGCTTGATGCGGATGTCACCCCGCAGGACATTGGGGATCTGATTGCCTTAAGCGATCACGCGGCGTTCTCCGCGCCCGGGCTACGGCGCCTTACGCAGCTGGATGAAACAGAAGAGGCGCTGAAAAGAGCACAAACGCTCACAAATGGACATGTGTATGTCACGCAGGGACGAGACGGGTGCTTCTGGCTTGAAAACGGCGCGGTGTGTCATCAGCCCGGTTTTGAGGTCGACGTCGTTGATACCACCGGTGCGGGCGATGTTTTCCACGGCGCGCTGGCGGTCAGTCTGGGGCAGCAAACGCCCGCCGCCGACGCCGTGCGCTTTGCCAGCGCCGTTGCCGCCCTGAAATGCACAAGGCCCGGCGGACGCGCGGGGATACCTGACTGTGATCAAACCCGCTCTTTTTTGTCACTTTTTGTATAAAATGCGGGGCGTGATGGTTTTCAGAGGACAGCCCATGAGCCTTACCGAACTGACCGGTAACCCGCGTCACGATCAGCTGCTGACGCTGATTGCCGATCGTGGCTATATGAATATTGATGAACTGGCGCAGCTGCTGGACGTGTCGACGCAGACGGTGCGCCGGGATATTCGCAAGCTGAGCGAGCAGGGGCTGATCACGCGTCATCACGGCGGCGCGGGCAGGGCATCCAGCGTGGTGAACACGGCATTTGAGCAGCGTGAGGTTTCACTGACCGAAGAGAAGCGGGCGATTGCCGAAGCGATTGCGGATTATATTCCCGATGGCTCAACCATTTTTATCACTATCGGGACGACCGTGGAGCACGTGGCCCGGGCGCTGCTGAACCACAACCATCTGCGCATCATCACCAACAGCCTGCGGGTGGCGCATATTCTTTATAAAAATCCGCGTTTCGAAGTGATGGTGCCCGGCGGCACGCTGCGCGCGCATAACGGCGGGATTATCGGCCCGGCGGCGACGGCCTTTGTGTCCGGCTTCCGGGCGGACTACCTCGTGACCAGCGTCGGGGCGATTGAACACGACGGCGCGATGATGGAATTTGACGTCAACGAAGCCAGCGTGGTGAAAACCATGATCGCCCACTCGCGCCACATTTTACTGGCGGCCGATCATACGAAATACCATGCCTCCGCGGCGGTTGAAATTGGTAACGTGGCGCAGGCCACCGCGCTCTTCACCGATGAACTGCCGGGCTCGGCGCTGCAAAATCACCTCAAATCCAGCAAGGTCGAAGTGGTTGAAGTCCATTCCGGAGAAGAACAGCAGGCGGGTTGACCTACCTTTGGCCCGTTTTTTTCAGTCGGGCCTTTCCTTTCTTTAAGCTGAATCTGGCGCATAGCCAAACCTTCTCTTTCCCGCTACAGTTAATTTTCCACGGCGAAAGGAGATAAACATGCTTTATATCTTTGACTTAGGAAATGTCATCGTCGACATCGATTTTAACCGGGTACTGGGCGCATGGAGCGATTTTAGCCGTGTTCCGCTGGCGACGTTAAAACAGAATTTCGCAATGAGTGACACCTTCCATCAGCACGAACGCGGTGAAATTAGCGATGAAGCGTTTGCAGAACGCTTCTGCCAGGAAATGGGGCTCTCGTTAAGCTACGAGCAGTTTTCCCACGGCTGGCAGGCGGTATTTGTCGCGATCCGCCCGGAAGTCATCGACATTATGCAGAAACTGCGCGAACAGGGGCATCGGGTTGTGGTGCTGTCGAATACCAACCGCCTGCATACGACGTTCTGGCCTGACGAGTATCCCGAAGTCCGGGCGGCGGCGGATAAGATCTACCTCTCTCAGGAGATGGGGATGCGTAAACCCGAAGCGCGGATTTATCAGGCCGTACTCCAGGCTGAAGGATTTAGCGCGGCCGATGCGGTCTTTTTCGACGATAACGCCGATAATATAGAGGGAGCTAACCAGTTAGGTATCACGTCAATTCTGGTGACCGGGAAAGAGACGATACCGAACTACTTTGCGAAGCAGCTATGCTAAAAACCGTTCATCAAAAAGCCACGCACCACACTCGACCGCTGCGTGCGTGGCTGAAACTCCTCTGGCACCGTATTGACGAAGACAACATGACCACGCTGGCGGGGAACCTCGCCTACGTGTCGCTGCTTTCGCTGGTGCCGCTGGTGGCCGTTATCTTTGCGCTGTTTTCCGCCTTCCCGATGTTTGCGGACGTGAGCGTGCAGCTTCGCCACTTTGTTTTCGCGAATTTCATCCCCGCGACCGGCGACATCATCCAGAACTACATTGAGCAGTTTGTGGCCAACTCCAGCAAGATGACGGCGGTAGGTGCGTGCGGGCTTATCGTCACGGCGCTGCTGCTGATGTACGCCATTGATAGCGCGCTCAACACCATCTGGCGAAGTAAAAAAGCGCGGCCCAAGGTTTATTCGTTCGCCGTCTACTGGATGATTTTAACGCTCGGCCCGCTGCTGGCCGGGGCAAGCCTCGCCATCAGCTCGTACCTTCTTTCGCTGCGCTGGGCGAGCGATCTGAATACCGTGATCGACAACGTTCTGCGCATCTTCCCGCTGATTTTGTCGTGGCTCTCTTTCTGGCTGCTGTACAGCGTGGTACCAACCACGCGCGTGCCCAACCGCGATGCTGTGGTAGGGGCGCTGGTCGCGGCGCTGCTCTTTGAGCTGGGTAAAAAAGGCTTTGCCCTCTACATCACCATGTTCCCGTCCTACCAGCTGATTTACGGCGTGCTGGCGGTGATCCCCATTTTGTTTGTCTGGGTTTACTGGACGTGGTGTATCGTCTTGCTTGGTGCAGAGATTACTGTCACTCTCGGCGTATACCGTGAACTCAAAAAAGCAGCAGAAGCTGAAAAACGACAAGAAGCAGACCAACCATGATTGCATTGATTCAGCGCGTAACCCGTGCCAGCGTCACCGTGGAGGGCGAGGTGACGGGTGAAATTGGCCCAGGACTTTTGGTGTTGTTAGGTGTCGAAAAGGATGACGACGAACAAAAGGCGAACCGCCTGTGCGAGCGCGTGCTGGGCTACCGCATCTTTAGCGATGCGGAAGGCAAGATGAACCTGAACGTTCAGCAGGCGGGCGGCAGCGTGCTGGTGGTGTCCCAGTTTACGCTGGCGGCGGATACCGAGCGCGGCATGCGGCCGAGTTTCTCCAAAGGCGCCGCGCCGGATCGCGCAGAAGCGCTTTACGACTATTTTGTTGAGCGCTGTCGCCAGCAGGAAATGAATACACAAACCGGACGATTCGCCGCGGATATGCAGGTATCGCTGGTGAACGATGGCCCCGTGACGTTCTGGCTCCAGGTATGAGCCAGCTGGCGGCGTGGCCGCGGGTAACAAGAGAGAGTACAGCTATGTATCACCTTCGAGTACCGCAAACGGAAGAAGAGTTAGAAGCGTATTACCAGTTCCGCTGGGAAATGCTGCGTAAGCCACTCCACCAGCCGAAAGGCTCGGAACGCGACGCCTGGGACGCCATGGCGCACCACCAGATGGTGGTGGATGAAGAGGGCAACCTCGTCGCCGTCGGTCGCCTGTACATCAATGGCGATAACGAAGCCTCGATTCGCTTTATGGCGGTACACCCGTCCGTTCAGGATAAAGGGCTGGGCACGCTGATCGCCATGACGCTTGAGTCCGTCGCCCGCCAGGAAGGGGTTAAGCGCGTCACCTGTAGCGCCCGTGAAGACGCAATGGATTTTTTTGCCAAGCTGGGCTTCGTGAACCAGGGCGAAATCACCGCGCCGCAAACCACGCCGATTCGTCACTTTTTGATGATCAAACCGATCGCCACCCTGGACGACATTCTTCACCGCGCCGACTGGTGCGGGCAGCTGCAGCAGGCCTGGTACCAGCACATTCCGCTGAGCGAGAAAATGGGCGTGCGCATCCAGCAGTACACCGGGCAAAAGTTCATTACCACCATGCCGGAAATCGGCAATCAGAACCCGCACCACACGCTGTTTGCCGGTAGCCTGTTCTCGCTGGCGACCCTCACCGGCTGGGGTCTGATCTGGCTGATGCTGCGCGAACGCCACCTTGGCGGCACCATCATCCTGGCGGATGCCCACATTCGCTACAGTGCGCCTATCAGCGGCAAGCCCAGCGCGGTGGCCGATCTCGGCGCGCTCGGCGGCGATCTTGACCGTCTGGCCCGCGGCCGCAAGGCACGCGTGCAGATGCAGGTTGAGCTGTTCGGCGATGAAACGCCGGGCGCGGTGTTTGAAGGCACCTACATCGTCCTTCCCGCGAAGCCCTTTGGCGCGTTTGAGGAAGGGGGGAATGAGGAGGAGTAATCTTCTCTTTGTTATCGCCGGGCGAGGTTAATCCGCCAGGCGATATCCCGCATAAGGTCACGTGCTGAGGGGCTAATTCCCCCAAGCTGGAAGAAGCCGTGGATGACTCCCAGCCATCGCTGGGCGGTACAT
This sequence comes from Enterobacter sp. RIT418, assembly GCF_003057745.1. GTDB lineage: Bacteria > Pseudomonadota > Gammaproteobacteria > Enterobacterales > Enterobacteriaceae > Enterobacter. The sequence goes on from NZ_QBJD02000020.1 coordinate 31,208, forward strand.
GTTACGCCTTGCTCTGTCAGGCGCTGATGGAGCGCTTCGCCTTCATCGCAAAGCGGATCATACTCAGCGGTAATAATATGCACAGGCGGTAGGCCGTGAAAATCATCGCGCCACAGGGGGCTGGCTTCTGGGTGACGACGGCCTATCTTCGCAAGATACATCTCATAACCACTGAGCAGCGTATCACGGGTAATTACGTAATCTTTTCCATTCAGGGAATAACTTTCAAAACTCGCAGTGGCGTCAAGCATAGGATAGATAAGAATAAGTTGTGCAGGTTGCCAGAGCGCTTTTGCTTTGAGCCGCAGCGACGTTACCAGCGCCAGATGTCCTCCCGCACTGTCTCCGCAGAGCGTAATTTGATTTTTATCCACGCCTAGCTGGTCTGCATAATGCCAGACAAGATCTGCACCTTTCTCTGCATCATCGTGGGCGGCAGGGAAAGTATGTTCGGGCGCAAGCCTGTACTGGACTGCTATAACGCGGCAATTGCCATAGCACGCCAGCTGACGAAGTTGATTATCGTGCGTTTCAAAACCGCCGCTGACAAAGCAGCCGCCATGATAGTAGATGACAGCCGGTAGTGCCGTGGGGGCATTCAGAGGTGAAAAAACCTTAACGGTAAGATCTTCCAGTTTTAGCGTTTCCACTTTTACCCGCTGCTCGGTTTCTCCGGCAAGCGCTATACTGGCAACATACCCCGATCGTCGATCTTCTATGCTCATAAGGCGTGAAGAGGGCCGACCAGCAGTGATGAAATCCTCAACCAGGTTATAAATCCCTTTTTCCAGTGTCATAGTTTTGTTCTCATGCCTGTATAGATACACAGGTTTATAACGCTCTTTGTGGCAGATGAAAAGTGAGGGTGAGGATAAGGATTCAAAACTGGAAAGCGGCTCGCAAGATTTCATTCCCTGAAAATATTTACCGAGATTATTTAATATGAGCTGTTACAGCCTGTTGTATTATTTTTACGAGCCGCCTCGCATTTATTAAACGTTTCCCGTAACGCAGTGCTGTATCTTTATCCATAGAGGTATAATGGGCGCAGGAAAAATCAGCAATACAGGCTGTGAATAATATGTAGTGAAAGTGAAACGGTATGAACGCGGTATAAAGGTGTTGACGCACCGATATACCGCTAACCACAAACAACTAATGAGGAGTTGATTATGGCTGCGAAGAATTCTATGCCAGAGCGGGCTATTGCCCAAACAGAAATTGCAGTATTTGAGAGTGATAACGATATTCGCGAGCCGGTGCACAAAAAAGATGCCCGTCGCCTCCATGGCAAGCGGACTGATGCCGCTTCTTTACATCCCAGAGCTGAAACGCCGGAGGACAGTTCGGCCTGTTGTGAACTCTATTCCCGGATGGACAGAAACTACCTTCCCCTTAGCGGGCAGTGGTTGTCGAACGCAGGTTTCATTGATGGCATGCCGGTGAAAATCCGTGTGATGAAGGATTGCATCGTGATCACGCCACAACATACACGCGAACTATGGGGTTGCCTGGAAGGTATGAGTATGGTGTATATAAATAAACAAAAAGTGGCTGACTGGTTGAAGACGTTTCCTGGGGCGCTGAATGATTTAGGTGATGTGCCAGTGATTAAGCGTGGTAATTGACACTTAAAAGAGAGATCCCGGCTCAGTGGCCGGGATTTGATGTGCTATCTTTTTTTTCTATGACTGTACCGTCGATAATGAATCCATCCACAACTAGACCCTGCAAGAAGTCCACAAAAGATACCTGATTTTATTGCTTTCATAAAATTAATATTTGAGAAGCTAAATTTTCCTGAATAAAATAACTCAGACCTAATTTGGACGAGTATAAACCATAATGAGAAAACGAGCATTAGAGTGAAAATGAGATACAAGAAAGTAAGTAGAACCTTAAAAATATTATTCCTCATTCCCCCCCCCTCCGCGTACTTTTTAACCCACTTACCTGCCTGATCATTCGAAAATTCATATGTGCCAGAGCCAAATATAATTCCAGTTGTGCCCGGTAAGGGATCTATTGGTAAAGGTTTTGATACTCCCATCCCAACATCAGTCCAGATCCAGTCTTTCCACGGTTTCATTGGATTAAAGACTTTATCAAATCGTCCCTGAATTAACTTTCCGACACCATAGCCTAACCCTGATGCCGCTCCGCTGATTACCCCACCTTTCATCGGGTCATCTCCTGCTTCAGGTCATAACGGCCATACCATAGCGCTTCCCATTGCAGCAACGGCTGTTTCACACGAAACTGGGGTACTGCCGCTACAGGCTTCCTTAATCGCAGCCTGTTGTTCTTCCTGCCATTTCTCTACTGTTCCCGGTTTGTTCGCTTCAGCTGCTGCCAGCACATGCACCAGCGAGTTATTCTCAACAACAAAGTCATTAATCAGACATAGCTACCGACAAAAAACAATATTAATTCTTTTGGAATAAATAAAATAAGGTATCCATATAACAACACCAAATATTCCACTCACTAGTAATCTGATATTTCCTGAATCCAGCTGTACATCAAAAAGAATAGCCGGTAATACAGTAAGATAGAGAGCAACAATCAGTCCTGTTGCATAATAAGTGATCATGGCTTTTCGAGTTCCAATCTTGCGTCTAAAAAACAACCACGTTGCATAAAGGGAAACAATGAATCCACATATCAGAAACGCAAATGCCCCCATAGCGTAATAAGATAAAAAGCCAGTTCTATGGAAATAATTGAATGCGGTCATGGTGAAGCTGTAAAAATCAATAGCACTACCAATAACACCCAGGAGGAGCCCCAGAGCAGGAAGATATAATAGTCCATTAATTTTACTTAACTCCTCGTTTTCACAAACATCACACAATCCAGACTCTTTGTTTGCTTCTAAACCTTTACATTTTATACATTCCATTTTTTGTTCCATCTTTCATTCATGGTGTGACGATCATGTTTGGTTTTCTAAACACCCCACCACATAGATGGGGATTATTACTAATTTCAATCAGGATCTGAAGGTGGGGGAGATTTTCGGGCTTTGCGTTCGTCCAGCCAGGCAAAAAACCATGTTCTTGAACCCGCAGCAAGCCCAACGATTCCGCTAATCACAAGTAAATCAGTAACATTTTTTTTAGTAAAAACAAAACCGCTTTCATACCAAATTCTAATCGCACAATCAGCAATAAAAGCAAACACTAAAAATGCCACGAAATAATACGCAGTACTTCCCAGAAACATCCATAAAGACGGTTTTGTCATTTTCTTAATCTTCATTCCTTCTTCCCTGCATCTTTCACTTTGTTGCTGATAAATTCACCGCCAAAAGCACCAAAAATATCGTTAACTTCGCTTGAGAATGGACCAAATTTTCCAAATGTACCACCTGACCATGCACTGAGTCCGGCTCCCGCGATAGCTGCGCCATTTGGTCCATCTGTAAATACTGCCCCGCCCATTGCAATACCCGTATTTGCCCATATACCGCGGCCCGGAGCAAGTGTCCCCATAGTGAATGAGGTGGCACTTCCCAGGTAATCCCACGATTTACCTTCATTTCCCGGCTTGCTCAGATCATAGTATTGATAGCCACCGTTAGCTGTCAGACCAAGAACTCCACCACCAATAACCTTACCCGCCGTTGCTGCCGGACCCAGATACCAAGCCCCGGCAATCATCACACCATCCTGATAACCTTCCACAATAGCCTTCGTGATATTCGCCCCTTCCGGTAAATCACCTTTGGCTATTTTATCCAGCCCGGCCTGTTTCTCTTCAGCCGACAGCCCGTTAGTTTCTGCGTAATGATTCCACGAGGCTGCTGCCTGTCCGTAACTCATCATTCGTGACGGCAGACTCAGCGCATTATTCTCAACCACCGTCTTCCCGGCCTGCGCCCCCGCAATGGCGCTTGCCGTGCCGTCTTCTGCATCCCCGCCCGCACAGCATTGGCCACCATGTGGGTGGCAGCTTTTTTCTACCTCATTACCTCTTTCTTCAGTTCCATCCGGTGCTTGATATTCTCCTCAACATACGGTGCGGTGACCATGTGACCATGTGACCATGTGACCATGTGACCAACTGATCGACTATCTCCTTCGGATTATTAAAGAGCTAATACCTCCTAGACTCCCTCCGAATAGTCCAATTTTTAAACTTAATAAGAGTGTTTCCTCTAAAGGAAATGCAAGGTGATTAATCCAGCAAATCAGAAAACGCCCTAAAAAAACAAATAAAAAAAGGAGTATGCTTCCTACAAAAACCATGTATGCAATTATAAGTAATTCTTTTTTCATTTTGATTCTCCATTATTTTTTAACTCAATGAGCTTTGGTCCACCTTGTGCAACTCCTTCGGTGGCAGAAGAACTAAAAATACCACCCCATACTGCAGGGCGCACATCAAATAGCATTGGCTTACTTATACCCATATCCATGCTGACCCACTCATAACTTTTCCATGAAGGGTTTAATATTTTATTTAATGGGGTTTGAATAAGGTATTTCCCGCCTAAATAACCAGCACTTGCACCTAAAGCTCCCCAGGCTGCACCTGTAAACGGATCATCTCCTTTAAAATAATTTGATGTTGCACCACCTGCCGCGTTCCAGCCTACAGTTCCCCAGCCTCCTGTATTTGCAGTAAATGCTCCTACATAACTTGCTATCAGGACATCCGTTGGATTTATTTCACCATTAACAAGGTATTGCACTCCGGCATTAGCGACTCCACCAATACCTGAAGTCACCTGCATTCCTCCTGGCAAATAAATAAGCCCTGCTGATGCCATTGCAAATGCTACCGCATTGGCTTCGTTCTGTGCTTTCTGGCATTCAGTCCCGGAAGGATTATCGGAACATGTCGTCATATTCGTTCCGTGCTGTTGTAGCCACGCAACCTGTGCATCTTCACTCCCGGCCATCAGGTTATTCTCAACCACCGTCTTTCCGGCCTGCGCCCCTGCAATGGCGCTTGCCGTGCCGTCGCCTGCAACGCCGCCCGCTATTCCTGCTGCAAGTGTCGCCAGCGCGCTGATGGTCTGCTTCTCCGTCTCATCAAGCTTGTCCAAATCCTTGTCATACAGCTGCAGAGCAATACTGCCCGCCAGCTCCCCGGCCAGCGCACCCGCCGCGCCCGCGAGCGCGTCCTTGCCCTGCATCGCCGCCAGCACGGCGTTCGCCACCGCATGGGCGGCGGCCTTTTCGGCCTCCCTGCCTTTTTCGTCCAGCCCCATCCCGTGGCCGATGATTTTCGCCACGTACGGCGCGGCGGCTCCGGCCAGCGCGGCGGTCATGTCGCCGCCCGCCAGTCCCTGGGCTGCCGCGGTGGCGGCCTGGATGGCGCGCTGCATGTCGCTGCCCGTGCCGTACTGCTCCATCGCCGTGCGTCCGGCCTGTTCGGCTATCTCCTGCGGGGTCGGGTTGCTCTTGCCCCCGGCCCTCAGCTTCTCCTCCGCGGCGCTGAGCGCGGCAGGGTCCTTCATGGCCTCCTGCTTCGCGATTCCACCCTGCGTTTTAGCGATATCCGCCATCGCCTGATTCTTACCGGACAGGTCGCTCAGCGCCTTGCTACAGTAGCTATCGCCCGCCGCACAGGCAGCCAGCGCCATGGCCGCATCAGCTGCATAATCTGCTGAACCTAGTGCCGCATCACCCGTATCAGCAAGGCCATTGATAATGGCGTTTGCGATAGCAGATGTTGTACCTTCACCCAGCTTTTCCCTGATCTGATTTTTTAGAGATTCAGCAGCCTGTTTTGCTGCTTCGCGAGCCTTATCACCGGATAGCTAGTTATTCTCAACTAAAATCCTTTCATCTTAAAAAGATATAATACAACCCAACCCAAACCCAATATAAGGCCACCTACTCCCCCTAGCTGCGCTGCATAAAAAATATCGCTCCACAATATTTCAAAAAAACCGCTTTGAAACCATGATAACGAGATAAACGCTAGCTTCGTTGTTATGCCAACTAGGATCATGCCAATACAGCTGAAAAAGAGAATTGATCCGCATATAATAAACTTACCAATTAATACACGAGAAGAAGATTTCATTTCTTAAGTTCCTCTGATACTTTTTCTGTTGCTTTTCCTCCTAGCTCGGATCCTACAGAACCACCTATATCTCCAGCCATTCCCGGAATATTGCTCGTTTTCATGCCTTCTCGAATGATATCGTTACGATTTACTTCAGCATATTTTATCCACGTAGGATCGTACTTAGGATTCCAGCCATTTGTTACCCATTTCCCTACTGCATTTGTAATCTTATCTACACCCCAAGTCATCCCCTTGCCGATACCATACCCAGTAGCAGAACCAATACCATTTGAAATTGCACCAGAAAGCGGATCTTTATTGTCAATCCAGTTACCCAACGCACCACCCGCCGCATTCCAGCCAACAGTACCGACAATTCCGTTCCCCACACTGAATACGTTTACCCAACCAGCAATGGCGGCATTCGCTGGATCAATTGCGCCATCTGCCCAGTAACTGACCCCGGCATTAGCACCAGCACCAAGCCCCCACATTACCTGAGCACCACCGGGCAATAACGCCACGCCACCGCTTGCCAGTGCCAGTCCGACGGCATCCCGTTCATTCATTGCTTTCTGGCAGCTTGCTGAAGAGGGGGCGTCTGCACAGCTCGCCATATCAGTTCCGTGCTGTTGTAGCCACGCAACCTGTGCATCTTCACTCCCGGCCATCAGGTTATTCTCAACCACCGTCTTCCCGGCCTGCGCCCCCGCAATAGCGCTTGCCGTGCCGTCTCCCGCTACGCCGCCCGCTATCCCTGCGGCAAGGGTTGCCAGTGCGCTGATGGTCTGCTTCTCCGTCTCATCAAGCTTGTCCAAATCCTTGTCATACAGCTGCAGAGCAATACTGCCCGCCAGCTCTCCGGCCAGCGCGCCCGCCGCGCCCGCGAGCGCGTCCTTGCCCTGCATCGCCGCCAGCACGGCGTTCGCCACCGCGTGGGCGGCGGCCTTTTCGGCCTCTTTACCTTTCTTCTCCAGCCCCATCCGGTGGCCGATAATCTCCGCCACGTACGGCGCGGCGGCTCCGGCCAGCGCGGCGGTCATGTCGCCGCCCGCCAGACCCTGCGCGGCCGCGGTGGCGGCCTGGATGGCGCGCTGCATGTTGCTGCCCGTGCCGTACTGCTCCATCGCCGTGCGTCCGGCCTGTTCGGCTATCTCCTGCGGGGTCGGGTTGCTCTTGCCCCCGGCCCTCAGCTTCTCCTCCGCGGCGCTGAGCGCGGCCGGGTCCTTCATGGCCTCCTGCTTCGCGATTTCCCCCTGCGTCTTAGCGATATCCGCCACCTGCATGCCGATTTCCGCGATAAGCTGCGCCTCCTCCATCCTGCGCTGCTCCTTCTCCCTGTCGAAGATGGCGTCGATGCTGCCGTTGGCGTTTTCCGTGTCGCGGCTCAGGTCCGCCACGTCCTGCGTCTGGCTTGTGGTATCGCGAACCACCACCGTGCCGTTTTCAATGGCCGCGCGCGTGGTGCCCTCCGCGCTGCCGCTGCTGTCCGCCCCGACCAGCAGGTTGCTCGCCATGTTCCCGGCGAACTGCCCGGCGATGCTGCCGCCGGTGCTGATGCCCGCGCTCTGGTGCTGCACGTCGTATTCGGCGGCGTTATGGATGTCGGTCCAGCCGAGCGTGCCGGTGTCGAGACGGTTCCTGTCCGCGGCGGCGGTGGAGGCGATAACCGCGCCGTCGAGCTGGGTGTGGTCGCCGACGGTGATGTCGAACCCGCCGGTGCCCGCGAAGATGCCGGTCTGCTCCTTCACGGAGGCATAGTCGCTGGTCATTTTATCGCGGCTGTAGCTGACGCTGGCGGAGCCGCTCATGGAGCCAATAATGTTGAAGCTGCCGCCCGCGCTGGCGTTCTGCTGTTTGCTGTCGTAGCTGTCGGTGTCCTGTTCGCTGGCGAGGGTCAGGTTACGCCCGATATCCGCCACCACGGTTTTGCCGCTGGCCTGCGCCCCGGCGAGGGTGGCGTCGCGTCCGCTGACGATGCTGAGCGTCTCTCCGGCGTTCAGCATGGATTCGGTGTGGGTGGTGCCGTTGCCGCGTTCCGTGCCCTTGCCGCCGTTGACGCTGGCGGAGACGCTGAAGCCAACGCCGCCGGAGCCGTAGCCGATGCCGACGCCCGCGCTGCCGCCGTGGCTTTCGTTTTTGCCGTCGAGCGTGGAGGTGTTGAGGGCGGAAATCAGGTTCACGTCGCGGCTGGCCTGTAGCCAGAGGTCGTTCTGCGCGTCAAGCTGGCTGCCGTGAACCAGCAGGTCGCCGTCGGTAGCCACCACGGTGAGGTTGTTCCCGGCGGTGAGGCTGCTGCCTCTGGCGGTGGTCTGGGTGCTGGTCTGGGTGGAGGTCGACGACTGGCTGCCGTAGGAGAGGCTGACGCCGACGGTGTCGTCGTTGCCCTTCTGGTTGCCGGTGGCCTGGTCGAGCAGGACGGACTGGGCGCCCTGTCCGATGGTCAGCGCGCCTTTCACCGCCTGCAGGGCGGCGAGGCGGTCGTTGCCGGTTTCACCGGCCTGCTTCAGGGTGCGGACGCTGCTGTCGAGCGCGCCGCCCGCAGCGCCGGAGAGCGCGAGGGTCAGGCCGGAGGTTTTTTGCTCGACGGTGTGGGTCTGGGTGCCGCTGTCGGCGGCGGCGGTGATGCTGACGTTTTTCCCGGCGAGCGTCATGTCCTGCCCGGCAATCAGCTCGGAGCCGTGGACGCTCAGGGCGTTGCCCGCGCTCAGGGTAACGCTGCCGTTAACGGAGCCGAGGGTGCTGCCGAGATGGGTGGCGTCCTGCGCGGTGTCGGTAATTTTCAGGCTCTGCCTGCCGTAGCTGACGCCGATGCCGCCCGTGCCGGACAGGCCGGTTTTTTTCTCCTGGCGCCAGTGGAGTTCCTGCGAGGACTCTTCGGCGGTGGTCACCGACAGGTTATTCCCGGCGGCAAGCGCCACGTCCTGCGTGCCGATGACCTGGCTGCCGCTGACGGTGAGGTCCCGGCCGCTGACGATGGTCACGCTGTCGCCGCCCAGGCGGGAGGCGGTGGCGCGGTTGACCAGGGTCTCGTCGTGGGTCTCCAGCGATTTGCCCGAGAGCAGGCCGCTGCTCTGCTGCTTGCTGTGTTCGGTGAGGTGGTAGCCGCTCCGTCCGGCATTGATGGTGACGTCGTTGTCAGCCTGCACCATCAGCGCCTTCCCGGCGTCGAGCGCGGCGGCGGTGGCGATCAGGTTATTGCCCGCCGCGAGCGTGAGGTTGCCGCTGGCCGTGATGCTGCTGCCCGCATCCTCATGCCGGGTCAGGGTGCGCCAGGTGTCCTTGCCGAAGCGGCTGTCCTCGCTGTGGGTCAGCGTCTGCACGCCGAGGGTGATGTCGTGCCCGGCCTGCAGCAGGGCGTCCCCCTGGCTGTTGACCTGGGTGGCGTCCAGGCGAATGTCGTTGCGCGCGGCGAGCTGCAGCGTGCCGTTCTCGTTCTGCACGAACACCGTGGCCAGACGGTCGATGTACTGGCCGTCGGCGTTGGTGGTGATCGTGCTGCGGCTGATGATGTCCCGCCCGGAGAGCTGTCCGCCGGTGTTGATGATGTCATCCCGAGCGGCGAGGCTGAGCGCCCCGGCGTCCATTCGCCCGGTGTTGCTGATGTTCTGCGCGGAAACCTGCGCGCGCTCGCGCCCGGCGAGGGTACCGCTGTTGGTCAGGTCGCCCGCCACGTCCAGCGCCATCTGGCGTCCGGCGAGCAGCGCGCCGCTGCCGTCAACGTCGCCGGGCTGCACGCGGGCATACACCTGCGGCACCAGCACCTCTTCGCGGCTGCCGTCCGGCAGGGTGACGGTCTGCGTCACCATCCACACCATGTCGGTGGTGAGCTGGGCCATCTGCTCCGGCGTCAGGGCGACGCCCGGCACCAGGTTGTACTGGCGAGCAAAGGTGACGCCGTTGTCCATCAGCGCCTGATACTGAGCCTCGTCGCTGGCGTAATTCCCGAGGAAACGCTGCCCCGTCAGGGCCATAACCTGATCGCGGATCAGCTTCTGCTCGTAGTAGCCGTCGCCGAGGCGACGCAGGATCCGGTCCGGGTCGCGGGTCAGCTGGCTCATCATATAATCCGAGCCGAGCCATTCGCGGTTGTTCGCGAAGCGCGGATCGGTCTCCACCAGGTAACCCGCGCTGCTTTCCGGGTGCACCACGTACAGGCTGCTGTCCGGCAGGCGGACGTCGGGGGTCTGCACCCGGATTTCACGCGGGGTTTCGCCGCTGGCGGTGACCGGAACGATAACGACCGGGGAGACGCTGCTGTCGCCGCGCGCGCTGTCCGGCCCGTTGATCTGAACGTCGTCCCGGGCGGTAATCACGGTGCCCGAGCCGGTCACGCTGGCGTTGCCCTGCCAGGCGAGAATGCCGAGGTCAATCGTCTCCGTCAGCGGGGCCGGTGCGTAGCTGCTCCGGTCCTTGCCCTGGGTCGTTTTGGTGCCGCCTATCTTTTTCTTCTTCTTTTTGGCGTACCAGCGGGTCTGGGTGCCGGTATCGGTGGTGATGCGCACGCCGGTGGTGGCTTCGTTATCAATCCGGTCTGCAAGCGCGCTGAGCGTGCCGCCTGCCACAATCTGGCTGTCGCGGTTGGTTATCTGTCCGGCGGTGATGGCCATGTTGCCGCCCGCGATAATCTGGCCCGGATCGCTGCGGGTGACCTTCGTCTCCTGCACCTTGCGGGTGTAGTCGTACTCGTAAAACTCCTTGCCGCCTTTCCCGTCCGGCGTCTGCGCGTCGTGGACGCCGTACTTATCCTTTTTGCTGAGATCGACCTCGCTCCAGTCGTAGCGCACGATGTCGCCCTGGTACGTCATCTCGTGACGCTTGCTGGTTTCGGTGGTGACGATTTTCGTGGTCAGGTGGTCGTTAATGTTGTTCAGCGTGGCGACGTCAAGCCGCAGGCTGCCGCCGGCCTCGATGCGCGCGCTGTGGTTGTCGATCAGCTGCGCCTGCCCGCTGGCCGTGTGGTTCTTATCAAGCGTACCGCCGATCGCCATGTCGCCGTCGCTGTAAATCAGGCCGTGCTCCACGTTGGTCACGGTCTGCGCCCCGATGTCCAGCCGCGACCGCGCGGCGATGACCGGTGCCTTTTTGCCGTTGCCGGAATTATTCAGCGTGCCGGTGGCGATGGCGACGTGGTCGCCGTAGATGCGCCCGGAAGGGGCGTTGGTGAGCGAGCCGCTCTCAATCCAGGTGAGGCCGCCGTCGAGCAGGCCTTTGTTGGTTACGGCGTTCTTGATCGCAAGATGGTTTTCACCGGCGCTGATCTCGCCGTCAGCGTTGTTGGTCAGCTTGTTCGCCGCGAGCGTCAGCGTGCCGCCCGCCTGAATCTGCGCGTTATTGCTCACCGCCTTGGCAACGCTGATGTCGGCGTTGCCGACCGCGATGATCCGCCCGCTGTTGGTGAACGCCTGAGCAAGAGTCAGAGCGAGATCGCCCAGAGAGAGGATTTCGCCGTCGCCGCTGAGGTCGCGGGCGGTGAGGCTCACGCCTTCATCGGCGATCAGCGTGCCGCCGGTATTGGTAACGCTGAGCGTTTTTCCGCCGCTGACGTCCAGCTGCCGTTCGGCGGAGAGCAGGCCGAGGGCGTTATTGAGCGCGGTGGTCACGTTGAGGGCAAGCTGTCGGCCAGCCCGCATGGCTCCGTCCGCGTTGCTAACGGTCTGGCTGACGATGCTGACGGTATCGCCCTCAATGCCCCGATCTTCACCGGAGGTGGCGTCGTTCAGCAGCGACTGCGCGGTGACGGACAGCGTGCCGCCGCTGCGCATCAGGCCCGCGGTGTTGTCCGTCAGTCCGGCGGCAATCAGGATATCGCCCGGAGAGAGCAGCTCGCCGTCCTGGTTGAGCAGGGCGGTGGCCTGAACGTCGATCGCGCCGCCCGCTATGCTGCCGCGGCGGTTGTCCAGCTCGCTGACGCGAAGCGCGGCCTGCCCGGCGGCCTGAATCGCGCCGTTCTGGTTGTTGAGCGCCTGGCCCTGCGTGTCGATGCTGACGTCGCCGCCGCCCGCGATGAGGCCCTGCGCGTTATTCAGCTCGCCGCTGTGGAGCGTCAGGCTGCCGCCGCTGAAAATCCCCCCGCGCTCGCTGCCCTGCTGGTTGATGAGCGTTTGCCCCTGCGTGTCGAGCGTGAGGGCGGCGTTTGTCTGGATCAGGCCGTCGGTGTTGTCGAAGGCGGCGCTTTTCCCGGTCAGCGCGCCGGCGGCGGCGAGGGTGCCCTGCCGGTTGTTGACCTGCGCGGCGCGGAAGGTCAGGCCGCCGTTCTGCGCAATAATCTGCCCGTCCTGGTTATCCAGCCCGCCCCGCAGGGTGAGCGACATTGCGTCGTCGCCGAGCTGCAGCATTGTCCCACTGCGGTGCGACAGGCTGTCGGCATCGACGGTCAGCCGCTGTGCCTGGGTAACGCTGTCGTCCATCTGCAGCTGGCCCGCGCGTAACGTCAGGCTGCCGCTGCTGAACAGGTCGCCGCCGTTGCCCTGTACGCTGCTGGCGGAAACGGTGAACTGCTCGCCGCCGTGCAGCAGCTGGCCGCGCGTGTTGTTCAGGGTTGCCGTGTCGATGGTGAACCGCTTTGCGTTGCTGCTGATGGCGCCGTCCTGGTTATCCAGCCCGTCCCGCAGGGCGAGCGTCATGTCGCTCGTGCCTGTCTGCACCAGCTGGCCCCCGGCGTTGAGCAGGCGGCTGGCATCAAGAGTGAGCGTCTCGCCGCCGAGCGCGCCTCCGCGGTTGTCCACCGTGGCGGCCTGCTGTACCGCCAGCGTCTGCCGCGCGCTGACGGTAGCCTGCGCGGTGGTGACGTCCTTGCCCTTTGCGTTCAGGGTGACGTTGCGCCCGGCGGTCCGGCTGCCGTGCAGATCGAGGCTGCTGCCGGTCAGGCGCGCGTCGCCCGCCGCCTGGTGCTGCCCCTGCAGGCTCAGCAGGCCGCGGCTGGTGACGGTCAGGTCCCCGCTGTCAGCAACGCTGCCGTCAGCGTTGAGTCCGGCCGCCAGCACGCTTTGCGAGGTGCCGTTAACGCGGTCTGCTTCAACCTTCACGCTGCCCGCCCCGGCCAGAAAACCGTCGTGGTGCAGCGCGCCCGCAGCCGTTACCGTGGCGTTGCCGCCTGCGTAAACCGTGCCGCTGCTGTTAAGGCTCTCGTTCGTGGTGAGGCGGATATCCTGCCGGGCGGTGATGTTGCCGCTGTTTTCAATGCGTCCGTCGGCGGAGAGGGTGACCGTCCCGGCTTCCGCGCCGATATTGCCCGCGTTGCGTACCCCGACGCCTTTTTCCGTGCCGAGCAGGCGGATTTTTCCGGCGTACATGCCGCCAACCTGCGCGACGTCCAGCGCCAGTACGGGTTTTGCCGAACCGCCACCCGCGAGGGCCGTGACCTTTTCATGGTCCGCATCCACCGCGTTGCGCCCGGTGGTGACGCGCAGATCCTGCGCGTGGATGGCGGCGTTCACCTGTACCGCCCGGGCGATGATGTCGGTGTGCTCCTGCCGGGAGGAATCCAGCCCGCTGCCGTTAACGATAATGTCACCGCGCTCCACCTGATACCCGGTTATCCGGCCGTCCTGCATCTGCGCGGTGCCTGTGGTCAGCGTGGCGCGCCCGGCGTTGATAAAGCCGCAGCCGTCGCAGGTGATGCCGGACGGGCTGGCGATGACCACGTCGGCCTTCTGTCCGGCCACCTCAATGTAGCCGTTGAGCTGGCTCGGGTTGCGCGCGTTCACCTCGTTGAGGATGACCTTCGCCTCGCCTTTTGCCAGCCACGGGTTGGCGGTCACCATGCCGCCGATCTGGGTTGAGGTGTTTTTATGCGAGTTGTTGAGGATCACCCCATCCCGGCCCACGTCGAACTGGCTGTAGGTATTGCGGGAGACGCCGCCTGCCGACGGGGTCTGGATATTCACCTGCGTCGTACCGTTCGCGCTGCTGATGACGGTGGGCTGTTGCTTCGCGGGCGCGGAGGCGTCCGCCACGATGCCCGCGGCCTGTACCGCTATCGCGCCGGAGGCCAGCCACAGGGCGAGGCTGAGCGCCCCGACGCGGCAGACAAGGCGCTGAAGGCTGCGTCCGATCCCGGAAGAGGGCGAGGTGCCCGAGCAGCCCCGGGCAAGCTCGGAGACGACCATCAGCATGCCGCGGGCTTTGTTAAAGACGATACGGTACAGGCGTTTGTTCATGGTAAATCCTTTTATTTTTTGTCCGTGCGGTGGGCAATGGGCTGAGCCGTCAATTCCCCCTCGCGCACGATCAGAAATCCATATTCAGGTTGAAGCCGAAGGTTGCCGGGCTGGTTTTAAAGCCGTCGGGGCGGGAGAAGGGCACGCCCGCGAAGGCGTCATATCCCACTTTCCAGAGCGCACCGCGCAGGCCCGCGGCGCCACCGGCCAGGTGGGCGCCCGTGAGGTATTCCGTCCCTTTGCCTGCGACCTCGCCGTAGTCTGCCGCCAGGTAGAGCTCGGTTCCGGCAAGCGGGGTCTGCCAGGAGAGATCGTTGCGCACCAGCCAGCCGCGATCGGCGTTAAGCGTGCGTTCGCCGTCAAAGCCGCGCACCGTCCAGCGCCCGCCGATGGAGAACTGATCCTGCGAGGTGAGCGGCGTGTTGCTGGTCTGACGCTGCCATGCCACGTCGTAGCGCAAGCGCTGCGTACTCAGCTCAAACGGCAGGCTCAGGCGCGCGTTGGTGCGAAGAATGCGGCCTAGCGCGGTGGCTTCTTCGAACGTCTCTTCAGGGGCTGGCTGTGCGCCAAACCACCGCGTGCCGCGCTGGTAGCTGATGCCCGCATCGAGCGTGGCGGGGCCGATATAGTGGCGATGCTGAAGCCCGGCCTTCCAGGAGGAGACGTGGCGGCGCTGCACCTCCACCTCGGTGTCGTCGATGTAGTTTTTCGTTATCCGGCTCTCTACGTCCCAGGTGAAGGTGGTTTTCTGCGCGCTGCTGCGGTGCAGCACCCGGCTGGCCTGCGCCACCAGGCTCTGGCTTTTACCGCTGTAGCGAATGTCGCCGTTAAGGCCAGCCACTGTCTGGTGGTAGTGGTAATCGCTGCCGGTGAAGGAAAATGCCCACCAGCCCACGGGAACGGACCAGTGGGCGCTCAGGTTCTGGTTGCCTTTTTCCGGCCCGGTTTGAAGGTCATGGTTAATGGAGAACCAGAAGAGATCGCTCAGCGCCAGCGGGTTATCCAGCGAAAGCGTCATTCCGCCCTGATAGCGGCCCGTGGACGAGGTGCCGCTATCATCAAGCGACAGGCCAAGCCGCCAGAACTTGCCTTGCTGGCGGGTAATCACGATATCGCTCTCGCCCGGACGTTCAGCCGGAACGATATCCATCTCGACCTTCACGGTGGGCAGGCGCTGAAGGTTCTCCAGGCCCTGCTCGATATCCCGCAAATCTAATAGGTTGCCGTCGTGCGCCGGGAAGGCGCTGTACAGCCACAGCCAGCGGCTGCTGTCGTCGGTTAACCTGACGTGGCGGATCTTCCCCGGAATAACGGCCAGCGCCAAATGCCCGCTTTTTAAATCCTGCGCGGGAGCCAGCACGCGCGCCGTCGTCCAGCCGTGGGAGATCAGCCGGTTTTGCAGCAGGCTCATGACGCGGTTGATACCTTTCGCGCCAAGGCATTTCCCCACGGCCTGATTGGCCATGCGCTGTAGCGGCACCCAGTGCGGAAGCGCGTCCTGTCCCGTCAGCGTGACGTCACGGATCGTGAAGCAGGGCGTTTCGGCCGCAAACTCCCCGCTATCGTCAGTTTTTGCCGGAGAGGGCAGCCGAACGTCGGGCGCTGGAGGCGTCAGCTGGGCCTCCAGCGCCTGCTGGCGCTGCTGTTGCAGGATAAATTGCTCGTCGCCCGGCGCGGCGGCGGCGGCCGAAGAGAGGCAGAGAAAAACGCAGCTAAACGAAAAGCGCGTGAGGGGCGCTAAGAATCGAAATTCCATTTCGACATATTCCCTTGCAGTTTGTCATGTTTTGTTAAGGCGGGAATAGTGGCGAAGAAAGGTCGATTTATCTACGTGAGGAGGGGTAAACGAAATCCGAAAATGGAGCGAAACGGCTGGGAATTAGTGCGGAAACGGAACGTGGCTCGCAAAAGTACGAGCCACTACAGGAGATTACTCCCCTTCACCCGGGAACAGGAACGGGTTGATCGAGCTGCGGGCAAAGCCCTCTTGCTCCATCTTTGCGTCCAGGATCAGCGAGGCGAGATCGTCGGCCACGGCTTCGACTTTCGGGTCTTTTTCCTGATAGAGGATCTTCAGGTAGGTCCCGCAGTCGCCGCAGCTTTCGGCTTTCACCGCCGCGTCTTCGTTTTCCAGCGACCAGTAGTTGAGGTCGCGGGTCTGCTCGCAGTTGCTGCACTTGATACGCACCACGTGCCACTCGGTTTCGCACAGGTTGCAGTGCAGGTAGCGCAGCCCCTGGGTGGTGCCAATCTGCACCATGCTGGAGACCGGCATGGAGCCGCAGACCGGGCAGAACTGACGCGCTTCGCCGTACTCGGCGCGCGCTTTGCCGGGGATCAGGCTCGCCATTTGCGCCCAGTAGAGCGACAGCGCGGCCCAGATAAACGGCGCTTTATCGCTGCTGACCAGCGAGAAGTCGGACGCAAACAGCGCGCTCGCCATCTCTTCCAGCTCCATGTCCGACGCTTTTTCCAGATTCTCGATCACCGCCAGCGCGGTGCCGCTCATCTCCGGCTTCAGCTCGGCAATCAGCGAATGCAGCAGCTTTTGCCAGTGCTTGTCGCGCGGCAGAACGTGAATATCCAGCGGCGGTTTGCCCTGCTCGCTGGCTTCCTTAATGCGCGCGGTGAGGTCCATGTTCAGCGGGTGGTCATAGAGCACCACTTCCTGCGCATGGGCAACCAGCGCCGCAAAGCGCAGAAAATCGCCCAGCGGGTTGCTCTCGGCCAGCTCGCGCAGACGCTCCGCGCGGCGGTTGTAGAGGTTCTTGAGTCTGGGGAATAACAGCGGCGGAATGTAATCCGCCGTGCGTTTCTCGCTCGAACCCAGCTCATCTTGCGGGATTATGCGAATACTCATTCAGATGACTTTTCCTGTTTCTGGCGGACTTCTCGGTACCAGCGCGGGTGATGTTTCTTCGCCCACGTTTTAGTAACCCAGCCTTCCACCATCGCGGTAATGGTGCCTTTCACCCAGAGGGCGGCGTAAATATGCACCATGATAACCACAATTAACGCCACTGCGGCAAATGAATGCAGCATCAGCGCGAATCGGATCACCGGGATTGAGAAAGCAGGCGCAAAGTACGGACGCCAGATGATCACGCCGCTCACCAGCAACAGGACCAGGAAGATAATCGCCGCCCAGAATACGCATTTCTGGCCGAAGTTATAGCGCCCGGTGTCACCCACTTCCTCGTTGACGACGATCTTACGAATATTCTTCGCCCAAAAGATATCATCCCGATTGATTAGGTTATGGTGCCAGTAGCGGAAAAACATGATGATGAACGACGCGAACATGATGACGCCAACAAACGGGTGCAGTATACGCGCCAGCTGCGGTGTCCCCATGATCTGCATCAGCCAGTTGAAGGACGGGAAGAAGAACCCCAGCCCGCTTATCGCCGCCAGCATGAAGCAGAAGGCGGTGACCCAGTGGTTGATGCGTTCCGGCGCGGTGTAGCGCACGATGGTGTCACGTTTTCTCATTTGCGCACCTCGTCTTTCTCTTCATGCAGGTTGTCGTCTTCCTCTTCCGCGCGGTTCGGACCCACGCCGACGTAGTGGAAGATGCTCGCTGCGAAGGTGGCAGCAAAGCCTACCGCTGCCAGCGGTTTCCAGATGCCTTTCCAGAACTTCACGGTAGCGCTGATTTCCGGGTTCTCCGGCAGGCCGTGGTACAGGTTCGGCTTGTCGGCGTGGTGCAGTACGTACATCACGTGCGTACCGCCAACCCCGGCCGGATCGTACAGGCCCGCATTGTCGTAACCGCGGGTTTTCAGCTCGCCCACGCGCTCGGCCGCCAGCGTTTTCATATCCTCTTTGGAGCCAAAGTGGATAGCGCCCGTTGGGCAGGTCTTCACGCATGCCGGCTCCTGGCCGACGGTAACGCGGTCTACGCACAGCGTGCATTTGTAGACGCGGTTGTCTTCCGGGTTCAGGCGCGGCACGTCGAACGGACAGCCCGCGATGCAGTAGCCGCAGCCGATGCACTGCTCGGACTGGAAGTCGACGATGCCGTTGGCGTACTGAATGATGGCCCCTTCCGACGGGCACGCCTTCAGGCAGCCCGGGTCCGCGCAGTGCATACAGCCGTCTTTGCGGATCAGCCATTCCAGCTTGTCGTTTTGCTCCACTTCCGAGAAGCGCATCACCGTCCAGGACTTGGCGGTCAGGTCCGCGGGGTTATCGTACACCCCGACGTTATGACCCACTTCGTCACGCAGGTCGTTCCACTCCGAACAGGCCACCTGACAGGCTTTACAGCCGATGCAGGTGGTCACGTCGATAAGCTTCGCCACTTCCTGCTGGTGGTCCCGCGCCTGAGGCGCGGGGGTGAAACCGTTAGTCGCGGAACGACGGATAATGTCTTGAGATTGATAAGCCATAGGTCGTCTCCGTTACACCTTTTCCACGTTCACGAGGAAGGCCTTAAACTCCGGCGTCTGCGTGTTCGCATCGCCGACGAACGGCGTCAGGGTGTTCGCAATGAACCCTTTCTTCGCCACGCCCTCGTAACCCCAGTGAATCGGGATACCGATGGTATCCACCTGCTGGCCGTGAACGTTCAGCGTGCGAATACGCTTGGTCACCACCGCCTTGGCCTTGATGTAGCCGCGGTTGGAGGAGACCTTCACGGTATCGCCATGGGCGATGCCGAGCTTGTTCGCCAGCTTCTCGCCGATCTCCACGAACTGTTCCGGCTGCGCGATGGCGTTAAGCAGCGCGTGCTTGGTCCAGTAGTGGAAGTGCTCGGTCAGACGGTAGGTGGTGCCCACGTACGGGAACTTGTCTTTTTTACCCAGCGCTTCAAAGTCGCCCTTGAAGATACGCGCGGCCGGGTTAGAGACCACGTTCGGGTGCAGCGGGTTAGTGCCCAGCGGCGTTTCAAACGGCTCGTAGTGTTCCGGGAACGGCCCTTCCGCCATCTTATCGATAGCAAACAGGCGGCCCATCCCTTCAGGCTGCATGATGAACGGCCCGACGTCGCTGCCAGGTGCGGCAGTGCTGTAGTCCGGAATGTCCACGCCGCCCCACTTCGCGCCGTCCCACTTCAGAAGCTGACGCTTCGGATCCCACGGGTTGCCCTGCGGGTCAGCGGAGGCGCGGTTATAGAGGATGCGGCGGTTGAGCGGCCATGCCCAGGCCCAGCCCAGCGTATTGCCGAGGCCCGACGGGTCGGCGTTGTCGCGGTTAGCCATCTGGTTGCCCTTCGGCGTCCAGCTGCCGGCAAAGATCCAGCAGCCGCTGGAGGTGGTGCCGTCATCGCGCAGGTGCGCAAAGGTGCTGAGCTGATCGCCTTTCTTCGCCAGCACGGTGCCGGTGGCCGGGTCGATAACGTCCGCCAGCGCCTTACCGTTGCTCTCCATCGCCACTTCTTCCGGCGCTGGGTTTTCCGGCGTCGAATAGTTCCAGGTCATGTTCAGCACCGGTTCCGGGTTCGCGCCGCCTTCGGAGGCGTACATCTTACGCAGGCGCAAGAAGATACCGGCCAGGATCTCGCCGTCGTTCATGGCGATGCCCGGGGCGTCCGCACCTTTCCAGTGCCACTGCAGCCAGCGGCCGGAGTTAACGATAGACCCGTTCTCTTCCGCGAAGCAGGTGGACGGCAGGCGGAACACTTCGGTCTGAATCTTCGACGGATCAACGTCGTTCGACTCGCCGTGGTTCTGCCAGAAGGTCGAGGTTTCGGTATTGAGCGGGTCAATCGTCACCAGGAACTTCAGCTTAGAGAGCGACTCAACAACCTTGTTCTTGTTCGGGAACGAGGCCACGGGGTTAAAGCCCTGGCAGATATAGCCGTTGACCTGGCCCTGGTGCATCATTTCGAAGTACTGAAGCACGTCGTAGCCTTTGTCCCACTTCGGCAGCCAGTCAAAGCCCCAGCTGTTTTCCGCCGTCGCCTTGTCGCCGTAGAAGGCTTTCATCAGCGAGACGAAGAACTTCGGATAGTTGCCCCAGTAGTTCACCTGGCCTTCGAGCAGCGGTTTTGGCGTGCTGGCCGTCAGGTAGGTTTGCAGGTCGGTTTGCTTCTCGCTCGGCAGGTTCATGTAGCCCGTCAGGCTCTGCGACAGCAGGCCGAGGTCGGTCAGACCCTGAATGTTGGAGTGGCCGCGCAGGGCGTTCACGCCGCCGCCCGCCATGCCCATATTGCCGAGCAGGAGCTGAACCATCGCCATGGTGCGGATGTTCTGCGCGCCGATGGAGTGCTGCGTCCAGCCGAGCGCGTACAGGAACGACGCGGTTTTGTCTTTAGCGCTGGTTTCCGCGATCATCTCGCAGACCTTCAGGAAGTCCGCTTTCGGCGTGCCGCAGATGTTTTCGACAACCTCCGGCGTGTAGCGGGAAACGTGCTCTTTCAGCAGGTTCCACACGCAGCGCGGGTGTTGCAGGGTGGTGTCGCGCTTCGCAAAGCCTTTTTCGTCCAGCTCGTAGTTCCAGCTGGTCTTGTCGTATTTGCGTTTTTCCGCGTCGTAACCGCTGAACAGGCCATCTTCGAAGTGGTAATCCTCACGCACGATCAGGCTGGCGTTGGTGTAGGCTTCGGTGTATTCGCGGTTGTATTTTTCGTTGGTCATCAGGTACAGCAGTACGCCCGACAGGAAAGTGATGTCAGTACCTGAACGAATAGGGGTGTAGAAATCCGCCACTGACGCCGTGCGCGTGAAGCGGGGATCGATCACAATCAGCTTCGCGCCGTTGTGGATTTTGGCTTCCATCGCCCAGCGGAACCCGACGGGGTGAGCTTCAGCGGCGTTACCGCCCATCACCACGATAAGGTTGGCGTTCTTGATGTCGACCCAGTGGTTGGTCATCGCACCGCGACCAAATGTTGGAGCAAGACTTGCTACCGTTGGTCCGTGTCAGACGCGCGCCTGGTTGTCGACCGCGAGCATACCGAGTGCGCGCGTGAATTTCTGGGTTAAATAACCGGTTTCGTTGCTGGACGCAGAGGCGCACAGCATCCCGGTGGAGAGCCAGCGGTTGACCGTGACGCCGTCAGCGTTCTTATCGATAAAGTTGGCATCGCGGTCTTCTTTAATGAGTTTTGCGATGCGGTCAAACGCCTCTTCCCAGCTGATTTGCTGCCACTTATCGGAGCCTGGCGCGCGATACTCCGGGAATTTCAGGCGGCTTTCGGAGTGGATAAAGTCCACCAGACCGGCCCCTTTCGGGCACAGCGCGCCGCGGTTAACCGGGTGATCCGGGTCGCCTTCGATGTGGAAAATAGACGCTTTGGCGTTTTTTGCACCGTCGCCGAGGCTGTACATTAACAGCCCACAGCCAACGGAGCAGTACGTGCAGGTGTTACGGGTTTCGCGGGTGCGCAGCAGCTTATACTGCCGCGTTTCCGCCAGCGCTACGCCTGGGGCAAAGCCCAGCGCCGCCGCCGTCGTGCCTGCCATACCGCCAGCGCAGATCTTAAAGAACTGCCTTCTGCTGACCTGCATGGGTCACTCCTTGGTTCATTTCGACATTGCTTTTCGTTTTTACGCTGCGGTTAAACGGTAACCACAGCGCTTAAAATTTGCGTTAAACCCTCAATTCCGCGAGGGATATATCCAGAATACCACAATGTCGGTAAGACTGTTCTTATCTGGTTAAAACAAAGTGAACGTATTATCACGGCATTGATTATAAAATGTGATAACGATCACTTTAATGCCCTTACATGTTAAAGGGGTGTAGCGGCGTCCGCATTGCACCTCTCCTTAGTGAGTAGGTAAACTTGACGGGGATGGGTGACGAAAAGTTGATCCATACTATGCGCAGGGCCTGTGGTTTATGGTGCAATAGCAGGCTCACCTCCGTGGTTGTTCAGGAATACCGCTGTGTCTAAACAAAACCGTGTTAACCGTCCGTCGCCGCTGCCCGCGGGCATTGTCGAGCTGCCGGTTCACAGGCCGCCCCGCGTTAGCGATGCCATCCCCGATTTTCTGGCGCAGGAAGTTCCCGTTGCGCTGGTCTACAACGGCATTTCGCACGTGGTGATGATGGCCTCGCCCAAGGATCTGGAGCTGTTTGCCGTCGGGTTTTCCCTTTCAGAAGGCATCATTGAACATCCGAAGGAGATCTACGGCATGGAGGTGGTGCAGGCCTGCAACGGGCTTGAGGTGCAGATTGAGCTTTCAAGCCGACGCTTCATGGGGCTGAAAGAGCGCCGCCGCGCGCTGGCCGGACGCACCGGCTGCGGCGTATGCGGCGTGGAGCAGCTTAACGACATCGGCAAGCCCGTGTCGCCGCTGCCGTTCACGCAGACGTTTAACCTGGCGAACCTCGACCGTGCCCTTGAGCACCTGAACGACGTCCAGCCCATCGGCCAGCTGAGCGGCTGTACGCACGCAGCGGCCTGGGTATTGCCGTCGGGCGAGATTATCGGCGGACACGAAGACGTGGGGCGCCACGTGGCGCTGGACAAGCTGCTGGGGCGCAGGGCGCGTGAGAGCGAGGTTTGGCAGCAGGGTGCCGCCCTGGTCTCCAGCCGCGCCAGCTACGAGATGGTGCAAAAGGCGGCGATGTGCGGCGTTGAAATCCTGTTTGCCGTCTCGGCGGCCACCACGCTGGCCGTTGAGGTGGCCGAGCGCTGCAATCTGACGCTGGTCGGTTTCTGCAAGCCGGGAAGGGCGACGGTGTATACGCATCCGCAGCGCTTAATTGTTGATCAGTAAATTTGAATGATTTCTGCAAATCCTTCCGCTTTTAGTTGTTCGTGTTGAGGTCTACTATTTATCTCAACAAGGCAATACGCCTTATCCAAACAACTAATTGAAAGGGTTTATCTCATGAAAAGCATCAAAACTTTTGTCGCTGTAATCGCTCTGGCTGCTTCATTTGGTTCTTTCGCTGCGCAAACCGTAACCGCATCCGCCTCTACGCTGGACGGTGCTGAAGCGAAAATCGCCGCACAGGCTCAGGAAGCGGGCGCGTCTTCATACAAAATTACCCAGGCATTTACCGGTAACCGCGTGCACATGACCGCTGAACTGAACAAATAAGCCAGTCGTCACACCGTCGAAAGAGCGCCCCAGGGGCGCTTTTTTTATTGCAGCCCCGCCAGGCGCAGCAGCGCGGTAACGACCGCCGCCGCTACGATCACCACAATTAACGGCATTTTGCGCCAGGCCAAAAACACCGCAAACGCCACGCCCAGCACCCGCGCCATGCCGGCGAAATGCTCACCTTCATAAAACGTTGTCGCCAGCGCCACCGAGAACAGCAGCACCGTTGCTGCATCCGACAGCAGCGCCTGCGAGCGCTCCGAGAGCGCCAGCCGGTTGCCAAGCTTCGCCCCGCCGAGGCGCATCAGATAGGTTCCCGCCGACAGAATGGCGATGCCCAGAATAAAGACCGTCATGTTTTCCATTATTTCTTCCTCGCGGCCAGGCCAAGTAAAGAGAGCAGAACCGGCAGGCCCACCGGCGCGAACGGCACGGCGGCCAGGGACAGTACCGCGCCGCTGCAGGCGCGGATCAGCGTGGTGCGGTTTTTAAACGCCGGCACCACCAGCGCCAGCAGGATGGCCGGGAACACGGCGTCCAGCCCGATGGTTTCCGGGTCCGGCAGCAGCTTTCCGACCATCGCCCCCAGCAGCGCGCCGAGCGGCCAGATAATCGCCACGCCCAGCCCGCACAGCCAGTAGGCGGCCTTGCGCTGCTCCGGCGTTTTTTGCGACAGGCCAAACACCACGCTTTCATCGTTCATGATGTGGCAGCCTAAAAAGCTCAGGCCGCGCTTGCCCACCAGCTCGCGCACCGTGACGCCAAACGGCACGTGGCGCGCGTTAACCAGCAGCCCGGCCGCCGCCGCCGCGAGCGGATTCCCACCGCTGGCCACGATGCCAATGAACATAAACTCAGAAGCCCCGGCCAGCACGGTGATGGATAGCACAAAGGGAACCCAGACCGGAAAACCGTAGGCCATCGCCAGAGAGCCATAGGACATCCCGACGACGCCCACCGCCAGGCAGACCAGGATGATTGCTTTTATGGTGTCGCCTTTCAGGCAGGAGAGATGATGCGTCATACAATTTTAGCCATATCGAACGAGTTTCCATTATAATGAACGCAACAGAATGGTTTTACAAGACGAACGAATCGTTCGATTTAACAAGATTAAGGGGCGTTTATGACGCAGCCAATTAGCGTGATCGCCAAAAGCCTGGTGCGTGAGCGCCTGAGAACCGGCCTTTCGCTGGCGGAAATCGCCCGCCGCGCCGGGGTCGCCAAATCGACGCTTTCGCAGCTGGAGTCCGGCAACGGTAACCCTAGCCTGGAAACGCTGTGGTCGCTGTGCGTGGCGCTGGATATTCCTTTTGCGCGCCTGTTCGAGCCGCAGCAGCCGACCACGCAGGTGATCCGTCGGGGAGAAGGGACAAAGGTGGTGGCCGGGCAGGCAAACTACGAGGCGATTTTACTGGCGGCGTGCCCGCCGGGCGCGCGGCGCGACGTTTATCTGCTGCTGACCCAGCCGGGCGCGGACAGGATCTCCCAGCCGCATCCGCCGGGATCGGTGGAGCATATTATCGTGACGCAGGGGCGGGCAATGGTTGGCTTACTCGACGCGCCGGTAGAGCTCGGGGAAGGGGATTATATTTGCTACCCCGCCGACCAGCCGCATATCTTTAAGGCGCTGGAGCCGGATACGCACGCGCTGCTGGTGGCGGAACAGAACTAGCGAAGGTACAGAAGCTAAAAGGCATTGCAAAATAATCTGGGCTGTCTGTCACTCCTGCCAGCAGCTCCGTTTTCACCTTTTTTTATGCTGTAGCGCGTTCATTCCACGCGTCACTATGCTGGATGTTGCCGTCAACAATGCGCCAGGTAATTTTCTCATACTGCAAGCTGACGCTTTCGACGTGATTGATTTTGTCGTTGGCCGCAATTTTCACGTTTGGGACGCTACAGTTAACGCCGGTAACCTTCACGTTCTCCATCAATACGGTGTAGTAACACGCTTCCTGGCCTGCATCGTTGATGTGATAGAACTTAATTTCTGCGCTTTTCAGCGCCTGACCGGTGGCGGCGGCTTTATAAAGATAGGGGGTAGAACTATCCACTTCCTTTTCGATCCTCATTGAGGAGTGCTGACGCGTACCGGTGATCGCTCCGTTAGCACTGTCCACCGGCAAATTAATGCCATGACTCAGCCCGATGATCTCAATGCTTCCTTCGCGGTCTTTGACATCTACCGAGCCTTTAATATCCGCGCCGCCATCGTCTTTGAGCCACATATAGGGAGGAATCGGCATGTCATTTGTTCCTTATTTTTTTTAATAACGTCATTGTTAAAAGATAAAGGAGCGTTGTAATGAGAAGGATGGTTATCAACCCAATATAGGTATAAACCTCATAAAGACGGTCCTGACCTATCTCACTGCGGCCAGAAAACACTTCGCCGATCCGATGTGCAAATTCATAGTCAAACCAGCCTTCAGCAGGACCCAGGGTGCGTCCTACCGGAAAGGATAACGCGATAAAGTAAATCGTCTTTGCAACCCTACGAGCAAGTTTTGGTAAAGCCACCGTCAATTACCTCTATCCATCCTCTAGCCATAAGAAAACGCATACAGGGTACCTGTATTGACGTTGTGTTCATCAGTGCGTCTCTTATCATCCCGTAGTCGGAATTATGTGCAATAGTGATACAACCCTCAGATATCGTACCTGGATGAAGCCTGAATAAGCCTCTGTGAACGTGATCAATCCATGTTCCATCGTCTATCCCAAAGTCATCCCGGTATAAAGCAAACCATTCATCCCGGTTGAACTCGGCACCATAAAAATACCGATTAACGAGATCTTGCGATTTCGCTTTTAACGTGGAGACGAAGCCGCCGTTTCCACGCTCAATGATCCAGTATTTACCTGGAGGCAATGGGCCTCGCGTGGGGATAGCAGCGCAGTTGGCATTATTTCGAAAGGTACCTTGCCCTGAGTGGGCCATAAAAACGCCGACCCCATAAAGATTGAAGGGTGCATAGTCTGCGCCATTCAGTATCAACGTTCCGTGTAAGGCCATATTTATCTGTCTCTTATCACTTCAAGTAACGACACTGCTATTACAGCGTTTGAGAATTTCATTCCTGTTCCATCCTTGCCGCAAGCTTGTTCGTTCCAGCATATGCCCGCTGCCGTTTCGGAATTTCAGGCGCGATCGTATTTACGCGCTATCAATGTATTTTGAGACATTGACCAGGCATTTTTTAACCAAATTAGGGGGAAGTAAAATTCCGGAAAAGTGCCGTATTTCAACGGGATCTTTCAGCATGATAGTGCGGGATGGGAATAACGGTTTATCCAGCATTCCACGTGAGAACGAGGCAAACACCGTATTATGGCGCTGCCGCGAAGGCGGCAGCGTTAGCGCGTTACGCTAAATAAAACACCTCTTTTAACGCCGCGCTCACCGGGCTGTTGTCCGGGTTCGACGGCATGACCTCGCGCATGTGCTTCCACCAGCGTTGGCACACGTCGGTGTTGGCCACCGCGTTCCAGCGCTCCTCCGATTCGATCTCAACGGTCGCAAACAGCAGGCTGCGTTCCTCGTCGAGCCAGATGGCGTAATGGTGCACGCCGTGGTCTTTCAGCACCGCTTCCAGCTCGGGCCAGATGGGGTTATGGCGGCGTTCGTACTCGTCGTGCGCGTCCGGGTTGACCTGCATCACAAAGGCTTTGCGGATCATAACGCCTCCAGGTACAGCTCGCGGACCTCTTCGCGGCTCGCAGCGCGCGGGTTGCACGGTGCGCACGGGTCGGCAAGGGCGTTGTCCAGCCAGCCGTCGATGTCGGATTTCGTCACGCCGAGCGCGCTAAAGCCGGACGGAATGCCCACGCGAACGCTCAGGTCGCGGATGGCCTGGATCGCCGCCGTGCTGGCGGCTTCGTCGCTCATGCCGCGGGTGTCGACGCCCATCGCCTGCGCCACGCGGGCAAAGCGCGCGACGGCGTTCGGGCGGTTAAAGTTTTCAACGATCGGCAGCAGGATGGCGTTGCAGACGCCGTGCGGCAGGTTGTGCGTCGCGCCCGGCTGGTGCGCCAGCGCGTGAACCAGCCCCAGGCCGGCGCTGTTAAACGCCATGCCTGCCAGATACTGACCAAACGCCATCTGCTCGCGGGCCTCCAGATGGTGACCGTCGTCGATCGCTTTCGGCAGCCAGAGGGCGATCAGGCGGATTGCTTCCAGCGCGTTGGCGTCGGTCAGCGGGTGCGCGCCCACGGAGACGTACGCTTCGATGGCGTGGGTCAGGGCGTCCATGCCGGTGGCGGCGGTCACGGAGGCCGGGATCTCAAGCATCACGCTGGCGTCATCCACCGCGATGTCCGGGATGATGTTGGAATCAATAATCACCTCTTTTACGTGGCGCTCGGCGTCGATGATCACCGCGTTGCTGGTCATCTCCGCCGCGGTGCCTGCGGTGGTATTAATAGCGACCAGCGGCACGCCCGCGTTTTTCACCTTGCCAACGCCGGAGTAGGCGGTAGACGGCCCCGGATTCGCGGTGAGGATTTTAATCGCCTTGGCGGTGTCGATCGGGCTACCGCCGCCGAAGGCGATGACGAAATCACACTCCGCGTCCCGATAGGCCGCGTAGCCTTTCTGCACCAGCGCTTCCGTTGGGTTTGGAAACACCTCGTCGAAGAGGTGATAGGACATCTGGTGAGCGTCCAGCGCGGTGAACAGGCCGTCGAGCAGCCCCAGCTTCACCAGCTGGCCGTCGGTGACGATCAGCGCTTTGCCCCACTGCTTGTTCGCCACCAGATTGACCATGTCGCCGATTGCGCCCGCACCGTGAAGGCTGATTTTCGGCAGCGCCAACATAAAACTCATGATAATTCTCCTTATCTCTCGCCGAACGTCTTCGGTCAGCGGGGCGGTTACGCGTACAAATCCAGCGCCGACTGCATCGGGCTGACGCCAAAGCGTTTGCCCAGCGCGATCAGCTCTTCCCGGGTGATGGTTTGCTTCATGCCGCCCATGGAGTAGACCTTCACCAGCACCTCGGCTGACTTCTCGGCGGTGTCGATCAGGCCGAAGGTTTCATCCAGCGTCGGGCCGCTGCCGAAGACGCCGTGGAACGGCCACAGAACGAGAGAGTGCTTTTGCATATCCCTGGCGGTCGCCTGGCCGATCTCATCGGTGCCCGGCACCATCCACGGCAGAATGCCCACGCCGTCCGGGAAGACCACCAGGCATTCGGTGCTCCCTTCCCACAGCTTGCGGGTGATGAACTCGGCGCTGTTTTCCAGCACGTAGGTCAGGGCGATCAGGTTGGTGGCGTGGCAATGCATGATCACGCGGTCTTTGCCGCCGGTTGCCGTCATGCGCTCGCAGTGAGAGAGGAAGTGCGCGGGCAGTTCGGAGGTGGGAACGGCGTCGTCCGTCAGGCCCCAGAGGATGAAGTACCCCGCGCCGTCGCTGTCTACCTTAACGACGCCGAGGTTGGCCTGCGGGTCGAGCTGCACGTTGCGGAAAAATTTGCCGGAGCCGGTGACGATAAAAGGCGTATTCGCGAGCTGCGGCATCGGCTGGCTCAGCGCAATATAGCGCGGCTTGTGGTGGAAATCGGCGGCGTACGGCTCGATGTCCGCCTCATCCAGGCGCAGCGTGAGGTTGCCGCCGTTGCGTTCGTCCCAGCCCTTCAGCCAGGCGTCGGAGGTGGCTTTGATCATGCCCTGGACGAACCAGGAGTGGGTGATGGTTTGCATAGTTTTCTTTTCCATTTATCGCGGTGAGAGTTTCCCCTCACCCTAACCCTCTCCCCAAAGGGGCGAGGGGATGGTTTGCTCCCTCTCCCCTTTGGGGAGAGGGCAGGGGTGAGGGGGCAATTACCCGCGCTGGCTCAACACGTCTTTCTCATACGCCCGCACGTTCTCCAGCCACTGGCTGCCCGCAGGCACATCGTGGCGCTGGCAGTACATTTCCCACACCGCCTGCCACGGCAGGGATTTTTGCTCCTCCAGCAGCGCCAGGCGGGCGGTGTAGTCGCCGTTTTCCTCAAGCTGTTTCAGCGCGGCGGTAGGCTCCAGCAGCGCGCGCAGCAGGGCTTTCTTCATGTTGCGGGTGCCGATCACCCACGCCGCGATGCGGTTGATGGAGGCGTCAAAGAAGTCGAGGCCGATGTGCACGCGGTCGAACAGGTCGTGGCGGATGATTTCGCTGGCAATCGCCTGGGTTTCGTCATCCAGCAGCACCACGTGGTCGCTGTCCCAGCGCACCGGGCGGCTGACGTGCAGCAGCAGGCGCGGCACGTAGAGCATGGCGGCGGAGATTTTGTCCGAGATGACCTCGGTCGGGTGGAAGTGGCCCGCGTCCAGGCACAGCGCGGTCTGGCGGCTGGTGGCGTAGCCCATGTAAAACTCGTTCGAGCCGACGGTGTAGCTCTCCGCGCCGATGCCGAACAGCTTGCTCTCAACGGCGTCGATGTGGTGCGCCGGGTTCAGCTTTTCGCTGATGGCCTCGTCCAGCGCGGCCAGCAGGCGCTGGCGCGGGGCCAGGCGGTCAACGGTGATGTCCTTCATGCCGTCCGGGATCCAGATGTTCATCACCGACGGCGTGCCGAGCTGCTCGCCGAAATACGCCGAGACGCGGCGGCTGGCTTTGACGTGGTCGATCCAGAACTGGCGGATCTCATCGTCCGCGTGGGCGAGGGTAAACCCGTCCGCGCTCAGCGGATGCGAGAAGCAGGACGGGTTAAAGTCCAGCCCCAGACGGTTGGCTTTCGCCCATTCCACCCAGTTTTTGAAGTGCTCGGGCCTGATCTCGTTGCGCTCAACCGGCTCGTCGGACTCCAGATAGATCGCGTGCAGGTTCAGGCGCTTTGGCCCCGGGATCAGGCTCAGCGCCAGTTCGAGGTCGGCACGCAACTCGGCTGCGCTGCGCGCTTTCCCCGGATAGTTGCCGGTCGCCTGAATGCCACCCGTCAGCGAACCGCCCGGGTTTTCAAAACCGGCGACGTCATCGCCCTGCCAGCAGTGCATGGAGACCGGCAGGCGGTCAAGCTGGCGCAGCGCCGCGTCGACGTCCACGCCGACGGCGGCGAAACGCTGTTTTGCCAGTTCCCAGGCTTGTTCTAGTTGAGTGGTCATGCGCAAAGCTCCTTTATCAGTCGTTTTTGCTGAAACTGCGCCCGATAGCGGGCTATCTTATGGCGGGGATGGGGGGTAAAGGTCATCAGGCTGTGGTTCGCCGCGACGACCGCACGGAAATCGTCAACGCTGGAGAGTTCATCCAGGGTCATTAGCTGAACGCCGATATTGCCGAGCGTGGAGGCCTCTACCGGGCCCGCCACGACGGTGATGCCGCAGGCGTCCGCGCAGAGCTGGTTCAGCAGCCGGTTCTGGCAGCCGCCGCCAACGATATGCAGCTGGCTGAACGGCCTGCCGCGCAGGCTCGCCAGCTCGCTCAGGACGTCGGCATACAGCAGCGCGAGGCTGTCAAAGATGCAGCGCGCCAGCTCGGCGGGGCGGGACGGGACCGGCTGTCCGGCCTCGACGCAGGCGGCCTGGATCTCGGCGCTCATGTGCGCCGGATTGATAAAGCGATCGTCGTTGGGGTTGATCAGATACGAGCCGGCGGCGAGCGTTTCCGTCTCGGCGATAAGCGCAGGCAGGTCGGTCACGTTCTGCTCCTTCAGCACCCGCTGCAGCAGCCATAGCCCCATAATGTTTTTCAGCACCCGGTAGCGGCCTTCCGCGCCGCCCTCGTTGGTGATGTTTGCCGCCATCGCCGCGTCGCTGGTGTAGGGCGTTTTGCTCTCAAACCCCATCAGCGACCAGGTACCGGAGGAGAGATAGGCCGCGTCCGCGTCGGCGAGCGGCGAGGCGATGACCGCGCTGGCGGTATCGTGGCTCGCCACGGCCACCACCGGGATCGGATTGCCCTGCGGGCAAATCCACTGGCCGATCACGTTGCCGGGGTGGGTCGGCGTGCCGAACCACGAGGCCGGTGCGCCCGTCCAGTCGAGAAGGGTTTCATCCCAGGCATCGGAGTTAATGTTCACCAGCTGGGTGGTGGTGGCGTTGGTGTATTCCCAGTTGAGGTTGCCGGTCAGGCGATAGCTCAGGTAGTCCGGGATCAGCAGCGCGTGCGCCGCGCGATCCACCGCTTCCGGCTGCTGCTGTACCAGCGCGCGCAGCTGGTACAGCGTGTTGAACGGTAAAAACTGAATGCCGCTGCGCCCGTAGATCGCTTCTTTACCGAGCCGGGCAACGGCCTGTGCCATCACGCCGTCGGTGCGGCTGTCGCGATAGGACACCGGCAGCCCGACGCGCTCGCCGCGCTCGTCCAGCAGCACAAAGTCCACGCCCCAGGTATCAATGCCGATGCTGTCGATCGGAATCCCGGCGTCGCAGACCTTTTGCAGCCCGGTGCGGATTTCAGCTTCCAGGCCGTCGATATCCCAGGTCTCAAAACCGTCCTGCTTTTGCAGGCAGTTCGTAAAGCGGTGCATTTCACGCAGCGACAGCGCGCGCTGGCTACCGTCCCAGGTGGCCAGCATGACGCGCCCGCTGGATGCGCCTAAATCAACAGCCACACAATGGCGAAAAGTCATGTTCGGGTCCTTCTTTAGGTCATTAGCGATGAGTGTAAAAAGGGTCGATAAATGACGCCTTCTTGCCAGTGACAGCGAAAAACGGCGGCTGGCAAGAAAGCAAAGGTGAACGTGAGGCGGTTCACAGTTTCCTGTTATGGTGGGCTTTTCAGGCAGTGTGACGCTTCCCGCATTTCCCGATCTTTCCGCCGGTTTCTTGAAAAATCGGCGGGTTTTGCGCGCTTTGCTGCCGAAAATTCAAGGTGCGGGTGAAGGGGCTTAATTACTATTTTGAGAAGATTTCTCATTAGTGGTGGCCGATATGACCGTACTACACAGCGTGGATTTTTTTCCTTCGGAAGGTTCGCCCGTTGCGATTGAGCCGCGGCTTCCTCAGGCGGCATTTCCTGAACACCATCATGATTTTCATGAAATTGTGATTGTTGAGCATGGGACGGGCATTCATGTATTCAACGGGCAGCCGTACACCATCTGCGGGGGAACGGTCTGCTTCGTGCGCGATCACGACAGGCACCTGTATGAACATACCGACAACCTTTGTTTGACCAACGTGCTTTATCGATCCCCGGACGCGTTCCAGTTTCTTGCGGGGCTGAACCAGCTGCTGCCGCAGGAAAAGGACGGACATTACCCGTCGCACTGGCGGATCAACCAGGCCACGCTGTCGCAGGTGCGCCTGCTGGTGAGCCAGCTTGAGCAAAGCGAAGAGGGGCCGGAGACGCACGCCCTTGCCGCGCGCGAGCTGCTGTTTATGCAGCTGCTGTTGCTGCTGCGCCGGGGGAGCCTGGTGGAGGGAATGGGAAACAACGATGCGCGGCTGAATCAGCTGATGGCCTGGCTGGAGGAGCACTTTGCCGAGGACGTCTGCTGGGAAACGCTGGCGGATGATTTTTCGCTGTCGCTGCGCACCCTGCATCGCCAGCTTAAGCAGAACACCGGGCTTACGCCCCAGCGCTACCTCAACCGGCTGCGCTTAATCAAGGCGCGCCACCTGCTGCGCCACACGGATGAAAGCGTTACGGACATCGCCTATCGCTGCGGTTTTGGCGACAGTAACCACTTTTCGACGCTTTTTCGCCGCGAGTTCAGCTGGTCCCCGCGCGATATTCGCCAGGGCAAGGACGTGACGCTTCAGTAACGCGAGGGTAATCACCGTATTCCCGGCGTAAAAACGCTAATAATGTCGGGTTATTCATCGTTGAGGTTAGGGTGTGGCCGCTCAGTTAACGCTTCGCAAAGAAGATTTTTTTTCCTCTGCCGGACAAGCCGTCGCGGTGGCCGACCGCTATCCGCAAAACGTCTTTGCCGAGCACACCCATGAGTTTTGCGAGCTGGTGCTGGTGTGGCGGGGTAACGGCCTGCACGTGCTCAACGACAGGCCCTACCGCATTACGCGTGGCGATCTGTTTTACATACGCGCGGAAGACAAACACTCTTACGCCTCGGTTAACGATCTCGTTTTACAGAACGTGATTTACTGCCCTGACCGCCTGCGGCTCAACGTCGACTGGGCCGCAAACATTCCCGGCTTTAGCGATGCGAAAGGCACGCCGCACTGGCGTCTGAGCAGCAGCGGCATGGCCCAGGTTAGGCAGGTGATTTCCCTGCTTGAGCAGGAGAGCCAGAAAACCGACCCGGTATCCCATTCGATGGCGGAACTGCTTTTTGCCCAGCTGGTGATGACCCTTAAGCGCCACCGTTTTGCCACCGATAGCCCTTCTGCCACGGCGCAGGAAACCCTGCTGGACAAGCTCATTACCACGCTTGCCGGCAGCCTGAACCGCAGCTTTGCGCTGGAGAAATTCTGCGAGCAGGCGCAGTGCAGCGAGCGCGCGCTGCGCCAGCAGTTTCGCGCCCAGACGGGAATGACGGTCAACCACTACCTGCGCCAGCTGCGGATTTGTCACGCGCAGTATCTGCTGCAGCATACGGAGCAGATGGTGAGCGAAGTGGCGATGCGCTGCGGGTTTGAGGACAGCAATTACTTCTCCGTGGTCTTTAACCGCGAGGTTGGGATGACGCCGGTTCAGTGGCGCCATCGCAGTCGTAAAGCCGCGTAGTCAGTTTGCCATGCCGAGGCCGACAATGTTGGCCGCGATAATGATCACTACGCAGCCCAGGCTCAGCACGCCAACCGGACGTCGGCCCGCGTTGTTCCACTCTTTCAGCACCAGGCCCACCAGCCCGCCGCACAGCACGTAGAAGCTCATGTGCAGCATCCAGCTCATGTAGTCGTACTGCGGCGGTATGCTGGCGTGTCCCCAGGCGTAGAAGAAGAACTGCAGGTACCACATCAGGCCGCCGAGCGCGGAAAGCAGCACGTTGGTGATGATGAGCGATTTTGCCAGCGAGAAGTCCGCTTTTATCGACAGATCCTTCACTTTTGCCAGACGAATAAAGCAGAAGCCGAGGTTAACCAGCGCGCCGCCGCCCATGATCACCACGTAGCTTGGCAGCGCCACGTACAGCGGGTCAACGCCCAGCGCCGCGGCGGCGTCATGCATGGGCTTGGCGGCGTTCATGGCGAACGACATCCCGGCGGAGAAGATGCCGCACATCACCGCCAGCACCAACCCTTTCTTCAGGTTAAATTCCTCCGCCTTGATGCCCATTTTGCGCTCTTTCAGCTGGCCCGCGCGCGTCACGATGCCCACGCCGATGACCGCCACCAGCACGCCCAGCAGCGTCATTCGTCCGCCCCGGGTGTTAATCAGCACGTCGAAATTGCCGTTGATGATTGGCGTCATCAGGGTGCCGACAATCAGGGTGATGCCAATCGCGATGCCGATGCCCATCGACATGCCCAGATAGCGCATGGTCAGGCCGTAGTTGATGTTGCCAATGCCCCACATCGCTCCGAACAGAAACACCGGCAGCAGGGTAGAGGCGCTAAAGGAGGAGAAATAACCCCAGAAGTCCGGGAGCAGCATGGCGCTGATGGTCCAGGGCAAAATCAGCCACGACACCGTGCCGCCAACGGACCACATCGTTTCCCATGACCAGTGTCTGACCTTTTTGAACGGAGCATAAAAACAGGCTGCGCTGGCCGCGCCTATCAAGTGCCAGAAAATCCCCATCGTAATCGCATGACTCATGTTCACATCCTCATCGTTTTTATCGGCTGGTGGTGTCCCACTCTCACGATGAGTGTAAAAATTAGGCGATTTAATGACCTTTAAGCGGTTGCCGCCTCCGGGGCACGGGTGGCAATCAGCCCGTTAACCGCGTGAGCAGACTCACAATTTCGCTATTGATCAAAAATTCAATAACCTTATAAAAACTACGGCATTGATAATCATTTTCAATATCATTTAATTAACTATAATGAACCAACTGCTTACGCGGCATTAACAGCTGTGCCGCCCGACAATAATGGAGAGGATTATGAGTTATACACTGCCATCCCTGCCGTATGCCTACGACGCACTGGAACCGCATTTCGACAAGCAGACGATGGAAATCCATCACACTAAACACCACCAGACCTATGTGAACAACGCGAACGCCGCGCTGGAAAGCCTGCCAGAGTTCGCTAACCTGCCGGTTGAAGAGCTGATCACCAGGCTGGACCAGCTGCCAGCGGACAAGAAAACCGTTCTGCGCAACAACGCGGGCGGCCACGCTAACCACAGCCTGTTCTGGAAAGGCCTGAAAACCGGTACCACCCTGCAGGGCGACCTGAAAGCGGCTATCGAGCGCGACTTCGGTTCCGTTGACAACTTCAAAGCGGAATTCGAAAAAGCCGCTGCGACCCGTTTCGGCTCCGGCTGGGCGTGGCTGGTCCTGAAAGGTGACAAACTGGCGGTGGTTTCTACCGCAAACCAGGACTCACCGCTGATGGGTGAAGCTATCTCTGGCGCTTCCGGTTTCCCAATCCTGGGCCTGGACGTGTGGGAACACGCTTACTACCTGAAGTTCCAGAACCGCCGCCCGGACTACATCAAAGCCTTCTGGGACGTGGTGAACTGGGACGAAGCCGCAGCGCGTTTCGCCGCTAAAAAATAAGGTTGCATTGACGCCTGTGAGAAGCGAGTCTGATGACTCGCTTTTTTTGTATCTGAAGGAGTAGATATGCACTACCCGGTCAACGTGTTTACAGGCAAGGTCAGGGACTACGACGGCAGCCGCCCGAGCGCCATTGCTAAAATTCAGGTCGACGGCGAGCTGACGTTGACCGACCTCGGGCTGGCGGGCGACGAGCAGGCCGAGAAGAAAATCCACGGCGGGCCCGATCGCGCGCTGTGCCATTATCCACGCGAGCACTATCAGCACTGGATAGCCGAGTTTCCCGAGCAGGCGGACCTGTTTGTCGCGCCCGCGTTTGGTGAGAACCTCTCTACCGACGGGCTGACCGAAAAGAACGTCTTTATCGGCGATATCTTCCGCTGGGGCGACGCCCTGATTCAGGTGACGCAGCCGCGCTCGCCGTGCTTTAAGCTCAACTACCATTTTGGCATTCCGGATATGTCCGCCCAGCTGCAAAGCGCGGGCAAAACCGGCTGGCTTTATCGCGTGGTGCAGGCGGGGCCGGTTTCGGCGGACGCGCCTCTTGAGCTGGCGTCACGCCTGAGCGACGTGTCGGTGTACGATGCCTGCGCGATTGCCTGGCATATGCCGTTCGACGATGAACAGTACCATCGCCTGCTGTCGGCGGCGGGGCTTTCGACAAGCTGGACCAGAACGATGCAGAAGCGGCGTATTAGCGGCAAGATCGAGGATAATTCGCGGAGATTATGGGGGAGATAACTGCCCCTCACCCCGGCCCTCTCCCCAAAGGGGCGAGGGTGAAAAGACCGCACTGAGCAGTCCCCTCTCCCCTATGGGGAGAGGGTTAGGGTGAGGGAAAAACTACGAACGCTTATACAGCGGCAGCCACAGCGTTAACCGCAGGCCGCCCAGCGGGCTGTCGTCGGCTTTCACCCAGCCGCGGTGCTGCTGCATAGCGGTTTCGACAATCGCCAGCCCCAGCCCCGTGCCGCCGGATTCGCGGTCACGCGCCTCGTCGGTACGGTAGAACGGGCGGAAAATCTGCTCGCGATCTTCCGGACTCACGCCAGGACCGTCGTCGTCCACGATGATGGTGATCCCGTCTTTATCCACCGAGAACGCCACCTCAATCTTCGTGTGCGAGTAGCGCAGGGCGTTACGCACGATGTTTTCCAGCGCGCTTTCCAGCGCGTTAGGGTTACCGTACAGCGGCCATGGCCCCGGCGGGAAGTTGACGGTGAACGATTTGCCCATCTGCTCGGCTTCGAACGCGGCGTTGTCCAGCACCTCGTGCCACAGATGATTCGCTTTCACCGTTTCGCTCACCAGCGCGTTTTTCTGCTGATTGCGCGACATGACCAGCAGATCGTTGATCATGCTGTCCAGGCGATGGGCTTCCGTTTCAATGCGCTCCAGCTCTTTGCTCTCACCGCTGCGGCGACGCAGCAGGGCGGTACCGAGCTGGAGCCGCGTCAGCGGGGTGCGCAGCTCGTGGGAGATATCCGACAGCAGTCGCTGCTGCGCCGTCATCATGCGGTCCAGGGCGCTTACCATCTGGTTAAAACTGGTGCCTGCGGCGAGAAACTCCTGCGGTCCAGCTTCCAGCTCGGGATGCTGCCTCAGGTTCCCCTGGGCCACTTCGTCTGCGGCATTTTTCAGCTTGCGCGCCGGTTTCGCCAGGCTCCACGCCAGCCATAGCAGCAGCGGCGAACTGACCAGCATCGTGACGATCAGCAGCAGAAGCGGGCGGTCAAACAGGAGATTGATAAAGTCGGACTGGGAATTGCTGGCAGGGCGAATCAGGTAGAGCTGGTAGTTATCTTCCCCGTCCCGGACCGAGAAGGGGCCAACCATTTCTACACGACCGTATTTCTTCTTCTGCGGGTGATCGGCGTTATCCGCCTGGCCGATAAAGTTACGGATAATCTGCATTTCATTGCGATCGGCGCCGATGACGCGGCCTTCGCTGGTCACCAGCAGCAGGCGTTGTCCGGGCGGTGCCCACTTGTCGATAGCGCGAAACAGCCTGCGCCACCACATCAAATCGTTTGGCGGGTCGTTTGCCAGCTCGGCTTCCACGTGCTGCTCGATCATCACGCCCTGGCGTTGCTCGCTGTCGAGCAGCTCCGTCATCTGGCGTGAGTCGAGTTTTGGCAGCATTAAAACGAGCATCAAAACCAGTGCCAGCGTCAGCCAGAAAATGGCGAAGATGCGGGCGGTTAAGCTTCCTATCATGAAGCGGAAACCATCAGATAGCCGCGACCGCGCAGCGTTTTAAACCACGGATGACCGTCTTTGCGCTCCGGCAGCTTGCGGCGAAGGTTAGAGATATGCATGTCGATGGCGCGGTCAAACGGCGTCAGGCGTTTGCCCAGCACTTCCTGGCTTAAATGTTCACGCGATACCACCTGGCCAAGGTGCTGCGCCAGCAGATACAGCAGGGTAAACTCGGTGCCCGTCAGTTCCAGCGTTTCGCCATCAAAGCTCGCTTCCTGGCGGCCCGGGTTCAGGCTCAGGGAGTCCACTTCCAGCGTCGGTGAGCTGTTGTCCGTGCTCTGCTGCTGTTCGCTCCAGTGAGAACGACGCAGGATTGCGCGAATACGGGCAACCAGTTCACGGTCGTTGAACGGTTTCGGTAAATAGTCATCCGCGCCCAGCTCGAGGCCAAGTACGCGATCAAGCTCGCTGCCGCGCGCGGTCAGCATGATAACGGGGGTCTGGTGTGTCTGGCGAAGCTCTTTCAGCGTATCAATGCCGTTCTTCTTCGGCATCATGACGTCGAGCAAGAGCAGATCGATGCTGTCGTCAAGGAGACTCAGCGCCTGTTCGCCATCATGGGCGACCAGAACGTTGAAACCTTCCATGTCGAGCAACTCCTTTAAAAGGGATGTGAGCTCTCGGTCATCATCAACTAACAGGATTTTATTCATTGTTTAAATACCTCCGAGGCAGAAATTACGACATCAAGGCTATCTAATCCATGACTTTACGTTGTTTTACACCCCCTGACGCATGTTTGCAGCCTGAATCGTAGACTGTCTCTCGTTGAATCGCGACACGAAAGATTTTGGGAGCAAGTGATGCGCAAAGTTACCGCTGCCGTCATGGCCTCAACGCTGGCATTCAGTGCGTTTAGCCAGGCTGCTGTAACGATAGTCGGCGATAACGGTCCCTCAGCGGAGGGTGCCTCGCAGAGCAGCAGCCAAATCCATATGTTTGACGGCATAAGTTTAACCGAACAACAGCGTCAACAGATGCGAGATCTGATGCAGAGGGCAAGACACGATAAGCCCCCTGTTAATGTTAGCGAAATGGAGACAATGCATCGCCTTGTCACCGCAGAAAATTTTGATGAAAGCGCCGTACGCGCTCAGGCAGAAAAAATGGCGCAGGAACAGGTGGCACGCCAGGTCGAAATGGCCAGAGTGCGCAACCAAATGTTTCAGCTGCTAACGCCCGAGCAGCAGGCGGTTTTAAATGAAAAACATCAGCAGCGAATGGACCAGCTGCGTGAGGTTGCACGGATGCAGCGAAGCTCAGATATGACGCTTTTCAGTAGCAATAGCAACACCCGTAGTAACCAGTAAACCCTGTTTTCCTTGCCATAGACACCATCCCTGTCTTCCCCCACATGATGTGGGGGTTTTTTTTGCCCTTCGTTAAGCCTTGTTAACGGTTTATTCATCCTTTGATCCCCTACGCATCCGTTATACTACCGCCATAGCATGACAGGAGCGTTTATGAATCAATCCTATGGACGGCTGGTAAGCCGGGCGGCAATGGCGGCGACCGTGATGGCGTCGTGCCTGCTAGTCATTAAAATTTTTGCGTGGTGGTATACCGGTTCGGTCAGTATTCTGGCGGCGCTGGTGGATTCGCTTGTCGATATTGCCGCCTCGCTCACCAACCTGCTGGTGGTGCGCTATTCGCTACAGCCTGCGGATGAAGAACATACGTTCGGCCACGGAAAGGCGGAATCATTGGCCGCGCTGGCGCAGAGCATGTTTGTTTCCGGCTCCGCATTGTTCCTGTTTTTAACCGGCATTCAGCACCTGGTATCCCCCACGCCAATGAACGACCCTGGCGTGGGCGTGGCGGTGACCGTCGTTGCACTTATTAGCACACTCGTTCTGGTAACGTTCCAGCGCTGGGTGGTAAGAAAAACACAAAGCCAGGCGGTACGGGCGGATATGCTTCATTATCAGTCTGATGTTATGATGAACGGCGCTATTCTTATCGCGCTCGGTTTAGCCTGGTATGGCTGGCATCGGGCCGATGCGCTATTTGCGTTAGGGATTGGGATCTATATTTTGTATAGCGCCTTACGGATGGGGTACGAGGCGGTGCAATCGCTTCTTGACCGCGCGCTTCCCGATGCAGAACGGAATGAAATTTTTACCCTCGTGACCTCCTGGCCCGGCGTCAGCGGTGCTCACGATCTTCGAACGCGGCAGTCAGGGCCGACCCGCTTTATTCAGATTCACATAGAAATGGAAGACAACCTGCCGCTGGTTCAGGCTCACGTTATTGCTGAGCAGGTCGAGCAGGCGATTTTGCAGCGTTTTCCTGGTTCAGACGTCATTATTCACCAGGACCCCTGCTCGGTTGTACCCGCACATGTTGAGCTTTTGTAATACGTGGTAAAAAAGTGAGCCAGGCCAGCATTTTGTGTATAAATTACCGCCATTTGGTCTGACCTGAATCAATTCAGCTGGAAGTGATTGATATACTATTTGCAGTATTCGTTGGTCGAATGGTTTCTTCCGGCAACAGATTTCAATTTTGCATTCCTAAGTTCAGAGGTAGTCATGATTAAGAAAATCGGTGTGTTGACAAGCGGCGGTGATGCGCCGGGCATGAATGCGGCAATTCGTGGGGTTGTCCGTGCAGCGCTAACGGAAGGCCTGGAAGTATTTGGTATCTATGATGGTTATCTGGGCCTGTACGAAGATCGTATGGTTCAACTCGACCGCTACAGCGTTTCTGACATGATTAACCGCGGCGGCACCTTCCTCGGCTCTGCGCGCTTCCCGGAATTCCGTGACGAACGCGTTCGCGAAGTGGCTATCGAAAACATGAAAAAACGTGGCCTCGATGCGCTGGTCGTTATCGGCGGTGACGGTTCTTACATGGGTGCAAAACGTCTGACTGAAATGGGCTTCCCGTGCATCGGTCTGCCGGGCACCATCGACAACGACATCAAAGGCACCGACTACACCATCGGTTTCTTCACCGCGCTGGGCACCGTTGTTGAAGCGATTGACCGCCTGCGCGACACCTCTTCTTCTCACCAGCGTATCTCCATCGTTGAAGTGATGGGCCGCTACTGTGGTGACCTGACGCTTGCCGCGGCCATTGCCGGCGGCTGCGAGTTCATCGTGGTGCCGGAAGTTGAATTTAGCCGTGAAGACCTGGTGGCTGAAATCAAAGCGGGCATCGCAAAAGGTAAGAAACACGCCATCGTAGCGATTACCGAGCACATCTGTGACGTAGACGAGCTGGCGAAGTACATCGAAGCTGAAACCAAGCGCGAAACCCGCGCGACCGTTCTGGGCCACATTCAGCGCGGCGGTTCCCCGGGTCCATACGACCGCATCCTGGCGTCTCGCATGGGCGCGTACGCTATCGAACTGCTGCTGGAAGGCCACGGCGGCCGCTGCGTCGGTATTCAGAACGAAAAACTGGTTCACCATGACATCATCGACGCCATTGAAAACATGAAGCGTCCGTTCAAAGGTGACTGGCTGGACTGCGCGAAAAAACTGTACTGATTGCCTCCGTTGCCCGGTGGCGGCAAGGTAAATGCAAAACGGTAACCCTTGAGTTACCGTTTTTTTATGTTTGCTCCCACCCACGTGAGTGAGGGTTGGGGTTAGGGCTACTGGCCGCTCACGCCGTTTTTATTCCACCACGTTATAGCCAATCTTTTTTTATTCTTTAATCATCGATTCCGTTTCTGGCACGCTGCATTCATCAAAACACTGCACAAGAGAGCTGGGCGATGAATAAATGGGGCGTGGGTTTAACATTATTGCTGGCATCGACCAGCGTGCTGGCAAAAGATATCCAGTTACTAAACGTGTCGTACGACCCGACGCGTGAGCTGTACGACCAATACAACAAAGCCTTTGCGGCGCACTACAAACAGGAAACCGGCGATAACGTGGTGATTCGCCAGTCTCACGGCGGCTCTGGCAAGCAGGCAACCTCTGTTATCAACGGCATTGAAGCGGACGTGGTAACGCTGGCGCTAGCCTATGACGTGGACGCCATTGCGGAGCGCGGTCGTATCGATAAAAACTGGATCAAACGCCTCCCGGACAACTCCGCGCCTTACACGTCAACCATCGTTTTCCTGGTGCGTAAAGGCAACCCGAAGCAGATTAAGGACTGGAACGATCTGATCAAGCCGGGCGTGTCGGTGATTACGCCGAACCCGAAAAGCTCCGGCGGCGCGCGCTGGAACTATCTGGCGGCCTGGGGCTACGCGCTGCACCACAATAATGGCGATCAGGCAAAAGCGCAGGCGTTCGTGAAGGCGCTGTTCAAAAACGTTGAAGTGCTGGACTCCGGCGCGCGCGGCGCAACCAATACCTTCGTCGAGCGCGGCATCGGCGACGTGCTGATCGCCTGGGAAAACGAAGCCCTGCTGGCAACCAACGAGCTGGGTAAAGACAAGTTCGAGATCGTGACGCCAAGCGAGTCTATCCTCGCGGAACCTACCGTTTCCATCGTCGATAAAGTGGTTGAGAAGAAAGACACCAAAGCGGTGGCGGAAGCCTACCTGAAGTATCTCTACTCGCCGGAAGGCCAGGAAATTGCGGCGAAGAACTTCTACCGCCCGCGCGACCCGGCCGTGGCGAAGAAATACGAAGGCGAGTTCCCGAAACTGAAGCTTTTCACCATTGACGAAGAGTTCGGCGGCTGGACCAAAGCGCAGAAAGAGCACTTCTCAAACGGCGGGACGTTCGACCAGATCAGCAAGCGTTAGGTCAATAATCGAGCATGG
Organism: Enterobacter sp. RIT418; assembly: GCF_003057745.1. Lineage (GTDB taxonomy): Bacteria > Pseudomonadota > Gammaproteobacteria > Enterobacterales > Enterobacteriaceae > Enterobacter. Next base: position 73,944 of record NZ_QBJD02000020.1, read on the forward strand.
CGCAATGGCCCGGCGTGAGAAATCCGCCGGGTTTTTATTTGGTCATCATTTTGCGTTACTCTTTCGCTTCGGACGAAAACAGGGAACGCGTTGTGAAAAAGATAATCTTGCTGATTTTGATTGTTATGGTGGTTGCTGCAGGCGGCGGCTGGTACTGGCTGAAAGGCGGTAATTCGGATGCGCTGCGCCATATCGTTCTCGATCAATGCCTGCCTAACCAGCTGCAAAACCAAAACCCGGCGCCGTGTGCGCAGGTGAAGCCGGATGCGGGATACGTTGTCTTCAAAGACCGCAACGGGCCGCTGCAATATCTGCTGATGCCGACATACCGCATCAACGGCACCGAAAGCCCGCTGCTGACCGAGCCTCAAACGCCAAACTTCTTCTGGCTGGCGTGGCAGGCGCGCAGCTTTATGAGCCTCAAGCGCGGGGCGGCGGTGCCCGACAGCGCGGTATCGCTGGCGATCAACTCGCCAACCGGACGCTCGCAAAACCACTTCCATATTCACATCTCCTGCCTGCGCCCGGACGTGCGTGAAAAGCTGGATGCCGGCCAGGGGCAAATCAGCACCCGCTGGCTGCCGTTCCCCGGCGGCCTGGAAGGGCATGAATACCTGGCGCGCCGCGTGACCGAAGCCGAGCTGGTGCAGCGCAGCCCGTTCATGATGCTGGCGGAAGAGTTGCCGGAAGCGCGCGACCACATGGGGCGCTTCGCCCTGGCAATGGCGCAGCAGTCGGACGGCTCGTTTGTCCTGCTGGCGACCGAGCGTAATTTACTGGCGCTTAACCGTGCGTCAGCCGGGGAATTACAGGATCATCAATGCGATATCCTGAAGTGACCCCACCATAAATAGCGTTTACTCGCCCTGCCTGTCGCCGTAGACTTGCTGAAAAAATCTACAGGAGACAGGCATGTCGCTCTGGCTTACTCACCCTCTGTTCCTGCCCTCACTGATCGTCGGCGTCACCATCGTGCTGTGGGCGACGTCGCTGCTCCCGGAATTTATTACCGCGCTGTTGTTCTTTACGGCCGCGATGACCGCCAAAATTGCCCCGCCGGAGGTGATTTTCGGCGGCTTTGCCTCGTCGGCGTTCTGGCTGGTGTTCAGCGGCTTTGTGCTGGGCGTGGCGATCCGCAAAACGGGCCTGGCGGACAGGGCGGCGCGGGCGCTGTCGTCAAAACTGACCGATTCCTGGCTCATGATGGTGGCGAGCGTGGTGCTGCTGAGCTACGCGCTGGCGTTTGTCATGCCGTCGAACATGGGGCGCATTGCGCTACTCATGCCCATCGTCGCGGCGATGGCAAAAAGAGCGGGCATTGCCGACGGTTCGCGCGCCTGGTTTGGCCTGGCGCTGGCCGTCGGGTTCGGCACCTTCCAGCTCTCCGCCACCATCCTGCCAGCCAACGTGCCTAACCTTGTCATGAGCGGCGCGGCGGAAGGGTCGTACGGCATTCATCTCAACTACGTGCCTTATCTGCTGCTGCACACGCCCGTGCTCGGCATTCTTAAAGGATTAATTCTGATCGGCCTGATCTGCTGGCTGTTCCCCGGCAGCCCAAAACCGCCGAAAGAGGTCGCGGCGCAGGAACCCATGGGGCGCGATGAAAAACGTCTGGCCTGGCTGCTGGCGGTGGTGCTGATGATGTGGGTAACGGAGAGCTGGCACGGCGTTGGGCCCGCCTGGACGGGGCTGGCGGCGTCGATCGTCGTGATGCTGCCGCGAATTGGCTTTATCTCCGGGGAAGAGTTCTCGGCGGGCGTGAATATGCGCACCTGTATTTACGTCGCGGGTATTCTCGGGCTGGCGATTACGGTGACGCAAACCGGCATTGGCGCGGCGGTAGGCGAAGCGCTGCTTCAGTTTATGCCGCTGGACGCCGACAGGCCGTTTACCAGCTTCCTCGCCCTGACGGGGATCACCACGGCGCTTAACTTCATCATGACGGCCAACGGCGTTCCGGCGCTGTATACCACGCTGGCGCAGAGCTTCTCGGACGCGACCGGCTTTCCGCTGCTTTCGACGATCATGATTCAGGTTCTGGGGTATTCCACGCCGCTGCTGCCGTATCAGGCGTCGCCGATTGTGGTGGCGATGGGGCTAGGGAAAGTGCCTGCAAAGGCGGGGATGGTGCTCTGTCTGGCGCTGGCGGTCGTGACCTGGCTGGTGCTGCTGCCGCTGAATTATCTGTGGTTTAGCGTGCTGGGAAACGTGTAGTTCGGTGAGAGGTGTTTCCCCTCCTCCCAACCCTCTCCCGAGGGAGAGGGGGGAGAAGAGCGTAGGGCAGGTAAGCGCAAGCGCCACCCGCCACAACAGCATTACGCCTGTTTAGCCGCTTCTGCCGCTTTAACGATCACCGCGAAAGCGTCCGCTTTCAGGGATGCGCCGCCTACCAGCGCGCCGTCGATGTCCGGCTGGGTGAACAGCTCCGCAGCGTTGGACGCGTTAACAGAACCGCCGTACTGAATGATTACCTGCTCAGCCACTTTCGCGTCTGCTTTAGCAATGTGGTCACGGATGAATTTGTGAACCGCCTGCGCCTGCGCTGGGGTGGCTGATTTGCCGGTACCGATAGCCCAGACTGGCTCGTAAGCAATCACTGCGCCTTCGAAGGCTGCCGCGCCCTGAGTCTTCAGCACCGCGTCGATCTGACGTGCGCACACTTCTTCGGTTTTGCCCGCTTCGTTTTCCGCTTCGGTTTCACCGATGCACAGTACTGGGATCAGGCCCTGCTCTTTCAGCACGGCGAATTTCTTCGCGATGAATTCGTCAGATTCTTTGTGGTAGGTGCGACGCTCGGAGTGGCCGATGATGATGTATTTCGCGCCGATATCTTTCAGCATTTCAGCGGAGGTTTCACCGGTGAATGCGCCAGACAGGTTAACGTCAACGTTCTGCGCGCCCAGCACGATGTGGCTGCCGTCAGCGGCACGTTTAGCCAGGTCCAGGTACATATCCGGCGGAGCGATTGCAACCGCACAGCCCGTTACGCCAGCCAGCTCTTTACGCAGGTTAGCAACCAGCTCGTTTACCATGTGGCGGCTGCCGTTCAGTTTCCAGTTACCCATCACTAAAGGATGTCGCATTTCAATTCTCCACGCTAAATTAGCGAATTAAGGAATATGGCCGCCCTGTCGGGCAGCATGGTCTGTGAATCAGTATAGAGATTTTCCCCTGAAAGGCTTTGCTTTTTGTCATTAATTCGCCCCGCCAAGGGACTCTGATAACGCCAGCTTAATCGGTTCAACCGCGAAGGTCAGTCCCTTTTCGCCGTTATCTGCTACAACATAGCGAATGGCACCTTCCGTTTCGGCGTAGTAGCGTTTGCCTTTCCCGGCGGCCAGCAGTTTTTGCAGCTTTTTCTGGCTTTGCACTTTGGTGAGCGCGGGGGTAAAGGCCCGCAGCATCGCGCTCATGTACTCGAGCGCTTTGGCCTTCGCCGCTTTCTGTTCCGGCCCCTGAATGGGCAGCCAGGTTATCTGCATGCTTTTGATTTTCAGTGTTCCGCGCTCAAGCGCGGTGGAGGCGTATAAATTCTCGTTAATCTTGCTGGCCGCGCGCGTCAGCGTTGGCGTATCCCGTGCGGTATCAATAGCGCGAAATTCGTCCAGCGGCAGCGCTGGGTTGGCCGCGTTGAAGGCTTCGCGGAACTGGCTAATGGATTGATCGAACGAAGGCGCGCCCGCCAGAAGGTAAGGGGCGGTGGCCGGCGCGGTCGTTTCAGCGGCATGCAGAGAAACGCTGGCGCTTAGCATGGCTAAACACAGGAAAAAAAGGTGTGCCGAACTTTTCATCAATAATGCCCCTGACCGTAACTGCTCATGATTAAAACGATATATGCTCGGCTTGTCAAAAGGTCACAACTCCAGGGTAAAATACGCGCACTACGATAATAAGGAACCTTACATGACCATACAGCAGTGGCTGTTTTCATTCAAAGGGCGTATTGGACGCCGTGACTTCTGGATTTGGATGGTGACGTGGATCGTCGCCATGCTGGCGCTGTTTGTTGTTGCCTATAATGCCTGGCTGAGCACGCAGACGGCGGCGTTTGCGCTGGTTTGCCTGCTGTGGCCAACGGCGGCGGTGATGGTTAAACGCCTGCACGATCGCGGCCGCTCCGGCGCGTGGGCGTTTCTGATCGTTCTGGCGTGGATGCTGGTGGGCGGAAACTGGTCGATGCTGCCGTCCATCCTGCCGTGGGTGGTAGGGCTGCTGGCCCCAACGATCATCTTCGTGATGATGATTATCGATCTGGGCGCGTTTGTCGGCACCCAGAGCGAAAACAAGTACGGTAAAGATACCCTTGAGGTGAAATTCCGCTGATTACCAGTAGTGTTCAGCGGTCATGTGGCCCGGACGGCGGCGAAGGTGCTTCGTCATCTGCCGGGTATCCTTCAGAAGCTGCTGCGTGTCTCGCACCATCTGCGGATTACCGCACAGCATCACGTGGCTGGTTTCGGTATTCATCGGCAGGCCAACCGCCGCTTCCAGCGCGCCGCTCTCAATCAGCGCCGGTACGCGCCCCGTCAGCGAACCCGCCGCGGTTTCGCGGCTGACCACGGTCTGAATCTTCAGCTTCCCGCCATACTGCCGTTCCAGCTCCTGCATCTGCGGCAGATAGCTTAAGTCCGCGGCATAGCGCGCGGCGTGAACCAGCACGATATTTTTAAAGCGCTCGAGATCCTTGCCGTATTGCAGGATGGACAGGTATGGCCCGATGGCTGTGCCGGTGGCCAGCATCCAGAGCGTGTCGCAGTCTGGAATTTCATCCAGCACGAAGAAACCTGCCGCTTCGCTCACAATCTGCACGTCGTCGCCCGGCTTCAGCGCGGCAAGGCGCGGGCTGAGCTTACCTTCCGGTACGGTGACAAGATAGAACTCGAGGTCCGGGTTATCCGGCGCGTTAACGTAAGAGTACGCGCGCTGCACGCGTTCGCCGTCGACGTCCAGCCCCAGCTTCGCGAATTGCCCGGCCGTGAACGGATGGACGGGAGCATGCAGGGTGAGGCTAAACAGCGCGTCGGTCCAGAACTGTACCTTAGTGACTTTACCTGTTACCCAGTCCGCCATGATCTTCTCCTGTGCTGATTCTCTGTTCTATCTTCCGTACTTATGGGAAACATTTCCAGCCCATTCGGGCCGGAAAGCTCTATCGATCAAACGGTTTTACAGAATGTGCGTCTGCACGTCCGGGTCTTTGCGGTCGAGATAGTGAATAGACTGGATGCGGCGGATGGTGCGTGATTTACCGCGGATCAGCAGCGTTTCGGTGGTCGCCATGTTGCCTTTGCGGGTGATGCCGTCCAGCAGGTCGCCTTTGGTAATGCCGGTCGCGGAGAAGACAACGTTGTCGCTGCGGGCCATCTCGTTAAGCGCGAGGACCTTATTGGCCTCAATGCCCATTTCTGCACAGCGCGCCAGCTCCTGCTCGCCGATACGGCGGTTCTCTTCGCTGTCGCCTTTGACGTCGTGTCGCGCCAGCAGCCTGGCCTGCATGTCGCCATCCAGCGCGCGGATCACCGCGGCAGAGACGACGCCCTCCGGCGCGCCGCCGATGCCGTAAAGGACGTCTACTTCGCTGTCCGGCATGCAGGTCAGAATCGAGGCGGCGACGTCGCCGTCAGGGATCGCAAACACGCGCACGCCAAGCTGCTGCATCTGCGCGATGGTGGCGTCGTGGCGCGGCTTGGCCAGAATGGTGACGGTGAGTTCGCTAAGGGGCTTACCCAGCGCCGCGGCAACGTTGCGCAGGTTCTCGTCCAGCGGCAGGCTGAGGTCGATAGCACCTTTCGCGCCGGGGCCGACGATCAGCTTTTCCATGTACATATCCGGCGCGTTGAGGAAGCAGCCTTTATCGCCCACGGCCAGCACCGCCAGCGCGTTGGCCTGACCCATCGCCGTCATGCGCGTGCCTTCAATCGGGTCGACCGCGATATCCACGGCATCGCCTTTGCCCGTGCCGACTTTTTCGCCGATGTAGAGCATCGGCGCTTCGTCGATCTCGCCTTCGCCAATCACGATGGTACCGTCGATGTTGACCTGGTTAAGCACAATGCGCATGGCGTGGACGGCCGCGCCGTCTGCGGTATTTTTGTCGCCACGGCCTAACCATTTATAGCCGGCCAGCGCGGCGGCTTCGGTTACGCGGGAAAATTCGATAGCAAGTTCACGTTTCATGGGGTACTCGTGCAGTCAAAAGGAATTGCACGAAGTTTATCACAGAGTGGAGAGGGGGAAGGGGGGGCGGTCTGGACCCCTCACCCTAACCCTCTCCCCATAGGGGAGAGGGAACCGATCGAGCCACTCGC
>NZ_QBJD02000021.1 GCF_003057745.1 Enterobacter sp. RIT418
TTCCTCGCTGCTGCGATAATTACCCTATTGGCTTTGCAGAGGAAAATACTATGGATTACGAATTTCTGCGCGACATCACCGGCGTGGTGAAGGTGCGTATGTCGATGGGCCACGAAGCCGTTGGGCACTGGTTTAACGAAGAGGTGAAAGAGAACCTCGCGCTGCTGGATGAGGTGGAGCAGGCGGCGCTGACGGTAAAAGGCAGCGAGCGCTCCTGGCAGCGAGCCGGGCACGAATACACCCTGTGGATGGACGGCGAAGAGGTGATGGTACGCGCCAACCAGCTTGAGTTTTCAGGGGACGAAATGGAAGAGGGGATGAGCTACTACGACGAAGAGAGCCTGTCGCTGTGCGGCGTTGAGGACTTTTTGCAGGTAGTGGCTGCGTATCGCGATTTCATGAAACAGAAGTAACACGTCGGAGCGTCCTTGCTCCCGCGCGCTTTACACGGCCGGAATATTGCGGCCGTAGTAGATTTCGCGCATCTCTTTCCAGAGCAGGCTGGTAATCGCCTCGCGCTCTTCTTCGCTCAGGTCTTCCGGCCTGGTGTGGAACATGTAGTGCTTCAGATCGAACTCTTTCAGCAGCATCTTGGTATGGAAGATATTTTCCTGATACACGTTCACGTCCATCATGTCGTACAGGGACTTCATATCCTCTGACATAAAGTTCTGGATGGAATTAATCTCATGATCGATGAAATGCTTCATGCCGTTGATATCGCGGGTAAAACCGCGCACGCGATAGTCAACGGTGACAATGTCGGACTCCAGCTGGTGGATAAGGTAGTTCAGCGCATTCAGCGGTGAAATCACCCCGCAGGTCGACACTTCAATATCCGCGCGGAAGGTGCACAGGCCGCCCTCTGGGTGGCTTTCAGGGTAGGTATGTACGCAGATGTGGCTTTTATCGAGATGGGCCACCACCGCTTCCGGCAGCGGGCCCGGGTGCTCGGTCTTGTCAATAAGCGTCGGGTCGACGGGCTCTTCGCTCACCAGAATGGTCACGCTTGCGCCCTGCGGCTCGTAGTCCTGACGCGCGATGTTCAGGATGTTCGCGCCGATAATGGAGCAGGTCTCTGACAAAATTTCGGTCAGACGGTTGGCGTTGTAGAGTTCATCGATATAGGCGATGTAGCCATCGCGCTCTTCTGCGGTTTTAACGTAGCAGATATCGTAAATACAAAAACTCAGGCTTTTGGTCAGGTTGTTAAAGCCATGCAGTTTAAGCTTTTTCAATTAGTTCACCCCCTCGGAGGACAGTGCGTCTTGCAGATACTGCGGTAAGGCAAACGCGGCGGTATGGATTGCAGGGTTGTAGTAGCGGCACGTGAGCCCGGCCTTGTGGAAGCGGGCCTGAATGATTTCGGCGGAGAGATGACGCAGCACGTCATTGTCCGTCGCCCAGGCAAAGGTCATGATCCCGCCGTAGTAGGTCGGAATGGCCGCCTGATAGAAGCTGACGTCGCTAAAATAGGTGCTCAGCTTGCGGTGGCTGTCGAGGGCCTCATCCTGCTGCAGGAAGCAGACGCCGTTTTGCGCAACGAAGATGCCGCCCGGGTTCAGGCAGCGTTTGCAGCCTTCGTAAAAGGCGGAGGTAAACAGCGATGCGCCAGGGCCGATAGGGTCGGTACAGTCGGAGATAATCACGTCAAACGTTTGCGTCGTCTGGTTAACAAAATTGACGCCGTCGTCGATAACCAGGTTAAAGCGCGGATCGTCGTAGCTACCCGCGTTATGGTTAGGCAGATACTGACGGCAGAACGACACAACGCCCGCATCGATTTCCACCATGGTGATCGATTCTACGGTGCGATGGCGAGAAACTTCGCGCAGCATCGCGCCGTCGCCGCCGCCGATGATGAGGACGCGCTTCGCGTGGCCGTGCGCCAGCAGCGGCACGTGGGTCATCATTTCGTGATAGATAAACTCATCGCGCTCGGTGGTTTGCACCACGCCGTCCAGCGCCATCACGCGGCCAAAGGCGGCGTTCTCGAAGATGATCAAATCCTGATGATCGGTTTTCTCATGATAAAGCACGTTATCCACGGCAAAATACTGACCAAACTGGTCATGCAGCGTTTCTTGCCATACCGTTTTATCGGTCATGGGGAGCACCTCCTTCGTTAACATCCATTACATCCGGCAGATGGGCGCAACACAAAACCGCCGTGAAGCGGTTAGCGGGTCAACAAGGGGCGTCGGGAAGGTTACTTCACGTAGGCGAGCAGGCTGAGTGAATCGCGAGCCAGCGCTTTGCATTTTTTAGCAGTGGGAATGCCAATACCGCTTAAATCGCGGTAGCTGTCTTCACCGAGCGCCTTCATGTCGAAGCTGTCGTAGTTGCTGAGGTCCCATTGGTTCTGCTGGGCAAAAAAGACCAGTGCGCGACGAATTTGCCCATTGGGCAAATTCTGGTAACCACAATCGTTCTTCAGAAAAACAAAAACTGCCGTCAGATCGGCCATATCTTCCGCTTCGTTTTCACTTAGCGCGTAACTGTTCGCACACATCGCCATCAGGCTACCGAACAAAATTGTTCTGAAAAACGTCTTCATTACCTTTACCACTGCATCACGGAAAATTAACGTTAGCACACTTGATGCCAGGCCGACGATCTTTATTATCGCCGCCGCGCTTGACCTTCCGGTAAGGGGAGGGTTTATGCTCAAAAGATCGCCTGGTGGAAATAAGGAAATGCACATGCAACGTCGTGATTTTTTGAAATATTCTGCCGCGCTGGGGGTTGCCAGCGCGTTACCACTCTGGAGCCGCGCCGTTTTTGCCGCCGACAGACCGGCTTTACCCATTCCTGAATTACTCGCCGCAGACGCCCGCAGCCGCATTCAGCTTGTGGTGCAGGCCGGTAAAACCACGTTCGGTCAGCACGCCGCAACAACGTGGGGTTATAACGGCAATTTGCTCGGCCCTGCGCTCCAGCTGCGTAAGGGGAAGGCGGTCACCGTTGACATTCACAACACCCTTGCTGATGAGACCACCCTGCACTGGCACGGCCTGGAAGTGCCGGGCGAGGTCGACGGCGGGCCGCAGGGCGTGATTAAGCCCGGCGGCAAGCGCTCCGTCACCTTTACCCCTGACCAGCGCGCGGCAACCTGCTGGTTCCACCCGCATCAGCACGGCAAAACGGGCCATCAGGTGGCGATGGGGCTGGCCGGTCTGGTGCTGATTGAGGATGATGAGAGCCGCCAGCTTCGCCTGCCGAAACAGTGGGGCATCGACGATGTGCCCGTTATCGTGCAGGACAAAAAATTCAACGCGGACGGGCAGATTGACTATCAGCTGGACGTAATGAGCGCGGCGGTAGGCTGGTTTGGCGATACGCTGCTGACCAACGGCGCGATCTACCCGCAGCACGCCGCGCCGAAGGGCTGGCTGCGCCTGCGTTTGCTTAACGGCTGTAACGCCCGGTCGCTGAATTTTGCCGCCAGCGATCAGCGCCCGCTTTACGTGGTGGCAAGCGACGGCGGCCTGCTGCCCGAGCCGGTTAAGGTGAGCGAGCTGCCGATGCTGATGGGCGAGCGCTTTGAGGTGCTGGTGGACATCAGCGACGGCAAGGCGTTTGACCTCATTACGCTGCCGGTGAGCCAGATGGGGATGGCCGTTGCGCCGTTTGATAAGCCGCATCCGGTGCTGCGCATCCAGCCGCTGCAGGTCACCGCCTCCGGCGTGCTGCCGGACGCGCTGGCTACGCTCCCGGCGCTGCCTTCTCTTGAAGGGTTAACCCAGCGCAAGCTGCAGCTCGCAATGGACCCGATGCTCGACATGATGGGCATGCAGGCGCTGATGAAGAAATACGGCAATCAGGCGATGGCCGGTATGCAGCACGGCGAAATGACGGGCCATATGAATATGGATCACGGGAAAATGGGCGGCATGGGAAACATGAATCACGGCGGCCACGGATTTGATTTCCATAACGCCAATACGATCAACGGCAAAGCGTTCGACATGAACACGCCGATGTTTGCCGCCGAAAAGGGCAAGTATGAGCGCTGGGTGATTTCCGGCGAAGGCGACATGATGTTGCATCCGTTCCACATTCACGGCACGCAGTTCCGCATCCTGTCCGAAAACGGCAGCGCGCCTGCGGCGCATCGCCGGGGCTGGAAAGATACGGTAAGGGTAGAGGGCGGCGTCAGCGAAGTGCTGGTGAAGTTCGACCACGACGCGCCGAAGGAGTTTGCCTATATGGCCCACTGCCATCTGCTTGAGCATGAGGATACGGGGATGATGCTGGGGTTCACTGTTTAAAGCAGGTGCGGCCTGATGTCCTCACCCTAACCCTCTCCCCATGGGGAGAGGGAACAGATACTAAAAACGGCAACTTTCGTTGCCGTTTTGCATTTATTTTGCGTCGTCAGGCAGCGCATACGCGACGATATAGTCGCCCATCTTCGTGCCAAACGAACCGTGACCGCCCGCAGAGATGACAACGTACTGCTTGCCATTCACTTCATAGGTCATCGGCGTTGCCTGTCCACCCGCTGGCAGGCGGCCTTGCCACAGCTTCTCACCGTTGGTCATGTTGTACGCGCGCAGGTAGTTATCTGCGGTTGCCGCGATGAACAGCACGTTACCGGCGGTAGAGATTGGGCCACCCAGCATCGGCATACCCATATTGAACGGCACCGGAACCGGCATCGGGAACGGCATGCTGTCCTGCGGGGTACCAATACGTTTTTTCCACACGATCTGGTTGGTTTTCAGATCCAGGCCGGAGATATACCCCCAGGCAGGCTGTTTACACGGCAGACCAAACGGAGACAGGAACGGGTTCAGCGTTACGCCATACGGCACGCCGTACTGCGGCTGAATGCCGGCTTCGGTACCGCTGCCCTTGGCGTCTTTCGGCTGCTCCATTGGGTTGCCCGGCCCGCGAGGGATCAGGCGGGAAACGAACGGCAGCGCCATTGGGTTAGCAATCGCGACCTGACGGTTCGGGTCGACGGAGATCCCGCCCCACTCGAACATTCCCAGGTTACCCGGGAAGACCAGCGTGCCCTGCTCAGAAGGTGGTGTGAAGATGCCTTCATAGCGCAGCTGATGGAACATCACGCGGCACACCAGCTGGTCAAACATCGTGGCGCCCCACATGTCTGCCCCGCTCAGGTCTTTCTTCGGACGGAAGCTCAGGTCAGAGAACGGCTGCGTTTTAGAGACGTAGTCGCCCTTCGCCGCGCCCTGCGGAACCGGTTTTTCCGGCGCAGGCACAACCAGCTTGCCGTTGCTGCGATCCAGCACGAAGATGTTGCCGGTTTTCGCCGGGGCGTAAATCACCGGCACGGTTTTGCCGTTAACGGTAATGTCCGCCAGCGTCGGCTGGGACGGCATATCCATATCCCACAGATCGTGGTGAACGGTCTGGTAGCTCCACGCCAGCTTGCCGGTGGTCGCGTTCAGCGCCACGATGGCGCTCGCGTAGCGCTCCTGCTCCGGCGTGCGGTTACCACCCCAGATATCCGGCGTAGTGACGCCCATAGGCAGGTAGACCAGGTCCAGCTTCGCGTCATACGCGGCAGGCGCCCACGAGTTCGGCGAGTTGAAGGTGAAGGTGTGTTCATCCGACGGGATCGCGTTTGGATCTTTCGCGCCCGGATCGAAGGCCCACAGCAGCTTACCGGTGTTCACGTCGAAGCCGCGGATCACGCCGGAGGTTTCGCGGGTAGAGAAGTTATCCGTTACCGAACCGGCAATCACGATCGTTTTATCGGTGATGATGGGGGGAGAGGTTGGCTCATACAGACCCGGCGTGGTGTCCGGCATATTGGTCTGCAGATTCAGGATGCCTTTGTTGGCGAAGGTTTCGCACAGCTTGCCCGTTTCGGCGTTGATGGCGAACAGACGACCATCGTTAACCGGCAGCATGATGCGGCGCGGGCAGTCGGCAACCACTTCCGGGCTCGCATTCTCGGCGCGGGCTTCGTGGTAGGAGACGCCGCGGCAGGTCACGTGCTGGAACGAAGGATTCGAGTTCAGCTGCGGATCGAAGTGCCATTTCTCTTTACCGGTGGCCGCGTCGAGCGCGAACAGGCGCTGGTGGGCGGTACACAGGTAAAGCATGTTGCCGACCTTAATCGGCGTCACTTCGTTGGTCAGCTCGCCCGGATCGTTCGGCATCTTCAGGTCACCGGTGCGGAACACCCAGGCTTCCTTCAGGTTTTTCACGTTATCCGCGTTGATCTGCTTCAGCGGGGAATAGCGTTGGCCTTCCTGGTTACGACCGTAGGCCGGCCAGTCGCCGTCAGCAACCTGCGAAATAGCCTCAGCAGGCGTGGCCTGCGTATTCAGCGTGCCGCTGATCTCCTGCGGGTCGTTAAACCCGGCCCAGGTCAGGATGCCGCCGGTAATCAGCAGGGCAACCACCAGGCCGGCGACCGCGCCGCTGGATGGCACAATCAGGCGACGCCAGACGAACGGCAGAATAAGCCAGATGCCAAAGAAGACCAGAATGTCGCTGCGCGGCGTCAGTGCCCAGAAGTCGAAACCGACCTCCCAGACGCCCCAGATCATGGTTGCGAGGAGCAGAGCAGCGTAAAGCCACAGTGCAGATTGTTTGCTACGCCAGAGCAGGACGGTTACGCCGAGCATAACCAGACCCGCAATCGGGTAGTACCAGGAGCCGCCAATAGCGACAAGCCATACGCCACCGATTAACAGGTATAAGCCGCAGAAGGCGGCAAATAGCGCTGTTAAGTTCACCAGTAGACGCGGCTGTTTTGTTTTAGATTCAGCCATAGAAAGTGTACTCGTCAGTTTTGTTAATTATTTGCTAGCAATTAATTATAGGTATTAACAACTGTGATCGGAATCACAATATTTGCTTTTATAACTCATACGCCAGGCTTATCCATTTGCTGTTATAATGGCCCGCTTGCGAATCGATGCTGGACGAATAATCAACTGCATTGATGGATTTTCTTTAAAATCATATGGTTAGTAATATGAAACATACTGTTGAAGTGATGATCCCGGAAGCCGAGATCAAAGCGCGTATCGCCGAACTGGGTCGTCAAATCACCGAACATTACAAGGACAGCGGCAGCGAAATGGTGCTGGTGGGTCTATTGCGTGGCTCATTCATGTTCATGGCCGACCTGTGCCGTGAGGTGCAGGTGCCCCATGAGGTCGATTTTATGACCGCCTCCAGCTACGGCAGCGGCATGTCCACGACCCGTGATGTGAAAATCCTGAAAGACCTGGATGAAGATATTCGCGGCAAAGATGTGTTGATCGTTGAAGACATCATCGACTCCGGCAACACGCTCTCTAAGGTGCGCGAGATCCTGAGCCTGCGCGAGCCGAAATCCCTGGCGATCTGTACGCTGCTGGATAAGCCCGAGCGCCGCGAAGTGCAGGTGCCTGTCGAGTTCGTTGGTTTCTCTATCCCGGACGAGTTCGTGGTGGGCTACGGCATTGACTACGCGCAGCGCTATCGCCATCTGCCTTACGTGGGGAAAGTGGTCTTGCTGGACGAGTAATGGCGGGCTGATGCCCTCGCCCCGGCCCTCTCCCACGGGAGAGGGAGAAAACCACATCGCGCCGGACTGTCTCGACTCCCTCTGGGAGAGGGAGAAAATCTCCGGCTTTATTTATGGTTAGTATGCTTAAGCTTTAGGTTCGCAATTCCCGAACGGTAGCGCTGCTCCAGCGTTTCGCGGTTGGTCGCGCTGACGTCCAGATCGCGCAGCAGGCCGTCGTGGATACCGTAGGCCCAGCCGTGAACCGACACTTTTTGCCCGCGCTTCCACGCCGACTGCATGATGGTGGAATGCCCGAGGTTATACACCTGCTCCATCACGTTCAGCTCGCACAGGGTATCAAGGCGGCGCTCCTGCGGCATTTCGCCCAGCAGTGAGCTATGTTGAAACCAGATATCGCGAATGTGCAGCAGCCAGTTGTCAATCAGCCCCAGCTCCGGGTTTTCCACCGCCGCCTGTACGCCGCCGCAGCCGTAGTGGCCGCAAATGATTATGTGTTCAACTTCCAGCACATCAACGGCATACTGTACTACCGACAGGCAGTTGAGATCGGTATGGATCACCAGATTAGCCACGTTACGATGGACAAACAGCTCGCCCGGCTCCAGGCCGGTTAAGCGCTCGGCCGGTACTCGACTATCCGAACATCCAATCCACAGAAAGCGTGGCTTTTGCACCTGCGACAATTTTTCAAAAAAACCGGGATCTTCTTCTACCAGCATTTTTGACCATAGTGCATTGTTGCTGATGAGTGTATCTATGTCGTTCATGGAGGTTAACGGCCTGTAACCGAGTGATAGCGTTGCGCTAATATAGGGTAACTCGACTTTTAATGAAACCACACAACGTGTGTCAGAACTATAGGTAAGTTTAATTCATGGCGATTGCACTAGAGCTTGAGCAGCTAAAAAAAACCTATCCGGGCGGCGTTCAGGCGCTGCGCGGGATAGACCTCAAAGTAGAGGCCGGCGACTTTTATGCGCTTCTGGGGCCGAACGGGGCCGGTAAATCCACGACGATCGGGATTATCAGCTCGCTGGTGAACAAGACCTCTGGCCGGGTGAGCGTGTTTGGTTACGACCTGGAAAAAGACGTGGTTAACGCCAAGCGCCAGCTGGGGCTGGTGCCGCAGGAGTTCAACTTCAACCCGTTCGAGACGGTACAGCAAATCGTCGTTCAGCAGGCGGGCTACTACGGCGTTGAGCACAAAGACGCGGTTGAGCGCAGCGAAAAGTACCTGAAGCAGCTCGATCTGTGGGAAAAGCGCAACGAGCGCGCGCGGATGCTGTCCGGCGGGATGAAGCGCCGCCTGATGATCGCCCGCGCGCTGATGCATGAGCCTAAGCTGCTGATCCTTGATGAACCAACCGCCGGGGTGGATATTGAGCTTCGCCGCTCCATGTGGGGCTTCCTGAAGGATCTTAACGACAAAGGCACCACCATCATCCTTACCACCCACTATCTGGAAGAGGCGGAAATGCTCTGCCGGAACATTGGGATTATTCAGCACGGCGAGCTGGTGGAAAACACCTCGATGAAGAATCTGCTCTCCAAGCTGAAATCAGAAACCTTTATTCTCGATCTCGCGGCGAAAAGCGCGCTGCCAAAGCTGGAAGGGTATCAGTATCGCCTGGTGGATACCTCAACGCTGGAAGTTGAGGTACTGCGCGAGCAGGGGATTAACAGCGTGTTCTCGCAGCTGAGCGCGCAGGGGATTCAGGTCCTGAGCATGCGTAACAAAGCGAACCGACTGGAAGAGCTGTTTGTCTCTCTGGTGCAGGACAAACAAGGAGACAAGGCATGACGCATCTTTACTGGATCGCGCTGAAAAGCATCTGGGCGAAAGAAATTAACCGCTTTATGCGCATCTGGGTACAAACCCTGGTGCCGCCCGTCATTACCATGACGCTGTACTTCATCATTTTCGGCAACCTGATCGGCTCGCGCATTGGTGAAATGCACGGCTTCACCTATATGCAGTTTATCGTGCCGGGCCTGATCATGATGGCGGTGATCACCAACGCCTACGCCAACGTGGCGTCGTCGTTCTTCAGCGCCAAGTTCCAGCGCAATATTGAAGAGCTGCTGGTGGCACCGGTGCCCACGCACGTGATCATCGCGGGCTACGTGGGCGGCGGCGTGGCCCGCGGCCTGTGCGTCGGCATTCTGGTGACGGCAATTTCGCTGTTCTTCGTGCCGTTCCAGGTGCATTCGTGGCTCTTCGTGGCGCTGACGCTGGTAATGACGGCGATCCTGTTCTCGCTGGCCGGCCTGCTGAACGCCGTGTTTGCGAAAACCTTTGACGACATTAGCCTGATCCCAACCTTCGTGCTGACGCCGCTGACCTACCTCGGCGGGGTGTTCTATTCGCTGACGCTGCTGCCGCCGTTCTGGCAGGCGCTGTCGCATTTGAACCCAATCGTCTACATGATCAGCGGCTTCCGCTTCGGCTTCCTCGGCATTACCGACGTGCCGCTGTTCACCACGGTCGCCGTACTGGCGGTCTTTATCATCGCCTTCTATCTACTTTGCTGGTATCTGATCCAGCGCGGCCGCGGCCTGCGCAGCTAACCTCTCGCCCGGCAGTTTGCCTGCCGGGCGCTTTTCTTTGATAGTTATCACCGTAAACTAACCTTCACTTCGCTAAACTGCTTGCCTGCTAAGGAGAGAGTTATGCTGGGATGGGTTATTACCTGCCACGATGAAGACGCGCAGGACATGTTGATCGGGCTTGAAGCCAGGTTTGGTCCGCTGGCGCAATGCCGCGCGGTGAATTACTGGCGCGGGTTAAGCACCAATATGCTGAGCCGCATGATGTGCGATGCCCTGCACGAAACTGATTCTGGGGACGGCGTCATTTTTCTCACCGATAAAACGGGCGCCGCGCCCTATCGCTCGGCCGCACTGATGAGCCACAAGCACGACAGTTGCGAAGTCATTTCGGGTATCAGCTATTCATTGTTGGAACAAATGTATCCGCTACGCGAGCAGTTAACCAGCGCGGCGTTCCGTAACGCCATTGTCGCGCAGGGCGGGGCGGGCGTAAGCAGCCTGTGGCATCAGCAGCAGAAAAATCCTCCCTTCGTCCTGCTTCACGACCTGTATAAGAATTAGACGTTGGTATTGATGGCGCTTTTGTTACAATGGCGTCAGTTTTTTCGTACCGATAATAATTCCATGTTGACGCGCTTAACTCTCCTGCTGTTCATTTTCGTTTCCGGCATCTGTTCTGCCAGCCTGTTAAGTCAGCAAAGCCTGCCTGCGCAGTATATGCAAACCACCGAAGACGCGGCGATATGGGCGCAGGTGGGCAACGACGTCATTAACGTGGGGAACGTGCGGGCGGGGCAGATCCTGGCGGTTGTTCCTGCGGCGGCGGACTATTATGAATTTCGCTTCGGTTTCGGCACGGGCTTCATCGATAAAGAGCATCTGGAGCCGGTTCAGGGAAAACAGCGCGTGGCGGACAGCCTGGGGGATTTGAATAAGCCGCTCAGCAACCAAAACCTGATCACCTGGAAAGACACGCCGGTCTATAACGCGCCGAGCAGCGGCAGCGCCCCGTTCGGCACGCTCAGCGAAAACCTGCGCTACCCCATTTTGAACAAGCTCAAAGACAGGCTAAACCAGACCTGGTTTCAAATACGCATCGGCAACCGCCTGGCGTGGATAAGCAGCCTGGACGCGCAGGAAGATAGCGGCATTCCGGTGCTGACCTATCACCACATTCTGCGCGATGAAGAAAATACCCGCTTCCGGCATACCTCCACCACCACCAGCGTGCGCGCGTTCAGCAACCAGATGACCTGGCTGCGCGATCGGGGATACACCACGCTGACGATGTACCAGCTGGAAGGATACGTGCGTAACAAAATCAACCTGCCCGCGAGGTCCGTCGCGATCACCTTCGATGACGGGCTGAAGTCGGTAAGCCGCTACGCCTATCCGATTCTCAAAGAGTATGGCTTTAACGCGACGGCGTTTATCATCTCGTCGCGCATTAAACGGCATCCTCAAAAGTGGGACCCGAAATCGCTGCAGTTTATGAGCGTACAGGAAATTAAGGGCATTCAGGACGTCTTTGATATTCAGTCCCATACGCACTTTCTGCACCGCGTTGACGCCTACCGGCACCCCATATTATTGAGCCGCAGCGAGCACGTCATTCTGTTTGATTTTGAGCGCTCGCGCCGGGCGCTGGGGCAGTTTAACCCGCGCGTGCTGTATCTCTCCTACCCGTTTGGCGGCTACGATAATAAAGCGATAAAAGCGGCAAATGACGCGGGATTCCACCTGGCGGTGACCACGGTAAAAGGAAAGGTAAAGCCGGGGGATAATCCGTTCTTATTGAAGCGCCTGTATATTCTCAGAACGGATTCGCTGGAGACGATGTCGCGGCTGATTAGCAACCAGCCGCAGGGGTAATGATCAGGCAACCTGAACCGGAATCGCCTTCGCGGTACGTTTCATTTCGTTGTCGCCTTCGAAGTAAGCCACTTTTGGCTGCCAGCGGCGCGCTTCTTCGTCAGACATCATCACGAAGCTGGCGATGATAACGATATCGCCCACGTCGGCGCAGTGCGCGGCGGCGCCGTTGACGGAGATGATTTTAGACCCGCGCTCGGCGGCAATCGCGTAGGTGGAGAAACGCTTGCCGTTGTTCACGTTCCAGATATCAATGGCTTCGTTTTCCAGAATGCCCGCCGCGTCGAGAAAATCCTGGTCGATCGCGCAGGAGCCTTCATAGTGCAGGTCTGCCTGAGTCACTTTTACACGGTGAAGCTTACCTTGCAGCATTTTGCGAATCATTACGTTTACCTTTCATTATACGTTAACCCCTCCTGCAGGAGGGGAGGGTGATAGCACTACGCCAGCTCAACCACTTTGTTGTCGATAAGACGCGCCTGGCCAAGCCATGCCGCGACGAGGATCACCGCGCGCCTGCTGGCTTCCGTCAGTTCGAGCAGCGTGTCGGCATCGCGGATCTGGATATCGTCCGCGCGGAAGCCTTTCTCGTTCAGCGCCTGTTCGGCGAGGGCGATAATCTCTTCTGCCGCCAGCGCTTTTGCCAGAAGCTGCTCCGCCATCTCGTTCATGACCTTGCTCAGGCCCGGCGCAAGCTTGCGCTGGTCCGCGGTCAGATAGCCGTTGCGCGAGCTTAGCGCCAGGCCGTCCTTCGCGCGCACGATCGGCACGCCGACGATTTCGATGTCATAGCCCATGTCGGCCACCATCTTGCGGATCAGTGCCAGCTGCTGGAAATCTTTTTCGCCGAAGCAGGCGATGTCCGGCTGCACCAGGTTGAACAGCTTGCTGACGATGGTGGATACGCCGCGGAAGTGGCCCGGACGGCTCGCGCCTTCCAGCATGGTTGAAATCCCCGGCACGTCCACGTAGGTTGCCTCGCCGGTGCCCTGCGGGTAAACGTCCGCCGGTGCGGGGGCGAAGACGATGTCCGCGTGGCGCTTTTTCAGCTTTTCACAATCTTCCTGCAGCGTGCGCGGGTAGCGGGCCAGGTCGTCAGCGCGGTCAAACTGCATCGGGTTAACGAAGATGCTGACGACCACGATGTCCGCACGCGCGCGCGCTTCATCGACCAGCTTCATGTGGCCGTCGTGCAGGTTGCCCATGGTGGGGACCAGCGCGATGCGTTTACCTTCCTGACGCGCCCGGCGGATGTGCTGGCGCAGCAGCGGCAGGGTTTCAATGATTAGCACAACAAGACTCCTTAATGGAAACTGTGTTCTTCGCCCGGATAAAGCCCGGACTCAACCTCGGCAATATACTGCCGCACCGCGGCGCGCATGTCGCCTGCTTGCGTCAGGAAATTTTTGGCAAATTTTGGAATGTGCCCGCCGGTAATGCCGAACGCGTCGTGCATCACCAGAATCTGCCCGTCGGTGACGTTGCCCGCGCCAATGCCGATGACCGGAATAGAGAGCGCGTCGGTAATGCGTTTCGCCAGCGCAACGGGTACGCATTCCAGCACCAGCAGCTGTGCGCCTGCGGCTTCGAGCGCCAGGGCGTCATCAAACAGCGTTTGCGCCGCGTCGCCGCGGCCCTGCACCTTATAGCCGCCAAAGATGTTCACCGATTGCGGCGTCAGGCCCAGGTGTCCGCACACCGGTACGGCGCGGTCCGTGAGCATTTTCACCGTGTCGACAAGCCAGGCGCCGCCTTCAATTTTGACCATGTTGGCCCCGGCGCGCATCACCGCGGCGGCGTTTTCAAACGCCTGTTCGGGCGTGGCGTAAGCCATAAACGGCAGGTCGGAAAGCAGCAGGCAGTTTGGCGCACCGCGACGAACTGCACGGGTGTGGTAGGCGATGTCTTCAACGGTCACAGGCAGGGTGGAATCATGACCCTGAACGGTCATGCCCAGAGAGTCACCGACCAGCATCACGTTAATACCTTCTTCGGCAAACAGTTTGGCGAAGCTGTAGTCATAGGCGGTGATGGTGGCGAAACGTTTTTTATCCTGTTTGCACTTCTGCAGTACGGAGAGGGTGGTTGGTTTCATACTGTTTCCTGATAGCCCAAAGCGAATCTTTGCGCATTCTAACAGTAACATTCGGGGGAACAATGATTTTAGGTAAACGATTACCTGCAAATATTTCAGGGTTAATCGATGAGGGTAATATCACCAGCGAGCGGGTTTTTCCGCGCCAAGACCGTCGAGAACGGCCTGCAGGGAAATTCCGTCAGGGAAGAGGAGGTTAGGGGCAATTTCAAACAGCGGCCAGAGCATAAACCCGCGGTTTTTCATGTCGTAATGCGGGACCGTCAGGCGCGCGGTGTTTATCACGTCGTTGCCAAACAGCATGATGTCGAGGTCCAGCGTGCGCGGCCCCCAGCGTTCGGCTTTACGCACGCGGCCCTGCTGAAGCTCGATGCGCTGGGTATTGTCCAGCAGCGTGTCGGCATCCAGCTCCGTTTCCAGCGCCACGGCGGCGTTCAGGTAGTCAGGCTGATCCTGCGGGCCGAGCGGCGGCGTGCGGTAAAACGACGAGACGGCAACGATCCGGCTTTGTGGGATCTCGCCGATCGCTTTAACGGCAGCATTAACCTGCTCCAGAGGAGAGGCTAAGTTGCTGCCGAGGGCGATGTACGCGAGGGTCATGCAGATCCTTCGCGGCGCGGCGAGCGCTTGCGCGGGCGGCGATGACGGCGACGCGGTTCCGGCTCGTCGTCGAGGTTAGTCAGCATATCTTTCTGCTCGGGCGGAGCGGAGACCTGAAACTCTCCCCACCACTGCGCCAGACGCTGCAGCTCCTGATTTTTTTCAATCTCGGCCCGCAGCGCCAGCAGGTCGAAGGCGGCGCGGAACTTAGGATGCTCCATCAGCTTCCAGGCACGCTTGCCCTGACGACGCGACATGCGCAGCTGAAGCTGCCAGATATCGCGAACCAGCGTGGTGATGCGTTTCGGGATCGCCAGCGTGCGGCACGCTTCGTCCAGCACGTCGTTGGTGGCTAGCGAGAAGGCGTCGTAGTAGGCCAGCCCGCTTTCCTGCGCGATGCGCTGCGCCGTTTCGAGCAGCGGATACCAGAACATCGCCGCGAACAGGAACGCCGGATTCACGCGCATGTCGTTCTGAATGCGGGTGTCGGTGTTCTTCAGCACCTGCGCAATCATGCGCTCCATCGGGCTGTCGCCGTTTTCGGTGAAGTTACGCGTGATGGTTGGGAACAGCGGCTGGAACAGGCTGTATTCACGCAGCAGCTTGTAGGTTTCAAAACCATGGCCGGCCTGCAGCAGCTTCAGCGCCTCTTCAAACAGACGGGCAGGAGGCACGTCGTTGATGAGCGTTGCCAGGCGCGGAATCGGCTCCCCGGTTTCCGGGCTGATGCGCATATTCAGCTTGGCCGCAAAGCGCACGGCGCGCAGCATGCGAACGGGATCTTCGCGATAGCGCGTTTCCGGCGTGCCGATCAGGCGAATCAGGCCGTCCTGCAGATCCTGCATACCGCCAACGTAGTCGCGAACGGTAAAGTCCGCCACGCTGTAGTAAAGGCTATTAATCGTGAAATCACGGCGCTGGGCATCTTCTTCGATTGAGCCGAAGATGTTGTCGCGCAGCAGCATGCCGTTCTGGCCGCGCTGCGAGGTTGTGCGATCGCTCGCGCCCGCCTCGTGATGGCCGCGGAACGTCGCGACTTCAATAATCTCGGGGCCAAACATGACGTGAGCCAGGCGGAAGCGACGGCCAACCAGGCGGCAGTTGCGGAATAGTTTACGCACCTGCTCAGGCGTGGCGCTGGTCGTCACGTCGAAATCCTTTGGCTTTTTGCCCAGCAGTAAATCACGTACCCCGCCGCCGACAAGATAAGCCTCATAGCCCGCTTTATTCAGACGGTAGAGCACCTTGAGGGCATTTTCACTGATATCTTTGCGGGAAATAGTGTGCTGCTCACGGGGAACAACCGACATGCGGTTCTGCGCAATAGCGTCATTCGCCATGCTCTCTTCGCGGCTCAGCACTTTACGGCAAAAATTAGCGACTCGGGTAAAAATGGTACACCTCGTAGTGTGTTTTGTTATGAAAAAAGCGGCTAATCATAGCTCAGCGCGACGCATTTGAGAATGCTGGATTTTCGGCACGGCGTTAAGCGTCCAGCCGGACACGGCCAATTTCAGCAGTTCGTCAACGGTGAGATCCTGCCAGCCGGTGATGACAGCCTGGTTGAGAAACCGCAGCGCGTCGATCAAAATGGGGCGCGGATCGCCGTCCGGCAGGGCCGGCGCGTGGTTTTGCTTCGACAGTTTAGCGCCTGCCTCATTGACCGCCAGCGGCAGATGAATGTAATCCGGCGCGCGCCAGCCAAACTGCTGATAGAGCGAAATATGCCGTACGGTAGGTTCAACCAGGTCGGCCCCGCGCACGATTTCCGTCACGCCCTGGAAATGGTCGTCCACCACGACGGCCAGGTTATAGGCAAACAGTCCGTCGCGGCGGTGGATAATGAAATCTTCGCGCGCCAAACGCTCATCCGCGCAGATTTCACCAGAAAGCAGATCGGTAAAGCGCGTGACGGGCGCGTGCTGGCGCAGGCGAACGGCGGCATTTTCCGGGCCGTTGTTCAGCGAGCGGCAGTGGCCGTCATAAACGCCCCCCACGCCGTGAATCCGCGCGCGGGTGCAGGTGCAGTTGTAGGAGAGCCCTTGCGCGCTGAGCCAGGCCAGGCGCTCACGGTAGGCCTCGTGCCGCTGCGACTGCCAGAGAACGTCTTCGTCCCAGTGCAGGCCGTAATGTTCCAGCTGACGCAGAATAGTGTCTGCCGCACCGGGAACTTCACGGGGAGGATCGATATCTTCAATGCGAACGAGCCATTTACCCTGACGGGCGCGGGCCTGCAGGTAGCTGCCGAGCGCGGCAATTAATGAGCCGAAGTGGAGTTCACCAGAGGGGGATGGCGCAAAGCGCCCGATATAATGAGATTCAGACATATCAATTAACAAGGCGGGAGAGACTCCCGCCTTTGCAGTATGTTTAGCGTGCCGGAATTAGCCAGCCATCTGTTTTTCGCGGATTTCAGCCAGCGTCTTACAGTCGATGCACAGGTCGGCGGTTGGACGCGCTTCCAGGCGACGAATACCGATCTCAACACCGCAGGATTCGCAGTAGCCGAAATCTTCGTCTTCCACTTTTTTCAGCGTTTTTTCGATCTTTTTGATCAGTTTGCGCTCGCGGTCACGGTTACGCAGTTCGAGGCTGAACTCTTCTTCCTGGGCGGCACGGTCGACCGGGTCCGGGAAGTTGGCAGCTTCATCCTGCATATGTGTAACGGTGCGATCGACTTCATCCCTAAGTTGATTACGCCATGCTTCAAGAATACGCTTGAAGTGCGACAGCTGGGCTTCGTTCATATACTCTTCGCCCGGCTTCTCCTGGTACGGCTCCACCCCAGCGATGGCGAGAATACTCAGGGACGATGTTTTACGGTTTTGCCCTTCTTGCATGTTGTTTCTCCTTAACACGCACTATCGATCCCCGTGTCGGGGGAAAAATCAGGTCGCTATAAATAGCAGATGCTTTTCCGTAAGGCAATTATCTAAACGTAACACTTGACAAGCCTGTGAGGAAAAGCGTATTTGCGCACGCGGCCAGAACAGATAATAAACAATCATCTAATCCCTTATAAGACAATGGGAAGAGAGGATTTCAGAGTCATATTATCGGCAGAAAGTTCCGCTTTATAGGCGAAAATTTCTACCCCCTGCTTTTGTGCCTCATTCAACAATTGCGCGTATTTAGGATCGATATGGCGGGCGGGGGAAAATCGCTGTATGGCTGAATGCAATACGGCAAACAGCAACACGGCGCGTTTCCCCGCCGCCGCAACGCTCATCAGCTCCCGCAGATGCTTCTGGCCACGCAGCGTCACCGCATCCGGGAAATAGCCATTTTCGTGTTCCGCTAATGTGACTGATTTGACTTCAATATAGCACTCAGGACGATCTTCCGCCTGGAGCATAAAGTCAATTCTGCTGCCCTCATCGCCATATTTCACTTCGCTTTTATGCGTACCGTAACCCACCAGTTCAGGGAGCGTTCCGTTCATTAACGCCTCTTTTACTAATTGATTGGCGCGCAAAGTATTCACACAAATAAATGCCCCTTGCTGGGTTTCGGTCATTTCCCAGGTATGGGCATATTTGCGTTTAGTATTTTCTGAAGTGGAATACCAGACCGTGTCGCCCGGCGTGGCGCAGCCGGTCATCGCGCCGGTATTGGGGCAGTGCAGCGTTAACGTTTCGCCTTCAGGCGTAACCACGTCGGCGAGGAAGCGTTTGTAGCGCTGAATAAGCGTGGCGCGCCGTAGCGCAGGATTAAACTTCATTACAGTTCCTTTGGGGGATCGCCCAGCGTCCAGCGCTGCAGCGGCGTGTATCGGGTGCGTCCATTTGCAAAGACGGATTCATAAAGGGCGAAGGCGTTCACTGGAAACGACCAGCAAAAGCCGGGGGGCGGAATCGCAACCGCCTGGCCCGCATCGCGCAGCAGGGTGATGTGTGGATGAAAAGGCTGTGGGCTTTGGTAGCATCCGCTGCGCGCGGCCTGGGCCCGCAGCATATTTGCAAGCTGCAACAGCCCGCGCGGCGGCTGGCGCGTGCCGAGCCACACCACGCGAGAGCGCAGCCACTGACCGGCATCGTCAAGGCGCAGGGTAAAGCCCGGCTGGGATATCCGCCCGGCCATGGCGGAGAGCGCCCGCTGCTTTTCGGCGCTGACGTCGCCTAAAAAAGCGAGCGTCAGGTGCAGGTTGGCGGCGGCAATCGGGCGGCCCGCTTCCGCCGGGAAGCTTTCGGCGCGCCAGCGAACGATTTTCCGCTGGATTGCGGCGGGCATTTCAACGGCAAAGAAAAGTCGTTTCGACTCAGACATACGAGGGACTCGGTAATGATATGCGCCGATGCTACAATGTACGCCGACTAATGTTAACCCTCTGGAGCTGTTCGTGTCCTCATTGCCGGTCGCCGTCGTCCTTCCCGAGCTGCTTTCTGCCCTACGCCACGCCCCGCAGGTTTTGCTCAACGCCCCCACGGGCGCGGGCAAATCCACCTGGCTGCCGCTGCAGATCCTGAACGCGGGCGCGATCCCCGGGAAAATTATCCTGCTCGAGCCGCGCCGCCTGGCCGCGCGCAACGTGGCGCAGCGCCTGGCGGAGCTGCTCAATGAAAAACCGGGCGAAACCGTCGGGTACCGCATGCGTGCCGAAAGCTGCACCGGGCCGAATACGCGCCTTGAAGTGGTGACCGAAGGCATTCTCACCCGCATGCTGCAAAACGACCCGGAGCTGACCGGCGTCGGGCTGGTGATTCTGGATGAGTTCCACGAGCGCAGCCTGCAGGCGGATCTGGCGCTGGCGCTGCTGCTGGACGTGCAGCAGGGGCTGCGCGACGACCTTAAGCTGCTGATTATGTCGGCCACCCTGGACAACGAGCGCCTTCAGCAAACCTTGCCCGACGCGCCGGTTATCTCCTCCGAAGGGCGAGCCTTTCCGGTGGCGCGGCGCTATCAGCCGCTGGCGGCGCATCAGCGCTTCGACGAGGCGGTTGCCGTGGCGACCGCAGAGCTTTTGCGTCACGAGCCGGGATCGCTGCTCCTGTTTTTGCCCGGCGTGGGCGAGATCCAGCGCGTGCAGGAACAGCTCGCCTCACGGGTGGGGCGCGACGTTATGCTTTGCCCACTGTACGGCGCGCTGCCGCTGAGCGAACAGCGTAAAGCGATCCTTCCCGCGCCTGAGGGCCAGCGCAAGGTTGTGCTGGCCACGAACATTGCCGAAACCAGCCTGACTATCGAAGGTATCCGCCTGGTGGTGGACAGCGCGCAGGAGAGGGTGGCCAGCTTCGATCCGAGAACCGGACTTACCCGGCTGCTGACCCAGCGCATAAGCCAGGCGTCGATGGTGCAGCGCGCGGGCCGAGCGGGGCGTCTTGAGCCGGGTATCTGTTTGCATTTAACCAGCGCCGAGCAGGCCGAACGCGCGGCGGCGCACGGCACGCCGGAAATCCTGCAGAGCGATCTCTCCGCGCTGGTGATGGACCTTCTGCAGTGGGGCTGTCCGGACCCGGCCCAGCTGACGTGGCTTAATCCGCCGCCCGCGGTGAACCTTGCGGCCGCGCGCGCGCTGCTGGCGCGGCTGGGAGCGCTGGAGGGCGAACGCCTGACCCCGCGCGGGCAGAAAATGGCCGCGCTGGGCAACGATCCGCGCCTGGCCGCCATGCTGGTGGCCGCGCAGGATAGTGACGACATTGCCACGGCGGCAAAGCTGGCGGCGATCCTGGAAGAGCCGCCGCGCGGCGGCAGCAGCGATCTGGCGCAGGCGTTTTCACGCAGCCAGGCAAACTGGCAGCAGCGCGCGCAGCAGCTTGCTAAGCGGCTCAACGCCCGGGGCGGGGCGCTTGATAGCGACCGTATCCCTATTCTCCTGGCGCAGGCTTTCCCGGACAGAATTGCCCGTCGGCGCGGTCTGGACGGCCGTTACCAGCTGGCGAACGGCATGGGCGCGATGCTGGACGGCGACGACCCGCTGACGCGCCGTGAATGGCTGATTGCCCCGCTTCTGCTGCAGGGCAGCCACTCTCCCGACGCGCGGATCCTGCAGGCCATCTCGGTGGATATCGACGCCCTTACGCGGGAATGCCCTCAGTTACTGGAAAGCTCTGACACCGTGGAGTGGGACGATGCGCAGGGGACGCTGAAGGCGTTTCGCCGCAGCCAGATTGGCAGGCTCACTCTTGGGATGAAGCCGCTGGCAAAGCCGTCGGAAGAGGAGCTGCACCAGGCGATGCTGAACGGCATTCGGGAAAAAGGGCTTGGCGTACTAAACTGGACGCCGGAGGCAGAGCAATATCGTCTTCGCCTGCGCTGCGCCGCGCGCTGGCTGCCGGAATATAGCTGGCCGCAGGTTGACGATGAGGCGCTGCTGGCGTCTCTGGAGCGCTGGCTCCTGCCGCAAATGAGCGGCGTTCACTCGCTGCGGGCGTTAAAATCGCTTGATGTTAAGGCGGCGTTACAGAATTTAGTGGACTGGTCATTACGTCAACGTCTGGATAGTGAACTGCCTGGGCATTACACTGTGCCGACCGGAAGCCGGATTGCCATTCGTTATCACGAGGATAACCCTCCGGCGCTGGCGGTGCGAATGCAGGAGATGTTCGGCGAAGCCGCTACGCCGTCTATCGCCGAAGGGCGGGTTCCGCTGGTGCTCGAACTGCTCTCTCCGGCGCATCGGCCGCTGCAGATCACCCGCGATCTGAGCGCGTTTTGGGCGGGCAGCTACCGTGAAGTGCAGAAAGAGATGAAGGGGCGCTACCCGAAGCACGTCTGGCCGGACGATCCGGCGAACGCGGCGCCGACGCGGCGAACGAAGAAGTATTCGTGAAAGGGGAATGCGGCCTGATGCCGGATTGTGCGGCCTGATGCCCTCACCCCGGCCCTCTCCCACGGGGAGAGGGAGAAGACACTAAAAACGGCAACTCTCGTTACCGTTTTGCTTTTGTTTTGAGAGATTTCTTCTTTCACCGTTCGGTGGAAGACAAGAGAATCTGGCCTTTGCGCCTGAATGTTGCGGAGAAAAAGCATGGCGGGGAATGACCGCGAGCCAATAGGACGGAAGGGAAAACCCTCGCGTCCGGCGAAAGAAAAGGTAAGCCGTCGTCGCCTCAGAGATGAGGACTATGACGATGACTATGAAGACGATTATGAGGATGAGGAACCGATGCCGCGTAAAGGAAAAGGCAAAGGGCGCAAGCCTCGCGGCAAGCGCGGCTGGTTGTGGCTGCTGCTGAAGCTGTTCATTATTTTTGTCGTGCTGATTGCGATTTACGGCGTGTATCTGGATCAGAAGATCCGCAGCCGTATCGACGGGAAAGTCTGGCAACTGCCGGCGGCGGTGTATGGCCGCATGGTGAACCTTGAGCCGGACATGTCCATCAGCAAGAACGAGATGGTGAAGCTGCTGCAGGCCACGCAGTATCGTCAGGTCACGAAAATGACCCGCCCCGGCGAATTTACCGTGCAGGCGAAAAGCATTGAGATGATCCGCCGTCCGTTCGACTTCCCGGACAGCAAAGAGGGGCAGGTGCGCGCGCGTCTGACCTTCGACGGCGATCGCCTTGAAACGATCGAGAACATGGACAACAACCGCCAGTTCGGGTTCTTCCGTCTCGATCCGCGCCTGATCACAATGCTCTCCTCGGCGAACGGCGAGCAGCGTCTGTTCGTCGCGCGTAACGGCTTCCCGGACCTGCTGGTGGATACGCTGCTGGCAACCGAAGACCGTCACTTCTACGAGCACGACGGCATCAGCCTTTACTCCATCGGGCGTGCGGTGCTGGCAAACCTGACGGCGGGCCGCACGGTGCAGGGGGCGAGTACGCTGACCCAGCAGCTGGTTAAGAACCTGTTCCTCTCCAGCGAGCGCTCCTACTGGCGTAAGGCCAACGAAGCGTACATGGCTGTGCTGATGGACGCGCGCTACAGCAAGGATCGCATCCTTGAGCTGTACATGAACGAGGTGTACCTCGGCCAGAGCGGCGACAACGAGATCCGCGGCTTCCCGCTGGCGAGCCTGTACTACTTTGGCCGCCCGGTGGAAGAGCTGAGCCTTGACCAGCAGGCGCTGCTGGTGGGCATGGTGAAAGGGGCATCCATCTATAACCCGTGGCGCAACCCGAAGCTGGCGCTCGAGCGTCGTAACCTTGTGCTGCGTCTGCTGCAACAGCAGCAGGTGATTGACCAGGAGCTGTACGACATGCTGAGCGCGCGTCCGCTGGGCGTTCAGCCGCGCGGCGGCGTGATTTCACCGCAGCCTGCGTTTATGCAGATGGTGCGCCAGGAGCTGCAGAGCAAGCTCGGCGATAAGGTGAAAGATCTCTCCGGCGTGAAGATCTTTACGACGTTCGACTCCGTTGCGCAGGACGCGGCGGAAAAGGCCGCCGTTGAAGGGATCCCGGTGCTGAAGAAGCAGCGCAAGCTGAGCGATCTGGAAACCGCAATGGTGGTCGTTGACCGCAACACCGGCGAGGTCCGCGCGATGGTTGGCGGCGCCGAGCCGCAGTTCGCGGGCTACAACCGCGCGATGCAGGCGCGCCGTTCGATTGGCTCTCTGGCAAAACCGGCGACCTATCTGACCGCGCTGAGCCAGCCGAATCTTTATCGTCTGAACACCTGGATCGCCGATGCGCCAATCTCCCTGCGCCAGCCTAACGGCCAGGTATGGTCGCCGCAGAACGACGATAAGCAGTTCAGCGGCCAGGTGATGCTGGTGGATGCGTTAACCCGCTCCATGAACGTGCCGACGGTGAACCTGGGGATGGCGCTGGGGCTGCCTGCAATTACGGATACCTGGCAGAAGCTGGGCGTGCCGAAGGATCAGCTGCACCCGGTGCCGGCGATGATTCTGGGCGCGCTAAACCTGACGCCAATTGAAGTGGCGCAGGCATTCCAGACGATCGCCAGCGGCGGCAACCGCGCGCCGCTTTCCGCATTGCGCTCGGTGATCGCGGAAGATGGCTCCGTGCTGTACCAGAGCTTCCCGCAGGCGGAGCGTGCGGTACCGGCCCAGGCGGCGTATATGACGCTGTGGACCATGCAGCAGGTTGTGCAGCGTGGCACCGGCCGCCAGCTGGGCGCGAAGTATCCCGGACTGCATCTGGCGGGCAAAACCGGGACCACCAACAACAACGTTGATACCTGGTTTGCCGGTATTGACGGGCGTGAAGTGGTGATCACCTGGGTAGGCCGCGACAATAACCAGCCGACCAAGCTGTACGGCGCCAGCGGGGCGATGTCGATTTACCAGCGCTATCTGGCGAATCAGTCTCCTGTGCCGTTGAATCTGGTCGCGCCGGAAGATGTTGTCGACATGGGCGTGGACGATGCCGGTAACTTCGTGTGCGGCGGCGGAATGCGTTCGCTGCCGGTGTGGACGACGAATCCGGACTCGCTGTGCCAGCAGAGCCAGCCTGAACAGCCGACGGGGAATCCGTTCGATCAGTCTTCTCAACCGCAGCAGCAACAACAGCAACAGCCGCCGCAGAACGAGAAGAAAGACAGCGATGGCGTTGCCGGCTGGATTAAGGACATGTTCGGCGGTAACTAGCGCTCAACATTCCCCCTTCTTCGGAAGGGGGAATGTTTTCACCCTTCCATCTCATTTCTTTAACCGACATTTTATTTCGTATTAACTCTTCATTTTCTCCTGATTAAATCTTAAACCCTTAATTCTCGTAGGGCCGCTTATCGCTTGCTATGCCGCCAGCGTTTCGCATATTATTCTGCGGTCATAATAATAATTCTCGTTTACGTTATCATTCACTCTTTCATCAGAGAACCATCATGGCGCTTTCCAATACTGCTCAGCCAATTAATACGGCGCTGCGTAAAATCGCGGTTGTCGTCGCCACAGCGGTTGCCGGCATGTCCGCTTATGCGCAGGCCGCCGACACCTCAAAAAAAGAAGATACTATTACCGTCACCGCCGCACCGGCTGCACAGGAAAGTGCCTGGGGACCCGCTGCGACCATCGCAGCAAGACAATCCGCGACCGGGACGAAAACAGACACGCCGATCCAGAAGGTTCCGCAGTCTATTTCCGTGGTCACCGCCGAAGAGATGGCGCTGCACCAGCCGCGCTCGGTGAAAGAAGCCCTGAGCTACACGCCGGGCGTTGCGGTTGGCACGCGTGGTGCGTCCAATACCTATGATTATCTGGTCATTCGCGGCTTTGCGGCCGACGGCCAGAGCCAGAACAACTACCTCGACGGCATGAAGATGCAGGGCAACTTCTATAACGACGCGGTAATTGACCCTTATATGTTGGAGCGCGCTGAAATCATGCGCGGTCCGGTTTCCGTTCTGTATGGAAAAAGCAGCCCGGGCGGCCTGCTGAACATGGTAAGCAAGCGCCCAACCACCGAGCCGCTGCGAGAGATCCAGTTCAAAATGGGCACCGACAGCCTGTTCCAGACCGGCTTTGACTTCAGCGATGCGATCGATGACGACGGCGTTTATTCTTACCGCCTGACCGGCGTGGCGCGCTCCAACAACGCGCAGCAGGAAGACAAAGGCGAGCAGCGTTATGCCATCGCGCCGTCGTTCTCCTGGCGTCCGGATGACAAAACCACCTTCACCTTCCTCTCTTACTTCCAGAACGAGCCGGAAACGGGCTACTACGGCTGGCTGCCAAAAGAGGGAACGGTCGATCCGCTGCCGAACGGCAGTCGTCTGCCGACCAACTTCAACGAAGGGGCGAAGAACAACACCTATTCCCGCAACCAGAAGATGGTGGGATACAGCTTCGACCACGAGTTTAACGACACCTTCACCGTGCGTCAGAACCTGCGCTTCGCCGAGAATAAAACCTCGCAGAACAGCGTTTACGGCTACGGCGTTTGTACCGACCCGGCGAACGCCGGCAGCAAGCAGTGTGCGGCGCTATCCTCTGCGGACAAAGGCCATTTCCTGGCGCGTAAATACGTTATCGATGACGAGAAGCTGCAGAACTTCACCGTCGATACCCAGCTGCAGAGCAAGTTCGCGACCGGCGCAATGGACCACACCCTGCTGACCGGCGTTGACTTCATGCGCATGCGCAACGACATCAACTCCTGGTTCGGCTACGACGACTCCGTGCCGCTGCTGGATCTCTACAATCCGGTGAGCAGCGATTTTGATTTTGGTGCGAAAGATCCGGCCAACTCCGGCCCGTATCAGATCCTAAACCGCCAGAAGCAAACCGGCCTGTACGTGCAGGATCAGGCGCAGTGGGACAAGGTGCTGGTCACCCTGGGCGGCCGCTACGACTGGGCAGATCAGGAGTCGTATAACCGCGTGGCAAACACCACCTCCAAACGCGATGATACCCAGTTCACCTGGCGCGGCGGCGTTAACTATCTGTTCGATAACGGCGTAACCCCGTACTTCAGCTACAGCGAATCCTTCGAACCGTCTTCCCAGACCGACGCGCAGGGCAAGCTGTTCTCGCCGTCTAAAGGCAAACAGTACGAAGCGGGCGTGAAGTACGTGCCGAGCGATCGTCCGATTGTTATCACCGGCGCGCTGTACCAGCTGACGAAAACCAACAACCTGATGGCCGATCCGGCGGGCGGATTCTTCTCCGTTGAAGGCGGCGAAATCCGCGCCCGCGGCGTTGAGCTTGAAGCCAAAGCCGCGCTGTCTGCCAGCGTGAACGTTGTCGGTTCTTATACCTACACCGATGCGGAATACACCACCGACACCAACTACAAAGGCAACACGCCTGCGCAGGTGCCAAAACACATGGCGTCCGTCTGGGGCGATTACACCCTGTATGACGGCGCGCTGTCTGGCCTGACGCTGGGCACGGGCGTGCGTTACACCGGCTCCAGCAAAGGCGACCCGGCGAACAGCTTCACTGTGGGCAGCTACACCGTTGTGGATGCGCTGGTGCGTTACGATCTGGCCCGCGTTGGCCTGGCGGGGTCCAACGTGGCGCTGCACGTGAACAACCTGTTCGATCGTGAATACGTTGCCAGCTGCTTCAACACCTACGGATGCTTCTGGGGTGCCGAACGTCAGGTTGTCGCGACGGCGACCTTCCGCTTCTAATCTCGCTTTGGGCACGGTTCGCCGTGCCCTTTTTATTTAAGTTGGCCGACATGCAGGATAATAAAACGCAGTCCGATACCACCTTTGCGCTAGATAATCTCTCCTTTCGCGTACCCGGGCGCACGCTGCTGCACCCGCTCTCCCTCACGTTTCCCGCGGGCAAAGTAACCGGCCTGATTGGCCACAACGGCTCGGGCAAATCCACGCTGCTGAAAATGCTAGGCCGCCATCAGGCGCCTTCTGAAGGCGAGATCCTGCTGGACGGTCAGCCGCTCGAAAGCTGGAACAGCAAAGCCTTCGCCCGCAAGGTCGCCTATCTGCCGCAGCAGCTGCCGCAGGCGGAAGGCATGACGGTGCGCGAGCTGGTGGCGATTGGGCGTTACCCTTGGCACGGCGCGCTTGGGCGCTTCGGCGTGGCCGACCGGGAGAAGGTGGAAGAGGCAATTGGGCTGGTCGGGCTGAAGCCGCTGGCGCACCGCCTGGTGGATAGCCTGTCGGGCGGAGAACGCCAGCGCG
Source organism: Enterobacter sp. RIT418 (assembly GCF_003057745.1). Lineage (GTDB taxonomy): Bacteria > Pseudomonadota > Gammaproteobacteria > Enterobacterales > Enterobacteriaceae > Enterobacter. Next base: position 27,111 of record NZ_QBJD02000021.1, read on the forward strand.
CGTGGATTGCGATGCTGGTGGCGCAGGACAGCCGCTGCCTCCTGCTTGATGAACCAACGTCCGCGCTGGACATTGCCCATCAGGTCGACGTGCTGGCGCTGGTGCATCGCCTGAGCCAGCAGCGCGGCCTGACGGTGATCGCGGTCCTGCATGATATCAACATGGCGGCGCGATACTGTGACTACCTCGTGGCGCTGCGCGGCGGAGAGATGATTGCCCAGGGCTCGCCGTCCGAGCTGATGCGCAGCGAAACGCTGGAACACATCTACGGTATTCCAATGGGTATCCTGCCTCACCCTGCCGGGGCTGCACCGGTGAGCTTTGTTTACTGATGCTGGACAATACACGCATTACCCGCCGCCGCCTGCTGACGGCGATGGCGCTCTCTCCGCTGCTGCTGAAGATGAATACGGCGCGCGCGGAGAACATCGATCTGCGCCGCATCGTGGCGCTGGAATGGCTTCCCGTCGAGCTGATGATGGCGCTGGGCGTCACGCCCTACGGCGTCGCCGATATTCCCAACTACAACCTGTGGGTGAACGAGCCGAAGCTGCCGGAGTCGGTTATCGACATCGGCCTGCGCACCGAGCCTAACCTTGAGCTTCTCACCCAAATGAAGCCGTCATTTCTATTCTGGTCGGCGGGCTACGGCCCGTCGGAAGCGATCATGTCGCGCATTGCGCCCGGCCGCGGCTTCACCTTCAGCGACGGCAAAAAGCCGCTGGCGATGGCGAAAAAGTCCATCAACGAAATGGCGCAGTTTCTCAATCGCGAAGCCGAGGCGAAAACGCATCTCGCGGAATTTGACGCGCTGATTGACTCGCTCAGGCCGCGCTTTGCCAACCGCGGCGATCGGCCTCTGCTGATGGTCACGCTGCTGGATGCCCGCCATATGCTGGTCTTCGGGAAAAACTGCCTGTTCCAGGAAGTGCTTGATAGCTTCGGCATTCGCAATGCCTGGGAAGGGGAGATGACCTTCTGGGGCAGCACCGCCGTGGGCATTGACCGCCTGGCGGCGTTCCGGGACGTGGACGTGCTGTGCTTCGATCACGGCAACGAGCGCGAGATGCAGGCGCTGATGGCAACCCCGCTGTGGCAGGCGATGCCGTTCGTGCGCGAAGGGCGCTTCCAGCGCGCCCCCGCCGTGTGGTTCTACGGCGCGACGCTGTCGGCGATGCATTTTGCGCGCGTGCTGGACAACGCGCTGGGAGGAAAAGCATGAGCACCCGCATCGCTCGTTTTCCGGCGCTGCTGCTGGGGCTGATTTTTCTCGTCGCCCTCGCGCTGACCTGGCTCAACCTGTCGGCGGCCTTACCGCGCGGGCAGTGGGGCGAGGCCTTCGCGACCCCGGATATTGATAATATTCAGCAAATGCTGTTCCACTACAGCCTGCTGCCGCGCCTGGTAATTTCCCTGCTGGTCGGGGCCGGGCTGGGGCTGGTGGGCGTGCTGTTCCAGCAGGTGCTGCGTAACCCGCTGGCAGAGCCCACTACGCTGGGCGTCGCCACCGGCGCGCAGCTCGGGATCACGATTACGACGCTGTGGGCGCTGCCGGGGGCGTTAACCTCTCAGTTTGCCGCGCTGGCGGGGGCGTGCGTTGTTGGGGCCGTGGTCTTCGGCGTTGCCTGGGGCAAACGCCTCTCGCCCGTCACGCTGATTCTGGCGGGGCTGGTGGTGAGCCTCTACTGCGGGGCAATCAACCAGCTGCTGGTGCTGTTCCACCACGATCAGCTGCAAAGCATGTTCCTGTGGAGTACGGGGACGCTGACCCAGACCGACTGGGACATCGTCGATCGCCTGTGGCCGCAGCTGATCGGCGGCGTGGTGCTGACCCTGCTGCTGCTGCGCCCGCTCACGCTGATGGGGCTGGACGACGGCGTTGCGCGCAACCTCGGCCTGGCGCTGTCGCTGGCGCGCCTGGCGGCCCTGACGCTGGCGATTGTGCTAAGCGCCCTGCTGGTGAACGCGGTAGGTATCATCGGCTTTATCGGCCTGTTTGCGCCGCTGCTGGCGAAAATGCTCGGGGCGCGTCGCCTGCTGGCGCGGCTGGTGCTGGCGCCGATGATCGGCGCGCTGATCCTCTGGCTTTCCGACCAAATCATTCTCTGGCTGGCGCGGGTCTGGATGGAGTTCTCCACCGGATCGGTGACCGCGCTGATCGGGGCGCCGCTGCTGCTGTGGCTGCTGCCGCGCCTTCGCAGCATGAGCGCTCCGGCGATGGATGCCGGCGACAAAGTATACACCGAGCGCCAGCATCTGCTGTGGTATGCGCTGGCGGGCATGGCGGTTCTGCTCTTGGCCGCGGTGGCCGCGCTCTCTTTAGGGCGCGACGCGGCGGGCTGGCACTGGGCGAGCGGTACGTTGCTCAACGATCTGCTCCAGTGGCGCTGGCCGCGCATCGGCGCCGCGCTGATTGCGGGCGTGATGCTGGCGGTCGCGGGCTGCATTATTCAGCGTCTGACCGGCAACCCGATGGCGAGCCCGGAAGTGCTGGGGATCAGCTCCGGCGCGGCGTTCGGCGTGGTCCTGATGCTGTTCTTCGTGCCGGGCAACGCCTTTGGCTGGCTGATGCCTGCCGGAAGCCTCGGCGCGGCCGTCACGCTGCTGATCATCATGATCGCCGCCGGTCGCGGGGGCTTTTCTCCGCACCGCATGCTGCTGGCGGGGATGGCGCTAAGCACCGCGTTTACCATGCTGCTGATGATGCTGCAGGCCAGCGGCGATCCGCGCATGGCGCAGATCCTGACGTGGATTTCCGGCTCGACCTACCGGGCAACCGAAGGTCAGGTTGTGTTTACCGGGCTGGCGATGGTGGTGCTGCTGGCAATCGTGCCGCTGTGCCGCCGCTGGATGACCATTCTGCCGCTCGGCGGCGAAACCGCGCGCGCCGTGGGAATTGCGCTCACGCCAGCGCGCGTTGGCCTGCTGCTGCTGGCGGCCTGCCTGACGGCCACGGCAACCATGACCATTGGTCCGCTGAGCTTTGTTGGGCTGATGGCGCCGCACATCGCCAGAATGCTCGGCTTCCGCCGGACGATGCCGCATATCGTGATGTCCGCCCTGACGGGCGGCGTGATGCTGGTCTTTGCCGACTGGTGCGGCAGGATGGTGCTGTTCCCGTATCAGATCCCGGCGGGCTTGCTGTCGACCTTTATCGGTGCGCCGTACTTTATTTATCTGTTGAGAAAGCAGAGTCGGTAATAAAAGTAAACGGCAATCCTTAGATTGCCGTTTTAATATTTGCTCCCTCTCCCCGTGGGAGAGGGTTGGGGTGAGGGCATCAAGCCGCACATCTTACAGCTTCGCAAACACCCTGCGCGCCGCGTCGACGGTATTGTTGATATCGTCCTTGCTGTGCGCCACGGACATAAAGCCCGCTTCAAACGCCGAAGGCGCCAGATAGACGCCTTCTTCCAGCATCAGGTGGAAGAAGCGCTTGAAGCGTTCCACGTCGCACTTCACGACGTCCTGGTAGCAGGTCACGGTTTTCGCGTCGGTGAAGAAGATCCCGAACATGCCGCCCACGTGGTTCACCACCAGCGGGATCCCGGCTTCTTCAGCTGCTTCCAGCAGGCCGTTTGCCAGCTGCGTGGTCAGGTCGGTCAGGGTTTCATGGATCCCCGGCTGCGCCACCTCGGTCAGACAGGCGAAACCGGCCGCCATCGCGATCGGGTTGCCGGAGAGCGTGCCCGCCTGGTAAACCGGTCCGGTTGGCGCCAGCGCGTCCATCACATCTTTACGACCGCCGAATGCGCCCACCGGCATGCCGCCGCCGATGATTTTGCCAAGACAGGTCAGGTCCGGCACGACGCCGTAGTAATCCTGTGCGCCCGCCAGCGCAACGCGGAAGCCGGTCATCACTTCGTCGATGATCAGCAGCGCGCCGAACTCGTCGCACAGGGCGCGCAGGCCCGGCAGGAAGTCAGCGTGCGGTGGAATACAGTTCATGTTGCCCGCGACCGGCTCAACGATGATGCAGGCGATCTCCTGCGGATACTGCTCAAACGCCGCGCGCACGGTGTCCAGATCGTTGTAGGTGCAGGTCAGGGTGTGCTTAGCAAAGTCAGCAGGCACGCCCGGCGAGTTTGGCTGGCCGAGGGTCAGCGCGCCGGAGCCCGCTTTCACCAGCAGGCAGTCCGCGTGGCCGTGGTAGCAGCCTTCGAACTTAATGATTTTGTCGCGGCCGGTAAAACCGCGCGCCAGGCGGATGGCGCTCATGGTCGCTTCGGTACCGGAGTTAACCATGCGCACCATGTCCATGGTTGGCACTAGCTCGGTCACCAGCTCCGCCATTTTCACTTCCATCTCGGTTGGCGCGCCAAAGCTCAGGCCGCGCTGCGCCGCTTCAATCACCGCGTTGCGAATGGCGGGGTGGTTGTGGCCCAGCACCATCGGGCCCCAGGAGCCGACATAATCGATATAGGCTTTGCCATCGACATCGTACAGGTACGCGCCGTCAGCGCGTTCGATAAACAGCGGCGTTCCGCCTACGCCGGTAAAGGCGCGAACGGGCGAGTTTACGCCGCCCGGGATCAGCTCGCGGGCTGCACTGTAGAGGTTTTCAGACTTGCTCATGGCGTCGTTCCTGGTTCGTAAAAAGAAGATAAGCACACTATTCTATGCGATACGCGGAAGGTAATGAAATTTTTGCCCGTTCCCCTCTAAACAATTGTTAAGGTTTTTTCGGCTGACGGGGAGAGTGACTCTGCTAAAATCCTCGCGGCGATTTGTATGATGATAGTGAGCAGGTAATGAAAGCAGATACTCCCTCTTTTGAAGAACAGCAGTTTGCGCGCGCGCGTCACCGCATCAGTATTCGGCGATTGCTGGAGCGCGACAAAACGCCGCTGGCGATCCTGCTGGCCGCCGCCGTCGTGGGTACGCTGGCCGGGCTGGTTGGCGTCGCGTTCGAAAAAGCGGTCAATGCGGTGCTGAACTGGCGCATTGGAACGGTGGCCGGGTTTGCCGACAGCGGCGCGCTGGTCTGGGTTTTCGCATTCGGCTTCTCCGCGCTGCTGGCGATGGTGGGCTATTTTCTGGTGCGCCGGTTTGCGCCGGAAGCGGGCGGGTCGGGCATTCCAGAGATTGAAGGCGCGCTGGAAGAGCTGCGCCCGGTGCGCTGGTGGCGCGTGATCCCCGTGAAGTTTATCGGCGGCATGGGAACCCTCGGCGCGGGCATGGTGCTCGGGCGCGAAGGGCCAACGGTACAGCTCGGCGGGAACGTGGGGCGCATGGTGGGGGATCTTTTTCGGATGCGCAGCGCCGAAGCGCGCCATACGCTGCTGGCAACGGGCGCGGCGGCAGGGCTATCCGCGGCGTTTAACGCCCCGCTGGCGGGCATTTTGTTCATCATCGAAGAGATGCGCGCGCAGTTCCGCTACAACCTGATCTCCATTAAGGCTGTCTTTACCGGCGTGATCATGTCGAGCATCGTTTTCCGGCTGTTCAACGGCGAAGGGGCGGTGATTGAGGTCGGGAAATTGACCAATGCCCCGGTGAACACGCTGTGGCTGTATCTGATCCTTGGCATGATTTTCGGCGTCGTCGGCCCGCTGTTCAATACGCTGATCCTGCGCGCGCAGGATATGTTCCAGCGCATCCACGGCGGCAACACGACGAAATGGGTGCTGGTGGGCGGCCTGCTTGGCGGCGTTTGCGGCATTCTCGGATTTGCTGAACCCAACGCGGCGGGGGGCGGCTTCGGGCTGATCCCGATTGCGGCAGCCGGTAATTTCAGCATGGGCCTGCTGCTGTTTATGTTTATCTCCCGGGTGATTACCACCGTGCTCTGCTTCTCATCCGGCGCGCCCGGCGGTATTTTTGCGCCGATGCTGGCGCTCGGCACGCTGCTGGGCACCGCGTTTGGCATGGCGGCGGCGGCAGGATTTCCGGCCTACCATCTGGAGGCGGGGACGTTTGCGATTGCGGGAATGGGCGCGCTGCTGGCGGCCTCGCTTCGCGCGCCGCTAACCGGTATCGTGCTGGTTCTGGAGATGACGGACAATTATCAGCTCATTTTGCCAATGATCATTACCTGCCTCGGCGCGACACTATTAGCCCAATTCCTGGGGGGAAAACCGCTATACTCCACCATTCTTGCTCGCACCCTGGCGAAGCAGGAGGCTCAGCAGAATACTTGAATGAATTACCAGGGTATTAGATAATGACGATAAGAATTGGGTGATTTTTACCCAATGGCAGTATTCATGGGAGCATAAGATGAGTGATGACGTAGCGCTGCCGCTGCAGTTTACCGAAGCAGCGGCCAATAAAGTGAAAACCCTGATTGCCGACGAAGACAATCCGGATCTGAAACTGCGCGTTTATATTACCGGCGGCGGCTGCAGCGGTTTCCAGTACGGTTTTACCTTTGACGATCAGGTGAACGATGGCGATATGACCATTGAGAAGCAGGGCGTCGCGCTGGTGGTTGACCCGATGAGCCTGCAGTATCTGGTGGGCGGTTCGGTTGACTACACCGAGGGCCTGGAAGGATCGCGCTTTGTGGTGACCAACCCCAATGCGACAAGCACCTGCGGGTGCGGTTCGTCGTTCAGTATTTAATGTTTCTGGCGGTGCGGGCTGATGCCCTCACCCCGGGCCTCTCCGACGGGGAGAGGGAGTAAACATAAAAAAACGGTAACCTTCAGGTTACCGTTTTTGCTTTTACCTTCCGTTTTCATCCAGTGCAAACGTCGGCAGCTTCAGGTGCCAGCGTATCGCCGCCAGGCGTATAACCAGCGTCACTAGCATCCCCAGCATGGCTGCGTTCTCCAGCGGGACGGCGAAGGTGTAGTACGCCGTCGCATGAACGATCCCGCCGATGATACAGGCGGTGGCGTAGATTTCCGTTCGCAGAATCATCGGCACTTCGCGCGCCAGAATGTCGCGAATAATCCCGCCGCCCACGCCGGTCAGCACGCCCATACAGATAGCGACCAGGGGGCCGGTTCCCGCCAGGAAAGCCTTATTCACGCCAATGCCCACAAACACGGCCAACCCCACGGCATCCAGGACCGGCAGTATCCATTTGGGCAGCCTGCGCGGCTGGCGGATAAGCACAATCGTCAGCAGGCAGGTGACCATCGCCACTACTAAATCAGTGGGATCTTTCACCCAAAAAACGGGACCATTGGCTAAGGCCATGTCGCGGATGGTCCCGCCGCCAACCGCCGTGACGACGCCGAGGACCAGCACGCCAAAAGGGTCCATGCGCAGTTTTCCCGCGAGTAAAACGCCGGAGATAGCAAAAACGGCTGTGCCAAGAATATCCAGCCAATATACGAGCATCGTGAAATCCTCGAACGTTCAGGTCTATGTTTGACTCTCGGCCAGCGCGGCACAGAGTTGTTTAGCGGCGAGGATAATACGCGGGCCGGCTCGTTCAAACCAGTCGCTATGAAGGGCAATCACCGGAATTTTGAGCTGGCGCTGCCAGAACTGTTCGATTTTAGGAATCTCGCCCGCACTTCCGACCACGACGATGGCCTGCGGCTGGCGTGACAGAACCTGTTCCCGGCTGACCTGAGGCCACGGCACCCGGCTGGCCGCAAAGATATTCTCACCGCCGCAGACCTCCAGCACCTGGTTCTGAATGGAGCCTTTTCCGGTGGTAAACAGCGGCTGGCTGCCGAACTGCAGGAAAACGCGTTTTTTATTCTGCGTTGCGTATTTGTTCTTTAGCGCAGCGTAGTCGCTTAGCATCTGCTGCGCGGCCTGCTCGGCTTTTTTGGGCGTGGGGCTGTAGGGCGCCAGAGTGCGCAGCGCCTGAGCGACCTGCTCAATGCTCACCGCGTCAATCCACATTACCTTAATGCCCAGCGAGGTCAGCTGATTAACCTGCCGTTCGGCGTTGCCGCCGCGCCAGGCCAGAACCAGATCGGGCCTGAGCGCTATGATGCGTTCGAGGTTCATCCCCTGCCAGGTGGCAACCTGTTCGATACTGGCCGCCTCGGGGGGATAATCAGAAAAACTGCTGACGGCTACCGGGGTGATCCCGGCGGCAAAGGCCAGCTCGGTATTCGCAGGGGAAAGTGTTATCACCCGCGGCGCGGCGACAAGCCACGCCGGGATGATCAGAAGCAGGGCGGCAAGCGCCCTGATGTTGTGTTTACCCACGAGCCAGTTTCTGCACCAGGGTTTCCACCATCACGGTGGACTGTTTTGCCGCAACGGCCAGGAACTCGTCGAAGCTCAGGTGAGATTGCTGATCGGCCACGTCGGAAATGGCGCGAACGACCACGAACGGCACGCTGAAGTTATGGCAAACGTGGGCAATCGCGGTGGCTTCCATCTCAACCGCCACGGCCTGCGGGAAGTTATGGCGAATTTTGGCCAGGCCGACGGAGCCGTTGATGAACGCATCACCGCTGACGATCAGGCCGCGCACGGCGTTCAGGTTTAGCTCGGCGATGCAGCCTTCTGCAGCGGCAATCAGCTTGTCATCAGCCTTGAAGCCCGCCGGGCAGCCCGGGAGCTGGCCGTATTCATAGCCGAATGCGGTCACGTCCGCATCGTGGTAACGCGCTTCGTCGGACACCACGATATCACCCACTTTCAGCGTCGGCGCGAGGCCGCCCGCAGAACCGGTGTTGATGATAACGTCTGGCTTGCAGCGCTCTAGCAGCAGCGTTGCGCCCAGTGCTGCTGCCACTTTACCGATGCCTGATTTCAGCAGAGCAACGTCAACGCCGTTCAGCTGGCCGGTGTAGATTTCACACCCACCTAAAGCGAGAGTCTGACGGTTCTCAATTTTGTCACGCAGCAGCGTAACTTCTTCTTCCATTGCACCAATAATGCCGATTTTCATAGATTTACTCGCGATGTGCCTTGTTAAGATGCATAGTCTATCATGGGCTTTAGTGGAAGCGCATTTCTCACGCGGGGGAGCACATGGCGCAGATCGATTTTCGCAGCAAAATTAACTGGCACCGGCGGTTTCGGTCGCCGCAGGGCGTAAAGAATGAACATGAAATCCTGCGCATCTTCGAAAGCGATCGCGGGCGCATCATTAACTCTCCCGCCATTCGCCGCCTTCAGCAGAAGACGCAGGTCTTCCCGCTTGAGCGTAACGCCGCGGTGCGTACGCGCCTGACCCACTCCATGGAAGTTCAGCAGGTTGGCCGCTATATCGCCAAAGAGATTTTAAGCCGCCTCAAAGAGCAACGGCTGCTGGAAACGTATGGCCTGGACGAGCTCACCGGGCCGTTTGAAAGCATCGTCGAGATGGCGTGCCTGATGCACGACATTGGCAACCCGCCGTTCGGCCATTTTGGCGAGGCGGCGATTAATGACTGGTTCAAGCAGCGTCTCTACCCAACGGATGCCAAAAGCCAGCCGCTCAGCGATGACCGCTGCACGGTGCGGGAGCTGCGACTGCGCGAGGGAGAGGAGAGCCTGAACGACCTGCGGCGCAAGGTGCGCCAGGACCTGTGCCACTTCGAAGGCAATGCGCAAGGGATTCGGCTGGTACATTCCCTGATGCGGATGAACCTCACCTGGGCGCAGGTTGGCTGCATTTTGAAATATACGCGTCCGGCCTGGTGGATGGGCGATCCTCCGGCGTCCCACAGCTACCTGATGAAAAAACCGGGCTATTACCTTTCTGAAGAAACCTATATTGAGCGGTTGCGTAAAGAACTTTCCCTGACGCCAAACGGCCGTTTCCCATTGACGTGGATTATGGAGGCCGCTGACGATATTTCTTATTGCGTTGCCGATCTGGAAGACGCCGTTGAGAAACGGATATTCAGCGTCGAAGAACTTTATCAGCATCTTTATGACGCCTGGGGGCCGCATGAAAAAGGCTCTTTATTTGCCCAGGTCGTCGAAAACGCATGGGAAAAATCGCGCTCAAATTCATTGAGCCGCAGCACCGAAGACCAATTCTTTATGTATCTTCGGGTCAATACCCTTAATAAGCTGGTACCGTATGCCGCCGCGCGGTTCATTGACAACCTGCCGATGATTTTTAGCGGGGAATTTAATCATGCCCTGCTGGAAGATGACAGCAGCTTCAGCCAGCTCCTTGAGCTATATAAAAATGTGGCCGTCCGCCATGTTTTCAGCCATCCCGACGTTGAGCAGCTGGAATTACAGGGATACCGCGTGATAAGCGGGCTGCTGGAAATTTATCGGCCTTTACTGCAATTATCCGTTGATGAGTTTAGCGAGCTGGTGGAACAAGAGCGCGTGCGCCGTTTGCCAATTGAATCGCGGTTGTATCAGAAACTTTCTACCCGTCATCGACTGGCCTACATCGAATCAGTCAGTAAAATTGAGCGCCACTCCGCGCAGTGGCCGGTGATGGAATATTATTATCGCTGTCGCCTGATCCAGGACTATATCAGCGGCATGACCGATTTGTATGCCTGGGATGAATACCGCAAGCTGATGGCCGTGGAATAAGTCGGTAGTTTTGTAAAGACGACCAATAAATTTTTACTTTTTCCATAAACTTAATTCCGGAACTAAGCGGTATAAAATGAATCTGAGTTACACAGCAATTTTGCGTTATCTGTGAATCGAGAATGAGAAACATGAAAAAAACCACATTAGCAATGAGTGCACTGGCTCTGAGTTTAGGTTTAGCGCTGTCTCCTGTGGCAGCAACGGCTGCTGAGACTGCCTCTTCGGCAGCGACCGCGCAGCAAATGCCAAGCCTGGCACCGATGCTCGAAAAAGTGATGCCATCGGTGGTGAGTATCAACGTTGAAGGCAGCACCACCGTCAATACGCCGCGCATGCCGCGTAACTTCCAGCAGTTCTTTGGCGATAACTCGCCGTTCTGCCAGGACGGTTCTCCATTCCAGAGCTCCCCGTTCTGCCAGGGCGGCGGCGCCGCGGATAACGGTGGCGGCCAGCAGCAGAAATTCATGGCGCTGGGTTCGGGCGTTATCATTGACGCGGCCAAAGGCTATGTCGTGACCAACAACCACGTGGTGGATAATGCGAACACTATTAAGGTTCAGCTGAGCGACGGCCGCAAGTTTGATGCCAAAGTCGTCGGTAAAGATCCGCGCTCTGACATTGCCCTGATTCAGATTCAGGACCCGAAAAACCTGACGGCGATTAAGCTTGCCGACTCCGACGCGCTGCGCGTGGGCGACTACACCGTGGCGATCGGTAACCCGTTCGGCCTGGGTGAAACCGTGACCTCCGGCATCGTCTCTGCGCTGGGCCGTAGCGGCCTGAACGCTGAAAACTACGAAAACTTTATCCAGACGGATGCCGCGATCAACCGCGGTAACTCCGGCGGCGCGCTGGTTAACCTTAACGGCGAGCTGATCGGGATTAACACCGCGATTCTTGCACCGGACGGCGGCAACATCGGTATCGGCTTTGCTATTCCAAGCAACATGGTGAAAAACCTGACCGAGCAGATGGTGAAGTATGGCCAGGTGAAACGCGGCGAGCTGGGCATCATGGGCACGGAACTGAACTCCGAGCTGGCGAAAGCGATGAAGGTTGACGCGCAGCGCGGGGCGTTTGTGAGCCAGGTAATGCCAAACTCCTCGGCCGCTAAAGCCGGTATCAAGGCGGGTGATGTGATTACCTCCCTGAACGGTAAGCCGATCAGCAGCTTCGCCGCTCTGCGTGCCGAAGTAGGCTCAATGCCGATCGGCAGCAAAGTCACGCTTGGCCTGCTGCGCGACGGCAAGCCGGTTAACGTCAGCCTTGAGCTTCAGCAGAGCAGCCAGAATCAGGTTGATTCCAGCACCATCTTCAGCGGGATCGAAGGCGCTGAGATGAGCAACAAGGGTGAAGATAAAGGCGTCGTGGTGAATAACGTGAAGGCGAACTCACCGGCTGCCCGTATCGGCCTGAAGAAAGGCGATGTCATCATGGGGGCTAACCAGCAGCCTGTGAAAAACATTGCTGAACTGCGCAAAATTCTCGACGGCAAGCCTTCCGTGCTGGCGCTGAATATCCAGCGTGGTGATACTTCAATCTACCTGCTGATGCAGTAATGCGGTAATCCTTCAAGCCCCCGCCGGATGCGTCCGGCGGGGGCTTTTTCATTTCTGTGACCTTTTCCACAAGTCCATAGTTCTCCCTCTGACTTTGTGCATCTGCACAGTGCGGCATGCCCTTCACTCGCCTATGCTTGAGCTCTGCTCAGAGGAGGGTTGCATGGCTGGCTGGCATCTTGATACCAAAATGGCGCAGGATATCGTGGCGCGCACGATGCGCATCATCGACACCAATATTAACGTTATGGACGCCCGTGGGCGCATTATCGGCAGCGGCGATCGTGAACGAATTGGGGAATTGCACGAAGGCGCGCTGCTGGTGCTCTCCCAGGGGCGGGTGGTGGACATTGATGACGCGGTGGCCAGGCACCTTCACGGCGTGCGTCAGGGGATTAACCTGCCGCTGCGGCTTGAGGGGGAAATTGTGGGCGTTATCGGCCTCACTGGAGAGCCCGAATCGCTGAGAAAGTACGGCGAGCTGGTCTGCATGACGGCCGAGATGATGCTTGAGCAGTCGCGCCTGATGCACCTGCTGGCGCAGGACAGCCGCCTGCGCGAAGAGCTGGTCATGAACCTGATCCAGGCCGAGGAGCAGACGCCCGCACTGAGCGAATGGGCGCAGCGCCTGGGCATTGACCTCAATCAGCCGCGCGTCGTGGCGGTGATTGAGGTCGATAGCGGCCAGCTCGGCGTGGACAGCGCCATGACGGAACTCCAGCAGCTGCAAAACGCGCTGGCGACGCCGGAGCGTGATAACCTGGTGGCGATTGTCTCCCTGACGGAGATGGTGGTGCTGAAGCCCGCGCTTAACGCGTTTGGACGCTGGGATGCGGAAGACCACCGTCGGCGCGTGGAGCTGCTGATCTCGCGCATGAAGGAGAACGGCCAGCTGCGCTTTCGCGTGGCGCTGGGCAACTATTTTACCGGGCCGGGCAGCATTGCGCGCTCGTGGCGAACGGCGCGAACCACCATGATGGTGGGCAAGCAGCGGATGCCGGAAAGCCGTAGCTATTTCTACCAGGACCTGATGCTGCCGGTGCTGCTTGATAGCCTGCGCGGCGGCTGGCAGGCCAACGAGCTGGCGCGTCCGCTTGTTCGCCTGAAGGCAATGGATAATAACGGCCTGCTGCGCCGCACGCTTCAGGCGTGGTTCCGCCATAACGTGCAGCCGCTGGCGACGTCAAAAGCGCTGTTTATCCATCGCAATACGCTTGAGTATCGGTTAAACCGGATTTCGGAGCTGACGGGGCTGGATCTGGGAAACTTTGACGACAGGCTGCTGCTGTATGTGGCGCTTCAGCTGGATGAGCAGCGGTGACTGAGTGCGGTCTGGTGCCCTCATTTCATCCCTCTCCCACGGGAGAGGGCGCAAACATTAAAAACGGCAATCAAGGATTGCCGTTTTGCTTTTATTTCCGCGTCAACTTCTCAAGATCCGCTTCAATTTCGCTGATCTTGTTGGTGACAACGTTTTCAAGATGGCGCAGATCCTCAAGGATCTTACGTTTGAGATCGACTTCGGTGCGGTCGCGCTGGCAGATTTGATCGAGTTCGTCGATCACGTAGCGCAGGTTAGGGCTGATTTCCTGAACTTCTTTGTATCCCTGACCTACGCCGTCAGCAACAACGGTCTTACGCTGGCGTGGGTATTTAAACTTCACGCTTTTGGCGAAAAACTCTCCTTTGTCCTTGTGGAAATAGATTTTCAAAATATCGTTGTTGGCTTCCTGACGGAGGCTATAACGATCGATTTCATCAGGATTGGTAATGCCCAGACTTTTCAGATTATCGTACATAGCGGTACCCTTGATCTCAACATAACCTTTGAATAATTAACGAAAAAATCTATTTCCGCCACCTTCAGATATAAAAAAAGCGGGGTGGCCCCCGCTTTTATCGATATCCGATTAATCGATGGTGCGCAGCAGCTCGTTGATGCCCACCTTGCCGCGGGTTTTCGCATCCACTTTTTTCACGATGACCGCGCAGTACAGGCTGTATTTACCGTCTTTTGACGGGAGGTTGCCAGACACCACCACGGAGCCCGCAGGAACGCGGCCGTAGTGAACTTCACCGGTTTCGCGATCGTAAATACGGGTGCTCTGACCGATGTAAACGCCCATGGAGATCACGGAGCCTTCTTCCACGATCACGCCTTCGACCACCTCAGAGCGCGCGCCGATGAAGCAGTTGTCTTCGATGATGGTTGGGTTAGCCTGCAGCGGTTCCAGTACGCCACCGATGCCGACGCCGCCGGACAGGTGAACGTTTTTACCGATTTGCGCGCATGAGCCGACGGTCGCCCAGGTATCAACCATGGTGCCTTCGTCAACGTAGGCGCCGATGTTCACGTAGGAGGGCATCAGCACGGTATTGCGGGCGATGAACGCGCCCTGGCGAACCGCCGCAGGCGGCACCACGCGGAAGCCTTCTTTCTGGAAACGCGCTTCGTCGTAGTCGGCGAATTTCATTGGCACCTTATCGAAGTAGCGGCTTTCGGCGCCGTCGATAACCTGGTTATCGTTGATGCGGAAAGAGAGCAGCACGGCTTTCTTCAGCCATTGATGAGTCACCCACTGACCGTCGATTTTTTCTGCCACGCGCAGCGCGCCGGAATCCAGCAGGGAAATCACCTGGTTTACCGCTTCACGGGTCACGGTATCCACATTTGCCGGGGTAATCTCGGCGCGACGCTCAAAAGCGGACTCAATAACGTTCTGTAACTGCTGCATTGTTTACTCTTTCCATTTCACTAAAAAACATATCACCCTTTATCGTTTGGATTGAGGGCTGCTGTCAACCGTTGTTGTACTTCAAGCTGAAGGTCATTATTAAGCGCACGTCGGTCGGCCGTGGCGATTATAAATAAATCTTCTACTCGCTCGCCAATGGTTGTAATTCGGGCGCCGTGAAGCGAAATTCCCAGATCGGCAAAAACCTGGCCAACGCGGGCAAGCAGCCCAGGCTGGTCGAGCGCGATCAGTTCCAGGAACGATTTACGGTCGGTATGGGTCGGCAGGAAATTGACCTCGGTATCGACGGTAAAGTGGCGCAGTTTTGCGGGCTGGCGGCGCGGCTGGGGCGGCTGCCAGCTGCGCTGGGTTATGGCCTGCTCCAGCCCAAAGCGTATCGCTTCATGCCTGTCCGACGACAGCGGGCTGCCGTCCGGCTCCAGCACGATAAAGGTATCCATCGCCATGCCGTCGCGGGTGGTGAAAATCTGCGCGTCGTGAACGCTCAGGTTACGCCGGTCCAGTTCGGCACAGACGGCGGCAAAGAGATACGGCCTGTCCGGGCTCCAGATGAAAATCTCGGTTCCCCCACGCGTGGCCTGCGGGCTAAGAAGGATCAGCGGTTTGGACAGATCGTGATTCAGCAGGTGCCGGGCGTGCCAGGCAAGCTGGTTTGGCGTGTGGCGCACGAAATAGTTGGCGCGACAGCGCGACCAAATCTGGTGCAGCGCCTCTTCGTCAATGTTGTCCATCCGCAGCAGCGCCAGGGCCTGAAGCTGGTGGTGGCGCACGCGTTCGCGCATGTCCGGGACGTTTTGCATCCCGCGGCGCAGCTGTTTTTCGGTGGCGAAATACAGCTCGCGCAAGAGACTCTGCTTCCAGCTGTTCCACAGGGTTTCGTTGGTGGCGCAAATATCCGCCACCGTCAGGCAGACCAGATAGCGCAGGCGATTTTCCGTTTGCACCGCTTCGGCGAACTGCTTGATAACCTCCGGGTCCTGGATATCGCGGCGCTGGGCGGTGACTGACATCAGCAGATGATGGCGCACCAGCCAGGCGACCAGCTGCGTCTCGCGCGAGTTCAGGCCGTGCAGCTCGGCAAATTTAAGGATGTCCTGCGCGCCCAGCACCGAGTGGTCTCCGCCGCGGCCTTTGGCGATGTCGTGGAACAGGGCGGCAATCAGGATCAGCTCGGGGTGGTTCAGGCGAGGCCACAGCTCTACGCACAGCGGGTGTTTCGCGCGCGTCTCTTCTTTTGCAAAACTTTCCAGCTTGAGCATCACGCGGATGGTGTGCTCATCCACGGTGTAGGCATGGAAAAGATCGAACTGCATCTGGCCGACGATGTGCGACCACTGGGGCATATAGGCCCACAGCACGCTGTGGCGGTGCATTGGCAGCAGACCGCGGCTAACGGCCCCCGGATGGCGCAGCATGCTCAGGAACAGTGAACGCGCCTCCGGGATATAGCACAGCGGCTGTTTCAGATGGCGGCGGGCATGGCGCAGATGGCGCAGGGTGGTGGAGTAGATCCCGGTAATGGTGCTGTTGCGCACCATGGTATAGAACATGCGCAGGATCGCTTCCGGCTCGCGGATGAACAGCGTTTCGTCGCGCAGATCGATAAGCGTGCCGCGCAGCTGAAATTCGTCGTCAATCGGACGCGGTTTTTCGTCGGCGGGCAGGGCCAGAATCGCTTCATCGAACAGCTGCAACAGCATCTGGTTGAGCTCAGTGACGCGGCGGGTGACGCGGAAGAAATCCTTCATCATCTGTTCAACCGGCTCGTTGCCTTCGCCCTGATAATTAAGACGCTGCGCCACGCTGAGCTGACGGTCAAACAGCAGGCGGTTATCGTAGCGGGTCACTTCCAGATGCAGGGCAAAACGGATGCGCCACAGCAGATGCAGGCACTCGTTCAGTTCGTTACGTTCGGCCTCGGTTAAAAAGCCAAAGCCGACCATCTCGTCCATTGAGGTGGCGCCAAAGTGGCGGCGGGCCACCCACTGTAGCGTGTGGATGTCGCGCAGGCCGCCCGGGCTGCTTTTGATGTCCGGTTCAAGATTGTAGCTGGTGCCGTGATAGCGCTGGTGGCGCTGATTTTGCTCCTCAACCTTGGCGGCGAAGAACTTTTCAGAAGGCCAGAAGCCGTCGCTGAAAATGTGTTTTTGCAGCTCCAGAAACAGCGCGACGTCGCCAATCAGCAGGCGGGTCTCGATCAGGTTGGTGGCGACGGTCAGGTCGGATAGCCCTTCCAGCAGGCACTCTTCCAGCGTACGCACGCTGTGGCCAACCTCCAGCTTGACGTCCCAGAGCAGCGTCAGCAGCTCGCCAATTTTCTGCGCCTGCTCGTCCGGCAGCTTTTTACGGCTCAGAACCAGCAGGTCAATGTCTGAGAGGGGATGCAGCTCGCCGCGGCCATAGCCGCCTACGGCGACCAGCGCGACGTCGCTGACCTGCCCGAACCCATAGTCTATCCACAGGCGCTGCAGAAGCTGGTCGATAAATTCGGTGCGCGCTTCGATAAGCTGTTCAGCGGAGATGCCCGCATCGAACGCGCTCCTGAGCCAGCGCTGGAAGACGTCCATATGGGCCTTAATGTCGGCGCAGGTTAACTCGCGCTGCGGCCAGACGCCCGGGTTGTCGGGCTGATCGGGCAGGGTGGGAAGTGCCGTATTTGCATACTGTTCAGGTAAAAGATTGCTCATCGTTCGCCACCCATAAGGAAAAGCTATCGCCATTAAAAAAGCCGGCAATCGCCGGCTTCTTATCACTCATTGTTCGTCAGTATTGCCGGGATGGTGTCATCCTTGCGCAACGTCATTATTTCGCAGCCGTTGTCGGTTACCACAATAGTATGCTCGTACTGCGCAGACAAGCTCCGGTCTTTGGTCTTCACCGTCCAGCCGTCTTTCATGGTGCGAATGCGGTAGTCGCCCGCGTTGACCATCGGTTCGATGGTGAAGGTCATGCCTTTTTGCAGCACTA
Source organism: Enterobacter sp. RIT418 (assembly GCF_003057745.1). Classification (GTDB taxonomy): domain Bacteria; phylum Pseudomonadota; class Gammaproteobacteria; order Enterobacterales; family Enterobacteriaceae; genus Enterobacter. Next base: position 44,803 of record NZ_QBJD02000021.1, read on the forward strand.
CGCCGCCGTCATCCGCATCATAGTGCAGAACCTGCGGCTCTTCATGGAAGACGCGACCAATGCCGTGACCGCAGTACTCGCGCACCACGGAGAAACCTTCAGCTTCAACGAATTTCTGAATCGCCGCGCCGATTGTGCGCAGACGAATGCCTGGCTTCACCATCTTCAGCGCAAGATAGAGACTCTCTTGCGTCACTTTGCACAGACGCTCGCCGAGGATGGTCGGCTTGCCGACGATAAACATCTTCGAGGTGTCGCCGTGGTATTCGTCTTTAATCACGGTCACGTCGATGTTGACGATGTCGCCGTCCTTCAGCAGCTTTTCGTCATCCGGAATGCCGTGGCACACCACTTCATTAATAGAGATGCAGACCGATTTCGGGAAGCCGTGATAGCCCAGGCAGGCAGAAACCGCGTGCTGCTCATTCACGATGTAGTCGTTGCAGATACGGTCCAGCTCGCCGGTGCTGACGCCCGGCTTAATGTGCGGCTCGATCATTTCCAGCACTTCAGCGGCCAGACGACCGGCGACGCGCATCTTTTCAATTTCTTCAGGGGTTTTAATAGAGATAGCCATGTAATCTGTCCATCAGCGTCGATTTTTTCGACAATACCAGTCTAAGTGTTGTCAATGGTATCAGTCGGGCGCACCTCGTGCCAAATTGAGAATCATTAACAGCACTCACAGCCAACAACTGTTGGTTTCTGGTCGTGTTTTGTGGTATAAAGCGCGCCGGACTTCCGATCCATTTCAGATACACAGGCTGGACGGAAGCGATAATCTCACTTTGTGTAACAACACACACGTATCGGCACATATTCCGGGGTGCCCTTTGGGGTCGGTAATATGGGATACGTGGAGGCATAACCCCAACTTTTACTATAGAGGTTTTAAACATGGCAACTGTTTCCATGCGCGACATGCTCAAGGCTGGTGTTCACTTTGGTCACCAGACCCGTTACTGGAACCCGAAAATGAAGCCTTTCATCTTCGGCGCGCGTAACAAAGTTCACATCATCAACCTTGAGAAAACTGTACCAATGTTCAACGAAGCCCTGGCTGAGCTGAACAAGATTTCTTCCCGTAAAGGTAAGATTCTGTTCGTTGGTACTAAGCGCGCTGCAAGCGAAGCTGTGAAAGATGCTGCTAACAGCTGCGACCAGTTCTTCGTGAACCATCGCTGGTTGGGCGGCATGCTGACCAACTGGAAAACTGTTCGTCAGTCCATCAAACGCCTGAAAGATCTGGAAACCCAGTCTCAGGACGGTACTTTCGATAAGCTGACTAAGAAAGAAGCGCTGATGCGCACTCGTGAACTGGACAAGCTGGAAAACAGCCTGGGCGGTATCAAAGATATGGGCGGCCTGCCAGACGCGCTGTTCGTAATCGATGCAGACCACGAGCACATCGCAATTAAAGAAGCTAACAACCTGGGTATCCCGGTATTCGCTATCGTTGATACCAACTCCGATCCGGACGGTGTTGACTTCGTTATCCCGGGTAACGACGACGCAATCCGTGCTGTTAGCCTGTACCTGAGCGCTGTAGCTGCTACCGTTCGTGAAGGCCGTTCCCAGGATCTGGCTTCTCAGGCGGAAGAAAGCTTCGTAGAAGCTGAATAATAAGGTTTTACCCCTTATTAGTACCGTGTATGAATAGGGGCCAATTTTCGGCCCCTTTTTTCAATTTATACTGTTTGGCTTCTGGCCGGGCAGTTCACATCTCCCGAGGATTTAAGAATGGCTGAAATTACCGCATCCCTGGTAAAAGAGCTGCGTGAGCGTACTGGCGCAGGCATGATGGATTGCAAAAAAGCGCTGACCGAAGCGAACGGCGACATCGAGCTGGCAATCGAAAACATGCGTAAATCCGGTGCGATCAAAGCAGCTAAGAAAGCAGGCAACGTTGCTGCTGACGGCGTGATCATCACCAAAATCGACGGCACCTACGGCATCATTCTGGAAGTTAACTGCCAGACTGACTTCGTGGCTAAAGATGCTGGTTTCCAGGCCTTTGCGAACAAAGTTCTGGACGCAGCTGTTGCTGGCAAAATCACTGACGTTGAAGTGCTGAAAGCACAGTTCGAAGAAGAACGCGTTGCGCTGGTTGCTAAAATCGGTGAGAACATCAACATCCGTCGCGTTGCTTCCCTGGAAGGTGACGTTCTGGGCTCTTACCAGCACGGCGCGCGTATCGGTGTTCTGGTTGCGGCTAAAGGCGCTGACGAAGAGCTGGTTAAGCAGCTGGCAATGCACATTGCTGCTAGCAAGCCAGAATTCGTTAAGCCAGAAGACGTGTCTGCTGAAGTTGTAGAAAAAGAGTACCAGGTTCAGCTGGACATCGCCATGCAGTCTGGCAAGCCAAAAGAAATCGCAGAGAAAATGGTTGAAGGCCGCATGAAGAAATTCACCGGCGAAGTTTCTCTGACTGGCCAGCCTTTCGTAATGGACCCAAGCAAGTCTGTTGCTCAGCTGCTGAAAGAGCACAACGCTGACGTAACTGGCTTCATCCGCTTCGAAGTGGGCGAAGGCATCGAGAAAGTTGAGACTGACTTCGCAGCAGAAGTTGCTGCCATGTCCAAGCAGTCTTAATGATTGAAAAGGAGCCGCCTGAGGGCGGCTTCTTTTTGTCACCCGTCATACAAAATCAGACAGGCTCTACTACCGCTATGCTGATTTGCGGCATAACATGTCGCCAGAATTAACCCCCATCTTAATCGTTGACAGTCTCAGGAAAGAAACATGGCTACCAATGCAAAACCCGTGTACAAACGCATTCTGCTTAAGCTGAGTGGCGAAGCGCTGCAGGGAACGGAAGGCTTCGGTATTGACGCAAGCATCCTTGACCGCATGGCACAGGAAATCAAAGAACTGGTCGAACTGGGTATCCAGGTTGGCGTGGTGATTGGCGGTGGCAACCTTTTCCGTGGTGCTGGTCTGGCGAAAGCGGGGATGAACCGCGTTGTGGGCGACCACATGGGTATGCTGGCAACCGTGATGAATGGCCTGGCAATGCGTGATGCACTGCATCGCGCCTATGTGAACGCCCGCCTGATGTCCGCTATTCCACTGAATGGCGTGTGCGATAACTACAGCTGGGCAGAAGCGATCAGCCTGCTGCGCAACAACCGCGTGGTGATCCTCTCCGCCGGTACGGGTAACCCGTTCTTTACCACTGATTCCGCGGCCTGCCTTCGCGGGATCGAAATCGAAGCCGACGTGGTGCTCAAAGCGACCAAAGTCGATGGCGTGTTTACTGCCGATCCGGCAAAAGATCCTGCTGCAACCATGTACGATCAGCTGACCTACAGCGAAGTGCTGGATAAAGAGCTGAAAGTGATGGATCTTGCCGCTTTCACGCTGGCTCGTGACCACAAACTGCCGATCCGTGTCTTCAACATGAACAAGCCAGGTGCGCTGCGCCGCGTGGTCATGGGTGAAAAAGAAGGCACTTTGATCACGGAATAATTTCCGTCGGCGATAAATACAGGTAAGATTCCGCTTTATTTTGTAGTGATTTTTTACCTGGACGCGCCATTGGCGCTGTCATGAAATAAACGCGACTATACTTAGCACACCTGTAGCGCTGTGCTGGCGGATAGTCTGCCTGAGACAAGTTTTCAAGGATTCGTAACGTGATTAACGACATCAGAAAAGATGCTGAAGTACGCATGGACAAATGCGTTGAAGCGTTCAAAAACCAAATCAGCAAAATCCGTACTGGCCGCGCTTCTCCAAGCCTGCTGGATGGCATCATCGTAGAATATTACGGTACGCCTACGCCGCTGCGTCAGCTGGCGAGCGTGACTGTAGAAGACAGCCGTACGCTGAAAATCAACGTATTCGATCGCTCTATGAGCCCGGCTGTTGAAAAAGCGATCATGGCGTCGGACCTGGGCCTGAACCCAAGCTCTGCGGGCGCTGACATTCGCGTTCCGCTGCCTCCACTGACCGAAGAGCGTCGTAAAGACCTGACCAAAATCGTGCGTGGCGAAGCCGAGCAGGGGCGTGTTTCCGTGCGTAACGTGCGTCGTGATGCGAACGACAAAGTGAAAGCGCTGCTGAAAGACAAAGAGATCAGCGAAGACGACGATCGTCGTTCTCAGGACGACATTCAGAAGATGACTGACGCGGCCATCAAGAAAATTGATGCGGCGCTGGCAGAAAAAGAAGCGGAACTGATGCAGTTCTGATTTCTGTCGTACACTGATAAACGCCGTTCAGAGGGCTTCATGTCTTGCTGGCGGCGTTTTGCTTTTATCTGGTCTAACTTTTTCCGGGCATTTCATGAAGCATTTAACTCTTCTTGGCTCAACCGGCTCTATCGGTTGCAGCACTCTCGACGTTGTTCGCCACAATCCTGAAAACTATACGGTGACCGCGCTTGTTGCCGGTAGGAATGTACAGCGTATGGTCGAGCAATGTCTGGAGTTTACTCCCCGCTACGCGGTGATGGATGACGAGGAAAGTGCTCGCCAGGTAAAATCGCTGTTGAAAGAGCAGGGCAGCCGCACCGAGGTATTGAGCGGGCAGCAGGCCGCCTGCGAAATGGCAGCGCTGGATGAAGTTGATCAGGTGATGGCGGCAATCGTCGGGGCGGCAGGGCTTCTGCCGACGCTTGCCGCTATCGATGCTGGTAAAGAGGTATTGCTGGCGAACAAAGAGTCGCTGGTGACCTGCGGACGCCTGTTTATGGAGGCGGTTAAGCAGCGCGGGGCGCGTCTTTTACCTGTTGATAGCGAACACAACGCGATTTTTCAGAGTTTGCCGCAACCTTTTCAACAGAACCTGGGTTACGCTGACCTGGAGCAGAATGGCGTTGTATCAATTCTGCTCACCGGGTCTGGTGGCCCGTTCCGGGAAACGCCCCTGTCTGAACTGCGCGCTATGACGCCGGATCAGGCGTGCCGTCATCCGAACTGGTCGATGGGCCGTAAAATTTCCGTCGACTCCGCTACCATGATGAACAAAGGTCTGGAATACATTGAAGCGCGCTGGCTGTTTAACGCCTCGGCGAATCAGATGGAAGTGCTTATTCACCCGCAGTCGGTGATTCACTCAATGGTGCGTTATCAGGACGGTAGCGTACTGGCGCAGCTGGGTGAGCCGGATATGCGAACGCCTATTGCACACGCCATGGCGTGGCCAAATCGCGTGAAATCCGGGGTGAAACCGCTCGATTTCTGCAAGCTCAGCTCACTCACCTTTAGCGAGCCTGACTACGATCGCTATCCGTGCCTGAAGCTGGCGATGACCGCTTTCGATCGTGGACAGGCGGCTACGACGGCGCTGAATGCCGCCAATGAAATCACCGTTGACGCATTTTTGAAGCAGCAGATCCGCTTTACGGAAATTGCCGCATTGAATCAGGCGGTGCTGGACGAGATGGATCTGCGCGAGCCGCAAAGCGTGGAAGACGTGCTGAAAGTGGATGCAGAAGCGCGTAGGGCGGCACATAAACAGGTGACGCGCCTCGCAGGCTGGTGATAAAGCAACCACTAATTGTCGTGCTATTTGTTAGCGTTGGGCTTCGGTGATATAGTCTGCGCCACCTGATCGCAGGTATTTGACTTAATGTGGTCAGGTAAGCCGTGGTTTGACACGGCTTTTTTATGTATAGGCTTCAGTATTCCTGAGTACCGTTAAATCCTTTTCAGGGACTAAAAACGCGTTATGCTGTCTGCGAATCAACCAATAAGCGAAAACTTGCCAGCACATGGCTGCCGTCATGTTGCAATCATCATGGATGGCAACGGCCGCTGGGCGAAAAGACAAGGGAAGATACGAGCCTTTGGGCATAAAGCTGGGGCGAAGTCCGTTCGCCGCGCCGTTTCTTTTGCCGCCAATAACGGCATTGATGCGTTAACGCTCTATGCTTTTAGCAGTGAAAACTGGAATCGACCGGCGCAGGAAGTGAGTGCGTTGATGGAGCTGTTTGTGTGGGCGCTCGATAGCGAAGTAAAAAGCCTGCACCGCCACAACGTCCGCCTGCGCATCATCGGCGATACCCGTCGTTTCAACTCACGTTTGCAGGAACGTATTCGCAAGGCAGAAGCGCTGACGGAAAATAACACCGGCCTGACGCTCAACATTGCGGCGAATTACGGCGGACGTTGGGACATTATTCAGGGCGTTCGGCATTTGGCCGAGCAGGTTCAGGAAGGGCTATTAAGTCCCGACCAAATTGATGAAGAGGCGCTGGGTCAGCAAATCTGCATGAATGAGCTGGCGCCTGTGGATTTGGTAATTAGGACAGGGGGAGAGCATCGCATCAGTAACTTTTTGCTTTGGCAAATTGCCTACGCCGAACTTTACTTTACAGATGTTCTTTGGCCCGATTTTGATGAACAAGACTTTGAAGGTGCGCTGCATGCCTTTGCCAATCGAGAGCGTCGTTTCGGCGGCACCGAGCCTGGTGGCGACAACGCCTGATGGGGGTAGCTTTTGCTGAAGTATCGCCTGATTTCCGCTTTTGTTTTAATACCCATTGTCATTGCGGCGCTGTTTTTACTGCCCCCGGTGGGATTCGCTATTCTAACGCTGGTGGTGTGCATGCTCGCCGCGTGGGAGTGGGGGCAGCTTAGCGGCTTTACGTCGCGAACTCAGCGAGTCTGGCTGGCGGTGCTCTGCGGCTTTTTACTGGCCCTTATGCTCTTTACTCTGCCGGAATATCACCATGATATTCACCAGCCGCTGATCGCAGGCTCATTGTGGATTTCCCTTGCCTGGTGGATAGGGGCCCTTTTGCTGGTGCTTTTCTATCCCGGTTCGGCGGCCATCTGGCGTAATTCTAAAATATTACGGCTTATATTTGGCCTGCTCACTATTGTTCCATTTTTCTGGGGTATGCTCGCGCTTCGCGCCTGGCACTACGACGATAATCACTATAGCGGGGCGCTATGGCTGCTTTATGTGATGATTCTCGTCTGGGGGGCTGACTCCGGGGCCTATATGTTTGGTAAACTGTTCGGCAAACATAAGCTGGCACCGAAAGTGTCTCCAGGTAAGACCTGGCAAGGATTTTTCGGTGGCCTTGTAACGGCGGCGATAATCTCCTGGGGCTACGGCGTCTGGGCGAATCTGGAAGTCGCGCCGTCAACGCTGCTTGTGTGCTCAATTTTCGCTGCGCTGGCATCGGTACTCGGTGATCTCACCGAAAGTATGTTTAAGCGCGAAGCAGGGATTAAAGACAGTGGTCACCTTATTCCAGGGCACGGCGGTATTTTGGATCGCATTGACAGCCTGACTGCGGCTGTTCCTGTGTTCGCTTGTCTGCTTTTACTGGTGTTTGGGACGATTTAACGGAAGGTTTTATGCTGAGCATTCTCTGGAATCTGGCGGCGTTCATAGTTGCACTGGGTGTGCTGATTACCGTGCACGAATTTGGCCATTTCTGGGTTGCTCGGCGCTGCGGCGTCCGCGTAGAACGCTTCTCCATTGGCTTTGGTAAATCACTCTGGAAACGCACCGACAAGCACGGTACTGAGTTTGTCGTTGCGCTGATCCCTCTGGGTGGCTATGTCAAAATGCTCGACGAGCGCGTCGAGCCTGTCGCCCCGGAACTCCGACACAGCGCGTTCAACAACAAGACCGTTGGGCAACGCGCCGCTATCATCGCTGCCGGTCCGGTAGCCAATTTCATCTTTGCTATTTTTGCCTACTGGCTGGTGTTTATCATCGGTGTTCCCGGCGTGCGCCCGGTGGTGGGTGAAATTGCGGCAGACTCTATCGCGGCGAGTGCGCAAATTACGCCGGGAATGGAACTTAAAGCGATTGATGGTATCGAAACCCCTGATTGGGATGCCGTGCGCCTTCAGCTGGTGGCCAAAATCGGTGATGCAAAGACAACCGTCAGCGTAGCGCCGTTTGGCACTGACCAGCGGCAGGAAAAAGTGCTGGATTTACGCCACTGGCGTTTCGAGCCTGACAAAGAAGATCCGGTGGCTTCACTGGGGATTCGACCGCGCAGCGCGCAGCTTGAGCCGGTATTAGCCGAAGTACAGGCAAATTCGGCAGCGAGCAAAGCGGGTTTGCAAGCGGGGGACAGGATCGTTAAAGTCGATGGTCAGCCATTAACACAGTGGATGACCTTTGTTACTCTGGTGCGTGATAATCCGGGCACATCGCTTGCGCTGGAAGTTGAAAGGCAAGGGAGTCCGCTCTCTTTGACGCTGATTCCGGATACGAAATCGGGAAGCGGTAAGGCGGAAGGGTTCGCAGGCGTAGTGCCAAAAGTGATCCCTCTGCCGGATGAGTACAAGACAATACGCCAGTATGGGCCGTTTAGCGCCATTCTTGAAGCCACGGATAAGACATGGCAACTGATGAAGCTAACGGTCAACATGTTGGGGAAATTGATAACCGGTGATGTCAAACTGAACAACCTCAGTGGGCCGATCTCGATAGCTCAAGGGGCTGGGATGTCAGCGGAGTTCGGGGTGATTTACTATCTCATGTTTCTTGCGCTCATTAGCGTGAACCTCGGGATAATCAACCTGTTCCCGCTTCCCGTTTTAGACGGGGGCCATCTGCTGTTTTTAGCGATTGAAAAGCTAAAAGGCGGACCGGTATCCGAGCGAGTTCAAGACTTTAGTTACCGCATCGGCTCGATTTTGCTGGTGCTGTTAATGGGGCTTGCACTTTTCAATGATTTCTCTCGGTTGTAAGAGAGTTAGTTAGGAAGAACGCATAATAACGATGGCGATGAAAAAGTTGCTCATAGCGTCGCTGCTGTTTAGCAGCGCGACCGTATACGGTGCTGACGGGTTCGTAGTGAAAGATATTCATTTCGAAGGCCTTCAGCGTGTCGCCGTTGGTGCGGCCCTCCTCAGCATGCCTGTGCGCCCTGGCGATACGGTTAATGATGAAGATATCAGTAACACCATCCGTGCTCTGTTTGCCACCGGCAACTTTGAGGATGTTCGCGTCCTGCGCGATGGTGATACGCTTCTGGTTCAGGTGAAAGAACGTCCAACGATCGCCAGTATCACCTTCTCCGGCAACAAGTCGGTGAAAGATGACATGCTCAAGCAAAACCTTGAAGCATCTGGCGTGCGTGTCGGGGAGTCCCTTGACCGTACAACCCTTTCGGATATTGAAAAAGGTCTGGAAGATTTCTACTACAGCGTCGGTAAATACAGCGCCAGCGTGAAGGCAGTTGTTACACCGCTGCCGCGTAACCGTGTAGACCTGAAGCTGGTGTTCCAGGAAGGTGTGTCTGCGAAGATCCAGCAGATCAACATCGTGGGTAACCATGCGTTCAGCACCGATGAACTGATTTCCACCTTCCAGCTGCGCGACGAAGTGCCGTGGTGGAACGTCGTTGGCGATCGTAAGTACCAGAAACAGAAGCTGGCGGGTGACCTCGAAACCCTGCGCAGTTACTACCTGGATCGCGGCTACGCGCGTTTCAACATCGACTCGACTCAGGTCAGCCTGACGCCGGACAAGAAAGGGATCTACATCACGATCAACATCACTGAAGGCGATCAGTACAAGCTTTCCGGTGTGGATGTGAGTGGTAACCTGGCCGGTCACTCTGCCGAGATCGAATCGCTGACCAAGATTCAGCCGGGCGAGCTGTATAGCGGTTCTAAAGTCACCAAAATGGAAGACAGCATTAAGAAGCTGCTCGGCCGCTATGGTTACGCTTATCCGCGCGTACAGACTCAGCCTGAAATTAACGACGCGGATAAAACCGTGAAGCTTCACGTTAACGTTGACGCGGGCAACCGTTTCTACGTGCGTAAGATCCGCTTCGAAGGTAACGACACCTCTAAAGATTCCGTTCTTCGTCGCGAAATGCGTCAGATGGAAGGGGCATGGCTGGGCAGTGACCTGGTCGACCAGGGGAAAGAGCGTCTGAACCGTCTGGGCTACTTTGAAACGGTTGATACCGACACGCAGCGCGTACCGGGCCGTCCGGATCAGGTTGATGTCGTTTATAAAGTGAAAGAGCGTAACACCGGTAGCTTCAACTTTGGTGTTGGCTACGGTACCGAAAGCGGCGTGAGCTTCCAGGTCGGCGTTCAGCAGGATAACTGGCTGGGTACAGGTTACTCTGTCGGTATCAACGGCACGAAAAACGACTACCAGACCTACTCTGAGTTCTCGGTGACGAACCCCTACTTCACCGTTGACGGTGTAAGCCTGGGCGGTCGAATCTTCTATAACGACTTCAAAGCCGATGACGCCGATCTGTCCACCTATACCAACAAAAGCTACGGCTTAGACGGTACGCTGGGCTTCCCGATCAACGAATACAACACCTTGCGTGCTGGTTTAGGTTACGTGCACAACGACCTGTCCAACATGCAGCCGCAGGTGGCGATGTGGCGTTATCTGGATTCTATCGGCCAGTCGGCGAGCACAACCAGCGACAACAACGGTTTCACCGCGGATGACTTCACGTTTAACTACGGTTGGACCTACAACCGTCTTGACCGTGGCTTCTTCCCGACGTCAGGTTCGCGCGTTAACCTGAACGGTAAAGTGACCATTCCGGGCTCCGATAACGAGTTCTACAAGGTTACGCTGGATACCGCGTCGTACTTCCCAATTGATGACGATCACAAATGGGTTGTTCTGGGTCGTACCCGCTGGGGCTATGGTGATGGCTTAGGCGGTAAAGAACTGCCGTTCTATGAAAACTTCTATGCGGGTGGGTCAAGCACCGTTCGCGGCTTCCAGTCCAACAACATTGGTCCGAAAGCGGTCTACTACGGCGGTAACGATCCGGATAACTGTAACCAGGGCGCTGGAAAAGTGTGTAGCTCTGACGATGCCGTCGGCGGTAATGCCATGGCCGTTGCGAGCATGGAGTTCATCACTCCGACGCCGTTTATCAGCGATAAATATGCTAACTCGGTGCGTACCTCCTTCTTCGTGGATGCGGGTACAGTATGGGATACCCACTGGAGTACTACAGGTATGCCAAGCGATATTCCAGACTACAGCGATCCGAGCAACATTCGCATGTCTGCAGGTATCGCATTACAATGGATGTCACCGTTGGGGCCGTTGGTCTTCTCCTACGCCCAGCCGTTTAAGAAATACGAAGGAGATAAAGCGGAACAGTTCCAGTTTAACATTGGTAAAACCTGGTAATAATCCGCTGCAAAGGAATGCGTTGGCAGTGTAGCGCTGACAACCGGCGATCCGTAACACGATCGCCTTGCCACGCAAAGAACGGTGCCTTCGGGCACCAATGGGATGGTAAGGAGTTTATTGTGAAAAAGTGGTTATTAGCTGCAGGTCTTGGTTTAGCGATGGTAACGTCTGCTCAGGCAGCCGACAAAATTGCGATCGTTAACATGGGTAATCTGTTCCAGCAGGTCGCTCAGAAAACGGGTGTTTCTGCTACGCTGGAAAACGAGTTCAAAGGCCGTGCAAGCGAGCTGCAACGTATGGAAAGCGATCTGCAGAGCAAAATGCAGCGTCTGCAGCGCGATGGTTCTACCATGAAAGCGAGCGATCGTAGCAAGCTGGAAAAAGACGTGATGGCTCAACGCCAGACCTTCTCTCAGAAAGCGCAGGCTTTCGAGCAGGATCGTCAGCGTCGTTCCAACGAAGAGCGTGGCAAACTGGTTACTCGTATCCAGTCAGCTGTTAAATCAGTGGCTGCCGATCAGAGCATCGATCTGGTTGTTGATGCGAACGCCGTAGCTTTCAACAGCAGCGATGTTAAAGACATCACCGCTGACGTGCTGAAACAGGTTAAATAAGTAATGCCTTCAATTCGACTGGCTGATTTAGCTCAGCAGTTGGATGCAGAATTACACGGTGATGGCGATCTCGTCATCACCGCTGTTGCGTCCATGCAATCTGCTAAACCGGGCAACATTACCTTCATGGTAAGTCCTAAGTACCGTGAACATCTGGCTCAGTGCCAGGCGTCCGCCGTCGTGTTGACGCAGGACGATCTTCCGTTTGCCACGGGAAGCGCGCTGGTAGTGAAAAATCCCTACCTGACCTATGCGCGTATGGCCCAAATTCTTGATACCACGCCGCAGCCGGCACAGAACATCGCTGCCAGTGCAGCCATTGATCCGACGGCGACGCTGGGCAACAACGTGGCCGTAGGTGCCAATGCCGTTATCGAATCCGGCGTCGTGCTGGGTGATAACGTCGTCATTGGCCCCGGCTGCTTTGTTGGGAAAAATACGAAAATCGGCGCAGGAACCCGCCTGTGGGCCAATGTGTCCGTTTACCATGATATTGAGATTGGCGAAAACTGCCTTGTTCACTCCAGCACCGTGATCGGTGCGGACGGATTTGGCTACGCTAACGATCGCGGTAACTGGGTTAAAATCCCACAGCTGGGTCGCGTGATCATTGGCGATCGCGTTGAAATCGGCGCGTGTACGACGATTGACCGCGGTGCGCTCGACGACACCATCATTGGTAACGGTGTTATTATCGATAACCAGTGTCAGATTGCACATAACGTTGTGATTGGCGACAATACCGCTGTTGCGGGTGGCGTTATCATGGCTGGCAGCCTGAAAATTGGCCGCTATTGCATGATCGGCGGTGCCAGCGTGATCAACGGCCATATGGAAATTTGCGATAAGGTTACGGTAACAGGAATGGGCATGGTGATGCGTCCTATTACTGAACCCGGCATTTATTCCTCCGGTATCCCGCTACAACCTAACAAGGTATGGCGTAAAACCGCAGCGCTGGTAATGAATATTGATGATATGAGCAAGCGCCTCAAAGCCATCGAGCGCAAGATCGATCAACAAGACTAAGCGTTCATCCGTTTTAACGCTAAACTTCTCGGCCTGTCGGCTTTCTTATAAACCGGCAGGCCGTGTTATTATTGCTACTTAGTACATTTGACAGGAAGAGTATTTTGACTACTGACACTCATACTCTGCATATTGAAGAGATTTTAGAACTTCTGCCACACCGCTACCCGTTCTTACTGGTAGACCGCGTGCTGGATTTTGAAGAAGGTCGTTTTCTGCGCGCAGTGAAAAATGTCTCCGTTAACGAGCCATTCTTCCAGGGACACTTCCCTGGTAAGCCTATCTTCCCGGGCGTGTTAATCCTGGAAGCAATGGCGCAGGCTACCGGTATTCTGGCGTTTAAAAGCGTAGGTAAACTGGAGCCGGGTGAGCTGTATTACTTCGCAGGTATCGACGAAGCGCGTTTCAAGCGCCCAGTTGTACCTGGTGATCAGATGATCATGGAAGTCACTTTTGAAAAAACGCGTCGCGGCCTGACTCGCTTCAAAGGCGTAGCTCTGGTTGACGGCAAAGTTGTTTGCGAAGCGACAATGATGTGTGCTCGTAGCCGGGAGTCCTGATACGTGATTGATAAATCCGCCTTTATTCATCCTACCGCTATTGTGGAAGTGGGCGCCGTTATTGGCGCTAACGTCCATATTGGCCCGTTTTGTCTTGTTGGACCCCATGTCGAAATTGGTGAGGGTACTGTACTGAAGTCTCATGTGGTAGTGAATGGTCATACGACCATCGGCTGCAACAACGAGATCTATCAGTTCGCCTCCATCGGCGAAGTTAACCAGGATCTGAAATATGCTGGTGAGGCGACCCGTTTGGAAATCGGCGATCGTAACCGTATTCGCGAAAGCGTCACCATTCATCGTGGAACAGTGCAGGGCGGTGGATTGACGAAGGTGGGCAGCGATAACCTCTTTATGGTTAATGCGCACATCGCGCATGACTGTACCGTAGGTGACCGCTGTATTCTTGCCAACAATGCAACGCTGGCAGGACACGTATCGGTTGATGATTTCGCAATCATTGGCGGCATGACCGCAGTCCATCAGTTCTGCATCATTGGTGCACACGTGATGGTCGGCGGCTGCTCAGGCGTGGCGCAGGACGTCCCGCCGTATGTGATTGCGCAGGGCAACCATGCAACGCCGTTTGGCGTCAACATTGAAGGCCTCAAGCGTCGTGGCTTTAGCCGCGAAGCGATTACTGCGATCCGCAACGCATACAAACTGCTGTACCGTAGCGGAAAAACGCTGGAAGAGGCAAAGCCGGAAATTGCCGAACTGGCGAATAAGCACCCTGAGGTGAACGCGTTCATGGAGTTCTTTGACCGTTCAACGCGTGGTCTGATTCGTTAATGGTCGACACTCGTCCGCTTACGATAGCCCTGGTCGCCGGAGAAACTTCCGGCGATATTCTTGGCGCCGGCCTTATCCGTGCGCTCAAGGCTCGCGTACCGAACGCTCGCTTTGTGGGCGTCGCTGGCCCGCTGATGCAGGCCGAAGGCTGTGAAGCCTGGTATGAAATGGAAGAGCTGGCCGTGATGGGCATCGTCGAGGTGCTGGGGCGCCTGCGCCGTTTGCTGCACATTCGTGCCGATCTCACCCGCCGTTTCACCGATCTCAAGCCCGACGTGTTTGTCGGGATTGATGCGCCTGATTTCAATATCACCCTCGAAGGGAATTTGAAAAAGCAGGGCATCAAAACCATTCATTACGTCAGTCCGTCCGTCTGGGCGTGGCGACAGAAACGCGTTTTCAAAATCGGACGCTCCACCGATCTGGTGCTGGCTTTCCTGCCTTTCGAAAAGGCGTTTTACGATAAATTTAACGTGCCGTGCCGCTTTATCGGCCACACCATGGCAGACGCCATGCCGTTGGACCCGGATAAAAACGCGGCGCGGGACGGGCTGGGCATCCCGCACGATGTTCATTGCCTGGCGCTGCTGCCGGGGAGCCGCGGCGCAGAGGTTGAAATGTTGAGCGCTGACTTCCTCAAAACGGCGCAGATCCTGCGTCAGACCTATCCCGATCTGGAAGTCGTTGTGCCGCTGGTCAATGCGAAACGACGCGAGCAGTTCGAGCGCATCAAAGCGGAAGTGGCGCCGGATCTTCACGTTCGCCTGCTCGACGGGAAAGGACGTGAGGCCATGTACGCGAGCGACGCCGCGCTTCTGGCATCGGGTACCGCCGCGCTGGAGTGTATGTTGGCAAAATGCCCAATGGTTGTTGGCTATCGCATGAAGCCGTTTACCTTCTGGCTGGCTAAGCGCCTGGTAAAAACCGATTACGTCTCATTGCCAAACCTGCTCGCCGGGCGCGAGCTGGTTAAAGAACTGCTTCAGGATGAGTGTCAGCCGCAGGCGTTAGCCGATGCGCTGCTGCCGCTGCTGGCAAACGGTAAGACCAGCCACCAGATGCACGAGACGTTTCGCGAGCTGCATCAGCAGATCCGCTGTAATGCCGATGAGCAAGCGGCTGATGCGGTGCTGGAGTTAGCAAAATGATGGAATTTATTTACCCCCACACGCACCTTGTTGCGGGTGTGGACGAAGTTGGACGCGGCCCGCTGGTGGGCGCTGTTGTAACTGCTGCTGTGATCCTCGATCCTGCTCGCCCGATTATTGGGCTGAACGACTCGAAAAAACTGTCCGAAAAGCGTCGGCTGGCGCTCTTCGATGAAATTAAAGAGAAAGCGCTGGCCTGGAGCCTTGGCCGCGCGGAGCCGCATGAGATCGACGAGCTGAATATTCTGCATGCCACCATGCTGGCGATGCAGCGTGCGGTTGCGGGCCTGAGTATCGCGCCGGAATATGTTCTGATTGACGGCAACCGCTGTCCCGCACTGCCCATGCCTTCTATGGCGGTAGTGAAAGGGGATAGCCGGGTTGCTGAAATCAGCGCGGCTTCTATCATTGCCAAAGTGACGCGCGACGCCGAAATGGCCGCGCTGGACCTCACGTATCCTGCGTATGGGTTTGCCCAGCACAAGGGGTATCCTACGGCTTTCCACCTGGAAAAGCTGGCTGAACATGGCGCAACCGAACATCACCGCCGCAGTTTTGGCCCGGTGAAACGCGCGCTGGGACTGGTGTCCTGAATCAAGACGCAAGCAATTAAGTAACGCGGAATCTGAAGATGGCTGAACCACGTTTCGTACACCTGCGGGTGCATAGCGACTACTCCATGATTGATGGGCTGGCGAAAACCGGACCGCTTGTGAAAAAGGCGGCCGCGCTCGGCATGCCCGCGCTGGCGATCACCGATTTCACCAACCTGTGTGGTCTGGTGAAGTTCTACGGGACGGCGCACGGCGCGGGGATGAAACCTATCGTCGGCGCTGATTTTCACGTTCAGAGCGAGCTGCTCGGCGATGAAATGACGCAGATATCCGTGCTGGCAATGAACAACACGGGTTATCAAAATCTCACGCTGCTTATTTCAAAGGCCTATCAGCGCGGCTACGGCGCGCAGGGTCCGTGGATCGACCGCGACTGGCTGGCAGAGCTAAATGAAGGGCTGCTGCTGATCTCCGGTGGACGCATGGGCGATGTCGGTAGGTGTCTGCTGCGCGGCAACAGCGCGCTGGTGGACCAGTGCGTGTCGTTCTACGAAGAACATTTCCCGGATCGTTTTTATCTGGAGCTGATCCGCACCGGGCGTGCGGACGAGGAGAGCTATCTGCACGCGGCGGTCGCCCTGGCTGAAGCGCGCGGGCTGCCCGTTGTGGCGACCAACGACGTGCGCTTCCTTGAGTCCGGGGACTTTGACGCGCACGAAATTCGCGTGGCGATCCACGACGGCTTCACCCTCGACGATCCAAAGCGTCCGCGTAACTACTCTCCGCAGCAGTACATGCGCACCGAAGAGGAGATGTGCGAGCTCTTCTCCGATATTCCGGAAGCGCTTGAAAACAGCGTAGAAATTGCCAAGCGCTGCAACGTCACCGTGCGCCTCGGCGAGTATTTCCTGCCTCAGTTCCCCACCGGCGATATGACCACGGAAGACTTCCTGGTGGCCAAATCGAAAGAGGGCCTGGAAGAGCGCCTGGCATTTTTGTTCCCGGATGAAGCGGTGCGTAAAGAGAAGCGCCCACCTTACGATGAGCGTCTGGACATTGAACTCCAGGTTATCAACCAGATGGGCTTCCCGGGTTACTTCCTGATCGTTATGGAGTTTATCCAGTGGTCGAAGGATAACGGCGTACCGGTAGGTCCGGGCCGTGGTTCGGGCGCCGGCTCGCTTGTGGCTTACGCCCTGAAAATTACCGACCTCGACCCGCTGGAATTTGACCTGCTGTTCGAACGTTTCCTTAACCCGGAACGCGTCTCGATGCCCGACTTCGACGTCGACTTCTGCATGGAGAAACGCGACCAGGTCATCGAGCACGTAGCGGACATGTACGGCCGCGATGCGGTATCGCAGATTATCACCTTCGGTACCATGGCGGCGAAGGCGGTTATCCGCGACGTGGGCCGTGTACTCGGTCACCCGTACGGCTTCGTCGATCGTATCTCTAAGCTGGTTCCGCCCGATCCGGGTATGACGCTGGCGAAAGCCTTTGAGGCCGAACCGCAGCTGCCGGAAATCTACGAGGCTGACGAAGAGGTCAGGGCGCTGATCGACATGGCGCGCAAGCTGGAAGGCGTGACGCGAAACGCCGGTAAGCACGCGGGTGGCGTGGTTATCGCCCCGACCAAAATCACCGATTTTGCGCCGCTCTACTGCGATGAAGCCGGGCAGCACCCGGTCACCCAGTTTGATAAGAACGACGTAGAATACGCCGGGCTGGTGAAGTTCGACTTCTTAGGCCTGCGCACGCTCACCATCATTAACTGGGCGCTGGAGATGATCAACGCCCGTCGCGAGAAGAACGGCGAGCCGCCGCTGGATATCGCGGCCATCCCGCTGGATGACAAGAAAAGCTTCGACATGCTGCAGCGCTCGGAGACCACCGCGGTCTTCCAGCTTGAATCCCGCGGCATGAAAGATCTGATTAAACGCCTGCAGCCCGACTGCTTCGAAGATATGATCGCGCTGGTGGCCCTGTTCCGTCCGGGCCCGCTGCAGTCCGGGATGGTTGATAACTTTATCGACCGTAAGCACGGGCGTGAAGAGATTTCCTATCCGGACGTTCAGTGGCAGCACGAGTGCCTGAAGCCCGTGCTGGAGCCAACCTATGGCATCATCCTGTATCAGGAACAGGTTATGCAGATCGCCCAGGTGCTCTCTGGCTACACCCTCGGCGGCGCGGACATGCTGCGTCGCGCGATGGGTAAGAAAAAGCCGGAAGAGATGGCCAAGCAGCGCGGCACCTTCGAAGAAGGCGCGAGAAAAAACGGCATTGATGGCGAACTGGCGATCAAAATCTTTGACCTGGTAGAGAAATTCGCCGGGTACGGATTTAACAAATCCCACTCCGCCGCCTATGCGCTGGTCTCCTACCAGACGCTGTGGCTGAAGGCGCACTATCCGGCTGAATTTATGGCGGCGGTGATGACCGCCGATATGGACAACACCGAGAAGGTGGTGGGCCTGGTGGACGAGTGCTGGCGCATGGGGCTGAAGATCCTCCCGCCGGACATCAACTCGGGCCTGTACCATTTCCACGTCAACGATCACGGTGAAATTGTTTACGGGATCGGCGCGATCAAAGGCGTCGGTGAAGGCCCGATCGAGGCGATCATTGAAGCGCGTAACAATGGCGGTTACTTCCGCGAGCTGTTCGACCTTTGTGCGCGTACCGATACCAAAAAGCTGAACCGCCGCGTGCTGGAAAAGCTGATCATGTCCGGTGCGTTCGACAGGCTCGGGCCGCACCGCGCTGCGCTGATGAATTCGCTTGGCGATGCGCTGAAAGCCGCCGATCAGCACGCGAAAGCGGAAGCGATTGGTCAGGCTGATATGTTCGGCGTGCTGGCGGAAGAGCCGGAGCAGATCGAGCAGTCTTACGCTAACTGCCAGCCATGGCCGGAACAGGTGGTGCTGGACGGCGAGCGTGAAACGTTAGGGCTATACCTGACGGGACACCCGATCAACCAGTATATTAAAGAAATTGAGCGCTATGTCGGAGGCAACAGGCTGAAAGACATGCATCCGACGGATCGTGGTAAAATCACCACGGCGGCGGGGCTCGTGATTGCTGCAAGGGTAATGGTCACCAAGCGCGGCAATCGTATCGGCATCTGTACGCTGGATGACCGTTCCGGACGTCTGGAGGTGATGTTGTTCACCGACGCGCTGGATAAATACCAGCAATTGCTGGAAAAAGACCGCATACTTATCGTCAGCGGACAGGTCAGCTTTGATGACTTCAGCGGGGGGCTTAAAATGACCGCCCGCGAAGTGATGGACATTGACGAAGCCCGTGAAAAATATGCACGCGGGCTTGCTATCTCGCTGACGGACAGGCAAATTGATGACCAGCTTTTAAACCGACTCCGTCAGTCTCTGGAACCCCATCGCTCGGGGACCATTCCAGTACATCTCTACTATCAGAGGGCGGATGCGCGCGCGCGGTTGCGCTTTGGTGCAACGTGGCGTGTCTCTCCGAGCGATCGTTTACTAAACGATCTCCGTGGCCTCATTGGTTCGGAGCAGGTGGAACTGGAGTTTGACTAATACAGGAATACTATGAGTCTGAATTTCCTTGATTTCGAACAGCCGATTGCAGAGCTGGAAGCGAAAATCGATTCTCTGACAGCAGTGAGCCGTCAGGATGAAAAACTGGATATTAACATCGACGAAGAAGTGCATCGTCTGCGCGAAAAAAGCGTAGAACTGACGCGCAAAATCTTTGCCGATCTCGGCGCATGGCAGATTGCCCAGCTGGCGCGTCATCCACAGCGCCCGTACACCCTGGATTATGTCCGCCTGGCGTTTGATGAATTTGACGAGCTGGCAGGCGATCGCGCTTATGCTGACGATAAAGCCATCGTCGGCGGTATCGCACGCCTGGATGGTCGCCCGGTGATGATCATTGGTCATCAGAAAGGTCGTGAAACCAAAGAGAAGATCCGTCGTAACTTTGGTATGCCGGCACCGGAGGGCTATCGTAAAGCCCTGCGCCTGATGGAGATGGCCGAGCGTTTCAACATGCCGATCATCACCTTCATCGACACCCCGGGTGCTTACCCTGGCGTGGGCGCGGAAGAGCGCGGTCAGTCCGAAGCCATCGCGCGCAACCTGCGTGAAATGTCTCGTCTGAAAGTACCGGTCATCTGTACCGTTATCGGTGAGGGTGGCTCCGGCGGCGCGCTGGCGATTGGCGTGGGTGATAAAGTGAATATGCTGCAGTACAGCACCTATTCCGTTATCTCTCCGGAAGGCTGCGCGTCCATTCTGTGGAAAAGCGCCGACAAAGCGCCGCTGGCTGCCGAAGCGATGGGCATCATTGCCCCACGCCTGAAAGAGCTGAAGCTGATCGACAGCGTGATCCCGGAACCTCTGGGCGGAGCGCATCGTAAGCCGGAAGTCATGGCCGCCTCTCTGAAGGCGCAGTTGCTGGCCGATCTCGCCGATCTGGACGTGCTGAGCAAAGAAGATCTGCTGAACCGTCGCTATCAGCGTCTGATGACCTACGGTTACGCATAAGCTTCACATTTATCTGAAAAGCCGCACACCGTTGCGGCTTTTTTTTTACCTGCGGTTTAGCCTGGCTATGCTTAGCTGATGTATTTCAAGGAGGTAAACCATGAACATCATTGCCATCATGGGGCCACACGGGGTCTTTTATAAAGACGAACCCATCAAGGAGCTGGAGAAAGAGCTGCAGTCTCTGGGGTATCAGCTTATCTGGCCGCACAACAGCGCCGACCTGCTTAAGTTTATCGAACACAACCCGCGCATCTGCGGCGTGATTTTTGACTGGGACGAATACGATCTGGAGCTGTGCAGCGAAATTAATAAGCTGAACGAATATCTGCCGCTGTACGCGTTTATCAATACCCACTCCACGATGGACGTCAGCGCCCAGGATATGCGCATGGCGCTGTGGTTCTTTGAGTACTCTCTCGGCGTTGCAGAAGATATTGCGACCCGCATCCAGCAATATACCCGTGAGTACCTCGATAACATCACGCCGCCGTTTACCCGCGCGCTGTTTACCTACGTGAAGGAGGGAAAGTACACCTTCTGCACCCCGGGGCACATGGCGGGCACGGCCTATCAGAAAAGCCCGGTGGGCTGCCTGTTCTATGATTTCTTCGGCGGAAACACGCTTAAGGCCGACGTGTCGATTTCGGTTACCGAGCTTGGCTCGCTGCTTGACCACACCGGCCCGCATCTGGAAGCCGAGGAGTACATCGCCCGTACCTTTGGCGCCGAGCAGAGCTATATGGTGACCAACGGCACCTCGACCTCGAACAAGATCGTCGGCATGTACGCCGCGCCCGCCGGCAGTACGTTGCTGATCGACCGCAACTGCCACAAGTCGCTGGCGCACCTGCTGATGATGAGCGACGTGGTGCCGCTGTGGCTGTCGCCTACCCGCAACGCCCTCGGCATTCTCGGCGGTATTCCGCGCCGTGAGTTTACGCCTGCGTCTATTGAGACCAAGGTTGCGGTAACTCCAGGCGCAAGCTGGCCGATCCACGCGGTGATCACCAACTCAACCTACGACGGGCTGCTCTATAACACCAACTGGATCAAGCAGACGCTGGACGTGCCGTCGATTCACTTTGATTCCGCGTGGGTGCCGTATACCAATTTCCATCCGATTTACGAAGGGAAAAGCGGCATGAGCGGTGAGCGCGTGCCGGGCAAAGTCTTCTTCGAAACCCAGTCGACGCACAAGATGCTGGCGGCGTTTTCCCAGGCCTCGCTGATCCACATTAAAGGTGAATACGACGAAGACACCTTTAATGAAGCCTTTATGATGCACACCACCACCTCGCCGAGCTATCCGCTGGTGGCGTCGATTGAAACGGCGGCGGCGATGCTGCGTGGAAATCCGGGCAAGCGTTTGATTAATCGCTCGGTGGAACGCGCGCTGCATTTTCGCAAAGAAGTACAGCGGCTGAAAGACGAGGCCGACGGCTGGTTCTTTGATATCTGGCAGCCGGAAGAGATCGACGAGGCGGCGTGCTGGCCCGTCTCGCCGGGCGAAAGCTGGCACGGTTTCCGCGATGCTGATGCGGACCACATGTTCCTCGATCCGGTAAAAGTGACGATCCTGACGCCCGGCATGGACGAGCTGGGCGCAATGAGCGATGAGGGCATTCCGGCCGCGCTGGTGGCGAAATTTCTCGATGAGCGCGGCGTAGTGGTTGAGAAAACAGGGCCTTACAACCTGCTGTTCCTGTTCAGCATCGGAATCGATAAGACCCGCGCGATGGGTCTGCTGCGCGGCCTGATGGAGTTCAAGCGCGCCTACGATCTCAATCTGCGGGTGAGGAACATGCTGCCGGATCTCTATGCGGAAGATCCCGACTTCTACCGCAACATGCGTATTCAGGATCTGGCTCAGGGGATCCACAGGCTGATCCGCCAGCACGATCTGCCGCGCCTGATGCTGCAGGCGTTTGACGTTCTGCCTGAAATGAAGCTTACCCCGCACAGGGCCTGGCAGCAGCAGGTGAAAGGGGAAGTGGAAACCGTTGAGCTGGAAAATCTCGTTGGGCGCGTATCGGCCAACATGATCCTGCCCTATCCGCCGGGCGTGCCGCTGCTGATGCCGGGGGAGGTGATTACCGAAGAGAGCCGCGCGGTGCTCGATTTTCTGCTGATGCTCTGCTCGATAGGTCGCCATTATCCGGGCTTCGAGACGGATATTCACGGGGCTAAGCGCGATGAGCAGGGCGGTTACTGGGTACGAGTCCTAAAATAGGCCCGGTCGCTTGCCCCGGGCGCGCAGTCGGTTGTAACGTTCAGGGCATCATAAAAAGGAGACCCTATGCTCGGTTTAAAACAGGTTCATCATATTGCGATTATTGCCAACGACTACGCAAAAAGTAAGGCGTTCTACTGCGATATTCTTGGCTTCACGCTGCTCGGCGAAGCCTACCGGGAAGAGCGCGACTCCTGGAAAGGTGACCTCGCGCTAAACGGGCAATACGTGATTGAGCTGTTTTCATTCCCTTTTCCGCCCGCGCGACCTTCCCGGCCGGAAGCCTGCGGCCTGCGTCATCTGGCTTTCAGCGTTGAAGATATCGATCGCGCGGTTGCACATCTGGAAGACCACGGCGTGACCTGTGAAGCGATTCGCATCGACCCGTTCACGGATAAGCGTTTTACCTTTTTCAACGATCCCGATGGTCTGCCGCTGGAGCTTTACCAGCAGTAATGTTCATCCTGTGTGATAATGCCCGCTCAGTACGGGCATTTTTTATGTGTAATTTTCTATGACCTTACCCGCTATCGCACAAGCCGTTTCACCTTACCGCCAGCTGCTGGTGGGGTTTAGCGGCGGGCTGGATTCGACCGTTTTACTCCATCGGCTAAAGCTCTGGCGCGATGCCAATCCTGACGTGCAGCTCCGGGCAATTCACATCCATCACGGACTGAGCCCTCATGCCGACGCGTGGGCGGCACACTGCGAAGCGCTCTGTGCCGGGTGGAAGATCCCGCTCGTGATTACGCGCGTAACGCTGCGGGAAGAGGGGCTGGGCGTTGAGGCACAGGCGCGCAAAGCCCGGTATGCCGCCTTTGCCGACACGCTGCGCGCTGGCGAAGCGCTGGTGACGGCCCAGCATCTGGACGATCAGTGTGAAACCTTTTTACTTGCCCTCAAGCGGGGAAGCGGCCCGGCAGGACTCTCGGCTATGCCTGCGCGCGCTGACTTCGCGGGAGCGCATCTGATTCGACCGCTGCTGGGCGAAACGCGCGCGTCGCTGGAAGCGTGGGCGCAGGAGCACGATCTTCGCTGGATTGAGGACGAAAGCAATCAGGATGACGGCTACGATCGCAACTTTCTTCGCCTTAAGATTTTGCCGCTTTTGACCGCGCGCTGGGCGCATTTCGCCGAGGCGACGTCGAGAAGCGCCGCGCTCTGCGCCGAGCAGGAAGGCCTGCTGGATGAACTGCTGGGGGAGGAGTTGGCTAAGCTGACGTCTGCCGACGGCGCGCTGGCCATTGCGCCGCTTGAGGACGTAAGCGCCGCTCGCCGCGCCGCGCTGCTGCGCCGCTGGCTGGCCTCTCATCATGCGCCAATGCCGTCCCGCGCCATGCTCGTTCGAATCTGGGATGAAGTCGCGCAGGCGCGAGAGGACGCTGAGCCACGCGTGCATCTTAGCGGCTACGAAGTGAGGCGCTATAAGGGCCGCCTCTGGTGGATCGGCGCGACGCCGTCTCTGGCGGATACCGTACTGAGCTGGGCCGATACGAACGACGCGCTGGTGCTGCCCGGCCGCGCGGGCCATGTTTGCCTCGCCCCTTCCGGCAACGTCCGTTTACCTCGAGCCGATGAAGCGGTTACCGTGCGCTTTAAGGCCGGCGGCATGCTGCACATTGTGGGGCGCAACGGCGGGCGCAAGCTAAAAAAAATCTGGCAGGAGCTTAACGTGCCGCCCTGGCGGCGCGATACCACGCCGCTGCTGTTTTACAACGAAACGCTGATTGCGGCGGCGGGCGCTTTTGTTACGCAAGAAGGATGGGCGGAAGAGGGCGTTTGCTTTCAGTGGAAAAGGTAGCGGGCAGCCAGGCTGCCCGTGAAAATTATCAGGATTCGCTTACCACGACGGTGCCGATTTGCGGGTGGCTAAAGCTGGCAATTCTATCAAGGCGCAGTTCGCGCGTTGCGCCCGTTTCTTCTACGACCAGATATTCCACATTTTTGCGTGAAACCAGGTCGCTGGCCTTTGCCTTCAACACCTCGCCATCTTTAAGCTCCAGCGTCAGTAATAAATGATGCTGGCAGGCGAGTTCGAGGTTGTCATAGTCATCACAATTGATGGGTTGATAAGTATCATTCATCGACATAATCGCTCACCAGTAAATTCGCCGCAGCATACGCTGCTTTTTCCCTGACCGATTCAGAAAGGCTCTCATCCGAGGCCATTTCATTTAGCACTTTCAATACACAGCCCAGAGCATCTGGAATATAGCCCAGATCGCCGCTGGCGATTTCCGCATACCGTTTGCGAATTAACTCACAATAATTATTCACATCCCCTCCCGCCAGCGCACTGACTTACTGTGAGATATCCATAAGCCTACGAAGATAAACTCGGTTTAGCAAGGTGACTATACCATACTCATTTAAGCAATATCAGCGCCTTGATGGGGGCTAAACATCAATGTGTAACAGCCTTTTGACGCGGTTTTCGCTACAATGTGCGCCTGATACGAAAGGAGTTTTCTCATGGCGCTGAAAGCGACAATTTATAAAGCGGTGGTCAACGTGGCGGATCTTGACCGCAATCAGTTCCTTGATGCGTCATTGACCCTGGCACGTCATCCTTCAGAAACCCAGGAGCGGATGATGCTGCGCCTGCTGGCGTGGATTAAGTATGCCAACGAGCGCCTGCAATTCACCCGCGGACTCAGCGCGGAAGACGAGCCGGAAGCCTGGCTGCGTAATGACCACATGGGTATCGATCTGTGGATTGAGCTCGGCCTGCCGGACGAGCGTCGGATTAAAAAGGCGTGCACCCAGTCCGCGGAAGTGGCGTTGTTTGCATATAATCAGCGTGCGGCTGAAATTTGGTGGCAGCAGAACAAAAGCAAGTGCGGGCAGTTTGCCAACCTGGCCGTCTGGTATCTGGACGATGAGCAGCTGGCGCAGCTGAGCGCGTTTGCTGGCCGCACGATGGTCCTGCAGGCGACGATTCAGGACGGTGCGATTTGGCTTTCTGATTCTCAGAATAATCTGGAAATTCACTTCACGGCGTGGCAGCCCGCGCCATGATTGTTTTGTCCCGTAATGTCAGCATTCCTGACAGCGAGCTTGAGATCACCGCCATCCGCGCGCAGGGGGCGGGCGGGCAGCACGTCAATAAGGCATCAACGGCTATCCATTTGCGCTTTGACATTCGGGCCTCTAGCCTGCCAGAGTATTATAAAGAGAGCCTGCTGGCCGCTAGCCATCATCTGATCACCAGCGACGGTGTGATTGTGATTAAGGCACAGGAGTACCGCAGCCAGGAATTAAACCGTGAGGCGGCGATGGCAAGGCTGGTCGCCCTCATCAAAGAATTAACCGCAGTGCAGAAAACTCGTCGGGCTACGCGTCCAACCCGCGCCTCGAAAGAGCGCCGGTTGTCGTCAAAGTCGCAAAAATCCACGGTAAAAGCGCTGCGCGGTAAAGTTCGTCGCCCTATGGAGTGACGAAATGGAACACACTTTTTCATAAGGGATTCATTGTGAAAAAAGCACTATTTTCAGCATTAGCCGTGACGACGCTCTTTGCGCTTTTCGGGTGTAACAATCGTTCAGAAACGCAGGTATTACAGCCTGCGCCCACCGAAGAATTAAAACCGATGCAGCAGAGCTGGCGCGGCGTATTGCCGTGTGCGGATTGCGAAGGTATCGAAACCACGTTATTCCTCGAAAAGGATGGCTCTTGGGTAATGAACCAGCGCTATCAGGGGGCAAAAGAACCTTCATCCTTTGCCTCTTACGGAACCTGGGCGCGCACGGCTGAGAAGCTGGTGTTGACCGATACCACCGGAGATAAAACCTATTTCCGCGCTAAAGGTGAAGGAATGGAGATGCTCGATCGCGAGGGCAACCCGATTGAATCTCAGTTTAACTACACCCTCGCGCCGGTAAAAGCGGCGCTGCCTGCTACGCCGATGGCGATGCGCGGCATGTATTTCTACATGGCGGATGCGGCAATCTTTACCGACTGTGCAACCGGCAAGAAAGTGAGCGTAGCGAATAATGCCCAGCTTGAGCGTGATTATGCCGTTGCGCGAGGCAATGACAGCAAGCCGGTGTTGTTGACGGTGGACGGTCATTTTACGGTGGAACCGAACCCGGACAGCGGGGAGCTGGTGAAAACGCTGGTGGTGGATAAAGACGCGAAGTTTGCCGCGGGTAAAGACTGTAGCAGCAAATAGCTTCTTCGAGAGCCAATAAAAAACCCCGCCTGAGCGGGGTTTTTGTTTTTTTAGCCTTTGATGGCTTTTATCAGGTAATCAAGGATGTCGCCGGTCTTGATCATCTGCTTCTCGCCGTTACGACGGTACTTGTATTCAATCTCATCGTTGTCGAGGTTACGGTCGCCGATAACGATGGTATGTGGGATACCGATCAGTTCCATATCGGCGAACATCACGCCTGGGCGCTCTTTACGATCGTCCATCAGCACGTCAACGCCCTGAGCGCGCAGCTCGTTATACAGCTTTTCTGCCAGTTCCTGAACGCGGTAAGACTTGTGCATGTTCATTGGCAGGATGGCTACCTGGAACGGCGCAATGTTGTCCGGCCAGACGATACCGCGCTCGTCGAAGTTCTGCTCAATAGCGGCAGCAACCACGCGCGTGACCCCGATACCGTAGCAACCCATGGTCAGCACTTGGTTACGACCATCTTCGCCCTGAACCGCCGCATTCATGGCGCGGGAGTACTTATCGCCCAGCTGGAAGATATGGCCCACTTCGATACCGCGTTTAATCATCAGCGTACCCTGGCCGTCCGGGCTTGGATCGCCCGCAACCACGTTACGGATATCAGCCACTTCTGGCGTCGCGACGTCGCGGTCCCAGTTAATGCCGAAGTAGTGTTTACCGTCGATGTTAGCGCCAGCAGAGAAGTCGCTCATCGCGGCAACCGTGCGGTCAACGACCACAGGAATTGGCATATTCACCGGGCCCAGAGAGCCAGGACCGGCGTTCACGACGGCACGGATTTCTGCTTCCGTAGCAAACGTCAGCGGGCTGGCAACCTGTGGCAGTTTTTCTGCTTTCACTTCGTTCAGCTCGTGATCGCCACGCACTAGAAGGGCAACCAGCGGGTATGCGCTGCCTTCGGCCGATTTAACCAGCAGCGTTTTAACCGTTTTCTCAATCGGCAGATTGAACTGCTCAACCAGCTCGGCGATGGTTTTGGCGTTCGGCGTATCAACCAGAGTCATCTCTTCGGTTGCTGCGGCGCGTGGCGCTTTTGGTGCCAGGGCTTCTGCAAACTCGATGTTAGCGGCGTAATCAGAGGAGTCAGAGAAGATCACATCGTCTTCGCCGCTCTGCGCCAGAACCTGGAACTCGTGGGATGCGCTACCGCCGATTGAACCGGTATCAGCCTGTACAGCACGGAAATCCAGACCCATGCGGGAGAAGATTTTGCTGTAAGCTTCATACATTTTATCGTAGGTCTCCTGCAGAGATTCCTGAGAGGTATGGAAAGAGTAAGCATCTTTCATCAGGAATTCGCGGGAGCGCATCACGCCAAAACGTGGACGCACTTCGTCACGGAACTTGGTCTGGATCTGGAAGAAGTTCAGCGGCAGCTGCTTGTAAGAGCTCAGCTCGTTGCGGATCAGATCGGTAATGACCTCTTCATGCGTTGGGCCGAGAACAAACGGACGATCGCCGCGATCGGCGATACGCAGCAGTTCGGGACCGTACTGCTCCCAGCGACCACTCTCCTGCCACAGTTCAGAGGGCTGAACCACGGGCATTAACACCTCGATTGCACCGGCGTTGTTCATCTCTTCACGCACGATGTTTTCGACTTTTTTCAGGACGCGCACGCCGGTCGGCAACCAGGTGTACAATCCGGAGGCCAGCTTGCGGATCATCCCGGCGCGCAGCATCAGCTGGTGGCTGATCACTTCGGCGTCGGCAGGTGTCTCCTTCAGAGTGGAGAGCAGATATTGGCTAGTACGCATGTTGTTACGGTTCCATTTCGACGATTTGAACAGGCTGAATCACCAGCCTGACACAAAAAAAGTGGTTTAGTTTACCAGTGTGGCAAAGATGCCAAAAGAGAGAAGGATAAAATTACCTGGGCTCGAGGGCAAAGACTTCGAATCCTGCCTCGGTCACGCGCCAGCGAACGTTAAAATCCAGCAGCCAGACGGCGTAGGTTTTACCTGCATCCTCTTCTTTACGGTAGGCGGGACGGGGGTCCTGAGCCAATACTTCCGCAATAAAGTCACGAAGGTGCGGGTAGCGTTTTTCAAGCTGCGTAAGCTGATCGGCAATCGTCTGCGTGAAATAGACTGGCATATCTGCCCGCGGCGCATCCTGTGCGTAGCTGGCGCGGGCGTTAGGCAGCGATTCCGCAAAAGGTAGATATGGCTTAATGTCGACAACCGGCGTGCCGTCGACCAGGTCGAGGCTGCCAAGCTCCAGGATGACCTTCTCTTTCTCACTGCGTATGCCTTTCAGTTCAACCAGCGACATGCCGATGGGATTTGGGCGAAACGTTGAGCGCGTCGCAAACACGCCCATTCTGGCGTTTCCACCCAGACGCGGTGGGCGTACCGTAGGGCGCCAGCCGCCTTCCATCGTTTGATGAAAGACAAAAAGTACCCACAGATGGCTGAACGCCTCAAGCCCGCGTACGGCATCGCTCTGATTATAAGGCGCAATCAGATGAAGCTCGCCACCGCAGTTTTTGACCAGACCCGGCTGGCGCGGTACGGCGAATTTCTCTTTATAGGGTGAGCGGATGACGCCAATTTGCTCAAACTGAAATGCACTCATTTCGCCGTGATGTTAAGCGCAGAGCCGATGCAAACCGCCTGACGGTAGCAGCCTGGCGTGCCGCTGGTGACTTCACAGCTGTGCAGCAGGACCGCGTTGGCTTTCATCTTCGACGCGTTAATCTGCATGCGCTTACGCGCCGTTGGGATATTCGGCGGTGAGTCCTGATTGGTTGCCTGGCAGGATTCGCCGCTGACTTCACCCAGCTCGCGGAAAGGCTTGCCTACAAGATCGTCGGCTTTGGTGATGATGCGCACCGGTGCGGGGCGCGAGGCTTTCGGTTTTGCTGGCTCCGCTTTTGGCGGGGTTGCAGTGCTTTGAACGGGTTCAACAGGAGATCTGCTTAGCATGGTACAGCCGCTCAGCATCAGTGCTAATAGACAGATCGGTAAAGCACGCATAATAGTTCCTCAATGGATAATCAAAACGTCAGATATTGAATCAGTTGCCCGCATAAATGACAAGGACGGGCATAAGCCCGTCCTGATGATATTACACTGCGGTAAGATTACCAGCCTTTAACAGCGCCGCCGTTAAACACTTTGTTGGCTTCCTGATAAACTTCTTCAGACTGGTATGCCTGAACAAATTTTTTCACGTTTTCCGCGTCTTTGTTGTCTTCGCGCGTCACGATCAGGTTGACGTACGGGGAGTCCTTGTCTTCAACGAAGATGCCGTCTTTCGCTGGCGTCAGGCCAATCTGGCTGGCGTAGGTGGTGTTGATAACGGCCAGTGCGATCTGCGCATCGTCCAGGGAGCGCGGCAGCTGCGGCGCTTCCAGCTCAACCAGTTTCAGATTTTTCGGATTCTCGGTCACATCAAGAACGGTTGGCAGCAGGCCAACGCCGTCTTTCAGCTTAATCAGGCCCACTTTTTGCAGCAGCAGCAGGGAGCGGCCAAGGTTGGTCGGATCGTTAGGTACCGCAACCTGAGAGCCCGGCTGCAGCTCGTCCAGCGATTTAATTTTCTTCGAGTAGCCCGCAATTGGGTAAACGAACGTGTTGCCCACACCGACCAGCTTGTAGCCGCGATCTTTGATCTGCTGGTCCAGGTAAGGTTTGTGCTGGAAGGCATTGGCATCAATATCGCCCTTGCTCAGCGCTTCGTTAGGCAGAACGTAATCGTTGAAGGTCACCAGCTCGACGTCCAGACCGTATTTCTCTTTTGCTACTTTCTGAGCCGCTTCAGCCACCTGCTGCTCGGCACCCACGATCACGCCGACTTTAATGTGATTTGGATCTTTCTCGTCCTGGCCACAACCCACGAGGGCCAGAGAACCAATCAGCGCGCCTACCGCAGCAAAGGTCTTTAATTTAAACGTCATGTCTTATCCTTAACTCGTCGAGTTTGTGTTGTGTGTAACGTTATTTATGCGTAACAGCCCGGACGATACGATCGCCAGAGAATTGGATTAAATAAACCAGAACGACCAGCAATACCAGAACGGTATTCATTACGGTAGCGTTATAACCAATATAACCGTACTGATAGCCAATCTGGCCCAGGCCGCCGGCGCCAACTGCCCCCCCCATCGCAGAATAACCGACGAGGGTAATCAGCGTGATGGTGGCCGCGTTCACCAGGCCCGGCATGGCTTCAGGCAGCAGGACTTTGCGCACGATCTGCATCGGCGTGGCTCCCATAGCGCGGGACGCCTCAATCAGGCCCGTTGGGATCTCCAGAAGCGCATTTTCAACCATACGTGCGATAAACGGTGCTGCGCCCACGGTCAGCGGCACAATGGCGGCCTGCAGGCCGATAGACGTACCAACGATCACGCGCGTGAACGGAATCATCCATACCAGCAGAATAATGAACGGAATGGAGCGGAAGATATTCACCAGCGCGGAAAGCGTACGATACAGCTTCGCGTTCTCAATAATTTGCCCAGGACGCGTGACGTACAGCAGCACGCCGACAGGCAGGCCAATCACGAAACCAAAGAATCCCGATACGAAGGTCATTGCCAGCGTTTCCCAAACGCCGCGAACCAGCAGCCACATCATCGGCTCAGACATAACCCAGTACCTCTACTTTTACATGGTGTTCTTGCAGCCAGGCAATGGCCGCCTGTGTTTCTTCTTGCGCGCCGTGCATTTCGGTCAGCATGATGCCGAACTTCACGCCGCCGGCGTAATCCATCTGCGCGCTGATAATGTTGTTATTGACGTTAAAACGACGCGCGGTTTCGGAAAGCAGAGGGGCATCAACCGACTGGCCTGTGAACTCCATGCGCAGCATAGGAACGCTGTCTGCCGTGGCTTGAGTTTTTAAACGCTCCAGATAATCTTCCGGAATATCCAGATGCAGCGTGGACTGAATGAACTGCTGCGCCAGCGGCGTCTTCGGATGTGAGAACACTTCGCTTACCGTATCCTGCTCAATCAGTTCACCGTTGCTGATCACTGCCACGCAGTCGCAGATGCGTTTCACCACGTCCATCTCGTGCGTAATAAGGAGGATCGTGAGGCCCAGACGGCGGTTAATATCTTTCAGCAGCTCAAGAATGGAGCGCGTAGTGGCCGGATCAAGTGCGCTGGTGGCTTCATCGCACAGCAGCACTTTTGGATTGCTTGCCAGCGCACGGGCTATCGCTACGCGCTGCTTTTGCCCGCCGGAGAGGTTGGCCGGGTAGCTATCATGCTTGTCGCCCAGCCCGACCAGGTCGAGCAGTTCGGTTACGCGGCGCTTCACTTCATCTTTCGGCGTATTGTCCAGTTCAAGCGGCAGCGCAACGTTACCAAAAACGGTGCGAGAGGCCAGCAGGTTAAAATGCTGGAAGATCATGCCAATCTGGCGACGTGCTTTTGTTAATTCTTTTTCAGAAAGAGCGGTAAGTTCCTGGCCGCCCACCTCAACGCTGCCCTGGGTTGGACGCTCAAGCAGGTTAACACAGCGGATGAGCGTGCTTTTACCCGCTCCCGATGCGCCAATGACGCCATAAATTTGACCAGCAGGAACGTGCAGGCTGACGTTGTTTAGCGCCTGAATCGTACGGTTTCCCTGCTGGAACACCTTGGTGATATTGGAAAGTTTAATCATTAGATTATTTTTATCGTATGTAAGTTAGCCGTGGCATTTTCTTCTGCCAGATACGGGTGATGACCGTAAACAAAATGGATGTTAAGGCATCCAGACGTCTAAATCAATCCAGCTGTGTACGATGAGCACTTTATTGCTTACCAATTCATGAGATACTAGCGGGAAATGCCTTTTTCAGGAGCAAACCGGTGGCAAATTCCGTACCCGCAATTTTTCTCGATCGTGATGGCACTATTAATGTCGATCATGGCTATGTGCATGAGATAGATGAATTTGAATTTATCGACGGCGTAATCGATGCAATGCGCCAGCTAAAAGAGATGGGCTATGCGCTGATCGTCGTGACCAACCAGTCCGGTATCGCGCGCGGTAAATTCACCGAGGCGCAGTTCGAGACGCTGACAGAATGGATGGACTGGTCGCTGGCCGATCGCGGTGTTGATCTTGATGGTATCTACTACTGCCCGCATCATCCGCAGGGAACTGTAGAAGAGTATCGCCAGACCTGTGATTGCCGTAAGCCGCATCCGGGGATGTTCATCTCTGCGCAGGAGTTCCTGCACATTGATATGGATGCTTCCTATATGGTGGGCGACAAATTCGAAGATATGCAGGCGGCTACAGCGGCTGGCGTTGGCACTAAAGTATTAGTGCGTACGGGTAAGCCAGTAACGCCTGAAGAGGAAAGCGCTGCGGATTGGGTGATTAATAGCCTGGCCGATCTGCCAAAAGAGATTAAAAAGAACCAAAAATAGCCTTTTTGGTGAAAAGGTGAGCGGTTAAAATAAAAATGCATTTTTCCGCTTGTCATTCCTCGGCGGCTCCCTATAATGCGCCTCCATCGACACGGCAGATGTGAATCACTTCACAAACAACCCGGTC